>NZ_JBFRGO010000001.1:0-1403375 GCF_052115395.1 Lysobacter sp. 2RAF19 | reverse complement strand
GTCGGCAGCAACCGCCGCGTGTGGTTCACTGTCGAGAAGGCCGCCACGCTGACCGGCGTGCCGAAGGAACGCCTGCGTCCGACCAGTCCGGAAGGCCAATGGCAGGCTGCGCGCCAGGGTGTGATCGAAGGCCGCGCGCCGACGATGACGCAGCCGCTGATCAACGGCGCCGTCGCCGTGGGCCAGACCTTGACCGCCGTGCCGCAGGGCTTCAACGACCTCGATGGCGACGCGCAAGGCACGCACTTGTACGCATGGTTCCAGGTCGACAATGCTGCGGGCGACAATCCGGTCGCAATCACGACCGCCACGAGCGCGACGTATAGCGTTGCAACAGCCGACCAGGCGAAGTTCCTGATGGTGCGCGTGACGCCGGTCAGTGCGACGGGCACGCCAAACACGGGCAACGCGGTCACAAAGGTCACTGCAATCGCGGTGCCGGGCACGGCACCGAACATCGAAAACGTGGCGATCAGCGGCGAGTGGAAGGAGGGCGGCGTCATCAATGCGACCTTCAACCTGGTCGATGCCGAAAACGATCAGATCGACGAAGCCAACATGCAGTACCAGTGGTTGGTCAGCAACGCAACGACGGGTGCGCCGACTGTCGTGCCAGGCGCCAACAGCCGCTCGCTCACGCTGCGCGCCGAAGACGTCGGCGCCAATCGCACGGTCTGGTTCAGTGTCGAAAAGGCGGCAACGCTGACCGGCGTCCCGAAGGAGCGTTTGCGTCCGACAAGCCCGGCGGGCATGTGGCAGACCAGCCGCAGCGGTGCCATCGCGCCGGCGAACGCAGCGCCCACCGCGACACAACTCAGCATCTCCGGCGAACTCGCCAAGGATCAGACCGTCGAGGCCATCTGGACTTATACGGATGCCGACAACGACAGTCATGGCACGCATACCTACCAGTGGTTTGTCGCAGACAACGCAACCGGGTCGAGCAACAAGGTCACGATCCCCAGTGCAACCGCGAAGACGTATGTCGTGCCGGCGGCGTATGAGGGCAAACACCTCGGTTTCTCGGTGACTCCGCGAGATTCCAGGGGCGGCGTGGGTACCACCGAGACGTTCTTCTCCAGCAATCAGATCAATTATCGCGTGTCCGGCAGTTGGGCCGTCAATGGCGGTAGGGACGCGACGCCAACCTATATTCCGATCAGCATTTCAAACCGTACCGGAAATGCGACCGCCAATCTGAAAGTAGGCGTATCGCGCTCGCCGTACTACATGAATGTGTTTTGGCAATACTACCGGCCGATTTGCACATTGATCGCGCCGAACGGTACGCGCTTCCCCATCACTTGCCCGATTTACGGCTCTACCGATATCACGACAATCAATGCTTCTGCAGTGCCTGCGAATGGAACCTGGACGCTCGAAGCGACATGGTCGAGAGATGATATGTCTTATACGGTAAAGGCGCATGCGTACATCACGAGCATCACCCTGGATTTCACTCCATGAGATTCGGTTGATATCCACTTCACGGCCCCCCGAATTTCGGGGGGTTTTTTTTCGCACCCCAAACCCCACGCAGACCTTTCCCGCAGTTCGAACCGACATCTTCCCCTGTCGAGCGCGGCGCCAGACCAGAACAATGCGCGCCACTTTGATGACCGTCGTAGGGGGCGCATCCGATGGCTGCGCAATTGCTCAAGCAACACCGCTCCAACCGCCTGGCGAAATCGATCGCCATGACACTCATGTTCTCGTTCGGCAGTCCGGTGGCGCTCGCCACCGAGGACAAGAAGCAGAGTGCGCAGGCCGCCAATGATGCGGCCACGGTCGAGGCCAAGACACGCACGCAGACGAAGAAGGCGCAGGCCAACCTGCCCGACATCGGCGGCGGCGCGTCGCCCGGCCCGAACCAGGCGAAGGAAACCACCGACGCGCTGACCGGCAAGCTGATCGCCGCGGCGCAATCGGCCGCCAGTACATCGGCCAACAACACCAGCGCCAGCAGCACCAGTGCGACCGACCAGTTCAAGGCCGACGTGGCGAACGCCGCGGTCGCCTCCGGCATCGGCGCGCTCAAGCAATCGGAGCATTCCTTCCTCCAGCGCATCGAGGGCGGCCTGACCTTCGGCACGGAAGGCGGCATCGACGTCGACCTGCGCACGATCGGCACGATCGTCGGCGGCGAAGACAAGCACCACTACCTGCTCACGCAGTTCGGCGTGCACAACGAGGGCGAACGCGCCACCGCGAACGTCGGCCTGGTCTATCGCTGGATCGCGCCGGAAGATGCCTGGTTGTTCGGCGCCAACGTCTTCTACGACCACGACTTCGACAACGGCGCGCATCGCGTCGGCCTCGGTGTCGAGGCCGCGACGCCGACGCTGCGCTACTTCGCCAATACCTATGCGCCGGCCTCCGATTCGTGGAAAACGATCGACGACCGGCCCGACTTCGAAGAACGCGCGGCCAGCGGTTACGACCTGGGCATGACGTGGAGCCCGCTCAAGGCGCCCGGCCTGGATCTCACGATCAAGGGCACGCGCTGGAAGGGCGACCAGGTCGACGTCTTCGCCAGCGGCCAGACGTACAAGAACCCCTTCGTGCTGACGAGCAAGATCAGCTATTCGCCGGTGCCGCTGTTCGACATCGCGCTCGAGCACGACAGCGCGATGGGCACCGGCACGCGCGATACGCGCCTGTCCTTCAACTTCAAGTACCAGCTCAACGAGACGCTGGGTGCGCAGAAGGCGCGGAAGAACGTCGCCCAGCGCAACGACATCCGCCAGCGCGCGACCGACTTCGTCGAACGCGAAGACAAGATCGTCACCGAGATCCGCGAGAAGGTCATTCCGCTCGCGTTCGTCGGCCCCGCGGTGGTCAACGACACCGTGATGTCCGATGCGATCTACAGCTACACGCTGCAGGTGACCGGTGCGCGCGATCCGTATTCCTTCACCCTCACCGGTCCGGATGCGGCGCTGTTCACGCTCGTGGGCAACGAACTGCGACTGGATCCGACGAAGATGACCTCCGCCGAACTGGCGAAGGACAACCGCTTCGAAGTGACCGTCACCGTCGTCGACCGCGGTCGCATCGCGCACAAGCAATTCATCATCGACGTGATCGACATCGATCCCGATAGCGACGGCCTGTCCAACGAGCAGGAAGAACACCACGGCACGGATCCGAACAACCCGGACACCGACGCCGACGGCATCGACGACAAGACCGAAGTCGATAACGGCAACAACCCGCTGGATCCGAACGATCCGGGCACCGGCAACGCGCCCACGGGCGTGGAAGTGCACTTCAACGGTGGCCCGTTGGCCGGATCGCCGATGGTGGGCTCGGTGCTCAACGCATCGGTGACGTGCAACGGCGACGGCAAGTGCCCGACCACGCTGACCTATCAGTGGCAGATCGAAAGTGCGGTGGGTTCGCGCACCTACGTCGACATCGGCGGCGCCACCGGCGCGACGTACACCGTGCAGGGCGGCGATCAGAAGCGTCGCATCCGCGTGCTCGTCACCAAGCCCTGACCGACTCCCCGGGCGTACCTGCCCTACCAGGTGCGCGCGTGGGGCGCCGGGCGTGGACGCAGGGTCCACGCCCGGCAATCGGGGATGGGTCGTGAGTCTCTGATCTCGCAACCGGATGTGCTCCTGCGACATATGTCGTGGCGGACGCATATCAGGGCAAGTACATCGGGGTCGCGCCGCTTCCTCCCCCTCGCAGAGTTTTCCTGAAGGTCAAAGAGGCATTTGCTTCTGTCGTGCTTCGCGCGCGCCACGAACAATGCGCGCCACTTCGATGCGCGTCATGGGGAGACGCATCTGCTGCTCCGCATCGAGTTTGTCCTGGAACCCCAATCCATTCCTGCGCTTGTTCTGCAAGCGCGTTCTTTGCAAGCCCCGCAATCTTCCAACCGGAGATCCCCCTGATGCAACGCAACAAAACTTCCAACAACACGCTGCGCAGGACGCTGCTCGCGACCTTCCTCGGCCTGTCGTTGTCGGGCCTGGCATTCGCGCAGACCGTCGTCACTTCGCCGGAGACCGATTCGGTCAAGGGTCGCGCGCCGGTCGTCGCCACGGCGACGATCACCGCGACGGGCTCGGGCGCCGGTGGCCAGATCCTCGCCGGTGACTTGCTCACCGCGAACTTCACCGTGACCGACCCCGACAGCGACACGATCGATACGGCCGCCACCAACGCGACCATCCAGTGGACCGTCGACGGCGCGAATGTCGGTGCAGCGGGCAGCCCGACCTACACCGTGCAGGCCTCCGACGCCGGCAAGGTCATCACCTACACCCTGATCCCGCACACCGATCCGGGCGTCACCGATCCCTACCAGGGCGTGCTGACGATCGCGGCCAACGTCGGTGCGGACGGCAGCGGTGGCAACGGCGGCGGTGGCGGCCCCGGCGACGGCGGCGAAATCAACCCGGCCGATCCGAACGCGCTGCTCTCGGTTGCGGTCACGCCGACCGGCAACCCGCTTGTGGGCACGGTGCTCACCGCGACCCCGACCTGCGTCTCGAGCTGCGGCGCCGGCATCACCTACCAGTGGCAGATCGAAACGGCCTCGGGCTCGGCCACGTACACCGATATCTCCGGTGCCACGGGTACGACGTACACGCCGGTCAAGGGCGATCAGAAGCGGAAGATCAAGGTCGTCGCAAGCCAGCCGTAAGGCCGCAAACGGCGCGTCGGTTTCCGGCGCGTCGATGCAACAACGCCGGGCGTGGAGATCCTCCGCGCCCGGCACGCAACCGGGCCTGCATGTCAGGCCCGCGTCGCGTTTCGCAGTTTTCTACTCAATCGAACAAAAGGTTGTGCGCATGGCGACTTCATCCCGCTCGTTCAAGTGGTCTCGCTCGCTGCTCGCGGGCTTGTTCATCGTCGCCTTGCTGTCGGTCGCCTCCGCGCAATCGGTGGCGCCACGCCTGGTGCAGGTGGACGCGATCACGCAGACGGTGATCGGCCGTGCGCCGGTGGTCACGGTCGCCGTCGAGAACACGACACGGCCGGGTGAAGCGCCCATCGTCGGCGACGCGCTGCGCGCGACCGCGAGTACGACCGACCCCGACGGCGACACGATCACCGCGACCAGTTACCGATGGTTGCGAGCCGGCACCGAAATCGCCAGCACCAATACCTACACCGTGGTCGAAGCCGACCGCGGTTTGACGCTTTCCGTCGAGGCGATCGCGACGACGGATTCGGCGATCACCGATCCTGCGAGCGGCACGGGCAGCACGAGCACGGCAATCGCGAACAATACCGCGCCCAGGGCGACGCCGACGATCACCGGTACGGTCGCGGTGGGCACGCAACTCACCGGCCACCCTGGCTACAGCGACGCCGAAGGTGATCCGGAAGGCACGCACCTCTATCAGTGGTATCGCTCGGACAACGCCAGCGGCACGCCGCGCACGCCGATCGCGAACGCGACCTCGGCGACGTACACGCCATTCACCATCGACCAAACCAAATATCTCGTGTTGGGCGTCATTCCCGTCAGCACGGTGGCGCCGACAACGGGCGAGGAAGCCTTCGTGGTCTCCGCAGTCGTGCCGGGCACGGCGCCGAACATCATCAACGTGACCGTCAGTGGCGACTGGCGCGTGGGCGGCGTCATCGAGGGCACGTTCAACCTGGTGGACGCCGAAGGCGATCAGATCGACGAAGCCAACATGCAGTACCAGTGGATGGTGAGCTCGTCGCCGACGGGCGGCGGCCCGGTGCTCGTGCCTGGCGCGAACGGTCGCACGTTCACGCTGCGCGCTGAAGACATCGGCAGCAACCGCCGCGTGTGGTTCAGCGTCGAAAAGGCCGCAACGCTGACCGGCGTGCCGAAGGAACGCCTGCGTCCGACCAACCCGGCCGGCCAGTGGCAGGCTTCGCGCCAAGGCGTGATCGAAGGCCACGCGCCGACGATGACCGAGCCGCTGATCAACGGCACCGTTGCCGTGGGCCAGACGCTGACGGCCGTGCCGCAGGGTTACGACGACCTCGACGGCGATGCGCAAGGCACGCACCTGTACGCGTGGTTCCACGTCGACAACGCAGCGGGTGCCAACCCGGTGGCGATCAGTGGTGCCACTACATCGACCCACGTTGTCGCGGCGACCGACCAGGCGAAGTTCCTGATGGTGCGCATCACCCCGGTCAGTGCGACCGGCACGCCGAACACCGGCAATGCGGTGTCGAAGGTGACTGCAATTGCAGTGCCCGGCACGGCACCGACGGTGACCAACGTGCGCATCACGGGCACGTTCGAGGCGGGTCAGTTCGTCACCGGCGAGTACGACGTGAACGATGCCGAAGGCGACCTGGAAGACCGCAGCGCAGGCGAGTACATGTGGTTCATCAACGACACCTTCGGCTTCCCGGTGCATATCCCGGGTGAGACCTCACGCACCTACCGCTTGCGCGCAGGAGACGAGGGCAACCGCACATTGTGGTTCCGGGTGACGAAGATCAAGACGTTGACCGGCACGCCGAACGAAGCCACGCGTCCGGGCAGCCCGAACACGGCCTGGCAGGTCGAGCAGCGGGTGACGATCAATGGCCGCGCGCCGACGATGACTGCGCCGTTGATCAATGGCACCGTCGGCGTGGGCCGGACGCTGACGGCCGTGCCGCAGGGCTATGAGGATCTGGACCTTGATGCAGAAGGCACGCACCTGTACCAGTGGTTCCAGGTGGACAACACGGCCGGCGACAACCCGGTCCAGATCGCGACGGCCACCAGCGCGACCTTTATCGTTCGAGTGGCCGACAAGGGCAAGTTCCTGATGGTGCGCATCACGCCAGTCAGTGCCACGGGCTCGCCGAATACAGGCCCGGCAGTGACGACGGTCACCGCGACTGCCGTGCCGACCGGCAACGTCGCGCCAACCGCGACGCAACTCAGCATCTCCGGTGCGGTCGACAGGGACCAGACGCTCGAGGCGATCTGGACCTATGCCGACGCCGAGAACGACGCCCAGGGAACGCACAGTTACCAGTGGTACGTCGCAGACGACGTGTTGGGCACGGTCAACAAGACCGCGATTCCCGGCGCAACTTCCAAGACCTATGTCGTGGCAGCGGCCTACCAGGGCAAGCACATCGGGTTCTCCGTGACGCCCAGGGACGTCAATGGCGGCGTCGGTGACATCGAAACAATCTTCTCCGACAAGGAAGCGCGCTATCGCGTCACGGGAACGTTCAACGTCAACGGGGTGGGCGTCACGCAGATCCCCCTCACCATTTCGAACCGTTCCGGAAATGGCCCGGCGAACCTGCGGGTGGGCGTGTGGCGGTCCAACTTCTTCCGCAACGGCAAGCAAACCTATCGCGTGAACTGCACGTTGAACGCGCCGGACGGCACGCGCTTCACGATTCTTTGCCCGCTATACGGCTCTGCCGAAATGACGACAATCGATGCTTCCGGTGTTCCGGTGAATGGCGTCTGGCGGCTCGATGCCGACATGAGCCAGGACGGCCAGAACGTCAAACAAGCGGAGATCACTCACTTCACCCTGGAGTTCACTCCATGACTTTTCACTCGAGCCGATGCACCGCATCGGCCAACCGCGCCGTGTCCTCCTGCGAATGACTGACCCACACCATCGGCAACGCGACTTCGTCGCGTAGCCGCTGCAGCCACGGCAACAACTCGTCTTTGCGTTCGGGGTCGAGCATCGACAGTGGCTCGTCGAGGAGCAGCAATTCGGGTTGCGAGAGCAGCGCGCGGCCGATGGCCACGCGTTGCGCCTCGCCGCCGGAGAGGCCGTCAATGTGGCGTCCGAGCAAGTCTCCGATGCCCAGCAGTTCGACGATGTGGTCGAACACGAAGCGCATTTCGCCGCCGCGTCCGCGCGGCGCGCCGAAGCGCAGGTTTTCGCGGACATCCAGGTGCGGAAACAGGCGCGCATCCTGGAAGACATAGCCGATGCGACGGTGATGCGCCGGCTCGTCCACGCGCGTCGACGAATCGAACAGGCATCGTCCACCGATCGCGATGCGGCCGCGTGCGGGCCGCACAAGCCCCGCGATCGCGTGGAGCAACGACGTCTTCCCCGCGCCGGAACGACCGACGAGCGCGATCACGCGCCGCGTACTTTCGAATCGCACGTTGCGCTTGAACGCGCCGCGCACCAGGTCGACGTCGATGGAAAACATCGGCGCGCTCATTCCGAAACTCCGCGCCGCTGCCGTTGTACAAGCCATTCCGAGCAGAACACCGCCGCGAAGGAAATCGCGACGGCCACCAGGCACAATCGCCACACGCTCGCTTCGCCGCCGGGCACTTGCATCAGTCCGTACATCGCCGACGACAGGGTTTGCGTTTCACCGGGAATGCTCGAAACGAAAGTGATCGTCGCGCCGAATTCGCCCAGGGCTTTCGCGAAGGCCAGCACCGCGCCGGCGACGATCCCCGGCCACGCGAGCGGGACGGTCACGGTGAAGAACACACGCCACGGTGGCGCACCGAGCGTCGATGCCGCTTGCTCCAAGCGCGCATCCACGGTTTCGATCGCGATGCGGATCGCGCGCACCATCAACGGAAACCCCATGATCGCGCAGGCGAGTGCGGCGCCGGTCCAACGGAACGCGAGCACGATGCCGAAGGTGTCGCGCAGGAACATGCCGATGGGGCCGCGCGCGCCGAAGGCCATCAACAACACGAAGCCCGTCACGACCGGCGGCAACACCAAGGGCATCACCAGGAGGGTGTCGAGCGCCAACTTGCCGGGGAAGCGCTTGCGCGCGAGCAGCCATCCCAACGCGATGCCGAACGGCAGGCTGCACGCGACCGCCGTCGCCGCCACCTTGAGGCTGAGCGCGATCGCGGCGGTTTCGGCGGGCGTGATTTGCACGTGTCAGAGCGACCGGAAACCGTGGCGCAGGAAAATCGCGCGCGCGTCTTTCGTCTGCAACCACTGCACGAACGCGCGCGCATCCGGATGCCGGCTCGCGGCGATGCGCGCGATCGGGTAAACGATGGGCGCGTGCGATGTGTCGGGGAAGGTGCCGACCACCTTGACCTTCGGCTCGGCCAGCGCGTCGCTGGCGTAGACGATGCCGAGCGGCGTTTCGCCGCGCGAGACCAGCAACAAGGCCGCTCGCACATTCTCCGCTTCGGCGGTGCGCGCCTTCACGCCCTCCCACGCGCCGAGCGCGATGAGCGATTGCTTCGCGTACTTGCCGGCCGGCACGCTGTCGACGAGTGCGACGGCCAGCCGCCCGTCCCCCAACGCCTTCGCCAGGTCGACGCCGGGTTGCAGCGCGATCGGCGCAGTTTTCGCGTCCGTGGGCGCGACGAGCACGAGCGTGTTGCCGAGCAGGTTGCGGCGCGTCGCCGGATCGATGGCCTTCGCGCGCGCGAGGTAATCCATCCACTCCGCGTCGGCCGAAACGAACACGTCCGCCGGCGCGCCTTGTTCGATCTGGCGTGCGAGTGCGGAACTTGCGGCGTAGGAGACGCGCACGGGCTGCTTCGTCTTCTGCTCGTAGGCGTGCGCTGCTTCATCGAGCGATTCCTTCAGACTCGCAGCGGCGAAAACCGTCAGCGGCTCGGCGGCGAATGCGGGGGCCAGGCAAGCGATCGCGAAACACAGAAACAGCACGCCACGGGCGATGCAACGCATTCGTCAAATCCTGTCGAGGGGAATGCGCAAATAACGCACGCCGTTGTCGGATGCGTCGGGCAACACACCCGCGCGCAGGTTGACCTGCAGCGACTGCAGGATCAACGCCGGCATCGGCAGGGTCGCATCGCGCGCCTGTCGCAGCGCGACGTAGTCCGCTTCGCTCGTGTCGCCGCGCAGGTGGATGTTCTCCCGCTTCTGCGCGCCGATGCTGGTTTCGCAGGCGACCGCGCGGCCATTCGGGCCGTAGTCGTGGCAGACGAAGACGCGCGTGTCGTCGGGCAGGGCGTAGAAGGATCGGATCGTGCGATACAAGGTGGCCGCATCCGCATTCGGGAAATCGGTGCGTGCGGTGCCCGCGTCGGGCATGAACAAGGTGTCGCCGCAGAACAGCGCATCGCCGATGCGATAGGCGACGCAATCGGCCGTGTGGCCGGGCGCGCCGATCACTTCCGCCTCGAGCTCGCCGATCGCGAAGCGGTCGCCGGCTTCGAACAGGCGGCCGAACTGCGAGCCATCCTGCGCCACTTCGTCGCCGAATCCGAACACCGGCGCGAAGCTGCGCTGCGTTTGCACGATGCCGCTGCCGATGCCGAGCGTCGCGCGCGGAAACCGTTCGAGCAGCCATTGCGCATCCGACAGATGATCGGCGTGCGCATGCGTTTCCAGGAGCCATTGCACGTCGAGTGCGTTGGACTGCACATGGTCAAGCAGCTTCTGCGTCGAGGCGTGCGCCGTGCGCGCGGACTTCGCGTCGAAGTCGAGCACCGGATCGATGATCGCCGCCGCGCGCGTCGCCGGGTCGGACACCACGTAGGTCCACGTGCCGGTGGCGGGATCGTGGAACGGGGCGACGTCGGGGCGCATGGCAATGCTCCTGCGAAGATCAGGGCGCGGACGCGCCCAGGGTGTCGTCGAGCAATTTGGCCAGGCGCCATGCGGCCTGGCGCACGCGTTGCTCGGCGAAGGGGCGCATCGTGTCGAGGTAGGTCTGATCGAGTTTGTGGCCCGTCGGATACAGCGAACGGCCATCGACGGCGCGGCAGGACTCGCCGGCCCACGCCAGCGGCGGGCTCACCGCGCCCGATTCCGGCGGCCACGGCATGGCATCGAGCCGATCGGCGTAGCCCTTCAGGCCGAGCCCCGGATGTCCCTTCCGGTCCACGCCCACCTCGCCGAGGATGTAGTAATCCCAGACCGAATGCAGGTTGGTGCCCATCACGCCGTCGACGTAATTCTTCTTCGCGTAGGCCTCGGGCTCCAGCTTCGTCGCCAGGCTGATCTGGTAATCGTTGCCGCCTTTGTCGGGATGGTTCGACGCATGCATCGGCTGGTGCACGTCGCCGACGAAATGCACGAGGAACTTCAGGGCTTCGCGGCGCGCCTGGATCGGTTGCGTGCGGTCGGCGAGGATCGCCCGTTGCTTCTCGATCGCACCGACCACGCACTGGCCGTCGGGACAGTCGCGCGCCAGGTCGAAGTTGCAGGTGCCGTCGTTGGTGTTGATGTAGTGCCAGCGCGAGGTCGCCCGGAAGCGTTCGCCGTCGCTGTTGCGCAGGTCGTCGGCCCAGGTGGCCACGCCGGCGAGGGTGGGGTCGGTCTCGCCCGCCAGCAGCGCGTCGATCTGCGCCTGCGTGGCCGGCTGGACGTGCCGCTGCGCCAATTCCCCCACCATCCTGTGGCCCAAAGCGCTCCAAGCCTGGGCCTGCGGGGCCGCGACCAGGGCGCCCACCAGCAGGGCAAGGGGGGCGAGGGCGTGCGGAAGTCGGGGCATCACGGTAGCCGTGGGGGAGGGTTCCTCTAAAATACCGGGCTTTCCCGGACGCGGGCCACCGCGGCCGTACCCTTTCCCCAGCTCCAGGAGTCGAAATGGCGATCAAGGTTGGCATCAATGGCTTCGGCCGCATCGGCCGCAACGTGTTGCGCGCTGCCGTGCAGAACTTCGGCAACGACATCGAGATCGTCGCCATCAACGACCTGCTGGAGCCGGACTACCTGGCCTACATGCTGCAGTACGACTCGGTGCACGGCCGCTTCAAGGGCGACGTGAAGATCGAAGGCGGCGCGCTGATCGTCAACGGCAAGAAGATCCGCCTGACGCAGGAACGCGACCCGTCCAACCTGAAGTGGAACGAAGTCGGCGCCGACGTCGTCATCGAATCCACCGGCCTGTTCCTCGACAAGGCCACCGCGCAGAAGCACCTGGATGCCGGCGCGAAGAAGGTGTTGCTGTCGGCGCCATCGAAGGACGACACGCCGATGTTCGTCTACGGCGTTAACCACCAGAAGTACAACGGCGAGGCGATCGTTTCGAACGCGTCGTGCACGACCAACTGCCTGGCCCCGCTGGCCAAGGTGCTGCACGACAAGTGGGGCATCAAGCGCGGCCTGATGACCACCGTGCACGCGGCCACCGCCACGCAGAAGACCGTCGACGGCCCGTCCAACAAGGACTGGCGCGGCGGCCGCGGCATCCTGGAGAACATCATTCCGTCGAGCACGGGCGCGGCCAAGGCCGTGGGCGTGGTGATCCCGGAGCTCAACAAGAAGCTGACCGGCATGTCCTTCCGCGTGCCGACCTCCGACGTCTCGGTCGTCGACCTGACCGCCGAACTCGAAAAGCCGGCCACCTACGCCGAGATCTGCGCCGAAATGAAGGCCCAGTCGGAAGGCGCGCTCAAGGGCATCCTCGGTTACACCGAAGACAAGGTCGTCGCCACCGATTTCCGCGGCGACGCGCGCACTTCGATCTTCGACGCCGATGCCGGCATCGCGCTGGATTCGACCTTCGTCAAACTCGTGAGCTGGTACGACAACGAGTGGGGCTATTCGAACAAGTGCCTGGAAATGGTCAAGGTCATCGCCAAGGGCTGACCCCTGCGCCGGCCCCGTCCCGCGGACGGGGTCACGGACACGTCTTCACATGCGACCCCGCTTTTGCGGGGTCGCGCATTTCTGCGACGTAGTGCCGCCGCCGACGGGCGTTTCCCCGTTGCCGACCCCGCGCGGCCCCGGTAGCTTGCGAGGCTATGGCGGCGGCAGTTCCCCTCGAAATCCGGTCGGCAGGGCCCGACTGGGCGCTGCGGCGAGACTTCGCGCGCCTGCTGGTCGTCGCGGTGGTCCTTCCCGCGCTGATCCTGTGCGCCTTGCTGGCCTGGAGCCAGTCCGCCTCGCAACGCGCCGATGCCACCGCGAACCTGCATTCGGCCGCCGAAATCACCGCGCGCGACTTCGACGACTCCCTGCGCATGCACGCCGCCGTCGCCGCGGTGCTGGCCGCGCGCCGCAGCAGCGAAAACACGCTCGGCGATCGCGCACGGTGGTCCGACGACCTGCGCCGCCTGCGCGAGCACTATCCGGGTTTCGCCACGATGCGCGTGCTCGATGCGCAGGGGCGCGTCATCGCCGCCGATCCCGTCGAGCGCGCGGCGTCCGATCCCGGCCCCTGCTTCGCGACCGCGCAAGGACAGGATGCGCCGACGATTTCCGACGTCTACCGCGCCGCCCCGAACACCCCGCCGCTCTCCTGCGTCGCCGCACCCCTGCGCGTGAACGGGCGCTTCGCCGGCATCGTCGAAGGCGCGATGCGCGTGGAGAATTCCGGCCAGCGCATCGCCTGGCTGCGCATGCACGGCTACGAAGCGGTGCTGCTCGATCGCCAGGGCCAGGTCGCCTACGCCAGCAGCGGCCTGCCGCTCGCACCGATGGACCGGCTCGACGCAACGCCGAACGGGAAAGTCCTGGGCACGGTCGAACCCGGCGACTCCGACGCCGGCTGGCACCGCGTCGATGGCGTGTTGCACGACGGCGAAGACGCCTATGCCATCGCGATGCCGCTCGAATCGGGCTGGCGCCTGCTGGTGCTGATGCCGAAGGCGACGCTGGATGCCGAACTGTTCCGCACCATCGCCACGATGCTCGGCCTGCTGATCGCCGTCGCCGCCGGCGTGCTCGGGATCGCGTGGTGGCAGATGCGGCGCCTGTCGACCAGCGTGCACCGGCTGCTGGTGCAGATGCAGCGCTTCGCGCTCGAACATGCGTCCTCGCCCATTTCCGCCGCATCGATGCCGCAGGAACTGGCGCCGCTCGCCGAAGCGATGAACCAACTCAGCGATCGCATGGCCGATGCGTATCGCGCGACCAGCCGCAGCCTGGAAGAACAACGCCGCCTGCGCTCCTCGCTCGAACAAGTGGTCGACGCGCGCGAACGCGAGATCGCGCTGCGCACCGCCGAATTGCGCAACGCCGTCGCCGAACTCGACCGCCTCAGCCGCACCGACGCACTCACCGGCTGCCTCAACTATCGCGGCTTCCGCGAAGTGGCCAACCAGTTGTGGCGCGACACGCACGGCAGGGGCGGCATGTTGTCGGCGCTCGCGCTGGATATCGATCACTTCAAGGCCTACAACGATCGCTACGGCCATCCGCGCGGCGACAACGCGCTGAAGCGTTTCGCCGGCGCAGTGCGCAGTGCGCTGTATCACCGCGAAGACGTCATCGTGCGTCCGGGCGGCGAGGAGTTCATCGTCTTCCTGCCCGACACCACGCTCGAGCAGGCCATCCGCGTCGGCGAACGCATCTGCGCGAGCGTGCTGCATGCCGACATCGCGCACGCCGGTTCGCCGATGGGCGTGCTGACGGTGAGCATCGGCGTGGCGACGAACCTGCCGGACGACGGCGACGACCCGGAAGTGATGCTGGCGCGCGCCGACGCCGCGCTGTACCGCGCCAAGCACGCGGGCCGCAATCGGGTGTCGCTGTAGGGGCCCGCCGCGCCCCGCTACAATGTGCGCCCCCGAAAGACCCAAGGCGCCACAGATGCCCATCGTCCGGATGTCCGAGATCGACCTGCGCGACAAGCGCGTCCTGATCCGTGAAGACCTGAACGTGCCGATCAAGGACGGCAAGGTCGCCTCCGAACAACGCATCACCGCCGCGCTGCCCACGCTCGTCGCCGCGCTCGACCAGGGCGCCGCGGTGATGGTCATGTCCCACCTCGGGCGCCCGACCGAAGGGCACTTCAGCGAAGCCGATTCCCTCAAGCCCGTCGCCGAACGCCTGAGCGAGAAGCTCGGCCGCGAAGTGCGCCTGGTGCGCGACTGGCTGTCCGCCGACTTCTCGGTGAAGCCCGGGCAGATCGTGCTGCTCGAAAACTGCCGCATGAACATGGGCGAAGGCAAGGACGACCCGGCGCTGGCGAAGAAGTACGCCGAGCTCTGCGATGTGTTCGTCATGGATGCCTTCGGCACCGCGCACCGCGCGCAGGCCTCCACGCACGGCGTGATCCAGCAGGCGAAAATCGCCGCCGGTGGTCCGCTGCTGATGGCCGAACTCGACGCGCTCGCGCGCGCGCTCGAAGCGCCCAAGCGCCCGCTGCTCGCGATCGTCGCCGGCAGCAAGGTCTCGACGAAACTCGAACTGCTCGGTTCGCTCGCGCAGAAGGTCGACCAGCTCATCGTCGGCGGCGGCATCGCCAATACCTTCATCGCCGCGATGGGGCACGGCGTGGGCAAGTCGCTGTACGAAGCCGACCTCATCGACACCGCGCGCAAGATCATGGCCGAGGCCAAGGCGCGCGGCGCCGACATTCCGCTGCCGAGCGACGTCGTCGTCGCCCCCGCGTTCGCGGCCGACGCGCCGGCGACGGTGAAGCCGGTCGACCAGGTCGGCACCGACGAGATGATCCTCGACATCGGCCCCGACACCGCCAAGCGCTACGCCGAGTTGATCAAGAAGGCGGGCACCGTGGTGTGGAACGGGCCGGTGGGCGTGTTCGAATTCGATGCCTTCGGCAAGGGCACCGAAACGATGGCGCGTGCGATCGCGGCCTCCGACGCGTTCTCCATCGCCGGCGGCGGCGACACGCTGGCGGCAGTCGACAAGTACGGCATCGCTAGCCAGGTCGGTTACATCTCCACCGGTGGCGGCGCGTTCCTGGAATTCCTGGAAGGCAAGACGCTGCCTGCGGTCGCGGCGCTGCAGGCGCGCGGCGCTCAGGTCGCCGACAAGCAGTAACGATCCTCGGCCACGCGCGCGAAACCCGCGCGCGCCAGCAACTGTTGCGAGGCCACGTTCGCAGGCGCGACCGTGGCCTCGATGCGTTCGACGGCCAATGTCCGGAACGCCCACGCGGTCGCCGTGCGCACCGCGTCGCCCGCAAGCCCGCGCCCGCGGTGTGCCGGCAACAGCGCGTAGCCGATCCACGCGCTGCATCCGGGTTCGATGTCGTACAGCGTGCACGTGCCGATGGCCGCGTCGTCGTTGGGCAGGGTGACGATCCAGTCGATCCGGTCGCCGCTTTCGAACTGCCCGGCGCATTCGTCGATGTAAGCGGCCGCCTCGTCGATGCGCTGCATCGGCGCGCGCGGCCAGTGGCGCATCGTGTGGGGATCGGAGAACAGTGCGAAGACCGGCGCGGCATCCCCGGGCGCCGGCGCACGCAGGCGGACGCGTCGCCCTTTCAGCGCGGGGAAGCCGGGGATGGAAAACGTATGCAACGCCATGGCCGCTTCGGGTGGCTGTGGTAGAAACACGGTATGACCCAGAGTACACAACGTCGCCGTACCCGCATCCTCGCCACCCTCGGCCCGGCCACCGATCCGCCGGGCGTGCTCGACGCACTGCTGAAGGCCGGCGTCGATGTCGTCCGCCTCAACTTCTCGCACGGCGATCCCTCCAGCCAGGTGGCGCGCGCGCAGTCCGTGCGCGAGGCCGCGCAGCGCGTCGGCGTCGAAGTCGGCTTGCTCGCCGATCTGCCGGGGCCCAAGCTGCGCATCGAACGTTTCGCCGAAGGCCGCGTGCAATTGAAGGCCGGCGAGCCCTTCGACCTGGTCGCGCGCGCGGATGCACCGCCCGGCAACGCGCGCGAAGTCGGAATCAGCTATCTGGGCCTGGTGAACGACGTGCACGCGGGCGACACGCTGCTGCTCGACGATGGCCTGCTGCAATTGCGCGTGGACAGCATCCAGGGCGATCGCATCCGCACGACGATCCTCAACGACGGCGCGCTGTCGGATCGCAAGGGCCTCAACCGCCTGGGCGGCGGCCTGTCGCTGGGCGCGCTCACCGATCGCGACCGCGAGCTCATCGGCGTGGCCGCGCAGATCGAAGCCGACTTCATCGCCGTTTCCTTCTGCCGCAATGCAGCCGACATGGAAGAAGCGCGTGCCATCGCACGCAGCCACGGCAGCGATGCGGCGTTGGTCGCGAAAGTCGAACGTGCCGAAGCGATCGAAAACCTGGGCGAGATCGTCGACGCCAGCGACGTGGTGATGGTCGCGCGCGGCGACCTGGGCGTGGAAATCGGCGACGCCGAACTGCCGGGCCTGCAGAAGAAGATCATTCGCGAGTCGCTGGCGCGCAACAAGGTCGTGATCACCGCGACGCAGATGCTGCAGTCGATGGTCGAAAGCCCCATCCCCACGCGCGCCGAAGTGCTCGACGTCGCCAACGCCGTCATCGACGGCACCGACGTGGTGATGCTCTCGCAGGAAACCGCGGCGGGTGCGTATCCGCTGCGCGCCGTCGAAGCGATGTCGCGCATCTGCCTGGGGGCCGAGCGCCAATTCGAGATGGACACCGATTTCGAAAAGGCACCGCGCAACCTCGAACGCGTGGACCAGGCCATCGCGATGGCGGCGATGTTCCTCTCCGAACACATCGGCGTGCGCGCGATCATCGCGATGACAGAGTCGGGCGGCACCGCGCGTTTCCTCTCGCGTTTCCGTTCGCCGGCGCCGGTCTACGGCTTGTCGCGCTTCGTTCGCGCGCGTCGCCGCATGACGATGATGCGCGACGTGTTCCCGGTGGAATTCGACAGCCGCGGCCTGGCCTCGCGCGACGCGGCGCGCAAGGCGCTCAAGTTGCTGTACGACCAGGGCCACCTGGATGTCGGCGACCGCGTGATGTTCACCAGCGGCGACCACATGGAACACCACGGCGCGACCAACACGCTGCGCATCCTCAAGGTCGGGCCCGACGGCGGCGCCGAAGGCCTCGGCGATCTCTGAACGGCAATCCCCCGGGAGAATGGCTCCAGCCGGTTCCCGACAAGCGGTCGTTGCCCGCCGCAACCGCCGGTGCTATTCCGGACACACGGAGACTCCGCCGGGAGATCGACGATGTGCAAGGTGCGATTGGCCGTCATGTTCATGCTCGCCCTCGCGGGCCCCGCGAGTGCGCTGGACAAGATCGAGGTGACGAACGAAGGCGGCATCCGGGACCACTGGATGCTGGCGCCGGGGGTTCCGCTGGCGGTCCCGCAATATCCCGCGCAATTCGCGCACCGCCACGACTCGGTGTGCATCGGCGTGGGCTATCTGCTCAAGCCCGATGGCACGACCTCGGATTTCGCGCTGCTGAAAGGCTGGACCAGTGCAGGCAGTAGCGAACCCGAGCCCGGCTACTGGTCGGCGTTCGCCGAATCGGCGGCCGATGCGCTCAAACAATGGCGCTTCCAGCCGCGGCCGGAAGTCGCGCAGGCCAAGCCCGTCTACACGGTGGCGACCTTCGTTTTCGGTAACGGACCGGGCGTGGCGTCGGCCCAGCGTTCCAAATGCGCCGTCCCCAACCTCGTCGCGCGCCTTCGCGAGCTGAAGGCCTCGCGCGACCACCGCACCGCGACGGGCGATGTGCTCGACGATCTGGACCTGCAAACCCGCGGCTACCAGAACGACGTGGCGGGCATGCGCCCGTAGTCCCCGGGCCGCGTCGGCGGCGGCGTCACGGGGGAGGGGCGGTATAATTCCGCCTTTCCCCAACGCCGTCAGGACGCCAATGAGCATCGAACAGCTTGCCGAAACCGCCCAGGCCATGGTCGCCGCAGGCAAGGGCATCATCGCGATCGACGAATCCAATGCCACCATCGCCAAGCGTTTCGCCGGCGTGGGCATCGAGAACTCCGAGGAAAACCGTCGCGCCTACCGCGAGATGCTGCTGACCACGCCGAAGCTCGGCGACTACATCTCCGGCGCGATCCTGTACGACGAAACCCTGCGCCAGTCGACCAAGGCCGGCGTGCCCTTCACCAAGGTGATGGTGGACAACGGGATCATCCCGGGCATCAAGGTCGACAAGGGCACCTTCCCGCTCGCCGGCTTCCAGGGCGAAGTGGTCACCGAAGGCCTCGACGGCCTGCGCGCGCGCCTGGAGGAGTACTACAAGCTCGGCGCCCGCTTCGCCAAGTGGCGCGCGGTGATCAACATCGGCGACGACATCCCCTCGGGCACCTGCATCGAAGCCAACGCCCACGCGCTCGCGCGCTACGCCGCGCTGTGCCAGGAGCAGGGCATCGTGCCGATGGTCGAGCCCGAAGTCCTCATGGACGGCGATCACGACATCCAGACCTGCTACGAAGTCACCGAAGTCACGCTGCGTTCGCTGTTCGACGCGCTGTACAACCAGAACGTCATGCTCGAAGGCACCATCCTCAAGGCCTCGATGATCGTGCCGGGCAAGGACAGCGGCGAGAAGGTGAGCGTCGAAGACGTCGCCGAGAACACCCTGATGTGCCTCAAGACCGCCGTGCCGGCGATCCTCCCGGGCATCGTGTTCCTCTCCGGCGGCCAGAGCGACGAGGCGGCCACCGCGCACCTGGACGCGATGAACCGCATGGGCCCGAATCCGTGGCCGCTGTCGTTCTCCTACGGCCGCGCGATGCAGTCGGCCGCGCTGAAGATCTGGTCGCAGGACCTGGTCAACAACGTGCGCAAGGCGCAGGAAACCGTCTACGCCCGCGCCCGCGACAACGGCCTGGCCGCGCTGGGCCAGTGGAAGCAGAAAGCGGCGTAACGCTCGTCTCCCTCCCCTGCTCCGCAGGGGAGGGCCGGGGTGGGGTCAAGGCGGCGAAGCCGCCGTTTCCTCCGCTTCCACGCGATCGGCGTGTCTTTCCGCCAACCGCCGATCCACCGCATCCATCCCCACGTCGCTCGCCGTCTTCAACACGGTGAACAACACCAGCAACCCCGCACCACCGCCGAGCGCTGCGCCCAGCAGGATCGCCAGGTGCATCGGCAACACCCGCAGGTAAGGGGTGAACATCAGGGTGCCGAGGTTCGGCCTGCCGCGCAGGTCGGCGTCGTGCTGCACCGCGTAGGTCTGCCGCTGCGACAACACGAACGACGCCGCGCACGCACCGAGCACGGGCAGATCCCAGCCCGCTTCCAGCGGATGCTCGGCGCACAGGAAGATCAGATAGCAGAAGTGGAAGAACCCGTAGTGCAGGGTGAAGAAGTTCGCCGTCGAACGCTTGCCTTGCGCGTTCTCGGGCACGGGCTGGTCGTTGGACGTGAAGCCCTCGGTGCTGAAGCGATACAGGCCCAGCATGCGCTTGCGCGCGAACCAGCCGATCACCACGCTCTGGATCCAGTACGGCCACAGCAACCAGCCCGCGGGCCACTGCAATACCAGGGCCGCCACCAGTGTCCCGGCGTTGGCGAACAACAGCGAGCGCGTGGAAGGACTCATGCGAGCGCCAACATCGCGCGGTAGCGCGCGGCCATGCCGGGGTCGAAGCACGAGAACACCACGCGCGAGGGTTTCGCGCCTGCCCACGCACGCACGGTGCGCACCGCGATGGGCACCGCGAGTTCGACCGGATAGCCGAACACGCCGCAGCTGATCGCCGGGAAGGCGATGGATTCGACGTCGTAATCGGCCGCCAGCGCGAGCGATGCGTTGTAGCAGGCCGCCAGTTGGGCGGGCTCCCCGCCACGGCCGCCGCGCCAGACCGGACCGACCGTGTGGATCACGAATTTCGCGGGCAGGTCGTGCCCGTGGGTGATGCGCGCCTCGCCGGTCGGACATCGCATGCCGGCGATGTAGGCGGGCAGGGCCTCGCATTCCTCCCGCAACCCCGGGCCCGCGGCGCGGTGGATCGCCCCGTCGACCCCGCCGCCGCCCAGCAGCGCGTGGTTGGCCGCATTGACGATGGCGTCGACGGGCAGGGCGGTGATGTCGCCTTCCAGGACTTCGATCTTCATTCGGCAATTCCCGGCGCAACGGCCGCTACCAGCGCATTCATGAGGATGGCGTGAAATCGTGTTGGAATGCGCGCCTCGTGGGGAATTCCAGAGTTGTGACGCGCCGCCCGGCGACGCGCCGGCCCCGCTGCGAACCTCGCCCCTGCAACCGCTCGCGCTTCGAACACGTCAGTCTCTCCATGAAGTCGCCCATTACATTCCTCAACGTCGACCGCCTGCAATCGAAGGTCGATGTCGCCGCTCGTTTCCATCGCCTCGGCCTGGTCCTGTTCGTGCTCGCCTGTGTGTGCGTCACGCTGCCCAAGGGCATGGGCCTGCCCTCGTGGGTGCCGCTGGCGGGCTTCAGCGCCACGCTGCTCGGCTTCATCATCAAGGGTGCGGGCACCTTGTACGAAATCCGCCTGGCCGATTCGCTCGCCAAGGTCATGGGCCTGCCCTACCGCCGCGGTTTCCACGGCAAGGGTGTCGACCAGACCGCATGGTCGGCGATCCGCAAGTACGTGATCGTCTCCGTCGCGCTGACCGTCGCCGCCGCGCTGACGCCGAGCATGCTCGCCGCCAACGGCGAAACCGCGCTGGCCAACTTCACCGTCGCGATGAGCATGGCCGCGCTGGCCATCCAGTCCTTCGACAACCCGCGCCGCATGCGCAACCGCGTCATGGCGATCTGCCACGGGCGCGTGGATCCGCATGCCGCCGAGGGCGGGACCTTCGTCGCCTGACGTTCGGCGGGTCCTCAGAGGCCCGCCAGCCAATCGTCGTCGGACCCTTCGTTGACGCCTTCGAACAGGATCGTCGAGAAATAGCGTTCGCCCGTATCGGGCAGCATCGCCAGGATCACCTCGCCGTCCTTCGCGGACTTGGCCACTTCCAGCGCGCCGGCCACCGTGCCGCCCGCCGAGAGCCCGACGAACAAGCCTTCTTCCTGCGCCAGCCGCCGCGCGACATCGCGCGCGAGCATCTCGTCGATCTTCATCAGCGAACCGGCGACCTCGCGATTGAGCACTTCCGGCACGAAGTCCGGCGTCCATCCCTGGATCTTGTGCGGCACGAATTCCGCGCCCTGCAACAAGGCCGCGCCCGCCGGTTCGCACGTGGTGATCTTCACTTCGGGCCGCGCCACGCGCAGCACTTCGCCGACGCCGGTGAGCGTGCCGCCCGTGCCCCAACCGGTGACGAAATGATCCAGGCGATCACCGGCGAAATCGCGCAGGATTTCCGCGGCCGTGGTCTGGCGGTGATACGCCGGGTTGGCGGGGTTGGTGAATTGGCGCGCGAGGAACCAACCGTGTTGCTTCGCGAGTTCTTCAGCGCGACGCACCATGCCGCTGCCGCGTTCGGCGGCGGGCGTCAGGATCACCTTCGCGCCATAGGCGCGCATCAACTTGCGGCGCTCGATCGAAAACGAATCGGCCATCACCGCGACGAACTTGTAACCGCGCGCGGCGCACACCATCGCCAGCGCGACACCGGTGTTGCCCGAGGTCGCTTCGATCACCGTATCGCCGGGCTTGAGCAAGCCCTTCGCTTCGGCATCCAGGATGATCGCGATCGCGAGCCGATCCTTGACCGAACCGCCCGGGTTGAACGACTCGACCTTCGCGTACAACGTGACGTGCTTCGGCGCGATGTGGTTGAGGCGGACGACCGGGGTGCGGCCGATGGTGTCGAGGATGCTGTCGTAGCGCATGGTCTTGGGCCTCGTGGGGGATGGATAGGACAACGCGAAGATGCCGCGCCGCAGGACGCTCGGGCGCCGCGCGCCACTGTCATTGGTCATGGAACATCCGGGGTCCTTCGGGGTCAACCCCGGGCCTGCGCAGGCGTTCCAGACCGGTTCGCGGGAACGCACGCGATATTTCGTGCCCGCGGTAACCGAACCCTCGCACCGGACGGCCTAGAATTCGCGAATGACGCATTTTCCCCGCACCCTCCCGCTCATCGCCCTGCTCGCGCTCGCGGCCGGTTTGTCCGCCTGCGGCAAGGACGAAGCCGCCGCTTCCAACCGCGGCAAGGACGCGGCCAACGCGCCGGTCCTGGTCACCACCACCGTGCTGCAGCCTAGGTCCTTCGCCGACTCGATCGTCGCCATCGGCACGGCGCGTGCGCGCGATTCGATCACCGTCACCGCGAAGGTGAGCGAGATCGTGCAGGCCGTGCATTTCGACAGTGGCGATGAAGTCGCCAAGGGCGCCGTGCTCGTCACGCTCAGTGGCCAGCAACAGCAGGCCGCGCTCGCGCAGGCAGAAGCCGCGGCGAAGGAAGCGCAGCAGATGTATGCGCGCCAGCAGGAACTCGCGCAGCAGCAACTCATCGCCACTTCGCAACTGGACACGCAACGCGCCACGCGCGACCAGGCGCAGGCGCAGGTGAACCAGGTGCGCGCGCAGCTGAGCGATCGTTCGATCCGCGCGCCCTTCTCCGGCGTGCTCGGCATCCGCCAGGTGAGCCCCGGCACGCTGGTCACGCCCGGCACGGCGATCGCCACGCTCGACGATCTGGCGCACATGTACGTGGACTTCCCGGTGCCCGAAGCCGCGCTCGCGCAACTGGCCACCGGCCAGCACGTGTTCGGCCGCACGGCGGCGTATCCCGATGCGCGTTTGACCGGAACGGTCACGACGGTGGAAGCGCGCGTGGATCCGTCGACGCGTTCGGTGACCGTGCGCGCCGATTTCCCGAACGACGAACGCAAGCTGCGCCCCGGCATGCTGGTGAACGTCGAACTGCAACGCGCGCAACGCACCGCGCTGCTGTTGCCGGAGATCTGCGTGGTGCAGGTGGGCGATCGTACGTTCGTGTATCGCGTCAAGCCCGATGGCAGCGTCGAACAGGCCGATGTGCAGATCGGCACGCGCACCGATGGCCGGGCCGAAATCCTGAAGGGCGTGCGCGCCGGCGACCGCATCGTCGTCGATGGCACCGGCAAGCTGCGCCCCGGCGCGAAGATCGCCGAAACGGCGGCGGCACCGGCGGACAAGGGCTGACATGCGCCTGTCCGATCTGTCGATCAAGCGCCCGGTCTTCGCGACCGTCATCAGCCTGTTGCTCATCGTGCTGGGCATCATGGCGTTCACGCGCCTGACGCTGCGCGAACTGCCCGCCATCGACCCGCCCGTCGTCTCGGTGGAAGTCAACTACACCGGCGCCTCGGCGCAGGTGGTCGAAACGCGCGTCACGCAGATCCTGGAAGACGCGCTGTCGGGCATCGAAGGCGTTGAGACCATTTCGTCGAACAGCGTCAACGGGCGCTCCTCGGTCACCATCGAATTCACGCTTTCGCGCGACATCGAAGGCGCCGCCAACGACGTCCGCGGCGCGGTCAGCCGCGTGCTCAACCGCCTGCCGGAAGAAGCCGATCCGCCGCAGGTGAGCAAGGTCGAAAGCGATTCGGATCCGATCATCTGGCTCAACATGAGCTCGACGTCGATGGATTCGCTGCAGCTGTCCGACTACGCGGAGCGCTATGTCGTCGACCGCCTGTCGAGCATCGATGGCGTCGCCGCGGTCCGCATCGGCGGCCAGCAGCGTTATGCGATGCGCGTGTGGCTCGACCGCGATGCACTCGCCGCGCGCGCGCTGACCGTCGAGGATGTCGAGAACGCGCTGCGGGAAGAGAACGTCGAACTGCCGGCCGGTCGCATCGAATCGGCCGAGCGCGACTTCACCCTGCGCGTGGCCCGCGATTACCAGAAGCCCGAAGACTTCGCGCAGATCCCGCTCGGCAAGGGCCCGGATGGCTACGTCGTGCGCCTGGGCGATGTCGC
This sequence comes from Lysobacter sp. 2RAF19, assembly GCF_052115395.1. Lineage (NCBI taxonomy): Bacteria > Pseudomonadati > Pseudomonadota > Gammaproteobacteria > Lysobacterales > Lysobacteraceae > Lysobacter > Lysobacter sp. 2RAF19. The sequence continues at coordinate 1,379,024 of NZ_JBFRGO010000001.1, read as the reverse complement.
GAAGGTCGAGCTCGCTTCCGCAGAACGCCGCGCGTATTACCACTCCAACGGCGAAAACAACATCGGCCTGGGCGTCGCGCGCACTTCGACGGCGAACGCGCTGGACGTCGCGCGCGCCGTGCGCGCCGAAGCCGAGCGCATCGCGCCGTCGCTGCCGCAGGGCACGAAGATCTTCGTCGCCTTCGACACGACCACCTTCATCGACGCCGCGGTCGAGCGCGTCTACCACACGCTGATCGAAGCGGTGGTGCTGGTGCTGATCGTCATCTGGATCTTCCTGGGCAGCGTGCGCGCCGCACTGATCCCCGCGGTGACGGTGCCGGTGTGTCTGATCGCCGCCTTCCTGCCGCTGTATCTGTTCGGCTATTCGATCAACCTGCTGACGCTGCTCGCGTTGGTGTTGTGCATCGGACTGGTGGTCGATGACGCGATCGTCGTGCTGGAAAACATCCAGCGTCGCGCCGATCTTGGCGAGCCGAAGCTCGTCGCGGCGGCGCGCGGTACGCGCCAGGTGGCCTTCGCGGTGATCGCGACGACCGCCGTGTTGGTCGCGGTGTTCCTCCCGATCGGTTTCATGGAAGGCAACACGGGCCGCCTGTTCCGCGAGTTGTCCGTTGCGCTCGCCGGTGCGGTCGCGCTGTCGGCGTTCGTCGCGCTGACGCTCACGCCGATGTTGTCGTCCAAGCTCGTGCGCCCGCATTCGGAAGAGAAGGGCAACCCGGTGCACCGCTGGGTGAACAAGCGCCTGGACTGGGTGACCGCGCGCTACAAGCGCTTCCTGGAAGGCAGCGTCGAACGCCCGATGATGTTCGGCCTGGTGATGCTCGTGGCGCTGGCGGCGAGCTTCGCGCTGTTCAAGTTCGTGCCGTCCGAACTCGCGCCTCCGGAAGACCGCGGCAGCTTCAACGTCTCGCTCACCGGCCCGGAAGGCGCGGGCTACGACTACACCGTGCAGCAGGTGAAGCAGGCCGAGAAGATCATCGCGCCGGAGATCGGCCATGGCCCGATCGAACGCGCGAACGCGCGCGTGCCCGGCGGTTTCGGCGCCAGCGAAGAGATGCACACCGCGCGCTTCAGCGTGTTCCTCAAGGACTGGACGCAGCGCAGCGAGAACACCGCCGACGTCGCGCAGGACCTCAAGAAGAAGCTCGACAAGATGCCGGGGATGAAGATCTCCACGCAGGTCGCCGGCGGGCTGGTGCGCACGCGCGGGCAGCCGGTGCAGATCGTGCTGGGCGGGCCGGATTACGCGGAACTGGCCAAGTGGCGCGATCGCCTGCTCGAGCGCATCGATTCCAACCCCGGCCTCGTCGGCGCCGACAGCGACTACAAGGAAACGCGGCCGCAGATGCGCGTGCAGATCGATCGCCAGCGTGCGTCGGATCTCGGCGTGAGCGTCGAATCGATCGGCCATGCGCTGGAAACGATGATGGGGTCGCGGCGCGTCACGACCTTCGTGCGCGGCGGCGAGGAGTACGACGTCGTCGTGCAGGCGAACAAGACCGGCCGCGCGACGCCCGCCGACCTCGCCGCGATCCAGGTGCGCGCGCGCGATGGTGCGTTGATTCCCCTGTCGAACCTGGTGACCCTGCAGGACGTCGCCGAGGCCGGTTCGCTCAATCGCTTCAACCGCCTGCGCGCGGTGACGATCAGCATGGGCCTGGCGCCGGGCTATCGCATGGGCGATGCGATCACCTGGCTCAACCAGGTCGTCGCCCAGGAATTGCCCGAACAGGCGCAGATCGACTGGAAGGGCGAGTCGCGCGAATACCAACAGGCGGGCGGTGCGGTATTGCTCACCTTCGCGCTCGCGTTGCTGGTCGTGTACCTGGTGCTCGCGGCGCAGTTCGAAAGTTTCATCCATCCCTTCGTGATCATGTTGACCGTGCCGCTGGGCGTGCTCGGCGCACTGATCGGCCTGTGGATCACCGGCGGCACGCTCAATCTCTTCAGCCAGATCGGCATCGTGATGCTCGTGGGCCTGGCGGCGAAGAACGGCATCCTGATCGTCGAGTTCGCCAACCAGCTGCGCGATGAAGGCCGCAACGTGCACCAGGCGATCGTCGAGTCGGCCGGCGTGCGCCTGCGCCCGATCCTGATGACCTCGATCGCGACGATGGTCGGCGCGGTGCCGTTGGTCGTCGCGGGCGGCCCGGGTTCGGCGAGTCGTGCGACGATCGGCATCGTGGTGATCTTCGGCGTCGGCTTCTCGACGCTGCTGTCCTTGTTCGTCGTGCCGGCGTTCTACGCGCTGCTCGCGCCCTACACGCGTTCGCCCGAGGCCGTGGCGCACGAGTTGAAGGAACTGGAAGCCACCGTGCGCCCGGTGGGCGACACGCATCCGGTCGAGGAGGCTTCGTGAGCGAGCGGGAATCGCCCTGGAAATCGCGCGGTCCGAAGCGCCCGGCGCAGGACGCGCGTGTGCCGCGTGAAGTGCGTGCGCCGCGAGAGGCGCATGCGCCGCGCGAGCCGCATCCGCCCGTGCATCGCGAAGAAGTGCCATCGGAAGGGCATCAGCACGCGCGCGAGCATCGCGACACCGAGTTGCGGCTGTACGGGGTGAATGCGGTGAAGGCGGCGTTCCATCGCCGGCCGGAGGCCTTGCGCAAGTTGTATCTGGTGAATGCGCGCATTCCGCAGTTGCAGCCGATGTTGCGTTGGTGCGTCGCGCATCGCATCGGGTATCGGGTGGTCGAGGACGATGAGGATCTGCGTCGCCTGACGGGCAGCGAGCATCACGAGGGCGTGGTCGCGGATCTGTTGCGCGAGCCGCAGGCGACGTTGACGACGTGGCTGCAGCATTTGCCGGCGGGTCCGGTGTGTGCGTTGTGGCTGGATGGCGTGGGGAATCCGCACAACGTCGGCGCGATCCTGCGTTCGGCGGCGCATTTCGGTGTGTCGGCGATCCTGTTGCCGAAGCATTCGAATCTGTCGTTGTCGGGCGCGGCGGCGCGCGTGGCCGAGGGCGGCGCGGAAGTGGTGCCGTTCGTGCGGTTGGGGCGCGAGGACAATTCGCTGTCGCAGTTGCGGGGCGCCGGGTTTTCGCTGGTCGCCACCGTGGTGCGCGATGGGTTGCCGTTGTTCGAGGCGCCGATTCCCGAGCGCGTGGTTTACGTGCTGGGGGCGGAGGGGGAGGGGATGTCGAGTGCGCTCGCTTCTTTGTGCGACTTGCGTGTTTCGATTCCTGGGAGTGGGAAGGTCGAGAGTCTGAATGTTGCGGCTGCGACTGCGGTTTTGCTGGCTGAGTGGGGTCGTCGGCTTTAAGAGCGTTCCTCCGTCATTTGGCGCGCCGCCGGGGCATCACCTTGCGGGTCGCTTCGATCACCGGCCGGTTTCACACTTTTGCCAGTCGCGAGATTTGTCCCGCGCGGAACGGGCGTTCGTCTGATTGGTTGCACCCACGCCCACTTGCAGCATGGACGTCCACTGTGATCGCGGAGGTCCCCATGAGTCGCACCCCCACGCCCAAGGTTCTCATCGTTCCGGAATCGGCGCAGCGCAAACTGGTCCACGTGCACGAGCAATTGCGGTTTCTCACGAGGGCGACGGAGGCCGAGAATTCCGCCAGCGCATTCGACAATCTGTTCCGCGATCGGTCGGTGTCCTGGTGGTTCACGCGCCTGGCGCACGACCTGGACGAAATCGTCGAAGAAATCGATCGCGAAAACGGGATCGCAGTGCGGCAAGCGCAGTAGCTCGCCGCTACCTCGGCGCCCCCGCCGTTCCCGCAGTCCCCGCTCTCAATGATCGGCCCGGTGCGAAGCTTGCTTCGCGCCCACCAATCACTGCCCAGCGAAAAGCCCCGATCGAAGCGACCCGCAAGGTGATGCCCCAGCGTGAGTCGTTTCAAATTTTTTTCCCAAAAAAATTTGGAACGACTCGCGTTCGGGCGGCGCGCAAACACTGGAGCCGCTCTTCAATGCGCGAAACCTCGAGGAGAACTAACAACAACTTGACACCCAACCCCCCAGCCTCCAACGGATGCGCATCGACCCGAACGCGAAATCCGCAGCCCAGGGAGGCCTGACCTACGTCGGCGACAACGCCCCCGGCATCCGGCGCAAGCGTGCCGGCAAAGGCTTCGCCTACCTCGATGCCCGAGGCCGCACGCTCCGCGACAAACGCACCCTCCAACGCATCCGCACCCTGGCCGTTCCACCCGCGTGGACCGACGTCTGGATCTGCACCCAACCCGATGGCCACATCCAGGCCACCGGCCGCGACGCCCGCGGGCGCAAACAGTATCGCTACCACCCCCGCTGGTCCCACGTCCGCGGCGTCGAGAAATTCGACCGCATCGTCGACTTCGGCAAAGCCCTGCCCAAACTGCGGCGCGCCCTGCGACGCGACCTCGCCCTCGACGGCCTCCCGCGCGAGAAAGTCGCGGCCATCGTCGTGGCGCTCCTCGGCGGCACCCTCGTGCGCGTGGGCAACGACGAATACGCCGAAACCAACAACAGCTTCGGCCTGACGACGCTGCGCAATCGCCACATCGCCTTCCTCAAGGGCGGCCGGGCCCGCATCGCGTTTCGCGGCAAGGCCGGCAAGGACCACGAGATCGTGCTCGACGACGCGCGCCTCACGCGCCTGGTCCGCCGCATCCAGCAACTGCCGGGGCAGCAGTTGTTCCAGTACGAAGACGACGACGGCAAACCGCAGCCCGTGGGCTCGGGGACCGTCAACGACTACTTGCGCGACGCGATGGGCGCCGACTTCACCGCGAAGGATTTCCGCACCTGGGGCGGCACGATCTCCGCGCTGCGCCTGCTGGCCGATGCGCCGGTGCCGCTGAAGGACGACGGCAGCCTCAACCAGCGCGTGGCGAACGCGCTGCGCAACACAGTCGTCGAACGTGTCGCCAAGCGACTGGGCAATACGCCGGCGGTGTGCCGCAAGTCCTACATCGACCCCGGCATCTTCGCCGCCTGGGAAGACGGCCGCCTGCACCGCGCCTGCGCCGGTGCGCGGGGCCCGCGCCAGTGGGAACAGGCCGGACTGCGCGTGCTGCGGGCCGCCCACCGCGGCAACGGGACGCCGGTTCGCTAGACTGCGCGCATGACGCTCCGCATCGCGCTCGCGCAGTTCGACTTTCCGGTGGGGGCCGTCGCCGCCAACGCCGACCGCATCGCCGCCCTGATCGCGCAGGCGCGCGATCTCCACGGCGCCGACATCGTGTTGTTCCCCGAATTGGCGGTCAGCGGCTATCCGCCCGAAGACTTGTTGCTGCGGCCGCGCTTCCTCGCCGATTGCGAGGCGGCGGTGGCGCGCATCGCACAGGCCGCGGACGGCATCGTCGCCGTCGTCGGCTGGCCGCAGGCGGTCGGCGCGGTCGTCTACAACGCCGCGAGCGTGTTGCGCGATGGCGCGATCGAACAGACCTATCGCAAGCGCGAGTTGCCGAATTACGCGGTGTTCGACGAGCGTCGTTACTTCGACGTCGATCCCGACGGCGAAGCCTGTGTCTTCGAAGTCGACGGCACGCGCGTGGGCCTGGTGATCTGCGAAGACCTGTGGTTTCCCGAACCGCTGTCGCGCACGGTGGATGCCGGCGCGCAACTGGTGCTGGTGCCCAACGCCTCACCGTTCGAACGCGACAAGCATGCGCAGCGCGATGCGCTGATCGCCGATCGCGTGCGCGAGTCGGGTTGCGCGCTCGCGTATCTCAACGTCGTCGGCGGGCAGGACGCGGTGGTGTTCGACGGCGCGTCGGTCATCGCCGATGGCGACGGCCGCGTGCATCCCGCGGCGCGCGCGTTCGAGGAACATTGGCTCGTCGCCGATTTCGATGGCGCCACGCGCAAGTTCGTGCCGGTGTCATGGCCGGTCGAAGACGAGGAAAGCCGCGACGCGCTCGCGTGGCGCGCGATCGTGCGCGGCATCCGCGATTACTGCGGGAAGAACGGTTTCCGCAACGTGTGGCTCGGGTTGTCGGGCGGCATCGATTCGGCGCTGGTGCTCGCACTGGCGGTCGATGCGCTGGGGGCGGAGAACGTCACCGCCGTGCGCTTGCCTTCACGCTACACGGCGGAGATGTCCAACGATCTTGCGGCCGAACAATGCGCGTCGCTCGGTGTGAAGCTGCATGCGGTGTCGATCGAGAAACCCTTCGCCGGTTTCCTCGAAGCGCTCGCGCCGATGTTCGACGGCAAGCCGGTGGACGTGACCGAGGAAAACCTGCAGTCGCGCAGCCGTGGCGTGCTGCTGATGGCCTTGTCGAACAAGTTCGGCGGCCTGCTGCTGACGACCGGCAACAAGAGCGAGTACGCGGTGGGTTACGCGACGATCTACGGCGACATGTGCGGCGGTTACGCGCCGATCAAGGACCTGTACAAGACCGAAGTCTTCGCGCTCGCGCGCTGGCGCAATGCGTCGGGCGGCTCGGCGCCCAACGGCGGCATGGTGATTCCGGTGGCGGTGATCGATCGCCCGCCGTCGGCGGAATTGCGCGAGAACCAGAAGGACCAGGATTCGCTGCCGCCCTACGACGTGCTCGATGCGATCCTCCTGCGTTACGTGGACCTCGAGCAATCGCCGGAGGAAATCATCGCGGCGGGCTTCAACGAACAGACCGTCGAACGCGTCGTGCGCCTGGTGCGCATCAGCGAATGGAAGCGCCACCAGGCGGCGCCCGGACCGAAGGTCTCGCGCCGTGCCTTCGGACGCGAGCGGCGTTACCCGATCACGAATGGCTACGGTTGAAACAAGAACGGCGCCGAAAGGCGCCGTTTTCGTTCAAGGACCGGGCGTGCCTCAGTCCCCGTGCTCCGCACCCGACTTCTCGCCCGCGAACGGGTTGAGGCGGCGGAACGTGGACGGGTAATCCGGCCAGTCGCCCGAGAAATACGGGTGGTTCGGCTCGTTGGCCTGCAGCACGCGCTTGGCGTCGGCGGCCAGCACCTGGTTGCCGAGGTGCTCGTAGCCCACGATCAGCGTGGCCACTGCATCGTCCTGCGAGGCGCTCTGCGGATAGGTTTCCAGCAGGTACTTCGCGCGCGTGATCGCGGCGACGTCCGCGCCGCGGCGCAGGTAATAGACCGCCGTGTCCAGCTCGTGCTTCGCGAACAGGTTGCGCAGCGAGATCATCCGCTGGGCCGCGTCGGCGGCGTAGCGGCTGTTCGGGTAGCGCTCGACCACGATCGAGAAATCGTTGTACGCCTGCATCGGCGTGCTCAGGTCGCGGTTGCTGGTCTGCAGCGAGAACACGCGCGCGAGGAAGATCGCGTTGCGCGTGGCGTTGGACAGGCCGCGCAGGTAATAGAAGTAGGCGACGTTGCGGTGCGTCGGATACGTGCGGATGAAGCGGTCGATGGTCGACACCGCGTCGTCGTGCTTGCCGGCCTTGAACTCGGCATACGCCATTTCCATCTGCGCCTGCTCGGTGTACGGGCCATACGGGTACTGGGCGATCAGCCGCTGCCAGGTTTCCGTCGCGCTGGCCCAGCGCTCTTCGAGCATCTGTTCGTGCGCCTTGTCGTACAGCACTTCGACCGGCTGGCCCTCGTTGGGGTCCTTCTTCTTCCAGAGCTTGCTGATCGAGCTGCAGCCGGACATCGACAGCACCAGGGCGACGAGCAGCAGGATCAGGGCAGGGCGCTGGAACAGGGGGCGGCGCATGGAGCGTGGGGTCATGGGCGGGACGCAGCTTCGTTCAGGGGCGCCGGGAGGGCACGAAGGACCGATAATACCAGTCCGAAGAACCACGCCGGACCGGGCCATGCCTCCGGCGGCTGAACCGGAGTACCGATGACACCCAACGATCCACCCGCGGGCGACGCCGCGCGTACCGCCGTCGTCCCCCACGCGGCCGCGGGCCGTCGTTTCGACGCCGTCCTGGCCGATTTGTTCCCCGAATTCTCGCGTTCGCGCCTTTCGGAGTGGATCAAGTCGGGCGACGCCCTGCTCGACGGCCGCCTCGTGCGCGGGCGCGATGCGGTGCGTGGCGGGGAGTCGGTAACCCTCACCGTGGTGCTGGAAGTGCAGACCCACGCCGTGGCCGAGGACATCCCGCTCGACGTCCTGTACGAAGACGCGGCCGTGTTCGTCATCGACAAGCCGGCCGGCCTGGTCGTCCACCCGGGCGCCGGCAACCCGGCCGGCACGCTGGTCAATGCGCTGCTGCATCGCGATCCGAGCCTGGCCAACCTGCCGCGCGCAGGCATCGTGCATCGCCTCGACAAGGACACCTCCGGCGTCATGGTCGTCGCGCGCACGCTCGAAGCGCACACCGCGCTGGTGGAGCAACTCTCCGCACGCGGCGTGCATCGCCAGTACCTGGCCGTCGTCGTCGGCGCGCTGGTCTCCGGCGGTACCGCGAATGCGCCGATCGACCGCCACCCGCGCGACCGCATCCGCATGGCCGTGCGCGAAGACGGCCGCGAAGCGATCACCCACTACCGCCTGCGCGAACGCTTCCGCGCGCACACCGCGCTCGAATGCCGCCTGGAAACCGGCCGCACGCACCAGATCCGCGTGCACATGGCGCACCTGAAACACCCGATCGTCGGCGATCCCCTGTACGGCGGCCCGCTGAAACTCCCGCGCGGCGCGACCCCGGAATTGATCGAAGCATTGCGTGGTTTCAAACGTCAGGCCCTGCACGCCGAAACCCTGGAGTTCGCGCACCCCGTGACGGGCGAACCGATCCGCTGCACCGCGCCCGTCCCCAGCGACATGCGCGCCCTGATGGATGCCTTGCGCGACGACCAACGCGCGGCGACGGAGTTCGGCCGGTGACAGTGTTGCGTGCCGATTGGCCGCTGCGCGGAAGGGTCGAAGCCGTCACGACCCTGCGCCACGGCCTCGGCCACTCGCGCGCGCCCTTCGACAGCTTCAACCTCGGTACGCGCAGCGGAGACGACATCCACGCCGTCGCACGCAACCGCGCAGAACTGATCGAACACTTCGCACTTCCCTCGGAGCCGCGCTGGCTGCGCCAGACCCACGGCACGCACGTCGCGATCGAACCGGGCACCGACGAACCCGAAGCCGACGCCGCCCTCACGAGAACGCCCGGCACCGTCCTGGCCATCCTGACCGCCGATTGCCTGCCGGTCGTCTTCGCCTCGCAAACCGGCGACGAACTCGCCGCCGCCCACGCCGGCTGGCGCGGCCTGGCAAACGGCATCCTGGAAGCCACGCTCGATGCAATGCGCACCCCGCGCGACGCCATCACCGCCTGGCTAGGCCCAGCAGCGGGCCCGAATTCCTACGAAATCGGCCGCGAAGTCCACGATGCATTCGTCGCGCACGACAGTGCAGCCGAAGCGGCCTTCGTCCCCACGCGAGAAGGCCACTGGCGCGTCGATCTGTACGCACTGGCACGCCAACGCCTCACAGCCGCAGGCGTGACAAGCATCCAGGGCGGCGGCCTCGACACCATCGCCGACACCCGCTTCTACTCACACCGCCGCGATCAAACCACCGGCCGCATGGCAACAATCGCCTGGCTCCGCTAAAAAATGATCGGCCAGTGCGAAGCCCGCTTCGCACCCATCAACGAATGCCCGGGCGAACCCCCCGATCGAAGCGACCCGCAAGGTGATGCCTCAGCGGCGCGCCAATGATGGAGTAGCGCGCTCAAGCAGCCCGCACCCCAAGCATCCCCACAATCTGCTCCCGAGCCAGCCGCGTCAGCACATTCCGCTCATTCGCCGCCAACCCGGCCGTCTCGATCGGCGTCCCGAAGCGCACCCGAATCACCCCCGGACGCACCAGAAACCCCGAAGGCGGCAACACCTTCCCGGCCCCCTCGATCGCCACCGGCAACACCTGCACCCCGGCCTCCAACGCAACCTGCAACGCCCCGGCCTTGAACGGCCCGACCACGCCATCCTTGCTGCGCGTCCCTTCCGGAAACGCAGCGAACGTCGCATCCCCGCGCAACTTGTCCGCCGCGGCCACCAACTTGCGCTTGGCATCCCGCGCATTGCCGCGATCGATGAACACCATCCCCATCATCCGCGCATACCAGCCGACGAGCGGGATCTTCGCGATCTCGTGCTTGAGCACGAACCGCAACGGCACCGGCACCGCGCGAAACAACGACGGAATGTCGATCATCGACTGATGATTGGCGACCAGGACCATCGGCCTGGACCAGTCGATCGCCTCGGCCCCCTCGACCTCCAGCCGCGCCCCCGCACCGGCGAACAACAACGGCGCCCAGTACCAGGCGGCCATGCGCAAGGCCAACCGCGGCCCGAGCACCAGCGCCAGCAGGAACGCCACCGGCATCCCCAACACCGTCACCACGACCGTGAACAACGCCTGCAGCGCGTTGAGCGCCCCCCACATCCACCGCGCCATGCGAACCGAACCTGCCGAGCCTGAAAAGCGGCCGACAGGATACCCGCCCCGGCGCTTGCATCCGGCATCCACGCCCGCATCTCCACGCTGTTCGCCGGCCGCCGGGCCGGCCCATGCATCCAGAGGTCGAATCCCCATGCGAATGGACAAGCTCACGTCGCGGTTCCAGGAAGCGCTGTCCGACGCGCAGTCGCTGGCCGTCGGCCGCGACCACAGCGTGATCGAACCGGTCCACCTGCTCGCCGCGTTGCTCGACCAGCAGGGCGGCACCGCCCGGTCGGTGCTCACTCAGGCGGGCGTCAACGTGCCGCTGCTGCGCGAGCGCATCGGCGAGACGCTCGAGAAACTCCCCAAGGTCTCCGGCCAGGCCGGCAACGTCAGCCTCGGCAACGACCTGGCGCGCCTGCTCAACGTCACCGACAAGTTGGCGCAGCAGCGGGGCGACACCTTCATCGCGAGCGAACTGTTCCTGCTCGCGCTCGCCGACGACGGGAGCGAGGCCGGCCGCGCGCTGAAAGCCGCCGGTGCGTCGAAGCAGAAACTCGAAGCCGCCATCGACGCCATTCGCGGAGGCGAGAAAGTGCAGAGCGAAAACGCCGAAGACCAGCGCCAGGCGCTGGAGAAATACACCATCGACCTCACCGAGCGCGCCGAGAAGGGCAAGCTCGATCCCGTCGTCGGCCGCGACGAGGAAATCCGCCGCACCATCCAGGTCCTGCAGCGCCGCACCAAGAACAACCCGGTGCTCATCGGCGAACCGGGCGTGGGCAAGACCGCGATCGTCGAAGGCCTCGCGCAACGCATCATCAACAACGAAGTGCCCGAAGGCCTGCGCGGCCGCCGCGTGCTGTCGCTCGACATGGGCGCATTGATCGCCGGCGCGAAATTCCGCGGCGAATTCGAAGAACGCCTCAAGGCCGTGCTCAACGACCTGGCGAAGAACGAAGGCCAGATCATCCTGTTCATCGACGAACTGCACACGATGGTCGGCGCCGGCAAGGCGGAAGGTTCGATGGATGCCGGCAACATGCTCAAGCCCGCGCTCGCGCGCGGCGAGCTGCATTGCATCGGCGCGACCACGCTGGACGAATACCGCAAGTACGTCGAGAAGGACGCAGCGCTCGAGCGTCGTTTCCAGAAGGTCTTCGTCGGCGAACCCAGCGTCGAGGACACCATCGCGATCCTGCGCGGCCTCAAGGAAAAGTACGCCGTGCACCACGGCGTGGAGATCACCGATCCGGCGATCGTCGCCGCGGCCACGCTCTCGCACCGCTACATCAGCGACCGCCAGTTGCCCGACAAGGCCATCGACCTGATGGACGAAGCAGCATCGCGCATCCGCATGGAGATCGACTCCAAGCCCGAGGAACTGGACCGCAAGGAACGCCGCCTGATCCAGCTGAAGATCCAGCGCGAAGCCCTGAAGAAAGAGAAGGATGCCGAGTCCAAACAGCGTCTGCAGGACCTGCAGGAAGAAATCGATCGCCTCGAGCGCGAATACAACGACCTGGAAGAAGTGTGGAAGGCCGAGAAGGCCACGCTGCAGGGCGCGACCAAGATCAAGGAGCAGATCGAGCAGGCCAAGCTCGAACTGGAAGGCGCGCAGCGCAAGCAGGACTTCGCGACGATGAGCGAGATCCAGTACGGCCGTTTGCCGGAACTGGAAAAGCAATTGCAGGCCGCGCAGGAAGTCGAATCCAAGGGCTTCACGCTGCTGCAGGACAAGGTGACCGCCGAAGAGATCGCCGAAGTCGTGTCGCGTTGGACGGGCATCCCCGTCAACAAGATGCTCGAAGGCGAGCGCGAGAAGCTGCTGCAGATGGAATCGGTGCTGCAAAAGCGCGTCGTCGGCCAGGCCGAAGCGGTGCGCGCGGTGTCCGATGCGATCCGTCGCTCGCGCGCGGGCCTGTCGGATCCCAACCGGCCGAATGGTTCCTTTCTTTTCCTCGGCCCGACGGGCGTGGGCAAGACCGAGCTCACCAAGGCGCTGGCGGATTTCCTGTTCGATTCGCCCGACGCGATGGTGCGCATCGACATGAGCGAATTCATGGAGAAGCATTCGGTCGCGCGCCTGATCGGTGCGCCCCCGGGCTACGTGGGTTACGAAGAGGGCGGCTATCTCACCGAAGCGGTGCGTCGCCGTCCCTACAGCGTGATCCTGCTCGACGAAGTGGAGAAGGCGCATTCGGATGTCTTCAACATCCTGCTGCAGGTGCTCGACGACGGGCGCCTGACGGACGGGCAGGGGCGCACGGTCGATTTCCGCAACACCGTGATCGTGATGACCTCCAACCTCGGCTCGCAGATGATCCAGGAACTCTCGGGCGAAACCCCGGAGGCCTACACGCAGATGAAGGCCGCGGTGATGGGCGTGGTGCAGGCGCATTTCCGGCCGGAGTTCATCAACCGGCTCGACGAGATCGTCGTGTTCCACCCGCTCGACAAGGCCCAGATCCGCGAGATCGCGCGCATCCAGACGCAATACCTGGGCAAGCGCCTGGGCGAGCGGGGCATCCGCATCGAGCTCTCCGATTCGGCGCTGGCCTTGCTCGGAAACGTGGGGTTCGACCCGGTCTATGGCGCGCGGCCGCTCAAGCGGGCGATCCAGCAGCAGCTCGAAAATCCGCTGGCGCAGAAGATCCTGGCCGGCGAATTCGTGAGCGGCGATACGATCCGGGTCGAGGCCGAAGGCGGGAAATTGGCGTTCAGCAAGGGCTGAGCGCCACCGCGGCTGCTAAAATCCCGGGGCTATGATCTCCTTCCGCAATTTCTCGCTCCGCCGGGGCGAACGCCTGTTGTTGTCCAACGTCGATCTCGCGATGCACGCGGGGTATCGCGTGGGCGTGGTCGGGCGCAACGGCACCGGCAAGTCCTCCCTGTTCGCCGCGATGATGGGCGAGGTGGAAGCCGACAAGGGCGACATCGACATGCCCGGCAAGGCGCGCATCGCCACCGTCGCGCAGGAGACGCCGTCGCTGCCCGATTCGGCCATCGACTTCGTGCTCTCCGGCGACCAGGCCGTGCACGACGCGATCCAGATGGAAGCCAACGCCTTCGCCAACGAAGACTGGGAAGCGGTCGCCGTCGCGCATCACAAGCTCGAAGAGCTCAACGGCTACGACGCCACCGCGCGCGCGGGCCGTCTGTTGCACGGCCTGGGTTTTCCGCCGGAGACGCATGCGAAAGCCGTTTCGGATTTCTCGGGCGGCTGGCGCGTGCGCCTCAACGTCGCGCGCGCGCTGATGACCCCGAGCGATTTGTTGCTGCTCGACGAACCGACCAACCACCTCGACCTCGACGCGGTGCTGTGGCTCGAACAGTGGCTGCTGCGCTATCCCGGCACGTTGCTGGTGATCTCGCACGACCGCGAATTCCTCGACAACATCTGCACGCACACGCTGCACCTGCACGAACAGCGCGCCAAGCTCTACGCCGGCGATTACACCGCCTTCGAACGCCAGCGCGCCGAGCAGTTGCGCCAGCAGCAGATCGCCTTCGAAAAGGAACAGGCCGAACGCGCGCACCTGCAGTCCTTCATCGATCGCTTCAAGGCCAAGGCCAGCAAGGCCAAGCAGGCGCAGTCGCGCATGAAGCGCCTGGCGAAACTCGCGGGCACCGAAGCCGTGCGCGCCGAACGCTCGTTGCACATCACCTTCCCCGAACCGCAGAAGCTGCCGACCTCGCTCGTGCGCCTGCGCGATGTCGATGCCGGCTACGGCGACGTGCAGATCCTGGGCAACGTGAACTTCGGCCTGGAAGCCGGCGATCGCGTCGGCCTGCTCGGCCCGAACGGCGCGGGTAAATCGACGCTCGTGAAAACGCTCGTCGGCGAATTGCCGTTGCTGGCCGGCGAACGCATCGCGCATCCCGACATGCGCATCGGTTACTTCGCGCAGCACACCGTCGAATCGCTGATGGCCGGGCAAACGCCCATCGATCATCTGCGCAAGGTCGCCGGCGACCTGCCCACGCAGGTGTTCCGCGATTTCCTCGGCAAGTGGAATTTCCCCGGCGACCGCGCGTTCGAATCGATCGACGGTTTCTCCGGCGGCGAGAAAGCGCGCCTGGCGCTGGCGATGATCGCGTTCAAGCAACCCAACGTGTTGCTGCTCGACGAACCGACCAACCACCTCGACCTCGACATGCGCGAAGCGCTCGCCGAAGCGCTGAGCGATTTCGACGGCGCGATCGTGCTCGTGTCGCACGATCGTCATTTGATCGGCCTGGTCTGCGACCGCTTCGTGCGCGTGGCCGACCACAAGGTCGAGGATTTCGACGGCGACCTGGATCAATACGCCGCGTGGTTGCGTTCGCGTCCGGGCAGCGAGTCGTCGAAGGCCGAAAAGGCCGCGAAGGCGCAGCCGGTCGCGGCGCCGCCGCCGCCCAAGGCGCCGGCGAAGAAGATCAACACGCACGCCCTGCAGAAGGCCGAGGCGCGGGTGGCGGAGCTGGAGGCGAAGATCGCGCAGCTCGACGCGCAACTCGCCGATCCGAAGGCCTATGCCGACGGCCGCGCCACCGACCTGGGCAAGCAACAGTCGAAATTGCGCGGCGATCTCGAACGTGCCGAAGCCGATCTGCTGGCCTTGTACGACGCCGCCTGACCTTTCAACGAACCGAATCGAAACCCGCCATGCCCATCTACGCTTTCGAATGCACCAACTGCGGCCACACGTTCGACCGTCTGCAGAAGATGTCGGACGCCGATCCGACGACGTGCCCGAACTGCGGCAAGGAAACGGTGAAGCGCAGCATCACCGCGCCGTCGTTCCGTCTGTCGGGCAGCGGTTGGTACGAGACGGATTTCAAGAAGGACGGCGACAAGAAGAAGAATTTGACCGAGGCGAGCAAGCCGGCGGAGTCGAAGCCTGTCGAAGCGAAGCCTGCGAAGCCGACGTCGTCCGAGTAGCAAGACGCTCTCAAGCCGCCACCCCCGCACTCCACTGCACGATGCGGTTGCGTCCCCCACGCTTCGCCGCCAACAACGCCAAGTCCGCGCGATGCAGCAAATCGGACAGCGTTTCGCCGGCGTGCCACTCCGCGACACCCACGCTCGCCGTGCACGAAAATCCATCGACCGCCAACGCACCGATGCGCTCGCACACCACGGCGATGAACTGCTCCGCCTCCAGCGCATGCATCCCCGGCAGCAACAGCGCGAACTCCTCGCCGCCCACGCGCCCGATCAAACGCCCTTCGCCCTGCAACTCCAGCAGGCAATGCGCGACCGCCGCGAGCAATTGATCGCCGATGCGATGCCCGCCCTCGTCGTTCACCCGCTTGAAATGATCCAGGTCGACGAAGCAGGCGCTCAACACCTGCCCGGGCCGCATCCGCATCAACATGTCTTCGCCCGACTCGATGAAATGGCGGCGATTCAACACCGAGGTCAACGCATCGAGTCGCGCGCGTTGCTCGAGCTCCTCCTCGGCGAGGAAATACCCGCGGCGCGCGTTGTCGACCGTCGCGTGCATCGCCATCGCGATCACCCCGCCGGCGACCGCCTGGATCCCGTAGGCCATCCACACCGTGCTGCCCGCGGCGCTGTGCCAGAGCGCGAGCGCGCCGGCGAGATAGGCGCAGACGATCGCGATGAACACGGTCCGCGCGCGCGCCCAGAACGGCGCGGTCACCAGCGGCGTGGCGACGAACATCGGCAGCAGCAGTGCGAGGCCGCCGTGGCCCGGGTGCGTGCTCAGCGCGCAGAACACGAGGAACAAGGTCTGCAGTGCCACGCCCGCCCAGGCGAACAGGTCGGCGCTGCGCACGGTCCGCATCCACAGGCCGATGGCGCCCAGCAGGAAGAAGCCGATCCACGTGAGGGGCGCCCACAGCCAGTCGGCCAGCGGCGCCGGCATCAGCAGCGCCTGGATGCCGATGAAGATCAGGAAGAACAACGGCGCGAAAAGCACCAGCCGTCGCAGGCGCGTGCCCTGCCAGCCGAACATCCGTTGCACGTACGCCGCCTCGCGTTCCGGCGGAAATACCATCGGCTGCCCCTCGCGGCCCCTTGTCCTGATCCAAACGGGGGCAGCGGCCGGAGGAGGACGGGCTAGAATGGCGCCCTTTCCGGCGCCCGCGCCGGTGGCAACTCGAACGGAACCCCCATGCGTACCCACTTCTGCGGCCTCGTCGACGAGGCGCTGATCGGCCAGACCGTCACCCTGTGCGGCTGGGCCGATGTCGCCCGCGATCTCGGCGGCCTGTGCTTCATCGACCTGCGCGACCACGAGGGCATCGTCCAGATCGTCGCCGAACCGTCGGAAACCGCCGGCAACGCCGCGGTCGTGGCGGCCGCTTCCCTGGTCGGTTATGAGGATTGCCTGCGCATCACCGGCACCGTGCGCCGCCGCCAGAGCGTGAACCCGAAGATCAAGACCGGCCAGGTCGAAGTCGTCGCCACGCAGATCCAGCTGCTCAACAAGGCCGAGCCGCTGCCCTTCCACGCGCACGAGAACCCGGGCGAAGACGTCCGCCTGAAGTACCGCTACCTCGACCTGCGCCGCCCGGAAATGCAGCAGATGATGCGCACGCGCATCCAGCTGGTGCAGGCGCTGCGCCGCTGGCTCGACGCGCGCGGCTTCCAGGACATCGAAACGCCGATCCTCACCAAGGCCACGCCCGAAGGCGCGCGCGACTTCCTCGTGCCCGCGCGCATGCACCACGGCGAGTTCTACGCGCTGCCGCAGTCGCCGCAGTTGTTCAAGCAGATCCTGATGATGGCGGGCTTCGACCGCTACTACCAGATCGCGCGCTGCTTCCGCGACGAAGCGCTGCGCGCCGATCGCCAGCTGGAATTCACGCAGCTGGACATGGAGTTCGCGTGGGTGTCCGAGCGCGAGGTGCAGGACACGGTCGAGGAAATGATCCGCGTGGTCTTCCGCGAAGTGATGAACGTCGAACTGGCGAATCCCTTCCCGCGCATGACCTACGAAGAAGCGATGCGCCGCTACGGTTCGGACAAGCCGGACCTGCGCAACCCGATGGAATTCACGGACATCGCCGAGTTGGTGAAGACCTGCGAATTCAAGGTCTTCACCGATTGGGCGAACCACGCCGACGGCCGCGTCGTCGCGTTGCGCACGCCGGGCGGCGCGCAGTTCTCGCGCAAGCAGATCGACGACTACGCCGCGCACGCCGCGAAGTACGGCGCGAAGGGCCTGGCGTGGATGAAGGTCGACGATCTGGCGAAGGGCCGCGAAGGCATCAACTCGCCGATCGCCAAGTTCCTGGATGACGCGACGCTGGACGCGATCCTCAAGGCCACCGGCGCGCAATCCGGTGATGCGATCTTCTTCGGCGCCGCCACCTACAAGTCCGCGTCCGACTTCATGGGCGCGCTGCGCCTGAAGCTCGGCAAGGACCTGGGCCTGGTCGCCGACGGCTGGACGCCGCTGTGGGTCACCGATTTCCCGATGTTCGAATGGGACGACGAAGAAAACCGTTTCGTCGCGCTCCACCATCCGTTCACCGCACCGGCCGTGGATTCGATCGAAGACCTGCGCACGAACGCGAAGACCGCGGTCTCGCGCGGCTACGACATGGTGCTCAACGGCAACGAGATCGGCGGCGGTTCGATCCGCATCCACAACTCGAAGATGCAGAGCGCGGTGTTCGAACTGCTCGGCATCGGCGCCGAGGAAGCCGAAGGCAAGTTCGGCTTCCTGCTCGACGCGCTGAAGTACGGCGCGCCGCCGCACGGCGGCATCGCCTTCGGCATCGACCGCATCGCCGCGCTCATGGCGGGCACCGAATCGATCCGCGACGTCATCGCCTTCCCGAAGACCACGACCGCGCAATGCCTGATGACCGGCGCGCCGTCGCCGGTGCCGGATGCGCAGCTGGCCGAGGTACACATCCAGGTCCGCGAGAAGCCGGCGAAATGAGCGCCGACGTGATCCGCCGCGCGACGCCCGAGGACGCCGCGGTGTTGTCGGATGTCGCCGAGCGCGCGTTCGTGCGCGCGTTCGGACATCTGTATCCGCCGGCGGATCTCGCGCAATTCCTGCAGGACAGTTATTCGGTCGAGCAACACCGGAAGTTCCTCGCCGATCCGAAGTGCGCGATGTGGATCGCGCAGCGCGACGGCGTCGCGGTGGGTTACGCGCTCGCCGGCCGCCCGTGCACCTTGCCGCACGCCGACGTGCGCCCCGAAGACGGCGAACTCAAGCGCATCTATCTGTTGCCCGAGGCGCAGAACGGTGGCCTGGGTTCGCGCCTGATCCAGACCGCGTTCGATTGGCTCGAGAAGGACGGCCCGACCACGTTGTGGATCGGCGTGTACTCGAAGAACTTCGGTGCGCAGCGTTTCTACGAGCGCCTGGGCTTCGAGAAGGTCGGCAATTACGAATTCCTCGTCGGCAGCGTGCGCGACCCCGAATTCATCCTGCGCCGCGCGCCCGCCGCGTGAAGCGCACCGTCGTCCTGCTGCACGGCCTGTGGATGCCGGGTGTTGCCATGCATTGGCTGGCGCGGCGCCTGGAAGAGGCGGGCTACGACACCGAAGTGTTCTCTTACATGAGCGTGGCCGACGGCCCCGATCGCGCCGTGCAGGCCCTGGTCGAGCGCATCGGCGCGCGTGAAGTCGACCTGGTGGCCCACAGCCTCGGCGGCCTGATCGCGATGCAGGCCTTGCGCCAGGCGCCGCAGCTCAAGGTCGGACGGCTTGTCTGCATCGGTTCGCCGCTCAGCGGTAGCGGCGCGGCGTCGGGGCTGTTGCGGCTGCCGATGGCGGCGGTCCTCCTGGGCCAGAGCGCCACGTTGCTGCGCGAAGGTTTCCCCGATTGGGAGGGCACCACGGAGGTCGGCGTGGTGGCCGGCAATTCGCCGCATGGGCTCGGGGCCTTGTTCGCAGGCTTCGGCGGCGAGCACGACGGCACGGTTGCGGTGTCCGAAACCCACCTGCCGGGCGTGAAGGACCACGTGGTCATCCCGGCCAGCCACAGCGGCCTGCTGTTTTCCGAGCAAGCCGCCGACCGCACCATCGCATTCCTGCGAACCGGCCGCTTCGAAGGGCAGGGCGCTGGGCCGCCCCCGCCTGTAGAATCCGCGCCTTCGCAACGCAGCTCCTAGGTTTCCAGCATGGGTCGTGGCCCTTCCATCGAAGCCCGCAAGAACGCGGTCGACGCGCAGCGCGGCAAGATCTTCACCAAGGTGATCCGCGAAATCGGCGTGGCCGCCCGCGCCGGCGGCGGCGACCCGTCGGGCAACCCGCGCCTGCGCGCGGCGATCGACCGCGGCCTGCAGGTGAACATGTCCAAGGACGTCATCGAGCGCGCGATCAAGAAGGCCACCGGCGAACTGGAAGGCGTCACCTACGAAGAGATCCGATACGAAGGCTATGCCCCCGGCGGCGTCGCGGTGATCGTCGATTGCCTCACCGACAACAAGGTCCGCACCGTCGCCGACGTGCGCCATGCATTCGGCAAGTTCGGCGGCAACCTCGGGACCGATGGCTCGGTCGCGTTCATGTTCAGGAAGCTCGGGGTCCTCTCCTTCGCGCCGGGCGCGG
Source organism: Lysobacter sp. 2RAF19 (assembly GCF_052115395.1). Taxonomy (NCBI): domain Bacteria; kingdom Pseudomonadati; phylum Pseudomonadota; class Gammaproteobacteria; order Lysobacterales; family Lysobacteraceae; genus Lysobacter; species Lysobacter sp. 2RAF19. The sequence continues at coordinate 1,359,208 of NZ_JBFRGO010000001.1, read as the reverse complement.
ATGAAGAGCGCATCACCGAGATGGCGATCGACGCCGGCGCCGACGACATCGTCGTCTATCCCGAAGACGGCGCGATCGACGTGCTCACCGCGCCGGACGCTTTCGAAAGCGTCAAGGCCGCGATGGAAGGCGCGGGCCTGAAGGCCGACCTGTCCGAAGTGACCATGCGCGCCGACAACGACATCGCGGTGACCGGCGAAACCGCCGAGCAGGTCGGCAAGCTCCTGCGCTGGCTCGAAGACCTGGACGACGTGCAGAACGTCTACGCCAACGCCGACCTCAACGCGTAAGCACCGGCGTAGACTCAAAACGTGACCCGCATCCTCGGCATCGACCCCGGTTCCCAGCGCACCGGCGTGGGCGTGATCGACGTCGACGACGCCGGGCGTTGCACGTTCGTGCATTGCGAGGCGCTGGTGCTGCTCGATGCCGCCGATTTCCCCGCGCGCCTGGGCCGCCTGTGCGAAGGCCTGGAAGCGGTGATCGACGGCTACCGGCCCGACGAGGTCGCGATCGAAACCGTCTTCATGGACAAGAACGCGTCCTCCGCGCTGAAGCTGGGCCACGCCCGCGGCGCGGCGCTCGCCACCGTCGTGCGTCGCCACCTGGCGGTGCACGAATACGCACCGCGCCTGATCAAGCAATCGCTGGTCGGCCGCGGGGCCGCCGAGAAAACGCAGGTGCAGCACATGGTGCGCCTGCTGCTCAAACTGCCCGACACCAGACTGCAACCCGACGCCGCCGACGCGCTCGCCGTCGCACTCACGCATGCGCACATGAACGCCACCGCGTTGCGCGCCGGCGCGAGCGTGGCCTTGTTGCGCCGCCGCCGTTGATCGACGCCGCGATCGACCTCCAACAGGACCCAGCCACGTGATCGGACGCCTCAAGGGAATGCTCGTGCACAAGCAGCCGCCGTGGCTGGTGGTGGACGTCAACGGCGTGGGCTACGAGCTCGAAGCGCCGATGAGTACGTTCTACGACCTGCCCGAGATCGGCCGCGAAGTCGCGTTGTTCACGCATTACGCGCAGAAGGAAGACAGCGTGTCGCTGTACGGCTTCCTGCGCGAGAACGAGCGACGCCTGTTCCGCGATGTCCAGCGCGTCTCGGGCGTCGGCGCGAAGATCGCGCTGGCCGTGCTCTCGGGCGTGAGCGTCGAGGACTTCGCGCGCATGGTGCAGACCAGCGATGTCACCGCGCTCACGCGCATCCCCGGCATCGGCAAGAAGACCGCCGAACGCATGGTGGTCGAACTGCGCGACCGCGCGGCCGACCTCGGCGGTGGCGGCGGCCCGCTCGGCTCCCCCGGCGTGCCGGGCGATCCGCAGTCCGAGGCCACCGTGGCGCTCCAACAACTCGGTTACAAGCCTGTCGAAGCGGCGCGGATGGTGCGCGACGCGGCTGCGACGGGCGATGACGCCGCGACCATCATCCGCAAGGCGCTAAAGTCCGCGCTCCGCTGAGGCACCCCGGTCCATGGCCGATACCCGCCAAGCTTCCTCCACCAACCACGCGCATGCCCACCATGCCGGCAAGTCCGGTTTGTTCGGGCTGGCCGTCGGTGCGGTCGGCGTCGTCTTCGGCGACATCGGCACCAGCCCGCTGTACACGCTGAAGGAAGCCTTCTCGCCGCACTACGGCCTGGTGGCCAACCACGACACCGTGCTGGGCATCCTCTCGCTCGTGTTCTGGGCGCTGATGATCGTGGTGACGCTCAAGTACGTCACGATCATCATGCGCGCCGACAACGAAGGCGAAGGCGGCATCATGGCCTTGATGGCGCTGGCCCAGCGGACGCTGCCGAAGGGGTCGCGCTCGGCTTACGCGGTCGGCATCCTCGGCATCTTCGGGGCCTCGTTGTTCTTCGGCGACGGCGTGATCACGCCGGCGATCACGACGCTGTCGGCGGTCGAAGGCCTGGAAGTGGTCGCGCCGCAACTGGATTCGTGGGTCGTGCCGATCACGCTGGGCATCATCGTCTTCCTGTTCGGCACGCAGCGCTTCGGCACCGCGCGCGTGGGCAAGGTGTTCGGGCCGGTGATGGTGGTGTGGTTCATTTCGCTCGCGGGCATCGGCGTGTTCAACATCCGCCACAACCCCGAGGTCTTCCACGCGATCAATCCGTGGTGGGCGATGAACTTCTTCGTGACGCACGGCGGGCACGCGATTTTCATCCTCGGCGCGGTGGTGCTCGCGGTGACGGGCGGTGAAGCGCTGTACGCGGACATGGGCCACTTCGGCGCGCGGCCGATCCGGCATGCGTGGTACTGGTTCGTACTCCCGGCGCTGATGCTCAACTACATGGGGCAGGGCTCGCTGCTGCTGCTCGATCCCAAGGTCGCGGCCAACCCGTTCTATCTCGCCGTGCCCGCCATGGTCCGCATCCCGATGGTCGTGCTGGCCACCGCGGCGGCGGTGATCGCCTCGCAGGCGGTCATCACCGGTGCGTACTCGGTCGCGCGCCAGGCGATGCAGCTGGGCTACATCCCGCGCATGCGCATCCAGCACACCTCGAAGGACACGATCGGCCAGATCTACATCCCGTGGATCAACTGGGTGCTGGCGATGGCCGTGATCGCGGTGGTGCTGATGTTCCGCAGCTCCACGGGCCTGGCGTCGGCCTACGGCGTGTCGGTGTCCGGCACGATGCTGATCGATACGCTGCTGCTCTTCATCGTCGCCCGCGCGATGTGGCCCAAGGCGCGCACCTGGGTGTTGCCGCTGTGCGTGTTGTTCGGCGTGATCGACGTGGCCTTCCTCGTCGCCAACGGCGTGAAGTTCCTCGACGGCGCTTGGTTCCCCGTGGTGCTGGCGATCATCGTGTTCACGGTGCTGCGCACGTGGCGCCGCGGCCGGCAGTTGCTGTACGAGGAAATCCGCAAGGAAGGCATCCAGCTGGATTCCTTCCTGCCCGGCCTGATGCTTGCGCCGCCCACGCGCGTGCCGGGCACGGCGATCTTCCTGATCGCGCAGTCGGGCATGGTGCCGCACGCGCTGCTGCACAATCTCAAGCACAACAAGGTGCTGCACGAGCGCAACGTGTTCCTGACCGTGCAGACGCTCAACGTGCCGCACGCGCCGAAGGACCGACGCTTGAAGATCGAAGCGATCGGCGACGACTTCTATCGCATCACCGTGCGCTTCGGCTTCATGGAAGTCCCGGACGTGCCGCTGGCGTTGATGCGCTCGTGCGACATGGGGGAGAGCATCGGTATCCCGTTCGACCCGATGGACACGACGTATTTCGCCAGCCGCGAAACCATCGTCGCCGGCCGCCATCGCGGCATGCCGGTCTGGCGCGACCGCCTGTTCGCCTTCCTGCATCGCAACGCGGCGCCGGCGACGGGCTTCTTCCGCATCCCGGGCAATCGGCTGGTCGAACTGGGCGCGCAAGTCGAAATCTGAACGGGCAGGCGTAGCGGCGATCACAAAATCGCGTCTGGCGATTGCCGCATCCGCGCAACCGATGCCATGCTGGTCGCATGGGGAAACAATCGCAGCGCGCGTTGCGCATCCTGATCACGGACGACACCGCGGCTTCGCGTGCCGGTTGCGGTCCCAGCCTCATCGATTTCGCCCGCGCGCTATTGCGGCGGGGGCACCATGCGGTCGTGTACGGCGCGGTGCCGCCTGACGTCGCGCAGGCCCTGCGCGATGCGACCGTGCCGGTGGTCGACGACCTGGCCGCGCTCAACTTCGTGCCCGACATCATCCACGGCCAGCACCATCTGGAAACGATGACGGCCGCGCTGCATTTCGCCGGCACGCCGGTGGTGGCCGCGTGCCATGCCTTCTCGTGGGAACAGACGCCGCCGGTGTTCCCGACCATCGCGCGCTGGATCGCGCTGGATGAAGCGTGCGCGCAACGCCTGGCCACGACCGCCGGCGTCGACGCCACGCGCATCCGCGTGCTGCACAACGGCGTGGACATCGCGCGCTTCGAACCGCGCGCGCCGCTGCCCGCCACGCCGCGCCGCGCGCTGCTGTGCAACGCGCACGGCCTGCGCGACGCGTGCGCGGCCACCATCGTGCGCGCATGCCGCCAGGCGGGCGTCGCGGTGGACCTGGCGACGAACGACGTGCCCGCCGAACTCTTGCGCGACTACGACATCGTCTTCACCCAATCGCGCCGCGCGCTCGAAGCGATGGCCACCGGTTGCGCGACCATCGTCGCCGATCGCGCGGGCCTCGCCGGCCTGGTCACGACCGCGAATTTCGACCGCCTGCGCGCGCTGGATTTCGGCATGCGTTCGATGCAGGCCGCACCGGTGACCGAAGCCGGCGTCCTCGCCGCGATCGCCGCCTATGACGTCGACGATGCCGGGCGTGTCTGCGAGCGCGTCCGCGCCGAGGCGAGCATCGACGTGCTGGCCGACGCGACGCTCGCGCAATACCGCGAAGCGATCGACGCCGGCCGGTTCCCCGATCCGCAGGATTGCACGCAGGCCGCCGCGCGTTACCTGCGCGATGTGGTTTCGCCGACGGTGAAGTCCGTCGAACAGGCGCGCACCGCGCAACGCCAGGCCGAGGATGCGCGCGACGCGCACGTCGAAGCGGGCCGTGCGGCCGCCGCCGCCGCGGAAAAACGCATCGAAGCGGCGCTCCAGGCGCGCGAAGCCGCCGTCACCGAACGCGCGGTCGCACTGAAGGCGCACGACGAAATGGAAGCGCGCCTGGCCCGCGCGATGCAGCGCGCGCTGGATGCGGGCATCGAACGCGATGCCGCCTTCCTCGCGCGCGACGAAGCCAAGGCGGCGCAACTGGCCGCCACCGGCATGCAGGCGCGCACGGCCGATGCCTACGCCGATGCGTTGCGCGCGCAGGGCCAGCTCGCGCTGGATCTGGCCGATGCACGCGCGCGCCTGCTCGTGCTCGAGAACGACCTCGACGCGGCCAAGCGCGCACAAGCCGACCTGCGCGACACGCGTGCCTGGCGCGCGGTCTCCGCGTATCGCCGTTTCTGGGCGAAATTCGCATGAGCCCGGCCGTCGGAACGCACGCGATCGCCGTCATCGGATTCGGCCGCATGGGGCGCCTGCATGCGCAGGCCCTGCACGCGAGCCCGGAATTCCACCTCGCCGCGATCGTCGAACCCGATGCCGCCTGCGCGCAGGACATCGCCGCGCTGGGTGCGACGTGGCATGCCTCCATCGAGATGCTGCCGCCGTCGATCCGCCACGCGATCATCGCCGTGCCGCCATCGCGCCACGCGCAGGTCGCGTGTGCACTCGCGCGGCGCGGCGTGCATTGCCTGATCGAGACACCCGGCGGCGCACGCGCCGACGACACCGCGTCGATGATCGCCGCCGCCGACATCGACGGGACCTGCATGCGCGTGGCCTTCGGCGAACGCTTCAATCCGGTGATCGCGCAATTGCTCGCCGCGCCGTCGCCGGCGACGCTCGCGATCCGCCGCCACGGCTCGCACGCGCTCGACGTCCCGCGCGAAGGCGATGTCCTGCAGGACGTGTTGCTGCACGACCTGGACTGGGTGTGCGCGCTCGCCAAAGCCAGCCCGGTGCAGATCGACATGCTCGACGCACGCCGCCACTACCAGCGCTGGGAAGCCATCCGCTGTCGCTTGCGATTCCCGAACGGGATGGACGTCGACCTCTCGGTCAGCCGCATCGCACCGCGCGCCGAATACGCCATCCACGTCGCGGGGCAGGGCGTGTTGCCGCTGGAGGATCTGCGCGAAGCCCCCGACATGCTGGCCGCGCAGGCGAGCGCGTTCCTGCGGGCGGCCCGCGACGAAGACACCCCGCTGGCCACGCTCGAACGCGCGTTCGACACGCACCGCCTGTTGGAGCGGATCGCACGCGCCGCCACCGAGTTGGAAGCCACGCGCGCGGCGTGAACCGCGCGGAAGCGGCGACCGAACGCACGAGGCGATTCCAGCCGCGCGTATGCGCACTTCCGATGCCGTGGTTCGATGTGGCTGCGTAGCCTCGGAATGCGTCGAAACGCGACGCTTTCCGCTGAGGTCCAAATGACCCGTTTCGTTCTCCTGCTTTTGTGTGCGTGGGCGCCGGTTGCAATGGCACAGCACTTTCCCGAATCGGTGCGCATCGGCATCTATTCACAGCCTCCGGATACGAGCGGTTCGCCTGCCGCGGGGCAGTGTTTGATCCGCGGCAACAACGGCAATGGCGAGTTCGTTCGCTACAACTGGGGCAGGGGGCCCGAGCAATGGTGCGGATTCCCCACCAAGGCGGAGTTCCTCGCGAACCGCCAGGGCGTCTTCGACGTGGTCTACGTCGCCGCCCAGAACGCGTATCTGATCTGGCAGGGCGCAGATGCCTGCCTGATGGCCAAGGCCGACGGCACCACCGGCGTCGCCTCGTGCAGTCAGGCGATGCAGGACCCGCGTGGCATGTGGCGCATCGACCGCGGTCTCATGTCCGGCGGCGTGGTCTACGCCTCCATTCGTTCCCGATTCGACGACCGATGCCTGATCTTCGGCAACAACGGTTACGACGAACGCCCGACGTTGTATCGATGGGCCAATGCGCCGGCCGATCAGCTGTACTGCGGCCTGGGGATCGACAAGCTGGTGCGGACGGGCCAGGGGCTGTGGATGTTCACGCCGCTTCAGTGAACGCGCAGCAAGGCATCGGCGGACGGACATCCCGCCGATGCCTTGATCGGCGGCTCGTGTCACCATGCGCCCCATGACAGAGGACCGCATCATCACAGCCGCCTCCACGCGGGAAGACGAGGCCATCGAAGCCTCGATCCGCCCCAGGAAGCTTTCCGAATATCTCGGCCAGGTGCCGGTCCGGGAGCAGATGCAGATCTACATCGAGGCGGCGAAGGCGCGCGGCGAGGCGCTCGACCACGTCCTGATCTTCGGCCCGCCCGGCCTGGGCAAGACCACGCTCTCGCACGTGATCGCCAACGAACTGGGCGTGGGCCTGCGCCAGACCTCCGGCCCGGTCATCGAAAAGGCCGGCGATCTCGCCGCGCTGCTGACCAACCTGCAGCCGCACGATGTGTTGTTCATCGACGAGATCCATCGCCTCTCGCCGGCGATCGAGGAAGTGCTGTATCCGGCGATGGAAGATTTCCAGATCGACATCATGATCGGCGAAGGCCCCGCGGCCCGTTCGATCAAGCTCGACCTGCCGCCCTTCACCCTGATCGGCGCGACCACGCGCGCGGGCCTGCTCACCGCGCCCCTACGCGACCGCTTCGGCATCGTCCAGCGCCTGGAGTTCTACACGCCCGAAGAGCTCACCCGCATCGTGCGGCGCTCGGCCAACATCCTGGCCATCCAGTGCTCGCCCGAAGGCGCGGCGGAAATCGCCAACCGCTCGCGCGGCACGCCGCGCATCGCCAACCGCCTGTTGCGCCGCGTGCGCGACTTCGCGCAGGTCCGCGCGGCCGGCATCATCGACCGCGACGTCGCCGATGCGGCGATGCAGATGCTGAAAGTCGACCCGCAGGGCTTCGACGAACTCGACCGCCGCATGTTGCGCACCATCGTCGAATCCTTCGACGGCGGCCCGGTCGGCGTGGAATCGCTCGCCGCCGCGCTGAGCGAAGAACGCGGCACGCTCGAAGACGTGATCGAGCCCTATCTCATCCAGCAGGGATACCTGGTCCGCACCGCGCGCGGACGCATGGCGTCGGCGAAGGCGTATCGCCACCTCGGTCTGCGCCCGAAAGCGGGCGCGCAGGACCTCTTCGCCGCGCCTGGACCCACGGATCCGGATGATGCAAGCGGTGAATGACCCCGTGTTCAGTTGGCCGACACGGGTGTATTGGGAGGATACCGACGCCGGTGGCGTGGTCTACCACGCGCAATACCTGGCCTTCCTCGAACGCGCGCGCACCGAATGGATGCGCGCGCAGGGGCACGGCCAGGACCGCCTGCGCACCGAACACGACCTGGTGTTCGCGGTGCGGGCGATGCAGATCGACTTCCGCCTCCCGGCGCGGCTGGACGATGCGCTGCAAGTGTCCGTCGCGTTGCGCGAATGCCGTCGCGCGAGCCTGGTGCTTGCGCAACAAATCCGCCGCGACGGGGAACTGTTGCTCGACGCGCAGGTCCGTGTCGCTGCGTTGTCGGCTTCCCGCTTCAAACCCGTTGCCATCCCCCAACCGTTGTTCGATGCATTGAACCGCCTCGTGGAGACCCCCGCATGACGCCCATCCTGATGTTGCAGGAAGCCGCCACCCAGGCCCTGCCCGACCAGGCGCCCGCGCAAACCGTGTCGATCGCCGACCAGGCGGGGCAGGCGGCGCACGCCGCATCGGCGGGCAACATCAACGTGCTCGACCTGGTCCTCCACGCGAGCATCCCGGTGCAGCTGGTGATGCTGTTGCTGCTGTTCGCGTCGATCGCCTCGTGGGTGATCATCTTCCGCAAGAAGCGCGTGCTCGACCGCGCCGAAAAAGACACCGAGCGTTTCGAGGAACGCTTCTGGTCGGGCGCCGAACTGTCGAAGTTGTACGCCGGCGCCACCGAGCGCGGCCGCGTCGCCGAAGGCCTGGAAGCGATCTTCGAAGCCGGCTTCCGCGAGTTCAACCGCATCCGCCAGCGTCGCGGCGTGGACAGCCGCATCCAGCTCGAGGGCGCGCAACGCGCGATGCGCGCCACCACCTCGCGCGAAGTGGACGGCCTGGAACACAACCTCGAATTCCTCGCCAGCGTCGGTTCGATCAGCCCCTACGTGGGCCTGTTCGGCACGGTGTGGGGCATCATGATTTCCTTCCAGGGCCTGGCCAACGTGAAGGAAGCGACGATCGCCACCGTCGCCCCTGGCATTTCCGAAGCGCTGATCGCCACCGCGATGGGCCTGTTCGCCGCGATCCCGGCGGTGTGGGCCTACAACCGCTTCGCCACCAAGGTCGAACGCATCGCCACGCGTTACGACGCATTCTCCGAAGAGTTCTCCTCGATCCTCCAGCGCCAGGCGCACGCCGACGAATAAGGAGCGGGCAATGACCGCCATGTCACCGCGCCGCCATCGCAAGCGCAAACTCAAGGCCGAAATCAACGTCGTGCCGTACATCGACGTGATGCTCGTGCTGTTGATCATCTTCATGGTGACCGCGCCGCTGTTGAACCTCGGCGTCGACATCGAACTTCCGCAATCCAACGCGCGCCCGGTGGAGCAGAAGCAGGAACCGGTCGTGATCAGCATGAACGCCGAAGGCAAGCTGTGGCTGAAGCTGCAGGGCCAGGAGAACGAGGCGACGACGCTCGATGACCTCGTGCTCAAGGTCGGCGCTTTCGTGCGCAACAACAAGGACACGCCGGTGTACGTGGCCGCCGACAACGACGTCGCGTACCAGAAGGTCTACGACGTGCTCACCGCGCTGCAGACGCGCGCCAACGTGCCGCGCGCGGGCTTGATGAGCCAGCCCACGGGCGCATTGGCGCCGGGAGCCGCGAAGAAGTGAAGGAGACGCGCGCCGACACGGTGCAGTCCATCGTTGCGGCGATCGTGCTGCACGCGCTCCTGTTTGCGCTGATGTACTTCGGCCTGTTCTGGACGTGGAGCGAGGCCGACGAAATCCAACGCGGGCCGGTGATCGAAGCCACGCTCATCGATCCGAATGCGTTGTCGGCGTCGATGCGCCGTTCGCTGGCCAAGCGCCCCGAACAAACCACGCCCGCGCCGCAGGAAACCACGCCGGTCGAGCAACCCAAGCCCGAACCGCGTCCGGAGGATGCACCGACGCCGCCGCAGCCGATCGCGCAGGAGGTCGTGCCCGAGCCCGACGTCGAAACGCAGGAAGCGGTCGTCGACGCGCCTTCGCCGAAACCGCCCGCGCCGAAGGTGCAGGAAGCCAAGCAACGCCAGGAGCAGATCGACACCACCGCGCAGGAACGCCAGCAACAGGCCGAGCGCGAGCGTCGCCTGAGCGCGATGGAACAGATGCGGCAGAAGCAGCTCGAAGACATCCGTCGCCAGCGCGAAGCCAACCAGAAAGAAGTGAGCCTGCGCGAACAGAAGCTGCGCCAGATCGCCGATGCGCGCGGCATGGCCGAGGCCGCGGCGACGGCCGATTCGAATTCCGAAGCCTCCCCGCAACCAGGCTCGGGCGGCGATGCCGACACGCTGCGTTCGCGTTGGTTGCAGGCCATCGTCGACCAGATCCGCCAGAACTGGAGCCGCCCGGACGACGTGCCCAACGGCATGTGCCCGATTCGCATCCAGATGGAGCGGGGCGGGCGCGTGGCCTCGGTCGAAGTGCTCCCTGGTTGCCCCTACGACGAACTCACCCGGCGATCGGTCGAAGCCGCGGTGCTCAAGGCCCAGCCGCTCCCCTACGCCGGATTCGAGCGCGTTTTCCAGCCCGAATTGCGTCTGGGTTTCCGCGCGGAATAACGCGACTCGACCCGCGGGTCCGGTCTCGTTCATCTTTGTTCCACATTTCACGGCCAAGCTGTTAACTAACCCGCTCCATTCAGGAATCCCCCGATGACCCGAACGCTGCGCCGGCTCGCTGCCACTGTCCTGCTCTTGTTCCCCCTGGCCGCATGGGCCCAGGTGGACGCCGAAGTCGTGGGCGGTACAGCCTCGGCCCTGCCGATCGCGGTCGTTCCCTTCGCCGGTTCCACGGGCGAGAACGAAATCGGTGGCATCGTCGCCGCCGACCTCGCGCGCTCCGGCGCCTTCCGCGTACTGCCCGACCGCGACCTCGTCGAGCGCCCGACGCGTTCGAGCGAAGTGAACTACGCCACGTGGCGCTTGCTGAAACAGGAATTCCTGCTCGCCGGCCGCGTGATGCCCGAAGGCGGCAACCTGCGCGTGGAGTACGAGCTGTTCGACGTCTCCAAGCAGCAACGCATCCTCGGTGAGGCGAAGATCGCCCCCGGAACCGCGGCGCGCGACCTCGCGCACCAGGTCGCCGACTCGGTGTACGAAAAGATCCTCGGCGTGCGCGGCGCGTTCTGGACGCGCATCGCCTACGTCACCGCGAGCGGCACCGGCAACAACCGCCACTACCAGCTGATGGTGTCCGACAGCGACGGCTTCAATTCGCAGGCGGTGGTGAGCTCGCCGCAGCCGATTCTCTCGCCGTCGTGGAGCCCGGATGGAAAGCGCTTGGCGTATGTCAGTTTCGATCGCGGAAATTCCTCGATCTACATCCAGAACCTGACGACCAGCGGTCGCGAACTGATCGCGAGCTTCCGCGGAATCAATGGCGCGCCGAGTTTCTCGCCCGACGGCACGAAGCTCGCGATGACGCTGTCGAAGAGCGGCAACCCCGAGGTCTACGTGATGACGCTCGGCAGCAAGCAGCTGAGCCAGATCACCAACCACTTCGGCATCGACACCGAACCGGTGTGGAGCGCCGATGGCGGCACGATCTATTTCACCTCCGATCGCGGCGGCAAGCCGCAGATCTACCAGGCCTCCTCGTCCGGCGGCGGCGCCACGCGCCTGACCTTCGCGGGGAGCTACAACGCACGCGCCACGGTGTCGGCCGATGGCAAGAAAATCGCCACCGCGCAGGGCAACGGCAACACCTATCGCATCGCGCTGATGGATCGCACGATGGGCAATCGTTGGACGCCCCTGTCGCCGGGCAACCTCGACGAATCGCCGAGCTTCGCCCCCAACGCATCGATGCTGTTGTACGCCGCGAAAGAAGGCGGCCACAGCGTTTTGTACACCGTGTCCGCCGACGGCCGCGCCCGCGCGAAGCTGCCCGTGCAGGGCGCGAGCGTCCAGGAACCGGCCTGGGGCCCGTACCGGCTGAAACGCTGAACGGGCGTAGTATTTCTGATCCACGGCCGCGTCCGCCGACGCGGCCGCCCTCACACTGCGAGAAGACGAGGAACGACGATGAACGCAACGACACACAAGTTCGGTCGCATCATGATGGCCGCCATGCTCTGCACGGCCGTCGTGGCCTGCTCCAAGAAGGTCAAGGAAGAGCCGGTGCAGCCGGTCGCGCCGAGCACGACGGCGCCGGTGACCGAAACGCCCGCCGCCGCGGGTGCGTACACGCCCGAAGACCTCGACACCGATGCCTGCCTGCGCCAGCGCGTGGTGTACTTCGACTTCGACCAGGATTCGCTGCGTCCGGAATTCCAGGCCGCGATGGCGTGCCATGCCAAGTACCTGCGCGATCGTCCGTCCGCGCGCATGTCGCTGGAAGGCAACGCCGACGAGCGTGGCAGCCGCGAATACAACCTCGGCCTCGGCGAACGCCGCGGCAACGCGGTGTCCTCCGCGCTGCAGGCCAACGGTGGCTCGGGCAGCCAGATCACCGTGGTGAGCTACGGCGAAGAACGTCCGACCTGCAACGAATCGACCGAAGATTGCTGGGCCAAGAATCGTCGCGTCGAGATCGTCTACACGGCGAAGTAAGCCATGCGGCGCCAGATCGCCATCGGTGTCCTCGCGGCGGCCCTCGTGGCCGCCGCGCCCGCGTTCGCGCAACGCGCCAGCCTCGCCGACCGCGTGGCCCTGCTCGAGCAACAGGCGGCCAACAACCAGGGCAACGTCGATCTGCTCAACCAGGTGCAGCAACTGCGTTCGGAAGTCACCGCGCTGCGCTCGCAACTGGAAGAAGCGCAGCAGCAGAACGCGCAGATGAAGGCCGATTACGACGCGCGCTGGGGCGATCTCGACGCGCGCCTGGCCCGCATCGAAACCGGCGGCGGTGCCAACACCGTGCCGGCGGCGCCCGCGAGTGCATCGACGGCGTCGCGTGGTGCGGCGACGGTCGCTGCAGAACGCGCGCCGACTGTCCGCGGCGATGCGGGCAAAGTCGCGCAATCGGCCGACGAACGCAGCGCCTACAACGCCGCCTTCGACGTGCTCAAGGCCGGCGACTACGTGCAGTCGGCACAGAAGTTCCAGCAGTTCCTGCGCGACTATCCGGGCGGCACGTACACGCCGAACGCGCTGTATTGGCTCGGCGAGAGCTACTACGTCACGCAGAACTACGAACTGGCCCAGGAACAGTTCCAGGCCCTGTTGAGCCAATACCCGACCCACGACAAGGCCCCGGGTGCGCTGCTCAAGGTGGGCCTGTCGCAGTTCGGCCTGAAACAGATGGATGCCGCCGAAGCCACCCTGGCCCGCGTGTCCCAGCAATACCCGGGCACCGACGCCGCCCGCACCGCGGATGACCGGCTCCGGGCGATCCAGCTGAGCAAAGTCCGCTGACCGGCAGGGGGCCTGTAAAATGGCCCCCATGTCTGCCGTCCTACCCGCCCCCGACGCGGCCCCCGCCGCCGAGGCCGCGCGCCTCAAGCTCACCGAAATCTTCCTGTCCCTGCAGGGCGAAGCCCGCGATGCGGGCTGGCCGACCGTGTTCGTGCGCCTCACCGGCTGCCCGCTGCGGTGCCGCTACTGCGATACCACCTACGCCTTCTTCGGCGGGGAGTGGTGGGACATCGACGCGATCCTCGCCGAAGTGGCCAGGCACGGCGTCCGCCACGTCTGCGTCACCGGCGGCGAACCGCTCTCGCAGAAGCGCGTGATCGGCTTGCTGGAAAAACTCTGCGACGCCGGATACGTCGTCTCGCTCGAAACCTCCGGTGCGATCGATATCTCCGACGTCGACACGCGCGTCTCGCGCATCGTCGACATCAAGACGCCGGACTCCGGCGAAGTCGAACGCAATCGCTGGGAAAACCTGGCGCTGCTCACGCCGCACGACCAGGTGAAGTTCGTGATCTGCAGCCGCGCGGATTTCGACTGGGCCAGCAAGGTGCTGTTCGAACACAGGCTCTTCGAGCGCTGCGACGTCCTGTTCTCGCCGAGCCACGCGCAGGTCACGCCGCGCGAACTCGCCGACTGGATCGTCGAAGCGCGCTTGCCCGTGCGCTTCCAGACGCAGCTGCACAAGGCCCTGTGGGGCGAGGAGCCGGGCCGTTGAATCGTGAAATGAAGCGTGCCGTCGTGCTCGTCTCCGGCGGCATGGACTCGGCGGTGGTGCTCGCGATCGCGCACGAACTGGGCTTCGAGACCTACGCGATGAGCGTGCGCTACGGCCAGCGCCACACCAGCGAACTGGACGCCGCCGACCGCGTGTCGAGCGCACTCGGCGCCGCCGCGCACAAGACCGTCGTCGTCGACCTGCGTTCGATCGGTGGCTCGGCGCTGACCGACGCCGACATCGACGTCCCCGAATCCGGTGGCCCCGGCATCCCCGTCACCTACGTGCCGGCGCGCAACACGATCATGTTGTCGCTCGCGCTCGGCTGGGCCGAAGTGCTCGGCGCCTCGGACCTGTTCTGCGGCGTCAACGCCGTCGACTTCTCCGGCTATCCCGATTGCCGGCCCGAATTCATCGACGCCTTCGAGAAAGTCGCGAACGTGGCGACCAAGGCAGGCGTCGAAGGGGCGGGCTTCCGCGTCCACGCGCCGCTGATGCGCATGTCGAAAGCCGACATCGTGCGCGAAGGCCTGCGCCTGGGCGTCGATTTCTCGCAGACCGTCTCGTGCTACCAGGCCGACGCGCAAGGCCGCGCCTGCCGCCATTGCGACGCATGCCGCCTGCGCGCCGAAGGCTTCGCCGCCGCGGGTGTCGAAGACCCGACACGCTACGTCGGGTAGAATGCCCGCCGCGCGCCGGACGGCGCCGCGCCTGGAACATGTGGGCCGTTAGCTCAGTCGGTAGAGCATCGGACTTTTAATCCGCTGGTCGATGGTTCGAATCCATCACGGCCCACCATCGAATCAAGAGCGGATACAGGAAGCGTCGAATTTCCGCGCGCATCGATGTCGAGGAAGACGACTCCGACCCCGTCTATCAGCGCTTGCGCCACTCAGGCAGGTGACTCAAATTGCCGGCGTGACCGGCGGTGACGGCGACGACGCCCCCGCCACGCCGCGATATAGTGCCGCCCACCGCGAATGTGCGGTGGGGGAATCCGGCATGTTGAAGACGTTCTGCGCGATCGCGACGATTGCGTTGGGGTGCGGTGCGGCCATGGCTGCCGAGCCGATCATCACCACGGTCGTGGGCGGCGGCACGCCGGCCAGCGGCGTCGGAGACGGCGGACCCGCGACGCAGGCGCTCCTGGAAAATCCCTTGGACGTCGCCGTCGACAAGAACGGCAACCTCTACATCGCGGACTCCTGCAGGATCCGCAAGGTCACGCCGGCCGGCACGATCACGACGATCGGCGGCAACGGGATGAACCTGACCCCGCCCGCGAACGGAGCGCCCGCAACCAGCGGCTCCATGTGCTCCAGGACGGTCGCCGTCGACCCCTTCGGGAACGTCTGGTTCGAGCACCAGTTGCGGATCGGCAAGATCGATGCGGCAGGCAAGGTCACCTACGTGGTCGGCACGGGATACGAGGGCTTCCTGGGAGATGGTGGCCCCGCAACCCAGGCGCGCATCTACCGGCCCGAAGACATCGCCTTCGACGCGATCGGCAACGCCTACATCGCCGTCGGCAACCGGATCCGCAAGGTCGGGACCAACGGCATCATCAACACCGTCGCGGGCGTGGGGCACGTCGCGTTGTCGGGGTATGGCGCGCGCGACGATGGCCCGGCGCTGCTGGCCGAGATCGACCCCACCGACCTCTTCATCGACGCCGCAGGCAACATCGTCTTCGTGGACAACTACTACGCGGCCGTCAGGAAGGTCGGCACCAACGGGATCGTCACGCGCCTGTCCGGCGGCTGGCAGCAGTTCCGCAGCGACCCGATGGCCTTTCCGACGAACGCTTACTACCCGTCGGGCGTCGTGGGAGATGCCAAAGGCAATCTCTTCGTCAGCAACAGAGTGAATTTCGTTTCGATGATCACGCCGCAGGGCGCGATCAAGCACGTCGTGGGCGTCTTCAACGACACGCCGTGGACGGGCGGCGAGGTCGATTGGGGCGCCTCGCCCGGCTTCGAAGGTGACGGCGGTCCGGCGTCGGTCGCGAAGGTGCGTGAACTCCAGTCGATTGCGATCGACGCGCAGGGTTCGCTCTACATTCTCGATGCCGGCAACTACCGCATCCGCAAGATCACCGGGACGTTCGCGCAGCCGACGGTGCCCTCGGGCGCGGGCCAGCTGACCGACGCGACGTCGTGGCGCCTGGAGTCGCAGGACCAAATGACCATCGGCATCGCGAAGGGATACGCGAACAACGACTCGCGGCTCGACCTGTTCCTGCTCGCGGGCAGCTGGGACCCCTCGTCTCCTTATCCGGGCGACTACGCGCTCTACGTGTACCTCCAGAATGCCGATGGCACGCTGGCCGCGCCGAAGGCCATCGCGTTGCCGCACATCGAGTGGAACGACATCGTCGCGACGGACCTGAACCACGATCGGTATACGGACATCGTCATCAGCGGCCTCGACTACACCGATACCGATGCCGTTGCTGGCCTGCATGTCTTCCGCGGCGGCCCCAACGGCTTGTCCTTGCCGTTGCACTACGGCGGAATCGCTGGCGCATACCGCGTGGGCGCACTCCGGGCCGCGGACATGAACCACGACGGCAACATGGACGTGCTCGCCACGGTCGCCACCGGCGGCAGCGGAGGCATCGCGAACTGGGCGGTCTATTACGGCAACGGCACCGGGGCGTTCACGCGAAAGAAGCTGACGCCGGCGCCGAACGTCCACGACGTCCTCATCCGCGATTTCAACGCCGACGACCGACCCGACATGCTGTGGGGCTGGGCCACGCGGTACGACAGCGGCATCGCCATCGCCTACAACGACGGCGTCGACAGTTTCCTGCCGCCCACCCTGTACCCGGGCACCGGGAATCCGGACACGGTGGGCTTTTCGCCCGTCATCGGCGACATCGACAGCGATGGCCAGGACGACCTGCTCTTCTCGCTCGGTGGCAACGCACCGGATTCGAAAGTCCTGCAATGGACGCGCCAGCCGGACGGCACGTTCGGATTCGTGCGTGGGTGGGGGACTTACGACATTGCCGAAACGCTCATCGTCGAGGACATGAACGGCGATCGGCGCGACGACCTGCTTGTCCTCCATTCCGGATGGGATTCGGTCGGCTACGCGCAGCAGACGCGACTTCCGAACGGGCGTTACGACCTGGACCGCGAGGTCAAGGCCTATGCCCGCAGCGGCAACCAGGCGACGCCGCACAACATGGCCGTCGGCGACTTCAACAACGATGGTTGCAAGGACGTCGCGATCACCGCCACGAACGCCGGCCTGCAGTTGCAGTACGGCACGCGCTGCATTCGCGCGATGCACGGTTCGAAACCCTTGCTTTGGCCGTTTCACGGCGGCGCGACGTCAAGTGGTCTCCAGGCACCGGCGTCCATGCCGGTGACGACGGTCAACGCGAACAACCTGTGGGTCGCCGCGCAGAAGGTGGCGCGCGCGACGTGGCGGTCGACGATCGGGAGCTGGTCGAATACGACGCGTGCACTGGTCGCCGCGGGGTTCGCCTTCGCGTTCTTCGCATGGTGGCTGCTGCCGGCAGCCGGCGCGACCTGGGGGCGTCGCACGACGCGCTGAGTCGAGTTCGACGTGGCAGGGATCGGTCAAGCAGATGTCGGGGGTCGGGCAAGGCGTCGCGCGGCGAGCATCGCCTCAACGTCCCTCAAGCCAAGACCCCGCGCACGCAACAGCACCAGCAGGTGGAACAGCAGGTCGGCGGCTTCGGAGATCAACGCTTCGTCATCCTGCGCGACCGCCGCCAACGCCGTCTCAACGGCCTCCTCGCCCACCTTCTGCGCGATGCGACGCACGCCATCGTCGAACAGGCGCGCCGTATAGCTACCGGCTGGGCGCGCTCGCTCGCGCGCAAGGATCAGTGCATCGAGCGAAGCCAGCGGACTCTCCGCAGATCCCGCGAAGCAACTCGTTGAGCCGGTATGGCAAGTCGGCCCCTGCGGGCGCGCGAGAACCAGGACCGAATCGTGGTCGCAATCCTCGGAAAGCGAAACGAGCTCCAGCCAATGACCCGAGCTTTCCCCCTTCGTCCACGGGCGCTGCCGGCTGCGGCTGAAAAACGTCACTCGGCCGGTGGCACGCGTCGCGTCGATGGAGGCCGCGTCCATGTAGCCGAGCATGAGGACGCGCAACGTCTCTGCGTCCTGCACGATCGCGGGCACCAGGCCCCCCTGCTTGTCGAAGTCGAGATTCATGTCAGGCGCACCGGAATGCCTGCCTGGTTCAGGTCGCGCTTGAGATCGGGAATCGCAATCGCGCCGGAGTGGAACACGCTGGCGGCGAGCGCCGCATCCACGTCGGCGTGGCGAAACGCATCGATGAAGTGCTCCACGCGACCGGCGCCACCCGATGCAACCAGCGGTACGCGACAAAGCGCGCGCGCGGCGCTCAGCTGCGCAAGGTCGTAACCATCGCGGGTGCCGTCGCTGCCGATGCAGTTCAGCACAATCTCGCCGGCTCCGCGGTCCTGCACTTCGTGCATCCACGCCAGCGTGGAGCGCCCCGGGGACCGCATGGCCGCCGGATCGCCCGAATGGCTGCGCACCCGCCATTCGCCGTCGGCCTCGCGCGTGCTGTCGATGCCAACCACGACGCATTGCACGCCGAAGGCTGCGGACAGTTCGTCGATCAGCGCGGGGCGTTCCAGCGCAGGCGTGTTGATCGAAACCTTGTCTGCGCCGGCCTGCAGCACCGCGCGCGCGGTGGCGACATCCCGCACGTTCCCCGCCACGCAGAAGGGAATGTCGAGCTCGCGTCCGATGCGCTCGACCCAGTCGATGGACACGCTGCGTCCCTCGGGACTGGCGCCGATGTCGTAGAAGACGAGTTCGTCCGCGCCAGCATCGCGGTAGCGGCGCGCGAGTTCGACGACATCGCCCACATCGACGTGGTCGCGGAAGCGCACGCCCTTCACGACGCGACCATCGCGCACGTCGAGGCACGGGATGATGCGACGGCTCAGCATGCCAGCGCTTCGCGCAGGGAGAGGTGCCCATCGAGCAGGGCGCGGCCGAGGATGGCGCCCGCGCAGCCCGTGTTGCGGGCCGCCCGCACATCGGCCACGTCGCGAACGCCACCGGAAACCTGGATGGCGACCATCGGCGCGCAGCGTCGCAAGGCGGTGTAGAGCGCGGGATCGATGCCGCTGAGCATGCCGTCGCGCGCGACATCCGTGCAAAGCAAATGCCGCAGGCCGTGGTCGCGATGGAACGCGAGCAGGTCGAGCGCGTCTGCGCTGGCATTGCGCGTCCATCCGCGGATCGCCGGCAGCCAGCGGCCCTGGTCGACGCGGACATCGAGCGCGACGACGATCCGTTCGGCGCCGAAGTCTTCGATCCATTGGGCGGCGAGCGCGGGGTTCTCGGCCGCAAGCGATCCGATCACCACGCGCGTCGCCCCGGCATCGAGCAGGCTCGCGATGTCCTCGCGCGTACGCACACCACCCCCGGTCTGCACCTGCAGGCGGCCTTCGTCCGCGATGCGGCGCAGGAGCGGTGCCAATGTGTAGCCGCCAGCGCGAGCGGCGTCGAGATCGACCAGATGCAACCACTTCGCCCCCGCATCCGCGAAGCGCATCGCGCGCGCATGCGGGTCCGGGTCGTAACGTGTCTGGCGCGCGTAGTCGCCCTGGCGCAAGCGCACGACGCAACCCTCGCGCACGTCGATGGCCGGATAACAGGTGAAGTTCATGCCGCCTCCCGGTTCGCATCGGCGCGCGCCAGGAAGTTGCGCAGGATGGACGCGCCCACCGCCGCGGACCGCTCCGGGTGGAATTGCGTGCCCCAGATCGCACCTCGCCGCACGACGGCGGCGAACGTGGTGCCGTGCGTTGCGGTCGCAATGCAGGCATCCGTCACCGGCGCCGCATAACCGTGGACGAAATACGCACGTGCTCCCGGCGCGACCCCGTCCAGGATCGGGTCCGCGCAGCGCGCGTCCAACTGATTCCATCCGATATGCGGCACCCGGATGCCCGCCGACGGCGGCAAGGCACGCACGACCCCTGGCAGCAGGCCGAGGCATTCGGTGTCCTGCTCGTCCGAGGCCTCGAACAACAATTGCATTCCGAGACAGATGCCCAGCATGGGGCGATCCATGGCGCGCAGGACTGTGGTGAATCCTCGCTCCCGCAACAGGCGCATCGCAGGACCCGCGGCGCCCACGCCGGGCAGGATCGTCGCGCTCGCATCGCGCAACTGTCCTGCGTCGCGCACGATCCGCACGCGCGCGCCAAGCCGTTCCAGCGCGTTGCGCACGGACCCCAGGTTGGCCCCGCCTGCATCGATCAACGCGATCACAGCGCCCCCTTCGTGCTGGGTAATGCTCGATCCACGCACTGCAGCGCCTGTCGCAGCGCGCGGCCGACGCATTTGAAGCACGCCTCGATCTTGTGGTGATCGTTGTCGCCGCGCACTTGCAGATGCAGGTTGAGTCCGGCGGCCTCGCAAAGCGAACGGAAGAAGTGCGGCACCAGTTCGGTCGGCAGGTCACCGACCTGTGCGCGCGCGAACGCGCCTTCGAACACGAACACCGGACGGCCCGACCAATCCAGCGCGGCGGTCGCCAAGGCTTCATCCATCGGCAGCGTGAAGCCATAGCGCGCAATGCCGCGCTTGTCGCCGATCGCCTCGCGCAAGGCCTGGCCGAGCGCGAGGGCGCAATCTTCGACCGTGTGGTGCTCGTCGATCTGCAAGTCGCCCGCGCAGCGAAGCGTCAAGGCAAAACCGCCGTGCTTGCCGAGCTGCTCCAGCATGTGGTCGAAGAATCCGAGCCCTGTCTGGACGCTGGGTTCGCGTGCGTTGTCGAGATCGGCCTCCACCACCAGTCGCGTCTCTTTGGTCTCGCGCACCACGCGCGCCGAGCGAGGTCCGGCGAGCAGCGCATCGGCCACGGACGCCCAGGTCGCATCGCCGCCGAATTGGGGCGTGCGGAGTTGGAATCCGCGGATCGACAGGTTGCGTGCGAACGCCAGGTCCGTCTCGCGGTCGCCGACCATGGCCGAGCGCGTCCAATCGATCGTCCGGTCCTGCATCAGCGGCAGGACGAGCCCGATATTGGGCTTGCGCGTCGGGAGGTTGTCCGCCGGCAGACTGCGGTCGATCAGAATGTCGCGGAACCCGATGCCCTGGCTTTCGAGGACTTGCAGCAGCAGGCGCTGTGGGCCCTCGAACGCGGCTTCCGGGAACCTCGCGGTTCCGAGGCCGTCCTGGTTGGTGACCATCACGAAGGCATAGCCCGCATCGCGCAGGCGCAGCATCGCGGGGATGCAATCGCGCACGAAGCGCACCTTGTCGAGGCGGTCCACCTGGAAGTCGACGGGCTCCTCGATCAGGGTGCCATCGCGGTCGACGAACAAGACAGGCGTCATGGCGCGGTTCCGCGCAGCGCATCGAGCATGCGGAGATTGTCGTTGCGCGCACCCACCGTAATGCGCAACGCGTCGTGCAGCGGCGGCATCGCGCGCATGTCGCGCACCACGACGCCGGCGTGGCATAACCGTCGCCACGCCGTGGCGGCATCATCGAACCGCACCAGCAGGAAGTTGGCCTGCGAGGGATAGACACGGCGGACGCCGCGCAGCGCACGCAGGGATTCTCGCAGTCGCTCGCGCGCAAGCCGGGTGTCGGAGATGCGCGAGGCCGTCGCCGCCAATGCGGCTGGTGACAATGCATCGAGCGCGACGGCAGCGCTGGTGGCCGGAATCGGATACGGCGCCTGACAGCGGCGAAGTGCCGCGACGACCCCCGGATCGGCGATTGCGCAGCCGATACGGGCACCCGCCAGCGCATGCGCCTTCGACAAGGTGCGCAGGACGACCAGGTTGCGCAGTGTCGCAACATCGTGCGTCAGCCACGGCGCGTCCGCGAACTCGACGTAGGCTTCGTCGACCACCACCAGCGCGCATCCGTCGAGGCGTCGTGCCAGCGCGGCGACGCCGTCGCGCGGGATCACGCCGCCCGCCGGATTGCCGGGCGAGCACAGGAACACGACCTTGGCGCCGAGCGCGATGGCCGCATGCGCGACGGCATCGAGATCGACACGGTAATCGTCGCCATCGTCGAACAGGGGCGACTCCACCACGCGCGCGCCATGCAACCGCGCCGACACGGCGTACATGCCGAACACCGGCGGCGTCACGACGACTGCGTCGCGGCCTGGCGTGCAGAATGCACGGACCAGCAGGTCGATGGACTCGTCGCTGCCGCGACTGACCAGCACTTGCGTCGCATCGCATCCGTACAGACGGGCGAGGGCATCGACAAGCCCGCCAGGCTGCGGCGACGGATAACGGTGCAGCGCACCCGACGGATCGATGGCGCTTGCGCCGCAGGCTTCGTTCGCGTTGAGCCACACCTCGCCCGGCACGGTCTCGATTCGCGCGGATCGATAGCCGGCGAAGTCGCGCAAGTCTTCACGCAACAGCGCCACGGGATCGCTGGATCGGAACACGTTCATGCGCATTCCAGCCGCACGTCGATGGCGCGCGCGTGCGCTTCCAGGCCCTCGGCGCGCGCCAGCGTCGTTGCCGTCGCACCGATCGTGGCCAGGCCCGCACGATCGGCGGTCTGCACGCTGATCGCAATCTGGAAGCTGCCGACGGACAATCCGCTGACGGCGCGCGCGGCGCCGCCCGTGGGCAGCACGTGGTTGGTGCCGCTGCAATAGTCGCCGATCGCCTCGGGTGCGAAACCGCCGAGGAACACCGAGCCGGCGGCGCGGACACGCCCAAGCCAGTCACGCGGTGAATCGACGGCGAGGATCAGGTGCTCCGGCGCATAGGTGTTGCTCACGTCGAATGCGTCGGCCAATGCCGGGACGAGGATCGCCCGCGATTGCGCGAGTGCGGCGGCTGCAATGTCACGGCGCGGCAACGTCGCCAGTTGCACCTGCAATGCCGCTTCGACCGCGTCGATCAGCGCCGCATCGTCGCTCAGCAGGATCACCTGGGAATCGGGACCATGCTCGGCCTGTGACAGGAGGTCGGCCGCGACGAAGCGCGCATCTGCGTTCCCATCGGCGATGACCAGGACTTCCGACGGGCCAGCGGGCATATCGATCGCCGGCCCGTCGCCCGTCATCGTGACCAGGCGTTTGGCTTCGGTCACGAAGGCATTGCCGGGCCCGAACAACTTGTCGCAGCGTGGGATCGACGCCGTTCCGAACGCCATGGCCGCGATCGCCTGCGCACCGCCGACCTTGAACACGCGCGCGATCCCGCAGCGCCGCGCGGCGACCAGCACGAGTGGATCGGCGCTGCCGTCGGCGCGAGGCGGCGTGCACAGGACGACGTCCGTGCACCCGGCGAGCAACGCCGGAACGCCGAGCATCAACACCGTGGAGGGCAGCGGCGCACTCCCCGCCGGCGCATACAGACCGACGCGGTGGATCGGGCGCAGGATGCGTTCACATCGCACGCCAGGCGCCGTGTCGAGCGCGTACGGTTGGGCCATCCCCAGCCGATGGAAAGCTTCGATTCGCGATGCGGCATCATCGATCGCCGCGCGCACGGCATCGGACACGGTCGCGTCTGCCGCATCGAGCTCCGCCTCGGAGACCAGGAGCGCGTTCAGAGCGGGGCCATCGAATCGCTGCGTCAACGCATTCAGCGCCGCATCGCCGCCCAGGCGCACCTGCTCGACGATGTCCACGACCGACGCGCGCACTTCCGCGGACACCGCTTGCGTGGGGCGACGCAACGCGTGGGCCCGCGCATTCGCGTCGAGCGATGCCCATTCCAATCGCGTCCACTTCACGCCAGCATCCTCTCGACGGGCAGGACCAGGAGCCCATAGGCGCCCGCGCGCTTGAGGTCCTCCAGACGCTGCCATGTCACCGTGCCACGACACACCGCCTGCAATGCGACGCGGTCGGTGCCGTCGACTTGCATCACCGTGGGCCGTTCCGCGTCAGGCAGCAGCGCCATCAATGCGGGAAGGTCGGCCGAGGCTGTCTGGAACATCAGAAGCTTGCTGTCGCGCAACCCGAGTACCGCATCGAGGCGGCGCAGGAACAACCCGGCGATCTCCGCGCGCACGTCGCCGAACGGTACGACGGGGCCGGCGAGTACCGCTTCGCTGTCGAGGAGGACGTCGGTTGCGCGGAGTTGATTGGCGGTCAGTGTCGTGCCGCTCGACACGATGTCGCAGATCAGATCGGCTGTCCCCAGGCGCGGTGCGATCTCGACGGAACCCGACAGCGTCACCACGTCGGCGGCGATGCCGCGCTCCCTGAGCCATTGCGAAACCAGCGCGGGGTAGCTTGTTGCGATGCGCATTCCATCGAGCGCGGCCGCCTGTGCATCGCTCCATGCCTGGGGGACCGCAAGCGCGAGTCGACATGCGCCGAATCCGAGCCCGCGCCATTCGCGGAACGGGGCGATCTCTCCGGTTCCATACCCGCTCGCGCGTTCGAGCAATACGTTTCGCCCCACGATGCCGAGGTCGCAGGTGCCTTCGGCGAGCAGGCCGGGGATGTCGTCGTCGCGGACGAGGAGCAGATCGATCGGCATCGAGTCCCCGTGGCAAAACAGACGGTCGCGGCTTTCCCGCCACGACAGGCCGCAGGACGAGAGCAGCGAGCGTGCCGGCTCGGCGAGTCGACCGGATTTCTGGATGGCAATGCGCACGCGTTCGCGCATCGCCCCGGATGGGGCGGACAGGGACATGGCGGGGACCTTCAATGCGAGGCGGCGTGGCGACGTTTGCGGCGCATGGCGGCGTGGTAGCCGCCGGCGCCGTGCTCGAGCGTGCGCGCGACGCGACCGACGGTGGTCACGCTTACGCGGGTGCGCTCGTGGATCTCCCGATAGGGAACGCCCTCGATGAGGAGGGGAACCACCTTCCAGCGGTCGGCCATCGATTCCAGTTCGGCAGGCGTGCACAGGTCGAGCAGGAATGCGCGCACATCCTCCGGCTTCTGCAGGGCGGCCAATGCCGTCGCCAGCCCGTCGAGGGCGGCTTCGGCTTCGGCTTCCGGCAGGGGGTCGGGGCGTTGTTTCATTGCATTAATGTAATAACGAGCTAATACATTAGATCGAAGAAGGGTGGCTCGTCAACACGGCGCAAACTGCGCCCTGCATCCGATCTGCGTCCCGGTGCGTAGAGGGGTTGGTACCCTAGGCCCGTGAACGATGCCTTTGCCCTGCGCCCCATTCCTCGCCTTCCAGGCGGCTAGACGGATGTCCAACGCGACCTCGCCCGTGCAGGACGGCCCTGACTGGGGCCTCGAACTGGCCGCGGTCGCCACTCGCCGGGATCGCGACAGCTTCATGCGCATCTACGACCACTTCATGCCGCGCCTGTGCCTGTACCTGCGCGGTGTCGGCGTCTCCGAGGCGGTGGCCGAGGACCTGGCGCAGGAGTCGCTGCTCCGCCTGTGGCAGCGCGCAGCCGAGTTCGACCCGGCACGCAGCGCGGTGAGCACTTGGGTGTTCCGCATCGCGCGCAACCTGCATGTCGATCGGCTGCGCCGCGAAGCATGGCGCGGCATGGCGCCACTGTCCGAGGATGTCGAGCCTGTCGAGGAGGCGGGCAGTGCGGAGCGCTACGCCGATGGCGCTCAGTTGCGTCGCCGCATCGAGGCGCTGCCCCCCGTGCAAGCTCGACTGATCCGCATGTCCTATTTCGAAGCCAAGAGTCACCAGGACATCGCGGCCGAACTGTCGATGCCATTGGGCACTGTCAAGTCGCACCTGCGGCGCGCGTTCGCGCGATTGCAGGACGACATGGGAGGCGCGCCATGACGCCTGCACCGCGCCACCATCTCGACGACGCCACGCTGGTCAGCCACGCCTCCGGTGCGCTGCGGCCGGAGTTCGCGACGATCGCCGCGATCCACCTCGTTGGTTGCGGCGTCTGTCGCGCGCGCCTGGCGCAGGCCGAGCGCGTGGGCGGCGTGCTCGTCGAACAGCAACAGCCCGTCGCGGTCGGCGATGCGCAGCGCGATCGCCTGCGCCAGGCCATGCTGCGTACCCTGGCCGAGGAGGTGCCGGCGGCGCGTCCGCCGGCGATGGCGCCGGCCGACGATCCGGATCGCCTGCCCGCGCCACTGCACCCGTACTTCGGCACGTCGTATCGCACGCTCCCTTGGCGATGGATGGGGCCGGCGATGCATTACATCCGCACGACCGGACCGAGCGGCGCGACGTTGCTGATGCTCAAGATCGGACCCGGCAAGCGAATGCCGATGCATGGCCACGGCGGCAGCGAACTGACGCAGATCCTGCAGGGCGCCTACGACGATGCTTTGGGCCGCTTCGCCGCGGGGGACGCGGCGGACCTGGATCTCGACACCGAGCACCAACCCGTCACCGTCGATGGCGCGCCCTGCATCTGCGTGGCCGCGCTGGACGCGCCGTTGCGCCTGCAAGGGTGGATTGCGCGCGGGGCGCAGCGCCTGTTCGGTTTCTAGGCGACGCGACCGACGCTGCATCCGATCACGACGCTCGTGCGTACAGCCTCCGGTACACGGGAGGATGCGATGGCGCACCAGCTCGATCGACGGCACACCTCAACCGCGACGCGCGCGACGACGTGGCGGCGCTGGTTCGACACTACGGTGGCGCCCGACGCGCTCGACGCCGCGCCGTCCGATCGCATCGACTGGTTCCGTGCGATGCCGTTCATCGCGTTGCACGTGGCCTGCATCGGCGTGGCGTGGGTGGGCGTGTCGGCGACGGCGGCGTGGACGGCGGCGGCGCTGTACGTCGTGCGGATGTTCGCGCTCACTGGGTTCTACCATCGCTACTTCGCGCATCGCACGTTCCGTACTTCGCGCGCAGTGCAGTTCGCCTTCGCGCTGTTGGGCGCCGCGTCCGTGCAGCGCGGGCCGTTGTGGTGGGCCGCGCACCATCGCCACCACCACGTGCACGCCGATACCGCGGAGGATCCGCACACGCCGCGCAAGGGCTTCTGGCGTAGCCACGTCGGATGGTTCCTGACCGACGCGGGGTTCGGCACCGATCCGCGGCGGATCGGGGACCTGCTGGCGTATCCGGAACTGCGTTGGCTGGACCGGTTCGACACGGCCGTGCCCGTTGCGCTCGCGGTGCTTCTCTACAGCGTGGGCGAGGCGCTCGCCCATGCGGCGCCGGCCCTGGGCACCGATGGGCCGCAGATGGTGGTGTGGGGATTCTTCGTCTCCACCGTCGTGCTCTTCCACGCGACGGTCACGATCAACTCCCTCGCGCACCGCTGGGGGTCGCGCCCCTACGCCACCGGCGACGACAGCCGCAACAACGCGTGGCTCGCGCTGCTCACGTTCGGCGAGGGGTGGCACAACAACCATCACTTCTTCCCGGGCAGCGCACGGCAGGGATTCCGCTGGTGGGAGATCGACCTGACTTGGTACGGCCTGCGCGCGCTACAGGCGCTCGGGTTGATCCGCGGCCTCAAACCAGTCCCCGCATGGGTGCTGGCGAGGAGGGATTGAGATGCGGATCGCGGTGGTGGGCAGCGGGATCGGCGGACTGGCGGCCGCGTGGTTGCTGTCCCGTGTGCACGAGGTGGTCCTGTTCGAAGCCGACGATCGCCTGGGCGGCCACACCGACACGCACGAGGTGGTCGTGGACGGACGCGCGCTACGGGTCGACACCGGTTTCATCGTGCACAACACCGCGCACTATCCGTTGCTGACCAGGTTGTTCGGCGAGCTGGGCGTGCGCACGCGCCCGACCACCATGAGTTTCTCCGTACAGGAGGCACGCACGGGGTTGGAATACAACGCCACCTCGCTGGATGCCCTGTTCTGCCAGCGGCGCAACCTGGCCTCGCCGCGCTTCCTGGGCATGCTGCGCGATCTGTCGCGCTTCTATCGCACGGCGCCGGATCTGCTCGACGTGCCGGATGCGGGGCCGACGCTCGGCGAGTATCTCGCGACGCACCGCTACGGCGCGGCGTTCCGCGACCTGCACCTGGTGCCGATGGCGAGCGCGCTGTGGTCGTCGCCCGCCGCGCAGATCCTGCGTTTCCCCGCGAAATACCTGGTGCGCTTCATGGCCCATCACCAGATGTTGCAGGTCGCGGGCCGCCCTGCGTGGCGGGTCGTGGACGGCGGCTCGCGGACCTACGTCGATGCGATGGCCGCGCGTTGGCACGTGGACGTGCGCACGCGCACGCCGGTACGCGGCGTCGCCCGCGGCCCCGATGGCGTGCGGGTGCGGTGGGAGGGCGGCGAGGCGCGATTCGACCACGTCGTGCTGGCGTGCCACTCCGACCAGGCGCTCGCGCTGCTCGACGATCCGAGCGACGCCGAGAGCGACATCCTCGGGGCGATCGGTTACCAGACCAACGAGGTCGTGCTGCACACAGACCGTGCGCTTCTGCCGCGCCATCCCAAGGCCTGGGCCGCATGGAACGTTCACGTGCCGACGGCACCGACGAAGGCGTGCACGGTGAGCTATTGCATGAACCTGTTGCAGGGGCTGCCGGTGACCACGCCCGTGGTGGTGACGCTCAATCGATCCGAGTCGATCGATCCCGCGTGCGTGCTGGCGCGCCGCACGTATCGACATCCGGTGCATACGCAAGGTGCGGTGGCCGCGCAGTCGCGCAAGGACGAGGTCCAGGGCGTGCGCGGCACCTGGTTCGCCGGCGCGTATTGGGGGTGGGGCTTCCACGAGGACGGCATGCGCAGCGGCGTGGACGTCGCTGAACGCCTGGGCGCGGCTTGGCGAACGGACGCGTCGCACGTTGCGCGGGCGGTGCCGCGCGCGGCGGAGGCGATCGCATGATCGCGCTGCAGAGCGCGCTGTACGAAGGCACGGTGCGGCACCGCCGCCACCTCCCGCGCGCGCACGCGTTCGAATATCGCATCGCGCAGCTGTACCTGGACCTGGACGAACTGCCTCGCCTGTTCGAGCACCGTTGGTTGTGGTCAGTCGATCGACGCAACCTCGCCGCATTCCGGCGCGAAGATTTCCTCGGCGACCGCGCGCAACCGCTGGCGGAGGCGGTGCGCGAGCGTGTGCGTTCGGCGACGGGGGAGCGCCCCGAGGGACCGATCCGCCTGCTCGCGCACCTGCGTTACGCCGGCTACTGTTTCAACCCGGTGAGCTTCTACTACTGCCACGACGCCGATGGGGCGCTGCACAGCATCGTGGCCGAAATCACCAACACGCCGTGGCGCGAGCGCCACGCTTACGTGCTGCGCCCGGCGGATGCGCGCGCGCAGGGCCGGGCGTTGCACTGGCAGTTCGACAAAGCCTTCCATGTCTCGCCGTTCATGGCGATGGCGCGGCGTTACGCGTGGGCATTCACGGTGCCGGGCGAGGACCTGCGCGTCCGCATGGAGGTGCGAGATGGCGACGCTCGCGAATTCGACGCGACATTGTCGCTGGTGCGCCGCTCGCTCGACGGCCCCGGCCTGGCGCGCGTGCTCTGGCGCTATCCGTGCATGACCGCGCAGGTGATCACGGCGATCCAATGGCAAGCGTTGCGCCTGTGGTGGAAGGGCATTCCCGTCCACGAACATCCCGCCCGAACGGAGAGTCATCGATGAACACCGTCAGCCAGACCGGGCGCATCGCCGGCATCCGCGGTTTCGACCGATGGCTGCGCGCACGATTGCTGCGCCGTCTGGCGACGCTGCGGGGCGGCGAACTTGTGCTGGCCGACGCCACCGGCGTGACGCGCGTGGGCGAGCCCATCGGGGAGGCGTCGCCACCACGGCTGGTGGTGCACGACCCGGAGTTCTATCGCGCGCTGGCGGCTGGCGGCAGCGTGGGCGCGGCCGAGGCGTACATGGCGGGCGCCTGGGAGTGCAGCGACCCGGTCGGGTTGGTGCGATTGCTGGTGCGCAACCGCGACCTGCTCGATGGCATGGAGCGCGGCCCGGCACGCATCGCCGGCATGGCGATGCGCGCGGCGCACGCGCTGCGACGCAATACTCGCGCGGGCGCGCGGCGCAATATCGCGGCGCACTACGACCTGGGCAATGCGTTCTTCCGCCTCTTCCTGTCCGACGACCTGATGTATTCCTCGGCGATGTATGCCGGCGAAGACGACACGCTCGAAGCCGCGTCCGCGCGCAAGCTCGCGCGCATCTGCGAGAAGCTGCGCCTGTGCGCGGACGATCACGTGGTGGAGATCGGCACCGGGTGGGGCGGTTTCGCGATCCATGCCGCGCGCCACCACGGGTGCCGCGTCACGACCACCACGATCTCCGCCGAGCAGCACGCGCTCGCCACGCAACGGGTGGCGGAAGCGGGCTTGCAGGATCGCGTCACGGTGCTGCGCGCGGACTATCGCGACCTGGCGGGACGGTACGACAAGCTCGTGTCGATCGAGATGGTGGAAGCGATCGGCGCGCAGTATCTGGACACGTACTTCGCCGTGCTGGGGAGCCTGCTGCGGCCGGGCGGACTGGCGTTGGTGCAGGCCATCACCATCGAAGACCATCGGTACGCGCAGGCACTTCGGACAGTCGATTTCATCAAGCGGCACGTGTTCCCCGGGTCGTTCATCCCGTCCATCGCGGCGATGCTGGCCGCCAAGGCGCGCAGCACGGACCTTGCGCTCGTGCACCTGGAAGATTTCGGCGCGTCGTACGCGTGCACGCTGCGTGACTGGCGCGCGCGGTTCCTCTCGCGGCGCGAGGACGCGCGCGCACAGGGGTTCGACGAGCGCTTCCTGCGCATGTGGGCGTTCTACCTCGCCTATTGCGAGGGCGGGTTCCGCGAGGGTGCGATCGGCGTGGCGCACATGCTCATGGCCAAGCCCGGGGCGCCGTGGGGCGCGAGGGGCGACGCGTGAGCCCGTGGCAGCAGCTCGCAGGCGTGTGGGCCGTGGCGGCGGTCTGTCAGGGCATGGCGTGGGCCCGGCAACGCCGCACGCGCAACGCCGGCATCGTGGATGTGGTGTGGTCCTTCGGCGTGGGCGGCGCGGCCGTGCTGGTGGCCGCGACGGGCGACGGCGCGATCTTGCCGCGCGTGCTGCTCGCGGTACTCGGCGGCGCGTGGGGCCTGCGGTTGGGCGGGCACCTGTGGCGCCGCGTGCGCGGCGAAGCCGAAGACGGACGCTACGCGCAGTTGCGCAAGCGCTGGGGCGATGCGCCCTGGAAGTGGCTGGCGCTGTTCCAGTCGCAGGCACTGCTGGTGGCGTTGTTTGCGTTGCCGTTCCTGGCCGTGGCCGCCAATCCCGTCGCGTCGTGGAATGCGTGGTTCGTCGCGGGCG
This sequence comes from Lysobacter sp. 2RAF19, assembly GCF_052115395.1. NCBI lineage: Bacteria > Pseudomonadati > Pseudomonadota > Gammaproteobacteria > Lysobacterales > Lysobacteraceae > Lysobacter > Lysobacter sp. 2RAF19. The sequence continues at coordinate 1,328,182 of NZ_JBFRGO010000001.1, read as the reverse complement.
TGGCGACGTGGCTGCTGGCGGTGGCGGGCGAGGCGATCGCGGACAGGCAACTGGCACGCTTCCGCGCGAGGCCCGACACGCGCGGCACGACCTGCCGCGACGGGCTGTGGCGTTATTCGCGCCATCCGAACTACTTCTTCGAGTGGGTGCACTGGTGGGCCTACGTGCTGCTGGCGATCGGCTCGCCGATCGGTTGGCTCGCGTGGTGCGGCCCGTTGGTGATGTACGTGTTCCTGCGCTGGATCAGCGGCATTCCCTTTACCGAGGCACAGGCCTTGCGCACGCGCGGGGTGGACTACGCGCGTTACCAGCGCACCACACCGATGTTGTTCCCGTGGTTTCCCAAGGAGGAGCGATGAACGCCACCATCGATGCGGCGCAGTGCGCTGGCGACGGTCCCGCCAAGGGTTTGGTCGGATGGGCCGAGCGTGGATGGATCCCCGACGCGCTGTTGCGACACGGCATCCGCCGCCTGTGCGCGCAGCGCCTGCGCGAGGAGTACGCCCGCGATCCAACGGGCGCGTCGTTCCGCGCCGCGGAGGTGCTGGCCGCCTTGCGCGACAGCCCGATCGCCATCCACGTCGATGCGGCCAATCGCCAGCATTACGAGCTGCCGCCGGCGTTCTTCGCGCTGTGCCTTGGGCCGCGCCTGAAGTATTCAGCCTGCCTGTATCCCACCGGCGCCGAAACGCTGGCGCAGGCCGAAGAGGCGATGCTGGCCCTGTACGCCGAGCGCGCGCAGTTGCGCGACGGGCAGGACATCCTGGAACTCGGGTGCGGTTGGGGCTCGCTGACGTTGTGGCTGGCCGAACGCTTTCCGGGTGCCCGCATCACCGCGGTGTCGAACGCACCGGCGCAACGGGCCTTCATCGAAGCGCGCTGCCGCGCGCGCGGCATCGACAACGTCCGCGTGATCACCTGCGACGTCAACCGCCTGGCGCTGGACGCGGAGGCGTTCGATCGCTGCGTGTCGGTGGAGATGTTCGAACACATCCGCAACCATGCGGCGCTGATGGACCGCATCGCGGGTTGGCTGCGGCCCGGCGGAAAATTGTTCGTGCACATCTTCTGCCACCGCACGCTTGTCTATCCGTTCGAGACGAACGGCCAGGACGATTGGATGGGGCGGCATTTCTTCACCGGCGGGGTGATGCCGGCGGCCGACACGCTGCTCTGGTTCCAGGGCGCATTGCGTGCGGAGGCGAGGTGGCTCGTCGATGGCACGCACTATCGTCGCACCGCCGATCAGTGGCTCGCCAACCAGGATGCGAACGCGCACCAGGCGATGGCCATCCTGCGCGAAGCGTACGGCTCCGCTGCGCCACTATGGTTCCAGCGCTGGCGCATGTTCTGGATGGCGTGCGCGGAGTTGTTCGGCTTCGAAGGAGGCCGCGCGTGGATGGTCGCGCACCACCGTTTCGTGAAGGAGGCCACATGAAGACCCGGCTCGCACTCGCCGCCCTGGCAGCCACCGTCGCTGCCTGCGCAGTGGGCCGCCCGACCATCAAGCCCGTGGCGGACGTCGACCTGGAACGTTTCATGGGCGATTGGTACGTCATCGCCCACATTCCTTCGCGTCCCGAGCGCGACGCCTTCGATGCGGTCGAGTCGTATCGGCTCGACGACGCCGGTCGCATCCGCACGACGTTTCGGTTCCGCAAGGGGAGTTTCGCCGCACCGCTGGAAGTAATGGAGCCGGTGGGCACGGTTGTCCCCGGCACCCACAATGCCGTGTGGGGCATGCAGTTCACGTGGCCCATCCAGGCGGAGTACGTGATCGTGGACCTCGCACCGGACTACTCGCGCACCATCGTTGGCAGGAGCAAGCGCGACTACGTCTGGCTCATGGCGCGCACGCCGCGGTTGCCCGACGCCGAATTGCGCGCCAGCCTGGTGCGCATTGCAACGCTCGGATACGACGTTTCAAAGGTGCGGATGGTGCCCCAGTCGGCGGGATCGGGGACTGCAGGACACCCCTGAAATGAAGCGAGGTGATGTGTGCATGTCTCGATGGTAGGGACCTCCCGTAACAGGAAGGCAGCGGGGTTTGCGCGGCTCGTCTTTTCCGTCGCCATCGGGGCCGCGCTGCTCGGCGCTATCCCCCGGACCGGTTGGGCGGCCGAATCTGGTTCTGCGCCGAAGGTGGATCGCGCGGCGCTGCAGTCGGATGCCGACGTGCTCGTTGCTGCCTACAAGCGGCTTCATCCGGGTCTGTATCGGTACAACACGCCGGCGCAGTTCGATTCCCGGGTGCGCGATCTCCATCGGGCGCTGGATCGGGCGGGTGATTTGCGCCAGGCCTTCATCGCATTCTCCGAGTTCGCCGCGACAATTCGGTGCGGGCATACCTATCTCAACCCCACCAATCAGCCCGAATCCATCCAGCACGCATTGCTTGAAGGGGATGATCGCGTGCCCTTCGAGTTCCGCTGGGTAGGACGTCGCATGTATGTGACACGGGACCTGAGTCGGAATCAGGTGGTTCCACGCGGATCGGAAGTATTGGCGATCGATGGCGTTCCCGTATCCAGGGTGCTGGCGAAACTCCTGCGCATTGCACGCGCGGACGGGGCCAACGACGGCAAACGCCTGGCGATACTGGAAGTGCAGGGCAGGGAGCGTTACGAAACGTTCGATATCTACCTGTCCCTGTACTTCCCGGCGACTGGCGGGAAACGAACGCTGACCATGCGCACGCCGCGCGGTGAGCGGAGAACAATGGAAGTGGAGACGCTGACATACGCCAAGCGTCTGGCCCAACGTCGCGAGAACGATGCGCATGCGGGGTGGTCGCTCGACACGACAGACGCCGAGCTGGCGGTCTTGCGCATGCCCACATGGGCCTTGTACGACGACAAATGGGATTGGCGTGCGTTCATCGACGAGAGTTTCGCCGAGTTGGCGCGGCGCGGAACCAACGTCCTGGTGATCGACCTGCGTGGGAACGAGGGTGGGCTGGATGTCGGAGACCAGATACTTCCGCATCTGATCTCGTCACCGATGACGCTGCAGGAGCCGCCTCGACTGGTGCGATACCGCAAGGTTCCCGATGCGCTCCTGCCCGTGCTCGATACGTGGGATCCCGCCTTCCGGGACTGGGGGAGCGATGCGGTGCGCCGAGACGATCGCTTCTTTGTGTTGCTCGACGATCATGGCAACACGGGAGTCCGGCGGATCGAGCCGGCTTCTCCACGCTATGCCGGCCGCGTTTTCGTCCTGGTCGGGCCAGACAACAGCTCCGCAACGTTCCAGTTTGCCGAGGTGCTCAAGCGGACCCGCCTCGCGACGCTTGTCGGGCGAACGACCGGCGGAAACCAGCGCGGTATCAACGGCGGTGCTTTTTTCTTCCTTCGCTTGCCGAATTCGAAGATCGAGCTTGATCTTCCGCTCATCGCACGATTCGTGGAAGGCGCGCCGGACGCGGGCCTTGAGCCCGATATCGAAGTGACGACAACCCCGCAGGACATCGTCGAAGGGCAGGATGCGGAGCTGAACCGGGTTCGGATGGAAGTTGCCCGCGGCATCTCGCCGTAGCGGACCGGGCCCAGAGCGCGAGTCTTCATTGCGCCCTCCAGTTTTGCGCCATTTCGTAGTACGTGAAGGTCGCCGACCAAGCGATCAGGAATAACCCGAGGACGGCTTCGGTGCCGGCGATGAAGCGAATGGCCCCGTAGGGCGAGACGTCTCCGAATCCAACGGTCGAGAACGTCATTGCCGACAGGTAGACGGTATCGAGAAATCCGGTGCCTTTGGCGCCCGTGACGCCGCCGGCGCCTGGAAGACCGAGGCAGATCCAATACGCACCCCCGAATATCCAGATCTCTGCGATGTGCAACAGCAACGCACCGATAACTCCGTAGAGGACGCGACGACGTCGCGCCTGCCCTTGTCTTGTCAGGCGTCGCGCGAGCCAATTGAGTCCCTCGTAATGCAATCCCACGGTCATGCCGACCGCGAGTACGGTGACCAGCACGACGAACAGATTGACGTGCAAGGTGGGCGCCATGGCTGCTCTCCAAAATCGTTCCTGGTCTATCCGGGCGGTGCCGTTCGTCCCCAACTCCATGCAAGTGCAATGATGCATCCGACAATGAGTCCGATGCTTGTCCAACCCGCGAGTACCGAGCCGGTTCCGGATCGGGCATCGCCCATGAGGATCGGGTCGCGCGCCAGCAATTGAAGGGCGATGACGTGCAGCGGCAGCATCACGGCATTCACGACTTGGCTGGTGTAAATGAGTGGGATGAGCGGCAAATCGGGCAGCGAAACGATGCTTGCCGCCGCCGCAGTCAGTATCACGAAAGCGGCGTAGAAGATCCGGAAGTGTCGCGTGTCAAGATCCAGCGATGCCGGGGACCCAACACCCTCGGCAATTGAATACGCGGTTGCCAGCGGGACGATTGCCGCTGCCAGGAGTGCCGCGCCCAACAATCCGACCCCGAAGAGCACGGTCGCGAAAGAACCGGCCAGCGGCCGCAGAGCAGCGGCGGCATCGCGCGCATCGTTGATGTGCACGCCCGCGCGGTGCAGCGTGGAGGCGCATGCGACTGCGATGGCCAGCCCGATGATGCCCGTGAGCAGTGAACCGATGACGACGTCGTATCGCTCCCAACGCAACTCGGCGAGCGTGATCTTCTTGTCTACGGCGTACGACTGAATGAACGCAAGGCCCCAGGGTGCGAGTGTGGTGCCCAGCGTTGCGGCGACAGCAATCCAGCCGACGGCGTCGACGGGCATGTGCGGCACGATTGCGTAGTGGAACACCTGCGGCCAATCCGGTCGTGCAAGAATTCCATCGATCAGGTAGAGGCCCAATGTGGCTGACACGACCAAGAGCACGCGCTCGACGTGATGGAATGACCCCAGCACGACGACGAGCGATATCAGAATCGCGGAGCCGGGCGCACTGATCCACGTCGGGATTCCGACGAGAGAACATGCGGCGGATATGCCTGCGTACTCCGCGCAAATGGTCCCGAAGTTCGCGAACACCAGCCCAGCCACTGCGGCGTAAGCCCATCTGTGTCCCCAACGATCGCGAATGACGCCGACGAATCCTTTGCCCGTTGCCGCTCCAATTCGCATCGCCATCTGGTGAAACTGGACGAGCAGTACGGTCGATGCGGGGATGATCCACAGCAACCGATAGCCGTGGTCGGTGCCAAGCAGGGAGTATGTGGTGATTCCGGCCGGATCGTCGTCCGACAGGCCGGCCAGCAACCCTGGGCCGAGCACTGCGAGGAATGCCGCAAACGCTCCGAGTCCATCGGCGCGAAACCGGGCGAACCGCAGCGCGATCCCGCGGCGATGGTGAGCAACGACATGGCCGCGTGCATCGATTCGCATTCGACCCACCATGCGCCGGCCCAGTTCGGCGGAAGTTGACGTAGATCAAAAACGGTGTCGCCCACCCGACAGTCTGGCGGAAGCAGCCCGAGTGACCGACGCTGAATCCGCCGGGCGTCGGCATCCGTATCTGGATGCATGAACAAATTCTCCCGACGGAAAGTGATGGTCGCCGGCGGCCTGGCGCTGGCCGGATGTGTGCTCGGGCTGGGGGCCTGCGATGCGCAGCGTCCTGCGGCTGCGGCCGGTCGCAAGCGATTCGAAATCATGCTCAGCGACGCGCAGTGGCATCAGCGCCTGACGGCTGCCCAATACGCGGTGCTCCGGGAGGCGGCGACCGAGCGGCCGTTTTCGAGTCCGCTGAACGACGAGCATCGCAAAGGCACGTTTGCCTGCGCGGGCTGTGCCTTGCCGTTGTTCTCCTCGGCCACCAAGTTCGACAGCGGCACGGGCTGGCCGAGTTTCTGGCAACCGCTGGCCAACGCGGTCGGCGAGGACGTGGACACCCTGCTCGGCATTCCGCGCACCGAGGTGCATTGCCGGCGCTGCGGCGGCCACCTGGGCCACGTTTTCGACGACGGTCCGAAACCCACCTGCTTGCGTTACTGCATGAACGGCGTGGCGTTGACGTTCATGGCGGGCTGACCGCCTTCCTCACAGGATTTCCGAATGCTTCTGCTCATCCTCGCTTATCTCGGCGGCGCGCTGACGATCGTCAGCCCGTGCATCCTGCCGGTCCTTCCGTTCGTCTTCGCACGGTCCGACCAACCCTTCGCGCGCAGCGCGCTCCCGCTGCTGATCGGTATGGCCGCGACGTTCGCCGTCGTCGCCACGTTCGCCGCGGTCGGCAGTGAGTGGGTGGTGCAGGCCAACCATGTCGGGCGTTGGATCGCACTCGTGTTGATGGCGGCCTTCGCGCTGGCGTTGCTGTGGCCCAGCCTGGCGCTGCAAATCGGCAAGCCCTTCCAATGGTTGGGCGGGAAGCTGAGCACGTCGGTCGATGCGGCCAACGGGCACGGCGGCGGTGCGGGTTTCGGCGCTTCGCTGCTGCTCGGTATCGCGACCGGTTTGCTTTGGGCACCGTGCGCGGGCCCGATCCTCGGACTCGTACTCACCGGCGCCGCGTTGCAGGGCGCGAATGTCGGCACAACCGGATTGTTGTTGGCCTACGGCCTCGGCGCCGCGACTTCGCTTGCGATCGCGTTGCTCGTCGGCGGGCGCGTGTTCGATGCGCTCAAGCGCTCCATGGGCGCCGGCGAATGGGTGCGCCGTGGGCTGGGCATGGCGATGTTGGTCGCGGTGGTCGCCATCGCGACGGGCGCCGACACGGGCCTGCTCACCAAGCTTTCCATCGCCAGCACCGGGCGCATCGAGCAACACCTGCTCGACCGCCTGCACCCATCGCAGGCGCGCGCGGAAGCGGCCCCGAGCATGATGATGATGGCCGCCAAATCGGGCGCGGCGCAGGCTTTGCCCGTCGAAGGCACCTTGCCTGCGCTGGAGGGCGCGACGGCGTGGTTGAATTCCGCGCCGCTCACCGCCGCATCGCTGCGCGGCAAAGTGGTGTTGATCGACTTCTGGACGTACTCCTGCATCAATTGCCTGCGCACCTTGCCGCACGTGCGCGCGTGGGCCGACAAGTATCGCGACGCCGGCCTGGTGGTGATCGGCGTCCATGCGCCGGAGTTCGCCTTCGAGCGCGACCTCGGCAACGTGCGCAAGGCGGTGAAGGATCTGGGCATTACCTATCCGGTCGCCGTCGACAACGGCTATGCGATCTGGCGCGGCTTCGACAACCAGTATTGGCCGGCGCATTACTTCATCGACGCGCAGGGACGCGTTCGCGCCCATCACTTCGGCGAAGGCGAGTACGCGCAGTCCGAGCAGATCATCCGCACGCTGTTGAGCGAAGCGGGGAAGCGCGCGCTGCCCGAGATGGTCGCGCAGCGAGCCCCGACGAAGGGCGTGGAGGCCGATGCCGACCTGGCGCAGCTCAAGTCGCCCGAAACCTACATCGGGTACGCGCGCGCGGAGAATTTCGTGTCGGTCGGCGGCGTGGAGAAGGACCGCGTCAAGCGTTACGACGCCACCCCCGACGTGTCGCTCAACCACTGGGCCTTGAAGGGCGAGTGGAACGTCGGCGAAGAAGATGCGCGCCTGGCATCGCCGAACGGCGACATCGTCTATCGCTTCCACGCACGCGACCTGCATCTGGTGCTCGCGCCCGGCAATCAGGGCAAGCCGGTGCGTTTCCAGGTGCGCATCGACGGCAAGCCGCCCGGCGGCGACCACGGCGACGACATCGATGCCTCGGGCGCAGGCGTGGTCGACGGTCATCGCCTCTACCAGTTGGTGCGGCAACGCACGACGGTGCGCGAACACACCTTCGAGATCCGCTTCCTCGACCCCGGCGTTCGCGCCTACGCCTTCACCTTCGGCTGACGCGTCGCGACATCCGTCGCGCAAGGAGTTCCGATGCACGTTGCAACAGAAAAAATCGTGGCCGGCGCGGTGGCGCTCGGTGTCGTCGGATTGTTGTTGGGCGGCCTGTCGACGATCCGGAATCCCGCGGTGGCCGCGGTCCAGTCGATTCAGGTGCCGGCGTTCGTCGAAACAACCGCCGCCAAGCCTTCCGCAATGGCGCGTTCGGAAACCGTCGTCTTCGCCGGCGGTTGCTTCTGGGGCGTGCAGGGCGTGTTCCAGCACGTCAAGGGCGTGCAGCGCGCGGTGTCCGGCTACATCGGCGGCGACGCGGCGTCGGCGCATTACGCGATCGTCTCGACCGGCCTGACGGGCCATGCCGAAGCGGTGCAGGTCACCTACGACCCGTCGCAGGTGTCCTACCCGCAGCTGATGCAGGTGTTCTTCTCCGTCGTGCACGACCCGACCGAACGCAACTACCAGGGCCCCGACCACGGCACGCAATATCGGTCCGCCATCTACACGACGACGCGCACCCAACTGCAGGACACCACTGCCTACATCGCGCAACTTCAAAAGGCCAACATCTTCCACGCACCCATCGTCACGCAGGTGCAGCCGGCGCGGCCCTTCTATCCGGCGGAGGCCTACCACCAGGATTACATGGCGCTGAATCCGCAGGCCGGCTACATCCGCTACTGGGATGCGCCGAAACTGACGGCGTTGAAGGCGACTTACCCGGCGCTGTACCGCGCAACGCCGGTGCTGCTTACGCAGCGATGAAACGTTTGATCGCGTCGAGGATCGGCGCCGTCTCGCCGAGCCACCACCAATGCGCGGTCCCGGGCAGTTCGAGCCACTGCGCGCCGGGAATCGCGTTCGCAACCTGGCGGCCGGCGCCGACGCGCACGGCGCGGTCGCCGGTGCGATGCATCACCAGCGTCGGCACGCGCACCTGCGGCAGTAAATCGCGCACGTCGCTCAGCGCGAGCGTGCGCAGCACCGCGCGCATGCAGCGCGGGCTGGAACCCAGGCGCAGCATGCGCGCCCACCAGCGCTGCAGCAGCGGATCGTTTGCGTATTCGGGCGCGAAGGTCTCGATGTCGGCCGGCCGCCCCCATTGCGCGACCAGTGCATCGAGCCAACGCGCGTATTGCTGCGCAGTCAACGCCCACGGATAGTCGTGCGTGGCGGTGCCGCGCGCGAGCGTTGCCCAAAGCGCGAGCCCCGCGACGCGCTCGTGATGCTCCACTGCAAGGCGAATCGCGATCGGCCCGCCCTCCGACACGGCGAACACCAGCGCACGTTTGCTGCCAACGGCGTCGAGGACCGACAACGCATCGGCGCTGCTCACCGACGTATCGGAGGGATCGACCGTGCGGTCCGAAAGACCGACACCGCGCCGGTCGTAAAGGATGAGTCGAAAGTCGCGCGCGAGTTCGCGGAAGAAATCCGCGGGCCCGCCGGGTTCCCAGGCCTGCTCCAGGTTCGAGACGAAGCCGCTGATGAAGAGCACATCGCGTGGGCCATCGCCGATGACCTGATAGGCAAGATGCGTATCGCCGCTGCGCGTGAACCGCACGGTCGCCGGCGTTGGCGTGTTGTCGAGACGCATCGTCGAGCCGGCGTCGCGCGCACGGATTTCATCGACGACTTGAAGCGTCGCCGCTTCCGGCGCGACACCGAGCTCGTCGTGCAGCAGTTGCCGGCAGCGCTCGAACTGTTGCAGCGCTGCGTGTGGCTGTCCGACTTCGGCGTACAGGCGGATGAGCCGGCGCTGCGCCGCTTCGTTCAGCGGATCGATCGCGACCAGATCCTGGGCATGGTAGAGCGCGCGCTCGTATTGCCGCGTACCTTCGAGCTGCGCAACGAGCTGCGCCAGCGCCTGCGCGCGTGCCTGGCGCAGCGATTCGCGCTGGCGTTCCAGCCACGCCGACAACTCGTCGCATTCGTCGAGCGCCAGACCTTCCGCGAACTCGGCGGCGGCCAGGTGCGCCGCGTGTTCGAGGGCGGCCAGGCGTTCCTCGCTCGGATCTTCGGTCGCGCGGTACAAGCCTTCCGCAAGCGCGCGACGCAGCGCAGCCAGGTCGGTGGCGGCGCGCGCGTCGTCGGCGAGCGCGACGGTTTGACGATCGGTGACAAGCGTGTCGTGTCCCACGTGGCTCGACAGCGCATGCAACAAACGCCGCATGCGCCCGCGTGCGTCCGCCTCGTCGGCGTCGGGCCAGAGCAGGGCAGACAGGCGCGCGCGACTCATCGGGCGCGCTTCGGCGGCAAGCAACGCGAGGACTGCCTGCTCGCGCCGCGCGCCCGGCTCGAACGCGCCCGAGGCATGCTCGAGCCGCACCGGCCCGAGCACGCGAAGTGCGAGAGGGGAGGTCACCTCAACGCTCATGCAGCGGCCCGTTCGCGACGTTCGACATGCGCTCGGCGCGATTGCGCGCACAGCCAGTCGATGATTTCAGCGACCACCGCGTCCGGGCTGCGCGCCCAGGAAAAGTGGCGCCGCCACGGCGCGTCGGCGGTAACGCCGTCGATCTGCCGACGGTCGATCGCGCAGGAGGCGAGCTTGGCGAGCAGTTCGGTCATCGCGCCCGTCGGCGCCACGGGATCGCCGCGAAGTTCGACCGACAACACGGGCAACACGAGGTCATGCATCGCCTCCTCGTAATCGATTCTACTGCCGGCGAAGCGATACCGGCCGGTGCGGGCGTTGTCGCTCCAATCGGCCATCAATCGACGCGGCTGATCGCCGCCGAAGCCCAGCAGTCGGCCCGGATACCAGGGCAGCAACGCAGCCGCCATTCGCACGGCCTGCACCGTGACGCGCGCGCGCAAACGCAGGGCGTCCGGCCACGCGCGATGGTGCGCGGTGCCGCTCGCCACCAAGATCAAACCTGCGAGGGCGCGCGATGCATGGACGGCGGCGAGACTGCCGAGTTGACCGCCCAGGCTATGGCCGACCAGATAAATGGGCCGACCCGGAAACTGCGCGGCGATCGCACGGATCAACGACGGGAGGTCTTGCTCGACGATCTCCCGATAACCGAATCGCGCGCCATGTCGTGCCAGCGCCGCACTGTCGCCCTGTCCGCGCAGATCGGCCAGCACCGCCACGCCGCCCGCCGCTTGCGCGAGCGCTTCGGCGAATGGCGTGTAGAAACTTGCGGCAACCCCCATCGCCGGCAGGCAGACGAACACCGGACCGCGCGCGCGCGGCCGGGAATGATTGAAGAGGACGACGGTCGGTGCCGGATCGTCATCGGCGAACAAGGTGCGGATGGAATCGAAGATCGCCATGGTCGGCTCCCGTTGGATGAGGAGCCGCGAGCGTAGTCATCGCGCGTCCGCTGATCGTCCGCTGGCGCCTTCAGTCCCCGCCTGCGCCCACGCGCCGCATCCGCGAAAACGGGAAGCCATTGCAACCGGTCTTCGGTGCATCGCGACGCGCGACGGTGGTGCGCTCCGCGTCGGCTTGCGTGGGTGCGTTGTAGGCGCTCAGGCAAAACCCCCACGCGTACGGTGGCATGCCGGGCAGGGCGACCCAGTCGATGCGCGTCCACAGGCCGGCGTCGCTCGCGTTGCCCGCATCGTTTTGCGCGACCAGGTAGCGCGCATCCGGATGCCATGCGACCACGCGATAGTGTGTGCCGGGTCGTTGATGCCAGTCCTGCGCGGAGATGCGATACGTGATGCCGTAGTCGTCGACGAAGTCACCGACCAGCATTTGCGGAGGGGCGTTCCCGGTGCCGAGCGCCTCGCCGCGGGAGACACAGCCGCAGAGCGCGAGCAAGACGACGAAGGCGGCATGTCGGCGCGGAGGCATGGGGTGGTGGTCCTTCGAATCGGTCGGCGGCGTATTCTAGGAACTTCGCCCTCCCACCGCCGAGGCAGGCGAGCCGCCGCGGTCCAAGATGCCACCCAGCAATTCCCCGGATCTCGGCAATGCAGCACGGGCCATGGCCATGAAGTCGTGTCGGTCGCTCCTGCGCACGCTCTCGTCGCAACGTCGCGTGCACACCTCGATCCACAGTGCGCGCAAGGCGATTCGGCGCCTGCGCGCCTTGCTTTCGCTGCTGGCATTCGTGGACGTGGAAGGCAGCGACCACGTCCTGAAGCGTGTCGGCGACAGTCTTTCCGCGCTACGCGATGCGCACGTCGCGGTCCTCACCGCGCAGCGCCTGGGCAAGCAGGGCGCGAAGGAAGCATGGTCGCCGGTCGTCGTTTGCCTGCGTCGCCGGCGTGACGTGTTGATCCAGCGCGCGCTCGTGACAGATCCCGGATTCCAGTTGCGCCGCGCGCGCGTTGAGCGCGTTGCACGCGCGCTGGCGGCCCTGCCATGGCAGACGCTGAACGCCGCGGACCTGCGATCGGCGCTCAAGCGCAGTCGACGGCGTGTCGACCAGGCCAGGCGGCGTGCGAAAGCCGATCCGTCGATGCAGAACCTCCACCGTTGGCGTCGTCGTGTGCGCAGGTTGCGCATGCAGCTCGAAGCGCTCGCGCAATTCGCGCCGGACGTGGCGAAGAAGGCGACGAAGCATTCCGTCGAATCCAAAACACGGTCATTGCAGAAGCTCGGCGATCGGCTCGGCCAGCGCCATGACGAAGCGGTCCTGCAAAAGCTCCTGCGTCGCCTGGCCGACCCGACGCGCGACGCAGCGGGCAGGGGTCGCTGATCGTGGAACGGGACATCCGCATCCTCGAGGCGCAGGGACGACTCGAAATCATCTTTCGTGGCCCCGTCAGTTTCCAGGACCGCATCGACGTCATGGAGGCCGTGTTCCCGCTGCTCGTCGAACATGGCCTGACGGGCATCCTGGTCGACTACTCGAAGGCCTGGGTGCATGCGCCGTCCCCCGCGACGTTCCAGGCCCTGGAAGCGCGCTTGCGCAGCGAGCCCTACCTGCAACGGTGTCGCGTCGCGCTGGTGAATCCGCCGGAGTTCCACGCCGTCCCCACCGAATCGATCGCCAAGGACATCGGCTACCCGGTGCGACGCTTCAACAGCCACCGCGCGGCCGTCGCGTGGCTGGAAAGCTAAACGCCGCCACTGCCGAGCCAGGCGAGTTGGCCCGAAGTCCAATGGATTCCCCCGCGGCCGAGTGTTGCCATTGCACGACAGGGCCGAACTCCGGAGGGTCGGCATGTCCGACAAGTTGGATGCTGCCACCAGCCAGGCCCTGATCGACCGCCTGATCGAGCAGCGCCTGCCGCGCGCGTTGGCGCTGGACAAACGCATGGATCAGGGCGAGCGCCTGCGCGAGGAAGACATCGCCTTCCTCAAGCAGATGCTCGAGGACGCCAATCGCAGCACGAGTTTCGTCGTGCAGCATCCGGAACTGCATTCGCTCGCGGGTCGACTGATCGACCTGTACGGGCAGATCATGCGCAAGGCGCTCGAAAACGAACAGAAGGGCGCGTGAGGCGCGCATGTTCGCCGGTCTCAGGTTGCGCGAGGACGTCGTCGCCGGGTTGGTGACGGCGGCGGTGGTCATTCCGAAAGCGATGGCCTACGCGACCATCGCCGGGCTCCCGGTGGAAGTGGGTCTGTACACCGTCCTGGTGCCGATGGCGGTGTATGCCTTCCTCGGTACGTCGCGGCCCTTGTCGGTCAGCACGACCACCACCATCGCGATCCTCACCGGCGCGGAGTTGTCGCAGGTCGTGCCCGATGGCGATCCCTCGCAACTGCTCGCCGCGACGGCGACATTGGCTTTGCTCGTCGGCGTGGCCTTGATGCTTGCAGCCGTGCTACGCCTGGGCTTCGTCGCGAGCTTCATCTCCACGCCCGTGCTGGTGGGGTTCAAGGCGGGCATCGCGGTGGTGATCATCGTGGACCAGGTGCCCAAGTTGCTCGGCCTGCATTTCGAGAAGGCGGGCTTCGTGCACAACATCGGGCAGATCGTGCGCGGGTTGGGGCACGTGTCGTGGCCGACGCTCGCGGTCGGACTGGGCACCATCGTGTTGCTGACGACGCTCGAACACGTCAGGCCCCGATGGCCCGCGCCCCTGATCGCGGTCGCGCTGGCCATCGCCTGTTCCGCGTTGTTCGCGTGGGAGCGTTTCGGCATCGACCTGGTGGGCGCGATTCCCGGCGGCCTGCCGCACCTCACGATGCCCGACCTGCACCTGGTGCAGGCGCTGTGGCCGGCGGCACTGGGCATCGCGTTGATGAGTTTCACCGAGACCATCGCCGTCGCGCGCGCATTCCAGGGACAGGACGAACCATCGCCGCGGCCCGATCGCGAGTTGATCGCGACCGGCGCGGGCAACGCCGTCGGCGCGTTCTTCGGTGCGATGCCTGCGGGCGGTGGCATGTCGCAGACCGCGGTAAACCGGCGCGCGGGCGCGTCCTCGCAAGCCGCCGGCCTGGTCACCGCAGCCACGGCGCTGGTCACGATGCTGTGGCTCGCGCCGCTGATCGCGCGCATGCCGCAGGCCACGCTCGCGGGCCTGGTGATCGTGTACTCGGTCGGCCTGTTCAAGCTGGAAGACTTCCGCGACATCCTGCGCATCCGCCGCGTCGAATTCATCTGGGCGCTGGTGGCTTTCGCAGGCGTGATGCTGCTCGGCACGCTGAAGGGCATCATCGTCGCGATCATCGTCTCGCTCGTCGCGCTGAGCCAGCAGGCGACGAATCCGCGCCTGCATGTGCTGCGGCGCAAGCGCGGGACCAATGTGTTCCGGCCGATTTCCCCGGAGCATCCCGATGACGAAACCTTCCCGGACCTGTTGTTGCTGCGGCCCGAGGGACGGCTGTTCTTCCTCAACACCGATCGCCTTGCCGAGCGCTTCCAGGCCCTGGTCGCGGAGTACCACCCGAAGGTCGTCGCGATCGACATGTCGGGCGTGTTCGACATCGAGTACTCGGCACTGCAGGCGCTGATCGCAGGGGAGCGGCGCATGCGCGAGGCGGGCATCCAGGTCGTGCTCGTCGGCCTGCTGCCGGAGGCGCTCGCGATGGTGCGCCGTTCCCCGCTGGACGAAACGCTGGGCCAGGGGCGCATGTTCTTCAATCTCGAAATGGCGGTGCAGGCGTTGCAGCCGCCGATGGCAACCGTAACGGAGTCATCCCCATGACACGCACCACGAAAAAGAGCGCGACGAAAAAAGTCGCGAGACCGCCGCGCGCTGCGGCGAAGCACGCAGCCGTCGCCGAAGGCGAGGGCGCCGCGCCGCCCGGCAAGATGAAAGCGAAGGAGTACGAGGAAGAGCTCGACAAGTTGCACGTGGAGCTCGTGAAACTGCAGCGCTGGGTCGTCGCCAAGGGCCTGAAGATCTGCATCCTGTTCGAAGGCCGCGATGGCGCGGGCAAGGGTGGCACGATCAAGGCGATCACCGACCGCGTCAGCCCGCGCGTGTTCCGCGTGGTCGCGCTGCCCGCGCCCACCGAGCGCGAGAAATCGCAGATGTACCTGCAGCGTTACATCAAGCACCTGCCGGCCGCGGGCGAGATCGTGATCTTCGATCGCAGCTGGTACAACCGCGCGGGCGTGGAGCGCGTGATGGGATTCACCGACGAAGCCCACGTGCAGCAGTTCCTGGCGATGGTGCCGATGGTGGAATTGGCGATCGTCCACTCCGGCGTGCAGTTGCTCAAATACTGGCTCGAGGTGAGCGAAGAAGAGCAGACCAAGCGATTGAAGGATCGTGCGGAGGATGCGCGCAAGATCTGGAAGCTGTCGCCGATGGACATGAAATCCTTCAGCCGCTGGTACGACTACTCGCGCGCGCGCGACGAGATGTTCACCGCCACCGACAGCGGCCAGGCGCCGTGGTACGTCGCGCGCACCGACGACAAGCGCCGCGCGCGCCTCAACATCATCCGCCACCTGCTCGACCACGTGCACTACGAAGACCTGCCGCGTGAGAAGATCAAGTTCCCGAAGCGGCAGAAGCCGCACGGCTACGTCGATCCCAAGTACCCCTACAAGTACGTGGAGGAGCGGTATTGAGGTGCATCCATTCCCCGCTCCATGCGCTGCACGACGGCGGCATGGAGCTGCATCGCGGCAAGCTGGTGCCGTCGTTCGAGATGCCCAGCCGCGTCGACCACATCCTGGCGGCGATCGCGCACGCCGGATGGTCGGTGGAGGGCCCGCGGGATTACGACGATGCGGTCCTGGAAGGCGTCCACGACGCCGACTACCTGGCATTCCTGCGCGGCGCGTACGACGAATGGCAAGCCGAAGGTCGCGACGGATTCCTGTTGCCGGGCGCGTTTCCCGCGCGCGGCATGCGTCGCGACCGGGTGCCGACGGGCTTGCACGGTCGCCTTGGCTACTACGCCTTCGATTCGGGCAGCCCGATCGTCGCCGGCACGTGGGAGGCGGCGCGCGCGGCGGCGCATTGCGCGCTGACGGCGGCCGACCTGGTGGCCGCAGGCGATCGCAGTGCCTACGCGCTTTGCCGTCCGCCCGGCCATCACGCAGGGCGCGGCATGTTCGGTGGGTATTGCTTCCTCAACAACGCCGCGCTGGCGGCGCAGCGCCTGCGTGATGCGGGGCTGGCAAAGGTGGCGGTGCTCGACGTGGACTATCACCACGGCAACGGCACGCAGGACATCTTCTGGGAGCGCGGCGACGTGCTGTTCGTGTCGCTCCACGGCGATCCCAATACCGAGTACCCGTATTTCCTCGGGCATGCCGACGAGCGTGGTGCAGGCGCGGGCGAGGGCTGCAACTTCAACTTCCCGTTGCCGCGCGGAACCGACTGGGCCGCTTACGGCGCCACGCTGGAACGTGCGCTCGGGCATGTGCGCGACTTCGCACCGCAAGCGCTCGTCGTCTCGCTCGGCGTCGATATTTTCGAAGACGATCCGATCAGCCAGTTCCGTCTGGGCGCCGCGGATTTCCCGCGCCTTGGCGCGCAGATCGCGGCGCTCGGACTGCCGACGGTGCTGGTGCAGGAAGGCGGCTACGCGGTTGCGCAGATCGGCGAGAACGTGGCCGCCGTCCTGTCGCCGTTCGCCTGAGCGCCGCTCGCCTTACGCGCGTTTCTGCGCGCCAGCCAATTCGGTCGCCCGCGCCAGCACGTCCATCATCATCACGTGGTCGATGGGCTTGACCAGGTGGAAGTCGAGCCCGGCCTCGCGCGAGGCCGCGTGGTCCTGCGGTTGCCCGTAACCCGACAGCGCCGCGAGCACGCCGGTGCGTGGGCCGAGGCGTTCGCGGATGCTGCGCGCGAGTTCGTGCCCGGTGATGTCGGGCAGCCCGATGTCGAGGAAGGCCACGTCCGGCGGCTGCGCCACGATCGATTCGTAGGCATCGCGCGCGCGATGGAAGACGCGTGCGCGATGTCCCATCGCCTGCAGCAGCACTTGCAGGGTTTCCGCTGCGTCGACGTTGTCGTCGACGACCACGACGTCCAACCCGACACCCGCGTGCGTCGCCGGATCGATCGGGCGATGGGCTTCGAACACCGGCGGTTGCGCCTGCGGCAGGGAGACGGTGAAGGCCGCGCCCTGATTCCTGCCTTTGCTGTCGGCCGTGATCGAACCACCGTGCAACACCACCAGGCTCCGCACGAGCGCCAAGCCGATACCGAGCCCGCCCTGCGTGCGATCGGGTGAACGATCGGCCTGCGTGAACAGATCGAAGATCTTCGGCAGCAAACCCGGCTCGATGCCTTGCCCGTTGTCGCGGATGCAAACGCGCACCTGGTCTTGCACCACGTCGGCGACCAAATGGATCTCGCCGCCTTCGGGCGTGTACTTGGCGGCGTTGTTCAACAGGTTGGCGAGGATCTGCACCAGGCGCGTGCGATCGCCGTTCACCCACATGCGGCCCGCCGGCAGGCGCGTGCGCAGGGCGTGGCCGCGCGCGTCGATGAGCGCGCGCACTTGTTCGATCGCGCTGGTCACGATCGACTTCAGGTCGACCGTTTCCATGTCCAGGTGGACCAGGCCCCGCGTGACGCGCGAGACATCGAGCAGGTCGTCGACCAGCTCGGTCATGTGCCGCACCTGTCGCGCGATGACTTCGCCCGCGGCGCGCACGCGCGTCGGGTCGGAGGACAACATCAACAACTGCGACGCCGTGCCGATGGGCGCCAGCGGATTGCGCAGTTCATGCGCGAGCATCGCGAGGAATTCGTCCTTGCGCTGGTCGGCGTCGCGCAGGGCGCGTTCGCTGCGCTCCAGGGATTCCTGTGCGACGCGTTGTTCGTGGATGTCGGTGGCCGTGCCGAGCCAGTGCAGGATCGTGCCGTCGTCGCCGCGCACCGGGACCGCACGCGCCAGCACCCAGCGGTAACTGCCGGAGTGATGGCGGAGGCGAATCTGGACTTCGTAATCCTCGCCCGAGTCCAGGCTGCGGCGCCAACGCGACCAGGCGCGTTCCAGATCGTCGGGATGCAGCACGTCGGCCCATCGATCGCCCTCCGACTTCCCCGCGACCAGGCCGGTGAAGTCGTACCACTGCTGGTTGTAATAGTCGTTGTAACCATCGGGCAACGCCGACCACACCATCTGCGGCATCGCATTGGTCATCGTGCGGAAGCGCGCTTCGCTCGCGCGCAAATCCGTTTCGGCGCGCACGCGGTCGCTGATGTCGGTCTGCACGACCACCGCGCCGGCCAGGCTGCCGCCCTCCAGGCGAACAGGCCGCGCCTGCATCAGCACGGTGCGCCGCGGATGGTCGTCGAACGGGGCGATCTCCACGATGTCGCCGCGCACGACTTCGCCCCGCAGCGCGCGTGCCAGCGCCCAGTCCTCGTCGTCCAGGGCTTCCCCTCGGCGCGCGGAGTCGTCTGCCCACCAACCCTGGCGCGTGCGATAGGCAGACAGCGCACCGGTCGTCGGCTGCATGCCCCATAGCTCGCGATTGGCTGCGTTCACGCGCGTGATCACGCCTTCGGGACTGGCGAGCGCGACACCGGAGGGCAGGGATTCCACGACCGCATCCAGGCGCAGGCGTTCGGTTTCCACCTGGCGTTCGGCGAGGGCGTGGTCGGTCATGTCGGTGCCCTGGATGAAGATGCCGTCGACCCGTCCGTGGTCGTCGACGATGGGCTGGAACACGAAGTCGACGATGCGGTCTTCGATGTCGCCCTCGTGCCCGCGACGCAGGCCGACGGGAATGCGGCGCCCGATATACGGCTGCCCGGTCTCGAAGACCTGCGTGAGCTGGTCGATGAACTTCTGGTCCAGTTCCGGCAGCGCGGTGCGCACCGACATGCCGACGATGCGCTCCTTCCCGACGAACTCCAGGTAGGCCGGATTCGCGATCTCGTACACATGGTCGTGCCCGCGCGTGACCGCGACGAAGCCCGGCGCCTGTTCGAAGAGGGACATCAGCCGCTGCATCTGCGCGACGCGCGTGCGCTCGGCGGTGACGCCCGCGGTGGTCTCCGTGCAGGTGCAGAACATGCCGGCGACATCGCCCTTCTCGTCGATGACCGGGGAGTAGGAGAACGTGAACCACGTCGATTCGTCGTAGCCCTTGCGCCGCATCATCAGCGGCAGGTTTTCCATGTACACCGATTCACCGGCCAGCGCCCGGTGCGCCAGCGGGCCGACGTCGTCCCAGATTTCCGACCAGATTTCCTCGAACGGCCGCCCGAGCGCGAAGGGATGCTTGGCGCCGAGCACTTCGGCGTAGGCATCGTTGTAGAGAAACCCGAGCGCCGGCCCCCAGGCCACGAACATCGGGAACTCCGACCGCAGCATCAGGCTCACGACGCTGCGCAGCGATTGCGGCCAGCGATCGGGCGGTCCGAGCGGCGAGCGGCTCCAATCGTGGTCGCGCATCAAGGCTGCGACTGACCCCGGTGCGTCGAGGAAGCGCAGGTTCGAATGGGCGTTCATGGCTTGGGTCGCGTCGGGCACGCCCGATTATGAAGGTCCCGGGAGTGTTTTCCTTTCACGGGAACGACACACGAAGTCAAAACTTCAGTGGCAGCGGTACCGGCCCGGCGCCACGCGGTCGCAGGCGTCGGGCGGCCCGTATTGCTCCCACGCCTCCACCCAGCCGATCTTGCGCGCGGCCTCCGGGAATTGCGGCAGTGCGCGCATCGCTGCGTGCTCCGGTGCCCACATGCGGAGCATGACGCCGGCATCGTCGGTGGTGATGTTCCCGGCGAAGACCTCGAGCGCGCGCGCGTACAGCTTCAGCCGCATCAGCGACAGCACGGTCCACGACGGCACGATCGCCGGATGCGTGGCCAGGCACTCGTCGATCAAGCGCACCGAGCGGGCCTGCGCGCCGGCATCGCCGTGGATGGTGCCTTCGAGCAAGGTTTCGAAATGGCCGGCGCCCACGCTGCCGCAGAGGGTGGGATCGAGGTTCGGCGCGACGGCCAGCAAGCGCCGGGCCTGCGCGAAATCGCCGCGGCGGTACTGCACTTCGCCCAGGCCGCTCTTGGCCAGGCTCAGGCCGAGCGCATCGGTGCGCGCGAACAAGGCTTGCGCGTCGTCGATGTCGCCGGCGAACAGATATTGATAGCCGCGCCAGTTGACCGCGTTGGGCAACATCGGATCGATCGCGATCGCGCGATCCAGTTCGGCGATCCCTTGCTTCGTGTAACCGCTCACGATCAACCATTGGCCGCGGTACATGTGCGCCGACGCGTCCTGCGGCGCCATTTGCACCGCGCGATCGTGATATGGACGCGCCTGCGCGAAGTGGCGCGCGTAACGCAGGGTCATGCCGAACACGTAGACCGGTTGGGCCAGGTGCGGGTCCATCGCCATCGCCTCGCGCGCATGCCGCTCGGCTTGGGCGCCGTGCGCGGGATCATGGATGTTGAGCACCATCTGCACGAGCGCCAGTTGCGATCGCGCGCGCACGAATTTCGGGTCGAGTACCAGGGCTTGTTCCAGCCACGCGACCGCATCCTTCCCGTGCGCGTAGTCGCGCCTGTTCAACAACTCGCTCGCGCGCAGGTACATCCGATACGCCTCGGGGTTGTCCGTCGCCTGGGTGACCAACCGGGACTTCTGCTCGTCGTCGAGCACCAATTGCAGCTCGTCGGCGATCGCGCGCGCGATCTGGTCCTGCAGCTTGAACACGTCCGACAACTCGCCGTCGTATTGCTTCGACCACAAATGGATGCCGTCGACGCTGCGGATCAACTGCGCGGTGATGCGGACCTTGTTGCCCTGGGTGCGCACCGAGCCTTCGAGCACGTGCGCGACGCCCAGCGCCTTGCCGATCGTGCGCAGGTCGACGTTGCGGCCCTTGTAATAGAACGAGGAGGTGCGCCCGGCCACGCGCAGGTCGCGGATCTGCGCGAGCGCGTTGAGGATTTCCTCCGACATGCCGTCGGAAAAATAATCCTGGTCGTGCTTCGGGCTCAGATCGGTGAAAGCGAGCACCGCGATGGACTTGTTGTCGACCGCCGGCGCGGGTGCGGCGCCCGGTGCGCGAGTCGCGCCTGTTTCGACGACTTGCTGCCCGGGCCGCACGCTCGGCTGGCCGAAGAAATACCAGGCAAGGCCAAGCGCCACCAGGACCAGCGCGATGCCGATCACGCGCTTGTTGCCGACCGGCGAAGGCTCGATGCGCATGCCCTCGGGCGTGAGTTCGAGCACCCAGGCGAGCACCACCACGATGGGGAATCCGAGCAGCAGGACGAGGATGAAAACGCGCAACACCCAGGCGGGTGCATCGAAGGCGGGGAAGCCGATGCTTGCCGCCTGCACCGCGAGCCATGCGGCCACCAGGTAGACGGCGCCGACCTTGACGACCTTGCGTCGCTTCAATTCGGCGAACAGAGCGCTTGCCATGCGTGCGGACACCCTTGGCGTGGCGGGCGCATCCGCCGAAGCGCACCATACAACAAGCGGGTGGGGTGACGCCGGGGCATGGACGAGGGCGGCGAGCGCATACGTTGGTGGAAGTGGGGCATCCGCACGCGGCGGCGAGGTGCACGCCATGCAAGCAACGCAAACTTCCATCACGAAAGGGTTATTGCTGGGGATCGCCTGGGTGGCGGCGATCACCGGAGCACTGGTTCCATCGACATCCCTCGCCACGACGCCCGGCGCCATGCGGAGCGATTTCAACGGCGACGCGCATTCGGACATCCTGTGGCGCTTCGCCCTCCCCATCGGCGGCACGAGGGAGGTCGCCTGGCTTTCGGCCGAGTCGGCCATGCGGCTGCAGGGGCCGGTGATGCCCGCCACGTTCCGGATCGTGGGTCTCGGGGATTACAGCGGCGACGGACGCACGGACATCGTGTGGCGCGACACGACCGGGGCGACGCGGATTTCGCTGTCGGCCACATCGGTGCTGCAACCGGTGGCCAGCGTGAGCAACCTGTCCTGGATCATCGCAGGCTCTGGCGATTACAACGGCGATGGACGCGCCGACCTGTTGTGGCACAACACGGCCACCGGCGCGAACGTGATCTGGCGCTCGGCCAATGCGACGATGCGGCAAGCGGTCTCCACGCTGCCCGTGGCATGGGACGTCGTGGGCTCGGGCGACTACGACGGCGATGGACGCGCCGACATCCTGTGGCGCAATGGGACCACGGGCGCGAACGTCATCTGGCGGTCGGGCAATGCGACGACACCGCAGGCCGTACGCACCGTCGCAAACCAGGCGTGGGCCGTCGTCGGATCGGGCGATTACAACGGCGACGGCCAATCCGACCTGTTGTGGCGCAACTTCACCACCGGCGCGAATGTGATTTGGCGCGGGGCCGATGCGGCCGATCCGCAAGCGGTGGCCGCGGTCGCGCCGGCATGGTGGATCGTCGGTTCGGGCGATTACGACGGCGACGGCCGCGCCGATATCCTGTGGCGCGATCCCGGCACGGGCACCAACGTCATCTGGCGTGCGGCGAACAAGACGACCCCGCAAGCGGTTGCCGCGATGGACTACGCCCTGTGGTCGGTCGTCGGCTTCGGAGAATAGACGCCGACCGCGTCGATCACGCCGGCGACGCAGCCTGGAACACCGCCAACTGCGCGGCGAACGCACGCTGGTAGGCTGGCCGCGCTTCGCCGCGCGCCACGTACGCGGCGAGATTGGGATGCGCGTCGAGCAGGCCGCCGGCCTTCACCCGCAGCAACACGGTGATCATCATCAGGTCGCCGGCACTGAACGCGCCGTCGAGCCATTCGGCGTCGCCAAGGCGATCGGAGAGTTCGCGCAGGCGCATGTGGATGCGTTGTTCGACGGCCGGCAGACGTTGCTCGAACCACGATTCCTTGCCCTCCACGAACTTGACGATCACCAGGTCCAGGATCGGCGGCTCGATCGTCGAGAGCGCGGCGAACATCCACGCGATCGCGCGTGCGCGCGCATTCGCATCCTGCGGCAGGAGGCCGGGATGACGCTGCGCGATATGCAAGACGATCGCACCGGATTCGAACAGCACCAGGTCGCCTTCTTCATAAACGGGGATCTGCCCGAAGGGATGCAGCGCGAGATATTCCGGCGACTTCATCGCTTCGAACGACAGCAGGCGCACGTCGTAAGGCTGTCCCACTTCTTCCAGCGCCCAGCGCACGCGCATGTCGCGCGACAAGCCCCGGCCGCGGTCGGGGGAGCGTTCGAATGCGGTGATCGTCGGCTTCATCGAAGTCCCTCTGGTCCGGTGGATTTCAGTCGCGCAGTTCCGCTTCCAGGCGTGCCTTGAGTTGCAGCGCATCGCGCCTGTCCTCGGGCACGGTGATCGACGCGATGCGCTGGCTGGACAGCCAGAACCGCAGTTCACGCGCCAGTTCCGGGGATCGCGCGTAGGTGGCGAGGATGCCACGCGCCTGCGCTTCGTCGATGGGCGCGGGGCAGTCGATCATGCGCTGGTCGCGCCCGCTACCCGGCATCAACTGGAAACAATGCGTCCAGATGTAATCCTGCACCGCGATGGGCGTGACGCTCCGGATGTCCTGCCGGTATTGCGGCACCAGGTTCATGATCATGCTGTCGGCCATGCGGTTGGTGTTGGATTCGAAATAGAACGCCAACTGGCTGCGCAGCTTCGGATCGGTGATCAGGCCCAGGTCGCCGGCGTCGCGCATTTCGTCGAACGTGTTGTTCTCGCGCGAATACGCATAGAACTGCCCGCCCTGGAAATAGGCGAGCACGGTTTTCCATGCCGAGCCGCCGACCAGGTCGCCGGTTTCCGCATGCGCGAGCGCCTGTTCCCCATAGGCGCGGACCTGCGCAAGGAAGCGATCGCGATTGCCGTTGACCAGCAGGTCGGTGTCGAGGTCGGCGACGATGCGCCCGAGATAGGCGTGCCGACGCCGTGCGTCGACCCGATCTTCGTGCCAATTGCCGACTTGCAGCGCGATCAGGATGCCGGCCACCACGATCACCAGGTCGATGAGCGCGCCGACCCAATCGTGGTCGCGCAGGCGTCGGGCAAGTCGTCTGGGCATGCGTCATGCCAACGTGGCTGATCGGCGCCCCCGGCCATGCGAACCGGATTCCCGCGTTGGCGTATCTACCGGAGGGCCGGTCCGGGCGAACCGGCGAGGTGCGCGCCATGCATGCAAAGCAAACATCGATCGCGATCGGGATAGTCCGCGCTTTGGCGTGGTCGGCGGTGGCGCCGGGCGTCCTGTTTTCGTCGGCGGCCTTGTCGGCCAACCACGTCGTGAATGCGAATTCGAACATGACCTTTTCGCCGAAAACCCTCTCCATTCCGGCCGGCGATACGGTCACCTTCCACAACAGCGGCGGCACGCACAACGTGCGCTCCGATCCCGGCGCGCCGACGAGTTTCCGTTGTGCCAACGGCTGCGACGGCACCGGCGGCAACGGCAACCTCAGCAGTGCGGCATGGAACGCGACGGTGTTCTTCCCGACGACCGGCACGATCCGTTATTTCTGCGAACGCCATGGTGCCGCCGGCGGCGGGGGCATGTCCGGCACCATCACCGTGACCGCGCCCATCGCGAAGCTCAGCAATTTCAACGGCGACAATCGTTCCGACATCCTTTGGCGCAACGGCAGCACCGGCGGCAACGTGATCTGGCGTTCGGGCAGTTCGACCACGCCCACGGCAGTCACCACGCTGGCGGTTGCGTGGCGCGCAGTGGGCGTCGGCGATTACAACGGCGATCGACGCGCCGACATCCTGTGGCGCAACAGCAGCACCGGCGCGAACATGATCTGGCGTTCGGGCAGTTCGGCCACGACGCAGGCGGTGGCCAGCATGATCAGCCTGGCGTGGACCGTGGCGGGCTCGGGCGATTACAACGGCGATGGCCGCGCCGACATCCTGTGGCGCAACACCAGCACCGGCGCGAATGTGATCTGGCGTTCGGCGAGTTCGAGCACGACGACGGCGGTGTCCACGCTCGCGATCGCGTGGCGCGTCGTGGGTTCGGGCGACTACAACGGCGATGGCCGCGCCGACATCCTGTGGCGCAACAGCAGTACGGGCGCGAACGTGATCTGGCGCTCGGGGAGTTCGGCGACGACGCAGGCCGTGACCACGATGGCGAGCCAGGCATGGACCGTCGTCGGATCGGGCGACTACAACGGCGACGGCCGTTCGGACATCCTGTGGCGCAACACCAGCACCGGCGCGAACGTGATCTGGCGTTCGGGCAGTTCGGCCACGCCGCAGGCGGTGGCGACGGTGGCCACCGCGTGGCGGGCGGTCGGGTCGGGCGATTACAACGGCGACCTGCGCGCCGACATCCTGTGGCGCAACACCAGCACCGGCGCGAACACGATCTGGCGTTCGGCCAATTCGGCGACCGTCCAGGCGGTGACGACCATGGCCAGCCAGGCGTGGTCTCCCGTCGCCTTTACGGAGTAGGCTTGCGCGACAAATTCCCGAGGAGCCGTCCACCATGAATGTATTGCTGAAGTTCGCCGCTTCCGCCGTCATCGGGACCGTGGCATTCGCCGCGCCCGCGCTTGCGGCGTTGAAAGTCGATGCGAAGGCCCCCGACTTCAGTGCGCCGGCTTATCTGGCGGGCAAGCCGTTCACGTTCAACCTCGCCGACGCCCTGAAGAAGGGCCCGGTGGTCGTCTATTTCTTCCCCGCCGCGCACACCTCCGGCTGCAACCTGGAAGCGCACCTGTTTTCCGAGGCGATCGACCAGTTCAAGGCCGCGCACGCCACCGTGATCGGCGTGACCGCGGGCAACGTCGACCAACTGGCGGACTTCTCGAAAGAGACCGAACACTGCGGCGGCAAGTTCGCGGTCGCCGCCGACGCCGGTGCGAAGATCGCCAAGCAGTACGACGCGATCCTCGCCGAGAAACCCGAGTGGTCGAATCGCACGTCCTATGTGATCGCGCCCTCGGGTTCGATCGCGCACGTGTATTCCGACCTCAATCCCAACAAGCACGTGAAGGAAACGCTCGACGCGGTGAAGGCGCTCGCGGCGCATCACGCCGGCGCCGCAAAGTAAGGGCGATCAATACGCCGGCTTGTCGTGCGGTTTGTAACGGAAGCCGGCGTCGACCAGCGTGCGGTCGATGATCGAAGCGACCTGATAGCCGCTGCGTTCGATCGCGGCGCTGGCATCGTCGACCGTCATGCGGCCGGCGATGCTCACCAGCGGTGCATCGAAGTTGATGCGTGCGCCCAGGTCCACCGCGAGCAGCGCATCGATGATCGTGCGCACGCCCTCGTCGCCGCGAAGGCCGTCGATGCGCAGTTTCATCGGGCTTGCACCGCAGTGAAAAGCGTTTCGGATTCGGCTTCGCGCCACCATGGGGTGCCGTGCGGCGCGCCCAGGTCGAGGCGTTCGCCCATGCGCGGTGTCGTCAGTGCGATGCCGCGCGCGGCGCTCAATGCGAGCACGCGTTCGAACGGCTCCTGCCAGCCATGCATGGCCAGATCGAAGGTGCCGTTGTGGATCGGCATCAGCCAGCGCGCACGCAGGTCTTCATGCGCCTGCACCGTTTCTTCCGGCTGCATGTGGACGTAGGGCCACTGCGGGTCGTAGGCGCCGGTTTCGATCATCGCGACGTCGAAGGGGCCGAAACGTCGTCCGATTTCCCTGAAGCCATCGAAGTAGCCGGTGTCGCCGCTGAAGAACACGCGCAATGCGGTGTCGTTCGCGCCGCGCGTGGTACGCGCGCCATCGACGATCACCCACGAGGCCCAGAGCGTCTTGTTGCCATCGAACACGCCGCGCCCGGAGAAGTGCTGCGCAGGCGTTGCGGTGAAGACGATGCCGTCGATCGACGTGTCCTGCCACCAGTCGAACTGCCGCACTTTCTCCGCGGCCACGCCCCAGGCGATCAAGCGGTCGCCGACGCCGAGCGGCGTGAGGAACACATCGGTGGTCTGCGCCAGTCGAACGATGGTGTCGCGATCCAGATGGTCGTAGTGATCGTGCGAAAGAATCACGCCGCGCAGCGGCGGCAAATCTTCCAGCGCGATGGGCGGCGCATGGAAACGCTTCGGCCCCATCCATTGCACGGGCGAGGCGCGCTCGGCGAACACGGGGTCGGTGATCCAGAAACCACCGCGCAGCTTGAGGAGCATCGTCGAATGCCCGAGGCGGAACAGGCTCCGGTCGGGCGCCGCGTCCAGGGCCTCGCGGGTCAAGGCATCCACCGGAAGCGGCGCCGAAGGCACGGCCGTGGCGGGCTTGTTGAACAACGCGTTCCAGAGGATCCGCACGATCTTCCCCACGCCATCGACCGGCTTGGGGGCCGGGTTGCGGAAGCGGCCGTGGGCGGCCTGGGGGGAAGCGGGGTAGTCGTCGACGGGGAGGACGGGGCACACGTTCATGGACGGGTCCTGAAGAAGTACACGACACAGTGTAGTTTCCAGTTCCGAAAAGTAAACCCCCCGGTGTAAACTTTTTCGCATGTCCAGCCAGCCCGCCCCCGTCCGCCTCACCGACCGCAAGCGCGCGGCCATCCTCGATGCCGCCATGGCCGAGTTCCGCCAGTCCGGTTACGCGGCCACCAGCATGGATCGCATCGCCGCCACGGCCGGCGTTTCAAAGCGCACGGTGTACAACCACTTCCCCAGCAAGGAAGCGCTGTTCGCGCAAATCCTGGAGCAGCTGTGGGAACGCAGCATGGAAGGGGTGGACCTGGCCTACAGCAAGGCGCGTCCGCTGCGCGCGCAGTTGCTCGAACTGCTGGCGCAGAAGCTGGAATTGCTGCGCGACGAAAATTTCGGCGAACTCGCGCGCGTGGCGATCGCCGCGGGCCTGCATTCGCCCGAACTCGCGCAGGAAGTCATTGCCCGCATGGGCGATCGCGAAGAAGGCCTCACGACCTGGATCCGCGCCGCCGCCGCCGATGGGCGCCTGAAAACCGACGATCCGCTGTTCGCCGCGATGCAGATGCACGCGTTGGTGAAGGGTTTCGCGTTCTGGCCGCAGATCGCGCTGGGGCAGGCGCCGCTGACGCCCGCGCAGGGCAGGCAGGTCGCCGAATCGGCGGTCGACATGTTCCTGGCGTACTACGAACGCCGGTGACCTCCGGGCGTTGTACGCGCCCAGCACGTCCGTTACGCTCGGGCTGATGATCTTTCGCCGCGTCCACCGGTATTTTCGCGCCAGCTTGCTGGCGCTGCTGGTGTTGGGCCTGGTCGCGATGCCCATCATGCACGTGATGTGCGAAGTGCATTCGATCCAGCACGCGATGTTGGCCTCGCTCGATCCGAACGGCGTGCACTTCGAAGGCGACAAGGACGATCCAGGCGACCTGGGCCAGTCGGGCGCCAAGCACGTGCACGGCGCCGACGGCATCTGGAACCTCGGTGGCGGGCCGTCGTTCGCACCGGTCGCGCCGGTGTTCGCGATGACCTTGCTGGAACTGCCGCACGTCGCGCTGCCGCCGATGGTGGCGTCCCCCATCGATCCACACGCAACGTCCTCTCCGTTCCGACCTCCGATCGCCTGACGCGGTTTGCCGCTGCCTTGCGCAGCCTTTCCTGCCGTCCATCCGATCCGGAGGTTATCCGTGGATTTGTCTTACCCATTGCGTCGCGGCTTGCTCGCGAGCGCACTGCTGGCCGCGTTGGCCACACCCGCATACGCACAGACCGCCGACCAGCGCATGTCGGCGCTGGAAGCGAAGATCAAGCAACTCGAAGAAGCGCAGGCGCAGACGACGCAGGCGCTGCAGGACGCGCGTGCGGAAATCGAAGCGCTGAAAGCCAACCCGCCCGTGCAGGCGCAGTCGGCGGAACAGCCGCAGGTCGCCGAACAAGCGCAGGAAGCGCCGGCGGAGGAGGTCGCATCGTCGGGCGAAAGCGCGGCGTCCAACCCCAACGCGTTCAATCCCGCGATGAGCGTGATCCTCAACGGGCGCTACGCGTACAACTCGTTGAATCCCGACGACTACGTGCGCGCGGGATTCCCGCTCGCGGGTGAAGCCGGTCCCGGCCCGCAGGGTCTGTCGCTGGGCGAAAGCGAGTTCGCCTTCTCCTCGAACATCGACGACAAGTTCTACGGGCAGGCGACGCTCTCGGTCCACAACGAAGATGGCGAAGATCACCTCGGTGTCGAAGAGGCGTACATCGACACGATCGCGATGCCCGGCGGCCTGTCGCTGCGCGCGGGGCGCTTCTTCTCCAACATCGGCTATCTCAACAGCCACCACGCGCATACCGATGCGTTCTCCGATCGGCCGCTGGCCTACCAGGCCTTCCTCGGGAATCAGTACGGGGATGACGGCGTGCAGGTGCGTTGGGTCGCGCCGACCGATGTCTTCTTCGAAATCGGCGGCGAAGTGATGCGCGGGGACAGCTTCCCCAGCGGCGGCGCGGGCCACGCCGGTGCGGGCGTCAAGACGCTGTTCGCGCACGCCGGCGGCGATGTCGGCACGAACAACGAATGGCTGGCCGGCGTTTCGATGCTGCGTTCGCAGACCGATGGTGCGGAAGATGGATTCCGCGGCGACGAAAAGCTCTATATCGCCGATTTCACCTGGAAGTGGGCGCCGGGCGGCAACACGAAGGACGGCGGCGTCACCGTGCGCAGCGAGTACTTCCACGAAGACCGCGACGGCCTGTACCTGGATCCGGCCGATTCGGCGCTCGACCAGCCCTGGTCGGGACAACGCGCGGGCGCCTACGTCGAAGGCATCTGGCGCATCAATCGCACCTGGGAAACCGGCTATCGCTACGACCGCCTGTGGTCGGACGACAGCGGGCCTTTCGCGAGCGACTTCGATCCGTTCCGCCACAGCGTGATGCTCGCCTGGCACAACAGCGAGTTCACGCTCATCCGCCTGCAACTGGGCCAGGACCGCCCGAACGCGCAGGACACCGACAACATCATCAGCCTGCAATACCAGGCTGCATTCGGCGCCCACGGCGCCCACAAATTCTGATCGGAAGGTCAATCCAAATGAAAAAGCAACTTGCCTGTGTCCTCCTGCTCGGCCTGGTCGCAACCCCGGTGTTCGCCAAGCCGAAAATCTTCGCCTGCGAACCGGAGTGGGGCGCGCTCGTCACCGAACTGGCGGGCGACAAGGTCGAACTCAGCGTCGGCACCACCGCGTTGCAGGACGTCCACCAGATCGAAGCCAAGCCCAGCCTGATCGCGAAGGTGCGCCAGGCCGACATGATCGCCTGCACCGGCAGCGAGCTCGAAGTGGGTTGGCTGCCGCAACTGTTGAAGCAGGTGCAGACGCTCGAACGCCCCACCGCGCTCGACCGCGCCAACGGCGACGTGCACCCGCGCGGAAATCCGCACGTGCAGCTGGATCCGTATCGCGTGCTCAAGATCGCCAAGGCGCTCGATGCACGCCTGGTCGCGCTCGATCCGGCGAACGCGGCGACGTATCAATCGCGCCTGGCCGATTTCTCGACGCGCTGGCAGGCCGCGATCAAGCGCTGGGAAGCCAAGGCCGCACCGCTGAAGGGCAAGAAGGTCGTCGTGCATCACATCAGCTGGGTGTACCTCAATACCTGGCTGGGCCTGCAGCAGATCGGCGCGCTCGAACCCAAGCCCGGTGTGCCGCCGACCAGCGGACACCTGTCGAGCCTGATTGCGACGACGAAAGCCGCGGGCGCGTACGCGATCATCACCGCTGCCTACCAGGACCCGAAGCCCGCGCATTGGTTGTCCGATCGCACGGGCGTGCCGGTCGTCGTGTTGCCGTTCACCGTCGGCGGCGACGCGCAGGCCAAGGATCTGTTCGGCCTGTACGACTCCACGATCGACAAGCTGCTGGGTGCCGCCAAATGAATCTCGACGGCCTTGATGCCAGCATCCTCGGGCCCGCGTGCGTCGCGGGCCTGATCGTGCTTTCCACGCACGTGCCGCTCGGTCGACAGGTGTTGTCGCGCGGCATCATCTTCATCGACCTGGCGATCGCGCAGGTCGCCGCGCTCGGCGTGATCCTCGCGCAATACCTCGGCGTGGACGAGCACGGTTACGGCGTGGAAATCGCCGCGGCCGTCGCCGCGCTCGCGGGCGCGGGTCTGCTCGCGTGGACGGATAAACGCTGGCCGAAGTTGCAGGAGCCGCTGATCGGCACCTTGTTCGTGCTGGCGGCGACCGGCGGCCTGTTGCTGCTCGCCAACAATCCGCAGGGAGGCGAACACCTCAAGGATTTGCTGGTGGGCCAGATCCTGTGGGTGAGCTACGACCAGTTGTGGCCGGCGGCGCTGTTGTCGGCGGCTTTGCTCGCGTTCGTCTGGTGGCGGCGCAACAACCTGCGCGGGCTCGCGTTCTACGGCGCGTTCGCGCTGGCGATCACCGTGTCCGTGCAACTGGTCGGCGTGTATTTGGTGTTCGCCAGCCTGATCATCCCCGCCTTGGCGACGGTCGGTGGCAAGGGGAAACGACAGTTGGTCGCCGCCTATGTCATCGGTATCGCCGGTTACGTGCTCGGCCTTGCGTTGTCGGCGGTGTTCGACCTGCCCAGCGGCGCGTTGATCGTCTGGTTGCTCGCGGCGTGCGGCTTGTTCGCGCAAGTGGTGCCGGCGGTGCGCAGGATGCATCCGGCGACACGTTGAAACAAAAAAACGCGGCGGGCCGAGTGGTCCGCCGCGTTCCTCAGATATTCGCGTCCTCGGGCGGCGCGCTGCTGCCCAGCGGCGCGGAGCCGCCGGCATTGCGATCGCTCGCGGGCCGTTCCATGCCGACCAGATACGAGGTCATCGACAGGGAGCCGAACGCATACCCGTCGACCAATACCTCCAGCGGTTGCCGCGCCTGCGCGCCGAAACCGGCGATGTAGAGGAAAGGCAGGAAGTGTTCGGGCGTCGGCGCGACGCGCAGGAAATCCGCGTCGCCGACGAGCGACGCAGCGCGCTCCGGCGCGGACGTCGCAATGTCGATCGCCTTTTCGTTGAAGCGCTTCGCCCAGTCGAAGCCTGCGTCCTTCGCATTGCGATCCATCGCGCGCAGGTTGTGCACGACGTTGCCGCTGCCCATCACCAGGACGCCGCGTTCGCGCAAGGCCGCGAGCTTCGCGCCCAACTCGAGGTGATGGTCGGCAGGCTTGGCGGCGTTGATCGACAGTTGCACGACCGGAATGTCGGCGTCGGGGAATGCGTGCACCAGCACCGACCACGTGCCATGGTCGAGGCCCCAGCTGTCGTGGTCGGCGCCGACGTATTCCGGATGCACGGCGTCGGCGACTTCCTCGGCGAGTTCCGGCAAACCGGGCGCCGGGTACTGCACGTCGAACAAGGCCTGCGGAAAGCCGAAGAAATCATGGATCGTCTTCGGGCGCGACATTGCCGTAACGGCGGTGGCGTTGACGTACCAGTGCGCGGAGACCATCAGGATCGCGCGCGGCCGCGGCACGCATGCGCCGACCGCGCGCCACGCATCGGTGTAGCGGTTGCGTTCGAGGGCATTCATCGGGCTGCCATGGCCGAGGAAAACCGCGGGCATCTGCGTGTTGTCTGCCATGTCGAACCCTCCGTCCTGCGCCAACCGATTGCTCAGTCGTTCGTGACCGCCGCGACCGTCAGGCGCGTCGTGCGCCCACCCGGCAAGGCCCACTGGATGGTCTGCCCGACGCGCAGTCCCAGCAAGGCCGCGCCGACGGGCGCGAGGATCGACACGCGACCGGCGGCGAAATCCGCATCGCGCGGATAGGCCAGGGTCAAGACATGTTCGTCGCCCGTGGTTTCGTCGATGCAACGCACCTGCGAACCCATCCTGACCACGCCCTCGGGCATCTGGTCGGGCTCGCGATATTCGGCGCGCGCCAACTCGGCCTCCAGATCGTGGGCGACATCGTCGGCCTGCGCCGATGCCAGCAAGGCTTCCAGTCGGGAAGCGTCTTTAGTCGATACAACGATGTTCGGCGTCGCAGCCACGGCAAATCTCCAGGGCGTAAAAAAGAGGCAGCGGCCTGCGCCCTGCCTCGACAATGCACCCAACGTAGTCCCGTGCGCGCGAAAGGTCAACGCGACGGCTGAGTTCGCGCGACAACACGCCTCATACACGGTGCGGGTCGGAAGGTAGCGGGATCGAAAGGACACTCCCATGGCCTCCACGTCGGTCGATCCCGTACGCCCCTTGCCGCTCCACCCGTTGCACGCGTTTTTCCTCGCCGCGATGGTCTCGCCGTTCCTGGGCGCCGTGCTGAGCGATTACGCGTACACAAAAACGTACGAAATGCAGTGGAGCAACTTTTCCTCGTGGCTGCTCGCCGGCGGCCTGGTCTTCGGTGCGCTGGCGATCGTTTGCGCCTTGCTGGACTTCGCGCGCGCCGCGGGCCGTCGCGGCCTGCATTCGATCGCGCTCCTCGCGCTGGTGGCGACGTGGGTGATCGGATTGATCGACGCCTTCGTGCATGCCCGGGATGCCTGGGCGGTCATGCCGATGGGGTTCGTGTTGTCGATCATCGTCCTGGCGCTCGCGCTCATCGCGACCTGGCTGGCGTTCTCGCGTTTCCA
Organism: Lysobacter sp. 2RAF19; assembly: GCF_052115395.1. Classification (NCBI taxonomy): domain Bacteria; kingdom Pseudomonadati; phylum Pseudomonadota; class Gammaproteobacteria; order Lysobacterales; family Lysobacteraceae; genus Lysobacter; species Lysobacter sp. 2RAF19. The sequence goes on along the minus strand of NZ_JBFRGO010000001.1, from coordinate 1,294,663 downwards.
CCGGAGCATCCGCCCATGAGCCGCGTCGTGTTTTCGCTCGCCGTGCTCTCTGCCGCCGTGTTGACTGCGTGTGGCGGCGGCAAGGATCCCGATGTCGCGCAATTCGGCCCGAATCCGAAGCTTCCCGAGCAACAGAGCGGGCTGCTTCCGGACATGAAGATCGCCAACCCCACGCAGTGGGGAGACGCGCGCCCGACGGTCCCCGCGGGCTACACGATCACGGCCATCGCCACCGATCTGGCGATTCCGCGCCAGACCCTGATCCTCCCCAACGGCGACATCCTCGTGGCCGAAGGGCGCGGTGGCGCGGGCGAACCCAAGTTGCGCCCCAAGGACATCATCGCCGGCTACATCAAGGCCAAGGGCACCACGCATGTGAAAGGCGGCAATCGCCTCACGCTGCTGCGCGATGCCGACGGCGACGGCAAGTACGAACTGAAGACGATCTTCGCCGGCGATCTCAATGCGCCTTACGGGCTCGCGCTCGTCGGTTCGAAGTTGTACGTCGCCAACCAGGATTCGCTGGTCCGCTTCGATTACCACGACGGGCAAACGCGCGCGAGCGCGCCGCCGGTCAAGCTCACCGACTTGCCGTCGGCGGTCAACCATCACTGGACCAAATCTCTCGCGGCGAGCGCCGATGGTCGCTTGCTTTACGTGGGCATCGGGTCGAACAGCAACATCACCGAGCGCGGCATGTCGCTGGAAGCCGACCGCGCGCGCATCTGGGAAGTGGATGCAACGACGGGCGCGCATCGTCCCTACGCGACCGGCTTGCGCAATCCCACCGCGCTGGCGATCCAGCCGGACACCGGGCGCTTGTGGACCGTCGTGAACGAACGCGACGAACTCGGCCCCAACCTCGTGCCCGATTACCTGACCTCGGTGCGCGAAGGCGGCTTCTACGGTTGGCCTTACAGTTACTGGGGGCATAACGTCGACCCGCGCGTGCAACCGCCGGATCCGAAGAAAGTCGCGTCGGCCATCGTTCCGGATTACGGCCTCGGATCGCACGTCGCCGCACTCGGCGTCGCGTTTTCGAAGCCCTCGATGGGTGCGCAGTTCGGCGACGGTGTGTTCGTCGGCGAGCACGGCAGTTGGAACCGCAACGCGCCGGTCGGATACAAGGTGGTCTTCGTGCCGTTCCGCGACGGGCGCCCCTCCGGCGCGCCGATCGACTTCGTCACCGGATTCCGCGGCAGCGACGGCATGACGCGTGGCCGGCCGGTGGGCGTGAGCGTGGATCCGCGCGGCGCATTGATCGTCGCCGACGATCTGTCGAACACGATCTGGCGCGTGGTGCCGGCGCGCTGATCGCGCGCCGGACTTCACGTGCCCGAAGTTACTTCGTCGTCTTCGTACCGCTCGTGTCTCCGATGAAGCGCAGGCCCACGCCGGGTTCGGTTGCGATCCATCGCGGGGCGAGGGGATCGTCTCCCAACTTCTGGCGCACCTTGCCCGCGAGGACGCGGAGATAGTGCGTGTCGTGTTCGTGGTGCTGGCCCCACAGCTCGCGCAACATCTGCGGCTGGGTGACGACGCGGCCGGCGTGCTGCACCAGCAAGGCCAGCAGCGCGTATTCCTTGCGCGCCAACGGGACCGCCTGGCCATCGAGCAGGACCTCGCGTCGTGCGAGGTCCACGCGCAGCGTGCCGTCGTCGAAAAGCGGCGGGGTGTCGGCGGGCATCGCGCGCCACCGAAGCAAGGAACGCACGCGCGCCATCAATTCCTGCACGCCGAAGGGCTTGGTCACGTAATCGTTCGCGCCTGCATCCAGCGCCATCACCTTCTGCGCCTCATCCGCACGCACGGTGAGCAGGATCACCGGCACCTGCGACCATTGGCGCAACTCGCTCAATACCTCCTGCCCATCGCGGTCGGGCAGCCCCAGGTCGAGGATGACCAGGTCCGCGCCGCGCGTGGCCAACACTTCCAGGCCTTCGGCTCCGGTGCCGACCGCTTCCACGCGATAGCCTTCCGCACGCAGGCTGATGTCGAGGAATTTGCGGATCTGCGGTTCGTCGTCGACGACCAGGACACGGGCCGGAACCGTCGCGCCGCCATCGGACGGGATGGGACTGCTCATCGACTAGTCGTCGGGGGTTGCATGCGCGGCAGCGTAATCCGGATGGTGGTGCCGCGACCATCATGGCCGGGGAGCGCTTCGACGCTCCCGCCGTGCGCGCCGATCATGCCCTGCGTGATCGCCAGGCCCAATCCGGTGCCCTGGCGCCCGCGATCGCCCCGCTCGACGCTGTAGAACATGTCGAAGATGCGTTGCCGTTCTTCTTCGGGAATGCCGGGCCCGTGATCGCGCACGTCGACGCGCAGCTGGCCGTCAACGTCCATCGCTTCCACCGTCACCGGCGCGCCCGCCGGCGAGAACTTCGCGGCGTTCTCGATCACGTTGAAGATCGCCTGTTCGACCAGCGCCGGATGCACCCAGAGGGGGGCCAGGTGCTCGGCGATATGCAGGTCGAAGCGGATGTCGGGCTGGTAGCGCTGGAGGCGGGAGGTGGCCGAACCGATCAGCTCGTCCACGCCGATCCAATCGCGATTGAGGGTGAGGCCGCGGTGCCCCAGGCGCGTCATGTCGAGCAGGTTCTGGATGTAGCGGTCCAGCCGCTCGCCTTCCAGCCGCACCGTTTCCAGCAGGCTGCGGCGATCGTCTTCGCCCATCGTGCGCCCGTAGGTATCGAGTGTTTCGGCAGCGCCGATGATCGACGCCAGCGGCGAGCGCAAGTCGTGGGATACCGACGACAACAACGCCGAGCGCAACTGTTCGGTCTCGGTGGTGACGCGCGCGTCGGCAAGGTCGGAGACCAGGCGCGTCCGCACGATCGCCTGCGCGATGTCGTCGGCCATCGCTTCGATCAGGCGTCGTTGTTCGGGCGGCAGGCGCGGTGCGCTCGCCGGAAAACGCAATCCGATCATTCCCTTGGCCGAGCGCTCGACCATCAGCGGCATGAACCACCAGTCCGCATTCCCGAGTGTGTCAGTGAAATGCCCGGCGGGTTGCCCGTGTCCGAGGGCCCAATCCGCCGCGGCGATGTCCTTCTCCGACAAGGCATGCGCGCCATCGGCGGACAGCGGCGCATCATCCGGCTGGACCAGCGCCTCGGCGCCGGTGGCCTGTTTCAGTGCGACGCGCCCGGCGTTGACGACCTGTCCCACGTCGGCCGCGGCGGCGAGTTGCCGGCTCAGCGTCTGCAGCGCAGTGGTGTGCGCGTTCGCCGCGCGCAACGCGATCACCTGCATGCGCAGGCGCGAGGCCAGGCGACCGGCGACCAGCGCGGCGATGAGGAACAGGATGACGGTCGCGACGCCTTGCCGCGCGCCGATATAGAACGTGAAGCGCGGCTCGATGAAGAAGAACGTGTACGAAAGAAAGCACAGCGTGGCAGCCAGGACCGCCGCCGCCATGCGGGTCCGCGTCGCCACCAGCACCACCGCGACGATGAACACCAACGACAGATCGTCCAGGCCGACCCAACGCTCGGCGATTGCGCCGGCAGCCGTCGCGAACACGGCCGACAACAGCGCCAACACGACATCGCGCCGGCTCAGCCACGGGCCCGATTGCCGGAGCGAACGCCGCGAACGCGCGCGTGCCTCGGGCGTGCTGACGATGGTCAACTCGAAGTGCGCGCCGCGTTGCAGCAGTTGCTGCGTCAGCGTGCGGTTGAACATGCGCGCGACCGGCCGCTCGCGCGTTCGGCCCAGCACGATGGTGGAAGCGCCGACGCGCGTGGCCTGGTCGAGGATGGCGTCGACGATGTTCCCGCCGTGCAACAACTCGGTGTCGCCGCCGAGGCGTCGCGCGAGCGCGAACGCGCGGTCGATCTCCATCTGCTGCTGCGACGGCATCGGGCCGCCGGACTGTACGGTGACGACTGTCCACGGCGCGTCGCGTCGTTCGGCTAGCCGACGCGCGATGCGCACGAGATATTCCGATTGCCCGAGCCCATCGATCGCGACGAGCACGCGACGACGCAGCGGCACGCCAGGCAACCCGCGCGCCGCCTGCGCCTCGCGCAGGTCGCTGTCCACGCGGTCGGCGGCCGTCTGCATCGCCAGCTCGCGCAGTGCGGTGAGATTGGAGGGCGAAAAGAACGCCTGCAGCGCATGCGTCGCCTGCTCGGGCACGTACACCTTGCCTTGCTGCAAGCGTTCGATCAGTTCGCGCGGCGGCAGGTCGACCAGCAGGATGTCGCGCAGCCGGTCGAACACCAGGTCCGGCACGGTTTCGCTCACGCGCACGCCGGTGATCCGGTGCACGACGTCGTTCAGGCTTTCAAGGTGCTGGATGTTGATCGTGGTGTAAACGTCGATCCCGGCGTCGAGTAGGTCGATCACGTCCTGCCATCGCCGCTCGTGCCGGCTGCCCGGGACGTTGCGGTGCGCCAGTTCGTCGACCAGCGCCACCGCGGGCTTGCGTGCGAGCAATGCTTCGAGGTCGAGTTCCTCGAGCATTCGTCCCTGGTAGTCGATACGCTTGCGCGGCACGATCGGCAGGCCTTCGAGCAACGCCTGCGTTTCGACGCGACCGTGCGTTTCGGCGATCCCCACGCAAACATCGACGCCCTGTTTCAACAACGCCTGCGCGCGCGCGAGCATCGCGTAGGTCTTGCCCACGCCCGGCGCGGCGCCGAGGAAGATCGTGAGCCGCCCGCTGCCTTCGCGTCGCAGTTCGCCCAGCAGCGCGTTGGCCTGGGCCTGTCGAAGGGTGGCGCTGCGGTCGTCGGTCATCGTGTCGGCTGCAGCGCGTCGAGGGCCAGGTTCAGTTGCAGCACATTAACGCGTGGCTGTCCGAGCAGGCCGAACTGCGGCGAAAGGGTGTGCGCCGCGACCAGGTCGCGGACGCGGTCGGGCGCCAGGCCGCGCGCCCGTGCTACGCGTGCGACCTGCATGGCCGCGCCCGCCGGCGTGATGTCCGGATCCAGCCCGCTGCCCGATTGGGTGAGCATCTCGTCGGGCACGTCCGAAGGCGCGATGCCATCGCGCGCGGAAACGGCGGCGCGCGTTTGTTCGATGCGCTTGCGCAGGTCCGGATTGCCCCGCGCCTGGTTGCTGCCGGCCGCGGCCATCGGGTCGTAGTTCGCCGCCGAGGGACGCGGCTGGAAATACCGCGCATCGGCGAAGGGCTGTGCAAGCAACGCCGATCCGACGAGGCGGCCATCGCGGGCGATCGCGCTTCCGTCGGTCGCCGACGGAAAGATCTGGCCCAGGCCTGTGCCCGCCAGCGAATACGACAGGCCGAAGCCGACGAGGATCACCAGCGAAAACAGCAAGGGCGCGCGCAGGCCGGCATGGTCCTGGAGCGTCGCGTCGCGCAGCGGAAGGTTCGAATGCTTCACTTCAGGCCTCCTCAGGCGCCGATGGTGGCAGCGAGCGCCACGTCGATCACTTTGATGGCGACGAACGGCAGCAACACGCCGCCCACGCCGTAAACCAACATGTTCCGGCGCAACAACGCGGTGGCGTTGGCCGGCTTGAAGCGCACGCCGCGCAAGGCCAGCGGGATCAACGCGGGAATCACCAGCGCGTTGAACACCAGCGCCGAGACCACCGCGTTGCGCGGGCTCGACAGTCCCATCACGTTGAGCGCGGCCATCGACGGGATCGCGGCCGCGAACAGGGCGGGCAGGATCGCAAAGTACTTGGAGACATCGTTGGCGAGAGAGAAGGTCGTCAGCGCGCCGCGTGTGATCAGCTGTTGTTTGCCGACTTCCACGACGGCGACGAGCTTGGCCGGGTCGCTGTCCAGGTCGACCATGTTGCCGGCTTCCTTCGCCGCCTGCGTGCCGGAGTTCATCGCAAGGCCGACATCGGCCTGCGCAAGCGCGGGTGCATCGTTGGTGCCGTCACCGACCATGGCGACGAGGCGACCGCCGGCCTGCTCGGCGCGGATGCGTTCGAGTTTGTCTTCCGGCCGCGCTTGCGCGATGAAGTCGTCGACGCCGGCTTCGGCGGCGATCGCTGCGGCGGTCAACGGGTTGTCGCCGGTGATCATGACGGTGCGCACGCCCATCTCGCGCAAGCGGGCGAAGCGTTCCTTGACCCCGTGCTTCACCACGTCGGACAACTCGACGACACCGAGGACGTATTTGCCTTCGCTGACGACCAGCGGCGTCGCGCCCTGGCGTGCGACCTGGTCGACGCGCGCGCGCAGTTCGGGCGGCACGATGCCGCCCAGCGCGAGCACGTGCTGTTCGATCGCATCGCCGGCGCCCTTGCGGATCGCGCGCGCGCCGCCTTCCAGGTCGACGCCGGACATGCGCGTCTGCGCCGTGAACGCGATGAAGTGCGCATCATCCGGGTCGACCATCACCGCGCCTTGCTGGCGCGCCAGTTTGACGATCGATTTGCCTTCGGGCGTCGGATCGGCGAGCGAGGAGAGCAGGGCGGCGTCGCGCAGTTGGTCGGCGTTGATCGAAGCGAGCGGGTGGAACGCCGTGGCCTGCCGATCGCCGTGGGTGATCGTGCCGGTCTTGTCGAGCAGCAACACATCCACGTCGCCCGCCACTTCCACGGCCTTGCCCGACTTCGCCAACACGTTCGCCGACAGCGCGCGGTTCATGCCCGCGATGCCGATCGCCGGCAGCAGGCCGCCGATCGTGGTGGGGATCAGGCAGACGAGCAGCGCGATCAACAGCAGCGGATCGATCCGGACGCCGACGAAGGCGCCGATCGCCGGCAACGTCGCGCAGACGATCACGAACGAAAGCGTCATCGCCGCCAGCAACATTGTCAGCGCGATTTCGTTCGGCGTCTTCTGCCGATTGGCGCCTTCGACCAGCGCGATCATGCGGTCGAGGAAGCCATGGCCCGGCTCGGCCGTGATGCGCACGATGATTTCGTCGGACAACACCTTGGTGCCGCCGATCACGCCGCTGCGATCGGTGCCGGCCTCGCGCAGGACCGGTGCCGACTCGCCGGTGACGGCGGATTCGTTGATCGTCGCGACACCGTGCACGATCTCGCCATCGGCGGGAATCAACTCGCCCGCGGAGACGACGACGAGATCGCCGGGCGCGAGTTCCGCCGCAGGCACGCTGGTTTCGGCGCCGCGCACGCTGGCAGCGTAGGCCTTGCCGTCGACGAGGCGACGCGCGACGAGATCCTTGCGCGCCCGTCGCAACGACGCCGCCTGGCCGCGGCCCCGCGCTTCGGCGACGGCTTCGGCGAAATTGGCGAACAACACCGTGACGAACAGGATGACCGTCACCGACCAACCGAAACCGCCCGGCGCCGCACCGGCCATCGTGATCAGCGCGGCGAGCACCGTGCCCACGGCGACGATCAACATCACCGGGCTGCGCACCAAGTGCCACGGCGCGAGCTTGCGGAACGAATCGCGGATGGCGCTGCGCACGCCGGCGGCGTCGATCAGCGCCGGGTGCGTGCGCTGGGTCTTGATCTGGTAATCGGTCTGGATCATGGGAAGTCCTCAGTGCGCCGCAAGGCTCAGGTGCTCGGCCACCGGCCCCAGCACCAGCGCAGGCATGAACTGCAACAGGGTGATGATCGCGACCACCGCGATGAGCGTGATCGAGAACGTCGGTGTTTCGACGTGGAGGCTGCCGGCGCTTTCCGGCGCATGTCGCTTGCGCGCCATGCTTGCGGCCACGGCCAGCGGCACGATGAGCGCGGGATAGCGCCCGAGCGCGAGCACGAGCGTGCACGTCAGGTTCCACCAATACGTTCCATCGCCCAGGCCTTCGAACCCCGAGCCGTTGTTGGCGAACGCCGAGGTGTACTCGTAGAAGACCTGGCTGATGCCGTGGAAGCCCGGGTTGGAATTGCCGGTGAACGCCGGCAAGGCCAGCGTGAGTGCGGTGAATCCGAGCACGACGGCGGGCTGCAACAGGATCAGCAGGGAGAGCAGGCGCACTTCGCTTGCCTCGATCTTGCGACCGAACAATTCAGGCGTGCGCCCCGTCATCAATCCGGCCAGGAACACCGCGAGCAACAGGTACACGAGGAATTGCTGCAGGCCACAACCGATGCCGCCCCAGATCGCGTTGATCAACATGTTCGACAACGTGCCCAGGCCCGTCAGGGGCGCGAGCGAATCGTGCATCGCGTTGACCGAGCCGTTGCTGGTCTGCGTCGTGACCATCGCCCACAACGCGGAGGCATCGGCGCCGAACCGGACTTCCTTGCCTTCCATCACGGCCGGGTCGAGCGCCGCCGAACCGTGCCCTTCGAGCCACATGCCGGCGCCCGTGGAGACCAGCGACATCGCGAGCATGCTGCCGAACACCAACGCCGTGAACTTCCTGCGCCCGATGAAGGGGCCGACCATGAAGGCGACCGACACCGGCAGCAGGAGGATGGCGAGCATCTGCAGCACGTTGGAGAACGGCGTCGGGTTCTCGAGCGGCATCGTGCTGTTGGGCCCATACCAACCGCCGCCGTTGGTGCCGAGTTGTTTTGCAGCGACCATCGGCGCGACCGGCCCGAGCGGGATCTTCTGCTGTTTCATTTCGACCGACACGTCGACCGGCGTCGCCGTCGGACCCGATTGCAAGGTCGCCGGCACGCCTTGCGATGCGAGCAACAGGCTCCACGCCAGGCACAGCGGCAGCATCACGCGCACCGTGGCGCGCACGACGTCCGCCCAATAATTCCCGACGTCGGCTTCGCTGCCCGCGGTGCTCGCCGGTGCGACACCCGGCGCCATCGCCTGGCGGCCACCCATCAGCGCACGCAGCGTCGCAACCACCAGTGCAAGACCCATCATCGGCGTGACGATCTGCAGGCCGACGATGCCGACCATCTGCGAGAGATAGGACAGTTGCGCCTGGCCGGAATAATGCTGCTGGTTGGTGTTCGTCAGGAACGAGACCATCGTGTGCAGCGCGGTGTCCCAGCGCATGTTCCCAATCGCGTCGGGGTTCAGCGGCAGCCAGGCCTGCGCCATGAACTGCGCCCACACCAACAGTCCGACGAACAGGTTGCTTAGCAGGAAGGCTTTAGCGTAACCGCGCCAGGACATGCCTTTCGCCGGATCGGTACCGAGCAAACGGTAAATCGGGCGTTCGATCCAGCCGAACACGCCGTCGACCTTCATGGGTCCGCCGCGCATCACCGCGGCGAGGTAGCGCCCGATCGGCGAGCCGAGGCCGATCGCGAGCGCGAAGACAAGCAGTGCTTCGATCATCGTCGTGTCTCGTCAGAAGCGCTCGGGGCGCAGGATCACGTAGAGCAGATAGGCGCTCGCGACGATCGCCGTCACGCCGCACACGATCATCAGCCAGTCGGGCATGTCGTTCTCCTCAGAAGTTGGCTTGCAGGGCCGCTTCGAAGCGCGCGCCGGCGAAGTCGTCGCCGAAGATGCGCTTCGCGTTCGAATCGGTGCCGTGCGCGGTGAGGCGCAGTTCGAATGGCGCGTGGAATGCCCACACCGCGCTCGCAGAGCCGTGCGTGTAGCCGTTCTCGGCGACGACGTCTTTGTCCAGGAAGTAATGCGCCAGCGCGCCTTCCAGGCGGAACTTGTCGTTGATCGGGAACCTGGCGCCGACCAGAGCGTAGGTGCCGCTTGCGTCGTACCCGAGCGCCTCGTTGGACCAGCCGAGCGAAGCCCAGTAGTTGTTCTTCCACGTGAGCGTGGAATTGAGTTCGGTCCAGTTGAGGTCGACCGTGGTGGCGGGGTACTGATAGCGCAGGACGTTGACGTCGAGCGCCCAGACCTCCGACAGCGATTTGCTCCATCCCAGGGTGAAGTCGAGCTCGCTGCTCGCATGCGTTTCCGGAGCGAACTCGACGCTCGACCCCCAGGCCGATGCATACAGGCCCGATGCGCCGGCGACCTTGAAGCCGGCCTGCACGGCCGGATCGCCCTGCGTCTGCGTGCTGCCGCGCCAGACGTAATCGCTGGTGAGCGTGGCGTTGCCGGTGAAATCGGCTGCGTGCGCGGTCGTTGCGAGCGCCATCAGCGCGGCGATGCAGAACGCGGCGCGGGCGGGCTGGGTGTGGTTCATTGCCTTCGGGATGCGGTCGGCTGGCCCCATTGGCCATGCACGCATTCTCGGAAGGCGGACCGTAAAACTTCTATTCGCTACGCACGAGGCGCCGTAAATTCTGCATAAAGCGCCCGGTATTCACCGGGCGCCTGAGTGCGCGAAGACCCCGCGCCTCAGTTTTCGGTCAAGGCCTTGCGCGGCAACTTCTCCGCGCGCATCGCCGCGTTGTAGGCGAACGCGGCCACGATCGCGGAGGCCTGCTTCAGATCCTCCGGCGCGATGTGGTCGAGCACGTCCAGGTCGGTGTGGTGGACGTTCGTGAAGTAATCCAGGTCGTCCTGCACGAACTGGAAACCGGGCAGGCCGATGTTGTCGAAGGAAATGTGGTCGGTGCTGCCGGTGGTGCGCTGGGTGACGATGGTCGCGCCGACGTCGTTGAAAGGTTTGAGCCACGCTTCGAAGATCGGCGCCACCGCCATGTTTTCCTGCGCGTACACGCCACGGATCTTGCCGCCGCCGTTGTCGAGGTTGAAATACGCGGCGAGGTTGCCGTAATCGCGCGTGGGCTGCAGCTTGCCCTTGACCTTGCGCAGCGAGAGCGGCATCGCCTTCTCCTGCGGGTCGGTCGGATCGGGGTATTTGCCGAAGTGGCGGGACACGTAATCGGCCGAACCCAGCAGGCCTTGTTCTTCGCCGGTCCACAGTGCGACGCGGATCGTGCGATCGGGCTTGGCGCCGACGGCCTTGAGGATGCGCATGGCTTCCATCATCACCGCCACGCCGGCGCCGTTGTCGGCCGCGCCCGTGCCCGCGTGCCAGGAATCCATGTGCGCGCCGATCATCACCACTTCGTTGCGGTGCGGGCCGGTGCCGGGGATTTCGGCGATGGTGTTGTACGCGGGTTGATCGGCGTCGCTGGTGAAGTTCGCATCCACGTTCACGCGCAGGCGCACGGTTTCGTTGCGGCCGAGCGCGCGCATGACGGTGTTGTAGTTCTCCAGGGACATCGCCAGCGAGGGCACGCCGATCGATTCGCCCGCCTTGCGGGAACCGCCGCCGGTCACCACGAGGATGCCGTTGTCCCAACCGCTCGGGCTGACCGCGGCGATCGCGCCTTCATCGACGAGGAACTGGTTGAGCATCGGGGTGAACTCGATGCGCTTGCGGCGGCGTTCGCGCGCTTCTTCGCGCGACTCGGGGGTCTGGTCGGCCGGGACTTCCAGCGACTTCATCGCGCCGAGTGTTTCGTCGGTCTCGCGCGTCCACTCGGCTTTTTCGCCGGGCTTGTAGGCGCGTGCATCGGCGATGAAGACAATCTTGCCCTTGAGCTTGCCCTTGAATTTCTCCAGGTCGGTCTTCGATTCGAGCTTGGCGGCGAAGGCCTCGCCTTCGACCGGGCCGTTGGTGCCGGGTGTCCACGCTTTCGGCAGTGCGTGCAGCGGGAAGGCGCGCGGGCTGAGCATTTCGACGCTGGCCGAACGGAATTCCCAGCCGCGGCCGAAGGCGTCGGTCATGGCTTCGTCGTGGACGTTGGCCAGGCCCCATTCATTGAATTTCGAGCGGGTCCAGGCGTTGGCCTGGGCCATCGCGGGGGAGTTGGTGAGGCGGGGGCCGATTTGTTCGGTCAGGTGGGTGAGTAGCGGCAGGACCTGCGAATGGGTGAAGGCTTCCTGGCGGATGCGACCGGTCACGGTCAGGTCGATTTTTTCTTCGGCGTGCACTCCGCCGACCAGCAGGGCGGCCATCGCCGCCAGCAGCATTCGTTTCATTGCTTTTCCCCTGAACCCGGCAAAGCGTCGAGTCTGCCATCGGGGGGCGCTGCGGCCGCTGGCCCATCAGTCATGGTGGGCGGGGTCACTGTCACGTAAAGCGCGGTTCTCACCGGGGCATTCGGGCGGGTGCTGGAAGCTGGGGGCGCAGATGGGGCGTCGGTTGGGTTGTTTCGACTCCACCAGAGTTGCGCGGCGCGCCGCCGCATTGGAGGGCCTCATTGCTCCGCAAGAGCTCACGCTCCGCAATGAGGCCCTCCAACGCGACGACCACCGCGCATCAGGCGTCAGGTTGCGCGACAGCACTGTGGGGAGTGGGGGCGTCGCGAATTTAGGCCGGCGCGCGTACAGCCAGCACTCCAGACGGGCCGGCGCCTCGCCCGTCGAGGACATCACGACTCGCGTGGGTGCTGGTCCTCGCAAGCGCGATGTCCTCTCTCGGGCATCGGCGCCTTCGCGGCGATTTGAGGGGGAAGCGGATGCGCAGCGAGGTGAAGTTACGCGGCCTTGCTTGCGCTCTTTTTTGTCGCCTTGCGTGTGGTTGTTTTCTTCGCGGCCTTTTTCGCCGGGGATTTCTTCGCCGCTGTCTTCACCGCTTTCTTCGTGGCCTTGGTGCCCTTCGCGCCGCCGTCCTGTTTGTTGACGGTCGCCCATGCGATGCGCTCGGCCGCCGCGGTCGAGCGGCCTTCCTTCTTTTCCGTTTCCTCGATGTGCGCCGCCTGGCGCCGCTGCTTGGGTGAGTACGAAGACTTGTCTCCGCGTGGCATGACCGTGCCCTCCGGTTTTCGAGTTTGCTTTCTTTAAAACGGCGCATGTCGCGGGTTCGTGAGGAACCTCGCAGCAGGTTGCAAGGGGCATCGGTCCTCGCTGTGAATCCGAAGCGTCTCACGCGAGAAATACCTCGTTCGCTTTTCTTCAAAACACGGCGTTAGATGGCAAACACCGTTCGAAGAGCAACATCATGTCGGATTCCCTGCGCGCCCCGAAGGTATTCCATCCCGTGCGAGCGCTGATCAGTTTCTTGCCCCTGATGTTGGCGCTGGCCGCATGCTCGCCGACGCCCGCGGACGTTCCCACGGATGCCGCTCCCGCGCCGACGCCGAAGTCGGTCGCCGAGACCGCGTATCCCACGCGGGCTTACTTCGGCGATACGCACGTGCACACCGGTTGGTCCGTCGATGCGGGCACCGAAGGGGTGATCACCACGCCCGAAGACGCCTTCCGCCTGGCGCGCGGGGATGAGATCACGTCGAACACCGGGCGCCCCGCGAAGCTCAAGCGCCCGCTGGACTGGATGGCGATCACCGATCACTCCGATGGCATGGGCACGATCAGTGAAGTCATCGCGCGCAATCCGCAGATGATGGCCGACCCGGTGGTTCGCGGTTGGTCGGATGCGTTGCGTAGTGGCGACGAGCATCGCACGCACGAAGCGGCGATGGACCTGATCCGCCACCAGGCGAACGGGCAAACGCCGAAGGTGATGGAAGATCCGAAGTGGATGGGCTCGGCGTGGGAGAAGACCATCGCCATCGCCGATCGTTACAACGCGCCCGGCAAGTTCACCGCGTTCATCGGTTACGAGTGGACGGTCAACGCCAATGGCGGCAACAACCTGCATCGCAACATCATCTATCGCGACGGTGCGGACAAAGCGAAGCAGATGCTGCCGCTGACCACGTTCGAAAGCCAGGATCCGGAAACGCTGTGGGCGTGGATGGAAGCTTACGAACGCAAGACCGGCGGCAAGGTGCTCGCGATTCCGCACAACGGCAATCTGTCCAATGGGCGCATGTTCGAAGAGCAGCGTTTCGATGGTCGCCCGCTGACGCCCGAATACGCCGCCACGCGCGCACGTTGGGAGCGCTTGTTCGAACTGGTGCAGATCAAGGGCCAGAGTGAAAGCCATCCCAGCCTTTCGCCAAAGGACGCATACGCCAATTGGGATCTGTGGGATGCGGGCAACCTGGTCGGCTTGCCCAAGCAGGCCGGCATGTTGCGCACAGAATATTGGCGCGAGGCCTTGAAGTCGGGCCTTCGCCTGGAACGCCAGCTCGGCGTCAATCCCTTCAAGCTCGGCGCGAACGCGGCGACCGACACGCACACCGGCATGCCCACCGCCGAGGAAGACAATTTCTGGGGCAAGTTCCGTGGTGTCGAACCTTCGGCCACGCGCTGGGAACCGACGGTACTTGGTGCCGGGCCGGCTGCGAAACATGGTTCGGACATGGTGTCGGCGGGTTACATGGGCGTCTGGGCCACCGCGAATACGCGCGAAGCCCTGTGGGATGCGATGCAACGCCGCGAAACCTTCGCGACCACCGGGTCGCGCATGACGCTGCGTTTCTTCGGCGGCTTCAACTTCAGCGACGCCGACCTCAAGGACCTCGTCGCCAACGGTTACGCCAGGGGCGTGCCGATGGGCAGCGACCTGTCGGCTTCGCCGCAACGCGCGAAGGCGCCGACTTTCCTCATCGCGGCGATGAAGGACCCCGACGGCGCGAACCTCGATCGCGTGTCGGTGATCAAGGGCTGGGTGGGCGTCGACGGACAAACCTACGAAAAGGTGTACGACGTGAAATGGTCGGGCGACCGCAAGCCCGACGCTGCGGGGAACCTGCCCGACGTGGGCAGCACCGTCGACCTCAAGACCGCGACGTACAAGAACACCATCGGCGCACCGGCGTTGGTGACCGCATGGACCGATCCGGATTTCGACCCGCGCGTGCGCGCCGTCTATTACGTGCGCGTGCTGGAGATCCCCACGCCGCGCTGGACCGCCTACGACGTCGTCCGCTTCCACTCGAAGATGCCGGCCTCGGTGCAGATGACCTTGCAGGAGCGCGGCTTCACGTCGCCGATCTGGTACACGCCCATCGCGGGAGCGCGCTGAGTTGGACATCGCGCGCCTGCTTCGGGAACCCTTGCTGCACTTCCTCGCAATCGGTGCGTTGCTGTTCGGCGTCAACGCACTCGTGAACGGGCACGCGGCGACCGATCCTTCGGCGATCGTCGTCGACCAGGCGCAAGCCGATGCCCTGGCCGTGCGCTTCGAACGCACCTGGCAACGGCCGCCGACGGAGGAGGAACTGCGGCAATCGATCCAGGCCTGGGTCGAAGACGAGATGTTGTATCGCGAAGGCCTGTCCGCCGGGCTGGACCGCGAAGACGAAGTCGTGCGTCGCCGCGTCGCGCAACGCATGGCGTCGCTCAACGAAGGCATGGCGGCCGCGGTGCCGCAGGACGCCGAATTGCAGGCCTGGTTGCGCACGCATCCGGCGGCTTATCGCATTGCGCCGCGTTACACCTTGCAGCAGGTGTATTTCGATCCGCGCCGCCACGGTGCGCGCTTGAACGACGACGTGCAGGCGGCGCGTGCGTTGTTGTCGCGCGATGACGACGCATCGCCCGGCGACGCCACGCTGTTGCCGTCGGCGGTCGATGCGATGGCCGAAGAAGATTTTGCAGCCTTGTTCGGCAGCGCCTTCGTCCATGCGCTCGGCCGCGCGCCGCTGGGTGAATGGAGCGGACCGATCGCTTCGGGTTACGGCGTGCACCTGGTCCGCGTGCAGGCGCGCACGCCGGCGCGCGTGCCGGCATTGGCAGAAGTGCGCGACGACGTGGAGCGCGACTGGTTGCGCGAACGAACGCAGCGCGCCGACCGCGCCTACCTCGCGGCACTGCGCAAGCATTACACTGTCGACATCGACGCCGACCTCGCGCAATCGATCGCCGAGAACGTCAAACGTCTCGCGGCCGATGGTGCCCCATGAAGCGGTGGCCGATCCCGGGCATCGTCCTGTTCCTATTCCTCTGCACCTGGTTCGGCATCGCGCACGCAGACACCTTCCGCCCGGCGTACTTCGAGCTCCGGCAGGTCGACGCCGAGCATTACGACGTGTTGTGGAAGTTGCCGGCGCTGGATCGCAGCACGCCGATGGCCATGCACGTCCGCTTTCCCGACGGCACGATCGTCGATGCAACGCCGCGCAGCGCATTCACGGGCGACGCGATCGTCGAACAATGGCGCGTGCATCGGCCGGGCGGCCTGGTGGGGCAGGCGATCGCCTTCGAAGGCCGCGCGACGGGCGCGACGGACATCATCGCGCGCGTGGAATGGGCCGACGGCGCGAGCCAGGTCGAACGCCTCCCGCCGGAACGCACCGCCTTCGTCGTGCAGGCGCCCGCGACGACGGGGCAGGTGGCCTGGTCCTACCTGGTGCTCGGTGTCGAACACATCCTCGGTGGCATCGACCATCTGCTGTTCGTGCTCGCGCTGTTGCTGGTGGTGCGCGGCGGCAGGCGGATCATCGCGACAGTGACCGCCTTCACCGCGGCGCACAGCCTCACGCTCGTCGCCGCGACGCTGGGCTGGGTGCACGTACCCGGCGCGCCTGTCGAAGCGACGATCGCGCTGAGCATCGTGTTCGTCGCCGCCGAAGTGATTCGCGGGATGCAGGGAAAACCCGGGCTCACGGCGCGCGCGCCGTGGGTCGTCGCGTTCTCGTTCGGGTTGTTGCATGGTTTCGGATTCGCCGGCGCGCTCGCCGATGTCGGTTTGCCGCAGAAGGCGATTCCCGTGGCACTGCTGACCTTCAACGTCGGCGTGGAAATCGGCCAGTTGTCCTTCGTCTGCGCGGTGCTGGCCGTGGTTGCGGCCACGCGACGCTGGATCGCGCGCCTGCCGGCCTGGAGTCATTACGCGCCAGCCTATGCGATCGGCGGCGCCGCGGCGTTCTGGACGATCCAGCGTACAGTGTCGATCTGGGCTTGATTCCAAGGGAACGCGCCGATGCGCGCATTCGTACGCCGGGTCGCGATCGTCGGTCTGCTGCTCCTGCTTGCGTTGCTCGGGTTCCGCGCCTGGCACTCGACGCAAGGCCCGCACTTGCGGCCGTGGCACACGCTCGTACCGGTCGAGTTGGAGGCCGATGCGATCGTACATGGCACCTGGGCCGATTACGTCGCGGCCGAATCGCGACTGTTCGACCGATTGCATCGCGACCTGCATAAGGCGATGACACCCGCCGACCGCACGCCGATCAATCGCTACAACGACGGCAGCCTGTCCTCGCCCGCGTCCTTCGGGCACGACTGGAATCGCTCCTTCGTCCTCGAACCTGCGGCACCTGCGCGCGGCGTCGTCGTCCTGCTGCATGGCTTGTCGGACGGTCCGTACAGCATGCGCAGCCTGGCCTCGCTGTATCGCGACCGGGGCTGGATCGCGATCGTGCCTCGTCTTCCGGGCCACGGCACCGTGCCTGCCGGGCTCACGCGCGAAGGTCGCAAGCAATGGGAAGCGACGGTCGACATGGCCATGGCCGAAGCCACGCGCCGTGCCGGCCATCGACTGCCGATGCATCTGGTCGGTTATTCCAATGGCGGCGCGCTCGCGCTGCTCCACGTCATGCGCCGCATCGGCGAGGGTCAGCGCAGCGATGTCCAACGCATCGTGCTGCTCTCGCCGATGATCGAGGTCAACGCCTTCGCGCGTTACGCGGGCCTCGCCGGCCTGCCCGCGTATTTCGGCCGATACGCGAAGTCCGCCTGGCTCGACGTCCTGCCCGAATACAACCCCTTCAAGTACAACTCCTTCCCCGTGCGCGCGGCGCGCGAGTCCTACCTGGTGACGCGCGACCTGCAGGACGCGATGGATGCCGTCGTCGAACGGCAGGCCATGGGGCAGGTGCCGCCGATCCTCGCCTTCCAATCGGTCGTCGACGACACCGTCACGGCGCAGGCGGTGATGGTGCGGTTGTTCGACAGGCTGCCTGCGAACGGCAGCGAACTGGTGTTGTTCGACGTGCACCGCGGGCGCGTGATCGATCCGATCCTGCGGCCGACCGCCGCCGCGTGGATGCGCGATGCCTTCAAGGTCCAGCGACGCTATACGCTGACGCTCGTCGGCGCGACGTCGGACACCGATGCGACCGCGATCGCGCGCACCCGCCGCGCGGGCGCCGCGCAGGTCGAATCGCACACACTCGACATGCGCTACCCGGGCGACGTGTACTCGCTCTCGCACGTCGCGCTGCCGTTCCCCGCGGACGATCCGCTTTACGGCAATCGCCCGTCGGGACTTCCGGTGCTGCAATTGGGCGCCGTCGCCGTGCGCGGTGAGCGCAACACGCTGGCGATTTCGCAGGACAGCATCGACCGCCTGACGTGGAATCCGTTCTACGACGAGATGGCCCGGCGCATCACGGAAACCATCACAACTTCCGAACGCGGAACCGCTTCGCCTTGATCTTGCCTTGCGTCAATCGCGTGAGCGCATTGTTCGCCTGCGCTGCGGGCACCGCGACGTAGCTGCGTGTGGCGAACACGTCGATCTTGCCGATCGTGTCGCCCTTCAATCCGCCTTCCCCGGTGAGCGCGCCCACGATGTCGCCCGGGCGCAGCTTGTCGGTGCGGCCGGCGTCGATGCGCAGCGTCGCCATCGGCGCGCGTTGGCCGACGTTCGCCTTCAACGCCGCCATCGGCGGACGCTGCAACGCGGCGCGCAAATTCAACGCATCCTCGATCGCCTTCAGCCGCGGCAGTTCGCGCGAGGTGCACAGGGTCAGCGCCAGGCCGTCGCGACCCGCGCGTCCGGTGCGTCCGATGCGATGCAGGTAGGTGTCCGGATCGTTGGGCACGTCGTAATTGACCACCGCGCCCAGGTCTTCGATGTCCAGCCCGCGCGCGGCGACGTCGCTGGCGACCAGCACGGTGCAACTGCGATTGGCGAAGCGCACCAGCACTTCTTCGCGGTCGCGCTGTTCCATGTCGCCGTGCAGGGCGAGCGCGGAGAAACCCAGATGGGTGAGCGACGCCACGACTTCTTCGGTATCGCGCCGCATGTTGCAGAACACGACCGCGTTGTTGCCGCCATGGTCCATCAGCAAGCCGGCGAGGGCGGCGGGCTTGCGCTCGGGGTCGACCTCGTAGAAGCGTTGTTCGATGGGCGCGGCATCGGCGGCGCCTTCGACCGTGACTTCGACCGGCTCGCGCATCGTGGCGCGCGCGATGGCGCGCACGGCGTCGGGGAAGGTCGCGGAGAACAACAGGGACTGCCGGTCCTTCGGCGTGGCCTTGATGATTTCGCGAATGGGCTCCTCGAAGCCCATGTCGAGCAGGCGATCGGCTTCATCGAGCACGAGCGTGCGGATGCCGCGCAGGTCGAGCGCCTTCTTGCGCAGCAATTCCTGCACGCGTCCGGGCGTGCCGACGACGACGTGCGGCGCATGGCCCAGCGACGCCAGTTGCGGCCCGAGTGCGACGCCGCCGGTCAACGTCAGCAGTTTCAGGTTCGGCAAGCCGGTGGCGAGCTTGCGGATGTGCTTGGCCACCTGGTCGGCCAGTTCGCGCGTCGGGCACAGGACGATGGCCTGCGCGCGGATCTGCGCCAGTTCGATGCGCTGCAACAGCGCCAGGCCGAAGGCCGCGGTCTTGCCGCTGCCGGTGGGCGCCTGGGCGATCAGGTCGTGGCCTTGCAGCAAGGCCGGAAGGCTGCGCGCCTGGACCGGTGTCATGCGCACGTGGCCGAGCGCATCCAGGCCTTGCATCAGCGCGGGATCCAGCGGGAGATCGGAGAATTCGACGGCGTCGTTCATGCGCCATGATACCGGCCGCCATCGCCCGGCGTTCACCGCGGTTTCAATACAACCGGCTGGTCCCCAACGCGGAGCCCTGCATGTCCACGCCCCATGAACTCGAAGGAAAAATGTGGAAGGCGCTGAAGTCCGACCGGACGATCTTCGTCGGCCTGCAGGGTGAAGACCATGCGCGTCCCCTGACCGCCGTGTACGAGGAAGAACGCGGGCCGATCTGGTTCTTCACCTCGCGCGACAGCGCGCTGGTGAAACAACTCGGCGATGGGGGCGGCCGCGCCGTGGGCAGTTTCGCTTCCAAGGGCCATGACCTGTTCGCGAGCCTGCGCGGTTCGATCGCGCTGCACATGGATCGGGAAGTGATCGATCGTCTCTGGAATCCCTTCATCGCCGCGTGGTACGAGGGCAAGGACGATCCGAAGCTGGCGCTGCTGCGCTTCGACGCCGACGACGCCGAAGTGTGGGAGAACGCATCGAGCCTGTTCGCGGGCGTGAAGTTGCTGCTTGGCGTGGACCCGAAGCAGAGCTACAAGGAGCACGTGGCGAAGGTCGACCTGCACTGAGCCGGTCGTCCCCGACGTCGGAGATTGGAATGCTGTTGCGTCCCGACCAGCTCGCAGTCGCCGACGTGCGCAATGCGCCGTTCCCGCTGTTGGTCGCGCACGACGTGCTCGACGATGCGGCGCGGTCCGCGCTCGACGAAGATTTCCCGCACTACCGCGGCGCCGGTTACTTCCCGCATGCGGCGAACGATTGCGGCGAGAGCATCAACGCATTGGTGTCGGAATTGACGGCACCCTCGTTCGCCGATGCACTCGGCAAACAACTGGGCATCGAACGACTCTCGCAATATCCGCCGCTGGTGACGATCTGCCGCTCGCTCAACCTGCGCCACGGGTCGATCCACACCGACAGTTTGTCGAAAGTCGCCAGCGCGCTGTTGTATCTCAACCCGCAATGGCCGACCGAAACGCACGCGGGATGCCTGCGTTTCCTCACCCAGCCCAACGACATCGAAGCGACGCTGGTGCCGGAAATCCCGCCGGTCTACGGCACGCTGGCCGCCTTCAAGCGCAGCGATTGCTCCTACCACGGACACTTGCCGTTCGAAGGCGAGCGGCATGTGATCCAGGTCGCGTGGCTGGTCGATGCCGCGGCGAAAACGCGCAAGACGCGGCGCGGGCGGCTCTCGCGTTTCGTCAAATGGTTGACCGGGCGCATGGATCGCGGCTACGGCAAGCATCGCGACAAGAATGCCGCGCACCTGGATTGAGGGCGCGACTGGATTCAGTAAGATGGCGGCATGCACCGTTCCCGACTTTGCGCCCTGCTGATCGACTGCAATACCGAAGACATCGACGCCGCGGCCGGCTTCTGGTCGGCTGCGCTCGGGCGCGGCATCGACCGCGAACACCCCGGCACGCGCGGCGACTACGTGATGCTGGAGACGCCGCAGGACGAACCCATCGTGCAGCTGCAGCGCGTCGCGCACGAGAGCCGCGTGCACCTGGACATCGAGACCGACGACATCCCGGCCGAAGTGGCGCGGCTCGAACGCCTCGGCGCGAAAGTCGTGCGCACGCTCGAACGCTGGGTCGTGATGGAGGCGCCGACGGGCCAGCGGTTCTGCATCGTCCGCGTGCAGCGCCCCGGTTGGCCGAAGAACGCGACGACCTGGGATTGAGCGCCACGCTATGATCCGCCCCAGCCAGGGCCACCGGTCCGGGCACGGCGCCTCTGGGGAGGGGACATGAAGCGAGTCATGTGGGCGGCGGCGCTGGTCGCGGTCCTGATCGTGGGCTATCACGTGCATCGCGGTTGGTCGAAGCAGATCGCGCCGGCGATCGTGCAGGTGCAGGCCAAGGCCGCTTACGAAGGCATGGTCGCCAAGGCGAAGGCCGACCACCCGGACATGCCGCTCGCCGATGCGATGAAGGCGACGTCCACCGAACTGGCGAACAAGACGCTCGCATCGCTGGATGCGAAGAACCGCGCGAAGATGGCCGCGGGCTTCTACATGGGCTTCCATTGGTCGAACACGCGCACGCGCAAGGACTATTGCAACGCGCGCGGCGTGGACATCGGCCCGTTCGTGTCCGCATTCGAAAGTGCGCATTCGCAGGAATACGCGCGCGCCACCGCGATCCTCGCCGCCGAAGGCACCGATCCGGAACAGGCGTATCCGCTCATCAAGCCGCAGATGGTGCAGGCGATCGACCAGGACATGCGCGACATCGGCAAGGGCGCGCACCTGGGCGAAGCCGAAAGCTGCCAGTTCCTCGTCGACAACGCCGACCGGATCATCCCGCTGCTCGTGCTTCCGCCCGCCGTGAGGCAGGCGTTGACCGACGCGTGAGTGCCGCGGGCTAAGCGCCCGGCATCGACAGGCACTCCATCACTTCCACCCCGTCGCCGGGGAAGTGCGTGAAATGCGGGTGCCCTTCGAACATGCGCGCGGCGGCCTCTTGCGAATCGGCCCGGACCACCACCCAGGCCGACATCGCATTGCGGATCGGATGCACGCCTTGCTTGTCCACGCGCAAGGTCTTGCCCAGCGGCGCGCCGTTTTCCTCCACGGCACCGGCGTGCTTTTCCATCCAGGCCTTCCACGCCGCGATGCCTTCGCGTTCGCGCACCTTGCGCTGGTCTTCGGGCAACGCGTCCCATCCACTCGCCGCGCGGGCTTCGGGCGAGCCGGTGAATATCGCGAGATAGCGGGCCATGGCGGGATCCTGCGGGGAGGGATGTCGAGCCTAACGCGAAGCCCGCGCGCAAGCGGCCTGCGCAGGAATCGGATATTGGCGCTTGACGCGACGCGCCAGACTGGCGCTTTCCAAACGGACGCCCCCCGATGCTGACGCTCTACGATTACCTGCCTTCGCAAAACGCCTGGAAGGTCCGCCAACTGCTGCGGCACCTGTCGTTCGAACACCGCACGGTGCAGGTGTCGATCTTCGAAGGCGAAGGCCGCACGCCCGAATTCCTTGCGCGCAACCCGACCGGCAAGGTGCCGGTCCTGCAACTCGACGATGGCCGCACGCTCGCTGAATCCAACGCGATCCTGTCCTTCCTCGCCGATGGCACCCAGTACCTGCCGGGCGATCCGTTCGCGCGCGCCAAGGTGCATCAGTGGCTGTCGTTCGAACAGGAGAACGTGGAAGCGGTCATCGGTTCGCTGCGCCACTGGACGATGACGGGCAAGCGCGCGCGCCGTTCGCCGGAGCTTATCGAAGGCAAACGCGCGGGGGGTTTGCGCACGCTCGCCCTGCTCGATCGCGAATTCGCGCAGCGCGACTTCATCGCGGGCGATGTCTACACGATCGCGGACATCGCGTTGTTCGCTTACGCAAGCCGCGCCGAAGAGGCGGACCTGTCGCTCGCGCCGTTTCCCGCCTTCCGCGCATGGGTGGCGCGCGTGATGGCGCAGCCGGGGTTCCTCGCGCAGGTGCATCCGTATTCGATCGATCCGCATTCCGGCGGCGAATTGCCGTGAATGCGCCCGCCTTGCGTTGGCATACTCTGGAATCCCCGCCTTTGCGGCGATGACCAGGAGAGCGCGATGCATCGGTTCGGTCTTGCACTCGTCGTGGCCTGCATGCTCTGCGCATGCGCGACGACGGACGCGAAGGAGAAAACGGCTCCGAGTGGAAAGGGCGTCGCGAAGTGCGACACCTCCACGCTGGACTGGGCGAAAGGGCAGCCCGCCAACGAAGCGAACGCGCGCCGCCTGGTGCGCGAAAGCGGCCTGGGGCTGTGGCGGATCATCGGGCCGGACAACGTCGAGCGCGCGGACTATCGCCCCGACCGCCTGACGATCTACACGGACAAGGACAACATCATCCAATCGCTCGATTGCCACTGAGCGAAGGCGCACGCGCCGCAGCATCATCATCGCGCGGCGGCGCGTGCAGCGATACGCCCCGCGTTTTCGTTCGTCCGCCTCGCTGGCCCGCCCGTCCGTTTCGTGCCCGTGAAGAAGCGCCAGCGGCGTTTCAATGCACGAGCACGCAAACGTGCAGGCCACCCAGGCGACGAACATGGCGCGCGCGCCATCCCCCGGATTCACATTGCTGGAGTTGATGATCGCCGTGGCGATCATCGCGGTGCTGGCTGCGCTCGCCGCGCCGTCGTTGTCGGACTTCTTCGACCGCAATCGCGTGCGCGCGGCCGCCGACGACGTGGCCAGCCTCATCAGTCAGGCGCGGGCGGAGGCGGTGAAGAACGACTTGCCGGTCCTGGTTTCGACCACCGGCAGTGGCACCAACTGGTGCGTGGGCGCGAACGCGGCAGACCCGCCGACGCCGGGCGAGAAGGCCAGCACCGATGCGAACACCTGCGATTGCACTGTCGGCACCGAGTGCATGGTCGCGGGCATTCGCCGCGTGGTGGCGTCGTCCGATTATCGCGACGTCGCCATCAGCGCGGCTGCCGCTGACTTCCAGTTCGACAATACGTTGGGCGCCATGGTCGCCGACTCGGGCGGCACCCGGACCCTGGGCAACCAGACCATGACCCTGACTTCCCCGACCGGGAAGTACACCGTCCGCGTCGAAGTGCCGGCGCTGGGTCAGGCGCGGGCTTGCACGCCGCAGGCGAGCCCGGTGTTGTCGGGGATGTTGCAATGTCGAGACTGATCTCCCGTCGTCGCGCAGGTGGGTTCACGCTCATCGAGCTGATGGTGGCGCTCGTGCTTTCGCTCGTGGTGATGGCGGCGGTGACCACGCTCGTGGTCGCGGTGATCCGGTCGAACCGGGAAACGCTGCAATCCACGCGCCTGAACCAGGAATTGCGCGCGACGCTCAACCTGGTCGCGAACGACCTGCGCCGCGCGCGATCGGTGGGAGATCCGATCGGCCTGGCGCAAGGCGCCAATACCTTCCGCAACATCCTCACGCCGGGAAGCGCGTGCGCGATCTATGCCTACGACGACGCGATCCAGGGGCCATGGCACCTGCTTGCGGTGAACAACGGCCGACTCTGGATCCGGGGCGACAGCACCGCCCTGACGGATTGCTCGTTGGGTAACGCGCCGACGCAGCTGAGCTCCGACCAGGTCGAAATCACGGCGATCCGCTTCGACCGCGTTCCTTCCACCGCGCCCGATGACTTCGTCCGCCAGATCGACGTGACCATCACCGGTCGCCTCGTCGATACCAATCCCTCGGCCACGCCCGTCGAACGGACCATGCGCCAGACCGTCTTCGTGCGCTCGGTCGGCAGCGGCATTTGAACACCACGGAGGCCGCCATGCGTGCCCACTGTCTTTCGCGTTCGCGCCAGTCGGGCACCGTGCTGCTCATCGCGCTCGTGCTGTTGTTGCTCGCGGGCCTGTTGACGATTTTCGCGCTGCGCGTGGGCGTGTTCGAACAGCACAGCACCGGCAACGACGTGCGCTCGAAGGTCGCAGGCGAAGTGGCCGAGGCGGGCCTGGCGCAGGGCTTCGAATTCCTGATCCGGCAACATCCGGACATGCTCACCAACGCCGGGCTCTGGGAGAAATGCGACGCGGCCGACACGACCTTCCCCTGCGGCGCGGTCCCCGACAACCGGTTCGACGTCAACGGCACCGAGTTCTCCCGCCGCGGCTCGATGTACCGACTGAAAGCCGACACCACCAACACCATCGGCAACATCGACAGCGCGTTGTCGCAATACATGTTGCGCATGCCGACGTCCTCGAAGATCGCGTCGATGGCGAACGGGCAGGGCGTCGCTTATGGCGTGGCACCGGTCGTGTGCTTCGCGCAACAGCCCGCGACCGAGACATCCCCGATTCCCTGCGGCGGCGTCGGCGCCACCAGCGTGGCGATCGCCACCTTCGTCAGCGTCGCGCGCTTGCCCGGCGAAAACACCAACAGCACGCTCGTCCAGACCGTCGGCCAGTATCCGAAGCTCGGCGACGAGATCGTGCGCACGCCGCCGATCATGGCCTCCGGCGCAGTCGACGTGACCGGCAACCTGCAGGTCGTCACCAACCCGAACGCAGGCGGCACCGGCGTTCCAGTCTCGGTGTGGAGCCGCCTGGACATCGACAAGCACGGCACGCCCAACACCTGCTATGCCGATGAATTCTTCCGCTACACACAGGGAAGCCACACGCCGTCGATCTACCAGCACACGATCCGCTGCGACGACTGCAAGTGCGACGCCAGCGGCGCACCGGCCACGCTGAGCTACGACGCCAGCGGCAACGACCGGTGTTCGGGCGGCACCTTCACCGATTGCGAGGGCATCGACATCCTCGACGTCGACACCGGCACCAATTCCAACACGGCCTATGCCGCCGCGGGCCAGGTCGGCGCGAACTACAACGTGCGGTCCGATTCGCTGTCCTATCCCACCTGCGAATTCCCGCCCGACATGTTCCGTTACGTGTTCGGCGTGAAAGCCTGGGTCGACAACAACCTGGACTGCTTCGCCGAAACCAAGGCGGCCTCGGTGCTGTACCAGAACCCCGACAACGGCGTGATCGCGACCGTGCCGCCGGACGAGGCGTATCTGTACAAGATCGCCGACAAGGTGATCCCGACGCTCGCGCACCAGAACCTGGTGCGCACGCTGCAGGCGGGGACGAGCGCGTTGCTGTCGGCGACGTCGAGCAAGGGCATCATCTGGTGCCAGACCGATTGCGACATCTCCGGCGAAGTCGGCACGCCGGATGCGCCGGTGTTCCTGATCCTCGACGGGCCGGTGACGATCCACGGGATCGTCTGGGGGTTCGTCTTCGTCCGGGATACCGGTTCGCCGCTCCGCCCCGCGACCGGCAGCAGCCTGTCCGGTTCCTGCCCCAGCAATTGCATGGTGCAGATGAACGCGAACTCCGCGATCTACGGCGCCCTCGTCGTGCAGGGCCAGATGAAGGTCAACGGCACCGCGGCGGTGATCTACGACGGCAATGTCATCCAGGGCATCGTCGAACAAGCGGGCATGGTGTACGCGACCCTCCCGGGCGCGTGGACCGACCGCGAGTCGTACTGAGGAGAACGCACCATGATCCTCCATCGCCGCAGCGGCGGGTTCAGCCTCCTCGAAGTGCTGGTCGCCATCGTCGTGCTCACTGTCGGACTGCTCGCGCTGGCGGCATTGCAGGGCAGCCTGACGCGTTCGTCGGCCGATGCGAAGGTGCGTGCACGTGTTGCGGCGATGTTGTCGGCGCGCATGGATGCGTTGCGCAGCGGGAGTTACGGCAGCCTCGCGCCCGAAGGGACGCAGGCGGCCGTCGTCAGCCAGGACGGCGTGCCCGCCAGCGATTGCGATACGGCGTCGCCCGACAACACCGATTGGCTCGACTGCGCGCGCGTGGAATCCGGCCTGGGCCGCCTGGACACGCAGCAAACGGTCACGACGTGGTACGGCTCGGGATCCTTCGCCACGCCCGCGCCCGCGCCGAACGCACAGGACCCCAGGGTCGCGCAGTTCAAGCGCGTCGCTTTGAATGCATGGTGGACCGACGCCGGCAACGTGCGCCACGACATGCAGTTGGTCTCCGACGTCAGTTCGATGACGCTGACCAGCAACGTCGTCATTCCGCCCGATCCGCTGGACGCCGTCGGCGTCGGCGGGCCGATCGTGCGGACCACGAGCCCCGCGACGAACGGCGTCATCCCGATCGCGCTCAACGATCAATCCAACAGCGCCACGAGCAACCCGAGCCCGGAACTGGTCGGTTCCAGGAACAACCAGATCGTGGTCGGCACGCGCTACACGGTGCTGAACTATTCGCCGCCGGGCTTCGGCGACGGCGTCACGATCCAGAAGCGCTTCGACCAGGAAGTGGTCAAGTGCAGCTGCAAGTACGGCGCGGGCGGCAACAATCTTCCGGCGATCTACCGCACGGCCCTGTGGCCGGCGGTGTGGACAGGCGAGGGCTACGCGGTGACGCAGCCGGCCGGCAATCCCGCAGCGCCGGGACAGTCGAAGGCTTCGGGCATGAAGTCGGGCGTGACGCAAAGCGACCTGTGCCAGGAATGCTGCCGCGACCACCACGACACGGGCAACAGCACGCAAGTGCGCTTCGATCCGGAGCGCAACGACAACTCCGTCTCCAAGTACGACCTCAACAATTCGAACGTGCTGGTCGCCGTCAACAACACCAACAACGGCACGTATGTCGATTCGTGCCGACTGGTGCGCGTGGATGGCTTCTGGCGGACCGCCTCGGACCTGTATGCGCGGCAGTTCGGCCTGCTCGAAACGCAGCCGGCCGGTAGCGTCGCGGCCAAGAGCGGCTTGCCGACGAACGCCGCGGTGACGCGCTACACCAACTTCGTGAAGAGCTTCCTGTCCGGGTACAACGCGAGCTCGTCGTCGGCGCCCTCGGATGCGCAGGCCACGTTCAACAACGACCTGCTCTTCAACGCGCCGACGGTGAACATCGCCACGGCCTCCAACACCGACTATCGCTACCTGCACGGGCGCGGCCTGTACGTCGACTATCTCGAACAGGATGCGCGCGACCGGCTCGGCAAGGCGTTGCAGGACACCGCCGCCGACGGGGAGTGCCCGAGCGGCACGCCGGCCGAAGAATGCGTGATGCCCTTCCTGCCCTTCACGACGGTCAACCTGACCGAGATCGCGAAGTGGACCGCCAGCAATGCCGCGGTGATCACCGTCAACAGCGGGAATCTGTTGGCGAGCAATCCGTTGCAGCCTTCCGGCAGCCGCACCATCGGCAAGACCGCCGGCACGGCGAACAACACGGGTGAGATGCGGCGCTCGAGCTCGGGCGTGGCGATCAATGCCTCGCTGCCGAATCTGGGCGGCGTGGATCCCAACGACAACAGCGAAGTGTGGTCCGACGCGCAGGCCTTCCAGGTCGGCGGGAGCACGGGCGGTACCTTCGATGTGCGCGTGACCGGGGGTGGCGGCAATCCCTTCGTCTTCGCGACGGTGTCCACGGACGTCAACAAGGAATGCCTGAAGCCGGCGGGGACAGACCATCACTGCGTGTTGTCGGCGGGCAATGCCTTGCCGCAGGCGGGCGCGATCCTGTTCTCGAATTACTGGCTCGAGACGACGACCAACCGCAGCATCACCGGCGTGTGCGGCGGCCGCACGGTCACCGACACGATCGCGGTGCCCACCTTCCGCAACTATGTGTTGTCGACGGCGACCCTGGGCGGCATCAACGGGATCATCGGCGCGCCCACCAACGACAACAAGACGAGCGAGACGACGAGCGTGAGTTTCACCGCGATCGCACAGGGTGGCCTGGTGATGATCGGATTCACCGAGCAGGCCGGCAGCCCCACCTACGCGACGATCGCAACGTGCTCGACCAACGGCGGCGGCAACAAGATCCTCAATCCGACTTGGAACAAGCCGTGGCTGCAGTGATCGGGCGTCAGTAGATCGGCGTGATCGTCATCTGCGGCAAGGGCCGGGGCGCGCCTTGCGTCAGGTCGGGTTGCATGTCGCCCCAGGTTTCGCCCTGGTGCACGAGCTGGTGCAGCAACCGCGCCGACTCGTTGCGCTGGAAATAGTCGGTGAACGCATACGACGGCGGTTCGCTGTCGGGCGATTCGGGCAGCGCGTACGCGGCGGCGTAATCGGGGACGCGCAGTGCGGGGTCGTGCGTGCGCGCGACCTGGCGCGTATAGCGCTGCAGGCCGGAGGCGAGGTTGCGCCAGCGGATCCAGTAGTGGTTCTCGAAGGAGAACGTGTTGAAGCGTTCGCCGGCCGCGGTGCCCTTGGCCGCGATGCGTTCGAGCACGGCCTGCGGCATGTCGAGGTTCAGGCCGCCTTCGTCGCCCTGCAGCGCGATGTGCACGATGCGGTCGCGTTGTCCTGGTGCGCGCGCGAGGAGCAGGTCGCGCCAGTTCTGCATGGTCGCCACGATGCCGAAGCCGAACCCCGCGACGTCGCCCGCGGCGTTGCCGTCGCCGAGCCGCTGATACGTGCGTTGCCAACCTTGCGCGTTGCGTTCGGGCAGGAAGACCGCATCGGTGCGCGTGTCGTCGACGCCGGGGTAGACCAGGTCGATCGCGAAGGTCGGCCACAAGGGCAACGCGGCATCGAACAGATGGATCGGGAAATTGCTGCTGATGCCGCCATCGGAGAACCACACCGGGCGCATCGCGGCGATATGCGACGCCGTGTGCGCGCCGCCGATGGCGAGCTGGTCGGTGGTGTCGGCCTGCGATTGCGCGGGCGTGGCTTGCGCGCGCTCGACTTCGGGTTCGGCCGCGGCATGACGCGCCGGCTCATGCAGCGGTACGGCGCTCACGAGGAAGGGAAAACTCAGGCTCATGCGCGTTGCGACGAGCACGGGAAGTTGGTCGTCGGCCGGGAGCGGGTAATACGTCTTGCCTTCGACCTGTTCCGGCGTGCCGCCATTGGCGACCATCCAGTCGACGACGTCCTTCGGGAACAGGCGATCGAACTCTTCGCGCAGGAACCAGAAGCGCACGTCGCGGAAGGGCAGCGTGCGTGGTTCGCGATGCGAGATGCTGGTGGTGATCATGCGCAGCACGATGGCGTCGGGCGTCGTCGGTTCGCCCGTGAAACGCGGCGCGTTGCACAGGTCGGCGAAGGTGAGGGGCGCATTGCGGGCTTGACCGGAGAGGCGTTGCAGGACCGCATGCAGCCATTCGATGAGCGCCGGCTGCGCGTTCGCGGACATGCCGTTGCACAGGCCGAACAGATTCCCGCGCATCACGCGCGCCACGCGCAAGGCCGCGGAAATCGCCGCGGCCGCGTACGCGCAGAACAAGGACGGCAGCACCATCGCGAGCACGCCGCCTGAGTGCGCGAGCCAATACCCAAGCGCAAGCAACAATCCAAACACGAGCGCGAATTCCAACGGTGCCGTCGCCAGGACCGCGCCGACGACCGCGGCGATCTTCTTCCAGCGCGGCGCCGTGCCCGTCGCGCATACCAGCGCGCGATACGCATTGCGCGCGCCCCACGCAGGTTGGAACAGGCGCGCGATGAAGCCTTGCGTCGTCAATTGCGCGGCCACGTCCGCCAGGCCGTCGAAGCCCATGCCCTGCGCATCGGCGCCGGCCGCGCCATCGGCCTTGCGCCGATCGCCGCAGGCCGCCGCGGCGGTGACCGCTGCCGCGATGGCGCCGGCCGACGTCCCGCCGACACTCTTGAAGCGGAACTCCCGGGCCAGGGCCAGGACCGCATTGGGATACACGATGCCGCTCGTGATCCCGCCCTTCATCACCAGGTCGCAGTACTTCATCGCGTGCTCCATGCCGGTGCGATGGGACGACCTTGGCCCTTGCGGCGCGCCGATGCAACGGGTCATGCTCCCACGCCATGCATATCCTGATCTGCGGCGGAGCGGGTTATATCGGCAGCCACATGGCCCGCTGGCTCGCCCTGCGCGACCATCGCGTCACCGTGCTGGACAATCTCTCCACCGGGCATCGGGAAGCGGTGCAGTGGGGCGAGTTGGTTGAAGCCGACGTCCTGCAACCGGCATCGCTCGCGCGTGCGTTCGAAGGCCGGACCTTCGATGCGGTGATGCATTTCTGCGCGCGTTCGCTCGTCGGCGAATCGGTCGCCGATCCCTACGCCTATTACGCGGCGAACGTGACCGGCACGCTGAACCTGCTGGAGGCGATGCGCCATCATGGCGTGCAGCGGCTCGTGTTCTCCTCGACCGCGGCGGTGTTCGGCCATCCCACCGGCGATCGCATCGACGAAGCGCATCCGACGCAGCCGATCAATCCCTACGGCGCCAGCAAGTTGATGGTCGAACGCATCCTGGCCGACGCGGCCGGCGCCTACGGCCTGCGTTCGGTCGCGCTGCGTTACTTCAACGCGGCCGGTGCGAGCCCGGAGGCGACGATCGGCGAATCGCATTCGCCCGAAACGCACCTGATCCCCAACGTGCTGCGCGCCGCGCTCGGCAGCGGTCCGGCGCTCAAGGTCTTCGGCGAGGACTACGCGACGCCCGATGGCACCTGTGTCCGCGATTACGTGCACGTCGACGATCTGGCCGAGGCGCACCTGCGCGCGCTCGCCTTCCTCGACGCGCATCCCGGCGCGCATGCCTTCAACCTCGGCAACGGCCGTGGCTTCTCGGTGCGCGAAGTGATCGCCGCGGCCGAAGCCGTGAGCGGCCGCACGATCCCGTTCTCGATCGAGCCCCGCCGCCCCGGCGACCCCGCGGTGCTGGTCGCCGCGAGCGACAAGGCGCGCGCGGCGCTGGGCTGGGTGCCGACCTACGACCGCCTCGAGCCCATCCTCGAAACGGCGCTGCGCTGGCACCG
The DNA here is from genome assembly GCF_052115395.1 of Lysobacter sp. 2RAF19. Taxonomy (NCBI): domain Bacteria; kingdom Pseudomonadati; phylum Pseudomonadota; class Gammaproteobacteria; order Lysobacterales; family Lysobacteraceae; genus Lysobacter; species Lysobacter sp. 2RAF19. The sequence goes on along the minus strand of NZ_JBFRGO010000001.1, from coordinate 1,263,110 downwards.
CGACCCGCGCTTCTGAGCGCGTGAAGGCGCCATGACGGCGCCTTCTTCACAATCCCGGCCTTCCCGACCTGCGACGGCGCCGGAGCGCACGTGCTCGACTTCGAAGCCCTCTTTCGCCACTCGCCCAACCCCTACATGGTGGTGGACCGAGAGTTGCGCTATGTCGCGGTCAACGAGGCCTACGCGACGCTCCTGAGCACCACGACGCAGGCGCTGCTCGGGCGGCGTGTCTTCGATGCCTTCCCGGGCGAGGTCGACGATGCGGGCCATTCGGAAAGCGATGCGGTGCGGCGTTCGATGCTGCGCGTGTTCGAAACCGGGCGTCCCGACATGCTGGCGCTGGTGCCGTACACCATCGAGCGCGAAGCGCCGGACGGCCGGCACGTGGAAGAGCGCTACTGGAGCGCGACGCATACGCCGGTGTTCGACGACAGCGGCCGCGTGCAGGCGGTGTTGCAGCACACGACCGATGTCACCGACGTCGAACGCAACCGGGTCGAACTCGAGGCGGTGCGCCAACGCCAGGGCGCCACGCCCGAACAGATGTGGCAGGGCGTGGTCTCGCGCGCACGCGCGGTGCAGGATGCGAACAGCGCCCTGGCTGCGCAGGGCCGCCACCTGATGTCGTTGTTCGCGCAGGCGCCGGGCTTCATGGCGGTGCTGTCCGGCCCGGAGTACGTGTTCGAAATCGCGAATCCCGCGTACGAGGAACTCATCGGCCGCAGCGATCTCATCGGTCGCAAGCTGCGCGATGTCCTGCCGGAGATCATCGACCAGGGTTACTTCAACCTCCTGGACCAGGTACGGGATACCAAACGGCGTTTCGTCGGCCGCGGCATGGAGGTGCGCCTGGCCTCCAGCGCCGGCGAGCTGCATCCGCGCTACGTGGATTTCGTCTACCAGCCCATCGTGGGCGAAGACGGGCAGACCGCCGCCGTCTTCGTGCAGGGCCACGACGTCACCGACCGCGAGTCGGCGCTCGACGCGCTGCGCGAAAGCGAACAACGCTTCCGCACCATCGCCGAGATGATCCCGCAGATGGTGTGGTCCACGTTGCCCGACGGCTATCACGACTACTACAACCGCCAGTGGTACGACTACACCGGCGTGCCGGAAGGCTCGACCGACGGCGAGGCGTGGAACGGGATGTTCCATCCCGAAGACCAGCCGCGCGCATGGGAACGCTGGCGCCACAGCCTTGCGACGGGCGAGCCCTACGAAATCGAATATCGCCTGCGCCATCGCAGCGGCGAATATCGCTGGACGCTGGGCCGCGCGCTGCCGATCCGCGATGCCACCGGCGCGATCGTGCGCTGGATGGGGACCTGCACCGAGATCCACGAACAGAAGCTCGTGCAGGAAGCCCTGGAGCGCAGCGAGTATTCCCTGCGCGACGCCGACCAGCGCAAGGACCGCTTCCTCGCGACGCTGGCGCATGAACTGCGCAACCCGCTCGCGCCGATCGCCACCGCGGCCTCGTTGCTGCGCCTGTCGCCCGACGACCCGGACCGCGTGCTCGCCGCCAGCGACATCATCCATCGCCAGGTGGAACACATGACGCACCTGGTCAACGACCTGCTCGACGTCTCGCGCGTCACGCAAGGGCAGGCGGTGCTCGACGTGCGCGAGATGGACCTGGCGCAAGCGGTGCGCGAGGCGCTGGAGCAGGTCGCGCCCTTGATCGAACGCAAGCGCCACGCCGTGCGCGTGTCGCTGCCGGAAGGGCCGGTGCGCGTGATGGGCGATGCGGCGCGCATGCGGCAGGTGTTCGCCAACCTGCTCGTCAACGCCGCGAAGTACACGCCCGACGGCGGCCACATCGACGTGCGCGTCCATGTCGCCGACCACCTGGCGTGCATCGACGTGGAGGACGACGGCGTGGGCATGGACGCGGCGCTGCTCCCGCGCGTGTTCAACCTCTTCGTGCAGGCCGAGCCGACGCCGGACCGCAACGAAGGCGGCCTCGGCATCGGTTTGTCGCTGGTGCGCAGCCTCGTGCAACAGCACGGCGGCACGATCAAGGCCACGAGCCCGGGCCTGGGCAAGGGCGCGCGGTTCCGCGTGTGCCTGCCGGTGGATCTCCCCGTCGCGCCGAGGCTCGCCGCGGTCTGATCAGTTGGGCAGCACGTTCGAGATCTGCGTCAAGCCGATCATCCACTGATCGCTGAGTGCGGCATCGTCGGTGAAGGTCGCGAGCGAACGATCGGGATGGCGGCTCGGCCATTCGGTGGGGTCGGGCGAAAACACCAGCCAAGACCTGCTGCCGACCGAAATGCGCGGGCGGCCCGCATAGTTGGCGAGACCACCGAAGGGACCGACCGGCACCATCGCGCTGAAATCCCACGCGCCCTGGCCATTGGTGATCAACGCATCGGCCGTCAGGAAACCGCAGAAGGTCTTGAGCGGCGAATCCGTCCACAGGTGCAACGAAGCTTGCGGCGCCTGGCCATTCGCGGAACGGATCAGGCACATTCCGTTGACCTGGCTGCGGATGACGTGCGCGGTCTTGCCCGACAGCGACGTGACCGGGTAAATCGACCAAAGCGCCTGCGCGTTGCCGGAGGCCCCGCAGCCTGCCGCATCGGGGTTCCAGACATAGAGCGAGGGGATGGTGGACGTCCCGTTGCTGCCGACGATCATGCATCCGTCCCACCACGAGGTGCCGGGCGCCATCTTCTTGTCCGCGTCGACGAGGTAAGTGCCGGGCGTGACCGCGACCTGCGCGATCGCGTTCGTACCGAACGATGCGATGCCGACCAGCGCGGCGACGACGAGGCGGCGGAATGTCTTGCGGGCCATTGCGAATCTCCGATGGAAGGCGGAGTCCGCAGCTTGGATTCGGTGTCCGCGCGTCGCTAGGTGATGTGCGCCGCGGCCTGGAGCGGAAGAAGCGCGCGCGAGCGAGGAATTCCCTTGGACGCTCAGTCGATCCGGTACACGCGCGCGCCGGGCGTGTCGTCGTCGATGCGGAAGAACCAGCGGCCCGCGGCCCCAGGCACGATCTTTACTTCCGGGTTCTCGAGCGGCTTGTGCAAGGTGTAATGCCCTTTGAGCACTTTCCATCGCTGCCCGTTGGCGAATGTGAACTCGGTGCCCGGTTCCCACCCGGCCAGGGTGCCGACGACGCGCGTGAGGATCACGCCTTCGTCGTAACCGAACAGCGACTTGCGTTGCTCGCCGCCTTCGGCGGGAACCGTGGCGACGGGTGCAGGCGCTGCGGCGGCGGCATCGTGCGCGTCGTCGCGCAGCAATTGGTTGAGCAGTGCCAGTTGTTCTGGCGTCAGCCGATCCAGGCCCGTCGCGTGCAACTGCGCGGCGGTGAAGCGCTTTTCGAGATCGACCCAGGGCGTTGCAGCCCAAGCGACGCAAGCGGCGAGCAGCAACAACATCGGCAACCAACGGCGATGGGTGATCATGCGATTTCCTCCGCGGTGCGCGGTGTCGGCGCCGGACTGGGTGCGCCGTAAACAGTGAGCACGCGCTGCATCAAGGCCTCATGGCTCCACGCGCGCGCATCGCGCGGGCCGGCGGCGGAGAGCAAGGTGCGCAGCACCGGATCGCGCAGCACGCGCGTGACTTGCTCGGCGAAGCCCTCGACATTCTCCGGCGCGACCAACGCCGACGCAGCACCGCGCAGCACCGTGGCCGTCCCCATCACCGCGGTGGAAACGATCGGCACCCCGAGCGCCATCGCTTCGATCAGCACCAGGCCTTGCGTTTCGGTGGGCGAAGCGAACACGAAGGCATCCGCGCCGCGATAACAATCCAGCAGCGTCGTCCGGCGATCCAGGTTCCCCAGGAACAGGACGTTGCCCTCGAGCCCGCGTTCGCGGACCAGCCGACGCAGGCGTGGCGCATCGGGGCCTTCGCCGGCGATCACGAAACGCAGGGTGGGAAATTCGGGCAGCAGATGCTGCACGACGTCGACCAGGAAGGCGATGTTCTTCTCGACGGCGAGGCGGCTCACGGTAGCGAGCACCGGTTGCACGTCCTTCAACCCATGTCGTGCGCGGAAGGTCGCGCGATCTCCGCCGGCGAATTCGGCCAGGTCGATGCCGGTCGGCAACACGGTCGCCGGCGTCTCGATGCCATAGCGGCGCAACACGTCGGCCATCTCGTCGGTGGGAACGATGAGCCGGTCGACCTCGCCGCACAATTTGCGCGACAGGCGGCGCGCGAGCAAGCGCGTCAGCGGCGCCGGGCACCACGGCAGATAGTGCGCGACATATTCCTCGAAGTAGGTGTGGTAGGTCTCCACGACCGGCGCACTGCACGCGCGCCCGACGCGCACGCCCAAGGCATGCGCGCGAAACGGCGTGTGCACGTGCACCACGTCCCATCGGCGGTGCGCAAGGCGTTCGAATGCAGCGCGCAACGCCCGGCCTTTCATCAGGCGATCCTCGGGATCGAAGAAGATCGTGCGCGCGGGCAACCGGATCACTTCGAATGCGGGCCCGAACTCCGCATCGCGCATCTGCTGTTCCTCGCGATGCGCGTTGCCATAATCGGGCGCGACGAGCACGACGCGATGGCCCAGTGCGACCAGCGCCTTGGCGAAGGTGCGGATCGACGTCGACACGCCGTTGATCCGCGGGAAGTACACGTCCGACAATATCAGGATGTCCATGCCGGCCACGGTATGGCAGGCCTGTGACACTTTTGCGACCGGCTCAGGCCGCGAGGCGCCGCGCGGAGGGCAGGGTGGGCGAGAGGGCCGGCCGGGGCGCGATCCGCGCAAGCGTGGCATGCGTGTGCGAGAGCAGGCGCAGCGTGCCGTCGTGGTCTTCCACGAGCGCCGTCAACGATTCGACCCAATCGCCGTCGTTGGCATAGACCAGGCCGCGCCGCACCTCGAGCGAGGCACGATGGATGTGACCGCACACGATGCCGTCGAGGCCGCGGCGGCGCGCTTCGGCCAGGCCGGCCGCGCGATAACGCCCGATGTAATGCTCGGCCGCATCGCTGCGGCGCTTGAGGAATTCCGACAGCGACCAGTAGCGCATGCCGAGCCGACGGCGCGCGCGATTGAGCCACTGGTTGCCGGTGAGGATCCGGTAATACAGCCAATCACCGAAGCGTTCCTGCAGATTGCCGAACTGCGTCTGCGCGTCGAATTCGTCGCCGTGGACGACGAGCAACCGCCGCCCGTCGGCAGTCACATGCACCGCGCGCCGCCGCACGCGCATCGCCGGCAAGGCCAGGCCGCAGAAGCGGCGCATCGGACGGTCGTGGTTGCCGGGGATGTAGACGATGTCGGTGCCCGCACGGCGCAGTGCATGCAGGGCTTCGATCACGCGCTGGTGCGAGGCCTGCCAGTGCGCACGTCGATGCGAAAGCCACCACAGGTCGACGATGTCGCCGACCAGGTAGAGCCGCTCGCATTGCAGTGCTTCGAGGAAGGCCGCGAGCTCCGCCGCGTGGCAGTGCCTGGAGCCCAGGTGCATGTCGGAGAGGAAGGCGGTCCGCCGCGGCGTTGGCGGCAAGGGCACGGCGACGGACGATGCGGGCGTGCGCATGCGGACTCCGGTCGTGGTTCGACTGCGCGCAGCCTGCTGCCGCTCGAAGACACGCAGGTGACATCGTTGCGTCGGACGCATGACACCGGCGCTGTCATCGAATCAAAACATCCGCGCACTAGCCTCCTGCGGCTCAGGGGGAATGCCATGCGATTGTCCAAGACCGACAAGGCTCGCGATGCGCTGGGCGCGGGGAAGTCCGGCGCGTTGGAACTGCGCGACCGACAGATCCTGATCCTCGCCGACGGCAAGCGGACGCGCGCGGAGTTGATCGCGATGCTGGGGGGCGAGCGCGTCGCGTCGATCGACCGCCTCGTGCGCGACGGGTTCCTCGCCACTGCGGACAACGCGCCCGTCGTCGTTTCGATGGCGCCTGCACCTCCGGTCGCATCGGCAACGCCGATTGCGCCGGCGGCGCCGCCTGCGAAGCGCCGCTCGCTGGCCGCCGCGAAGATGTACCTCATCGACATGCTGCAACTGCAACGCTCGCCCACTGCGGCGGAACTACGTCTGTCGATCCAGTCCACCAGCGATCCGGAACTGTTGCTCGAACGCCTGCTGGAAGCGCTCGCCCACCTGGTGGCTTCGACACCGCCCAGTTACGGCGAACGCGTCTCCGCACGCTTCTCCGAAGTCGTTCCGGAAGATGCCCTGCCGCGATTGCCCACGCTCGCCGCGTGAGCCGTCGCGCGCTGCGCGTCGATCGCGTGCAGGATGTCCAGCGCGGCGGGTGTCCACACGCGCCAGTTGTGGCCGCCATCGCGCACGAACACCTGTTGCGCGTTCAATGCAGGCACGAACAGCGGCATCGCCTTGCGCAGCCGATCCGAATCGCCGTAAGCCAGCCAGATGCGTTGGCTGCGTGCCGGATCGTCGGCGAGTTGCTTGATGTAACGCCACACATCGCGCTGCCAACTTTGGGCGGTGAATCCCTGCGGCGCGCCCCCGTTCCAACGCCGAATGCCACCGGCGGTATCGATCTCGAGCAGCAAGTCGAAGTCGCCGAGATAGGGCGCCAACAAGATCATGCCGTCGAGCTCGCCCGGGAACTGCGCGTCGTACATCAGCGTGCCCATGCCGCCCATCGAAGCGCCCGCCATCCACACTTCGCGATAGCCACGCGCGCGCAGCGGTTCGATCACTTCGGTGCGCAAGCGCTTCGGCGCATCGCCTTCGCGATAGAAGTCGAGCGTGAGCTCGGCGAACACGACATCCGCATCGGGCCACGCCTGGTGGATGGCGTCGGCGACGCCGCTCTCGTGCAGTGCCTGCAGGTTGTCGCCGCGACCCGGCAGGACGATGACGAGACGATCGGCCTTGCCGCTCGTTGCGGGAATCGTTGCCGTCGGAATCGGTTGCGACGGATCTCCCTTCGCCACGCACGCGGACAACAGTGCAGCGACGAGCACGGCCTGCAGCAGACGCAACATGGCGGTCATCCTTGCCGTGCGAGAGAGCGCGACGCTCGCACGGCGCGCCACAGTGCGACGTGAAAGCCCGCATTGTGTTTTGTGCAAGCGGCCGATGTTCAGCGCGCAGTTGAAGTAATACGTTCGATTGCGCCCTGAATGCGCGGATGTATCACATGTTTCTCATGCAACCATTTGCAGACTGTACGTGCCGGAGAAACACACGCCGGAGCATTGGTAACCAGACGGAGAAGAATCACGATGGCCAACAATCAGAACGATCGTACGCAGCAGAACCCGGGCAGCCCGCAGGACAAGAGCCAGCAGGCCGGTCAACAGGGCATGGGCAAGGATTCGGGCGCACAGCGCCAGGCCAACCCGAAAGACGCCGACCGCGACATGCAGGGCGGCTCCGGCAAGTCCGGCACCCAGAGCACCACCGACCAGGCGCGCAGCGACCAGAACAAGAAGAGCTGACGCATTCGGCAACGCAATGAACAGCCTTTGATCAGGGCTGACGACGGGAAGGCCGCAAGGTCTTCCCGTTGTCGTATGTGCGTTCACTCGGGCACGAGTACTTCGAGTACTTCCCGCCCATAACGCTCCAACTTCGCGACCCCGACGCCCTGGACTCGTGCCAATGCGTCGAGATCCCCGGGCTCCGACAACGCAATCTGCCGCAACGTCGCGTCATGGAAGATGACGTACGCCGGGACCCCTTGTTCCCGCGCCACGCTGCTGCGCCAGGCGCGCAAGGCTTCGAAACGTTGCGCCGCATCGTCCGGCAGGTCCGCGACGACCTCCACATTCTTCGATTCGCGCCGCTTCGGCGCTTTCTCGGTTTCCGCGCGCAAGGTCAGCGTCGTTTCGCCTTTCAACAGCCCCGCGCTCGCCGAGGTCAGGCGCAGTGCGCCGTGGCCTTCGACGTCCACCGCGAGCCAGCCGCCGGCGACGAGTTGCCGGAACACGCTACGCCACTGCTTCGCATCCAGTTCGGTGCCGACGCCGTAGGTGCTCACGTTCTCGTGCCCGAACTGGAACACCTTCTGCGTCTGTGCACCGCGCAGGACGTCGATGACGTGCGCGGCGCCGAAACGCTGTCCGGTGCGATACACGCACGACAAGGCCTTTTGCGCGGCGACGGTGCCGTCCCAGCTGCGCGGCGGTGCGATGCAGTTGTCGCAGTTGCCGCATTCGCCCGCATGCGGTTCGCCGAAGTACGCCAGTAGCGTCTGCCGGCGGCACGCGGTGGATTCGCAATAGCCGATCAGCGCGTCAAGCTTGCGGCGCTCCAGGCGCTTGCGCTCTTCGCCGGATTCGGACTCCTCGATCATCCGCTGCAACAACACCGCATCGCCCAGGCCGTAGGCCATCCAGGCATCGGCCGGATCGCCGTCGCGGCCGGCGCGGCCGGTTTCCTGGTAATAGCCTTCGAGCGATTTGGGCAAGTCCAGGTGCGCGACGTAACGCACATCGGGTTTGTCGATGCCCATGCCGAAGGCGATCGTCGCGCACATGACGATGCCGTCTTCGCGCAGGAAGCGCCGCTGGTGCGCCGCGCGTTTCTCCGCATCGAGCCCGGCGTGATAGGGCAGTGCGGAAAATCCCTGTGCGACGAGGAATTCCGCGGTCTGCTCGACCTTCTTGCGCGAGAGGCAGTACACGATGCCCGACTCGCGCCGCCGCGCGCCGAGGAAGTCGACGAGCTGCCGCAGGCTGTCCTGTTTGGCGACGACCGTGTAACGGATGTTGGGCCGATCGAAGGAGCTGACGAACTGGCGCGCGTCCTCCAGCTTCAAACGCTCGACGATCTCGCGGCGCGTGGGGGCGTCGGCGGTGGCGGTCAGCGCGATGCGCGGCACGTCCGGCCAGCGTGCGTGCAGCAGCGTGAGTTGCCGGTACTCCGGCCGGAAATCGTGGCCCCATTGGGAAACGCAATGCGCCTCGTCGATCGCGAACAGCGCGATATGCGCGCGTTCCATCAACGACAGGAACCGCGGCGTCAGCAGGCGCTCGGGCGCGACGTAGAGCAGATCGAGCTCGCCGTCTGCGAACGCGCGCTCGACCGACAGCGCTTGACCGGCATCGAGCGAGGAGTTGAGGAAGGCGGCCTTTACCCCCAACTGCCGGAGGGCTTCCACCTGGTCCTGCATCAGCGCGATCAGCGGCGAGACCACGATCGCCGTGCCCTGCCGCAGCAGGGCAGGCAACTGGTAGCACAGCGACTTGCCGCCGCCGGTGGGCATGAGGACCAGCGCGTCGCCGCCGTCGGCCACATGCCCGACGATCTCGCCCTGCACGCCGCGGAAGGCGTCGTAACCGAAAACGTGGCGGAGGGTGTCGAGGGCGCGCTGCATCGTTCAAGGGTAGCAGCGGCGTCAAGTACGATGGCGCCGAGTTGTCGGCAAAAGCGGGAATGGGGAATGGGGAATGGCGGTTCCTCCATTCCCTATTCCCCTATTCCCTATTCCCCGCTTCTTTTACTGCAGCAACGCGCGCAGCATCCACGCATTCTTCTCATGCACCTTCAGGCGCTGCGTGAGCATGTCGACGGTCGGGTCGTCGCCGGCCTTGTCGGCGATCTCCAGCGATTTGCGGTGCGCGCGCGCGACCGCTTCGTTGCCCACCACCAGCTGTCGCACCATTTCCCGCCAGTCGGTGTGTTCGACCTTCGTGCCCGGTTTGATGCTGGTCAGGCGCTGGAAATCATCATAGGAGGCCGGCACGTTGTAGCCCAGGGCGCGGATGCGTTCGGCGATCTCGTCGAAGGCCATCCACTGCTCGTTGTATTGGGTCTCGAACATCGTGTGCAGGCTGTTGAACATCTCGCCCGTGATGTTGAAATGGAAATTGTGGGTCTTCAGGTACAGCGTGAAGGCGTCTGCCAGCGACACCATCAGGGATTCGGAGATCTTCTTGCGGTCCTCGGTGCTGATCCCGATGTCGATGTCGGGGGCGTTGCCGCCGACCTGCGGGTCTTCTTTGAGGCTCTTGGCGGGGGTGGCCATGCGCTTGGTGCTCCTTTGCGTCGGGTTGCGATCACAATAGTGGGGCGGGTGAAAGGTCTTGGAGTGTATGGATACCGGTGCAAAGGGCGCGTCATCGCAGGGCAGGCGGGCGATCGACGGCGGGTTGTCGAAGGATCGCGGCCGCCTGCTGGGGCTGTGGAACCGCTGGAACGCCAAGCCCGGCGATGCGGCCGCGCGCGACGCGTTCGCCACCGCGCTGGCCCGCTCGGTGGAAGCGCGCGAGCTCCGCGCCGCCCGGTTGCCGCAGGCGGCCGTGGACGACACGCTCCCCATCGCCGCCGAAGCCGATCGCATCGTCGAACTGATCCGTCGCCATCCGGTGGTCGTGATCGCCGGCGAAACCGGCTCGGGCAAGACCACGCAGTTGCCGAAGTTGTGCCTGGCCGCCGGTCGCGGCGCCGCGGGGATGATCGGCTGCACGCAGCCGCGCCGCATCGCCGCGCGCGCGGTGGCGCGTCGCGTCGCCGAGGAGCTGAAGGTGCCGATGGGCGGCGCGGTCGGCTACCAGGTGCGCTTCACCGACAACGTCTCCGAGCAGACCGCGGTCAAGTTCATGACCGACGGCATCCTGCTCGCCGAAATCCAGTCCGATCGGTGGCTGTCGGCCTACGACACGATCATCGTCGACGAAGCGCACGAACGCAGCCTCAACATCGATTTCCTGTTGGGCTACCTCAAGCAGCTGCTCGAACGCCGCAAGGACCTGAAGATCATCGTCACCTCGGCGACGATCGACACCGAGCGGTTCTCCGCGCATTTCAACGACGCGCCGGTAGTCAGCGTCGAGGGCCGCGGGTATCCGGTCGACGTGCGCTGGCGGCCGATCGAAGGCGAGGGCGGGGACGCGGGCGATCGCACCGTGCTCGACGGCATCGTCGGTGCGTGCGACGAGATCGCGCGCGATCACCCGATGGGCGACACGCTGATCTTCCTGCCGGGCGAGCGCGAAATCCGCGATGCGCACCTCGCGCTGGAGCGGCGCAAATATCGCCATACGGAAATCCTTCCGCTCTACGCGCGGCTGTCGGCGAAGGACCAGGATCGCGTGTTCAATCCCGGGCCGAAGCGTCGCATCGTGCTCGCGACCAACGTCGCCGAGACCTCGTTGACGGTGCCGCGCATCCACGCGGTCGTCGACCCGGGCCTTGCGCGCGTCAAGCGCTACAGCCCGCGGCAGAAACTCGATCGCCTGCACATCGAACCGATCAGCCAGGCCAGCGCCGACCAGCGCAAGGGCCGCTGCGGACGCATCGCGCCCGGCACGTGTTATCGCCTTTACGCGGAAGCGGATTTCGAATCGCGCCCGCGCTTCACCGATCCGGAGATCCGTCGCGCGGCGTTGGCAGGCGTGATCCTGCGCATGTTGTCGCTCGGCCTGGGGCGCATCGAAGACTTCCCGTTCCTCGAACCGCCCGAGCCGCGCGCAGTCGCCGACGGCTGGCAGCAATTGCAGGAACTGGGCGCGATCGAGGAAGGCGACAAGGGCTTGCGCAAGCTCACGCCCATCGGCCGCACGATGGCGCGCCTGCCCGTCGACGTGAAGCTCGCGCGCATGCTCATCGCCGCCAACGAACGCGGTTGTCTGCGCGAGATGTTGGCGATCGCTGCCTTCCTCGGCATCCAGGATCCGCGCGAACGTCCGGTCGACCAACGCGGCGCGGCCGACACTGCGCATGCGGAATTCGCCGACGCCAAATCCGAGTTCGTCGGCATCGTCAAATTGTGGGATGCCTATCGGCAGGCGCACGAAGACCTCACGCAATCGAAACTGCGCCAGTGGGCGGAGAAGCATTTCCTCGGCTTCCTGCGCCTGCGCGAGTGGCGCGAACTGCATCGCCAGTTGAAGTTGCTGTGCGATGAACTGGGGTGGCAACAGAACGACGCCGACGCGCCGTACGCGGATCTGCATCGCGCCCTGTTGACGGGCTTGCCGACGCAGGTCGGCAACCGCGGCGACCGCAACATCTACGACGGCCCGCGCGGGCGCAAATTCCAACTGTTCCCGGGCTCGCCCCTGGCGAAGAAACCGCCGCCGTGGGTGTTGTCGGCGACGCTGCTCGATACCGAGCGCGTGTGGTCGCTGACCAACGGCACGATTGAACCGGAATGGGCGATCGAGGCTTTGCCGCATCTGCTCGCGCGCCGCCAGCACGATCCGCGTTGGGCGCGCTCGCAGGGGCGCGTGGTCGGCAGCGAACAGATTTCCCTGTTCGGCCTGGTACTCGCGCCCAAGCGGCCGATCCATTACGGCGCGTTGTTCCCCGAAGAGTCGCGGCAGATTTTCGCGCGCGATGCGCTGATGACGGGCGAAATCAACACGCGCGCCGCGTTCCTGCCGCGCAACCTGGCGATGCTCGCGAAGGCGAAGGAAGAAGAAGCCAAGCAACGGCGCACCGGCCTGGTCGTCGATGAAGAGTGGCAGGCGCAGTGGTATCTGGATCGCCTGCCGCCGCACGTGCACAACGCGCAGGCGCTGGATGCCTGGTATGCGCGTCTGTCGAAGGAGCAGAAGGCCTCGCTGGAGTGGTCGCTATCCGACCTGATGGTCGGCGACGAAAGCGATGCGACGCGGTTTCCCCCGTATTTCCCGATCGGCGACGCGCGCCTGGCGGTGCGTTACCGCTTCGAACCCGGCGCGCCCGATGACGGCATGACGGTCGTGGTGCCGCTGCATTTGCTCAATGCGCTCGATGCCGCGCGACTGTCCTGGCTCGCGCCGGGCTTCGTCGCCGACAAGGCGAGCGCGCTGATCAAGTCCTTGCCGAAGGCCTTGCGGCGCAACTTCGTGCCGGCGCCGGATTTCGCGCGCGCCTTCGCCGAAGCGTTCCCGCAACCGACGGGCGATGCGATCGAAGGCGAGCTGGCGCGCTTCCTGCACAAGCTCACGGGCGTGGCGATATCGGCGACGGAATTCGATCCGACCTCGATCGATTCGCACCTGCATGCGAACCTGCGCCTGCTCGATGTCGTGAAGCAGGGCAGGGACGCGCCGGTCCTCGCCGAATCCCGCGACCTGGCCGACTTGCGCACCCGCTTCGGCGCCCGTGCGCAGGCCGCCTTCGCCGCGCGCGCCGCGGAAGGGCTGGCGCAACAGGGCCTCGTGCATTTCCCCGAACAGCCGATTCCGCCTTCGGTTCCCGGCGCCGGTGGCGTTCCTGCGTATCCGGCACTGGAAGATCGCGGCGAATCGGTCGCGCTCACCGTGCATGCGAGCCGCGCCGAAGCCGATCGCCGCCATCCGCAGGGCGTGCGCCGCCTGCTGCGCCTGGAACTTGCGGACAAATTGAAGCAGGCGCGCAAGCAACTGCCGATCCAGCCGAAACTCGCGCTGTTGTACGCGGCCATCGAATCGGCCGCCCCGCGCGATCTGTCCGGCAACGATTCCGATCGCCTGCGCGCCGATCTCATCGAAGGCGCCTTCGATGCGCTCGCGGCCGATGATCTGGAGCACGTGCGCGACACCGCCGCTTTCGATGCGCGTCGCGAGGCGATCGCCAAGGGGCTGTTCCCCGAAGCGACCGCGCGCCTGCGCCAAGCCGAAACGATCCTCGGCCTCGTCGCCGACGTCCGCGCGGGCCTGGACAGCAAGCTGGTGGGCTGGGCGAGCGGCAACCTGGACGACATGCGGCGCCAGTTGGCCGCGCTGGTGCCGCCGGGATTCCTGCGCGACGTGCCGGCCGCCGCGCTCGCCGACTACCCGCGCTACCTGCGCGCGCTGGTCCTGCGCAGCGAGCGGGCCCTCCGCGATCCCGCCCGCGACCAGGCGCGCATGCTCGAACTCAAGCCCTTCGCCGATGCGCTGGCCGGCGCCGGCGCCGATGCGGCGCTGGATCCGGAGTGGCAGGCCTTGCGCTGGGACCTGGAGGAATTGCGGGTGTCGCTGTTCGCGCAGGAACTCGGCGCGCGCGCGGGGGTCTCGCCCAAGCGGCTCGCGGCGCGGCTGGCGCGTCTTCGCGGTGACTGAACGGCGCTCCCGCGCCCTTCGCACGGGGCGCGGTACTGTAGGGCTGTCGCAGGATTCGAACCCTTGAGCAAGCTCACCCCCCTCACATTGCCCGCTTTGCTGGCGCTGCCGCCGGCCGATGCCATCCCGCAACCCCTGCGCGACGCGATGCTGCAGGTGGACGGCGATCCGTTCGCACAAGCGCCCGATCCGCCGGCGGTGCTCGCCGATACGCTCGCTTCGCTCGCCAAACTCGGCGCCGACGGCGACGTCACGGCCGCCGCGGTGTTGCGCGCGTTGCCGGCGGTGGAAGCGCAGTTGCGCCCGCGCCTGGACAAGGACCATCCGCAGATCGTCGCGCTGCTCGAAGGCCAGCGCGCCGCCGTGCAGGTGTGGGCGCTGCACGCCGAACAACGCGGCCACGGCAACAGCGAAGGCCTGCGCCGGCTGTTGCTGGCGATCGTGCGCGACCTGCGCGTGGTGCTGGTGCTGCTCTCGCGCCACCTCGCACGCCTGCGCCTGGCCGCCAACGCGCCGCCGGACCAACAACGCGCGCTCGCGCAACTCACGCGCGACATCCACGCGCCGCTCGCCAACCGCCTGGGCATCTGGCAGTTGAAGTGGGAGCTGGAAGACCTCGCGTTCCGGTACCTGGAGCCGCAGACCTACCAGCAGATCGCGCGCCTGCTCGACGACAAGCGCAGCGGCCGCGAGCGTTACATCGAAACGGTCAAGGACACGCTGCGCGAAGCGCTCGATGCATCGGGCATCCGCGGCGAAGTCGCCGGCCGCCCGAAGCACATCTACAGCATCTGGCGAAAGATGCAGAAGAAGAACGCGCCCATCGGCGAGCTCTACGACCTGCGCGCATTGCGCGTGCTCGTCGACGACGTGCCCGCCTGCTACGCCGTGCTCGGCGTCGTGCATGCGCTGTGGCTGCCGGTGCCGGACGAGTTCGACGATTACATCGCGCGCCCCAAGCGCAACGACTATCGCTCGCTGCACACCGCGGTGATCGGGCCGGAAGGCAAGACGCTCGAAGTGCAGATCCGCACGCACCAGATGCATGCGCAGGCCGAGCTCGGCGTCGCCGCGCACTGGAAGTACAAGGAAGGCCGCGCGACCAGCAAGGGCGCCGACGCCGCGATGGAAAAGCGCATCGCGTGGATGCGGCAGTTGCTGGAAGGCACGCCGGGCGAAGAGGCCAACCTGCTGCGCGAGCTCGACAGCGAGCTGGTCGAGGATCGTGTCTACGTGCTCACGCCGCGCGGCGAAGTCATCGACTTGCCGCAGGGCGCGACCCCGATCGATTTCGCTTACCGCCTGCACACCGACGTCGGCCATCGCACGCGCGGAGCGAAGGTCGACGGCCGCATCGTGCCGCTCGACCACGTGTTGCACAGCGGCGATCGCGTCGAGATCCTCACCGGCAAGGTCGCCGAGCCGCGGCGCGACTGGCTCGTGCAATCCAACGGTTTCCTCGCGAGCCCACGTTCGCGCGAGAAGGTGCGCAGCTGGTTCCACAAGCTCGATCGCGCGCGCAACCTGCTCGCCGGGCGCGAACTGCTCGACAAGGAACTCAAGCGTCTGGGCCTGGCCAAAGCCGACCTGACGCCGGTGTTGTCGCGCTTCAATGTCTCGAACGAGGACGAGCTCGTCGTGCTCGTCGCATTGGGCGACGTCGGCCCGCACCAGGTCGGTCGCGCGTTGCTCGAACACGAGCGTGCGCTCGCCGAACCCGAATCCGTCCCATCGCCCGTCGTCTCGCGCGCACCGGCGAAGAAGGGCCGGTCGGACTTCACCATCGCCGGTGTCGGCAACCTGCTCGCGCAACCGGCGCGCTGCTGCCAGCCGCTGCCAGGCGAACCCATCGTCGGTTACCTCACGCGCGGCAAGGGCATTTCGGTGCATCGCGCCGGTTGCGCGACCTACGAACGTCTCGCCGCGGCACAACCGCAACGCGCGATCCCTGTCGAATGGGGCGGCGTGGGTGGCGGGCACGATGTCGATGTCGTGCTGCTCGCGCTGGATCGCAAGTGGCTGCTGAAGGACCTGACCAACCTGATCGCGCAGGAGAACGCGCACGTCGCGTCGATTTCCGGCGATCCCGAACGCGGCACGGGCCGCGTGCGCATCAACCTGCGGCTGCGCGTTTCCGATTTCGGTCAACTGTCCTCGCTGCTCGGCAAGCTGTCGTCCGTGCCCGGCGTGGAAGACGCGCGGCGTGCGACCTGACATGCCCCGCGTGCCGCTCCGTCGCGATCCGCTCCGCCTGCGCCTGTTCGACTGGATGCGGCGTTGGCCGCCCGCGTTGCGCCGGCGCGTGGAGATCGGCGCGGTCGCCGTGCTCGGGCTGGTGGTGTTGATCGTCGCGTTCCGGCAACCGATGTCCGACAAGGTCTATCCCGAGGCGCAATACCAGCAGACGCTCGATGCGGCAGCGCGCGCCTTGCAGGCCGGCAAACTCACCGCACCCGACGGCACCGGCGCGCGCGAGTTGTACGCCGCCGCGCTCGCGATGGATTCCGATCGCGACGAAGCGCGCGCGGGCCTGCAGCGCGTCGGCGAAGTCGCGTTGGCCAAGGCCGACAAGGCCACCGACGCGCGGCGCTTCCAGGAAGCGCACCTGGCCTTGCGGCTCGCGCGCGAACTCGCGGTCCCCGACGCGCAGGTCGTTCGCATCGAAGACCGCCTGCGCCAGCAGGAAGTGGACCTGGTCGCCATCGATACGTTGCTCGCCGACGCGGACAAGGCGCGGCAGGCCGGTCATCTCGACGGCGACCCGAAGGCCGCGCTGCCGCTGTACAAGGAAGTGCTGACGCTGCAGCCGGCGAACAACACCGCACTGGAAGGGCGCGAAGACGCCTTGTCGCAACTGTTGCAGCAGGCGCAGGCGCACTTGTCGCGCGGCGAGTTCGACCAGGCGGCGACGTTGGTGGCGCGCGTGCGGGAATTCGACCCGGGCCATGTCGGCTTGCCCGATGCGCAGGCCGCGCTGACGCAAGCGCGCGATGCACAGCGCGCGCGCGGCGACATCGCCTTGCGCGGCAAGCAACTCGACGCCGCGACAGACGCCTATCGCGCGGCGCTCGCGCTGGATCCCAACGATGCGCAGGCCCGCGACAATCTCGCGCGCCTCGCGCAGGCCTGGGCCAAGCGCAGCCAGCGCGCCGCGTCGGATTTCGATTTCGACGAAGCCCAGCGCGCGCTGGACCTGGCGCGCGTGATCGATCCGAAATCGCCGGCGATCGCCGAAGCCGAACGCCATCTGGCGCAATCGCGCGCCCGCGGCGAACGATTGCCGCTGCGCGCGTCGACGCCGGGCCGCATCGCCGAAGTGCGTCGCCTGCTCGCCGGCGCCGCCGAATCCGAGGCGCGCGGCGACCTGCTCACGCCGCCGGGCGACAGCGCCTACGACCAGATCCGTCGCGCACGCGCGCTCGCGCCGGACGATCCGGCGGTGAAAGCCGCGCAGGCGCGTCTCCTGCCCGCGGCGCGCACCTGTTTCGACGATGCCTTGCGCGCCAATCGCCTCGTTCGTGCCGAAGGTTGCCTGGACGCGCGCGACCAGCTCGGCGACGACCGCGCGAGCGTGTTGCAGGACCACAACCGCCTTGCGATGCGTTGGATCGCGGTGGGCCAGGAACGCCTTGGCGCAGGGGAAATCACGACTGCGCAACGCGCGTTGATGTCCGCGCGTGCGTTGGATCCGAATGCCGAAGGAATCGACGCCTTCGCCGAGCGCCTGCGCCTGGCGTCGCGCCGTTAAGGCTTGTTGAGCAGCACCCGCCGCACGACCGCGCGCCCCGCGTCGAGCGAAAAGTGTCGCTCGACATTCACCAGCGCGTTGTCGCGCAGGTGCGTCCACAAGGCTTCGTCTTCGTACAGGCGGACGATCGCATCGGCGAAGGCCTGCGCTTCATCGGCGACCAGCACGTCTTCGCCCGCGCACAGATGCATGCCTTCCACCGCGCACGAGGTGGCGACCACCGGTTGCCCGTGCGCCATGCTCAGGTTGACCTTGCCCTTCACGCCGGCGCCGAAACGCAGCGGCGCGATCGCGATGCGCGCGCCGCGCATGAAGGGATCGATGTCGGGCACGTGGCCGTGCACGATCACACCGTCGACCTTGCCGAGCGCGCGGATCGCGTCCGGCGCGTGGCTGCCGATGCAGTGGAAGCGC
This sequence comes from Lysobacter sp. 2RAF19, assembly GCF_052115395.1. Taxonomy (NCBI): domain Bacteria; kingdom Pseudomonadati; phylum Pseudomonadota; class Gammaproteobacteria; order Lysobacterales; family Lysobacteraceae; genus Lysobacter; species Lysobacter sp. 2RAF19. The sequence continues at coordinate 1,245,030 of NZ_JBFRGO010000001.1, read as the reverse complement.
ACCTGCGGTAGGCGCGCGCGCACCGCGGGGAAGATCGCTTCGACGAACCAGCGCACCGCATCGACATTCGGCGGATGGCGGAAACCGCCGACGAATACGAGGTCCTGGCGCTGCGCGAAGGGTTGGCCGAGGCCTGCGACCTGGTGCAGGTTCGACAGGATGTCGACTTGCGCGCCCGGTGCGTCGATGGCGAGCAGTTTGCGCTCGACCTCGCTCACCACCAGCGTGGCGTCGCTGCGCGCGATCACGTCCAGTTCCAGCGCGCGCGTGCGCAGCGCCATGCGGCGTTGGGCGGCGTCGTTCGCCAGTTCCGCGCCGCGCGCTTCGCGCAGGTAATGCAGGTCGACCGTATCGAAGACCACGCGCGCCTGCGGCGCATGGCGGCGCACGAGCGGCAGGAATTCGGCGGCGACGTAATGGCGGCTGAGCACGATCGTGTCCAAACGCGGCCCATGTTCGCGGAACCAGGCCGGCGCGCGCGGCGCGAACGGCGCATGCCAACATTCCACGCCCAGTTGCTGCAGCGCGTGCGTGGCGGCACCGTCGTTCGCGCGATTGGCCGGGAGGAAGACGACATGCGCGCCTTCTTCGCGCAGCAAGCGCATCAGGTTCACCAGCCGCAGCGACCCCGAGTCGTGGTCCGGATGCGGCGTCAGCGCATCGACGATGAGCACCTGCGGCGTGCGCGCATGCAGCACGGCGGGGGTGGGGATCGTGCCGGGTGCGGCGTGCGCGGCGAGCGCATCGCGCCAGCGCGCTTCGAACTTGGCCTGGTTGCGCACCTGCGCCGCCTTGGGGCCGACATTGACATCGGTGCCCGCGGTGCCGCCTTCGTCGTGCACGACCACCGCGTCGGGCTGGTAGAGCACGCGCAAACCGCGCGCACGCACGGCGAAGGCCAGGTCGGTGTCTTCGTAATACGCCGGCGCGTAGGCGTGCGCGAAGCCACCGAGTTCGGCGAACAGCATGCGCGGCAACGCGATCGCCGCGCCGCTGGCGTAATCGCAATCGCGCACGTAGGCGTAACGGCAATCTTCGGGAGACGCACGGCGGCCGTAATTCCAGGCGCTGCCGTCGGAAAACACGACGCCGCCGGCTTCCTGCAGGCGCCCATCGGGATAGCGCAGTTGCGCGCCGACCAGGCCGACGTCCGCGTGTTCGTCGAAGGTGCGCAGCAAGGCATCCAGCCAGCCGGGCTGCGGGATCGTGTCGTTGTTGAGGAAGACCACGTAATCGCCGCGCGCGAGCGAGGCACCGTCGTTGCAGGCCGCGATGAACCCGCCGTTCTCGGCGCGCCGGTGATAGCGCAGGCCTTCGACGTGGGGCAGGGCGTCGGGCGTTTCGTCGGTCGAACCATCGTCGACGACGATCACCTCGGCGTGCCCGGCCGGCGGATGCGCCGCCAATGCGCGCAGGCACGCGAGGGTGCGCGCGAACTGGCCGTACACGGGGATCACGATGCTCGCGCGCGGCGCGGGGCCTGCGACCTGCAGCGTGTCGGGCAAGGCGAAGGGGGCGAAGGGCGTGGCCTGCGGCCGATACAGCTGCGTTCGATCCACGGACGGCGCACGCGCGAACCGCAACCGCGCCTGCGCCAGCGTCGCCGACCAACCGCGCGTGCGCAGGCTCGCCAGCCCGCGCGTGGCCAGCCCGAGCGCCCGTCGCAGGAAGAAGCGCGCATCGGCCGGGGTCATCGACATGCCAGCACAACTCCGGCTGAAGAAAAGGGGTGGGGCCACGGGGCGCGAACTGGCGTGGACAAGGCCCTGCGCTAGACTCGCGGCTCCATTGTCGCATCGCCCCGGCCCTTGGCCAGCGGGCTTTCCCTGAAGACCCAATGCCCAAATCCCCGCGGATCGAATACGACGAAGACGACGACGGCCGCGACGGACACGGCCCGGCGCCGGTGCCGGGCTGGCGCCGCAGGCTGCTGACCTGGGGGTTGGCCGCGGTCGGGCTGGGGCTGGGTTTCCTGATTCCGTACACGATCTACCTCAACCACCAGGTCGGCGAACGCTTCGGCCAGTTGCGTTGGCAGTTGCCCACGCGCGTGTACGCGCGCCCGCTGGTGTTGCACACCGGCACGGCGATGGATGCGCAGACGCTGAAGACCGAACTGGAAGCGGCCGGCTATCGCGACGATGGCGCGGGCGTGCGCCCCGGCACCTATTCGCACGACGGCGGGCGCTGGCGCATCGCCAGCCGCGGCTTCTTCGATGTCGACGGCCAGGTCGCGCCGCGGCAAGTGGACATCGTGCTGTCGGGTTCGCGCGTGGCCAGCGTGCGCGACCACGCGCGCAAGCAGGCGATCAAGGCCGCGCGCCTGGATCCGGCGCGCATCGCCACGCTCTATGGCCAGCAGCAGGAAGAGCGCCGCATCGTGCGCATCGAGGAAGTGCCCGAACTGCTCGTCACCGGCCTGCAGGCGGTCGAGGACCGCGACTTCAACCGCCACCACGGCATCGATCTGTCCGGCATCGCGCGCGCGATGTGGGTCAACCTGCGCTCGGGCGAAGCCCGCCAGGGCGCGAGCACGCTCACCCAGCAGCTCGCGCGCAGCGGCCTGCTCGGCATCGGCAAGGAACAGACCTTCAGCCGCAAGTTCAACGAAATCCTCTATGCGCTGCTGATCGAAGCGCGCTACGACAAGAAGACGATCCTCGAGGCCTACTTCAACCAGGTCTACCTGGGCCAGCAGGGCTCGCAGGCGATCCACGGCGTGGCCGCGGCGTCGGAGTTCTGGTTCGGCCGCGACCTGCGCGATCTGTCGACCGAACAGATCGCGTTGATGATCGGCATGGTGCGCGGCCCGTCGCTCTACGATCCGCGCCGCAATCCCGAACGCGCGACCGAGCGCCGCAATTTCGCGCTGGGCAAGATGCGCGAATCCGGGCTGATCAACGACGAGGAATACGCGCGCGCCAAAGCCGCGCCGCTCGGCGTGACCAAGACGCCGGTGAACATCGCCAATCGCTTCCCGGCTTACGTCGACCTCATTCGTCGCCAGCTCGCGCGCGACTATCCGGCCGATGCGCTGCAGGGCGCGGGCCTGACCGTGCTCAGCGCGATGTCGCCCTCGGCGCAGGCGTATGCCGAAGGCGCCGTGACGCGCACGCTGAAGGCCGTCGAAAACAAGAAGCGCCCGCCCTTGCAGGCCGGCCTGGTGGTGACCGACGTCCACAACGGCGATGTCGTCGCCGTCGTGGGCAGCCGCAGTTTCCAGGAGCAGGGCTTCAATCGCGCGGTGGAAGCGCAGCGCCCGGTGGGTTCGCTGCTCAAGCCCTTCGTGTATCTGCTCGCGCTTGCGCAGCCGAACAAATTCTCGCTCGCCAGTTTCGTCGACGATGCCCCGGTGGCGGTCACCCTCGGTCGCGGCAAGCGCTGGACGCCGGGCAATTCCGACGGCCGCAGCCACGGCCTGGTGCGGATGATCGATGCGCTCGGCATGTCCTACAACCAGGCGACGGTCCGCGTGGGCATGCAGGTCGATCCGCGCCGCCTGGCCGCGCTGATCAAGGCGCTGGCGGGCATCGAAGCCGATCCGAATCCGGCGCTGATCCTCGGTGCGGTCGACCAGAGCCCGTACGCGATGGCGCAGCTGTATCAATTCCTCGCTTCGGGCGGCGAAATCCAGCCGCTGCATGCCGTGCGCGGCGTGCTCGATGCGAACGGCAAGGCGCTCACGCGTTACGACATCGCACCGGCGCCCGCGCAGGAAGGCGATGCGATCGCCGCGCGCCTGATCGGAACGGCGCTGCAACACGCCGTCACCTCGGGCACGGGGCGTCCGCTGGTGAGCGACGGCCTCGGGCGTTTGCAGGCCGCGGGCAAGACCGGCACCTCCAACGACAGCCGCGACAGTTGGTTCGCCGGTTACACGGGCGACCATCTGGCGGTGATCTGGGTCGGCAACGATCAGAACCAACCGACGGGCCTGTACGGCGCGACCGGCGGCATGCGCGTGTGGTCCGGCATCTTCTCGCGGCTGCCGAGCCGGCCGCTGGAGATCGGCGACAAGGGCCTGGATTGGCAGTGGGTCGTCGGCGGCAACGCGACCAACGCCGAATGCCCGGGCGCGCGCCGCTTCGCGTTCGTCGCCGGGTTCCAGCCTCCGTTCGAACCGTGCAGCGTGCAGGCGCAGAGCGCCGACGAATCCAGTGGCTGGCGCGACTGGTTCGGCTTCGGCAAGGACGAACAATCGCAGCAGCAACCGCCGCCGCAGCCGCAAGCGCAGCCCGCGCCGCAGGACGGGCAATGAAAGTGCGTTTCGCATTCGTCGTGGCGTGCGTGGTCGGCCTGAGCGCCTGCGCCTCGGCGCCGCCGCCGGCGGCCGACAGCATCGCGCCCGCCTACGATCCGGTCGCGCTCGTCGCGCAGATCCGCGCGGCCGCGGGCCCGGAGGATGCGAAGGACGAACTCGCCATCCGCCCGCTGCGCGACCCGATGGTCGAAGGCCTGCGCAACGAGGCCGCGCGCGCCGAGCGTGAAGGCCGCCCCGCCGACGCGGTGAAATCACTCGACGAGGCGATCGAGCAGGTCGGCGACGACCCGGCGATCCTGCAGGAACGCGCCGAAGCCGCGGTGTTGAACCGCGATCTGGACGGCGCCGAACGTTTCGCGCGCCAGGCCATCGAGGTCGGCGCCAGGGTCGGCCCCTTGTGCCGGCGCCATTGGGAAACCGTGCGCGTGGTGCGCCTGGAGCATGGCGATTCGGCCGCCGTCGCCGATGCGCAACGTGAACGCGACGCGTGCAGGGTGACCGCGCCACCGCGGTATTGATGCGGCCGTAAGATAGGCACGATGTCCGACCTGTCCGCCGCCGCGCGCGACGCGCTCGCCGAAGGCGGCGCGCTCGCCGACGCCATTCCCGCCTTCGTCCCGCGCGCGTCGCAGCAGCGGCTTTCGGCTGCGGTGGCCGATGCCTTCGATGCGCGTGGCACGCTGCTCGCCGAAGCCGGCACGGGCACCGGCAAGACCTACGCGTATCTCGTGCCGGCCCTGTTGTCGGGCCTGAAGACCATCATCTCGACCGGCACGCGCGCGCTGCAGGACCAGTTGTTCCTGCGCGACCTGCCCCGCGTGCGCGATGCGCTCGGCACGCCGATCAAGACCGCGCTGCTCAAGGGCCGCGCGAATTACCTGTGCAAGCATCGCCTCGAACGTGCGAAGGGCGAGCCGCGCTTCGCCAACCGCGAGCAGATCGCGCAGTTCCAGCGCATCGTGTCGTGGAGCGGCCGCACGCGCATGGGCGACATGGCCGAACTCGATGCGCTGCCCGAGGATTCGCCGCTGCTGCCGATGGTGACGAGCACCGCCGAGAATTGCCTCGGCAGCGAATGCCCGTTCTGGTCGGATTGTTTCGTGGTGCAGGCGCGCGCGCGTGCACAGGCCGCGGACATCGTGGTGGTGAACCATCACCTGTTGCTCGCCGATCTCGCGCTCAAGCAGGAGGGCTTCGGCGAAATCCTGCCGGGTGCGCAGGCCTTCGTGGTCGACGAAGCGCACCAGTTGCCGGACCTGGCCGCGCAGTTTTTCGGCGAAGGGATCGGTGCGCGGCCGCTGGTCGAACTGGCGCGCGATGCGATCGGCGAATGCAAGGATGTCAGCGCGTCGATCGCCACCGTGCAAGGGCCGGCGCAGCAACTCGAACAGGCCACGCGCGTGCTGCGCGCGGCGATGGAAGTCTTGCCCACGCGCGGTACGCGTGGACGCGCGTTGCAGGACGCACCCGTGCGCGAGGCATGCGCGCAGTTGATGGACAGCCTGCACCATTTCGTGGAGGCCTTGTCGGGGCTGCGCGAGGCATCGCCCGGTTTCGAGGCGGCCCACGCGCGCGCGCAGGATTTCGCGGGACGTTTGAAGCGTTGGGTCGAGTCGCCGGATGCCGATGATTTCGCGCAGGCGGGCGACCCGGACGCAGGCGACGTGTTGTGGTTCGAACTCTCGCCGCGCGGCTTCCGCCTGCAGCGCACACCGCTGGATGTCTCGGGCCCGCTGCGCGATCACCGCTTGCGTTCGCATGCCGCCTGGGTGTTCACGTCCGCGACCCTGTCCGTCGCTGGTGGTTTCGATCACCTGCGCACGCGCCTGGGCCTCGACGATCCGCAAACGCTCCTCGAACCCAGTCCCTTCGACTGGAATGCGCAGGCGCTGTGTTACCTGCCGCCGCGCATGCCAGAACCGATGTCGCGCGATTACGGCGCGGCGGTCATCGATGCATTGACGCCCGTGCTCGAAGCCTCGAAGGGACGCGCGTTCGTCCTGTTTGCCTCGCACCGCGCATTGCGCGAAGCGGCCGCCGCGTTGCGCGAGGGCCCATGGCCCTTGTTCGTGCAGGGCGAAGCACCGCGCCACGTGTTGTTGCAGCGCTTCCGCGAATCGGGCAACGGCGTGCTGCTCGGCGCGGCGAGTTTCCGCGAAGGCGTCGACGTCGCCGGCGATGCGCTGAGTGTCGTGGTCATCGACAAGCTGCCCTTCGCCGCGCCCGACGATCCGGTGTTCGAAGCGCGCCTGGACGCCATCCGCCGCAGCGGCGGCAACCCCTTCCGCGACGAACAACTCCCGCAGGCCGTGATCGCGCTGAAGCAGGGCGTGGGCCGCCTCATCCGCAGCGAAACCGACCGCGGCGTGCTGGTGCTGTGCGATCCGCGCCTGATCGGCAAGAGTTATGGCCGTGTGTTCTTCGACTCCCTGCCGCCGTTCGCGCGCACGCGCGAGGTGGCCGACGTGGCCGCGTTCTTTGCGGCAGAATCCCTCCCACCCATCCTCGAGGAGCGCTCCCATGGCTGATCGTCCCCGCGTCCACGGCATCGGCGGGATCTTCTTCAAGGCGCAGGACCCCAAGGCGCTCACCGCCTGGTATTCGAAACACCTCGGTGTTGGTTCGGAGGAATGGGGCGGCCATATCTTCAAGTGGAAGCGCGACGACGGCTCGCCGGCCTACAGCGTGTGGACGCCGTTCAAGGCGACCACCGACCACTTCAAGCCCAGCGACAAGCCCTACATGATCAACATGCGCGTCGACGATCTCGACGGCGTGCTGGCCGCGTTGAAGGAAGAAGGCTGCCAGGTACTCGACGAGCGTTACTCGGACAGCGAGTACGGCAAGTTCGGTTACGTCGTCGATCCCGAAGGCGGCCTCATCGAATTGTGGCAACAACCGCCGGAAGAACCCGAGGCGTGAAACTGCTCGCATTCGAAACCGCGACCGAAGCGTGTTCGGTGGCCGTGTGGGTCGATGGCGAAGTGTGCGAACGCTTCGAACTCGCGCCGCGCCGGCACGCCGAACTCGCGTTGCCGTGGGCCGACGAAATGCTCGCGCAGGCCGGCATCGCGCGGACCGCGCTCGATGCCATCGCCGTCGGGCGCGGGCCGGGTGCTTTCACCGGCGTCCGATTGGCCATCGCCCTGGCGCAGGGCGTCGCGCTCGCGTTGGATCGGCCGGTCGTGCCGGTGTCCACGCTGGCCGCGCTCGCCTTGCAGGCGCGCGCGCCGCATGTGCTCGCCGCGATCGATGCGCGCATGGGCGAGGTGTACGCGGCCGCATTTCGTTGCGAAGGCGACAACGCGTTCGCGCTGGATGTCGAGCGCGTGCTGGCGCCCGATGCGGTGGTGCTGCCCGATGACTCGAACGATTGGGTCGGCGTCGGGACCGGCTTCGACGCGCTCGATGGCCACTTGCGCAATACGCGCGCGCATCGCTTCGCGCGCATCGACGCGACGGCCTTGCCGCGCGCATCCGACGTCGCGCGCCTCGCCGCGCAGGCATTCAAGCGTGGCGAAGGCGTGGCGCCGGAGCGCGCGGAGCCCGCGTATTTGCGCGACAACGTCGCGCTGACGCTGGTGGAACAGGAAGCGAACCGCGCAAAGCGGCGCTGAGGTTTTGCACGAAAGTACAATGGCGGATCGGCCGCCACCGGGCTGAAATGCGCCTTGCGATCGCGAATTGCGATCGGAAGCAAGGCGATGGACGCAGGTTCGAATTCTCCGGCGCTCGGCAGGGTACACGAACGCGTGGCCGTGACCTGGGGCGATTGTTCGCCGACGCACGCGCTGCAGGACACGGTGGAAGGCTTGCGTCGCTCCGGCTCGGCGTTTTCGTCGGGAATCGGGCGTGCACGGCGTTGCGCTCGCAATGTCCCGCACTGCCGGAGCGGGGCGTTGATCGCGTCCCGCATGTTGGCGGGGCCTTTCGAGGCGCTTCTCGCCAATCGCGTGCGACATCCGTTCCCGGTATCAGCGCGCGATGCTGGGCGCGTAGCCGGGGTCCTGCGCAAACTCAGCGGTCGATCAACTCACCGCCCGGCATGAATTGCCAGGTGCGCGTGACGTGCAACACGTCGACGTCTTCCGGCGTCTTGGGCAAGGGCGCGAAGGGTTCGCTGAGTTTGACGATGCGCATCGCGGCCTCGTCGAGCATCGGCACGTGGCTGGATTCGACGATCAACATCTTCTCGACCGTGCCATCGCGGCGGATCGCCACGCTGATGACGAGCAGGCCACCGATGCGGCGGCGGCGCGCTTCATCCGGATAGTTGAGATTGCCCACGCGCTGCACGCGGTCGACCCAATTGCGCATGTACGCGGCATACGCGTATTCCTTCGTGCTCGCCGAAACGAACTTGCGCTTCGGGCGCTTGGCGTAGGCCTCGCTGCGCAACTGGATCTCGGCGGCGCGGCGTGCCATCTCCATGTCGCGCTCGACCTTCGCGCGGCCTTCGGGGTAGGGCGCTTCGACGGGCGGCGGGGTGTCGAGAGGTTGCGTGGTGTGCGTGTCGCTGCGCATCGCGGTGATCACGCGCGCTTCGGGTGGCGGTTGCGGTGCCGGCGATTGGCGGCGCAAGGGTTGCGTGGCCACGCCCGGCGTTGGCCTGTCGGCGATGCCGATCTGCGCTTCGCCGGGGCGCGAGGCCCTGTCGTGTTCGCCGCCGCCGGCGTTGTTGGCCTGCGCGAGGAAGTCGGCCTGCTTGGCCGTCAGCGGGCTCTGGACCTGCGTGAGGATGACATCGAGCGTGGGCAGCACCGGCGCCGCATCGTCGAGCGCGAAGCCCACGCCCAGCACGAGGATCCCGTGCAGGATCAGCGAGAACACCGCCGTCGCGCCGAGACGTGCGTTGTCGCCGATCTGCGGCGGCGGGGGCGGGGCGGCGACGGCGGACATCGGGTCGGGCGGTCTTCGGCTCTGGCGTCAGCGTTTGGCGAAGGCCACCGCGGCGCGGCGCTCGATCGCGTCGAACAGCGTACCGGCGATGTTGATCCCGAACTGTGCGTCGAGTTCGCGGATGCACGTCGGGCTGGTGACGTTCACTTCGGTCAGCCAATCGCCGATGACATCCAGGCCGACGAAGACCATCCCGCGGCGGCGCATCTCCGGGCCGACCTGGGCAGCGATCCAGCGGTCGCGTTCGCTCAGCGGGCGGCCTTCGCCGCGGCCGCCGGCGGCGAGGTTGCCGCGGAATTCGTCGCCCTGGGGAATGCGCGCCAGGCAATAGTCGATCGGCTCGCCGTCGACCAGGAGGATGCGCTTGTCGCCCTGCGCGATCTCCGGCAGGTACTTCTGCGCGACGGCCTGGTGGCGTCCGTTGGCGGTGATGGTTTCCAGGATCACGTTGACGTTCGGCTCGCCGGCGGCGACGCGGAAGATCGATCGGCCGCCCATGCCGTCGAGCGGCTTGACCACGGCCTGGCCCACTTCGGCGACGAAGGCCTTCAGCGCCGTGGCATCGCGCGAGACCAGCGAAGGCGGGCAGCACTGCGGGAATTCGAGCGACCCCAGCTTTTCGTTGAGGTCGCGCAGGCCCTGCGGATCGTTGACGACCAGCGCGCCGGCGCCCTGCGCCAGGCCCAGGACCTGGGTGTCGTTGAGGTAGTCGGTATCGACCGGTGGGTCGGTGCGCATCAGCACCACGTGCCCCGAACCCAGCTCAAAGTGTGACGTAGTTCCCAGTTTGTAGTGGTCGCCGTAGGTGTCGCGCACTTCGAGCGGGGCCGCGGTGGCCCCCGCGCGCCCGTCGCGGACCCAGAGCCCGCCAGGCAGCACGTACCACAGGCGATGCCCGCGGCGTTGCGCCTCGAGCAGCATCGCGAACGTGGAATCCTTGGCGATCTTGATCGACCCGATGGGGTCCATCACCACGACGACGTCGAACATGTGGGCCTTGGCGACAGCGGCAATGGCGCCGGATGTTAGCAGGCGCGCATCCCGCGCCCCCGCCGGCATGCGTGTGAATGCGTTGCCTTGCGAATCAAGCTGAATTTCCGCTTGACGGCGATTCAATGGTCTGGGATATAGAGTGACCGCAGCGGCGCCGGGAAATGGGGGAGCGACGTGCGATTCGAAGGGGATCCCGTGATGCAGGAAGACGCGACGACCAACCTCAGTGGCTTGAGGGTGATGGTCATCGACGACTCGAAGACGATTCGACGCACCGCCGAAACGCTGTTGAAGCGCGAGGGTGCGGAGGTCGTCACCGCGACCGATGGTTTCGAGGCGCTCGCCAAGATCGCCGACAACCAGCCACAGATCATCTTCGTGGACATCATGATGCCCCGCCTCGACGGGTATCAGACCTGCGCGTTGATCAAGAACAACCAGATGTTCAAGTCGACACCCGTGATCATGCTGTCTTCCAAGGACGGCCTGTTCGACAAAGCACGGGGTCGCATCGTCGGTTCCGAGCAGTACCTGACCAAGCCTTTCACTCGGGAAGAACTGCTCGACGCCATTCGCAAGCACGTCACAGCCTGAACCGGGGGGTAGGGCAGCAACATGGCAAGAATCCTTCTTATCGAGGACTCGCCGACCGATACGGCGGTCCTCACGCAGCTGCTTGAACGCAACGGCCACCAGGTCCTTGCGTCGGCGAGTGCCGAAGACGGCATCGCCGTCTGCAAGCGCGAGCTGCCCGACCTCGTCCTGATGGACGTGATCCTGCCCGGCATGAACGGGTTCCAGGCGACGCGCGCGCTGTCGAAAGACGCCGCGACGAGCGCCATCCCCGTGCTGATCGTCAGCACGAAGGGAATGGAGACCGACAAGGCATGGGGACTTCGGCAAGGAGCCAAGGACTACATCGTGAAGCCGCCGAATGAGCCCAGCCTCATCGCGCGGATCAACGAACTTCTGGGTGCGTAAGGACATGGCCGTGATGACCGCTCCGACCCCACTGCGCCTTTCGCCGTACGAGGTCATCGCGGACTACGAGCGCCGCAGCCTCTCGCACGTCGCGGGCCTGCCCGAACAGCTCGAAGCGCCCGGCCTGTGGCGCGGCGTGGGCTATCGCATCGGCAAGCATCGCCTGGCCTCCGGCTTCGACGAGGTGGTGGAAATCCTGCCGCTCCCGCCGGTGACGCCGGTGCCCGGCGCGCAGCCGTGGATGCTCGGCGTGGCCAACATCCGCGGCAACCTGCTGCCCATCGTCGACCTCAAGCAGTTCCTCGAAGGCGAACGCACCGTGCTGCACGAAGGCCAGCGCGTGCTGATCGTGCGCCAGGCCGGCGGCGACGTCGCGGTGACCATCGACGAGCTGTACGGCCAGCGTTCCTTCGTCGACGAACAGCAGATCGCCACCGACGGGCTGGCAGAAGGCCGCTACTCGCATTTCATCGACCGGGCCTACCGCCTGGGCGAACACCCGTGGGGCGTCTTCAGCCTGTCGCTGCTGGCCCGCACTCCCGAATTCCGACAAGCCGCGGCCTGAGCCGCATCAGCAAGACATATAGAGGTTCGACATGAGCACGATGATGGAAAAGGGCCGCAGCATCGGCACGACGGCGTGGATCGGCTTGCTGGTCCTCTCGCTGGTCCTGCTCGCCGGCAACACGGGCGTCGCGACCTACCGCAGCAGCAAGCTGTCGGGCGCCAACGCCAACGCCGCGAGCCTGCAGGTGCTCTCGCAGCAGATGGCGGTCCAGGGCCGTGAAGCGGTCTCGGGCAAGCCCGAAGCCTTCGCGTCGTTCAAGACGACCAAGTCGGAAATCGAATCGAACGTGGCCCGCCTGCGCGAAGGCTACGGCGACCAGGCCGGCGTCTCCGGTCCGATCGAAAAGGTCGCCGCCACGTGGGCGCCGCTGGGTCGCAGCGCCGACCAGGTGATCGGCGCCGAAAAGACGGTCGTCGAATTCGCCGGCCACGCCGACAAGTTCACCGCCAAGGTCCCGCAGCTCCAGGCGCAGCTCGACGAAGTCGTGCGCGCGATGTCGGCCGGCGGCGCACCCTCCTCGCAGGTCTACATCGCCCTGCGCCAGGTGGTGCTCGCATCGACCATGGCCCAGCGCGTGACGCAGATCCGCGCCGGTGGCGCGACCGCCTCGCTCGCCGGCGACGCGCTCAAGCGCGATACCGACGTGTTCGAAAACGTCCTCAAGGGCCTGCGCGACGGTGGTTCGGCCAACGTGCAGAAGCTGTCCAACGGCGCGGCGATCAGCGCGCTGGGCCAGGCCAACGTCCTGTGGACGGAAATGAAGAAGGACCTCGACGCGATCCTCGCCGGTTCGGGCAACCTCTTCGCCGCGCAGTCGGCCGCCGCCTCGATCACGACCGGTTCGGACGCCCTGCTCGACGACAGCAAGAGCCTGTTCGACGCGCTGACCGCCTTCGGTTCGATCAAGAGCACCAACCCGGTCGGCCACCCGCTGGTCACGCTCGGCGCGGGTATCGCGCTGGTCGTCGCGCTCGGCGGCCTGTTGTTCTCCTTGTGGCGCCAGCAGCAGAAGCGCTTCGAAACCACCAAGGAACTCAACGACCGCAACCAGGAGGCGATCATGCGCCTCCTCGACGAAATGGGCTCGCTCGCAGAAGGCGACCTGACGGTGAAGGCGACGGTCACCGAAGACATGACCGGCGCGATCGCCGACTCGATCAACTTCGCCGTCGAACAGCTCCGCAGCCTCGTGGCCACGATCAACGACACGTCGGTGCAGGTCGCTTCCAGCGCACAGGAAACGCAGGCCACCGCCATGCACCTGGCCGAAGCCGCCGAACACCAGGCGCAGGAGATCAACTCGGCCTCCGACAAGATCACCGAAATCGCGGCCTCGATTAACCAGGTGTCGCGCAACTCGGCCGAATCGGCGGACGTGGCGCAGCGCTCGGTGCAGATCGCGACCAAGGGCGCCGGCGTCGTGCGCCAGACGATCGCGGGCATGGACTCGATCCGCGACCAGATCCAGGAAACCTCCAAGCGCATCAAGCGCCTCGGCGAAAGCTCGCAGGAAATCGGCTCGATCGTTGAACTGATCAACGACATCTCGGAGCAGACGAACATCCTCGCGCTGAACGCCGCGATCCAGGCGGCCTCGGCGGGTGAAGCGGGCCGCGGCTTCGCGGTCGTCGCGGACGAAGTGCAGCGACTCGCCGAACGCGCGTCCAACGCGACGAAGCGAATCGAAACGCTGGTCCAGACGATTCAGTCCGACACCAACGAAGCGGTGAGTTCGATGGAACAGACGACCTCCGAAGTGGTCGCCGGTGCACGCCTGGCGGAAGACGCGGGTACGGCGCTGGGCGAGATCGAAAAGGTGTCGTCCGACTTGTCGAACCTCATTCAGGGCATTTCGACCGCAGCGCAACAGCAGTCCGGCGCCGCGGCGAACATCACCGCCACGATGAACACCATCCAGCAGATCACCTCGCAGACCTCGCAGGGCGCGAGCCAGACGGCCGAATCGATCGGCAACCTGGCCCAGCTCGCTGCCGACCTGCGTCGTTCGGTCGCGGACTTCAAGCTGCCTGCCTAACAACGCGGCAGCAGCTGCAAGGGATCAAAAGGCATGACCGCGTTGCGCGACGCCATCGACACCACCACGCTCGGCTGGATCAAGCCGGAGATCGACGAGACCCTGCGCCAGGCGCGCAGGGACATCGAGGCCTTCGCCGAAGATCCCTCCGACACCAACTACATGCGCTTCTGCGCGAGCTTCCTGCACCAGGTGCACGGGACGCTGCGGATGGTGGAGCTGTACGCCCCGGCGATGGTCGCCGAGGAAATGGAGCGCCTCGCGCTCGCCCTGGTCGTGCCGCAAGGCGCGGCCGGTGCGGTGGCCGATCGCGATGAAGCCTGCGCTGCGCTGATGCGCGGTGTCGTGCTTCTGCCCGATTACCTCGAGCGCCTGCAGGGTGGCCACAAGGACATCCCGATCGTCCTGTTGCCGCTGCTCAACGAGCTGCGCGCCGCGCGCGGCGAAACGGGCCTGAGCGAAAGCGTGTTGTTCGCGCCCAACCTCGACCGCCCGCTGCCCGAACACCTGCCCGCGCCGATGGCGCTGCCGCGCCAGAGCCGCCAGCTCATGGCGGGCCAGCAGTTGTCCGCGCTGCGCGAAGCCCTCGCACAGTGGCCCGAAGACGGTGCGCCGACCAACATCGGCGGCATCGCGAAGGCCATCGACGGCCTGCTCGAAAGCGCCGACCACGAAGCCACGCGCCGCATGCTGTGGGTGGCCTCGTCGGTCGCCACCGCGCTGCGCGACGGTGCGTTGCCCGCCACCAAGGCGCTGCGCCAGGCCTTCGCCGGCGTCGAACGCGAAGCGCGCCACATCTTCGAAGGCGATGGTTTCAACGCGCCGCGCGGTGAACCCACCGCCGAACCGACGCGCCAGTTGCTCTACCACGTCGCCCACAACGAACAGGCGCACAACGCACTCGATGCCTTGCGCGACACCTTCGACCTGGCCGCGCAACTGCCGACCGAATCCGAACTCGCGCACGCACGCGGCAGCCTGAGCGGTCGCAATCGCGCGCTGCTGGACACCGTCGCGGCGGCGATCAAGGAAGACCTGCTGCGCGTCAAGGACGCGCTCGACCTGCATCTGCGCACCAAGCAGACCGGCGTCGCCGACCTGCAGCCGCAGGTGGAAGCGCTCAGCCGCGTCGCCGACACGCTCGGCATGATGGGCCTGGGCGTCGCGCGCAACGTCGTGCTGCAACAGCGCGATGCCATGCACGAAATCGTCGCGGGCAACCGTTCCGCCGACGAAGGCGCGCTGCTCGACATCGCCGGCGCGCTGCTTTACGTGGACGCCTCGCTCGACGACCAGGTCGCACGCCTGGGTCGCGCCGACAGCGAAGACTCGGACACCATCGGTTCCGAATCGCGCAAGGTGCTCGACATCCTGATCCGCGAGGCGATCGCCAACTTCGCCGACGCGCGCCAGGCCTTCGTCGCCTTCGTCGAAACCAGCTGGGACCATTCGCAGCTGACCGACGTGCCGCGCCTGCTGGATGAAGTCGGCGGCGCGCTGCGCATCCTCGAAGTGCCGCAGCCGGCCGAATATCTCGTCGGCGTCGCGCGCTACACGCAGAACGAATTGCTCGCGCGCAGGCGCGTGCCGAACGGCCAGCAGCTGGACACGCTCGCCGATGCGCTCGCCTCGATCGAGTACTACCTCGAAGCGATGCGCGACAACCGCCCGAACCGCGAGGGCATTCTCGACATCGCGCGCCAGAGCCTGGAAACGCTGCACTACTGGCCGCTGCCGGCAGTGGAAGCGGCGAAGGCTGCCGAATCCGAAGCGACGTTCGACATCGGCACCGACGTCGAAGCCGAATCCACGCAGATCGTCTCCACGCCGACGCAGCCCGTCGCCGCCGAGCCGGTTGCGTTCGTTTCCGAACCCACGCCGCCGGTCGCCACGCCGATCGCGCCACCCGCACCGGTCGCCACCGGCGCCGCGGGCGGGTTCGAAGCGACCAGCGACGACATCGACGACGAGATCCGCGAAGTGTTCCTCGAGGAATTCGAGGAAGAGATCGGCCATCTGGAATCAATGCTGCCCGCATGGCGCGCGGCACCGGAAGACAACGACAAGTTGCGTCCGATCCGCCGCGTCTTCCACACGCTCAAGGGGTCGGGCCGCCTGGTCGGCGCGAAGACGCTGGGCGAGTTCAGCTGGAAGATCGAGAACATGCTCAACCGCGTGCTCGACGGCACGCGCCCGCCGAGCGAGGCGGTCATCGCACTCGTCGACCAGGCCTATTACACGCTGCCGCACCTGCACGCCGCGCTGCGCGGCGAAGCGCCGCTGACGGCGGACCTGGCGGGCATCGAAGCCATCGCCGATCGCGTCGCCGCGGGCGAAGAGGTGACGTATGTCGCCGCCGCCGCGCCGGTGGTCGAAGTGGCCGCGCCGATCGCCGAAGCCACGGTCGAGAAGATCGTCGAAGTCGCCGAACAACCGGCGCTCGTCGCCGACGCCATCGTCGCCGACGAAGAACCGACCATCGCCGCGAAGGTCGACCCGGTGCTGCTCGAGATCCTCGGCACCGAAGTGGGCGGGCATCTGGTCACCATCGATGCGTGGCTCGCGCAGGCGCAGTCGCATCCGATCGCCGCCAACGATGCGTTGCTGCGCGCGATGCACACGATGAACGGCGCGTTCGCGATGACCGAAGTGCCGGCCATCACCAACCTGACGGGCCCGGCCGAAACCTACATCAAGCGCATGCTCGCCGCGCACGCGTTGCCGACGGTGCAGGGCGTGGCCGCGCTGGCCGCGACCGCCGAGGCGATTCGCCGCACGGTCGATGCGCTGCAGTCCGACAC
This sequence comes from Lysobacter sp. 2RAF19, assembly GCF_052115395.1. Classification (NCBI taxonomy): domain Bacteria; kingdom Pseudomonadati; phylum Pseudomonadota; class Gammaproteobacteria; order Lysobacterales; family Lysobacteraceae; genus Lysobacter; species Lysobacter sp. 2RAF19. Next base: position 1,228,492 of record NZ_JBFRGO010000001.1, on the reverse strand, counting down.
GCCGCGCGTGCCGGTGTTCGAAACGCTCGCGCGCCAGGTCGCCGAACTCCGCGACTCGCTGCCCGAAGCGAAGATGCCGCTGCTGCCGACCGAACCGGTCGAAATGGAAGCGGCCGAACTCACCGGTGGCATGGATCTGTCGGAGTTCACGGACCTCGCAGCGCAGGCGCCGGTCGATACCGGCCTGGAGTTGCAGGACGAAGCCGCGCAGCCGGAAAGCGAAGGCGTGGCGACGACCGATGCGATGGTCGTGTCCGAAGACCTCTCCGCCTTCCTCGACCTCGCGCAGGAGATCCCGGTCGACGCCGGCATCGTCGGCGGCGAAGCCGAAGACGACATCGAAGAGATCGTGCTCGAAGACATCGTGCTCGATGGCGAGGTCCAGACGCCGACGCACGATCAAATGCGCGCCGACCTGGCGTTCGACGAAGCGTCGATCGAATCGATCACGATGGAAGCGTCGGACCTGTCGCTCGAAGCGCCCGCGATGGAATCGGGCGAAGCCTTCGACGCGGCCGCCGTGGATGCGCAGGCCGCGCTGGAAGCCTCGTTGCTCGATGCCGAGCGCCTCGAATCCGAGCGCATGGAAGCCGAACAGCGCCTCCACGCGCTGGAAACCGCCGAGCGCCTGGAAGCCGAGCGTGTCGCCTTCGAACGCGAAGAAGCCGAGCGCATCGAAGCCGAACGCGTCGAAGCCGAACGCCTCGAAGCCGAACGCCTCGAAGCCGAACGCATCGAAGCCGAACGCATCGAAGCCGAGCGCATCGAAGCCGAACGCCTCGAAGGCGAGCGCCTCGAAGCCGAGCGCCTCGAAGCCGAACGCCTCGAAGCCGAACGCGTCGAAGCCGAACGCCTCGAAGCCGAACGCGTCGCCGCCGAAGAAGAAGCCGAATACGCGCGCATCGAAGCCGAAGAGGCCGCGCTGCGCCAGGCGCGTGAACGTGCCGAGGCCGAAGCCGCGCAGCCGATCGCACCGGTTGAAGAACCCGTCGAAGAACCCGTCGTCGAAGCGGAAGCCGAAACCGAATCCGAACCCGCCGTCGCGCAGATGCTCGCCGACGCGATGGCCGGCCACGGCGATCCGGACGAAGCGCTCGACCTCAGCGACCTGGACCCCGAGCTCGTCGACATCTTCTGCGAAGAAGGCGGCGACCTGCTCGACCATTCCGACGGCCTGCTCGCGCAGTTGCGCGAAGCGCCGACCGAGCGCGAACACCTGGTCGGCCTGCAGCGCGACCTGCACACGCTCAAGGGCGGCGCGCGCATGGCCGGCATCATGGCCGTGGGCGAACTCGGCCACGCGATGGAATCGCTGCTCGAAGCGGTGGTCGAACATCGCTCCGAACTCGGTCGCGACGGCATCCCGTTGCTCGAGCGCGGTTTCGACCGCCTGCATGCGATGGTCACGCGCGTCGCCGAACGTCGCGCGATCGCGATGCCCGATGCCCTGATCGCGCAATTCGACGCGCGCGCCAAGGGCCGCACCTACGAGCCGGAAGCCGAACCGGCTTACGAACGTCCGGTGCACACGCCGAAGGTCGAACTCAAGCCGTTGTCGGCGCCGGTGGATTCGCAGCCGGTCGGCGACGACGACGACGGCAGCGTGCGCGCCCCGCAGGAACAGGTGCGCATCCGCGCCGACCTGCTGGACCGCCTGGTGAACTACGCGGGCGAAGTCGCGATCTATCGCTCGCGCCTGGAACAGCAGCTCGGCGCCTTCCGCGGCGCCATGGGCGAAATGGAGCAGACCAACGCGCGTCTGCGCGACCAGCTGCGCCGCCTGGACATCGAAACCGAAGCGCAGATCATCGCGCGCTACCAGCGCGAGGACACGGCGGACACGACGTTCGACCCGCTCGAACTCGACCGCTTCTCCAACCTGCAGCAGCTCAGCCGCGGTTTGGCCGAGTCCTCCGCGGACTTGACGTCGTTGCAGGGCTCGCTCGAAGACCTGACGCGCCAGTACGAAACGCTGCTGCTGCAGCAGTCGCGCGTGAGCTCGGAACTGCAGGAAGGCCTCATGCGCACGCGCATGGTGCCTTTCGATGCACTCGTGCCGCGCCTGCGCCGCGTCGTCCGCCAGGCGGCGGGCGAAACCGGCAAGAACGTGCAGCTCAAGCTCGAAGGCGCGCAGGGCGAACTGGATCGCAACGTGCTCGAGCGCATGACCGCGCCGCTGGAACACATGCTGCGCAACGCGGTCGCGCACGGCCTGGAAGCGCCGGCCGAGCGCAGGAAGAACAGGAAGAACGAAGAAGGCACGATCCGCATCGCGGTGCGCCGCGAAGGTTCGGAAGTCGTGCTGGAAGTCGGCGACGACGGTGCCGGCCTCAACCGCAACGCCATCCGCAAGCGCGCCGAAGAACGCGGCCTGATCCGCAACGACGCCGTGTTGGCCGACGCCGACCTCGACGCGCTGATCATGGAGCCGGGCTTCTCCACCGCCGACACCGTCAGCCGCCTGGCCGGCCGTGGCGTGGGCATGGACGTGGTGGCCAGCGAAGTCCGCCAGCTCGGCGGCGCGCTCGACATCAAGAGCCGGCAGGGCGAAGGCACGACGTTCACGCTGCGCCTGCCGCAGACGCTCGCGGTCACGCAGGCGGTGTTCGTCAAGATCGGCGAAACCACGTACGCGGTGCCGATCGCATCGGTGCGCGGCGTGGGCCGCATCGGCCGCGAACAACTCTCCGGCGAAGAGAACTACAGCTACGGTGGCGAAGAGTACGGCCTGCACGATCTGGGCCTGCTGCTCGGCCACGCCGCGGCGAAAGCCGAAGGCCAGTTGCAGATGCCGCTGCTGCTCATCCGTTCGGGTGAACTGCGCGCGGCGGTCAGCATCGACCAGGTCGTCGGCAACCGCGAAATCGTGGTCAAGCCGGTGGGCCCGCAGGTCGGTTCGGTGCCGGGCATCTTCGGCGCGACCATCATGGGCGACGGCTCGGTCGTCGTGATCCTCGACGTCGCACCGCTCGTGCGCCGCCAGGCTTCGATGCCGCGCGACATCGCGCCGGCACCGCAGGTCGAAGCGCGCCGCGTGCCGCTGGTCATGGTGGTCGACGACTCGGTCACGATGCGCAAGGTCACCGGCCGCGTGCTCGAACGCCACAACTTCGAAGTCGCCACCGCGAAGGACGGCGTCGACGCGCTCGAGAAGCTCGACGAGCGCGTGCCCGACCTGATGCTGCTCGACATCGAAATGCCGCGCATGGACGGTTACGAACTCGCCACCGCGATGAAGGCCGATGCGCGCCTGCGCAACGTGCCGATCATCATGATCACCTCGCGTACCGGCGAGAAGCATCGCCAGCGCGCGTTCGACATCGGCGTGGAGCGTTACCTCGGCAAGCCGTACCAGGAGCACGAACTGCTCCGCAACGTGTTCGAACTGCTCGCCGAACAGGGTGGCCCGCGCAATGACTGATCCGTCCCCGCGCGTCGCCCTGCTCGCGCGCCCCGGTGAAGCCTGCGAGCGCTTGCGCGCCGCGTTGCGCGAAGCCGGCGGCGACGTGGTGATCGAAGCCGATCCGTCGGTCATCGATCCCGAAGCCCTGCGCATCGCCGCGGTGGAAACCGTGCTCGTCGCGCTGGACCCGGCGGTGGAAGACGCGTTGGAAAAGTTCGACGACGTGCTGGCCGACCGCGCGATCGAAGTGATCTTCGACGAAGCCGATCTCGCCGCGCGCCGCGAAGGCTGGGACGCCGCACGTTGGGTGCGCCATCTGTCGGCGAAGCTGCATCGCCACGACGACGTGTTGCCGCCGGGCCGCGAGCCCGACGCCGACCCGCTGCCTCGCCCGGGCCGTCCGGAAAAACCGGAAGATCGCCACGTCGACGCCGACATCGCGACCTTCGTGGCCGAAGCCGACGATCACGTCGCGCAGGTGCCGCGCGAAGAGGAGATCGGCGCGCCGCCGGCCGTCGAAGCGATGGCCATCGAAGCGATGGCAGTCGAAGCCGTCGCAGTCGAAGCGTTCGACCTTGGCGCCATCGAATTCGACATGCCGACCATCGACGCGGTGGTCGCGATGCCGGAAGTCGAAGAAATTCTCGAAGCGCCGGTCGCCGCGGAAACACAGGAAGACACCTTCTCCTTCGCGCTGCCCGATTTCGAAGCCGCCGAACCCGAAGCGCCCGCCATCGCAGCGGCGCCGCAACACAGTGAAGCGGCGTCCGAATACGGCGCGCTGTCCTTCACCGACGACATCAACGACCTGGACTTCGCCGGCGATACGCCGACGTTCGAAGCGGCCGCGTCGACCTTCCGCGAAGAACCCGCGCAAGACTTCGACACCTTGCTGCGCGACCTGGGCAACGCACCGACCGAAGAATTCGCGCCGAAGGAAGAACTCCCGAGCATGGGCTTCGACATCGCGCCCATCGACGCGCCGCCGACGCCCAAACAGGCCGAGCGCGCGATCCCGAGCTTCGGCAACCTTTCGCTCGAAGACCTGACCGATGCACCCGCGACCGCCACGCAACGCGTGGAGGAAACGCCGGTCGCCGCGCAGTTCAAGCAGAACCTCGACGCGCTGGAAAAGAAGATCTCCTCGCTCGCCCTCGTGGGTGCGGGCGCGTCGGGCGGCGAACACCAGGGCGCGGTGCTGATCCTCGCCGGCATCGGTGGCCCCGATGCGGTGCGCCAGATCCTGACCGCGCTGCCCGCGACCTTCCCGCGCCCGGTGCTCATCAGCCAGCGCCTGGATGGCGGCCGCTACGACCGCCTCGTGCAGCAGATGGCGCGTGCGTCGATCCTGCCGGTGCACCTGGCCGATGCGAGCACGAAGATCTTCCCGAACAACGTGTACATCGTGCCGCCCGAGCTCGGCCTGGACGGTACGCACGGCCTGAATTTCGCCGCGGGTTTCTCGCTGCTCGATGCGCTGCCGGCGGAGGACTCCGCCGTGTTGATGCTGAGCGGCGCCGATCCCGCGCTCGTCGATGCCGCGATGGCGCACGCCGCACGCGGCGCGCTCGTCGCCGGTCAATCGCCCGATGGGTGCTACGACGCGGCCGCGCCGATGGCCTTGTCCGCGCGCGGCGCCAACGCCGCGGCGCCCCAGGAACTCGTCCAGTCGCTGCTGCAGCGCTGGCCTGCTTGACGCATTCGAGAATGACCGCGATGTCCAACGTCCAAGCCACCGATCATCAAACGCACGACGTCCGGGGCGTGCTCATCCAGATCGCCGGCGGCCGCCTGCTGCTGCCGAACGCGACGATCGCCGAAGTGATGTCCTACGCCGACCCCGAGCCGATCGCCAACACGCCCGACTGGATGCTCGGCCGCATCCGCTGGCGCGGCTGGCAGTTGCCGCTGATCGCGTTCGCGCGCCTGTCGGGCATCGCCAGCGGCGAAGCCGGCGGCCTGGGCAGCAAGGTCATCGTGCTCAAGGCGCTGGGTGGCGATTCGAAGGCGCCGTACTTCGCGATGTTGACGCAGGGCTTCCCGCGCCTGGTGACGGTGTCGCGCGAGACCGTGATCACCGACGCCAGCGACCCCGACGAACAACTGCCCGAAGGCGTGCAGGCGCGCGTGCTGCTCAACGAAGACCACGCCCTGCTGCCGGACCTGGAACGCATCGAGGCGATGATCGGCGAAGCGTTGACCGCTTCGGCCGCGTAAGCCTCAGGCCAGATCCCCGAACCGGCCCTGCAACGCCGCGATCGCGGCGATGCCCGCGGTTTCCGTTCGCAACACGCGCGGCCCCAGGCGCAAGCCCGTGAACCCCGCCGCGTGCAATACGGCGCGATCGCGCTCCGACCAGCCGCCTTCCGGCCCCACCGCCAGCACGCACGCGCCCTCGATGGCCGGCAGCGTGGCGATCGTGTGCTGTGCTTCGGGATCGAGCAGGAAACGGTGCGGCGATTCCAATGCCTGCGCGACACCCGACAGCGGCTGCACGACCGCGATCGACGGCACCCTCGCGCGCCCGCTCTGCTCGCACGCCGACACCACCACGCTGCGCCAGTGCGCCAGGCGCTTCACCGCGCGGTCGGCTTCCAGCTTCACTTCGCTGCGGTCGCTTTGCACGGGAAGGACCGAGGCCACGCCGAGTTCGGTCGCCTTCTGCAGGATCCAATCCATCTTCTCGCCGCGTGCGATGCCCTGCACAAGCGCGATGCGCAGCGGCGATTCATTGTCGACCGCGCGACGCGCGCCGACCTGCACCTCCACGCTGCGCTTGTTGGCGACCAGCAGCGACGCCGCGTAATCGCCACCGTCGCCGTTGAACAACACGCACGCATCGCCTTCCTGCAGGCGCAGCACGCGGACCAGATGAGCGGCGGCATCGTCGGGAAGCGAGATGATCGCGCCCGCTTTCAAGGGCATGTCGACGAACACACGCGTGGTGCGCATCAGGCGGCATCCTTCGTGGCGTGGAAGATGGCCTCGCGCGTGACGCGCGCGAGCAGGTCGAGCTGATCATCGTCGGTGCAATACGGCGGCATCCAGTAGAGGATGTCACCCAACGGGCGCAAAACCACGCCGAGCTCCAGGGCCTTGCGATAGGCGTGCAGGCCCACGCGCGAGGCCGCGTCGAAGGGCGTGGCCTTGTCGCCGTGCTTCGTCAGTTCGAAGGCGACGATCATCCCGGCCTGGCGCGCATCGGCCACGTGCGGCGATTGCGCGACCGATGCCGCGAGTTCGGCCATGCGCGCGGCGCGCGCCTGGTTTCGCACGAGTACATCGTCTTCATCGAAGATCGCCTGCGCGCGCAGGGCGGCCGCGCACGCCAGCGGATTGCCGGTGTAACTGTGCGAATGCAGGAAGGCGCGCTCGCGCGAGTCGTCGAGGAAGCCGTCGTAGATCGCCTGCGTCGCAAGGACCGCCGCGAGCGGCAGGAAACCCCCCGTCAAACCCTTCGACAAACACATCAGGTCCGGCTGGATGCCCGCCTGTTCGCACGCGAAGCGCGTGCCTGTGCGGCCGAACCCCACCGCGATCTCGTCGGCGATGAGGAACACGCCATGCGCATCGCACAACTCGCGCGTGCGCTTGAGGTAGAGCGGATCGTGCATGCGCATGCCGCCGGCGCATTGCACGCGCGGTTCGAGGATCAGCGCACACACCTCGTGGCCGTGGCGCTCGAGAATTTCGCGCAAACCGTCTGCCGCGCGTTCTGCGCAATCGACCGGCGTTTCGCCGTCTCGTGCCAGATAAGCATCCGGCGACGGTGCGAAGAGCGCTTCGGCCAGCAGCGGCGCATACACGCGGCGATACAGCGGAATATCGCCGACCGCGAGCGCGCCGATGGTTTCGCCGTGGTAACCGTTCTCCAGCGCGATGAACTTCGTGCGCTGCGGCTGCCCCTGGTTGCGGAACCAGTGGAAGGCCATCTTCAGCGCGACTTCCACGCCCGCCGAACCGTTGTCGGCGTAGAAGACCTTCGCCAGCGGCGCGCGGCCGGGTTCGCGCGGCGCCAGTGCGAGCAGGCGTTCGGCGAGCGCGACGGCGGGCTCGTGCGTGAAGCCGGCGAGGATCACCTGTTCGAGCGTGCCCGCTTGCTGCGCGATCGCACGCGCGATGCGCGGCTCGGCGTGGCCGAACAGGTTGGTCCACCAACTCGACACCGCGTCCAGGTAACGCCGCCCGTCCATGCCGATCAGCCATGCGCCTTCGCCCCGCGCGATCGGCACCAGCGGCAGGGTGGCGGGGTGTTCGCGCATCTGCGTGCAGGGGTGCCACAGCACCGTCAGGTCGCGCGCTATCATCGGGTCGAAGCTGTCCATTCGTGCATTCTGCGTCCATGACCCGCCGCCTGCCCACCATCCACGGCATCACCGAGCACGACGCCGGCCCCTGGCGCATGGAGCGCCTGGACCTGGAGTTCGGCAACGGCGAGCGCCGCCGCTACGAACGCCTTCACGGGCGCGGCCACGGGGCCGTGATCGTCGTGCCGATGCTCGACGCCGACACCGCGCTGCTGGTGCGCGAATACGCCGCCGGCATGCACCGTTACGAACTGGGCCTGGTGAAGGGCCGCATCGACGCCGGCGAGACGCCCGAACAGGCCGCCGACCGTGAATTGAAGGAAGAAGCCGGCTACGGCGCACGCTCGCTGCAGGTGCTGCGGTCGATCACGCTCGCGCCCACCTACATGAGCCACCAGACGCACCTGGTGCTCGCGCGCGACCTGTACGAAGAACGCCTGCCCGGCGACGAACCCGAGGAACTCGAAGTGATCCCATGGAAGCTCGATGCGCTGGACCAGTTGATCCTGCGCGAGGATTTCTCCGAAGGACGGTCGATCGCGGCCCTGTTCGTCGTGCGCGAATGGCTGCGCACGCAGGCGACGAAGTGATGATGAAGATCGACGACACGCTGCGCGAAGGCGCGATCCGACTGGCCGAACAGGCCGCCGTCGCGATCCTCGCGATCTACCAAGCGCCCTTCGACGTGGAGCGCAAATCCGACCAGAGCCCGCTCACCGCGGCCGACCTCGCCGCACATCGCATCCTGGTCGAAGGCCTCGAAACGCTGACGCCCGACATTCCCGTGCTGTCCGAAGAAGCGGCCGAAGACACGACCTGGAACATGCGCCGCGATTGGCGTCGCCTGTGGCTCGTCGATCCGCTCGACGGCACGCGCGAGTTCGTCAAGCGCAACGGCGAGTTTTCCGTGAACCTGGCGCTGATCGAAGACGGCGAAGTGATTTTCGGCGTCGTGCAGGCGCCGGTCACCGGCGATCTGTGGCACGCCTCGCGCGGTGGCCCTGCCTTGCATCGCGATGGCCAACGCGAGCGCGTGATCGCCTCGCGCCGCCCCGCGACCGCGCCGCTGCGCGTGGCCGCCAGCCGCTCGCATCGCGACGAACGCACCGATGCGTTCATCGCGAAGCTCGGTCCGACCGAACCGCTGGGTTTGGGGTCGTCGCTGAAATTCTGCCGCCTCGCCGACGGCGGGCTCGATGTGTATCCGCGTTTCGGCCCCACGAGCGAATGGGACACGGCTGCCGGCCAGATCGTGCTCGAATCCGCCGGCGGCCTGGTCGTCGACCCGAAGGGCCGCCCACTTCGTTACAACCAACGCGAGACGATCCTCAACGGCGATTTCCTCGCAATCGGCGACCCGCAGCTGCCGTGGCGCGAGTGGCTGGCGGCATGAGCAAGCCCGACATCCAATCGCTGCTGCAGATCATGGCGCGCCTGCGCGATCCCAACGGCGGCTGCCCGTGGGATGTCGAGCAGACCTTCGCGACGATCGCGCCGTATACGGTCGAGGAAGCCTACGAGGTCGCCGACGCGATCGACCGCAAGGATCTGCCGGGCTTGCGCGACGAACTCGGCGATCTGTTGTTGCAGGTCGTCTTCCACGCGCGGATGGCGGAAGAGCAGGGCGCGTTCGATTTCGGCGATGTCGTGGAAGCGATCTGCGACAAGATGGTGCGCCGGCATCCGCATGTGTTCGCCGATGCGCAGGTGGGTGATGCGACGGCGCAGACGGTCGCGTGGGAAGAGCACAAGCGCCGCGAGCGCGATGCTGCGGGGCATGAGGATACGAGTGCGCTGGCGGGCATCGCGCGCGGGTTGCCGGAATGGCAGCGCGCGGTGAAGTTGCAGCACAAGGCGGCGAAGGTCGGTTTCGATTGGCCGGGGCCTGCGCCGGTGATCGAGAAGTTGCACGAGGAGATCGACGAGGTGCGCGCGGAGTTCGAGGCCGTTGCCGCGGATTCGTCGGATGCGTTCGCGCGGGATCGGCTGGAGGACGAGATCGGGGATCTGTTGTTCGTGTGCGCGAACATCGCGCGTCACGCGAAGGTGGATGTCGGGTCTGCGCTGCGGCGGGCGAATCTGAAATTCGAGCGGCGGTTCCGGATGATGGAGGTGATGGCGGCGGCGGAGGGCGTGCATCTGTCGTCGTTGGACCTGGATGCGCAGGATGCGTATTGGGTACGCGCGAAGCGGTCGGAGGCGAAATGAAGTTCGCGAGTTTCCGGGAGTTCTATCCGTTCTATCTCGGGGAGCATGCGAACGTGGTTTGCCGGCGGTTGCATTTTGTCGGGAGTCTCGGGGTGTTGGCGCTTGTCGGTGTTTCGATCGTTTCCGGGAACGCGTGGTGGTTGTTGGCGGCGCTGGGCTGCGGGTATGGGTTCGCGTGGGTGGGGCATTTTTTCTTCGAGCACAATCGGCCGGCGACGTTCAAGCATCCGGTTTATTCGTTTGTTGGGGATTGGGTGATGTTTGTGGATGTTCTGCGCGGACGCGTGAAGCTCTAAAGCGCGACACATTCACTGGCGCGCCGCCCGAACGTCGATGGTTCCAAATTTTTTTGGGAAAAAAATTTGAAACCATCAACGCTGGGGCATCACCTTGCGTGCGTCGCTTTCGATCGGGGCGCTTTCGCAGGGGCAGTCATTGGGGGCTGCACGCGCGCTTTGCAGGGCGCCGATCGTTTTCGTTGGGGCTCGAGAGCGCGCAGCGCTCTCTACGTTGCCGTTCGCCAATGGGAGAACGGAGCGCCTGGGACATCGCTCTTTCGATTGTTGAACCAGCGACGCGGGGGCTCCACCGCAGGATCCAGGTCGGAGGGTCTGCCGCGGTCGCGCATGAACTCTCGGCGGCTCAGGCATACGAATGCCGAGCCGGCGAGGCCCCCTTTGAGGATCTTGGCTTGTACGTCGGCGGCGAATCGTTCCACGCCCATCTCCCCCAGGAACTCCATCTCCCGGGCAAGCGGCTGCAGCAGCGTATTTTCGGCGCGCGGGACGACGATGTAGTGACCTGACTCGTGGCGATAGGAGCTCAAGCGCACGTTGTTTCCCCGCGGATCTCCATATCCAAGGCGATGTTGCTGATCTGGAGAACCATTTGCGGAGACTCAGGAAGGATCGAAGTAGATCGTCTGTGACTATGGACCTAATAATACTGGCGTGCCGGAAAGTGGCTTGTTTCGGATGGGCGGTCGTCGCGAAGAGCGCTACTCCATCAGGCTCTACTGTTGGTTGGCATAAATAAGATCTACGACGCAGGCAACCCGCTCTCAATGATCGACTACCTGCAAAGCTTCGCTTTGCAGCCCCCAACGACGGCTCGGGCGAAAGCCCCTTGATCGAAGCGACCCGCAAGGTGATGCCGCAGCGTGGAGAGTTTCAAATTTTTTTCCCACAAAAAATTTGGAACTCTCCGCGTTCCCGGCGGCGCGCAGATCGGTTTCGAAGCGGGCGTTACCGACGCACCCACACCGGACTCTCTCCCCAACCCCTCTCCCGGTAGGAGAGGGGCTCGAGCACAACTCATTCCTTCGGCGGCGTGACCTTCTTCGCCTCGCTCCCAAAATCCCCCTGCGCATCCGCAGCGAGATAAGCAAACACCGCATACGCCGCGACATTCTGCGCGAGCGCCTTCGGATCGATCTTGTCGAGCGTGTCGTCCGGCGTGTGGTGATAGTCGAAATAGTCCGTGCCGTCCTGGCGCAACGCACCCCACGCCAACCCGTTGGCGGCGAACGGACTCACGTCCGGCCCCGGCCCACCTTCCCCCGGCGTGTACGCAATGCCCAGCGACGCCAACACATCGGCGATCTGCTTCACCGCGCCCAGCGCACGCTCCGGCGCACTCGTGCTGAACGCGTAGATGCGCCCCGCGCCGAAATCACTCTCCGCGCCGATCTGATGCTTGCGCACATCCGGCCCATGCTTCAGCGCATACGCACGGCCGCCATGCAGGCCCTGCTCCTCGTTCGCGAACGCGACCACGCGAATCGTGCGCGCCGGGCGCTGCTTCATGTCGCCGATCAACTTGCCCGCGCCCATCGCGATGGCCACGCCCGCGCCGTCGTCGATCGCGCCCGTGCCCAGATCCCACGAATCCAGGTGCCCGCCGATCACGACCACTTCGTCGGGCTTGCTGCGACCGCGCATTTCGCCGATGACGTTGTACGACGTCGCTTCACCGGTCCAACCGCAATCCAGCGCGACCTTGACGCGGATCGGCTTGCCGAGCGCGACCAGGCGCGCGAGTTGTTCGGCATCCGGCGTCGACAGCGCGGCCGACGGAATCGGCGTCAGCCCTTCGTCGAAATGCGTGATGCCGGTGTGCGGGTTGCGGTGCGAATCGGTGCCCGCCGAGCGCATCAGGTACGCCGAAGCGCCGGCCTTGATCGCCGCGGACGGACCCGCGCTGCGGATCTGCGAGCCCATGCCGTAACCGCTGCCGTCCTTCGCGCGCGCCATCGGGAAATCGATGAAGGCGATCTTGCCCTTCAGCGAATCGGCGGGCGCGGCCTGCAGCGATTTCAGATCGGCGAAACGCACGACTTCGCCTTCGACCGTGCCGCCGGGGCTGCCGCCGAGCGCGGTGAGGGTGAGTTTCTGCGAATGCTCGCCGAGGACTTCCGCGTGCTCGCTGGTGCGCACCCACTTCGGGAACGTCACCGGCTCGGTCCACACCTTGTCGTAACCGAGCGATTTGAACTTCGCGACCGCCCACGCGACGGCGCGCGCATCGGCTTCGCTGCCCGCCATGCGCGGCCCGACTTCGGTCGTCAGCGATTCGACGATCGCATAGCCGGTGTTGTCGTCCACGGCCTTGTCGCGCAGTTGCGTGGCGCGCTGGATGGACGCGGAAGAAATCGTGGTGCTTTGCGTCGCCGGCGTCGCGGCGTTGGCGGCGGCGATCGTGGTGGCGAGGACGGCGGCGAGCATCGTCGGAACAAGGCGCATTGCGGACACACCCCAGGATTGCGGAAAGACGCCGAGCGTAGCAGCGGACCCCTGCGGGGCAGGGGTGCTGGTGGTCATGTTTCGCCTATCGCGACTTCAGGGAATCGCGGATTTCGCGCAGCAGCACGATGTCCTCGGGCGTCGCCGCTTCGGGTGCCGGTTCGCGCAGGCGGTTGTAGGCCTTGAGGACCAGGAAGATCACGAAGGCGATCAGCAGGAAGTCGATGCAGGTCTGCAGCACGAGGCCGTACTTGAACGCGACTTCGGGCGTCAGCACTTTGCCCGCGGCGTCGGTGACGCCGGGCGTGACGACGTACTTCCAGTCGGCGACGCTCGCGCCGCCGGTGATCATCGCGATGATCGGCATGACGATGCCGTCGACCAGTGCGGTCACGATCTTGCCGAAGGCCGCACCGATCACGACCGCGACCGCGAGGTCGACGACGTTGCCGCGTGCGATGAAGGCCTTGAATTCCGAGAGCATGCCCATGCGTCGTCCTCCCCCCGGCGACAGGCCGGTGGGGCGAGGTTATCGCAGGGGCGGATCGATGCGGCCGTGGAGGGCGGGCAGGTCGTCGATGCGGGCGGTGAAGACGTCCTCGGGCTGCAGGGGGCCGACGCCCGCGGGCGTGCCCATGAAGACCAGGTCGCCGGCCTTCAGGGCATACAGCTTGCTCAGCTCGGCGAGGATCTCGGGCACGTCCCAGATCAGCTGGTCGAGCGTCGAGGCCTGGCGCTGCGTGCCGTTGACCTCGAGGGAGATACCGCGCGCGGCGAGCGGGCCGATGGCATCGGCGTGAACGAGTTCGCCCACCGGTGCGGAGAAATCGAAGCCCTTGCCGGTATCCCAGGGCAGGCCCTTGGCCTTCGCGGCCGATTGCAGGTCGCGGCGCGTGAGGTCGAGGCCGACGGCGTAACCGAACACGCTTGCGCCTTCGCCGAGGGCGACGACGAGTTCGACTTCATGGTGCAGGTCGCTCGTGCCCGGCGGGTAGGGCACGACGCCATCGATCACGACGGCATCGGCGGGCTTGGCGAAGAACACCGGCGTGCCGCGGTCGGCTTTCGATGCGGGCACCGCGGCGCCCATTTCCTTCGCGTGGTCGGCGAAATTGCGGCCGACGCAATAAACGCGGCGCACGGGAAACGTGCCGCCACCGCGCACCGGGATGCGCACCGGCGCGGTCGGCGCGACGACGTCGCTCATGCGGAGGGGAGGGCGTGCTTGGTGTTGCGGACGGCGCGATATTCGCCGTCGATCACGCGCGGATCGCGCGCCACGCGCGCTGCGTTGCGCGACTTCCACAGCTTGACCAGCAGGCCTGCCGAAATCATCGCCACGCCGACGACGACGCTCACGGCCACCAGCGCGACGAGGAGCGCGACGCCGATCAGCCCGAACAACACGCGCAACCACGGGCGACGCGGCTTGCGCGGCGCGAAGGCGTTGCGGAACGCGGTGGAATCGAAGCGGTGCGTGAAAGCGATCATCGTCGGGGGCCGTGACACAATGCGGCAGTGCCGGGGCGGCGAGTATCCGGCGCCCCTTCGCAAAGCGTGTGAGGACTTCGTTAAATCGTGAACTCCACCGTCCCACAACGCGACGCATTGCTCCGCTTCGACCAACTTCCGGAGGGCGGGCTGACGGAAATCGAGGCGCGCCTGGAAGACAACGACGCCGAATCGCTGATCCTGCTGCGCGAAGGCGACACCGTGCGCGCCTGGCTCAACGTGTGCCCGCACGCGGGCCGCCGCCTGGACTGGGCGCCGGGCCGCTTCCTGCAGGACAAGCAGGGCCGCCTGGTGTGCGCCGTGCACGGGGCGACGTTCGAGCTGGAGAAGGGCGAGTGCGTCGCGGGCCCCTGCCGGGGCGCCGCATTGCGCACAGTTCCCGTCGTCGTGGAGGACGGGCTGGTGCGCGTGGTGCTCGGTCCACGGCGCTAATACATGATGTTGACGGCCGCCACGATCACGACCAGGTAGACCAGCGACAGCGGCGCGCCCAGCCTCCACAGGTCGCGCGGCTGGTAGCCGGCGGGGCCGGTGATCATCGACATCACCGGGTTGGATGCGGTCATGAAGTTGTTCGACGCCGACATCGCGACGAGCAGCGCGAACGCGGTCGGATTGCCGCCCGCCGCCAGGGCCAGGTTGATCGCCATCGGCACCATGACGATGGTTGCACCGACGTGCCCGATCACCAGCGAGAACAGCGTGGTCAGCACGCAGAGCGCGACTTCGACCACGACCAGCGGCAAATCCGATGGCATCTGCTCGATCGTATGTCCCGCGATCCAGGCCGCCGCGCCGCTGGAATCCATCGCCCATCCCAGCGGAATGAGGCAGGCCATGACGAAGACGGTCTTCCAGCTGATCGCAGCGTACGCTTCGTCGATGTGCAGCACGCCGGCGACGAGCATGCCCGCCACGCCGGTCATCAGCGCGATCGACACCGGGATGCGCGTGGACAGCGCCAGCAGCATCGTCACCACGAAGATGCCGATCGCCAGCTTGAACTTGTGCGGCCGCTGCTCGCCCTTCGGGTAGTCGGTGACGACCACGAAGTCCTTGTTCTCGGCGGCCTGCGCGAGGTCCTGCCAGATGCCGTGCAACACCAGCATGTCGCCGGCGCGCAGGCCGAGCTGGCGGACGTTTTCGCGATGCACGGTCTTGTCGCGGTTCACCGCCAGCAGGCTGATGCCGTACTGCTTGCGCAACTGCAGTTCGGCCTGCGATTTGCCGATGTATTGCGAGGTCGGCGGCACCACGGCTTCGGCGATGCCCGCGCGGCTGGGGTTGAACAGGTCGCCGAAGGTGCGCAGGCGCGTGCTCATGCGCAGGAAATGGTTCTGCGCGAAATCCGCGACGACCTGCCGCGGCCCCATCGCACCGAGCACGCTGCCGACCCAGATGCGTGCATCGGCCGGCGGGGCCAGGCGCGATTCGTTGCCGGTCTTCAACGCCAGCAGCAGCGGCGCGCCGCGCTGCGCTTCGGCTTCGCCCAGCGACATGCCCACCAGCGGGCTGTCGGCGGAGACCGTGAGTTCGTACACGTCGCCTTCGATGCCGTAGGCCTGCGCGAAGTAACTCTGCGTGCGCGCGGGCGTGACGCCGCGATCGATGTCGTATTGCTCCAGGCGCTTGTCGCCGAAGAAGCGGAAGTACAGCAGCCCCGCGCCGAGCAGCGCCAGGCCGATCGGCATCGGCGCGAACATGTGCAGCGGTTCCAGCGTCGCCGCGCCCGAGGGCAGGTTGGCGTTGGACGACACCAGCAAGTCGTTGAGCAGGATCAGCGGCGAGGTACCGACCATCGTCAGCGAGCCGCCCATCACGATGGCGACCGCCAGCGGCAACAGGAACCGCGACAAGGGCAGGCCCGTGCGCGAACTCAGGCGCGAGGCGACGGGCAGGTACAACGCCATCACCGACGGGTTCTGCATGAAGGAGGAGTTGAGGCCCGCCACGGTGTTGGTGAGCAGCAGCAGGCGTTCTTCCATGCCGCGCGAGCGCCGCAACAACCAGCCCGCGAGGCGATTGAGCGCGCCGGTGCGGTCCAGGCCCGCGCCGAGGATCATCGTGGAAATCACCGAGATGACCGCGTTGCCGGAGAAGCCGCCGAACAGATCTTCCGGCGCGACCAGGCCGGTGAGCCCGAGCAACACGAGCACGACGAGCGCGACGACGTCGGCGCGGATGCGCTCGAACAGGAACATCACCATCGTGAAACCCACCAGCCCGAGCACGAGCTTCATGTCGGTGGTGAGCATCAACGCGGTGTCGTTCACGCGTTCGTTTCCCCGGTCCTGCCGTTGTCCGGCACGCTGTCGTAAAGAAGGTCCCACACCCCGTGGCCCAGCTTCTGCCCGCGCGTTTCGAAGTGCGTCTGCGGACGCCATTCGGGCCGGGGCACCGTCCCGCGCGGGCCGGCGCGGTTGGCCAGCCCGGGGGTCGCATCGAGCACGTCCCACATCTGCTCGGCATAGTCCTGCCAATCGGTCGCAAGGTGCAAGCGCCCCGTGGGCGCGAGCTTGCGCACGAGCAGCGCGGCGAAGGCGGGGTTCACCAGGCGCCGCTTGTTGTGGCGCTTCTTGTGCCACGGATCGGGGAAGTAGATGCGGACTTCGTCCAGCGATCCGTCGGCGATCTCGTGTTCGAGCACTTCGACCGCGTCGTGGTGGTACAGGCGCACGTTGCGCGCATCGTCGTCGGCCAGTGCGTTGAGCAGGCGGCCCACGCCCGGTGCGTGGACTTCGATGCCGACCAGGTCGCGCTCGGGATCGCGCGCGGCGGCGTAACGCAGCGCCTCCCCGTTCCCGAAGCCGATTTCCAGCACGCGCGGTGCGTGGCGACCGAAGGCGGCGTCGAAGTCGCGCGGCGTGCCGGTGTAGTCGAGGCCGAAGCGCGGCCACTGCTCGTCGAACGCGCGCTGCTGCGCAGGCGTGAACCGCCCTTGCCGCAGCACGAAACTCCGGATCTTGCGCTGCCCCGGCTCTTTGGTGAACGGCTTCTTGTCGACCGGATCGCTCGCCATCGACGCGGCCATCAACCGATGAGGCCGTCGACGGGGCTCGACGCCGAAGCGAAACGCTTGCGCGGAATGCGGCCGGCGCGGAAGGCGGCGCGGCCGGCTTCGACGGCGAGCTTCATCGCGTGCGCCATCAGCACGGGGTTCTTCGCGCCGGCGATCGCGGTGTTCATCAGCACGCCGTCGCAGCCCAGTTCCATCGCGATCGCGGCGTCCGACGCGGTGCCCACGCCGGCGTCGACGATGATCGGGACCTTCGCGTTCTCGACGATCTCGATCAGGTTGTACTTGTTCTGCACGCCCAGGCCCGAGCCGATGGGCGCGGCGAGCGGCATCACCGCGACGCAGCCGATTTCCTCCAGGCGCTTGGCGAGGATCGGGTCGTCGGAGGTGTAGACCATCACGTCGAAACCGTCGGCGACCAGGCGCTCGGCGGCGGCCAGGGTCTGCACGACGTCGGGATACAACGTGCGCGCATCGCCGAGCACTTCGAGCTTCACCAGCTTGTGGCCGTCGAGCAGTTCGCGCGCCAGTCGGCAGGTGCGCACCGCATCGTCGGCGGTGTAACAGCCCGCGGTGTTGGGCAGCAGGGTGAACTGCTCGGGCGGCAAGGCATCGAGCAGGTTGGGTTGGTCCGGATCCTGGCCCAGGTTGGTGCGGCGGATCGCGACGGTGACGATTTGCGCGCCGGCCGCATCGGTGGCGCGGCGGGTTTCGTCGAAATCCTTGAACTTGCCCGTACCGGTGAGCAGGCGGGAACGATAACGGCGGCCCGCGACGACCAGTGCGTCGTCGGCCGCGAAGTCTGGGGTGTCTTGCATCTGCGAATGGTAACGCCGTTCGTCGGTTGGAGCGTCCCGGAGATCGCTATTCGTGGGGATTTGCACACCCGGTGTCCTGTGTTCACCGGGTGGTGCGTAAGGCTGGGGGAGTGGCATCGATTACGGAGGCGGGCTCACCCCTGACCCGACCGACGGATCACGCCGCTGCGCGCGATGCCCATCGCGCGGTACGCCACGGCACACCCGCGCGAAAGCCGGGGTCGCAAAGCTACGGGTCCTCCGGCACTCCCCCTGCCGCGGACAGCCGGGTTCCCGATACCGCCCGATGGTGTCATCGCGCGTCTTTTTTCCTAGCCCCCGCCGAGCGCGTGGACCACTTCGACGCGGTCCCCTTCGATGAGCGCATGCGTCGCATGCATGCCACGCGGCACGATGTCGCCGTTGACTTCGACCGCGACGCGCCGGCCCGCGAGGCCTTCGGCCTCGAGCAGGGCAGCGATGGTGGCACCCGGCGGCAGGGCCCGGGTCTGTCCGTTGAGCAGAATGTCCATGCGCGCATTCTCGCCCGGGGCGTGGCAGAGTTCATCCACCATACCCACCCGTTTGCCCTGGAGCGTTCGATGAAGCAGACCTACCGGGCTTTCAAGCCCGTCCGCAGTCTCCTTGCTGCCGCACTGGCTTTCGCCGCGCTCCCCGCGGCCGCGCAGACCTACACGCAGACCGTGTTCTTCGGCGACAGCCTCACCGACGCGGGCTGGTTCCGCCCGGCGCTGGTCCAGGTCGGCGGCCCGCAGGCCGGCATCCTGGGCAAGTTCACGACCAACCCGACGCTCGTCTGGTCCGAATACCTGGCCGACTACTACGGCACCAATGCCGCCAGCGCCAACCAGGGCGGTACCAACTGGGCCGTCGGCGGCGGGCGCACGGGTACCGACGACGTCGGCGCACTCGGCGTCATCCCGTCGATGAGCACGCAGATCAACGCCTACCTCGCTTCGACCGGCGGCCGCGCCGATGCGCACGGCCTGTACACGGTGTGGGGCGGCGCGAACGACCTGCTCGCCATCGCCAGCGGAGCGCCCGCGCAGTCGACGATGGCGCAGGCGGTCGGTGCGCAGGTCACCAATGTCGCCACGCTGACCGGCGCCGGCGCGAAGTACATCCTCGTGGCCACCGTGCCGGATCTCGGCGCGACGCCGGCATTCCTCGCGCAGGGCCCCGCGGGCGCGGCGGCCGGCACGCAGTTGTCGACGACGTACAACGCCGCGCTGTTCTCGACGCTTTCCTCGCAGGGCTTGCGCGTCATCCCGCTCGACACCTTCAACCTGCTGCATGAAATCATCGCTTCGCCGCAGGCCTACGGCTTCACCAACATCACCGGCGCGGCGTGCACCACGGCATCGTCGGTGACGTGCAACCCGGGCTCGCTGGTCTCGCCGGATGCCGCCAACACGTATCTGTTCGCCGACGGCGTGCATCCCACGGGCCCCGCGCACGCGATCCTCGGCCAGTACGCGATCTCGGTGCTCGAAGCGCCGCGCCAGATCGCGTTGCTGCCGTACACCGAGCAGTTGATCGGCAAGTCGCGCGCCGAGATGGTCGGCTCGCACATGCCGGTCAAGCCCGCCGAAGACGGCACGCACTGGTGGGCGAACCTGCGCGGCGACACGCAGCGCTACGACGCACCGGGCGACTACGACGGCACCGGCCCTTCGCTGCTGTTCGGCGTGGACTGGGCCAACGGCGACGTCGTGTACGGCGGCTTCGCCGGCTTCGGCCGCAACGACTTCGACTACGGCCACCGCATGGGCGACTTCTCGCAGGACGACCTGACCATCGGCGGCTTCGTCGGCTGGTTCTCGGGCAACGTGTGGGTCAACGCGCAGTTGAGCTGGACCAAGACCAGCTACGACGTCACGCGCAACGTGCAGCTCGGCCCGGTCCTGCGCACGTACGAAGGCTCGCCCGATGGCGACAACCTCTCCTTCGGCGCATCGGCGGGTTGGGATTTCCACGCCGGTTCGCTGGTCCATGGCCCGGTCGTGTCCGTGCTCTCGCAGCAGATCGACGTCGATGGCTATGTCGAAAACCGCATCGACTCCGCCGGCCTTGCCTATCCCGACCAGAGCTACGACTCGCTGGTCGGCGCGGCCGGCTGGCAGGCGCGCTTCGAGATTTCGCCGACTGCCGTGCCCTATGCGAAGTTCACGTGGGAACACGAGTTCGAGGACGCGCCGGAAGAAGCCTTCGCGCAGTCGCTCACCATCGCGGGCACCTTGCCGTACGCCGTGCCGAACGTCGAACACGACGAGAACTACGGCACGCTGGTGCTGGGCGTGCGCACGCAGCTGTGGGGCGTGGACACCGACATCGGTGCGACCGCGAGCGTGGGCCAGGAGAATGGCGACAACGCGACGCTGTTCGTGAGCGTGGGCAAGCGGTTCTGATCGACGCGACATCGCTGGAAAAAACGAGGCCCGCGCAAGCGGGCCTCGTTCGTTCCGGGGTCTGGAGCGGGTGATGGGAATCGAACCCACGCTAGCAGCTTGGGAAGCTGCAGTTCTACCATTGAACTACACCCGCGGCAGGCGCGAGTCTATGCCGCGGGGCGGGCGGCTGGCAACGCGGCGGGCCGGCGATTCCCGTCCGTCGCGGACTGCCGACAGTCCTTCATTCCGATAACACGCGCTCGCGTATGCTCCGCGCCCTCGGTCGGTTGGATGCCGGCCCAAACCCCCTGTCCCAATGCATGCGCCCGCATGCGATTCCCCCGGAGGCCATGTGGCCGCACGCGTCATGCTCGGTTGGCGGGAGTGGTTGGCGTTGCCGGCGCTCGGCATCGTCGCCATTCGCGCGAAAGTGGATACCGGTGCGCGCAGCTCTTCGCTGCACGTGGATGCCCAATGGCGCTTCGTCGAAGGCGGCGCGCCCTGGACGGGGTTCCGGATCGCCACCGGCATTCGCAGCGGGCAGGTGATCGAGTCGCAGGCGCCGATCAGCGACGAGCGGGAGGTCACCGACTCGGGCGGCAACCGCAGCCGGCGCGTGTTCCTCCGCACGCCGCTGCTGCTGGCGGGCGTGGAGAAGGAGGTCGAAATCAACCTGACCGATCGGCGTGGAATGCTTTTCCCCATGCTCCTCGGCCGTACTTCGCTGGCCCGTGCGTTCACCATCGATCCGGCCCGCTCTTTCCTGCATGGAAAACCCCCCGCATGAAACTCGCGATCCTTTCGCGCAACACCAAGCTGTATTCGACGCGCCGGCTGGTCGATGCCGCACGCGAGCGCGGCCACAGCGTGCGCGTGCTCGACCCGCTGCGCTGCTACATGCGCATCGCCGTGGACGGCTTCGCCATGCACCACCAGGGCAAGCCGCTCACCGGCTACCACGCGGTCATCCCGCGCATCGGCGCGTCGGTCACCCGGTACGGCACGGCGGTGCTGCGCCAGTTCGAACTCATGGGCACCAGCACGCCCAACCCGTCCGATTCGATCCTCAAGGCGCGCGACAAGCTGCGCTGCCACCAGATCCTCGCCGCCGAAGGCCTGGCGCTGCCGGCGACGGTGTTCGGCGACAACCCCGACGACACCTCCGACTTGCTCGCGATGCTCGGGCCCACGCCGCACGTGATCAAGCTCAACGAAGGCACGCAGGGCGCCGGCGTGATGCTCACCGAGAAGCTCTCGGCCTCGCGCAGCGTGATCGAAGCGTTGCGCGGGTTGTACGCCAACTTCCTGGTGCAGGAGTTCGTCGCCGAAGCCAAGGGCGCCGATCTGCGGTGCTTCGTGGTCGGCGATCGCGTCGTCGCCACGATGAAGCGCCAGGCGCCGAAGGGCGACTTCCGTTCGAACCTGCATCGCGGTGGCACGGCAAAGGCCGTCACGGCCACCGCGGGGGAGCAGGAGGTCGCATTGCGTGCGGCGAAGCTGCTGGGGCTGGGGGTGGCGGGCGTGGACCTCATCCGCTCCCGGCGCGGCCCGCTGATCCTGGAGGTCAACGCATCCCCCGGCCTGGAGGGGATCGAAGCGGCCAGTGGCGTCGATGTTGCCGGCAGCATCATCGAATACGTCGCCAACGGCGGCAAACGGTCGGGATCGCACAAGCGAGCCCCCACCGCCCACGCCGCCTGAGGATCTCGCGATTATCGAATTTTTAACGCGATTCCACCGTCGGTTTTAACACCCGTTTAATCGCCCGGTGCGTAGCCTTTGCCTACCGCGAATCTGTCGTAGACCGCTCGGCCCGCCGCATCGGACGAAGCAGATTACGGTCATCGGGGCTTGATTTGGCCCAGGCACGCGCAACGTGCCTGGGCCTTTGTTTTTTCCGGGCCACGCCCCCACCATCGACACTACCGTCGCTTGCGGCTCTGGCAGAATCCGACGAATTCATCGTGTTGAACCCCGGTGCGTTCTCCGGGTCTCACTCGACCCCCAGCCTCACCTGCAGGACAAAGCCCGGATGCGCATCCTCGTCATCGAAGACAACCAGGACATCGCCGCCAACCTCGGCGACTATCTCGAGGACCGCGGCCACACGGTGGACTTCGCCGCCGACGGCGTCACCGGCCTGCACCTGGCGGTGGTGCACGACTTCGATGCGATCGTGCTCGACCTCAGCCTGCCGGGCCTGGACGGCCTGGAGGTCTGCCGCAAGCTGCGCAACGAAGCGCGCAAGCAGACGCCGGTGCTGATGCTCACCGCGCGCGACTCGCTCGACAACAAACTCGCCGGCTTCGACTCGGGTGCCGACGATTACCTGATCAAACCCTTCGCGCTGCAGGAAGTGGAAGTGCGCCTCAACGCACTCGCGCGCCGCGGCCGCGGCGTGCAGACGCGCGTGCTCAACGTCGGCGACCTGGAATACAACCTCGACACGCTCGAAGTGCGCCGCGAAGCCAAGCTGCTGCAACTCAACCCGACCGCGTTGAAGATCCTGCAGGCCCTGATGGAAGCCTCGCCGGCGGTGGTCACGCGCCAGGAACTGGAGACCCGCGTGTGGGGCGAGGAATTGCCGGATTCGGATTCGCTGCGCGTGCACATCCACGGCTTGCGTGCGGTCGTCGACAAGCCGTTCGGCACGCCGCTGATCCAGACCCGACACGGCATCGGATACCGGATCGCCGCACCCGATGCCACTAGCGCTACCTGAAGCCGCGCGCCGCCCGCGCCGATATCGGCGCCAGCTCCGCAGCCGCATCATCCTGTCGTTCGTCCTGCTCGGGTTCGGGCTGACGGCGCTGTTCGCCTACGCGGTGGACAAGGTGCGCAACCAGGTCGAGGACAAACTCGTCGTCGACCTGATGAACCGCAACATCGACCTCTACGCGCAGCAATACGCGCGCGACCCGCAGAATCCGAGCCTGCCGGTCGACCAGATCCGCGCGTTCGCCTTCACGCCCGACAAGTTCGAGAGCGTGCGCGAGAACCAACCGCAGTGGTACGAACTGCCCGACGGCATCCATCAGCTGAGCGGCGTCGACGACGACGGCCAGGCGTTCTCCTACAAGCTCGCGGTGCGCAAGACGCCGTCGGTGTGGTTCTTCCTCGCCTACGACATGACGCAGACGATGCGCGGCGCGGAGCAATTCAACCGCGGCATCTACGGCGCGGTGGTGGTGTTCACGCTGCTCTCGTTGCTCGTGGGGTGGTGGGCCGCCTCGCGCGTGATGAGCCCGGTGTCGGAACTGGCCAATCGCCTCAAGGGCTCGGGCCGCAGCAGCGAGCCGGTGTCGCTGGCCGAGCATTTCCCGAACGATGAAGTCGGCCAGCTCGCATCGGCGCTCGACGATTACGCCGCGCGCCTGACCGAAGTGGTGCAGCGCGACCGCGAGTTCAACGCCGACGTCAGCCACGAACTGCGCACGCCGCTCGCGGTGATCCGCGGCGCGACGGAGTTGCTGCTCTCGCGCCCCGAACTCGACGAGCGCATGCAGGCGCGCCTGCGCCGCATCCAGCGCGCCGAGCAACAGTGCACCGACCTGATCAGCGCGTTGCTGCTGCTCTCGCGCAACGAGCGTGGCCACGGCGCCACCGACGTGAGCAAGGTCGCCGAGCAGCTGCTCGACATGTATCGCGCGCAGCTGGGCGGCAAGGCGCTGGTGCTGCGGATGGAAGGCGAGGGCGGCCTGGTCGTCGATGCGCCGGAAGCCGCGGTGGCGGTCGCGCTCGGCAACCTGATCGGCAACGCGGTGAAGTACACGCTGGAAGGCGAGGTCATCGTGCGCATGCGGCCCGATGGCGTCGACGTGGTCGATTCGGGCCCCGGCCTCAGCGCGGAAGAAGCCGCGCGCCTGTTCGAACGCGGTTATCGCGGCACCCACGCCGAGCATTCGCAGGGCGCGGGCATCGGTTTGTCGATCGTCCGCCGCCTGTGCGCGATGTACGACTGGGACGTGCGCGTGGTGCCGGGCGAGAAGGTGGGGGTCGTGGCGACGCTGCGCTTCGGCGACGTGGTGCGCTGACCCCCGACGCGCTTACGCGTCCACGTATTCCAGCCAGCCCCACTTGTCCTGGGTCTTGCCGTTGAACAGGCCGAAGAACAATTCCTGCATGCGCAGCGTCACCGGGCCGGCGCGGCCGATGCCGACCTGGCGGCCGTCGACCGAACGGATCGGCGTGATTTCCGCCGCGGTGCCGCACATGAAGAGCTCGTCGCACAGGTAGAGGTATTCGCGCGGGATGTCGCGCTCGACCACGGCGATGCCGTTCTCGCGCGCGAGCGTCATGATCGTGTTGCGCGTGATGCCGTTGAGCAGCGCGGCGCTGATCGGCGTGGTGTGCAGTGCGCCGTCGAACACCAGGAACAGGTTTTCGCCCGCGCCTTCGCTGAGCAGGCCCGTGGAGGCCAGCGCGATGCCTTCGCCGAAACCGAGGCGACGCGCTTCGCGTGCGACCAACTGGCCGGACAGATAATTGCCGCCGGCCTTCGCGCCCGCGGGAATCGTGTTGGGCGCGAAACGCTGCCAGCTCGACACGCAGGCATCGATGCCTTCTTCGAGCACGCCTTCACCGAGGTACGCACCCATCTGCCAGGCCGCCACCGCAGTGTCGGTCGGCGTGTCGGCGGACAAGCCGAAACCGCCCAGGCCTCGGAACGCGACCGGCCGCAGGTAGGCCTTGCCCAATTCGTTCTTCTTCAGCACTTCGCGGCAGGCCGCGTTGATCTGGTCGACCGAATACGGCATCGGCATGTCGTAGATGCGCGCGGAGGCCATCAGGCGACGATTGTGGTCGGTGAGGCGGAAGATCGCCGGGCCCTTGGGCGTGTCGTACGAACGGATGCCTTCGAACACCGACGAGCCGTAATGGATCGCGTGCGACATGACATGCGTGGTGGCGTCCGCCCAGGGCTTGATGGCGCCGTTGTGCCAGATCCATTCGGGGTAGCGCATCGTCATGCCGGCGGCTCGCTTGCAGGGGAACCGCAATTGTAAGCGGCCGGCGGCCTAGAGGCTCACCCACCAGCAGCCGTAATGGCGCCGCAGGCCCAGCACCGTGCGTGCGGGCGTGATGCTTTGCGGGAGCGTCTGTTCCAGGCGCAGGCCGACCGGCGGGCGGCGGACCGTCGTTCGCGGCACGTCGCCGGCCTCGCCCGTGATCGCGCCTTCGGCGACGGGGTCGGCGGAGATCGGCTGGATGTCGAGCAGCGGGCGGTGCGCGATGCGGTCGAGGCGATCCATGACCGACATCGCCGCCGCATCGGACATGCCCACCCAGTCGTAGACACCCGACAGGCGGTTGGCGTCGCCCTGTTCGATCGCCGTGCGGATTTCGAAGACGAGGTCCTGCAAGGTTTGCGTGCAGCCGCCCATGTACAGGCGATTGCTTTTCGCGACCTCCGCCGCCGCGCCGGGATTGAGCGTGGGCGGCGCCGGGAGATCGGTCGCGCCGAGCGCTTCGCAACGCTGGTCGGTGTAGAGCGGGCGCCCATCTGCGGAAATGCATTTGTGCACCTGGGCGTGCGCGACATGCGGGCACGACCAGGCCAGGGCGAACAGGGGGATCAGGAGCAGCGCGCGCATGGGTGCAAGCCTACCAGCCCGCCTGGAACATCCTGCTCAGAAGCGCAGGAAGACGCAGCCTTCGTTGCGAACCACGTCGAAATCCTGGATCGTCGCGGACGCGTCGTTGCCGAATTGCAGTTGCATCACGCCGCCATTGGACGCGCCGCCGCCGGCGTCCGCGGTTTGCATCCATCCGCCGATCTGCGCGTCGTAGAACTGCACATCCACCAGGTTGCGCCGGGCCAGCGATTGCAGGCGCGCCATCGTCGCGTTGGCCGCGCGCTGCGACATGCCGACCCAATGGAAACTCTCCGCGATGCGGTTCACGTCGCCCAGTGCGAAGGCGCCGCGCAGGTCCATCGCCAGTTGCGTGGGCGTGCGCGCGCAGCCGCCATGCATGGAATGCCGGCCGATCGCTTCGCGCGCCGCACGCATCGTGGCGGTATTCGCCGTGGGCGCGGCGCTGCCCGTGACATAGGCCACTTCGACGCCGGTATAGCGGGCTTCGATCGCGCGTTCGCGCACCAGGCGCGTGGCGAGTTCGCCGCGCATCGCCACCGCCCGCGCACCGATGCTGCGGCAGGGTTTGTCGGTATACAGCGTGTTGCCGTCGGCCGTGATGCATTGCTGCACCAGCGGCGGTGCGGCGCGCGCCACTTTGGGCGCGATGCTCAATGCGGCGCACGAAAGCGCGATGCAAAGTCCCGTGGTGATCGAATGCAGCATGGCAGCCGTGCGCGCGTGGAAGTCACGCGCAGCATCGGCTCGCCTGCGTCAACGCTTCGTGCCTGAACACGCCGTTTCGCGGCGCATTCGTCGCAAATCAGTCGAGCAGTTCGATGACGTTCAGCGTCGGCTTGGAGAGGTTCAGCGTATAGAAATGCAAGGCCGGTGCGCCGCCGTCGATGAGGCGTGAACACAACTGCGCGACGAACTCCGCCGCGAACGCACGGATACTCTCGCTGTCGTCGCCGTAAGCCTGCATGCGCTTGGCGATCCAGCGCGGGATCTCCGCACCGCACGCTTCCGAAAAGCGTCGAAGCTGCGTGAAGTTGGAGATGGGCATGATGCCCGGCACGATCGGGATGTCGATGCCGAGCTTGCGCGCGTCTTCGACAAAGCGGAAATACGCATCGGCGTTGTAGAAGTACTGCGTGATCGCGCCGTCTGCGCCGGCGTCGGCCTTCGCCTTGAAGTGCAGCATGTCGGTGAAGGCATCGTCGGCTTGCGGATGCATTTCCGGATAGCAGCCCACTTCGATGTGGAAGTAGCCGTCGTGCTCGCTGCGGATGAATTCGACGAGGTCGGAGGCGAAGCGGAAATCGCCCATGCGCGCCATGCCCGAAGGAATGTCGCCACGCAGGGCGACCACGCGCTTGCACCCCAGCGCACGGTAGAGCTTGAGCAGGGAGCGCAATTCCTCGCGCGTGCCGCCCATGCACGAGATGTGCGGCGCGGCGTTCAGACCGTGGTCTTCGCGCAGGCGCTGCACGGTTTCGGGCGTGTAGGACAGGGTCGAACCGCCGGCGCCGAACGTGCAGGAGACGTAATCGGGCGAACGCGACTTCAGCCGGGCCGCGGTGCGGTCCAGTTGTTGGCGTTGGTCGTCGGTCTTGGGCGGGTAGAACTCGAAGGAGATCGGAACGCGCAGGGCCATGTGTGGGTCCGTTGCCAACGTTTGAAACGAAGCGGGCGGCCCTCAAGCCGCCCGCTCGCGGGACTCAGTAGCGGTAGTGCTCGGGCTTGTACGGGCCCTGCACCGACACGCCGAGGTAGTCGGCCTGTTCCTGCGTGAGCGTGGTCAGCTTGACGCCGATCTTCTCCAGGTGCAGGCGGGCGACTTCTTCGTCGAGGTGCTTGGGCAGGCGGTACACCGTCTTTTCGTAGGTGTCCTTGTTGGCCCACAGGTCGATCTGCGCCAGCGTCTGGTTGGCGAAGGAGTTCGACATCACGAAGCTCGGATGGCCCGTCGCGCAGCCCAGGTTCACCAGGCGGCCTTCGGCCAGCAGGAAGATCGCGTTGCCGTTGGCGAAGACGTACTTGTCCACCTGCGGCTTGATGTTGATGTGCTGCGCGCCGGAGGCGTACAGCGCGTCGACCTGGATCTCGTTGTCGAAGTGGCCGATGTTGCAGACGATCGCCTGGTCCTTCATCGCCTGCATGTGGGCGAGCGTGATGACGTCCTTGTTGCCGGTCGTGGTGACGTAGATGTCGCCGCGGCCCAGCGTGCTTTCGATCGTGTTGACTTCGAAGCCTTCCATCGCGGCCTGCAGTGCGCAGATCGGATCGATTTCGGTGACGACCACGCGGGCGCCGTAGGCGCGCAGCGAGTGCGCCGAACCCTTGCCGACGTCGCCGTAACCGCACACCACCGCGACCTTGCCGGCGAGCATCACGTCCATCGCGCGCTTGAGGCCGTCGGCCAGCGACTCGCGGCAGCCGTAGAGGTTGTCGAACTTCGACTTGGTGACCGAGTCGTTGACGTTGATCGCCGGCACCAGCAGCTTGCCCTGTTCGGCGATCTGGTAGAGGCGGTGAACGCCGGTGGTCGTCTCTTCCGAGACGCCCTTCCAATCCTTGACCACGTTGGTCCAGAAACCGGGGCGCTCCTTGGCCACGCGCTTGAGCAGGTTCTTGATGATCTGCTCTTCGTGCGAACCCGAAGCGGTGTTCACCCAATCCGAACCCTGTTCGAGTTCATAGCCCTTGTGGATCAGCAGCGTCACGTCGCCGCCGTCGTCGACGACGAGCTCCGGACCCTTGCCGCCCGGGAAGGTCACCGCGTCGAGCGTGCAGTCCCAGTATTCCTCGAGCGACTCGCCCTTCCACGCGAACACCGGCGTGCCGGTCGCGGCGATCGCGGCGGCGGCGTGGTCCTGCGTGGAGAAGATGTTGCACGAGGCCCAGCGCACGTCGGCGCCGACGTCCTTCAGGGTCTCGATCAACACGGCGGTCTGGATGGTCATGTGCAGCGAACCGGTCACGCGCACGCCCTTGAGGGGCTTGGCGGCGGCGTGCTTGCGGCGGATGGACATCAGGCCCGGCATCTCGTGCTCGGCGATGTCGATTTCCTTGCGGCCCCAGTCGGCGAGCGAGATGTCGGCGACCTTGTAATCCTGGGCTTGCTTGACTTGCGCGTTCATGGCGTTTGCTCCGAATTTCGAGCGGGCGCCGTTACCTGGTGCACCCCTTCGAGCCTGGCCGTGCCTATCCACGGTCGCAGCGCCCCTCGAAAGAGCAGGGCGCGCGACCCTCGCGGTCGCGCGCCCGAATGGGTGTGGCTTACTTCTTCAGCCCGCCGTCCTTGCGCAGCTCGTCGGCCTTGTCCGTCTTCTCCCACGAGAACGCGGTGGCCTTCTGCTTCTTGCCGGCGCCGTCGACGTATTCCACCTGCGTCGGCTTGCGGCCGAAGTGGCCGTACGAGGCCGTGGCCTGGTAGACCGGGTGGATCAGGTCGAGCATCTTGACGATGCCGTACGGGCGCAGGTCGAAGTGCTTGCGGATCAGCTTCTCGATCTTGTCGTCGGAGATCTTGCCGGTGCCGAAGGTGGTGACCGAGATCGAAGTCGGTTCGGCCACGCCGATGGCGTAGGAGACCTGCACTTCGCACTTGTCGGCCAGGCCGGCGGCGACGATGTTCTTCGCGACGTAACGCGCGGCATAGGCGGCCGAGCGGTCGACCTTCGAAGGATCCTTGCCCGAGAACGCGCCGCCACCGTGGCGGGCCATGCCGCCGTAGCTGTCGACGATGATCTTGCGGCCGGTCAGGCCGCAGTCGCCCACCGGGCCGCCGATCACGAAGATGCCCGTCGGATTGATGTGCACCTTGTTCTTCGGCAGCTTGTCGAGCCAGTTCTTCGGCAGCACGGGCTTGAGGATGTGCTCGTACACGCCTTCGACCAGGTCCTTCTGCTTGATGCCCGGGTCGTGCTGCGTCGACAGGACGACGGCGTCGAGGCCGACGATCTTGTTGGCTTCATAGCGCAGCGTGACCTGCGACTTCGCATCGGGGCGCAGCCACGGCAGCTTGGAATTCTTCGCCTTGCGCACCTTGGCCTGCTGTTCGACCAGGCGGTGCGAGTAATAGATCGGGGCCGGCATGAATTCCGGCGCCTCGTTGCAGGCGTAGCCGAACATCAGGCCCTGGTCGCCCGCGCCCTGTTCTTCGGGCTTCTTGCGATCCACGCCCGCGGCGATGTCCACCGACTGCTTGCCGAGCATGTTGATGATGGCGCAGGTGTGGCCGTCGAAGCCGACGTCGGAATTGTTGTAGCCGATGTCGTTGATGACCTTGCGCGCGAGGGTTTCGATGTCGACCCATGCGCCGGTCGTGACTTCGCCCGCGACGATGGCCGCGCCGGTCTTCACCATCGTTTCGCACGCCACGCGCGCGCGCTTGTCCTGCGCGAGGATCGCGTCGAGGACGGCGTCGGAGATCTGGTCGGCGATCTTGTCCGGATGGCCTTCGGAGACCGATTCGGAGGTGAAGAGGTAGCTGGAGCTGGTCATCGCTGCGTATATCCTTTAATGCGGATGAAAGGATGAGGGCGCGCATTGTACAGGCGCGCGGACCGGATTGGGCAGTTTGCGCCCTCCCGCAGATAAATGAACACCGCCGCGGGGCCCGGGGCCGGGCGAGGGCGGCAGGCTAGGATCGCCGCATGGATTCGATCACGCACCTGTTCATCGGCGGCGCCATCGCGGCGGCCCTCGCGCCGCCGGCGCAACGACGCGCCGCGCTGCTGGCCGGCGCCGCGCTCAACTCCTTGCCCGACCTGGACGTACTGCCGCTGTTCCTCACCGACGACCCCGTCGTCCGCATGACCTGGCACCGCGCGGCGACGCATTCGCTGCTTGTACTGCCGCTGGTGGGCTTGCTGCTGTGGCTGTGGTTCCGCTCGCGCGGCGGGCGCGTGGCGGCGGCGCCGACGCGATGGTTCTGGATCTTCCAGCTCTGCCTGCTGACCCATCCGCTGATCGACGCCTGCACGGTCTACGGCACGCAATTGTGGTGGCCGCTTCCGGTGCCGCCGGCGATGTGGTCCACGCTCTTCATCATCGATCCGATGCTGACCTTGCCGCTCGCGCTGGGCTGCTGCGTCGCGGCCTGGTTCGGCGCGCGCCCGCAGGCGCAACGCGCGTTGGTGGCATCGCTGGCGATCGCGGTCGGCTACGTCGGCTGGTCGTTCGTGGCCAAGGCGATCGTCGAACGCGAAGCGCGGGCCTCGCTCACCGCGATCGGCCTGGGGAATGCGCCGCGCTTCTCGGTGCCGATGCCGTTCAACACCTTGTTGTGGCGCGTGGTGGCGATGACGCCGGAGGGGTTCGTCGAAGGCGAGCGCTCGCTCATCGCCGACCGCGGGCCGATGCGCTTCACCCACTTCGCGTCCGACCGGCGTGCGCTGGATGCGGTGCGCGAAGTGCCGCAGGTCGCGCGGCTGCTGTGGTTCAACCACGATTTCGCGAAGGCGCAGGTGCACGAGGGCAAGCTCGTGCTCACCGACCTGCGCATGGGCGCCGAGCCCGATTACACCTTCCGCTTCGCGATCGCGCAGCGCGATGGCGGCGCGTGGCGCGCGATCCCGGTGCAACAGTTGCACTGGCCGTGGGAGGCTTCGCGTCGCCTGCCCGCAATGTGGTCGCGCATCTGGCACGCACCGCAGTGAGAGCCTTCGTGTCGTCGAAGGGATGGATCGTGCAGACAGGGAACGCGCGCCTTGCGCATGCTCGCGCCGTGGTCGACGTCAGTGTGCAGCCGCCCGTCGTGAGACGCGCCGACGAACACATTCCCCTGCAAAGACCTGTGACTCCGTAGTTTCGGACGTCGCGCACGACGCCACCACATTACGCAAGATCAGGCAGCCGCCATCCAGCCAACCGAGTCACCCGCGATCAACGCATCGAAGTAATCCCGCGTCAGCGCGATCTGCATCTGCGCACTTTCCGCGCGATTCACCACGTGGCGGAAGGCGTTGTTCTCGGGGCGGTCCTTCGCGTACCAGCCCAGGTGCTTGCGTGCGATGCGCACGCCGGAGAGTTCGCCGTAGAAGGCGTGCAACGCTTCCAGATGGCCGAGCAGGACATCGCGCACTTCGACCAGCGAAGGCGGTGCCAGCGTTTCGCCCGTCGCCAGGTAGTGCGCGATTTCGCGGAAGATCCACGGCCGGCCCTGCGCCGCGCGCCCCACCATCACCGCATCGCAACCGGTTTGCGCCAGCACGAAGGCCGCCTTCTGCGGCGAATCGATGTCGCCATTGGCGACCACCGGGATCGACAGCATCGCCTTGATCTCACCGATCGTGTCGTATTCGGCCACGCCGCCGTACTGCTGGTCGCGCGTGCGGCCATGCACGGCGAGCGCGGCGATGCCGCTTTCCTGCGCGATGCGGGCGATCACCGGCGCATTGCGTGCGTCGGCGGCCCAACCGGTGCGGATCTTCAGGGTCACGGGCACGTCGACGGCCTGCACGACCGCTTCGAGGATGCGTGCCACCAGGCCCTCGTCGCGCATCAACGCCGAGCCCGCCCACGCGCTGCACACCTTCTTCGCCGGGCAGCCCATGTTGATGTCGATGATCTGCGCGCCGTGGTCGACGTTGTACCGCGCCGCTTCTGCCATCACCGCAGGCACCGTGCCGGCGAGCTGCACGCTGATCGGTGCCGGTTCGCCGTCGTGGTCCATGCGGTGCAGGGACTTGCTGGTCTTCCAGAAGCGCGGGTCGGAGGTCGTCATCTCCGACACGCACAGGCCCGCGCCCAGTTGCTTGCACAACACGCGGAAAGGCTTGTCCGTCACGCCCGCCATGGGCGCGAGGATCACCTTGGGGGCGATGGAGTGGGGGCCGATCTGCATGGGGGGATTGTACGTCTGCGCCGTCGGGCGTCAGAGGACGGCCGCGACGGCCTGTTCGTCGACGTCGGAAATGATTTCCGCAGCGCCCGTGCCACGCCACAGAACGAAGCGCAGGCCGCCGGCGGCGGCCTTCTTGTCCAGGCGCATGCGCGCGACGAGCGCGGCGGGCGACAGGCCCGCGGGCACGGCGACTGGCAGGCCGAAGCGCGTCAGCAGGCTTTCCAGGTGCGTGGCCTGCGCATCGGTCGACAAACCCAGGCGCGCCGACAGGCGCGCGGCGCACACCATGCCCACGGCCACGGCCTCGCCATGGTTCAAGCCGCCGTAACCCTGTTCACTCTCGATCGCGTGCGCGAAGGTGTGCCCGAAGTTGAGCAACGCGCGTTCGCCGCGTTCGAACGGATCGCGCGCGACGATCTTCGCCTTGTGCGCGCAGCTGCGGGCGATGGCTTCCGCGAGCGCGTCGTCGTCGCGCGCCAACAAGGCGGTGGCATTCGCGTCGAGCCAATCCAGGAAAGCTGCGTCACGGATCGCGCCGTACTTCACCACTTCGGCCAGGCCGGCGCGCAACTCGCGATCCGGCAAGGTCGCGAGCGTCGCGGTATCGGCGAACACCGCGCGCGGCGGATGGAAGGCGCCGACGAGATTCTTGCCCTGCGGCATGTCGACCGCCGTCTTGCCGCCGACTGAGGAATCGACCATCGCCAGCAACGTCGTCGGCAGTTGCACGCAATCGATGCCGCGCATCCAGCACGCCGCGACGAACCCCGCCAGATCGCCGACCACGCCACCGCCGAGCGCGACCACGCAGGCATCGCGGGTCGCGCCGAAGTCGGCGAGTTCGCGCACCAGTTCGCCGAAGCGTTCAAGCGTCTTCGCCGACTCGCCCGCGGGAATGCACGAGACGATGCAGCGGATATCGTCGCGCGCGCCCTGCAAGGCGGCGACAACACGCTGCGCATACAGCGGCGCGACATGCGCATCGCTGATGAGGAAGACATGGCGCCCGCGCACGTGGGCCGCGAGCGCCGCGCCGTCGCCGAGCAATCCGGCGCCGATCGCGATCCGATACGGTTGCGCGCCACCGACATCGACCGTGCGCACGCCGCTCATGCCGCGGCCTCGCTGCGCTTCCACTGCGCATCGACCACGCGGGCCAGTTGCAGCGCCGCTTCGTGGGCGCTCATGCCGTCGGTCGGGAAACGCAGATCGGCGACTTGCGCATACAGCGCCCCACGTTCCTCCGCGAGCTTGTGCAACACCGCTTCGCGATCGGGGCGCTGCAACAGCGGCCGCGTGCGATCGCGCGCCAGCCGCTCGAGCTGCCCATCCACCCCGATGTCGAGGTGGACGACGAACGCACCTTCACGCAACAGCCGGCGATTGTCTTCGGACAGGACCACGCCACCGCCGGTCGCGATCACGCCGGCCGGTGCATGCAGCGCTTCGAGGAGCATGTCGCGTTCGCGCGCGCGGAAGCCGGCTTCCCCCTCCAGGTCGAAGATCGTGGTCACTTTCGTCCCCGCGCGGGCCTCGATGGCCGCGTCCATGTCCGTGAAGGGCAGGCCGAGGCGCTCGGCGAGGCGGCGGCCGATCGAGGTCTTGCCGGCGCCCATGGGGCCGACGAGGATCAGGTGCGGGGCGGGATTCATGCCGGCGATCTTAATGCGCGAGAATGCGGCCATGCGCGCCGACCTCCCCAAAGACGTCCTGTCCACCTTCGACCACCTCTTCGCGCAAGCCGCGGCGGCGGGCGAACCCGACCCGACCGCCATGGTCGTCGCGACCGCCGATGCGCGGGGCCGTCCCTCCTCGCGCACCGTGCTGATGAAGGCGCACGACGCGCGCGGCTTCGTGTTCTACACGCACCTCGATGGCCGCAAGGGGCGCGAGTTGCAGGACAACCCGCAGGCCGCGCTGCTGTTCCACTGGCCGCGCGTGATGCTCGGCGTGCAGGTGCGGATCGAAGGCGAGGTCGAAATCGTCGACGACGCCGAGGCCGACGCCTACTTCGCTTCGCGCCCGCGCGGCAGCCAATTGGGTGCGTGGGCCTCCGATCAATCCGAAACCCTGGCGTCGAAGGAAACCTTCGAAGCGCGCCTGTCCGAAGCCGAGCGCCGCTTCGAAGGCCAGGACGTGCCGCGCCCGCCGCGCTGGAGCGGGTTCCGCATCGTGCCGCGCGCGGTGGAGTTCTGGTACGGCGCGCAGTTTCGCCTGCACGAACGCCACCTGCACGAGCGCGGCGACGACGGCACGTGGACCACGCGCATGCTCTTCCCCTGATGCCGCCGTCCCGCATCGTCTGCCTGACCGAGGAGCCGACCGAAACGCTGTACGCGCTCGGCGAACAGGACCGCATCGTCGGCATCAGCGGTTTCACCGTGCGGCCCACCGCCGCGCGCCGCGACAAGCCGAAGGTCAGTGCATTCACCAGCGCCAAGATCGACGCGATCCTCGCGCTCAAGCCGGATTTCGCGATCGGCTTTTCCGACATCCAGGCCGACATCGCGGCCGAACTGATCCGCCACGGCGTCGAGGTGTGGATCTCCAACCATCGCAGCGTCGAGGGCATCCTCGACTACATCCGCCGGCTCGGTGCGATGGTCGGCGTGGCGTCGCGCGCGGAGGCCTACGCCGATTCCTTGCAACGCCGACTCGACGCGAT
The DNA here is from genome assembly GCF_052115395.1 of Lysobacter sp. 2RAF19. Classification (NCBI taxonomy): domain Bacteria; kingdom Pseudomonadati; phylum Pseudomonadota; class Gammaproteobacteria; order Lysobacterales; family Lysobacteraceae; genus Lysobacter; species Lysobacter sp. 2RAF19. The sequence continues at coordinate 1,193,003 of NZ_JBFRGO010000001.1, read as the reverse complement.
CGCAGCCGACGCCGCGAAGCTGGACCGCCGCCCGCGCATCTATTTCGAAGAATGGGACGAGCCACCGATCACCGGCATCCGCTGGGTCGCAGAACTGGTGCGCATCGCCGGCGGCGACGACATCTTCCCCGAGCGCGCGCTGGAGCCGCTCGCAAAACAACGCATCCTGGAAGACAGCGACGAAGTGATCCGCCGCGCGCCCGACATCATCCTGGGCTCGTGGTGCGGCAAACGCTTCCGACCCGAACGCGTCGCCGCACGCCCGGGCTGGAATGCGATTCCCGCCGTGCGCGACGGACAACTGCACGAAGTGAAGTCGCCGATCATCCTGCAACCGGGGCCGGCGGCGTTGACCGACGGCGTCGACGCGATCGCGCGGATCGTGCGCGCCTGGGCTACTTCGCCACTTCGCGGGTGAAGGTGAGCGTGCGCGACGTCCCGCCGGCCGGCGTGACCTGCACGGTGAACTGCAACGTGTCGGGCGGGGTAATCGAGAACGTCCCGACGTTGTCGAGCAGGCCGTCGCCCGTGCGCAGTTCGTGCATCGCGATGTCGATCTTGCGGCCCTGCAGGTCGCGCGCATTCGCGACGACCTTCGCCGGCACCGCGACATCGCGGCCTTCTTCGCCCTGTCGCGTGGTCACCAACAGCATCCACGTCTGTTCGCCGCGGGGAATGCCGTAGGTTTTCGTGACGCTTTCGGGCAAGGCGAGGGTATTCACCGCGGTGGCGTGGATGTGCAGGTCGCCGTCGTGCAGTTCGGCCGGCGGCGGCGCGGCTTGCGCTGGCACCGGCGCTGAAGTGCCGCCGCACGCGGCGAGCGCACCGGCGAGCAAGACCACGGCCACGCGTTCAATCGTTCGCATCGGACAACTCCTTGCCGCGCACGGCGGCGGCGTGCACGGCGCGTTGCACGAGTGCGCGGAAACCGCCGGCTTCGAAGGTTTCGATCGCCGCATGCGTGGTGCCGTTCGGCGAAGTGACGCGGCGGCGCAATTCCGCGGCGTCGACGTCGCTTTCCATCAACATGCGCCCCGCGCCGAGGATGGTCTGGAAGGCGAGCAGGCGCGCTGCTTCGGACGACAAACCTTCGGCTTCGCCCGCGGCCTGCATCGCTTCGGCGAGCAGGAACACGTATGCCGGGCCGCTGCCCGAGACAGCGGTGACGGCGTCCATCTGCGCTTCGTCGTCGATCCATACGGTGCGGCCGGCGGCGCCGAGCAACTGTTGCGTGCGTTCGCGCTGCCGCGCATCGACACGCGTGTTCGCGAACAGGCCGGTGACGCCCGCGCCGAGCAGCGCCGGCGTGTTCGGCATCGTGCGCACGATGGGGAGATCGCCGCCGAGCCAACGGTCCAACTGCGCGGTGGTGATCCCCGCCGCGATGGAGACGATCAGCGGGCGCGAGGTTTGCGCGAGGGGCGCAAGCGCTTCGCAGACTTCGCGCAACACCTGCGGTTTGACGCCGAGCACCCACGTGCTCGCCGCGCGCGCGATGGGGGCGTTGGCGGCATCGACGTGCACGCCGAAATCGCGCGCGAGTGCGTCGCGCAGCGCGTCGACCGGTTCGGCCACGTGGATGGACGAGGCGGGCACTTTGCCGGGCACCAGGCCGCCGATCAGGCTGCGCGCCATGTTGCCGCCGCCGATGAATGCGATGGGGTCGTTCATTTGTTGGAGTTTAGCCGCGCGGCGCGCGTTCGCCGAACAACGCGGTGCCCACGCGCACCATCGTCGCGCCTTGCGCAATGGCCAGTTCGAAGTCTTCGCTCATGCCCATCGACAGTGTGTCCATCGAGGGGTGGCGGACGGCGAGGGTGTCGAACAGGGTCGCCATGCGGGCGAAGGCGGCGCGCCGCCGTTCCATGTCTTCGACGGGCGCGGGAATCGCCATCAGGCCGCGCAGCGCGAGCCGGGGCGATGCGGCGGCGATGGCATCGGCCAGTGCGTCGGCCTGCTCCGGGCGGCAACCGTGCTTGCTGGCCTCATCGTCGATGTTCACCTGGATCAGCACGTTGAGCGGGCCGCGATCATCGGGGCGGGCGGCGGCCAGCAGGGGCACGAGTTTGGCGCGGTCGACGGTCTGGACCCAGTCGAAGGCGGCCGCGGCAGCGGCGGCCTTGTTGGACTGGAGATGCCCGATCAGGTGCCACTCCAGGCGCGCGTCGGGGAGTTCGGACTGCTTCCCCAGCGCCTCCTGCACATAGTTCTCGCCGAACGCGCGCTGCCCGGCGGCCGCCAGGGCGGCGATCGCCGCGGCCGGTTGGCGCTTGGACACGGCCAGCAGCCGGGGGGCTGGCCGACCGTACTGCCGAGCCGCGTTCTCAAGTCTTTGAACGACAGCGTCAAGGGCAGGGGTGAGCATCTCGTCGCAACCTCGTGATCGCCGCGGAATCCGCGGTTGACACCGCGGGGAGGGCGGCGCCCATACTGCCTACGGGGGTGCCACTGCACCAGTCGTTCAACGTTGGCACTTCAATCGCCGTGCGGGGGAGCACGTAATGGATATCGCCGAACTTCTGGCGTTTTCGGTCAAGAACAAAGCCTCGGACCTGCACCTGTCCGCCGGCCTCCCGCCCATGATCCGCGTGGACGGCGACGTCCGCCGCATCAACATCCCGGCGCTGGACCACAAGCAAGTGCACGCGCTGGTCTACGACATCATGTCGGACAAGCAGCGGCGCGATTACGAAGAATTCCTCGAGGTCGACTTCTCCTTCGAGATCCCGGGCCTGGCGCGCTTCCGCGTCAACGCGTTCAACCAGAACCGCGGCGCGGGCGCGGTGTTCCGTACCGTTCCCTCCGAAGTGCTGACGCTCGAAGACCTCGACACGCCGCGCATCTTCAAGGAACTGATCGACCAGCCGCAGGGCCTGATCCTCGTGACCGGCCCCACGGGCTCGGGCAAGTCGACCACGCTGGCGGCGATGCTCGACCACGTGAACAAGAACGAGTACGCGCACATCCTGTCGGTCGAAGACCCGATCGAGTTCGTGCACACCTCGCAGAAGTGCCTGATCAACCAGCGCGAAGTGCATCGCGACACGCACGGGTTCAACGAAGCGCTGCGTTCGGCCTTGCGCGAAGACCCCGACTACATCCTCGTCGGCGAAATGCGCGACATCGAGACCATCCGCCTGGCGCTCACCGCCGCGGAAACCGGCCACCTGGTGTTCGCCACGCTGCACACCTCCTCGGCGGCCAAGACCATCGACCGCATCATCGACGTCTTCCCCGCCGGCGAAAAGCCGATGGTCCGTTCGATGCTGTCCGAATCGCTGCGCGCGGTGATTTCGCAGGCGCTGCTGAAGAAGGTCGGCGGTGGCCGTACGGCGGCGTGGGAAATCATGGTCGGCATCCCGGCCATCCGTAACCTGATCCGCGAAGACAAGGTCGCGCAGATGTATTCGGCGATCCAGACCGGTCAGTCGCACGGCATGATGACGCTCGACCAGCACCTCCAGGACCTCGTGAAGCGCGGTCTGGTGACGCGCCAGCACGCCAAGGAATACGCAAAGGACAAGCGACTGTTCGAGTGACAGTCCGGAGCAGACCATGAGCAGCATCGATTTCACCTCGTTCCTCAAGCTGATGGCGCACCAGAAGGCGTCGGACCTGTTCATCACGGCCGGCATGCCGCCGTCGATGAAAGTGCACGGCAAGATCTCGCCCATCACCCAGAACCCGCTCACGCCGCAGCAGAGCCGCGACCTGGTTCTGAACGTGATGAACCCGCAGCAGCGGGAAGAGTTCGAAAAGACGCACGAGTGCAACTTCGCGATCGGCGTCGCGGGCGTCGGCCGCTTCCGCGTGTCGTGCTTCTACCAGCGCAACCAGGTCGGCATGGTGCTGCGCCGGATCGAGACGAAGATCCCGAGCGTGGAGGAACTCAACCTCCCGCCGATCATCAAGACGCTGGCGATGACCAAGCGCGGCATCATCATCTTCGTCGGCGCCACCGGTACGGGTAAGTCGACGTCGCTGGCCGCGATGATCGGCTACCGCAACGGCAACTCGACCGGGCACATCATCACCATCGAGGACCCGATCGAATTCGTGCACAAGCACGAGGGCTGCATCATCACGCAGCGCGAAGTGGGCATCGACACCGACAGCTGGGAAGCGGCGCTGAAGAACACGCTGCGCCAGGCACCGGACGTGATCATGATCGGCGAGGTGCGCACGCGCGAAGGCATGGACCACGCCATCGCCTTCGCCGAAACCGGCCACCTGGTGCTGTGCACGCTGCACGCCAACAACGCCAACCAGGCGATGGACCGCATCATCAACTTCTTCCCGGAAGACCGCCGCGGCCAGTTGCTGATGGACCTCTCGCTCAACCTCAAGGGCGTGGTCGCCCAGCAGCTCATCCCCACGCCCGACGGCAAGGCGCGTCGCGTGGCGATGGAAATCATGCTGGGCACGCCGCTGGTGCAGGACTACATCCGCGACGGCGAGATCCACAAGCTGAAGGAAGTGATGAAGGAATCCACCAACCTCGGCATGAAGACCTTCGACCAGAGCCTGTTCGAGCTGTACCAGGCCGGCGAGATCTCCTACGAGGACGCCCTGCGTTACGCCGACTCGGCGAACGAAGTACGCCTGCGCATCAAGCTTGCGCAGGGCGGCGATGCGCGCACGCTGGCGCAGGGGCTGGATGGCGTCGAGGTTGCAGAGGCGCGATAACGCCAATCCAACGCGTAAGGCGATTCACGAAGGGAGCGGGAAACCGCTCCCTTCTGCTTTTTGGGCGACCTGTCGGCAATTCCGCTGTACGCAGGCTGCGTACAGTCGTGTTCCGAACGCAACTCGAGGCATGGCCCATGTCGAACAAGCGCACCTTGCGCACGCATGTGGTGTCTTCGCGGCCCCCAGCGTCACGCCTGACCAAGGCCCGCGGCCGGGGGTAGAATCCCGCCCATGGAGTCCAACCCGACGCCACTCGCCAATCGGTTGCTGATCGCGCTCCCGGCGCTCACCGATCCGCATTTCGCGCGGAGCGTGGCGCTGGTGTGCCAGCACGATGCCGAAGGCGCGATGGGCGTGGTGGTCAATCGCCCGTCCGAATACACCCTGGGCGATGTCTTCCAGCAGATGGGCATCGATAGCGGAAACGATGACCTTCGCGGGCAGATCGTGCTCTCCGGCGGCCCGGTGCATCCCGAACGCGGCTTCGTGCTGCACGACGGGGGCGATGGCTGGGATTCGACGATGCAGATCGGCGACGCGCTCTACGTCACCACCTCGCGCGACATCCTCGAAGCGATGGCCGGCGGCGGGGGGCCTTCGAACGCCATCGTCGCGCTCGGGTGCGCGGGTTGGGGTGCGGGCCAGCTCGAGCAGGAACTCATTGAAGACAGCTGGCTCACCGTGCCGATGGACCCGAGCCTGCTGTTTACCACGCCGCTGGACGCGCGCTGGCAGGCCGCGGCCGGCAGCATCGGCGTGGATCTCACGCAGATGGCCGACCACAGCGGGCACGCCTGATGCGCCTGGACGGCACCGTGCTCGGTTTCGATGTCGGCGCCCGGCGGATCGGCGTTGCGGTCGGCAGCGCCTTCGGCAGCGGCGCACGCGCGCTCGCGGTGATCGACGTGCATGCGCACGGCCCGGACTGGACCGCGATCGATCGCCTGCGCGCCGAATGGCGGCCCGACGGCCTGGTCGTCGGCGATCCGATGACGCTCGAGGGCGGCGACCAGCCCATCCGCCGCATGGCGCACGCCTTCGCGCGCGAATTGCACGCGCGCTATCGTTTGCCGGTGGTGCTCGTCGACGAGCGCGCCAGTTCGATCGAAGCCGCGCAACGCTTCGCCGCCGATCGCGCCGAAGGCCGCAAGAAGCGCCGCGACGCCGCCGCGCTGGACGCGGTGGCCGCCGCGGTGATCATCGAACGCTGGCTCGCCGCGCCGCAGGATGCGATCGGCGTGGACGACAGCATCGAAATGCTGCCCAATGGCAGCACCCGACCCATCACGACCCAGAGCGGAGCCGCCGAGTGACCGTCGCCCAGGTGGATGCGCAGGGACGCCTGCGCCATTTCCTCACGCTCGAAGGCCTGCCGCGCACGGTGCTCGTGCGCCTGCTCGACCTCGCGCAGAACTTCGACGACCGCCGCGGCGACGTCTCGCTGCGCAGCACACTGGTCGGCCGCACGGTGTGCACGCTGTTCTTCGAACCCTCGACGCGCACGCGTTCGAGTTTCCAGATCGCCGCGCAACGCCTCGGCGCCGACGTGCTGACTTTCGATGCGTCCACCTCGTCGACGAGCAAGGGCGAAACCGCGCGCGACACCATGCGCACGCTCGAAGCGATGGGCGTGCACGGCTTCGTCGTGCGCCACAAGGAAGACGGCGCCGTCGCGGCGCTCGCGGGTGAAGCGCGGCCCGGCACCGCACTGATCAACGCCGGCGACGGGCGCATCGCGCATCCCACGCAGGGCCTGCTCGACATGCTCACGCTGCGCCAGGCGAAGGGCACGGACTTCTCGCGCCTGAAGGTCGCCATCGTCGGCGACGTCAAACATTCGCGCGTGGCACGCACCGACCTGCATGCCCTGCGCACGCTGGGCGCGGGCGAGATCCGCGTGTGCGGCCCGCAAGCGCTGCTGCCGACGGACGCGACGCTCGAGGGCTGCGTCGTCACGCAGGACTTCGATGCGGCCCTGGAAGGCGTCGACGCGATCATGATGCTGCGCCTGCAACGCGAGCGCATGGAAGAAGGCCTGGTCGGTTCGCTGGACGACTACCACCGCGATTACGGCCTCACCGCGACGCGCCTGCGCCGCGCGGCGTCCGACGCCGTGGTGTTGCATCCGGGCCCGATGAACCGTGGCGTGGAAATCGACGACGATGTCGCCGACGGCCCGCAATCGCTCATCCTCCGCCAGGTCGCCAACGGCGTCGCCGCTCGCATGGCGGTGCTGGAAGTGTTGCTCGGGGCCTGATCGCCGCCTTGCGTCCGCGTTCGCGCTCAGCGAACCAGGATGATGCTCGCAAGGCCGAGGAAGACGAAGAACCCCATGACGTCGGTGACCGTCGTCAGGATCACGCCGCCGGCCAGCGCCGGGTCCAGGTTCATGCGCTTGAGCGTGAGCGGTACGAGGACGCCCGCGCTCGCGGCCGCGAGCAGGTTGATCGTCATCGCCGCGCCGATCACGCCGGCGAGCATCGGATCGCGGAACCACGCCCAGGTCGCAAGCCCCACGATGCCGCCGAGCATCACGCCGTTCATCAGCGCCACGCGCAATTCCTTCCACAGCAGGGTGCGCACGTTCGAGGCACCGACCTGGCCGAGCGCCAGGCCGCGCACCATCAGCGCGAGCACCTGCGTACCGGCGTTGCCGCCCATGCCCGCGACGATGGGCATCAGCACGGCGAGCGCGACGATGCGGTCGATCGTGGACTGGAATTCGCCGACGACGCTCGAGGCGAGGAACGCGGTCGCGAGGTTGACGCTCAGCCACACGATGCGGCGCCGCCACGCGCGCGGCACGGGCGAGAACAGATCCTCGTCTTCGTCCAGGCCCGCCGCGCCGAGCACCTGGTGTTCGGCCTGTTCGCGGATGATGTCGACGACGTCGTCGATGGTGATGCGGCCGAGCAGGATGTTGTTGTCGTCGACGATCGGCGCGCTGATCCAGTCGTGGTCGGAGAACTGTCGCGCCACTTCGTCCGACGACTCGTCCACGCCGAGCGCGGGCTGTTCGTCGTCGATCAGTTGGTTGATCGGCGTGCCCGGTTCGTGCGTGAGCAGCGATTGCAGCGAGATGCGCCCGAGGTACTGGTGGCGACGGCTGACGACGTACAGATGGTCGGTGTGGTCGGGCAGCTCGCCGCGCAGGCGCAGGTAGCGCAGGACGACGTCGACCGTGGTGTCGGTGCGCACCGTCACCACGTCGGGGTTCATCAGGCGCCCGGCGGTGTCCTCGTCGTAGGACAGCACCTGTTCCAGACGCTCGCGGTTCTCGCGGTCCATCGACTTGAGGACTTCGTCGATGACCGTGTCCGGCAGGTCTTCGACCAGGTCGGCGAGGTCGTCGATGTCCAGGTCCTCGACGGCCGCGACGATTTCGTCGGGGTCCATCTCGGCCAGCAGGCTTTCGCGCACGTCGTCGCCGACGTGGACCAGCACTTCGCCGTCGTCCTCGGGATCGACCAGGCCCCACACCACCGTGCGCTTGGCGGGCGGGAGCGATTCGAGCAGGTTGCCGATCTCGGCCGGCGACAGCGTGTTGACCAGGCGGCGCACGGGGCCGAGGCGGCCGCTGTCGAGCGCGTCCGATAACAGACGCAGCTGTCGTGCGGTCTTCTCGTGGCGGATCGCTTCGGCCATTCGGGGTCCGTTGGCGCGTCGCACACGAGGGCGCGACAGGGTCAGGCGTTCATGGCGCGAATTATGGCCTGCGCGGGATGAAGGCGCCTACCCCTGTTGCACGGATTTCGCGAATCCGTTGTCCTCGAGCCAGTCTTCGATGCCCTTGCGGTCCCGTGCGCGCAGGAGCGCAGGCGCGTTGCCCCGCAACTTGCCCAGGTCGCTGTTGCGGATCGCGCGGCGCAATTCGAGCAGCGTGTTGGGGTGCAGGCTGAATTCCCCGAGGCCCAGCGCCAGCAGCAGGGGCGCGAAGGTCGCATCGCCCGCCATCTCGCCGCACACGGCCACCGGCTTCCCGCGGCGATGCGCGATGCGGATGATCTGGTGCAGCAGGCGGATGAGCGCCGGATGCAGCGGCGTGTAGATCTCGCCGAGCGCCTCGTTGTTGCGGTCGGCGGCGAGCAGGTACTGGACCAGGTCGTTGGTGCCGACCGAAAGGAAATCCACCACGCCGACGAAGCCGGGCAGGGCGATGGCCGCGGCCGGCACTTCGATCATCGCGCCGAGCGGGATCACGTCGGCGACTTCGTGGCCTTCGCGCCGCACTTCGGCCAACACCTTCTTCAGCAGGCGGCGAACCGAGACGATCTCCTCGCGGCTGCTGATCATCGGCACCAGCACGCGCACCGGGCCGTAGCCCGACGCGCGCGCGATCGCGCGCAACTGCGTTCGGAACAGCGCTTCGCGCGCGAGCGACAAGCGCACGCCGCGCAAGCCGAGCGCCGGATTGGGTTCGCCTTCGAGCACCAGGCCGCTGCGGTCGGCCTTGTCGGCGCCCAGGTCGAGCGTGCGGATGGTGACCGTGCGGCCCGTCATGCCGAGTACGACGTCGCGATAGGCGCGGAACTGTTCTTCCTCGTCGGGCAGTTCCATGCGCTGCAGGAACAGGAACTCGGTGCGATACAGGCCCACGCCCGCCGCGCCGAGCGCATGCGCTTCGGCGACGTCGGCGCGCGATTCGGCGTTCGCCCACAGTTTGATGTCGACGCCGTCGATCGTGCGCGTGGGTTCGCGGCGCAGTCGGTTGAGCTGGCGGCGTTCGCGCACCTGGTCGCGCATGCGCGAACGATGGCCGCGCAGATCGTCGGCATTGGGTTCGAGCACGACCAGGCCGCTCGTGCCGTCCACCGCGAGCACGTCGCCGTCGTTCACCCGCAGCAGCGCCTGCGCGGCGCCGACCACGAGCGGCAGATGCAGGCTGCGCGCGAGGATCGCACTGTGCGACAGCGCGCTGCCGCCCGCGGTCACCACTGCCATCACGCCCTGTTGTTGCAGTTGCGCGAGTTCGGCCGGCGCGATGTTGTCGGTGACCAGGATGTCGCCGGCCAGGCCCTCGACCGGGATTTCGCGACGATGCAACGCGACGTGGATGCGCCCGATCACCTGGTCGATGTCGTCGATGCGGCTGCGCAGGTACGCATCGTCCATCGTGGTGAAGACATTCGCGATGCGGTCGCGCTGCAGGCGCAGCGCGTAGTCGGCGCTGTAGCGGCCGGTGCGGATCAGGTCGTCCAGGCCCTGCAGGAGTTCGGGATCGTCGAGTAGCAGGGCATGCAGGTCGAGGAATTCGCCGACTTCCTGCGCGAGCGCGCCATGCAGGCGCTGGCGCAGCACGCGCATCTCGCCGCGCACGACGTCGATCGCGCCGTGCAGGCGTTCGAGTTCGGCCTCCACCGCATCGGCTTCGATGTGCTCTTCGCGAACGTCCAGTACGTGGGGCAGCCGCACCCGTGCCCGGCCGAGCGCGCTGCCGCGCGAAGCGCCGTGGCCGGGCAGGACGAGCCGCATCAGCCGCCCTCGTCGAAGAGGCGTTCGAACAAGTCCGAGACGGCGGCGGCGGCTTGCTCTTCGTCGTCGCCGTCCACGCGCAGCACGACCGGCGTGCCCTGGCCGGCGGCCAGCAGCATCACGCCCATGATGCTCTTGGCGTTGACCTCGCGGCCCTTCGCCGCGATCGTCGCGCCGCAGCGGTAGCCCGAAAGCAATTGCACGAGTTTGGCCGTGGCCCGTGCGTGCAGGCCCAGCTTGTTGGCCACCATGAGCTCGCGCTCGATCATGCTCGTCCTTGTCGCTCGGGGTCAGGCGTCATCATGGATCACGCCGTTGCGCGCGCCCGCGCCGGCGACGTTCGGAATCTCCTCGAGATCCATTTCTGCGTAATTCATCACGCGCAGCAGCATCGGCAGGCTCAGGGCCGAGACGCGCTTGACCGGCGTGCCGATGCGCGCGAGCTTCGCGGCGAGGTTGCTCGGGGTCGCGCCGTACAGATCGGTCAGCACCAGCACGCCCTGGCCGCCGTCCACGCGCCGCAAGGCCGCGCTGGCCATCGGCAGCAGGGTGTCGGGATCGGCGTCGAAAGGCACTTCGAAGGCTTCGGTCTTCAACGGCAGCTGGCGCAACAGGCGCGTGGCCACCGACAGCATGGCGCTGCCGATGCCTTCGTGGGTGATGAGCAGGACGCCGACGGTCATGGCCGAAGGTTAGTGCAAGTCAGTCCAGCTCGCGATGGTGCACCGCAACCTCGGCCCAGCCCAGGTCGCGGCAATGGCGGGCGAGGCGTTCGGCCAGGTACACCGAACGATGCCGTCCGCCCGTGCAGCCGAAGGCGACGGTGACGTAGCTGCGCGTGTCCGATTGCAGGCGCGGCAGCCAGGTGTCGAGGAAGGATTCGATCTGCCCGGCGTACTGCAGCACTTCCGGCTGCGCCTCCAGGTAGTCGGCCACGTCCTTGTCGCGGCCCGACAGCGGGCGCAGGCGCGCATCCCAGTGCGGGTTGGGCAGGCAGCGCGCGTCGAACACGAAGTCCGCATCCGGCGGCACGCCGCGGCGATAGGCGAAGGATTCGAACAGCAGCGACAGGCTCGAGGCCTCGCCCAGCCCGAATTCGGTGATCACCACGCGCCGCAGCTTGTGCACGTTGAGGTGGCTGGTATCGAGCACGACGTCGGCGATCTGGCGCAGCGGCTTGAGCGCCTGGCGTTCCAGCGCGATCGCATCGGCGAGCGCCAGGCCCAGGTGGCTGAGCGGATGGCGGCGGCGCGTGTCGGCATAGCGGCGCAACAGGACGTCGTCGTCGGCGTCGAAGAACACCAGCTTCGGATCCAGCCCGAGCCCGCCGACTTCCGACAACACATCGGGAATCACGCCGAGGTCGCCGCCGCTGCGCACGTCCAGGCCGACGGCGAGTTTTTCCGGACGCACTTCGCCGCGCGTCACGCGCCGCACGAATTCCGGCAACAGGTCGGCCGGCAGGTTGTCGACGCAATAGAACCCGAGGTCTTCCAGCGTGTTGAGCGCCACCGACTTGCCCGAACCGGACAGGCCGCTGACGATCATCAACTTGGGGACCTCGGGGGTCGGCACCGGAGGTGCGGGAGGCGGCGTGCTCACGTCGTCAGCTGGACCGTTCGAGGAAATGGGAATGGCGCGCCATGAAGGCGGCCGCGGGGTCGACGCCCTTCGCGCGCAGGATGTGCACGCGCGCGGCGGCTTCGGTCAGCACGGCGAGGTTGCGGCCGGGCATGACGGGCAGGGTGATCTGCGGAACGTCCAGGTCGAGCAGGCGGCGCACGCTCAGGTCCCCGATGATGCGCTCCATGCCGGCGGCCTGCGGTTCCAGGTGCGGCTTGGTCAGGTGCACGATCAGGCGCAGGTATTTGTTCTTCTTCACCGCGGTGTCGCCGAACATCTGGCGCACGTTGAGCACGCCCAGGCCGCGCACTTCCAGCAAGTCCTGCAACAACTCCGGGCAGGTGCCGTCGAGCACGTCGGGCGCGATCTGCGTGAATTCGGGCGCATCGTCGGCGACGAGGCGATGGCCGCGCGTCACCAGTTCGAGCGCCAGTTCGCTCTTTCCCGATCCCGATTCGCCGGTGATCAGCACGCCGATCGAATAGATCTCCATGAACACACCGTGCAGCGTCACGCGCGGCGCGAGCGTGCGCGCCAGGTGATATTGCATGTGGTTGAGCAACTCGTGGCCGCGGCGCGGCGAAAGCCATAGCGGCGTGTGCGATTCCTCCGCCGCGTGGATCAGGTCTTCGGGAACGCGTTGTTCCTTGCTGATCACCAGCGCGAGCGGGCGCGCCTGCATGATGTGTTCGATCACTTCCCAGCGCGCGCGCGAATCCAGGCCGTCGAGCCACTGCAGCTCTTCGGTGCCGAGGATCTGCACCTTGTTGGGATAGATGATGTTGAGGTAACCGGCCAGCGACGGACGGCGCGCGACGGTCTCCACCGATTCGAGCACGCGCGTGGCGCCCGACTGGCCGGCGACCCATCGCAAACCCAGGCGTTGCTGGTGCAGGTCGAACAATTCCTGCGCCGCGATGCGTTGCGTCATGGAGTGCGTACCGCTTCGTCGGGCGCGTAGGCCGGGTCCAGGAGCACCTTGCGCAGGGCCGATGCATCGGGCGCGGCGCGCAGGGCGTCGCGGAACCGCGCATCGGCGAACTGCTCGGCGATCTGCGCGAGCAGTTGCAGGTGTTCCTGCGTGAAATGTTCGGGCACCGCCATGGCGAACACCAGGTCGACCGGCTCGCCGTCGCTCGCGTCGAAATCGATCGGCGTGCGCAGGCGCAGGAATGCGGCGCGCGCGTGGTCGAAGGCGTTGGTGCGTCCGTGCGGAATGGCGATGCCGTGCCCGATCGCCGTGCTGCCCAGGCGTTCGCGCTTGCGCAGGCTTTCGGCAATCGCCTGGGTGCCGGCGGGCGAGGCGTCGGACAGCAGGCCCGCGGCGGCGTCGAGCACGCCGTCGCGGTCCCCGGCTTCGTTGAGCAGGACGACGCGTTCGGCGGCGAGCATCGACTGGAACGGCATCGTCTGCGGATCAGCCGCTGGCCGCGGCATCCCCGCCGCGATGGGAGTCGATGATCTTTTCCTTGTGCTTCATCAACAGGCGATCGAGCTTGTCGGCGAGCAGGTCGATGGCGGCGTACATGTTCTGGGCGGAGGCATCCGCGTGCAGGGTGCGACCGGCGATATTCACGTTGGCTTCGGCGCAGTGGTCGGTGCGTTCCAGCCGGAGTTGGGTGCGGACATCGATGGGCTGGTCGAAGTGCCGGGAGAGGCGGGAAAGCTTGGATTCGACGTACTCGCGCAGGGCAGGCGTGACTTCGAGCTGCTGGCCGTAGGTGTCGATGCGCATCGCGGACCTCCTTTGCTCACTTCGGAAAGACAGGATACGCCCGGCGGCCGTGAGGGGAAGTAGGCGGCCGTGGGGCCCCGGATTCAACCGATTCGCAGGCGGTCCTGCGACGAGGGGATGCTCATGGCTTCCCGGTATTTGGCCACCGTCCGCCGTGCGACGGGCACGCCGGAGGCCTTCAGCGACTCGGCCAGGCGGGCGTCGGACAGCGGCTTGCGCGGGTCCTCGGCCTCGACCAGGCGGCGGATCATGGCCTGGATGGCGGTGCTGGACGCTTCCCCACCCGAGCCGGTGTCGATGCCCGAGGCGAAGAACGCGCGCAGCGGAATGGTGCCGCGCGGGGTGCGCACGAACTTGCGCGCGATCGCGCGGGAAATCGTCGATTCGTGCAGGCCGACTTCGCCGGCGACTTCGCGCAGCGTCAGCGGACGCAGCGCCTGGTCGCCGAATTCCAGGAACGCCGACTGCTGCCGCAACAGGCAGCGCATCACCTTCAGCAAGGTATCGCCGCGCGCTTCGAGCGACTTGAGCAACCAGCGCGCTTCCTGCAGGCGACCGCGCAGGTACACCGCATCGTTTTCGCTCGCCGAACGGATCATGCGTTCGTAACCGCGATGGATGGAGATGCGCGGCCGCGCACCGGCCGCGAGCGCGACGCGCCACTGGCCCTGCTGGCGCCACACCACGCAATCGGGCGTGACATAGGTATCGGCGGACAAGCCGCCCAACTGCGCGCCGGGGCGCGGTTCGAGCGAGCGCAGCAGGTGCACCGCCAATTCGATGTCGGCGTGCGGGCGATGCAGTTCGTTCGCCAGGCCCGCCACGCCGATGCGCGGCAGGCGTTCCAGCGGACCGTCGGCCATCTTCTTCGCCAGCTCGCGGCCCGGTGTTTCCTCCGGCAGCATGGCGAGCTGGATGAGCAGGCATTCGTTGAGCGAACGCGCGCCCACGCCCGGCGGATCGAAGCGCTGCACCTGGTGCAACACGGTCAGGACCTCGTTGGGCTGCGCGGCGACTTCCGGCTGCAGGCTCTCGGCGATGGCTTCAAGCGTTTCGCGCAGATAGCCGTCGTCGTCGATCGCTTCGATGATCGCCACGCCGATCGCGCGATCGCGCAGCGACAGGTGGCTCAGGTGCAGTTGCCACAACAGGTGGTCCTGCAGCGTCTCGTCTTCGGCCACCTGTTCGGCGATCGGTTCTTCGCTGTCGGCCGGGCCGATGCGTTCGTACCAGGTTTCGTCGCCGTCCCAGGCCGAGGCGTCGGCGGGCGGCGCATCGTCGTCGTGGTCGGCGCCGTTGCCGTTGGTGTGTCCATCGCCCGGAAGGGGGTCGAGCTGCGCGGGCTCTTCCCAGTCCAGCAGCGGGTTGCTCTCCACCGCGCTGGCGATCTCGATTTCCAGTTCCGCCGTCGACAGCTGTAACAAACGAATGGCCTGACGCAACTGCGGCGTCATGACCAAATGTTGTCCCAGCGATGTCTGGAGGCGGGGCTTCATGTCGAGTCCAACGGTGTCGGTGGGAACCGACGGCCGGACGCGACGAACCTACAGGCGGAAAGCTTCGCCCAGGTACACGCGGCGGACGTCGGGGTTCGCCAGCAGCGCGTCCGGCGCCCCCTGCGCGAGCACGCTGCCTTCGTTGAGAATATACGCGCGGTCGCAGATGCCCAAGGTCTCGCGCACGTTGTGATCCGTGATGAGCACCCCGATCCCGCGCGATTTCAGGTGGCGAACGATGCGCTGGATCTCGCCCACGGAGATCGGGTCGACGCCGGCGAAGGGTTCGTCGAGCAACATCAGGCGCGGCTTGGCGGCCAGCGCGCGGGCGATTTCCACCCGGCGCCGCTCGCCGCCGGACAGGCTGGCGCCCATCTGGCCGGCGACATGGCCGACCTGGAGTTCGTCCATGAGCGACTCCAGCTCGCGCTCGCGCGCGTTGTCGTCGAGGTCTTCGCGCAGTTCGAGCACCAGGCGGATGTTGTCGGCGACCGACAGCTTGCGGAACACCGAGGGTTCCTGCGGCAGGTAGCCCACGCCCAGGCGCGCGCGGGTGTACATCGGATCGCCGGTGATATCGCGGCCATCGAGCACGATCTGCCCGGCGTCGGCCGGCACCAGGCCGACGATCATGTAGAAACAGGTGGTCTTGCCCGCGCCGTTGGGGCCGAGCAGGCCGACGACTTCGCCGGCATCGAGCGTCAGCCCGAAGTCGCGGACGACGGCGCGCGTGCGATACGACTTGCGCAACCCTTGCGCGACCAGCATCAGCGACTGCCCTGTTGCTGGGACTTGGGCACGAACTGCATCTTCACGCGCCCGTTGCCTTCACCGGTGCCCTGCACCTGGCCGGAGTGCATGTTGTACGCAATGCGCCCACCGGCGATGTTGCCGCGGCCGGGCTGGTCGATCAGCGCATCGCCCGTGAAGACGACGGTGTCGGTGGCCATGTCGTAGTCGACGTTCTGCGCACGCGCCTTGATCGTCGAACCGTCGTCGAGTTCCTGCGTCATCTGCACCGGGCTGCCGGTGAATTGCACGCGGCGGATGTCGCCGTTGGCGCGATGGATCACCGCGCGGCCGGCGAGGATCACCATCGAGCCCTGGGTGATGTGCACGTTGCCGGTGAGGATGCATTGGCCGGTGTCGCTGAGCGAACAATCGCTGCCGCCGGCTTCCACGTTCATCGGCTGGCTGCGGTCCGACGTGCGCGCACCCGCGACGGCGGCGACGCCCAACAGCGTCAACGCGAACCAGCGGTGCAGATCAGGGCGCAACAGACGACGGGACATAGCGGGCCTTTACGTTCGACGAGAAGCGGACGCGCTTGGAGTCGAGCCGCGCGTCCATGCCTTGACCGCGAAGTATAGAGCCCGGCTGGACCACCGTGACCGTCCCCGGAGAGGTGGCCCGGTTGGCCTGCGGGAAGACGTTCAGCCGCTCGGTGGCGATCGTCACGTGCCTGTCGGCGCCGCTGGCGGTCTTCGCATCGACCGCGCCGATCAGCCGCAGTTCGTCGCCATCGGCGCTCACCCAGCCGGTTTTCGAACGCACTTCCCAGCCCGCTTCACGCGTCGGCGCCTGCCCGGCGCCGGGCGAGACGGGGATGTAGAACACCGGCGTCTGGATGGTCATCGTCTGGTCGCCCGGGCTGCGCGCCAGCTTCGGCGCCTGCAGCGTGAAGGACTCCCGGCCCTGCTTGTCGAGCACGATGGCCTCGAAATTGGTCAGGACATAATCCGAGCGACCGTTGTCGGCGTTGCTGACGCGGTTCTTCGGTCGGTGTTTCCAGACCGACAACCCCATGCCCAACGCGACGACGAACAGCACGAGCAACAGCACGCCGCGCTTGCTCACCAAACGGCCGAAGTCCGGTCGCTCCACCGTCACGAAGCCCGCTCCACGCGCACGCCAGTGACGTGCACGATGTCGGCCAACAGGTCTTCGGCATGGCCTTGCGCGGCGAGCAGCAGATCGCAGACTTCGCGCGCCGCGCCTTCGCCGCCGCGCGCATGCGTGCGCCAATGCACGCGCTCGCGGGTCCATGCATGCGCCTGCGCCGGCGCGACCGACAGGCCGACCTGCAGCATCACGCGCAAATCGGCGAGGTCGTCGCCCATGAAGCACACCTGGTCGAGCGTCAGCCCCAGGCGTTGCGCGATGCCTTCCACGCACGCGAGCTTGTCGCTCACGCCGGTGTGCGATTCCACGCCCAGCTCCGCCGCGCGCTTCTCCGCCGCGGCACTGGCGCGCGCAGTGACGAACGCCACCGCGATGCCCTTGCGCTGGATCAGCTTGAGACCGAGCCCGTCGAACACATGGAAGGCCTTGGATTCGTTGCCGGCGCTGTCGATGATCAGGCGACCGTCGGTGAGCGTGCCGTCGACATCGAAGCACGCCAGGCGGATCTTCTGCGCGCGTTCGCGGATGTCGGCGGGGAAGTCGTTGAGGTGCGAGTAATTCATGTCAGACGACCCGGGCGCGGAGGAGATCGTGGATGTTCAGCGCGCCGACGACGCGACGGTCATCGTCCACGACGAGCAGGGCGTTGATCTTGTGTTCTTCCATCAGCTGCGCGGCTTCCACCGCCAGCGCATTGGCGCCGATGACTTTCGGCGCGCGTGTCATCACGGACGCGATCGACGTGGAACGCACGTCGATGCTCGCATCGTCGAGCGTGCGGCGCAGGTCGCCGTCGGTGTAGAGGCCGAGCAGGCGGCCGTCGGCGTCGACCACGGCGCTCATACCGAGGCGCTTGCGGCTCATCTCGACGAGTGTTTCGCTGAGCGTTGCGGTTTCGCGCACGCGCGGCACCTCGTCGCCGGCGTGCATCACGTCGCGGATGTGCAACAACAGGCGACGACCCAGCGCGCCGGCCGGATGCGAGCGCGCGAAATCCTCGGCGGTGAAGCCGCGCGCTTCGAGCAACGCAACCGCGAGCGCGTCGCCGAGCGCGAGCGCGGCGGTGGTGCTGGCGGTGGGCGCGAGGGCGAGCGGGCAGGCTTCGGCGGGCACGCTGGCATCCAGGTGGACGTCGGCTTCGCGCGCGAGCGACGAACCGGGGCGGCCGGTCATCGCGATCAGCAGGTTCTTCTGGCGCTTGAGGCCGGGCAGCACGGTGAGCAGTTCATCGCTTTCGCCGGAGTAGGAGAGCGCGAGCACGATGTCGGCGTCGGTGATCATCCCCAGGTCGCCGTGCGCGGCTTCGCCCGGATGGACGAAGAAACTCGGCGTGCCGGTGGAGGCCAGGGTTGCCGCGATCTTGCGCGCGACATGCCCCGACTTGCCCATGCCCGTGCACACCACGCGGCCCTTGCAGGCGAGCATGGCCCGGCAGGCCTCGGTGAACGCACCGTCGAGCCGGCCGGCGACCGCTTCCAGGCCCTGGACCTCGATGGCGATGACGCGGCGGCCGCTGGCGGCGAAGTCGAAGCCGGTGGCGTCCTGGGGAAGAGGGCGAGTCGCCATGGATGCGGATGCTCCGGGGCAGGCGGAAGACCGGGGTGGCGTTCCGCTAAACTGAAGGACGCAGTTTACAGGACCGCCCCGGAATGAACGCCGACACCATCCGCCACCTGATCGAACAAGGCCTGCCCGGTGCGCGTGCGCAGGTGCAAGGGGAGGACGGCGTGCATTTCGAAGCCACGGTCGTGTTCGCCGATTTCCAGGGCAAGTTGCCGCTCGCCCGCCATCGCATGGTGTACGCCACGCTCGGCGACCGCATGGGCGGCGAGATCCACGCACTGGCCCTCAAGACGCTCACGCCCGACGAGGCGAACGCCTGACATGCAGAAGATCCAGATCGAGGGCGGCGCGCCGCTCAATGGCGACGTGCAGATTTCCGGCGCCAAGAACGCGGTGTTGCCGATCCTGTGCGCGACCCTGCTGGCCGACGAACCCGTCGAAATCAGCAACGTCCCGCACCTCCACGATGTGGTGACCACGGCCAAGCTGCTCGCCGGCCTGGGCGCGGAGATCACCGTCGACCAGGGCACGATCGGCAAGGGGAGCGAGAGCGGGATCGTCGTCGATCCGCGCAGCGTGAACAGCCATGTTGCGCCCTACGAGTTGGTCAAGACGATGCGCGCGTCGGTGCTCGTGCTCGGGCCCTTGCTCGCGAAGTACGGTGCGGCCGAAGTGTCGCTGCCCGGTGGTTGCGCGATCGGTTCGCGCCCCGTGGATTTGCACATCAAGGGTATGCAGGCGCTCGGCGCGGAAATCAGCGTCGACCATGGTTTCATCAAGGCGCGCGCGGATCGCCTGAAGGGCGGGCGCGTGGTGTTCGACATGGTGAGCGTCGGCGCCACCGAGAATGTGTTGATGGCGGCGTGCCTGGCATCAGGCACCAGCATCCTGGAAAACGCCGCGATGGAGCCGGAGATCGTGGATCTCGCGGACTGCCTCAACGCGATGGGCGCGCAGATCGAAGGCGCGGGCAGCAATCGCATTGTCGTGCATGGTGTCGAGCGGATGCACGGCGCGAAGCACGCGGTGGTCGCCGATCGCATCGAAACCGGCACGTTCCTCGTCGCCGGCGCGATGACGGGTGGGCGCATCACGGCGCGTCGCACGCGCCCGGAAACGCTGGACGCGGTGCTCGAGAAGTTGATGCAGGCCGGTGCGCAGATCGAGGTCGAAGGCGACCGGATCACGCTCGACATGCAGGGGCGTCGCCCGAAAGCGGTGAATCTCACGACGGCGCCGCATCCGGCGTTCCCGACCGACATGCAGGCGCAATTCATGGCGCTCAACTGCATCGCCGAGGGCGTGGGCGTGATCAACGAGACGATCTTCGAGAATCGTTTCATGCACGTCCAGGAGTTGCAGCGCCTGGGTGCGGACATTCGCGTCGAGGGGCACACGGCGATCGTGCGCGGCGTGGAGAAGCTGAGCGGTGCGCCGGTAATGGCGACGGATTTGCGTGCTTCGGCTTCGTTGATCCTCGCGGGCCTGGTGGCCGATGGCGAGACGGTGATCGATCGTATTTATCACCTGGATCGTGGGTACGAGAACATCGAAGAGAAGTTGTCGGGCCTGGGCGCGCGGATTCGACGCGTCGGCTGAGGGCTGCCGCGTCACGTCGCGGAGACCGCGGTTTCTGCATGCTCGGGGCTCTCGTCATCGAGGCCTTCGATCATGACTTCTCCGATCACGGGTGAACGTTCCAACAGCAAGGTCGCTGCTGTTTTTCCGCAGGAGATCGCTGCGCGCCGCGCCGCGGAGGGTGTGAGCGCTGCGCTTTCGTTGGGCGCGGCGCAGGTGCAGGTGATCACGCCTGCCGAGCCGCATCCGGGCCGGAAGATGGAGCCGGAAAGTGCGGGGATCTGGCGCACGATCGTCGTCGCGCACGTCAAGTTGGGCATCGTGGGGATTGTCGTGGGCGCGGTCGCGTTTTTTGCGATGCGTGCGGCCGGCATCCCTTTCATCGTGAATTCGCCGGTGGCTGCGGCTTTGGTGCTGATGGGCTTTGGTGGCGTCGCTGGGTTGATGCTCGGTGGGCTGGTGGCGTTGCGGCCGGATCATGATCGTTACGTGGCGGCGACGCGGGATGCGATGGCGGCGGGGAGCACGACCGTTGTCGTGCACGCGTTCTCGGAGGAGCAGCGTGCGGAGGCGGCGGAGTTCTTGCGGGGGCAGGGTGGTGAGGTGACGTCGACGCTTTGAGCTTTTGGGTGGGTGCGCGGGAAAGCCCGCTCGAAACCGATTGGCGCGCCGCCGGGAACGTGGAGAGTTCCAAATTTTTTTGGGAAAAAAATTTGAAACTCTCCACGCTGCGGCATCACCTTGCGGGTCGCTTCGATCAAGGGGCTTTCGCCCGAGCGGGCATTGGGGGCTGCAAAGCAAGCTTTGCAGGTAGCCGATCATTCTCGGGGCAGAGCTCCTCCGACCCTTCAGCGCGTTGTCTCCTGCGGCCCGGCGTATCAGTGCGTCGATTTGAGGATGCGCTCGACATCGCGCTTAACGCGTTTGAACATCCAGGCAAGCGCGTGGGGACGCACCATGCTGCTGTCGAAGCTCGCTGCGGTGCCTGACTCGGAGAGTTGGCCCATCAGGCGCAGGTGATCGCGTAGTTCCTCGCGCCGACCCACTAGGTCCGGTAGCCTGCGCCACAGTCAGTCGAGCTGACCATCCGCGGGGAGCGTATGGGAACGACGTATCGATTCGTGCCCGGCTGCATGGGTTTATCGATTCCCTTCTTCGTTGACTGAGCGCGCCATGCAAACCATTCGCCCCGATCTCCGACTGTCATGGCTTGGAACGCCCGACGCAGGCAAGCAACTTGAGCTGTGGGCCACGATCGGTGGCGTCGACCATCAGCTCGCTGCGATCATCGCCGACGACGCGGACGAATCGCTTTGGATCGAGTTCTACGTCGACGGGAAAATCGTACAGATTCCAGTCACCAGACTGCGCCAGGCGCTGGATGCAGCCATCGACGAGGTGCATTCTGAGACCTGGTATGAAAAGAATGTCTACCCAAGTCCAGATGGCGCCGAATAACCCGATCAAGCCGACAACAGACGATGCGATTCAAGGAGCACGACATGACGCCCATCAGGACATGGTTCATCGCCTTTGCGATTTTTTCCGCCGACGCTTCGCTTCCCGCCAACGCGGTTGAAGCGGTCGGACCTTACACATACTCGAACCTCGCTGTCCGCGACGGTGTCTGTGGCGTGTTCGAAGCCGGCACCGAAAGCCAGTTCCCCGCGGCGATCAAGCTCGTCATCGACACCCGCCCGAACGACCACTGGCACGCGCCGCGCGGAACACTCATCGGCTGTCATTCCGTTTCCCACCTCCAATCTTGCGAAGACGAGCACTACTACTGCTTTCGCACCACTGCCACGCATTTCGCAGTACCGAAGGAGCGCGGCCTGCGTGTCGGGCAGCGATGGGAGACGATGGCAAACAAGTTTGAAGTGATTCGTACCGAAGACCTGACCTTCTTTGGCACGCACTTCAAGACCTTCGTCATCGCAACCCCGAACAAGCAGGATGGGACCACTTACTTCTATTGGTCCGAGGACGCCGGGCTGGTGGCAATGCGCGACCTGATGCGTTTGAACGGGGAGGAGTCGGTCGAGGCGTCGGTGTTGGAAGGCGCCAAGGGGTTTCCCTTTTGATGCGCATGCCGCCGATGAACCGTGGACGATTCCTGGCGTTCGCGACCTTGCTTTGGTGCTTCGGCGTCTCTGCCTCGGAATCGATCCGCGCGCCGCAGTACTGGTTGTTCCTGATCCAGAAGGACTTCGAGGCGTCGTGCAACGTCGAGCGTTTCAAGGTCGGTACCGTTGTCGCCGGCTATAACGGTCTCAGGGAAGAGCAGTGGTTCTTGCATACGTGCCACGGGGACGTCGAATATTGGGTCTCCTACTACCCGGAATCGGCATTCCCGGACCGCGCTACCCCATACGAAGTCCGACCCGTGACGCTGACTGGCGGCGGACATCAGCGGCCCAAGTAGCCGCCTGGAGGCGACATGTGCAGGAACATCAAAACCCTATTCAACTTCGCCCCGCCGGCGACGGACGACGAAATCCGCGCCTCGGCCGTGCAATTCGTCCGCAAGCTGAGCGGGTTCAACGCGCCATCGAAGGCCAACGAAGCCGCATTCAACCTGGCCGTGCAGCAAGTCAGCGACGCGGCGACGACGCTCATCAATTCGCTCACGACGTTCAGTCCGCCGAAGAACCGGGAAGCCGAGCGGAGCAAGGCTGCGGCGCTTTCGGTCAAGCGCTTTGGCGCACGCTGAAACCATGTCGATAGCCGTCACCATCATCGTCCTGGCGGCAACGCTTTTCTTCGCCATCTACGTCACGTGGCTTTTCGCGACGCGCATCCGCTCCGGCGAATCCGCGCCAAAAAGCTTCCTGCGATGGCTGCGAGACCTCTACGACCTCGCACTAGGCCTATAGCCGCCCAAGGGCGGCCCCGCTTCACCCATCCAATCGCCGCGAAGGCACCTTGCCCGAGAGAGGACATCGCGCTGGCGCGGACGTTGCACCGCGTATGCCGCGATGTCCTCGACGGGCGAGGTGCCGGCCCGTCGGGTGTGCTGGCAGTCGGCGCGTGCCCACGACGCGCGACGCCCCCCCTCACCGAGTTGTGTCGCGCGACCATCAGTCGAAGTGCGCAGCGGTGCGTCGTGCTGGATGTCCTTTTGCGGAGCGTTTGCTTTTCAGCGGAGTCAAAAGGACATCCAGCACGGCGTGCCGATGCGCCCATCGGGTGGCGACGCCCACAACCCGACGACGCCAATTCTTCGAACAAAAAAAAGCCCCGCATTGCGGGGCTTTCTTGATGAAGACATCGATTCACTTCATCGACTTGAGCTGCAAATCGACCTCATCCTGCCCATCCTTCCGCTGCAGAATCCGCGCAGGCGCAGGCATCCCGTCGACGATCCACACCAACGTCTGCTTGTTCCCGTCAGTCCGCTCAACCTTGGTGGCCTGCCGCGCCTTCCCGCCGACCGTGATCGACTCCTTCCCGGCCACCGTATAGACCATGTCCTTCGCACGCCCATCGTCGACCATCCGATAACGCAACGGCTTCCCCGCCGCGACATCACGCGCCAACGCCAGATTCACCAACATCGCATCCAGATCCCCAGGCTTGAGCTCCACCGGCCCAGCCCGATCCGGCTTCACGTTGCCCGTCCACGTCGCGACACCCTTGTCCCAATCGTACTGCGCGTTCTTGACGACCTTCTTGATCAGGACCGACGAATTGTCGCTGCCCGACACCGGACGCCACTGCCCACCGTTCTCCTCGAACATCGTGACCTGGCTCAACGAAGCAAGACTGCTCTGGATACTCAACGAATACTTCCACTGCGCACCCGCAGGCGCGAGCTGCATGTGCGCATTGCCTTCCATGCCCATGTAATTGGCCACGTACTCGGCATTGAACGACTTCAGCGACGGCCCTGCGGCGAACGCAGGCAAGGACACGCACGCCACCAATGCAGCTGCGACGAACGCGCGACTCAAACGATTGAAAGAACGCATGGGCAAGCTTCCTATTGGTACGCGACCAGTTGCAGTTCGAGATCCCCGTCATCGTCGTGCTGCACGATGCGGACGGGCGTCGGAACGGATTCGACGACCCAGAAAGTGGTGGCATTGCCGCCGCCGCGCACGCGATCCACGCGCAACGCCGCGTAAGCCAGATCATCGACGACCTGCGACTCGCGCGCGGCCGCCACACGGTACTCCTGGTCGCGCGCACGCCCGTCGTCGACGAACCGGTAGTGAAGCGTGGCCCCGGGGGCCGCGTCGCGCAACATCGCCAGGTTGATCAACAGCGCGTTCATGTCCCCGGCCTGCAGCGGCACCGGCGCGCGGCGGGTCTTCTTCACGTCGCCCGTCCACTGCGCGAGATTGCGCGACCAATCGTAGGTCCCGGTGATCTGCTTGCGGCTGAAGAGCGCCTTGCGCACGGTCGCCTGGCTCAGCGGCCGGAAACCACCGGGCGTTTGATCGAACACCGTGCTCTGTTGCAGGTCGAGGTTGGCCAGCGACAGCAGGCCGTGGGTGGCTTCGATGCGCAGGTCGATCCGCCAGCGGGCGTGGTCGAGGGCCACCAGTTCCAGCGTGGCATCGCCCAGCGGCTTGCCGTCGCGGAAGACCGCATAGCGGGCGTTGAAGGGGAACAATGCCTGGACCGCCGGTTCCGGCGCCGCGAGCGTGGTCGCCGCCGGCGCAGGCGCCTGCTGCGCAGCCGCCGGGCATGCCCCTGCGACCACGACCAGCGCGGCAACCAGCAGGGGGCGGACGAAGGAAGTCACCGGGTGGGCAGGGCCATGCAGTCGGGATCGGCGGAATCTAAGGGCAGCGGAGCCAACAGGGGATGACCGTCGAGGAGGACCGTGTCCCCCTGTTCAGCGATCCGGCCCGCCACCGCCAGGCCCAGGACCTTCACCAGCAAGGGGTGTTCGGCGGCGAGCACGCGTTCGGCCAACGCGTCGGGGGTGTCGCCGGGCAACACGGGCACGCGGGCCTGCGCGATGACCGCCCCTGCGTCGAGTTCGGGGCTGACGAAGTGGACACTCGCGCCATGCTCGGCGACGCCGTCGGCGATCGCGCGTGCATGCGTCTTCAGGCCGCGATACGCCGGCAGCAGCGAGGGATGGATGTTGAGTACGCGTCCGCGGAAGCGTTCGACAAACGTTTCATCGAGCACGCGCAGATAGCCCGCGCACACGATCCAGTCCGGCTGCACCGCGTCGATCGCATCAGCGAGCTCCGCGTCGAATTCCTCGCGCGGCGCATACGACTTCGCATCGCGGCTCCAACGCAATTGCGCGGGCACGCGTTCGAGCGCCGGCGCATTGAGCCGATTGGAAAACACGCCGACGATGTCCGCATCGAGCGAACCGGCGGCGATCGCATCCAGCAGCGCCTGCAGGTTGCTGCCGCGCCCGGAGGCGAGGATGGCGAGGCGGCGCTTCATGCGGCCACCGCCCTGCGCGGGAAGGCGAACAGCGCGCCGATCGTGGCGAGCAACATGTCCGCATGCGCGTCCCACGGATCGCCTTGCTGGCCGTTGTAGGACTCGGCGTCATCGGGCGAAAGCGACAGCGCGACGCCCCACTCGAACCATTCGTAGACCAGGCTGCTGCACATGATCGCGCCGACCGCGAGCGCGAAGGCATGGCGCGGCGACAACGCGGGCCAGCGGCGCAATGCGTGTTCGCGCAACGCCGGCGCGAAGCACAGCCCGTACAGGAAATGGATGACGCGATCGGCGGGGTTGCGCTGCAACGAGAACGCCTCCGTCGGCGACCACGTGAACAAGGTGCGCGCCCACGCATCGAAGGGCACGTACGAATACAACCAGTGCGATGCGATCGCATGCGCGGTGATGAAACCGCAGATCGCAACGAAGTCCTGCACGCGCATCGACCAGCGCCTGTCGTGCAACACCAGCCAAACGAGGGCGACCACCGTCAGGCTGGAATGCAGCGCCTGTTCGGCGGGCCACAAGGGCTTGATCCACGATGCGGCGAAGACCGCCAGCGTGACGGCCAAGGCGGCGCGCTTGATGTGTTCGGCGGGGGCCGCATCGACCGGCCGCGTCACAGGGCGGGTCGACACGATGGCGTTCCTCAACCGATGCGCACGCGTTCCGCGCCGCTGGCTTCGACCACCTGTCCGATCTCGCGATGCGCGAGGCCAAGGCGTTTCAGGTCGTCGGACACCGCGGACACCGCGTCGCGCGCGAGGACGAGCACGAAGCCCACGCCGCAATTGAAGGTGCGCCACATTTCTTCGCGCGGCACCGCGCCTTCGCGCTGCAGCCAATCGAACACGGGCGGAAGCACGATGGCCGACGCTTCGATGTCGAGGCCCAGGCCGTCGGGGATCACGCGGATGATGTTCTCCGTCAGGCCGCCGCCGGTGATGTGCGCCATCGCATGGAGATCGTGCTTGGCGAGCAGTTCGAGGATCGGCTTGACGTACAACTGCGTCGGCGCCATCAGCGCATCGACGAGCTTCACGCCGCCGACGTCGAGGTCGGCCGGGCGGCCCGCACGATCGTAGATGCGGCGCACGAGCGAGTAACCGTTGGAATGCGGGCCCGAGGAGGCGATGCCGAGCAGCACGTCGCCCGCGCGCACCTTCGCGCCGTCGAGGATCTGCGACTTCTCGACCGCGGCAACGCAGAAGCCGGCCAGGTCGTATTCGCCCGGCGGGTACATGTCGGGCATCTCGGCGGTTTCGCCACCGATCAGCGCGCAGCCGGAGAGTTCGCAGCCCTTGGCGATGCCGCCGACGACGGCGACCGTCGTATCGACATCCAGCTTGCCGGTGGCGAAATAATCGAGGAAGAACAGCGGCTCGGCGCCCTGCACGAGGACGTCGTTGACGCACATCGCGACCAGGTCGATGCCGATGGTGTCGTGGCGATTGAGCTGCTGGGCGAGCTTGAGCTTGGTGCCCACGCCGTCGGTGCCGGAGACCAGCACCGGCTCCTTGTACTTGCCCGTCAGGTCGAACAGCGCGCCGAAGCCGCCCAGGCCGCCCATCACTTCGGGCCGGAAACTGCGCTTGACCAGCGGCTTGATGCGTTCGACGACTTCGTTGCCCGCGTCGATGTCGACGCCGGCGTCCCGGTAGGTAAGCGGAGTGGGGGTGGTCACGCGGGTGGCCATTGGACGCCGGAAAGCGGCAAGGAGGAGGATTTTAGCAGGCGCGGCGGACGCGCCGGGTTGGCGCTGCGGGCAAGCCTGCGGCACCATGCAGGCCGTCGAGCAGGCAAGGATGGATCGATGCACCTGGCATTTCGCATGGGCAAGGCGTTCGCGGTCGCGGCGGTGTTGTGGCTGGCGAGCGGTTCTGCGTTCGCGCAACGCACCGAGGGCGACGTCGTCGCCGGCGCGCAAGGGCTCTACGAGGCCGAGGTGAAGGTGAACAGCCAGGGCGAGGCCGAGCGCAACGCGGGCTTCGCGCGCGCCATGACCATCGTGCTGGGCAAGCTCACCGGCGATCGGTCCGCGCCGAGCCGGCCGGGGGTGGGGCAGGAGCTGCGCCACGCCAAGGATTACGTGAAGAGCTACGACTACAAGCAGGACGAGGGCCGCTCGAGCACGGGCGCGCCGACGTTCAACACGACGCTGGTCGTGCGCTTCGACCCCGAACAGATCGACGGCATCGCCGCCACGCTCGGTTTGCCGGTATGGGCCGAGCCGCGGCCCAAGCCCGTGCTGTGGCTGGCGATCGACGACGGGCGCGGCCCGCGCCTGGTCGCGCTGGCGCAGACCAACGCCGCCCGCGCCGTACTCGATCGCGCGCAGGAACGCGGCTACCGCCTCGGCCTGCCTTCGGGCAGCGCCGCCGAACAAGCGGCCGTCGGCGCCATCTGGCGCGGCGATACGGCCGCCATCGCGCGCGCGTCTTCGCGCTACAGCCCGCCGATGCAGTTGATCGGCAAGCTGTATCGCACCACGGGCGGCGGCGGCTGGACCGCCGATTGGACCTTCGTCGACTCGGGCAAGGTGCTGTCGACCTGGACGTCCTCGCAGCCCGACGCGCGTCGGGCGATGGCCACCGGCGCCGACGGCGCGGCCGATGCGCTGTCGAAGAAATACGCCAAGCGCAGCACGGCGGCCGGCGAACCGGGCCGCTACACCGTGCAGATCGACGGCATCCGCAATGCCGAGGACTACATCCGCCTGATGTCCTACCTGCAGGGCCTGCCGGTCGTGCGCGGCATGGCGCCGGTGCGTGCGGCGCCCGATGGCTTCATCGTCGAGCTCGACCTGATCACCGGCCTGCCGGGCCTGCGCCGCGTGGTCGGCACGGGCGAGGTGCTGCTCGCCGAAGAAGACCAACCCGTCCTGCACCTGCGCTGATGGAGATGCCCCTGTCGCCGTTCGCGCGCCGCATCCAGTGGGCAGGCATTGTCCTGATCACGGGCCTGCTGCTCTGGCTGCTCGCGCCGATCCTCACGCCTTTCGTGTTCGCCGCGCTGCTCGGCTGGCTCGGCGATCCCACGGTCGACCGCTTGCAGCGTCGCGGCTGGTCGCGCCACATCGCGGTGGTGATCGTGTTCTGCACGATGGCCTTCGTCGTGCTGGTGACCCTGGTGTTGCTGCTGCCGCTGATCGAACGGCAGATCGTCACGCTCGTCGAATCGCTGCCGCATTATCGCGACTGGTTCATCGGCACGGTGCTCCCGTGGTTCGAGCGCCACACGGGCCTGGACCTGATGGCGTGGCTGGATCCGGACCGCCTGTTCCAGCTCGTGCGCGACCACTGGGAACGCGCCGGCGGCGTGGCGACGACGATGCTCGGGTATCTGTCGCGCTCTGGCTTCGCGCTGGTCGGCTGGATCGCGAACATCGTGCTCGTGCCCTTCCTCACGTTCTACTTCCTGCGCGATTGGGATCTGTTGAAGGAGCGCGTCGCCGCGCTCGTGCCGCGCGACCACATCGGCACGGTCACGCGCCTGGCGACCGAATCCGACGCGGTGCTCGGCGCTTTCCTGCGCGGGCAGTTCACCGTGATGCTCGTGCTGGGCGTGATGTATGCGCTGGGCTTGTGGGCGGTCGGCCTGGACTTGGGCTTGTTGATCGGGCTCATCGCGGGCCTGATCAGCTTCGTGCCCTACCTGGGCCCGGCGAGCGGCGTGGTGCTCGGCGTGATCGCGGCGCTGGTGCAATACGGCGACTGGACGCACGTGGCGCTGGTGCTCGGCGTGTTCGGCGTGGGGCAGGTGATCGAAAGCTATGTCCTCACGCCGCGGCTGGTCGGCGACAAGATCGGGCTGCATCCGGTCGCGGTGATCTTCGCGATCATGGCGGGCGGGCAGTTGTTCGGTTTCCTCGGCGTGTTGCTCGCATTGCCGGTGGCCGCGGTCGCGAACGTGTTGCTGCGTTACGCGCATGAGCGTTACACGCACAGCCGCCTGTTCACCGGCGATCGGCCGGGCATCGAACTGGATCCCTACGTCGACGCGGGGCTCGACCGCCCCGCGCCCGGCGACGACCACGTCTGATCGATCGCATGCCTGCACCGCAACTTCCGCTGGCCCTGCGTTACCCGCCGGACCAGCGCCTCGAGACATTCGTCGGCGCGCCCGAGGGCGCGCTCGCGCAGGTGCGTGCGCTCGCCGAAGGCGCGGGGCACGACTGGTTGTTCCTCGCCGGGCCCGCGGGCGTGGGCAAGACGCATGTGTTGCTCGCTGCATGCGCCTCGGCCGAATCGGCCGGGCGCGCGGCGGCCTATCTGCCGTTGAAGAGCGCGGCGGGGCGCTTGCGCGATGCGCTGGAAGCCTTCGATGGCCTGTCGCTCGTCGCGCTCGATGGGCTCGAAGCCATCGCGGGCGTGCGCGAGGACGAAGTGGCCTTGTTCGACTTCCACAATCGCGCGCGGCAATCGGGTGCGAGCGTGTTGTATGCGGCGCAGGCTTCGCCGGATCAGTTGGCGCTGAGCTTGCCCGATCTGCGTTCACGCCTGTCGCAATGCGCGCGCGTGGTGTTGTCGCCGCTCGATGATCAGGCGCGTCGCGATGTGTTGCGTTCGCGCGCACAGCGTCGCGGCCTGGTGCTCGACGAGGCGGCGATCGATTGGTTGTTGCGCCGGCGAGGGCGCGATCTTGCGACGCTGACCGGTTTGCTCGACGTGCTGGATCGTGCCTCGCTGGCGGCGCAGCGGAAGATCACCGTGCCTTTCCTGCGGCAAACGCTACACGACGAGTGACGCATCCAGTTCCGCAAGGCGCTGCGGCGTGCCCACATCCGTCCAGCGCCCCAGGTGATGCGCGCCTTGCACCGCATTGCGCACCATCGCGGCGACCAGCAGCGGCGGCAGCTTGAACCGAGGCGGCGTGCGTTCGACGCCCTCGACATCGCCGATGATCTCGCGCCAGCCTTCGAACAAGGCAGCGCGAAACACACCAATGCCGGCGTAGGTCAGCTTTTCGTGCCCGTGCGCCCGGACCGTGCCGTCGGATTGCAGGTCGTAATCGCCGTTCGGATGCTGCGGGGGATTGTCGACGAACACGAGGTGCGCATCGCGATCCATCGTCTGCGGCAACAGCGCGAAGTCGAAATCGGTCCAGACATCGCCGTTCACCGTGAGGAACGGTTCGTCGCCGAGGATCGGCAGCGCATTGAGCATGCCGCCGCCGGTCTCCAACGGTGTCGGGCCTTCGTAGCTGTAATGCAGCCGCATGCCCCAACGACTGCCATCGCCGAGTACTTCCGGGAAGCGATCGGCCAACCAACTCGTGTTGACGACCACCTCGCGCACGCCGAGCGCCGCGAGTTTCTCCAGGTGCCACACGATCAGCGGCTTGCCGCCCGCCTGGAGCAAGGGCTTGGGCGTGGTGTTCGTCAGGGGCCGCATGCGTTCGCCGAGGCCGGCGGCGAAGATCAGTGCCTTCACGAGACGTCGCCGGTGCCGTCGGTCCAGTGCGTGTATTCCTTCAGCGTCGGCCGCACGTGGCGCTCGATCAGCGCGACCAGCGGCGCGAGTTCCGGATACTTCGGCAGCACGCGGTCGAGATAGGCGAAGAAACGCGGCGCATCTTCGAGGTAATGTGGCTTCGCGTCGCGGTGGTGCAGGCGCGCGAAGATGCCGATCACCTTCAAGTGGCGATGCACGCCGATCCAGTCGACGTCGCGGCGGAATTGCTCCAGCGACGGCACGGGCAGCCCCGCGTCCTTCGCGCGCTGGTGGTAACGCTCCAGCCACGCATCCACGCGATCCTGCGGCCAGCTCACGAAGGCATCCTTGAACAGACAGAGTGGGTCGTAGGCGATCGGCCCGCGCACGGCGTCCTGGAAATCGAGCACGGCCGGACCGTCATCGGCGGGCATGAGATTGCGCGGCATGAAATCGCGATGCACGAAGACTTGCGGTTGTTTCAGCGCCGCGTCGATCAGCACGCGATGCACGCGTTCGAGGAGCTGTTCGTCGTGCGCGTCGAGGACCACGGCCAGGTGCTTGCCGAGGAACCATTCGTCGAACAGGCGCAGCTCGCGCAGCAACAGCGCTTCGTTGTATTGCGGGAAGTCGGCGGGAACGGGAATGGCCTGCAGGCGCAGCAACTGGCCGATGGCGTCGTCGAACAACTGATCGGCGTTGTCCGAGTTCAGCGCGGCCAGGTAGGTATCGGCCCCGAGGTCTTCCATCAGCAGGAAGCCCTGCACGTCGTCCTCGCAGGCGACCTGCGGCACGCGCACGCCGGCGTCCTGGAGCATGGCGCGGATCCGCAACCACGGCTTGACGTCTTCCTTGTCCGGCGGGGAGTCCATCACGATGCGGCTGGGCTCGGCCCCGAGGGTGCGCCAGTAGCTGCGGAACCCGGCGTCGGCCGAGGCGCGGGCCAGGCCGACGGTGTGGTCTCCGAGGATCTGCCGTGTCCAGGCCAGGCGCTGTTCTTCGCGTGGGACGGTTCCGGAGTCCATGGTCGGTGTCTGCGGCGGGCAAGAGCGCGAAGGGTAAACTGCCGGCAATGAATTGGGCGAGACGGACATGAGCGAATTGCGGCCGGTGTTGCTGTCGGGGGGCTCCGGCACGCGCCTGTGGCCCTTGTCGCGCGAGGCCTATCCCAAACAATTCCTGCCCCTGGTCGGCGAGGACACGATGTTGCAGGCGACGTGGGAACGCGTCGGCCCGCTCAGCGCGCAAGCGCCCATCGTGGTCGCCAACGAATCGCATCGCTTCCTCGTAGCCGAGCAGTTGCGCCAGGTCGGCGCGCCCGTGCCGCGCATCCTGCTCGAACCGGTGGGCCGCAACACCGCGCCGGCGATCGCCGTGGCCGCGTTGCAGGCGCTGGCCGACGGCGGCGATCCCTTGCTGCTCGTGCTGCCGTCCGATCACGTCGTCGCCAATGTCGATGCGTTCCGCGCCGCGGTGCGCGAAGCCTGCGCGGCGGCGGAGGCGGGCGCGCTCGTCACCTTCGGCATCCTGCCCACGGCGCCGGAAACCGGCTTCGGCTACATCGAAGGCGACGGCGCGGGCAGCGGCGTGCGCCCCGTGAAACGCTTCGTCGAGAAGCCCGATGCGCAAACCGCGCAACAGTATCTCGACGCCGGCGGTTATTACTGGAACAGCGGCATGTTCCTGTTCCGCGCCTCGCGCGTGCTGGAAGAACTCGAACGCTTCCGCCCCGACATCGTCGCGGCGTGTCGCGCGGCGTTCGATGCGGCAAAACGCGATGGCGACTTCGTGCGCCTGGAAGGCGAGGCCTTCGCCGCGTGTCCGTCGGATTCGATCGACTACGCGGTGATGGAACGCACGGATGCGGCAATGGTGCTGCCCGTCGACATCGGCTGGAACGATGTCGGTTCGTGGTCGGCGTTGTGGGATGTCACCGAGCGCGATGCGCAGGGCAACGCACACCACGGCGATGTCATCGCGGTCGACAGCCGCAATTCGTACGCGTATGCGCGCAGATTGGTGGCGCTGGTCGGCGTCGACGACCTGGTCGTGGTGGAAACCGACGATGCGGTGCTCGTCGCGCGCAAGGACCGCGTGCAGCAGGTGAAGGAAGTCGTCGCCCGCCTGAAGGCGGCCGACCGCACGCAGGTCGCGCTGCATCGCGAAGTGCATCGCCCCTGGGGCAGCTACGACTCGGTCGACGTCGGCGACGGCTTCCAGGTCAAGCGCATCAAGGTCAAGCCCGGTGCCTCGCTGTCCCTGCAATCGCACGCGCATCGCGCCGAGCACTGGATCGTCGTGCGCGGCGTGGCCCGCGTCACCCGCAACGACGATGTCTACGACCTGCGCGCCAACGAGAGCACCTACATTCCCATCGGCGCCAAGCATCGGCTGGAGAATCCGGGCCGCGAAACGCTGGAGCTGATCGAGGTGCAATCCGGGGCCTATTTGGGCGAGGACGACATCGTCCGCTACGATGACGTTTACGGCCGAACGGGCCAGGGAGCCTGATTTTCATGCAGTTGAGCCATCTGGACCGCCTCGAAGCGGAGAGCCTTCACATCCTCCGCGAGGTGGCGGCGAGCTTCCGCAACCCGGTGTTGCTCTATTCGGTCGGCAAGGACAGCTCGGTGTTGCTGCATCTGCTGTTGAAGGCGTTCGCGCCCGGCAAGCCGCCGATCCCGCTGCTGCACGTGGACACCGGCTGGAAGTTCCGCGAAATGATCGAATTCCGCGACCGCCGCGCGGCGGAGACGGGCGTCGACTTGCGCGTGCATACCAATCCCGACGGCGTCGCGCGCGGCATCGGCCCGATTTCGCATGGCGCGACCGTGCATACCGACGTGATGAAGACGCAGGGCCTGAAGCAGGCGCTGGACCAGTACGGTTTCGACGCGGCCATCGGCGGGGCGCGCCGCGACGAAGAGAAGTCGCGCGCGAAGGAACGCGTGTTCTCCTTCCGCAACGCACAGCATCGTTGGGATCCCAAGCACCAGCGTCCCGAGTTGTGGGATCTGTACAACGCGCGCATCGCCACGGGCGAAAGCGTGCGTGTGTTCCCGCTGTCGAACTGGACCGAGCTCGACGTGTGGCTCTACATCTTCCGCGAAGGCATCCCGGTGCCGACGCTGTATTTCGCGAAGGAACGTCCCATCGTCGAACGCGACGGCGCGTTGCTGATGGTCGACGACGAGCGCCTGCCGCTGCGCGAAGGCGAAGTGCCGCAGATGCGTCGCGTGCGCTTCCGCACGCTGGGGTGCTATCCGCTGACCGGTGCGATCGATTCGGACGCCGACACGCTGGAAAAGATCATCGCCGAGATGCTGGTGGCGACGACCTCCGAACGACAGGGCCGCGTGATCGACCACGATCCCACCGCGTCGATGGAGAAGAAGAAGCAGGAAGGGTATTTCTGATGGACCTCATGGACCCCGCGACCAGCGTCGCCGAAGCACTGCGCCGCCACGAACACAAGGGCCTGCTGCGCTTCATCACCTGCGGCAGCGTGGACGACGGCAAGAGCACGTTGATCGGCCGCTTGTTGTACGACAGCAAGCGCCTGTTCGACGACCAGCTCGCCGCGCTCGCCGCCGACAGCCGCCGCCACGGCACGCAAGGCGCGGAGATCGACTACGCACTGCTGATGGACGGCCTGGCCGCCGAGCGCGAGCAGGGCATCACCATCGATGTCGCCTACCGTTTCTTCGATACCGAACATCGCAAGTACATCGTCGCCGATTGCCCCGGGCACGAGCAGTACACGCGCAACATGGCGACGGGCGCGTCGACCGCGGAATTGGCGGTGGTGCTCGTCGATGCGCGCAAGGGCCTGTTGGTGCAGACGCGCCGGCACACGTACATCGCCGCGCTGCTCGGCCTGCGCCACGTGGTGCTGGCGGTGAACAAGATGGACCTGGTCGGTTACGACCAGGGTGTGTTCGAAGCGATCGCCGAGGAATACACGCAGCTCGCGCATTCGCTCGGCATCCCGCACGTGCAGTGCATTCCGCTGTCGGCGCTGAAGGGCGAGAACCTCGTGCATCGCGGCGATTCAACGCCGTGGTACGACGGCCCGTCGCTGCTCGAATACCTGGACACGGTGCAGATCGAACGCCCGCAGGCCGACAGTGGCTTCCGCCTGCCGGTGCAGTGGGTGCAGCGCCCGGATCGCAGCGATGCGAGCCGTGATTTCCGCGGTTTCGCGGGCACGCTCGTCGCCGGCAGCGTCAAGCCGGGCGATGCGGTGGTCGTGTTGCCCTCGGGGCGGCGTTCGCAGGTTGCGCGCGTGCTCGGTCCCGACGGTGCGGTGGACCTTGCGGTCGCAGGGCAGGCGGTGATGATCGTGCTCGCCGATGAAGTGGACGTCAGTCGCGGCGATGTCATCGCGGCGGCCGACGATGCACCGGAAGTCTCCGACCAATTCGCCGCGCACGTGCTGTGGATGGGCGAAGGGCAGTTGCTGCCGGGGCGTCCGTACTGGTTGAAGCTCGGCACGCGCACGGTCGGCGCGACGGTGACCACGCTCAAGCACAAGGTGGACATCGATACGCAGGCGCCGCTGGCGGCGACGCATCTGGCGCTGAACGAAGTCGGTTATTGCAACCTCTCGCTCGACCAGGCGATTCCGTTCGAACCCTATGCGCGCAATCGCGCGCTGGGCGGCTTCATCCTGATCGATCGCATCGACAACGCGACCGTCGCGGCGGGCACGCTCGATTTCGCGTTGCGTCGCGCGGGCAACCTGCATTGGCAGCACATCGATGTCGACCGCGCCACGCGCGCGCGCAGCATGGGCCAGTCACCGCGTTGCGTTTGGTTTACCGGCCTGTCGGGCTCGGGCAAGTCGACGGTGGCCAACCTGGTCGACAAGCGCCTGCACGCGATGGGCAAGCATGCCTTCGTGCTCGACGGCGACAACGTGCGCCATGGCCTGAACCGCGACCTCGGGTTCACCGACGAAGATCGCGTGGAAAACCTGCGCCGCGTGGCCGAAGTGGCGAAGTTGATGACCGACGCGGGCCTGATCGTGCTGGTCAGCTTCATCTCGCCCTTCCGCGGCGAACGTGCGGCGGCGCGCGCGATGTTCGAGGAGGGCGAATTCATCGAAGTGTTCGTCGATACGCCGCTGTCGGTCGCCGAGTCGCGCGACGTCAAGGGTTTGTATGCGAAGGCGCGGCGTGGCGACCTGCCGCATTTCACCGGCATCGATTCGCCGTACGAAGCGCCCGAAGCGCCGGAGCTGCGCCTAGATACCATGGCCGAAACGCCGGAGGCGCTGGCCGAGCGGGTGGTGCGTCGCCTCCTCGGCGAGTGACGCAAAGCCCCTCCCCGCGCAAGGCGGGGAGGGACGGGAACGTTGTTACGCGGGGCGCGCCTTCTTGCCGCGGACCGCTTCCCACAGGAACAACAACACGATGGCCGCCAGGATCGCGATGACCCAGACCAGCGCGCGGTTGGTCACGTTGAGCATGCCTGCGATGTAACCGCCGGCCGCGGCGCCCAGTGCGCCGAGCACGATGGTCATGATCCAGCCGACCGGGTCCGCGCCGGGCTTGAAGAAGCGCGCCAGGATGCCGATCACGGCACCGCCCACGATGTACATCAGGAGCCCTTCGAACATGGTGTCCCCTCCTCGCGGCGCCGGATGACGCCGAGGGGGATGCTAGCGATGTGTGCGGCGCAGCATCGGCGCGACGCCGACGGGCGGCGTCGACGCCCTAGCAGCAACCGTGTTCGCCGCGCTCCTTGCCGCCCGCCATCGCCGCGCTGCCCTTGGTCTCGCCGCGCGCGCTGGCCTCGTGGTGGCGCGCGATCACGCGCGCGACGCAGGAGGTCACGCGCTTGCCCATCGGGATGTGCAGGAATTCGTTCGGGCCGTGCGCGTTGGAATGCGGGCCCAGCACGCCGGTGATCATGAACTGCGCGTCGGGGAATTTCTCGCCGAGCATGCCCATGAAGGGGATCGTGCCGCCTTCGCCCATGTACATCGCCGGCTGGCCGAAGAATTCGCGGCTGGCCTCGTCGATGGCCTGCGTGAGCCAGGGCGACATCGCCGGCGCGTTCCAACCGGTCGAGGCCTTCTCCAGGTCCAGCGACACCTGTGCGCCGTACGGCGGATCCTTTTCGAGCGTCTGCTTGAGCACGTCGCCCGCGCGCTTGCCGTCCAGCGTGGGCGGCAGGCGCAGCGAGAGCTTCACCGCGGTGTGCGGGCGCAGCACGTTGCCGGCCGACGACAGGGGCGGCATGCCGTCGACGCCGGTCACCGACAGCGCAGGGCGCCACGTGCGATTGAGCACGAGTTCGGTGAGGTCCTCGGCCATCGGCTTTTCGCCGGGCAGGAAGGGGAACTTGTCGTACACCGCGGTACCGACGACCTTCGCCGCTTCCTTCGCCTGGACCAGGCGTTCGTCGGGGATCTTGTCGTGCAGGCCGTCGAGCAGGATGCGGCCGGTGGTTTCGTCCTCGATGCGCGAAAGCAGTTCGCGCAGGATGCGGAAGCTCGAAGGCACGATGCCGGACGCATCGCCCGAGTGCACGCCTTCGCTCAACACCTTCACGGTGAGGTTGCCGCCGGCCAGGCCGCGCAGCGACGTGGTGCACCACAACTGTTCGTAATTCGCGCAACCCGAATCCAGGCACACCACCAGCGAGGGCATGCCGATGCGATCGGCGAGGTGGTCGACGTAGGCGGGCAGGTCGTAGCTGCCCGATTCCTCGCAGGCCTCGATGAGGATCACGCAGCGCGCATGCGGGAGCTTCTGTTCCTGCAGCGCGAGGATCGCCGCGAGCGAACCGAAGATCGCGTATCCATCGTCCGCGCCGCCGCGGCCGTACAGGCGATCGCCCTTGATCACCGGCTTCCACGGGCCGAGGTCGTCGTCCCAACCGGTCATCTCCGGCTGCTTGTCCAGGTGCCCGTAGAGCAGCACGCAATCTTCGTCGCTGCCGCCATTGGCCGCCGGGATCTCCAGGAAGATCAGCGGCGTGCGGCCCTGCAGGCGCACCGTCTCGACCTTCATGCCGGCGATCTTCTGCGCCTTCGCCCAGGTTTCCATCAGCGCGACGGCCTGGTCCATGTAGCCGTGCTGCACCCAATCGGCGTCGAACATCGGCGACTTGTTGGGAATGGCGATGTATTCGACGAGGCGCGGGACGATGTCGTCGTCCCACTTGCGCTCGACGTAGCGTTCGAGGGCGGGGGCGTCGAGGGAACGATCCATGCGGGGGCACCTGGGGCGGGAAAGGACGCAATTCTAACGCGGGGGGTCTGCCCGCATCAGACATTCCCTACACGCAGGGCCTGAAAACAGCGACGGGGCGGCGCGGCAAAACCTGATGGGTTCAGCGGGCGTGGATCGGGAAACTGCACCTGTCCGCCGCATCGTGCCGCGGGCAAGGAAGCATCGCCCACCTCGTCAGGGAGACACCCATGCACTCGTTCATCAAGACCACCACCACCGCGCTGCAGGCGATGGTCCTCTCCGTCCTGTTCGCCGGTGCCGCCTACGGCGCCGATTCGGTGGACATCAACACCGCCGATGCGCAGACCATCGATCGCGTCCTGGTCAACATCGGCCCGTCGAAAGCGCAGGCCATCGTCGCCCATCGCGAAGCCAACGGGCCTTACAAGAGCCTGGAGCAACTCGCGAAGGTGAAGGGCATCGGGTTGAAGACGGTCGAGAAGAACCGCGACCGCATCCAGTTGGGCGGCGGCAGCGCGAAGGGGTCGGCGAAGCCGGCAACGGCGGCCGCCGCGCCCTGACCTTCGCAAGGCGACGCGGTTTTACAGGTGGCGTCCCGGCGGCAGGTGCCGTTGGGCGGGGCGTCGTGCAGGGATGGGCAGCAAAGGACCTGCGCCCATTCCTGCCCTTTTTCGCGGCGGGCAGGTAGGCTGGCGCGCATGCCGACCGCTCGCTCCCGCGTGGTGCCCGCCAACGAATATCGCCGCGAACGCTGGCGCAACGGCGCGGGCTGGACGCGCGAGATCGCGGCCGAACCCGCGCACGGCGAGTGGGCGTGGCGGCTGTCGATCGCCGAGATCGAGCAGGACGCGCCGTTCTCGCGCTTCGAAGGGATCGATCGCGAAATCGTGTTGCTGTCCGGCAACGGCGTTGCGCTGCATTTCGACGATGGCAGCGTGCATGCGCTGGAGCCGCCGCACGGGCGGCATCGATTCGCGGGCGAGGCCAATGTTTCGGGCGTGTTGATCGACGGCGCGACGCAGGACTTCAACCTGATGTGGCGGCGCGATGCGATCGATGCGCAGTTGTGGCATCGGCCGCTCGTGGGCCCGATGGTGATCTTTGCCGACCCGGGCACGACCTGGGCCGTGCATCTGCTCGCGGGGCAGGCGCGTTTCGCGGACGACTCGGGCCTGCCGTCGCTCGCGGCGGGCGACACCGCGCTGCTGCAGGCGGGCGATACGCGCCTGCGGCATGTGCTCGATGGTGGCGGTCAGGTGTTGCTCGCGCAGTTGCGGCCGCGCGCGTTGGCGACCGTTGCTTAGAACAGCGCCGGCACCAGCACGACCAGCATCACCACGGACGAAACGCCGAGCACGCTGACCACCAGTTCCTTCGCGTTGCGGCCGCGCGCCCACATCCAGATGCCCGAGATGCCGAGCAGCAACATCGCGATGGCGAAGCTGTCGGCGAGGATCGTCCAACCGATGCCGCCGCCGACCGCCTTGTGCAATCGGTTGAACGAGGCGAGCGTGTCGTTGCGCGTGTGCTTCACCTCGGCGGTCGGTTTGCCCGGCGTGTATTCCATCGACCACGCGTCCTTCGCGGTGCCGCCGGACAAAGTCCACTTGGGCGCGTCGGGCTTCTTGGCTTCGCCACCCTTCGCACCGTCCTTGGCACCGCCCGGCGGCGCCTTGCGGATCACCTGCGCATCCAGGCCCTGCGTGGCGCGCAGCCACAGGGACAAGGCTTCCGGCGAGGTCTGCGCCTGACCCGGAACCTGCAGCGTCACGCGTGCCTTCTCATCGCTCTTGCCCTGCGGCCATGCGCCGTCGCCGAAACGATGGTTCATGACCAGGCCGGTGAATCCGTAGATCACCGCCGCCAGCGCGCCCCACGCGCCGATCCACAGGTGCAGTTGGCGGATCCAGCGGTAGGTGGATGCGGAGCGTCGGGTGGGCAGGGCGGCGGTCGCGTTCATCGGGTTATCTTGGTCAGAAGTTGTAACGGATGCTGAGGGTCGCCGCGCGCGGCGAGCCCGGCATGATGTTGTTGTCGCTGTTCGCCGTCACTGCATATTCCTTGTCGAAGAGGTTTTCGACGTTGAGCTGCAGGGACAGATGTTCGCTGGCGTCGAAGAAAACGGCGGCGTCGTAGCGCGTGTAGCTCCGCAGGGTCACCAGGTTGCTGATGTTCGCGAAGATTTCGTCGCGGTACTGCGCGCCGAAGCCCAGGCCCCAGCGCTCCGACACGTCGAAGCGATTCCACAGCGAGAACGTGTTTTCCGGAAGCTGCGCCAGGCGCTTGCCGCGGTCGGCGCCGGCGAGGATTTCGCCGTCCTGCCGTGCGTACGCGCCCGTGACGTGCCACCACTCCGTCAGCGAACCCGCCAGGCCGACTTCGACGCCCTTGGCGCGCTGGCCGTCGACGAGGGTGGAGGTCGTCGCGTCGATCGGCACGATCACGTTCGAGCGGTCGAGGCGGTACACCGCGGCGGTCACCGCCAGGCGCGGGTTGATGTCCCACTTCGCACCGAGCTCGTAGTTGGTGAATTCCTCGGGATCGAGCGTCTGGTTGGTGACGCTGAGCGAGGTGAGCTGGTCGCCCGAACGCGGCTGGTAGGCCACGCTGTAGCTGGCGTAAAGCGACATCGCTTCGACCGGCTTGTAGACCAGGCCGGCGCGCGGCGACCACAGGTTGTCGGTGGCGTTGAGGTCGCGCGCAGGATTGCCGACGGCCTGGCGATTGTTGGTGTAGTCGACATCGAAACGGTCGAAGCGCAGGCCGAGGATCGCCTGCCAGTGGTCGCTCAGTTCGATCTGGTCCTGCACGTACAGCGCGGCGGTGTTGGCGATGCTGTGGTTGTCGGCGTCGGTCGCGGACGGGCGGAAGCTGATCGGACCCTCGTAGCGCGGGTAGGACAGCGGCACGTTGGCCGAGGTCGCGTCGGAACCCGGTGCGCCGAAGTAGCCGGTTTCGCGATGGTTGCTGGTGTCCTGGTGGCCGAATTCGGCGCCGGCGAGCAAGGTGTGCTGCACGCTGCCGGTCGTGGCCTTCCAGATCAGGTCGGTCTGGTTGAAGAAGTTCCGGCGCGTGGTGGCGTTGTTATACGCGTTGATCGCGACTTCGGTGCGCGTCGCATTGACCGCGCCGGGGAAGATGTTCTGGTAGAACTTGTCGTAGTCGGCGACACGCGTGCGATTGCGCAGCATCGCGCCGCCGCTGAAGCTGTGTTCGACGAGCGCCGTGAATGCGTCGACATCGGCGGTCACGTCGCTGCGGTTCGGGTCGCCGAAGAACGTGGACGGATCGACGTCCAGGGGCGTGCGGCGGCCGTTGTAGGCGGCGGGTTCCGAAGGCACGCCGCGGTCGGCGACACGCTCGTCTTCGAAGTGTTCGTACGAGAGCACGATGTCGGTGGATGCGCCGGCCGAGAAGCCGATCGTCGGGTTCAGGCCCCAGCGGCGGACGTTGAAGTCGTCGCGATAGCTCTCGGAATCCTCGAACATGCCGTTGATGCGGAAGTCGACGTTCTCGTTGATCGACTGGCCGAAGTCGGCGGCGATGCGGCGCTTGTTCCAGCTGCCGAATTGCGCCGAGACCTCGCGCACGGTCTTGCCGTCGGGCTGCTTGGTCACGCGGTTGACCACGCCGCCGGAACCGCCGCGGCCGAAGATCATCGCGTTCGGGCCCTTGAGCACTTCAACGCTGTCGATGTTGTACAGGTCGCGGATGTACTGCACGTCGTCGCGCATGCCGTCCACGAACATGTCGCCGGTGGTGCTGCTGCCGCGGAAGACCAGCGTGTCGCGGTTGCCTTCGCCCTGCGCGACGCCCACGCCAGGCACGAAGCGGAAGACGTCGGTCAGGCTGGTCATGGCCTGGTCTTCGATCAGTTGCTTGGGAATGACGGTGATCGACTGCGGGGTATCGCGCAGCAGGGTCGGGGTCTTGGTGGCGGTCGAGGATTCGGGCACGACGTAGTCGTCGCGCTTGCCGACCACTTCGACGGTGGCCAGCTCGCGCGTCTTGCGTTGCGCGTCGCCGTCGGCGGCGTGGGCGGGGGTGGCGATGGCGAACGCAAGGGCGAGCGCGAGCGGCGTCGCGCGCAAGGCGGCGTGGGGCATGACGTCCTCAGGATTGTCGGTGCGGCGTGGGGCCGCGGCGGCCGCCATGTTAAATGCGAGCGATTCGCAAATGCAAATGGTTTGCATCGAGGGCCGACCGACGGCGCAGGCCGGGCAACGCCCTCAGGTGTCGTCGCGGGTCCAGACGGCCCCGTCTTCGACCTTCACCGGGTACTTGCGGACGGGCGCATACGCGGGTGCGTTGAGGGCGCGGCCGTCGCGCACGTCGAACTTCGAACCGTGCAGCACGCACTCGATCGTCGCCTCTTCGCCGTCGTACGGGCCGGAGGAGAGATCGAAGTCTTCGTGCGAACAACGATCTTCCAGTGCGTAGTAGTCGCCGTCGTAGTTGAACACGACGATGGGCGTGTCGCCGTCCCACGCGACTTTCGATTCGCCGGGCAACAGCTCCGAGGTCGCGCACACGCGCACCCAGGTCACAGCGCCTTCTCCATCAGCTCGAAGCGCAGGTCCTCGCGCAGGGGAATGCCGAAGCGCGCATCGCCGTAGGGAAAGGGCTTCTTGATGCCGGTGCGGATGTAGCCGCGACGCTCGTAGAAAGCGATCAGCTCATCGCGGATGTCGATGACCGTCATGCGCATTTTCGACAATGCCCAGTCTTCGCGCACGATGCGTTCGGCTTCGGCGAGCACCGCCTTGCCGATGCCGCCGCCCTGGATGCCGGGTTGCACGGAGAACATGCCGAAATAGCCGGCGTCGCCGTCTTCGCACACGTGTGCGCAGGCCAGCATCGCGCCGTCGCGCTCGGCGACGAGCACGCGGCTGCGCGGGCGCACGATGTCGAGCCGGAGCACGTCGGCGTCGATACGCGGACCGTCGAGGAAGTCGGCTTCGGTCGTCCAGCCTTCGCGGCTCGCATCGCCGCGGTAGGCCGAAGTGACGAGCGCGACGAGTGCATCGACGTCGCCGACGCCCGCCGCGCGGAATTGCAGTTCGCCCATGTGCTGCGCAGACCCCGGAATCACGGGCGCACAGTCTAGCCGAGCAGGCGCCGCACCTTGCGCAGGGCGGCCGCGAAGGCTTCGATTTCCGCGTGCGTGTTGTAGAAGGCGAGCGAGGCCCGGCAAGTGGCCGGCACGCCGAAGAAGGCCATCAGCGGATGCGCGCAATGGTGGCCCGACCGGACCGCGACGCCTTCGAGGTCGAGCAGGGTGGCCAGGTCATGCGCGTGCGCGCCTTCGACGAGGAAGGACACCACCGCTGCCTTGCGCTCTGCCGTACCGATGATGCGCACGCCGTCGATGGCGCGCATCTCATCGGTGAGGTGCGCAAGCAGCGTGGCTTCGCGCGCGGCGATCGCATCCATGCCGATACCGTCGAGATACGCCACCGCGGCGCCCAGGCCGACGTGGCCCGCGACGTTCGGCGTCCCCGCTTCGAAACGATGCGGCGGGTCGCTGTAGACCGTGCCTTCGAAACGCACTTCCCTGATCATCTCGCCGCCGCCGAGGAAGGGCGGCATCGCGGCCAGCAATTCGCGGCGCGCCCACAAGGCGCCGGTGCCCGTGGGACCGCACATCTTATGGCCGGTGAAGGCGTAGAAGTCGCACCCGATGGCGGCGATGTCCACCGCCATGTGCGGGAGCGCCTGCGAACCGTCGACGACGGTCGTGATCCCGCGTTTGCGCGCTTCGCGGCAGATCTCGGCGACGGGGTTGATCGTGCCCAGGACGTTCGAGACATGCGCGACGCCGAGCAGTTTCACTTCGGGCGTCATCGCCGCATACAGCGCGTCGAGATCGAGCGCGCCATCCGGATGCAGGTCGGCGACGCGGATGGTCGCGCCCGTGCGCTCGCAGACCAGCTGCCACGGCACGATGTTCGCGTGGTGTTCCATGCGCGTGAGCAGCACCACATCGCCGGGCTTCAGGCGCGGCAGGCCCCACGAATACGCGACCAGGTTGATGGCGAAGGTCGTGCCGCTGGTGAGGACCAGGTCTTCGCTCGCGACGTTGAGATGCTTCGCCAGCGCCTTGCGCGTGTCTTCGTAGGCTTCCGTCGCTTCGCTGCCGAGCGTATGCACCGCGCGGCTCACGTTCGCATTGTGGCGGCGGTAGAAGTCATCGACGGTTTCGATCACCGACGCCGGCTTCTGCCCGGTGTTGGCCGAATCGAAATAGATCAGCGGCTTGCCGTGGACCTCGCGGCGCAACAGCGGGAAGTCCGCGCGAACGCGATCCCAGTCGACATCGGCCATCGCGGCGAAGGTGCTCATGCGGCGCCCTCCAGGGCTGCGAGGGCGCGATCGAGTGCGCTTTCG
The DNA here is from genome assembly GCF_052115395.1 of Lysobacter sp. 2RAF19. Taxonomy (NCBI): domain Bacteria; kingdom Pseudomonadati; phylum Pseudomonadota; class Gammaproteobacteria; order Lysobacterales; family Lysobacteraceae; genus Lysobacter; species Lysobacter sp. 2RAF19. The sequence continues at coordinate 1,148,503 of NZ_JBFRGO010000001.1, read as the reverse complement.
GCGAAGGGACGCAGCGTCGCGTCGAGATCGGTGAGTACGTCACGACAGAACGCCGCGGTAAGCAGCCGGCGCGCATCGCTTTCGGGCAAGCCGCGCGAACGCAGGTAGAACAGCGCCGTCGGATCGAGCCCGCCGACCGACGCGCCGTGCGCGGCCTGCACTTCGTCGGCGTGGATTTCGAGCACGGGCTGCGCGTCGATTTCCGCGTTTTCGCTGAGCAGCAGGTTGCGGCTCGACAAGGTGGCATTGCTACCGTCGGCGCCTGCGCGAATCAGGATGCCGCCGTGCAGGACGGCGCGACTGCGATCCGCCGCCAGGCCACGCCACTTCAGATTGCAACGCGTATCGCCGGCGACGTGGTCGATGTTCAGGCGGGTGTCGACGTGGCGTCGGCCGCTGCCCAGCAACGCGCCATCGGCCTGGACGCTCGCATTCGTACCGAGCAGCCGGCAACCGAATTCGTGTCGCGACAAGCCGCCGCCGAGTTCGAGATCGATGCGGCGATAGCGGGCATCGCTTTCGAGTGAAGCATCGGTGCGCGCGAACAAGGTCGCGCCGACCGATTCGTCCTGCACGCGCACGTGCGTCAGTGCCGCGCCACGAGCGACGCGGATGGTCGCGATGCTGTTGGACAAGTGCGAATGCGCGCCGGCCGCGAGGTGATGTTCGACGATCCGGACGCAAGCGCCTTCGGCGACATCGATCGCATGCCGCAGGTGCCACGCCTGGTCCTGCGCGGCGGCGGCGCCGACGAACACGAGGTGCAAAGGCACATCGACCTGCGCATGGGCGGCCACGCGGAGGATCGCGCCGGTGTGCGCCAACGCGACGTTGAGCGAGGCGAAGACGCGATCCGGCCCGCCGACATCGACCGGCTCGGCGATCGCGCCCGCTTCCAGCGACACGCCACCGGGAAGGGCGCCCAGCGACGAGAGAGACGCATCGAACGCACCATTGACGAACACCAGTCGCGGCCCGTCGATTCCGGTGAGCAACGCGGCATCGACGGTGCCTGCGGCGGCAGGCGCGAACACGCGCCGCTCCAGTGCCCGCAACGAGGTGTACTTCCACGCTTCGCTGCGCGGCTTCGGCAGGCCGTCGCGCAACGCGGCATCGAGCGTCGCGCGACGTGCGTCGTCGCCTTCGAACCCGGCCGCCAACGATTCCAGCAACGCGCTCATCAGGCCGCGGCCTCCGGCGCCTTGCGATCGGCGATCCACGAATAGCCATGCGCCTCGAGTTCGAGCGCCAGTTCAGGACCGCCGCTTTCGACGATGCGCCCGTCGGCGAGCACGTGCACCACGTCGGGCTTGATGTAATCGAGCAGGCGCTGGTAGTGCGTGATCACGAGGAACGCGCGACCGGGCGAGCGCAGCGCGTTGACGCCGTCGGCGACGTTGCGCAGCGCATCGATGTCCAGGCCCGAGTCGGTCTCGTCGAGGATCGCCAGCTTGGGCTCCAGCACCGCGAGCTGGAAGATCTCGTTGCGCTTCTTCTCGCCGCCGCTGAAGCCTTCGTTGACGCCGCGATGCAGCAGCTCGTCCTTGAGGTGCAGCACGGCGAGCTTTTCGCGCACCAGCTTGAGGAATTGCATGGAGTCCAGTTCGGGCTCGCCGCGCGCCTTGCGCTGTGCGTTGAGCGCCGAGCGCAGGAAGTAGGTGTTGTTCACGCCCGGGATTTCGACCGGATACTGGAATGCGAGGAAGATGCCGGCGGCAGCGCGTTCCTCGGGTTCCAGCGCCAACAGGTCGCGGCCTTCGAACAGCACCGAACCCTCGAGGATTTCGTACCCCTCGCGCCCCGCGAGCACGTTGCCCAGCGTGGACTTGCCCGCGCCGTTGGGGCCCATGATCGCGTGGACCTGGCCCGGCGCGACTTCGAGCGAGAGGCCCTTGAGGATGTCGCGCCCGGCGACGCGGACGCGGAGGTTGTCGATCTTCAACATGTGTGGGTTGTCCTGTGGGGTCAGCCGACGGCGCCTTCGAGCGAAACCTCGAGGAGCTTCTTGGCTTCCACCGCGAACTCCATCGGCAGTTCGCGGAACACGCTTTTGCAGAAGCCGTCGACGATCATCGAAACGGCGTCTTCTTCGGAAATGCCGCGGCTGCGGCAGTAGAACAGCTGGTCGTCGCTGATCTTGGAGGTCGTCGCTTCGTGCTCGACGATCGCGGTGGGATGCTTCACTTCGATGTACGGATAGGTGTGCGCACCGCACTTCTTGCCGATCAGCAAGGAATCGCACTGCGTGTGGTTGCGCGCGCCCTGCGCGCTGCGCTCCACCTTGACCAGGCCGCGATACGCGTTCTGCCCGCGGCCGGCGCTGATGCCCTTGCTGACGATCTTCGACTTGGTGCGCTTGCCGACGTGGATCATCTTGGTGCCGGTGTCGGCCTGCTGGCGATGGTGCGTCAGCGCGACACTGTGGAATTCGCCGACCGAGTCGTCGCCCAGCAGCACGCAGCTCGGATATTTCCACGTGATCGCAGAACCGGTCTCGACCTGCGTCCACGACACCTTCGAACGCGCGCCACGGCACTCGGCGCGCTTGGTCACGAAGTTGTAGATGCCGCCGCGCCCTTCCTCGTCGCCGGGATACCAGTTCTGCACGGTGCTGTACTTGATCTCCGCATCGTCCAGCGCGACGAGTTCGACCACCGCCGCATGCAGCTGGTTTTCATCGCGCATCGGCGCGGTGCAGCCTTCGAGGTAAGAGACGTAGCTCTTGTCCTCGGCGATGATCAGCGTGCGTTCGAATTGCCCGGTGTTGACCGCGTTGATGCGGAAGTAGGTGCTCAGTTCCATCGGGCAACGCACGCCCTTGGGAATGAAGACGAAGCTGCCGTCGGAAAACACGGCCGAATTGAGCGCGGCGAAGTAGTTGTCGCCGGTCGGCACGACGCTGCCCAGGTATTGCTGCACCAGTCCGGGGTGTTCGCGGATGGCCTCGGACATCGAGCAGAAAATGATGCCCTTCTCGGCCAGTTCCTTGCGGAAGGTCGTGCCGACGGAGACCGAGTCGAACACCGCGTCCACCGCCACGCCGGCCAGCTTGGCGCGTTCGTGCAGCGGCACGCCGAGCTTCTCGTAGGTATCGAGCAGTTCCTGCGGCACTTCGTCGAGCGAGGCGTATTTGGCCTTCGGCGCGGAGTAGTAGCTGATGGCCTGGAAATCGATGGGCGCGATGTCGAGCTTCGCCCAGTTGGGCATCGGCATCGTCAGCCAGTGGCGGTACGCGGCCAGGCGCCATTCCATCATCCACTGCGGCTCTTCCTTCTTTGCGGAGAGGAAGCGGATGGTGTCTTCCGACAGGCCCGGTGGCAGGGCATCGGATTCGATGTCGGTGACGAAGCCGGCGTCGTAGCGACGACCCAGCTGTTCGAGGATTTCGGCGTTGCTTTCGTGGTTCATGGTCAAACGGTCGCCAGGGTGGCGGGAATCGAACGGCGCGATTCGACGGGGGCGGGGCCGAGCATGTCGGCGAGGGTGACTTCGCGCAGCGCGTGCGCGACGACGTCGTTGATGCGGCGCCAGTTCGCACGCACCCCGCAGGAGGATTCGATGCCGCAATTGCTCGCGTGCAGGCTGCACTCGGTCATGCCGAGCGGGCCTTCCATCGCTTCGACGATTTCGACCAGCGAGATCGCGTGCGCTTCGCGCGCGAGGCGATAGCCGCCGTGCGCACCGCGAAAGCCGGCGACCAGGCCCGCTTGCGCAAGCGGCTTGAGCAGCTTGGCGACGGTGGTGACTTCCAGGCCCGCGCGCTCGGCGAGCTCGGCCGCGCTGTGCACGCGATCGGGCGCAGCGGCGAGCACGGTCAGGACGACCGTGGCGTAGTCGGTGAGTTTCGTGACCCGCAGCATGGGCAGGGCGACCTGTAAAACGGACTGAAATTGTACGTTTTACCGGCCGCCGGTCCAACTCCCTCCCCGCAGAAGGCCGGGAAGGGCCGGGGTGGGGTTCAGGCTGGTGCGGGTTTCAGCCCGCCGAAGCAGGCTTGGCCTGCGCATCGGCCGCCGCGGGCGGCGGCGGGAAATTGAATTCGACGAAGGGCATCGGCGGCTTCTGGCCCGGCGGGAGATAGGCCGGCGCCGGTTCGCCGCCCGCGCCCAGCGATTTCACGAAGCGCAGGATCGCCAGGCGGTCCTGTTCGCTCATGTCGCGCACGGCGAAGTCGGGCATCGGCGGGCGGGTGTGCAGCGTGCTCGTGTAGGCCAGCCACTTCGCGTCGTCCATGTCGGCGACCTTCAGGCGCAGGTTGGCCGGATAGGTCGTGCCCCACGGGCCACTCCAGCCGACCGGCGTCCCCACGAGCCATTGCGCCTTCGGCACCTTGCCGCCGCTCTGCGGATAACCCGGCGTATGGCAATCGTTGCAGCCGCCGATGCGCACCAGGTAGTCGCCGCGTTCGATCAATTGCGCATCGGTCAGCGCGACCGGCGTGGTGGCGGCGGGCGGCGTGGCGACGGCGGCATCGGCCTTGTCTTCGTTCGCCGCGGGCTTGCACGCGCCCAGCGCGAGGACGAGGGCGGCGGGAATCATGAGGGTCGAAACGCGCATGGGTCGGGATCGTCACTTGGATGGAACCGGGGAATACGCATGGCGCGCGCGCGAACGGCCATGAATATGGCGACTTCACCCGCGAAGCCCCACAATCCGCATCTTTCCTCGTTCGGATGCCTGCATGTCCCGCAAGATCGTCGCCCGTCGTTCGCAGATCCACGGCAACGGCGTGTTCGCCGCGGCCCCCCTCAAGAAGGGCGAACGCCTGATCGAATACAAGGGCCAGCGGCGCACCCACGAAGAAGTCGACAACGACACCACCGGCGACGTGGAGAGCGGCCACACCTTCCTCTTCACGCTCAACGACGAATACGTGATCGACGCCAACCACGGCGGCGGCACCGCGCGCTGGATCAACCACAGTTGCGATCCCAACTGCGAAGCCGTGCTCGAGGAAGCCGACGGCGACGACCGCCGCAAGGACCGCGTGTTCATCGAAGCCATCCGCGCCATCAAGCCGGGCGATGAGTTGACCTACGACTACGGCATCACCCTGGACGAGCCCCACACCGCGCGCCTGAAAAAGATCTGGGCCTGCCACTGCGGGTCGAAGAAGTGCACGGGAACCATGCTCAAGCCCAAGCGCTGAGCCACCCCTTCCGGGCGTGATGCCCGGACTAGGCAAAAGGTTTGCATGACTCTCGGGACGCGGCGCGCGCGTCCCGCGTCAATAGCCTGCGCGCATCTTCCCCCGACCCGGACGTCCTTTCCCATGCGCAGCCGCTTGACCGCCGCGACCTTGACCGCCGCCATCCTGCTTGCGCTTTCCGGACAGGCCCTGGCCATCAAGGTCGACGGCAAGATCGATCCGGCCGAATGGCAGGGCGCGCAACACATCACCGACTTCCGCATCACGCAGCCGCTCACCGGCGCGCCGGGTTCGCAGCCCACCGAAGCCTGGGTGCTCGCCACGCCCGAAGGCCTGGCGATCGGTTTCCGCAATACGCAGCCCTCGAGCATCCCGCGCAATCGGCAGAAGATCCGCCGCGACGAGCAGGCGCAGGTCGACCGCAACAACCTGATGATCGATTTCGACGGCGACGGGCGCACCGGCTACAACTTCATGGTGTCCTCGACCGACGGCATCAACGATGCGGTGATCACCAACCAGAACCAGTTCTCCACCGACTGGGACGGCAACTGGCAACACGCCGCCAGCGAAGACGAGAACGGTTGGTCGAGCGAAATGCTGATCCCCTGGTACATCGCGCCGATGGCCAAGGGCAAGGACGGCAAGCGCACGTTCCGGATCTATCTCGACCGCGTGATCGGCAGCACGGGCGAGCGCAGCGCGTGGCCGGCGGCGAGTTTCGAACGCCCGCGCTTCCTCTCCGATTTCACGCCGATCGAATTGCCCGTCTACAACCAGGCGCTGATCGCGATCACGCCCTACGTCTCGGGCGTGTACGACAACGTCGCCAAGGACCAGAATTTCGACACCGGCGCGGACATCTTCTGGAAGCCCAACGGCCAGTTCCAGTTGACCGCCACGCTCAACCCGGACTTCGGCCAGGTCGAGAGCGACGACATCGTCGTCAACTTCAGCGCGAACGAAACCTTCTTCAGCGACAAGCGCCCGTTCTTTACCGAGAACCAGGGCCCGTTCGAATTCACCACGCCCTCCGACTTCAGCCAGCTCGTCTACACCCGTCGCGTCGGCGGCCCGGCGGACGATGGCAGCGGCGCGGGCGACATCACCGCGGCGGTGAAGGCCAACGGCAGCTTCGGTGCGACCAAGTACGGCGTGCTGATCGCCGATGAAGCCGACGACGCCGGCCGCAGGTTCACCGCGCTGCGCCTGTCGCACGACTTCGCCACGCAGAACGTCGGCATGATGGTCACGCAGGTCGATCGGCCGTATTTCGACCGCACGGCGACGGTGGTCGGTTTCGACCAGAACTGGCGCCCGAACCAGAAGTGGAACATCCAGAACCGCCTGATCTTCAGCGACATCGACGAAGGCGCGGCGGGCAGCCCGGACTGGGGCCGCGCAGGCAAGGGCGACGGCTTCACCACCATCATCGACTACGAGATGTCGAACGGTTGGCGCCAGCAGTTGCTCGGCATGCATTTCAGCAACGACCTGGAAATCAACGACTTCGGTTTCCTCTCGCGCCCCGACCTCAACTATCTGCACTACGAGGTCAAGCACCGCATCACCGACATGCCGAAGGACTCGGCGTATTCCTCGCACGACTGGCGCTGGCGCATCGGCGGCTCCAACGACGACTCGGGCCTGGACCTGCAGCGCCAGTTCCGCATGAGCGTCTCCAGCCAGCTGCGCGACGGCGGCAACGACTACGCGCAGATCAACATCAACGCCGACGGCCACGACGACCGCATCCTGCGCGGCAACGGCATCCTGAAAACGCCGTCGAACTTCAACGCCTTCGCCGAAAAGAACTGGCCGCGCAACGGCGCGTGGGCCTTCTACGCCAACTTCGGCGCCAACAACAGCGGCATCGGCGATGCGAACAACCAGCGCCACATCGGCTGGAACACGCAGTTCCAGCCGACTTACTTCGTCAACGACGACCTGAGCCTGTACACCACGCTCTACGTCGAGCGCACGCCGCAATGGATGATCTGGTCGGGCGACAACCTGCTCGGCACCTTCGACGAACGCGCGCAGCAGCTCGACTTCGGCGTGAACTGGAACTTCGCCGGCACCCAGGAGTTGCGCGTGAAAATGCAGGCGCTCGGCCTGGATTCGAACCTGCGCCAGGCGTGGCGCGCTTCGGCCGACGGCACGCCGGTCCCGACCAACGATCCGATCAACGATTTCAGCCTCAGCAACCTGGGGTTCCAGGTCCGCTACCGCTGGGAATTCAAGCCGCTGTCCTATCTGTACGTCGTGTACGGACGTGGCGGCGACTTGTTCAACGAGTATTCGGTGAACGCGCGCGATTCGCTCAACGATGCCTTCTCGTTGCGCGACGACGAACAGCTGGTCGTGAAGCTCAGTTACCGCTTCGAGCTGTAAGCCTTACTGCGTCAGTTCGCGCAGGTCGGCCGAGGCGATGTGCCACGCGCGCTGCTCGGGCGTGGCACCGTCCACGACCGCGCGGCGCAGCGTGTAGGCGCCGACATAACGGCGCACGGTGCCATCGCGCGCGGTGGCTTCCACCGCGACCGGCACTTCGATGTAACGCGATCCCATCGCGCCTTCCATGCGCGCGGGCGCATCGAGCGTCACGACGACATCGGCGGTGTCGGCGAAACCCGCGGCGAACTGCTCCGGCGTTTGCCCGCTGGAACGGCCGCCATCGCTCCACAACGCGTAGGCGCTCGCGTAATCCTTCGAACGAATCGCGTCGTAGTAGCGCTGGACGGCCTGCACGGCGTCGTCGGAGGTCGGTTCGGCCTGCGTCGCGGTGCCGTCGCCGTTCTCGCCCTCCTCCGTCGCCGCCGGATCGGTGTCGTCGATCGCGATGTCTTCCTGGTCGGCGATCGATGCGTTGTCTTCCGGCTGGCCCGGCCCCGGCGCCGCGGGCATGCCGGTGATCGAGCCGCGCGTGCCTTCGGGCGTCGGCAGCGGATCCATCGCGCTGCCGTCGGGGCGACGCGCGACGCCGCCGGGTTTTTCGCCGCAGGCCGCGATCGACAGGACGACAAGGCAGGACAGGCACAACAGGCGAACGCGCGGCATGGAAAGTCCGAAGGCTATTGGTCGAGGTGCAGGACGACCTTGCCGTCGCCGATCGTGGTTTCCCCGATGCGGCGCCCGGCCAGCGTCCCCCACGCATTATCGTCGAGACGATAGACCGGTTCCTGTTTCGCGTAATCCGACAGCCAGGTATTGATCGCGCTGCGCGCCGGCGCGGTCATCGCACCGCCGAGCGCGGGGACGTCGACGTCCATCAACTCCGGGTCCACCAGGTGCAGGCCGCGCGTGGAAGGATCGAAGCGCAACCCGCTCATCAGCGCGAAGTGCCCCGCGGTGGAGGTGCTGTCCATCCCCAGTCCGCCGAAGCCGACGTCGAACTCCATGCGGAGGCGATTGCTGTCGTGCGGGATCGTCAGCCGAGGATGCATCACGCGCAGCGTGACCAGGCCGCCGAGCTTCTCGTAGTCGCGCGGGAATTGCCGGTCCAGGTAGCGCTGCAACTGCGGTTCGGAGAAGGCGACCTGGTTGCCCACCAGGGCACTGATCGTCGTGCAGGCGGTCAGCAGGAGTGCAAAGGCGGCGGCGAAAGCGAAGGGCAGGGTGGGGCGGCGCATCCGGTGGTCTCCATCGAGCGATGCGCGCAGCGTGCGCCACCCATCGTGAATCGTCGATCCACCCGCGCCGGCCAAAAAAACGCCCGGCGAACCGGGCGTCTTCTTGAAGCTTGGGTAGGCGCCTCAGGCGGCCGCGTCCTTGAGCTTCTTCAGCGGACGCACCTTCACCTTGACCGAAGCCGGCTTGGCGGCGAACCACTGCTCTTCCTTGGTGAACGGGTTGATGCCCTTGCGCTTCGGCTTCGCCGGCACGTTGACGACGGTGATCTTCAGCAGGCCCGGCAGGGTGAACGCACCCGCGCCCTTCTTGCTGACCGAACCGTGCACGGCGCCTTCCAGCGACGACATCACGGCGCGCACGTCGCGCGGAGCAACGCCCGTCTGTTCGGAAATGTGCGCAACCAGGCCCGACTTGCCCAGCGCTTCCTTGATCGGCTTCGGCGCGGCCGACTTGGCTGCGGACTTCGGAGCGGCCTTCTTCGATGCGGCTTTCTTCTTCGCCATATGTGTCCTGATGACTCGAGTTTGAGTTGATGGAATGCCTGGTTGTCCCCCTCGGCCAGCGGAATGTAGGGCATGCCCGCGTTGCCGCCAAGCCCCGGAGGCGGTTTTTTTCGGGCTTTTTTTCAAGCTGCGGACGAGCGGGGCTTGTTTGGCCGCTCAATCCTCTTCGATCCGTGGCTTGAAGGCTTCCACCAGGCGTGATTGCACTTGCGCCGGAACCGGCTCGTAATGGCTGAAGTCCAGCGCATAGCGCCCACGGCCGGCGGTCACCGACTTGAGCTCGGCGGCGTAGCCTTCCAGCTCCGAGAGCGGGACCTGCGCCCGGATGACGATTTCGCCGCCGCGCAGCGAATCGGTTCCGCTGATGCGCGCGCGCTTGGAGGACAGCCCGCCGCTGATGTCGCCCATGTGCTGTTCGGGCGCGGCGACCTCCAGGTCGACGATGGGTTCGAGCACCTGCGGGCGCGCCTTGGAAATCGCGTCCAGGAAGGCCTTCTTGCCCGCCGCGACGAACGCCACTTCCTTGCTGTCCACGCTGTGGTGCTTGCCGTCGTAGACGACCACGCGCACATCCTGCAACGGATAACCGGCGACCGCGCCGGCGCCGAGCACCTGCCGCACGCCTTTTTCCACCGCCGGCATGAACTGCCCGGGGATCGTGCCGCCTTTGACTTCGTCGACGAATTCGAAACCGCCGCCGCGCGGCAGGGGTTCGATGCGCAGGAAGACTTCGCCGAACTGGCCCGCGCCGCCGGTCTGTTTCTTGTGGCGATGGTGGCCTTCGGCGTTGGAACTCACGGTTTCGCGGTAGGCGATGCGCGGCGGGCGCGTGGTGACCTCCACGCCGTGCTTGTCCTTCAGGCGCTGCAACATCACGCGCAGGTGCAGGTCCGACAGGCCGCGCACGACGGTTTCGTTGAGCTCGCCATGATGTTCGACGGCGAAGGCCGGATCCTCTTCGGCCAGCTTGTGCAGCGCGCCGGAGAGTTTTTGCTCTTGGCCCTTGTGCGCCGCTTCCACGGCCAGGCCGAACATCGGTTTCGGGAATTGCGCCGGCGCCAGGTGGATCTGGTCCTCGTCGTGCGAATCGTGCAGCACCGCATCGAAATGCAACTCGTCGATCTTGGCCACCGCCGCGATGTCGCCGGGCACGGCCTGCGCGACTTCGACGTGGTCCTTGCCCTTGAGCTTGAACAGGTGCGCGACCTTGAAGGGCTTCTTGCCGTCGTCGACGAACAACTGCGTGTCCTTTTTCACCGTGCCCTGGTAGACGCGGAAGATGCCCAGCTTGCCGACGAAGGGATCGTTGACGATCTTGAAGACATCGGCGATGACATGTTTCGAAGGATCGGGCTGCGCGTCGATCGGCGTGGCGTCTTCGCCCAGGCCCTTGATGAAATTCGGTGGATTGCCTTCGCCCGGATGCGGCAGCAGCTTTCCGGCGATCTGCAGCAGGTCGTCCATGCCCGCGCCGCTGCGCGCGCTGACGAAGCACACGGGCACCAGGTGCCCTTCGCGCAGGCATTGTTCGAAGGCGTCGTGCAATTCCTGTCCGGTCAGGCCGTCCTCGCCCAGGTCCAGGTAATGGTCCATCACCGTTTCGTTCACCTCGACCACTTGGTCGATGATCTTCTGGTGCCATTCGGCGACGGGGCCCAGGTCCGAATCGCCTTCGGCGAGCGTGCCCGAATAACCGAAACAATCCACCACGCGCGTGCCGTTGTCGGCGGGCAGGTTGAGCGGGAGGACTTCGGGGCCGAAGGTTTCGCGCAGCGCTTCGAGCAGGCGCGCGTTGTCGGCTTCGGCGTGGTCGATCTTGTTGATGATGATGACGCGGCAGAGGTTGCGCGCCTTTGCGTACTCCATCATGCGGCGCGTGCCGTATTCCACGCCGCCGCCGGCATCGCAGACGATCGCGACGGTTTCCACCGCGGCCAGCGTCGACAGCGTGGGGCCGCGGAAATCCGGATAGCCCGGCGTGTCCAGGAGATTGACGTGGACCGGCGCGTTGTCGCTGGCGGTGTCGATGCTTGCGATCGCCGCATCGATGGAGTGGCCGCGTTCCTTTTCGATCGGGTCGAAATCCGACACCGTCGTGCCACGCTCGATGCTGCCTGCCGTCTGGATCGCGCCGCCGGCATGCAGCAGGGCTTCGAAGAGCATTGTTTTGCCGGCGCCGGGGTGGCCTGCCAGGGCCACGTTGCGGATGTTTTCGGTCGTATAGGACATGAGGCCGTCTCTCCCGATGTGCGGGTGGAAGGAGGCCGTCATGGCTGTCCGCGGGTGCGAGACGAACCGGAGCGTGTCTGCCGTCCTGGCTGTTCGCCGGGCGGGCCGTCATGGCGGGGGCCCCGGCGGGAAAGCCGCCGGGACCGCAAATCTCCCGCAGCAGCGGTGAAGGGTCAAGCATGGCGGTGGAGTAGGCTGGCCGTCCCCCACCCGTGCGCAAACGGAGCGTAGTGCCATGGCCTCGATCACCCGCAAAGCCACCGCCCATTGGGAAGGCGACCTCAAGTCCGGCCAGGGCCGGCTCGACACGCCGCAGAGCGGCCTGATGGCGGGCACGCGCTATGGCTTCAATACACGCTTCGGTGCCGAGAAAGGCACCAATCCCGAAGAACTGATCGCCGCCGCGCACGCGGGCTGCTTCACGATGGCGCTGTCGGCCAAGCTCACCGAAGCCGGCCACCCGCCGCAATCGCTCGACACCCAGGCCGAAGTGGAGCTGGGCCTGGACGGCGGACCGACGATCCAGGAGATCCGCCTGAAGACGCAGGCGCGCGTGCCCGGCCTGGATGCGGCGAAGTTCCGCGCGCTGGCCGACGATGCGAAGCAGAACTGCCCGGTGTCCAAGGCCCTGAGCGCCGTTCCGATCTCGCTGGAAGCCGAATTGCTGGCGTGAAGGCTTGACGCTGCACAACGCGCGCTGACGATCTGCTGTCGGCGCGCTAAATGCATTTGGCTGCAAGCGTTTCCACGCCCGATCGATTCAGGGTGCATTGCCCGCCGCGACTCGACGATCCCCTCGCGCCATCCCGGCGCTTGGAGTCACGCCATGAAGCGCTTGTCCGCCACCTTGCTCGCACTGGGCCTGGCCGCTGCCGTGGGAACGGCGTCGGCGCAGACGTACGGCGGTTATTCGAACTCGGGGTCTTCCAACCCCGGCTATTCGAACCAGTCCAACGCGATCTACGACTGGGCACGCGTCGTGCGCGTGGATCCGGTGATCGATTCGCGCTATTCGTCGGGCTACGGCAACAACGGGTACGCCAACAACGGATACGTCAACAACAACAGCGGCAATCGCTGCTACACCTCCGGTGGTTCGTACCCGACGAACGGCGGGTACAACAACGGCAATTACGCGTCGAACGATCCTTACTACCCGCAGCAGGGCCGCTACGGCACCGACACCGGTCGCACGGTCGCGACCGTCGTCGGCGGCCTGGCCGGTGCGTTGCTCGGCAGCAAGGTCGGTGGCGGCAGCGGGCAGGTGGCCGCGGCGGCGATCGGTTCGATGGTCGGCGGCCTCGCCGGACGCCAGGTGTATGAAGGCACGCAGCGCCGCAAGTACGAGCGCAGCAGCGTCACCGTGTGCGACGACCAGTACGGCAACAACAACGCCGGCTACAACGGCAACAACAACTACGCCAACAACGACTACGGCAGTTACAACGCGGGCAACGATGGCCGTGTCGTGGGTTACGACGTCACTTACGAATACGCGGGCCGCCAGTTCAGGACCCGCACCGACCACCATCCCGGCGACCGCATCCGCGTGCGCGTGGACGTGAATCCCGAACAGTGATTGCAGGGAAGGGGCCGCGTCTTGCGGCCCCTTTTTTTTCGTCACGGCCAGTCGATGCGGCCTTCGACGACGGTGCACGTGCGACCGCCCGACCAGACTTCGCCGTCGGCGTCGACGGTGAGTTCGATGATCGCGTCGTGGCCGACTTCGCGGCCCTGGCTGATGCGATAGAAACCACCGCTTCCCGGCAGTGCGCCCCGCGAAGCCAGATACGCGGCGAGCGTCGCGTTGGCCGCGCCCGAGGCCGCATCTTCGAATTGCGCCGGCGCGCCGACCCACGCGCGCACCGCGAGGTAATAGACCGGATCGCGGCTGCGCGCGAAGACGCACACGCCCATGCTGTCGGTGTCCTGCGCCAGTTTGCCGATCGCGGCCCAGTCGGGCGACGCGCCGCGCAATGCGGCTTCGTCGGCCATTTCCACCAGCCACCAGCGGCGTCCGCCTTCGACCAGCGCCGGCGGCAATGCGCCGAGCGGCAGGCCGGCGAGGGCAGGGGCCAGGCGCGGATCGTCGGCCAAGGCGGTTTCCAGCACCCGCGAACGCGGCGTGCGCACGGCGATCGTGCGTTTGCGACCGGTTCCGGTCACGCGGAGCGGGAGTTTGCCGGCGATGCCGTCCTGCACGAGCAACCCATCCTCGACCTGCGCCAACCCCGCGGCCAGCGCGACGTGCGCGCTGCCGACGCTCGGGTGGCCGGCGAAGGGAACCTCCCTGCGCGGCGAGAAGATCCGCAACCGATAGCTGCTGTCGGCCGAGGCGGCCGGGAACAGGAAGGTGGTCTCGGGCAAGCGCGTCCACCGTGCGATGGCCTGCATCGCCGCGTCATCCAGTCCTTCGGCGTCCAGCACGACCGCGAGGGGATTGCCGGCACCGGGCCGGTCGGCGAACACATCCACCTGCATGTAGCGGCGCAAGGCCATGGCAATACCCTAGAATCCCGGAGCCGCATTTTGCAGGCATCTGGCGCGAGAGTCGCGCATTCCGGGAACACGACGGGGATCGGTGGTGTCGCAACCAGTGCGGTGGGTGGTCTTGAAGTTCGGCGGCACCTCGGTGTCGCGTCGCAATCGCTGGGACACGATCGGCCGCCTGGCGAGCAAACGGGTCGGCGACGAAGGCGTGCGCGTGCTCGTCGTCGTGTCCGCGCTCTCGGGCGTGACCAACGAGTTGCAGGCGATCGCCTACTCGGCGCCCGGCGAAGCCTTCGATCACCGCATCGATGCGCTCGTCGAACGCCACCGCGCGTTCTGCGCGGAGTTGGACCTGGACGCCGACGCGGTCCTGGGCGAGCGCCTGGGCGCACTGCGCACACTTGCCACCGATGCGCGCGCGCAGATGCGTGCGCTGTCCTGGCAGGCGGACGTGCTCGCGCAAGGGGAATTGTTGTCCTCGACGCTCGGCGCGGCCTACCTGCGTTCGCAGGGCCTGGATTTCGGTTGGAGCGATGCGCGCGATTGGCTCGACGCGGTGTCGCTGCCCAATGCGAGTCCGTGGGCGCAGCGCCTGTCAGTCAATTGTCGCTGCGCACCCGATGCCGCGCTGCAAGCGCGCTTCGATGCGCAGCCCGCGCCGATGCTGGTGACGCAAGGCTTCATCGCGCGCCACGACGATGGCGGCACCGCGATCCTCGGTCGCGGTGGTTCCGATACCTCGGCGGCGTACTTCGGCGCATTGCTCGGCGCATCGCGCGTGGAAATCTGGACCGACGTGCCCGGCATGTTCAGTGCCAACCCGCGCGAAGTGCCCGACGCGCGCCTGCTCACGCGCCTGGATTACGCCGAAGCGCAGGAAATCGCGACGACCGGCGCGAAGGTGCTGCATCCGCGTTCGATCGCGCCCTGCCGCGATGGCGGCGTGCCGATCACCATCCTCGACACCGAGCGCCCCGATCTTCCCGGCACGCGCATCGACGCCAGCGCCGCGACGGTGCCCGGCGTCAAGGCGATCAGCCGCCGCAACGGCATCGTGCTGGTGTCGATGGAAAGCATCGGCATGTGGCAACAGGTGGGCTTCCTCGCCGACGTGTTCGAGCGCTTCAAGCGCAACGGCCTGTCGGTGGACTTGATTGGTTCCTCTGAAACCAACGTCACCGTGTCGCTGGACCCCAGCGAAAACCTGGTGACGACCAACGTGCTGGAAACCCTGTCGGCCGACCTTGCCGAAGTCTGCCGCGTGAAGGTGATCGCGCCCTGCGCGGCGATCACGCTGGTCGGCCGCGGCATGCGTTCGCTGCTGCACAAGCTGTCCGACGTGTGGGCGACCTTCGGCCAGGAACGCGTTCATCTGATTTCGCAGTCGTCGAACGATCTCAACCTGACTTTCGTCGTCGACGAAGCCGACGCCGACGGCATGCTCCCGCAATTGCACGCCGAACTGATCCGTGGCGGCGCGATGCCGGTGCAGGACACGACCGTGTTCGGCCCGAGCTGGCGCGACATCGCGCACGGCAAGCCGGCGCGTCGCGTGCCGTGGTGGGTGGGCAAGCGCGAGGCGTTGCTCGCCATCGCCAACCACGCCACGCCGACCTACGCCTACGACCTGGCGACCGTGCGCGATCGCGCACGCGACCTGGCGTCCATCGATGCGATCGAACGCCGCTACTTCGCGATCAAGGCCAACCCGCATCCGGCCATCCTGCGCACGCTGGTCGAAGAAGGCTTCGGCCTGGAATGCGTGTCGATCGGCGAACTGGAGCACGTGTTCCGCACCGTGCCGTCGCTGTCGCCCGAGCGCGTGCTGTTCACGCCGAGCTTCGCGCCGCGCGCCGAATACGAAGCCGCCTTCGCGATGGGCGCGACGGTCACGCTCGACAACGTCGAAGCGCTGCAGCGCTGGCCCGAGGTGTTCCGCGGCCGCACGATCTGGCTGCGCCTGGACATCGGGCACGGCGGCGGCCACCACGCGAAGGTCAACACCGGCGGCGTCGCGGCGAAGTTCGGCCTGTCGCTGCAACGCTTCGACGAATTCGTCGCGCAGGCGCAGAAGCTCGATGTCCGCATCGTCGGCCTGCACGCGCACATGGGCAGCGGCATCGACGATCCCCGCCACTGGCGCGTGGTGTACGCCGAACTGGCGGGCATGGCCGACAGCGTGGGCACCATCGAATCCATCGACATCGGCGGCGGCCTGCCAGTCGCCTACACACCGGATGCGGAAGACTTCGACCTGGGCGCATGGCGCACGGGGCTGGAAGAAATCCGCGCGGCCTATCCGCGCTTCAAGCTCGTGGTCGAGCCCGGCCGCTTCATGGTGGCCGAGTGCGGCGTGCTGCTGTTGCATGCCACGCAGGTCGTCGAGAAGGACGGCGTGCGCCGCGTCGGGTGCGACGCGGGCATGAACGCGCTCGCGCGCCCGGCGATGTACGGGGCCTACCACGGCATCCACAATCTCTCGCGCATGGCCGACGTCGACCTGCTGGATTTCGACGTCGTCGGCCCCATCTGTGAAAGCGGCGACGTGCTGGGCCATTCCCGCCTGTTGCCGGCGGCGACGGCGGAAGGCGACGTGATCCTCGTCGCCGACGCGGGCGCCTACGGCATGGCCATGGCGAGCACCTACAACCTGCGCGCGCTGCCCGCAGAGGACACCATCGAATGACCGGCTGGACTTTTTCGCGCGACACGATCCGCGCGTTCCGCTTCGTGCGCAACACCTTCGATGCCGCCACCGGCGTGGCGCAGCTGGTTTACGCCTTCGACGAGGGTCCGGAGCTGATCGAGACGATCACGCTGCCGGGCGCACCGTTCACGCTGGACGGCGCGCGTGCCGACGCCGCGCAACGGGCATTGCGCTTGCTGCATTTGCTGGCCGGCGTGAGTTATTACAAGGCGGCCGTGCCTGCGGAGATCCGCATCGAAGGCGAGCCGATCGACGCGGCGACGGCGTCGATGCTCGATTCGTTCTATCTCAACGGCCTGGGCGAGTTCGCCTATCGCAACGGGCTGCACCTGCACGAGCGCATCAAGTTCCCGCATTGGGGAGACAACGCGCCTGCAGCGCCCGCGGTCGGCTTGCCCGAGCACGCGCTCGTCGCCATCGGCGGCGGCAAGGATTCGCTGGTGTCCATCGAAGCGCTGCGCGCTGCGGGCGTTGCGCAGACGGTCACGTGGATCGGCGGTTCGCAGTTGATCAAGGCCTGCGCCGAACGCACGGGCCTGCCGACGCTCAACATCGGGCGCGCACTCGCGCCGGCCTTGTTCGAATTCAATCGACAGGGCGCGTTGAACGGGCACATCCCGGTGACGGGCGTGAACTCGGCGATCATGCTGTTCGCCGCGATCGTGCTCGGCGCCGACCAGGTCGTGTTCTCCAACGAGCGATCGGCCAGCTATGGCTCGCTGATCCCCGGCACGGGCGAAGTGAACCACCAGTGGTCGAAGGGCTGGGCGTGGGAGCAGGCGCTCGCCGACCATGTGCAATCGCATGTGGCGGCCGATCTGCATTACTACTCGCTGCTGCGGCCGATGAGCGAACTCGCAGTCGCGCGGCAATTCGCGAAGACCGACCGCTACGACGCGCACTTCTCCAGCTGCAACCGCAATTTCCACCTGCTCGGCGAACGCCCCGCGAACCGCTGGTGCGGCGTGTGTCCGAAATGCCACTTCGTCTTCCTCGCGCTGGCGCCGTTCATGCCAAAGCCGCGCCTGGTCGGCATCTTCGGGCGCAACCTGCTCGACGATCCGGCGCAGACCGCCGGTTACGACGCGCTGCTGGAATACCAGGACCACAAGCCTTTCGAATGCGTGGGCGAGGGACGCGAATCGCGCGCGGCGATGGCCGCGCTCGCCGCGCGCCCGGAATGGCGCGAGGATGCGCTGGTCGAACGTTTCGCGCGCGAGATCGCGCCGCAACTCGATGCGGGGGAACTCGATGTCGCCGGTTTGATGGTGATCGACGAGGAGCACCGCATTCCTTCCGCGCTGTGGGCCAAGCTGCGTGCGCATTTCGTCGCTTGAGGGCAAGCGTGTCGCCCTCTGGGGCTGGGGCCGCGAAGGCCGCGCGGCGTATCGCGCGCTGCGTGCGCGGCTTCCGCAGCAGGCGCTGACGCTGTTCTGCGATGCGGCCGAAGCCGGACAGGCCGCGGAATTGCACGACGCTGCGCTGACGACGCGCACGCAGGTCGACGGCGATGCACTCTCCGCGTTCGACGTGGTGGTCAAATCGCCGGGCATCAGCCCGTATCGCAACGAAGCGGTGTCCGCCGCCGAGCGCGGCACGCGCTTCATCGGCGGCACGGCCCTGTGGTTCGGCGAGCATGCGGCGAACGGACACGGGCGCACGCTTTGCGTCACCGGGACGAAAGGCAAGAGCACCACGACCGCGTTGCTCGCGCACTTCCTGCGCGCGGCAGGGCATCGCACCGCGCTGGCGGGCAACATCGGCATGCCGATGCTCGAGTTGCTCGACGCCGATGCGTCGGCACAGGACGCGCCCGCGTACTGGGCGATCGAGTTGTCGAGCTACCAGACGGGCGATGTCGCCGATAGCGGCACGCAGCCCGACGTCGCGATCGCGCTGAATGTGTTTCCCGAACACCTGGACTGGCACGGCGGGCAAGCGCGCTACGTGGCCGACAAGCTGCGCCTGGTCACCGACGCGCGCCCGCGCATCGCGGTGCTCAACGCGACCGACCCGACGCTCGCCGCGTTGCTCCTGCACGCCGACACGCAGGTGCGCTGGTTCAATCGCGAAGATGGTTGGCACCTGCGTGGCGATGTGTTGTATCGCGGCGATCGCGCCGTCTTCGACACTGCGTCCTTGCCGCTGCCCGGCCGCCACAATCGCGGCAATCTCTGCGCGGTGCTGACCGCGATCGAAGCGCTGGGCCTGGATGCCGCCGCGCTCGCGCCGCATGCCGCGGCTTTCCGCCCGTTGCCGCATCGCCTGCAAACGATCGGCGTGCGCGACGGCATCACCTACGTCAACGATTCGATCAGCACCACGCCGCATGCGAGCCTCGCGGCGCTGGCGTGTTTCGCCGATCGTCGCGTCGCGCTGATCGCCGGCGGCCACGACCGTGGCATCGATTGGTCGGGGTTCGCCGAGGAAATGCGGACGCATGCGCCCGCGGCCATCGTCACGCTCGGGCAGAACGGGCCGAAGATCCACGATCTGCTCGAGTCGGTCGCACGCGGCGGCGGGTTCCTCCTGCGCGCGGCCACCGACCTGCCCGACGCGATGGACCAGGCGCGCGCGGCCCTGGCGGGCGAGGGCGTCGTGCTGCTTTCGCCCGGCGCGCCCAGCTTCGGCGCCTACAAGGACTACGTCGCGCGCGGGCGCCATTTCGCGGCGCTGGCGGGCTTCGACCCCGACGCGATCAGCGCGATCCCGGGCATCGGCATCGCCTGAGCGTTCACGCCATGGCCGCGTTTCCGGCGTAGTCTGCCGCACCAGAACACCACCCAGGCAAACGGAGTCCGCCATGCGTCGCACGATGTTCGGTCGATCGTTGTTCGCGTTGATGCTCTGCGTTTTCGGGATGTCGGCCGCGCACGCCGAAATGCAGGCAAGGCCGGTCGAATGGAAGGTCGGCAAGGACACCTTCAGCGGTTACCTTGTTTATGACGACACGAATGCGATCAAGCGCCCCGGGCTGTTGATGGTGCCCGATTGGTATGGCGTCACCGATTCGGCGATCGCCAAGGCCAAGCATGTCGCCGGCGACGATTACGTCGTGCTGCTCGCCGACGTGTACGGCAAGGGCGTGCGCCCGAAGACCGATGCCGACGCGCAGGCGCAGGTGAAAAAACTCTACGACGACCGCACGAGCCTGCGTGCGCGCGCGACCAAGGCGCTCGACGTGCTGCGCGCCGCGAAGGACGTCCCGCTCGATACCAAGCATATCGGCGCGATCGGTTATTGCTTCGGCGGGGCCACCGCCCTGGAACTGGCGCGCAGCGGCGCCGACGTCTCGGCCGTGGCGACTTTCCACGGCGGCCTGAACACCACGATGCCCGCCAAGGCCGGCACGGTGAAGGCGAGCATCCTCGTCCTGAACGGTGCGGACGACCAATACACGGCCAGCGACATCCCCGCGTTCGAAAACGAAATGAACGCCGCGCGCGTGGACTGGCAGTTCGTGAACTTCAGCGGCGCGGTGCATTGCTTCGCGCTGCCCGATGCGAACAAGCCGCCGGGCTGCGTCTACAACGAACTGGCGATGCGGCGCGCCGAACGGATGATGCGCGTGTTCTTCGCCGAGCGATTCGCGAACTAACGATCCCGCGAGACCGAATACCGCGCCAACCCCCGCAACGCATCGGTCGCGACGTTCGACGGCAACGCATCGAGCGCCGCCTCCGCCGCTTGCGCGAATTCGAACGCGCGCGCGCGGCTGTAATCGAGCCCGCCAGTGGCGTTGATCGCCGCGACCACCTGCGGCATCGCGTCCACGTCCCCGTGTTCGACGGCATTGCGCAAGGCCGCGCGCGTGGGTGCGTCGCTGTGGAGGATCGCGTGGATCAGCGGCAGCGTGGCCTTGCCTTCTGCGAGATCGTCGCCCAGGTTCTTGCCCAGCGCATCGGCGTCGGCGGCGTAGTCGAGCACGTCGTCGGCGATCTGGAAGGCATAGCCCAGTTGCAGGCCGTATTCGTGCATCGCATCGCAGGTCTTCGCATCCGCGCCGGCGAGCAATGCGCCCAGGCGCGTGGCGGCGGCGAACAGGACGGCGGTCTTGCGCTCGATCACGCGCAGGTACGCCGCCTCGTCGGTGTCGGGGTTGCGCACGTGCAGCAACTGCAGCACTTCGCCCTCGGCGATCTGGTTGGTGGTGTCGGCGAGGATGCGCATGACTTCCATGCGCTCGAGTTCGACCATCAACTGGAAGCTGCGCGAATACAGGAAGTCGCCGACCAGCACGCTGGCCGCGTTGCCCCACACCGCGTTGGCCGTGCGGCGGCCGCGGCGCAGGTCGGATTCGTCGACGACATCGTCGTGCAGCAGGGTCGCGGTGTGGATGAACTCGATGACCGCGGCGAGCTGGTGCGCGTGCGGGCCGCGATGGCCGAGCGCGCGCGCGGCGAGCAACAGCAGCATCGGGCGCAGGCGCTTGCCGCCCGCGCCGATGATGTACTCGCTGACCTGGTTGATCAGCACCACGTCGGAGGCCAGGCGCTTGCGGATCAGCGCGTCGACGGCGGCCATGTCCTCCTGCGCGAGGGCCTGGATCGCGGGCAGGTCGGGGAGGCTGCGGTCGGGGGCTGCGTTCACGTCGGAGGCGGGCAAGGCGGCAGGGCGGGCGGCAATTATAGGCAGCCCCGCACATTCACCGTCCCGCGTTTGCCGCACGGGGTGGGGGCATGAGACCATTCGCGGGTACAACCAGCACCACCTGCCGCGTGGGAGAGACCGGTTCGACGCCGGCGCCGAAGGAGCAACCGCCCCGGAAACTCTCAGGCAAAAGGACCTCGCGGCAGACACAATCTGAAAAGTGACCGGCGGTCTCGCACCGCGCGTCCCGGAGTTCCTCCCCCTTCCGGCCGCGCGACCCCTGCATGCGACCCGTCCCGGCCCGCCGAAGGAGTAACGCTCTCAGGCGAATAGACAGATGGGGCGCCCTATTTCACCAAGGCGCGCCCATGACCACCCCGCTGGATACCCGCAACGAATTCATCGCGCGCCATATCGGTCCGCGCGAGGCCGACACCCGGGCGATGCTCGACCTGCTCGGCCACGCCTCCCTCGACGCGCTCACGCAAAGCGTCGTTCCCGCCAGCATCCGCGGCACCGCGGTCCTCCCGGCCAGCGACGGCTTGGGCGAAGCCGAGGCGCTCGCGCAACTGCGCACCTACGCCGACAAGAACCAGGTCCTGCGTTCGTTCATCGGCCAGGGCTACTACAACACGCACACGCCCGCGCCGATCCTGCGCAACCTGCTCGAGAACCCCGCGTGGTACACGGCCTACACGCCGTACCAGCCGGAAATCTCGCAGGGCCGCCTGGAAGCGCTGCTCAACTTCCAGACGCTGGTGTCCGACCTGACGGGCATGGAAATCGCGAACGCCTCGCTGCTCGACGAAGGCACCGCCGTCGCCGAAGCGATGACCTTCTGCAAGCGCCTGTCGAAGAACAAGGGCGCCAACGCGTTCTTCGTGTCGCAGCATTGCCATCCGCAGACGATCGACGTCGTGCGCACGCGCGCCGAACCGCTCGGTTACGAAGTTGTCGTCGGCGACGAGTTCGCGCTGGAAGACGTCTCGAAGTTCTTCGGCGCCGCGCTGCAATATCCGGCGACCAACGGCGACGTGCACGACCTGCGCGCGATTGTCGCCAAGTTCCATTCGGCCAATGCGCTGGTCGCGGTCGCCGCCGACCTGCTCGCGCTGACGCTGCTCACGCCGCCGGGCGAATTCGGCGCGGACCTGGCGATCGGCAGCGCGCAGCGCTTCGGCGTGCCGCTGGGCTTCGGTGGCCCGCACGCGGCGTATTTCGCGACGAAGGATGCGTTCAAGCGCGACATGCCGGGCCGCGTGGTCGGCATTTCGATCGACCGCCACGGCAAGCCGGCCTATCGCCTGGCGATGCAGACGCGCGAGCAGCACATCCGCCGCGAGAAGGCGACCTCCAACATCTGCACCGCGCAGGTGTTGCTGGCCAACATCGCGAGCATGTTCGCCGTCTACCACGGGCCCGAAGGCCTGCAGGCGATCGCCGAGCGAACGCATGCGCTCACCGTCATCCTCGCCGCCGGCCTGAAGCAGCTCGGCGTGCAGGTCGAACAGGCCACGTGGTTCGACACGATCACCCTCGCCACCGGCGGCCGCACCGGCGCGCTGCACGACAAGGCGCGCGCGGCGGGCTACAACCTGCGCGAGATCGATCCTTCGCGCCTGGGCGTTTCGCTCGACGAAACCACCACGCGCGGCGACATCGAAGCGCTGTGGCACGTCTTCGCCGGCGAAGGCGCGGCGATCCCCGACTTCGATACCCTGCGCGGCATGGATGCGACGCTGCCCAAGGGCCTGCGCCGCACGTCGAAGTTCCTGCAGCACGCGGTGTTCAACACGCATCGCTCCGAAACCGAGTTGATGCGCTACCTGCGCCGCCTGGCCGATTACGACCTCGCGCTCGACCGCACGATGATCCCGCTGGGCTCGTGCACGATGAAGCTCAACGCCGCGAGCGAGATGATCCCGGTGACTTGGCCGGAGTTCGGCGCGCTGCATCCCTTCGCGCCGGAAGACCAGGCGCTGGGCTACGCGAAGATGACCCAGGACCTCGAGCGCATGCTGTGCGAGGCCACCGGTTACGACGCGGTTTCGCTGCAGCCCAACGCCGGTTCGCAGGGCGAATACGCGGGCCTGCTCGCCATTCGCGCCTACCACGCCAGCCGTGGGGAAGGGCATCGCGACATCTGCCTGATTCCGTCTTCGGCGCACGGCACCAACCCCGCGACGGCGAACATGGCCGGCATGCGCGTGGTCGTCACCGCGTGCGATGCGCGCGGCAACGTCGACCTCGACGACCTGCGCGCGAAGGCCGCGCAGCATTCGGACAAGATCGCCGCGATCATGATCACGTATCCCTCCACGCATGGCGTGTTCGAGGAAGGCGTGCGCGAGATCTGCGAGATCGTGCATGGCCACGGCGGCCAGGTGTACATCGACGGCGCGAACATGAACGCCATGGTCGGGCTGTGTGCGCCGGGCAAGTTCGGCGGCGACGTCTCGCACCTCAACCTGCACAAGACCTTCTGCATTCCGCACGGCGGTGGTGGTCCCGGCGTCGGCCCGATCGGCGTGAAGTCGCATCTGGCGCCCTTCCTGCCGGGGCATCGCACCGGCCACCTCGCGCGCAAGGACGGCGCCGTGGCTGCGGCGCCCTACGGCAGCGCGAGCATCCTGCCGATCACGTGGATGTACATCCGCATGATGGGCGGCACGGGCCTGCGCCTGGCATCGCAGATGGCGATCCTCAACGCGAACTACATCGCGCGCCGCCTCGAAGAGCATTACCCCGTGCTGTACGCCGGCCACGAAGGCCTCGTCGCGCACGAATGCATCCTCGACCTGCGCCCGCTGAAGGACAGCAGCGGCATCAGCGTCGAAGACGTGGCCAAGCGCCTGATCGACTTCGGCTTCCACGCGCCGACGATGTCCTTCCCCGTCGCGGGCACGCTGATGATCGAGCCGACGGAAAGCGAGTCGAAGGAAGAACTCGACCGTTTCTGCGAGGCGATGATCGCGATCCGCGAAGAGATCCGCGCGGTCGAGAGCGGCATGCTGGACAAGGACGACAATCCGCTGCGCAACGCGCCGCACACCGCCCAGGAAGTGGTGGGGGAGTGGACGCATCCGTATTCGCGCGAAGCCGCGGTGTATCCGCTGGCATCGCTCGTGGCCGGCAAGTACTGGCCGCCGGTGGCGCGCGTGGACAACGTTTACGGCGACCGCAACCTCGTCTGTTCCTGCCCGCCGCTCGAGGCTTACGCCGACTAAGGGCAACGGCCGGCGTTGTGCACTGCGCAATGCCGGCCTTCCCGGCGACCGTCCTTCCCCTGCAGCGCGCCGCCGGTCCGGGGGGCGCGCCTGCCGACGCCTCGTCGTGCGCGCTCGTCACCCGGCGCGCCGGACGGGGCTAGCATCGGCGCATGGAAACCTCCGTTGCCGTCGCTGCAGACAAGCGCAAGCACGCCCGGTTCAACGTCTTGTGCGCGGTGCTCGTCGCGCCGAACGGGCATTCGCACGAGGGTTACATCCTCGACCTGTCCGAAGGCGGCGCGCGCGTGGACCTCGTGCCGGGCTGGACGCCGTCCGACGGCACGCAACTGCGCATGTTCTTCGACGTGCCCGACAGCGACTCGATCACCTTGCAGACGCACGTCGCCTGGGTGGCGATCGACCACATGGGCCTGCGCTTCGACGCCGAACAGGACGCCGAGATCGGACGCCTGATGGAAGCCGCCGGCGCGGTGTGACCGCGGCTACGCCGAATCGGTTTCGCGCGCGAGTTCGATGAGGTCGCGGATGTTGCGCGCGCCGAGCTTGCGCATGATCTTCATCTTGTAGGCGCTGACCGTCTTGTTGCTCAGGCGCATGTGTTCCCCGATGTCGCGGTTGGACTGGCCGGCGACCAGGCAGCGGAACACTTCGAACTCGCGTTCGGTCAGGCGCGTGACCGGACGTCCGTCGGTCTGTCCGTCGCCGGCCAACATCAGCAGTTCCTGGTTGAAGTAGGACTTGCCGCGCGCCACCACGAGCGCGGCCATCGCGATTTCGCTCATCGCATCGGTCTTGTGCACGAACCCGTTGGCGCCGGCACGCAATGCGCGCAGGCCGCTTTCGTGCGCCTCGCCGCCGGAGACGACGAGGATGCCCACGCCCGATCCGCCTGCACGCAGGCGCGAGATCACCTCCACGCCGCCGAGCACGGGAACGCCCAGGTCGATGATCAGCAGGTCCGGTTGCAGCGTGCGCACCGCCGAGAGGGCCGCGCCGCCGTTGTCGTGCACGGCGACGACTTCGAAGGTCTCGTTGATTTCCAGCAGGTCTTTCAGTGCGGCCGACACCATGGGGTGGTCGTCGACGATGATGACTCGATACATGGATCTGGCCCTGGTTGGACGAAGGTGGCGAGCGAGCGCGCCCCCGCGATCGCATGCGACCCGATTCTAGGCACGCGATCGCCGTGGACGACGGCAGGTGGTGCAGATCTGCACCAAGGGGCACGCGTGTCGCACAGGGACGACATCGCGAAGGCGCGGATTAGAAGGCAAGCGCCAATCCCGCGAAACGCACGGAGTACAAACATTCGCAGAGTTAAGACGTTTCCAGTCCGCATCCGCGCTGATTCATCGATGCGCAAGTGACGGGCTGCCCCGGGATGGCCGCGGGTCCGCGATGTCCGCCCCCGGGCGCCGGACGGGCCGCGGGTGTGATTCCGCCGACAGGTCGGCAGGCGGCGTCCCCGGCCGCTGGTACCATGTGCGCACTGGCCCGCCGGCCCCCCGCGACCGGCCGTACCCATCCCGCATTCGAGGACACGCACTCCATGGCACGTGGCATCAACAAGGTGATCCTGGTCGGCAATCTCGGCAACGACCCGGAAACCAAGTACACGCAGGGCGGCATGGCCGTCACCTCGATCAGCCTCGCCACCACCAGCGTGCGCAAGGACAAGGAAGGCAACACCCAGGAACGCACCGAGTGGCACCGGGTGAAGTTCTTCGGGAAGCTCGGCGAAATCGCCGGCGAATACCTGCGCAAGGGCTCGTCGGTCTACGTCGAAGGCTCGATCCGCTACGACAAGTTCACCGGCCAGGACGGCGTCGAGAAGTATTTCACCGACATCGTTGCCGACGAGATGCAGATGCTCGGCGGCCGTGGTGAAGGCGGCGGTGGTGGCGGTGGCGGTGGCGGTGGTGGTGCCCGCGCCGAGCGCGGCGGCGACCGTCCGCAGCGTTCCGCGCCCCCGCAGCGCCAGGGCCAGGGCCAGGAAGGCGCGCCGCGCCGCGATTCCGCGCCGCCCGCGCGCGACTTCGGCGACGACTTCGCGGACGACGACATCCCGTTCTGATGGCGCGTCGCCCGCGGCCTTGCGTCGCGGGCGGCAACGATGCAGGACACGCGGCCCGGGAGAGGGGCCGTTTTACCGGGGAATGTCCCCATCGCCGGTCTGGGGCGGCGACTCGCAAGGCACTGGAGGCTGATGTGACGACCTGGTTGGTGACCGGCGGCGCCGGATTCATCGGCGGCAATTTCGTACTCGACGCGGTGCGCCGCGGCGTGCGCGTGGTGAACCTCGATGCGTTGACCTACGCGGGCAACGTCGACACGCTCGCGCCCCTGGCCGGCGACGCGAACCATGTGTTCGTGGAAGGCGACATCGGCGATCGCGCACTCGTGGATCGCCTGCTGCGCGAGTACACCCCCGATGCCGTGATCAACTTCGCGGCCGAAAGCCATGTCGATCGCTCGATCGATGGCCCCGCGGCCTTCGTGCAGACCAATGTCGTCGGCACGCTCGCATTGCTCGAATCCACGCGCGATTACTGGAAATCCCTGCAGGGCGCGGCGAAGGACGCCTTCCGTTTCCTGCATGTCTCCACCGACGAGGTCTACGGCTCGCTGGGCGAGACCGGCAAGTTCACCGAAACCACGCCGTACGCGCCCAACTCGCCGTACTCCGCGTCGAAGGCCGCCTCCGACCACCTGGTGCGCGCCTTCCACCACACCTACGGCCTGCCGGTCCTGACGACCAACTGCTCGAACAACTACGGCCCGTACCAGTTCCCGGAAAAGCTCATCCCGCTGATCATCGCGCGCGCGCTGGCCGGCGAGCCCCTGCCGGTCTACGGCGACGGCAAGAACGTGCGCGACTGGTTGTACGTCGGCGACCACTGCGCCGCGATCCGCACCGTGCTCGCGGGTGGCCGCGTCGGCGAAACATACAACGTCGGCGGCGACGCCGAGCGCCAGAACATCGATGTCGTGCGGACCATCTGCGCACTGCTCGACGAGCGCCGCCCGCGCGACGACGGCAAGAAGCGCGAATCGCAGATCACCTTCGTCACCGATCGTCCCGGCCACGATCGCCGTTACGCGATCGACGCCGACAAGCTCAAGGGCGAACTGGGCTGGAAGCCCGAACACACCTTCGAACAGGGCATCGCCGATACCGTTGACTGGTATCTGGCCAACCAGGATTGGGTGGGTCGCGTGACCGACGGCAGCTATCGCCTCGAACGCATCGGGACGGCCGCATGACGCCGGCGCGCACGACGGCACGCAAGGGCATCATCCTCGCCGGTGGTTCGGGCACGCGCCTGTATCCGATCACCAAGGCGATCAGCAAGCAGCTGCTGCCCGTCTACGACAAGCCGATGATCTATTACCCGCTGAGCGTGCTGATGCTCGCCGGGATCCGCGACGTGCTGATCATCAACACGCCGCACGAGCAGGCGCTGTTCCAGAACCTCATCGGCGATGGCGCGCAGTGGGGCATGAACATCGAATACGCCGTGCAGCCCAGCCCCGACGGCCTGGCGCAGGCGTACCTGATCGGCGAGAAATTCGTCGACGGCAAGCCCAGCTGCCTGGTCCTGGGCGACAACATCTTCTACGGCCACGGCCTGACCGAGTTGTTGCAGCGCGCCGACGACCGCACCGAGCATGCCGCGACCGTCTTCGGCTACTGGGTGCGCGATCCGGAGCGTTACGGCGTGGCCGAATTCGACACCGACGGCCGCGTGGTCGGCCTGGAAGAGAAGCCCGCCAAGCCGCGTTCCAACTACGCCGTCACCGGCCTGTACTTCTACGACGGCAACGCGAGCGAATACGCCGCCAAGCTCAAGCCCTCGGCGCGCGGCGAACTCGAAATCACCGACCTCAACCGCGTGTACCTCGAGCAAGGCCGCCTGCACCTGGAAAAACTCGGGCGCGGTTACGCCTGGCTCGACACGGGCACGCACGAATCGCTGGTCGAGGCCTCGACGTACATCGAGACGATCGAAAAACGCCAGGGCCTGCGCGTGTGCTGCCCCGAAGAAATCGCCTACTTCAACAAGTGGATCGACCGGGCGCAGCTCGAAGCGCTGGCCAGGCCGCTCGCGAAGAACGGTTACGGCCAATACCTGCTCAGCCTGCTGGAACACGGACGCGTCGAATGAAAGTCGTCGAAACGCAATTGCCTGGTTGCGTCGTGATCGAACCCGCCGTCTGGGGCGATGCACGCGGTTTCTTCTACGAAGCCTGGAATGCCGAGCGTTTCGGCGCACTCGGTTTGCCGACCAACTTCATGCAGAGCAACGTGTCTTCCTCCAGCCGCGGCGTCCTGCGCGGCCTGCACTACCAGTGGCCCAACCCGCAGGGCAAGCTGGTGAGCGTTTTGGAAGGCGAGGTGTACGACGTCGCCGTCGACATCCGTCGCGGTTCGCCGACCTTCGGCCAGCACGCCGGCGTGATCCTCAGTGCCGACAACAAGCGCCACTTCTGGGTGCCCGAAGGCTTCGCGCACGGGTTCGCCGTGTTGTCCGAGCGCGCGCTCTTCAGCTATCTGTGCACGGCGCCGTACGACAAGGCGGCCGATGCCAGCATTCGCTGGAACGACGCACAGCTGGCAATCGACTGGCCGATCGGGCATCCGTCGCTGTCGGACAAGGACGCGAACGCGCCTTTCCTCGCCGACGTCGCGCAAGAGCGCCTTCCGGTCTACAGCACGCCATGAACGTCCTGCTCCTCGGCGGCGACGGCCAGCTCGGCCGGCGCCTGCGCGGCACGCTCGCGCCGCTGGGCGATGTCGTCGTGACCTGCCGCAGCGGCACGCTGTCCGACGGCACGGTGTGCGAAGCCTTGGATCTGACCGACCTGGACGCGATCGACGCACTGGTCGCGCGCGTCGTGCCCGACATCGTCGTCAATGCCACCGCGCATACGGCGGTGGATCGCGCCGAGTCCGAACCCGAGCTCGCGCACCGCATCAACGCCGAAGCACCGGCGCGCATCGCCGCCGCCTGCGCCGCGCGCGATGCGTATTTCGTGCATTACTCGACCGACTACGTGTTCGACGGGCAGGGCACGCGCCCGTACCGCGAAGACGATCCGACCGCGCCGCTCGGCGTGTACGGGAATTCGAAGCGCGCCGGCGAAGTCGCGATCATCGGCAGCGGCGCGCGCCACGCGATTTTCCGCACCGCGTGGGTGTACGACGTGCACGGCCACAATTTCCTGCGCACGATGTTGCGCGTGGGCGCCGAGCGCGAAGAACTGCGCGTCGTCGACGACCAGGTCGGTACGCCGACTCCCGCATGGCTGCTCGCCGACGTCACCGCGCATGTGCTGCGCGAACCGAATCGCCGCAACGGCCTGTGGCACCTGGCCACGACCGGCAAGACGAGTTGGCACGGCTTCGCAACGGCGATCTTCGAAGGCGCGGTCGCACGCGGCCTGCTCGCTAAGGCGCCGCGCGTGGTGCCGATTCCGACCTCCGATTACCCGACGCCTGCCGCGCGCCCCGCGTATTCGGTGCTCGACACCGCCGCGGTGCAACGCGATTTCGGCATCGCGCTGCCGGATTGGCGGTCGGCGCTGGACGCCACGCTCGACCGGATGCCGCCCGTCACTTGACCCCGTGCATCCACCGCTTCAACAGCGGCGTGATCACCAGGAACACCACCGCCGAGCCGATGCCGATCCACAGCATCAGGTGGAACAGGTGCGCGTATTTCCCCGCGGCATCGACCACGTCGATCGCACCGCCCTCCGGGATTTCGATCGAAGCGAGTTTGCCGAACGAGGCCGCCAGCACTTCCGAATACGCCGTCGCGAGCCAGAAGCCGCCCATCATCAACCCGACGACCTGCGCGACCGACAACTGCGTCACCGCCGACAGGCCGATCGGCGACAGGCACATCTCGCCGAATTCGAGCAGGAAGTAGGCGAGCACCAGCCACCACACGCTCGCCATCGCGCCGGGGCCGACGGTGTGCGCCGCCGCGAGTAGCGGCAGGAACGACAGCGCGGCGAACAACAACCCGATCGCGCTTTTGAGCGGTTTGCTCGGATTCGCGCGGCGCTTCTCCAGCCACGGCCAAAGCCACGCGAAGAAGGGCGAGAGCAGCACGACGAAGAACGATCCCAGGAAGGTCAACGAGCCAGCCGTCTGCGGCACTAGCACCACATCGCGGAAGCACGCGACCGCCATCGCGAGCACCCAGATGGCGACGAGCGTGCGCGCGAATCCGCGCTTCCCCGCATCGCTCGCACGCAGCGCCATCACGATCAGGACCGGCGAGCCCGCCATCAACCAGATCGACCACGGCAACGTGCCGCTCGCATCGCTCACCAAGGACGGGAACATGTCCTTGGTCATCAGGCGGTCGGTGAAGGTCAGCCACGAGCCGTAGGTCTGCTCGTACAGGGTGAAGAACACCAGCACGCCGAGGATGATGATCAGCAGCGCGATCATCTGCTCGCGTTGTTCGCGCGTGCAGCGCGCGATGACGTACCAGACGAACCACGCGAAGAACAACGCGGCCACCACGTGCATCGACCAATGCACCGCGCCGGTGGTCTGGATCAACTGCCACACCACCGCCACGCCGGCGAACGAACCCAGGTAGATCCACCATTCGCGCGACAGGCCCGCCACGCGCGTGCGCAGCGCCGCCGGATCGCGCGGCTCGGCATGGCCATGCAGGTACTTCTGTCCCCACAGGAACATCGCCAGCCCCGCGAGCATGCCCACGCCCGCCGCGCCGAACCCGTATTTCCACCCGTAGGTTTCGCCGAGGAACGCGCAGATCAAACCGGCGAACAAACCGCCGACGTTGATACCCGCATAGAAGAGCGTGAAGCCCGAATCGCGCCGCGGATCGTCTTCGGCGTACAGCTTGCCGACGATCGTGGAGATGTTCGGCTTGAGGAAGCCCACGCCCATGATGATCAGCGCGAGCGAGGCATAGAACACCTGCAGGGCGCCGGCATCGCGGACCATCACGCCGTTGACGCGATGCGCCGCCTCGCCTTCGACCGCCATGCCCAGGTGCCCGAGGCACAACAGGATGCCGCCGAGCACGACCGCCTTGCGCATCCCGAGCCAACGGTCGGCGAGCAGGCCGCCGATCACCGGCACGGCATAGACCAGGCCGCCATAGGCGCCGATGAGGTCGTAGCCCGCGTCGTCGTTGAAGCCGTGGTGCTTCAGGAGATAAAGCAGCAGCAACGCCTTCATCCCGTAGAACGAAAAGCGCTCCCACATCTCGGTGAAGAAGCAGACGAAAACACCTTTCGGATGCCCGAGGAAGTCTTCGCTGCGCGGAATGTCGGTATAGGCGGTGACGGACGTCGACATCGCGCGGATTCCCCTGTCCGGCACGGACGGGGCGAGTATAGGCTGGACTTGGCCGGGGGCGCCGCGTAGGGTTGGCCCGATTTTTTCCGATCAAGACGGGGAGTCGCACGCCGTGTCCAGCAACGCTCAGGGCGGCCTTGCGCCGCGCAACGAGTTCACCCTGCGCGCCCTGATCCTGGGCGTGGTCATCACCCTGGCCTTCACGGCCGCCAACGTGTTTTTCGGCCTGAAGGCCGGCCTGACCTTCGCCACGTCCATTCCGGCGGCGGTGCTCGCGATGGCGCTGCTGCGCAACTTCAAGGATTCGACGATCCAGGAAAACAACATCGTGCAGACGGTCGCGTCCGCGGCCGGAACGCTGTCTTCGATCATCTTCGTGCTGCCAGGCCTGGTGATCGTTGGGTGGTGGACCGGCTTCCCGTACTGGACCTCGTTCCTGATCTGCGCGCTCGGCGGCATCCTCGGCGTGATGTATTCGATCCCGCTGCGCCGCGCGCTGGTCACCAACTCCGACCTGCCGTATCCCGAAGGCGTGGCCTGCGCCGAAGTGCTGAAGGTCGGCAGCCCCGGCGCCGAAGGCACGGCCGAAGGCGCGGAAGCCAGCCGCGCTGGCCTGCTTGCGGTGGTGTGGGGCGCTGTCGTGGCGGCCGCGTTTGCGATCGTTGTCGCCACGCGCATCTTCGCCAGCGACGTGAAGAGCTACTTCAAGGTCGGCGAGAACGGCGTGTCCGGCTTCGATTTCGCGCTGTCGATGGCGTTGTTTGCCGTCGGCCATCTGGTCGGGCTGTGGGTAGGCCTTGCGATGTTGCTCGGCGCGGCGATCGCCTGGATCTGGGGTGTGCCGCACTTCTCCTCGGAAATGTTGGGCGCCCTGGGCAGCCCGGAGGACATTGCCGGCGCAACGCATGGCGCCCAGGTGCGTTTCGTCGGCGCCGGTACGATTGCCGTCGCGGCGATCTACACGCTCGCCAAGCTGGTCAAGCCTGTCTTCATCGGTCTGACGTCGGCGATGCAGGCCAACCGCGTGCGGAAGGCCGGCAAACTCGATTCGCTGCCGCGGACGGAGCACGACATTCCGATTCCCGTGGTCGGCATGATCATGGCCGCGTGCTTCGTACCGATCGGCTTCCTTCTCTCGTATCTCGCCGGCCAGACCGGCCTGAGCGCGCATGCGCCCGCGCTGGTCATCGGCGGCCTGATCTACATCGTGGTCATGAGCTTCCTCGTGTCGACGGTGTGCGGCTACATGGCCGGCCTGATCGGCTCGTCCAACAGTCCGTTGTCCGGCATCGGCATCATCGTGGTCATCGGCGCAGCACTGCTCCTGGTGTTCGGCATCAAGCCGTTCCTCGAGCCGGGACATGAGAAGGGCCTGGTTGCATTCGCGCTGTTCGTCACCGCGGTGGTATTCACCGTCGCGGCGATCGCCAACAACAACTTGCAGGACCTCAAGACCGGCCAGCTCGTCGATGCCACGCCGTCCGCCCAGCAGTGGGCGCTGATCGTCGGCGTGCTTGCCGGCGCGGCGGTCATTCCGCCGGTGCTGTCGATCGTCAATAAAGCGTACGGATTCGCCGGCGCGCCGGGCGTGGATCCCGCGCACGCGCTTGCCGCGCCGCAAGCGGGCTTGATTTCTGCACTCGCGAAGGGCGTCATCCAGAATGACGTTCCGTGGAACTT
Organism: Lysobacter sp. 2RAF19; assembly: GCF_052115395.1. NCBI lineage: Bacteria > Pseudomonadati > Pseudomonadota > Gammaproteobacteria > Lysobacterales > Lysobacteraceae > Lysobacter > Lysobacter sp. 2RAF19. The sequence continues at coordinate 1,114,944 of NZ_JBFRGO010000001.1, read as the reverse complement.
GATCGGCATCGGCGCCGGCATCGGCGTTGCATTGATCGTGCTGGACGCCGTTCTCCGCCGCACGACGAAGTCCGCACACCTTGCACCGCTCGCGGTCGGACTCGGCATCTACCTGCCGACGTCTGCGACGTTGATGGTGGTCGTCGGCGCGATCGTCGGCGCGTACTACGACAAGCGCGCTGACCGCGGCCCGCGTCCGGAAGCGACCAAGCAACTCGGCGTCCTGCTGGCCTCCGGATTGATCGTCGGCGAAGGCCTGGTTGGCGTGCTTATTGCGGCGATCGTTGCATTCTCCGGCCAGAATTATCCGCTGGGGCTGGTTGGCGACGATTTCGCTGCGAAGTACAGCGTATGGGTCGGCGGCATCGTCTTCGTTGCGGTGCTTTTCCTGCTCTATCGCTGGATCGAACGCCTCAGCCGCCAGACCACCTGACGCACTTTCTGTCTCTTCATCGGAATACCGCCATGACGCTCCGACCTTCCCTCCTCGCGCTGGCGCTCGCCGCCGTTCTTCCCTCTGTTGCGCACGCCGACCGCGGCTTCGAAGTACGCGATCTCGCCAAACTCGATCGCGTCTCCGCGCCTGTGTTGTCGCCCGATGGCCGCAAGGTCGTGTTCGCCAAGCGCGTCGTGGATTTCGATGCGAACAAGAGCGCGACCTCGCTGTGGATCGAAGACCTCATGGCGCGCGATGCCGCGCCGCCGACGCGCCTCACGCCCGAAGGCTGGAACGTCAATTCGGCGACGTTCGCAGACGACGGCACGCGCGTGTACTTCCTCAGCGCGAAGGGCGGCTCGATGCAGCTCTACGCGATCCCGGTCGCCGGCGGCACGCCGGTGCAGCTGACCGATGTCGCAGGCGATGTCGGCGGCTACGTGGTTTCGCCCGACGGCAAGCGCGTCGCACTCGCGCTGGAAGCCTTCGCCGACTGCAAGTCCGACCTGCAGTGCAACGTCAAGCGCAACAAGGCGCGCGAGGATCGAAAGGCCTCGGGCGTGTTGTTCGACCGCCTCTTCATCCGCCACTGGGATGCCTGGAACGAAGGCAAGCTCAATCGCGTGTTCGTCGCGCCCTTCGCCGCCAGTGGCGCGAAGATCACGCAGGCCACGCTGGTCGGCGGCGACGTGATCGGCGACGTGCCCTCGCGTCCCTTCGGCGATACCAGCGAGATGACGTGGTCGCCCGATGGCAAGTCGCTCGTGTTGTCCGCGCGCAAGGCCGACGGCCAGGAGCCGTGGTCGACCAACTTCGACCTGTACCTGGTCAACGCCGACGGCACCGGCACCGCGAAGAACCTCACCGCCGCCAACAAGGCGTGGGACACCACGCCGGTGTTCGCGCAGGACGGCAAGACGCTGTACTACCGCGCGATGAAGCGCCCGGGGTTCGAAGCCGACCGCTTCGCGCTGATGGCGATGGACCTGGGTTCGGGCAATACGCGCGAAATCGCATCGAAGTGGGATGCCTCGGCCAACGGCATCGCGTTGTCCAAGGACGGCAAGTCGATCTACACCACCGCCGAGGAACTCGGGCAGGCCCCGTTGTTCTCCGTCGACATCGCGAGCGGTGAAGTCACTTCGATCGTCAAGGACGGCACGGTCACCGCGCTCGACCTGAAGGGACCCACGCTCGTTTACACGCGCAACACGCTGCAGACCGGCGACCAGTTGTTCGCCGCGCAGCCCGACGGCGCGACGCCGCGCGCGATCACGCAAAGCGCGGGCGAAATGGTGCCCGACGTGAAGTTCGGCGAAGCCACGCAGTTCAAGTTCGCCGGCTGGAACAACGAGACCGTGCACGGTTATGTCGTGAAGCCCTGGAACTACCAGCCGGGCAAGAAGTACCCGGTGGCGTTCCTGATCCACGGCGGCCCGCAGGGCAGCTTCGGCAACGGCTGGAGCTATCGCTGGAATCCGCAGACCTACGCCGGCCAGGGCTACGCGGTGGTCATGATCGACTTCCACGGTTCGACCGGTTACGGCCAGGCCTTCACCGACGCGATCAGCCAGCATTGGGGCGACCGCCCGCTCGAAGACCTGCAGAAGGGTTGGGACGCGGCGCAGAAGCAATTCGACTTCCTCGACGGCTCGAAGGCCTGCGCCCTGGGTGCTTCGTACGGCGGCTTCATGGTCAACTGGATCGCCGGCAACTGGAACGCGCCGTGGAAGTGCCTGGTCACGCACGATGGCGTGTTCGACCAGCGCATGATGGGTTACGCGACCGAGGAACTGTGGTTCAGCGAATGGGAAAACGGCGGCACGCCGTTCGAGCATCCGGAAAACTACGAACGCTTCAATCCGGTCAACCACGTCAAGGATTGGAAGACGCCCATCCTCGTCGTGCACGGGCAGCAGGACTTCCGCATCCCGGTGGAGCAGGGCATCGGCGCGTTCACCGCGGCGCAGCGCCGGGGGATCGAGTCGAAGTTCCTGTACTTCCCCGACGAGAACCATTGGGTCCTCAAGCCGCAGAACAGCGTGCTGTGGCACGACACGGTCAATGCCTGGCTGAAGCAGCACATCGGCCAGTAATCCGGCCGTTGCGACCGACCGAAGGCCCCGCAGTTGCGGGGCCTTTTGTTTTCACGCAGGCTCGACAGTGGCCGCACGAGGGTGGCCGCTCGGACGAGGGGGAGACCGCATGTACGAGATCGACCACGGGGGCGAGTTCAAGGCCTATCGCGGCCCGGACCGGCGGAAGAGCGGCGAGCGCCGCCAGTCGAACGACCGCCGCGAAATGATCCGGTTCGAGCCCGACAAGGCCGACCGGCGCTCGGGCAAGGATCGAAGGAAAGCGGCGGCATGGGGGACGATCGCGTCGCGCACCTGACTTTGGTCAACCTGCGAAGAGCAAAGACGTCCACTTCGGGCAGACGCATGGCCTTGCTCTGGTGAACCACACCACGCCACGCGTCGAGGCTCACCTCAACGGAGGTGGCTGCTTCTTCGACAAGGATCGGGGCAGTGCGAAGCTTGCTTCGCACCGGCAAGTGAGTGCTCGGGCGAAGCGCCCGAGCGAGAGCCAGCGTTCGAAAGGTGATGCCCCAGCGGCGCGTTAATGACGAAAGTGGCGCTCAGCTAACAACAGCGCGACCGACCCTTCCCATACCGCGCCTGCATCCGTTCAATCGCAAACGCCTCGCGCGTCATAGGCATCACGTCAGGATGTCGCGCCCGCACATGCGCCGCATACGCATCGTAATCAGGCAGCCCAACAGCCAGCCGCGCCGTGGCCTTCGCCGCCGCCCACGCCTCCCGCAACTTCTCAACCAATCGCATCGAGCGCCACATGCGGCGTCTCCATCGCGGTCGGCGTACTGCTGCGCCGCGCACGCAAGGCCGCGCGCGTGGCGAACACCAACGTGAGCACCACCACGCCTATGAACAAAGCGCACAACGCCGCGTCGACCTGATAGTTGAAGATCACGCGACGCATCTCGTCGAGCGACTTCGCCGGCGCAAGCACCTCACCGCGCGCGAGCGCCTCGCTGAAACGACGCGTACTAGCGAGGAACCCGATCTTCGGATCGGCGTGGAAAAGCTTCTGCCAACCCGCGGTCAACGTGCACACCAACAACCAAACGGTCGGAACCGCGGCCACCCACAGGAAACGCTCGCGCTTCATCTTCACCAACACCGCGCAGACGAAGATCATCGCCAGCCCCGCGAGCATCTGGTTCGCGATGCCGAACAAGGGCCACAGCGTATTGATGCCACCGAGCGGATCGACGACACCCTGGTAGAGGAACCATCCCCAACCGGCGACCGCCAGCGCAGTGCACACCAGGTTGGCCGTCCAGCTTTCCGTGCGACGGAACGCAGGCACCGCCAGCCCCACGACTTCCTGGATCATGAAACGCGCCACGCGCGTGCCCGCGTCGATCGTCGTCAGGATGAACAAGGCTTCGAACAGGATCGCGTAGTGGTACCAGAACGCCATCATCCCGCTGCCGCCGACGATGCCGTGGAGGATCTGCGCCATGCCGACGGCGAGCGTCGGCGCGCCGCCGGTGCGCGAAAGGATCGTGGTTTCGCCGATGTCGCGCGCGGTCTGCGTCAACACGTCGGGCGTGATGACGAAACCCCATTGCGCGATCGCGTGCGCCGCCGATTCGGCCGTCGTGCCGATCGCGGCGGCCGGTGCGTTCATCGCGAAGTAGATCGCCGGATCGAGCACGCACGCGGCGACCAGCGCCATCACCGCGACGAAGGCTTCCATCAACATGCCGCCATAGCCGATCGCACGGATCTGGCCTTCGCTGGCGATCATCTTCGGCGTCGTGCCCGAAGCGATCAACGCGTGGAAGCCGGAGATCGCGCCGCACGCGATGGTGATGAACAGGAACGGGAACAACGCACCTGCGAACACCGGCCCCGTGCCGTCGACGAAGCGCGTCACCGCCGGCATCTTCAGCTCCGGCATCGCGACCAGGATCGCCACGGCGAGCAACACGACGGTGCCGATCTTGAGGAAAGTCGAAAGGTAATCGCGCGGCGCGAGCAGCATCCACACCGGCAACACCGCGGCGATGAAGCCGTAGGCGATCAGCATCCACGCCAGGGTCTTGCCGTCGAAGGTGAACAGCGGCGCCCAGTCCGGCGATTCGGCCACGTGCCCGCCGAACCAGATCGACGCGAGCAACAACACCAGGCCGATGATCGAGGCTTCGAGGATGCGCCCCGGACGCCACCAGCGCAGCCACGCGCCCATCAGCAAGGCGATCGGAATCGTCATCGCCACCGTGAACGTGCCCCATGGGCTCTGGCCGAGTGCCTTCACCACGACCAGCGCGAGCACCGCGAGCAGGATCACCATGATGGCGAGGATGCCGATCATCGCGGTGACGCCCGCGGCGGCGCCGAGTTCGGTGCGGATCATTTCGCCGAGCGAGCGCCCGTCGCGCCGCACCGAAAGGAACAGGACCATCATGTCCTGCACCGCGCCGGCGAGCACGACGCCGAACAGGATCCACAGCAGTCCCGGCAGATACCCCATCTGCGCCGCGAGCACGGGCCCGACCAGCGGGCCTGCGCCGGCGATCGCGGCGAAGTGATGCCCGAACAACACCGACTTCTGCGTCGGCACGTAGTCCAGGCCATCGTTGCGTCGCCATGCGGGCGTCGCGCGCGTGGGATCGATGCGCAGCGCCTTCTCCGCGATGTAGCGCGCATGGAAGCGATAGCCGATGCAGAACACCGACACCGCCGCCGACACGATCCACAACGCGCCGACCGTTTCGCCGCGCGAGAGCGCGAGCGTCGCCAGGCACATCGCCGCGAACAGGGCGAGCGCGCCCCAGCCGAGCCAAGCCACCTTCCGCATCGGATGCTTCTCCCCGTGGCGGCTCAGAGCCAGCGCACTTTCTTCAGGTAACGGTACAGGCCGATCACGACCACGCCGACGACGCACACCAGGATCGCGTAACCGTGGCGCGCATGCAGTTCGGGCATGCCGACGAAGTTCATGCCGTACCAGCTGGCGATCAGCGTCGGCGCGGCGAGCAACGCGGCCCAGCCGGCGAGCTTCTTCACCACCTCGCCCTGGTTCACGGTGACCAGCGAGAGGTTCACGCTCATCGCGGCGGTGAGCATCTCGCGCATGGTGTCGGTGGATTCGTTCACGCGCATCGCGTGGTCGAGCACGTCGCGGAAGTACAGGCGCACTTCCTCGGGCACCAGCCCGCCGTGCATGCGCGTGAGTTGCGCCAGGATGTCCTGCATCGGCGAGACCGCCAGGCGCAGCTGCGTGAGTTCGCGCTTGAGCTCGTAGAGTTTGACGATCGTTTCGCGGCGGAAGGTCTCGGCGAAGATGTCCTTTTCCAGCGCGTTGAGCGAATCGCGGAAGCCCTCGACGATCGGCTGGTAGTTGTCGACGACGAAATCGAGGACCGCGTAGAGGCCATAGGCAGGGCCGAGCGCCAGCAGTTCGGGCTCGCGCTCCACGCGCGAACGCACGGGTGCGTAGGAGAGCGATGCGCCGTGGCGCACCGTCACCAGGTAACGCGGGCCGAGGAACGCATGCGTTTCGCCGAACTGGATCTTGTCGTCGACCAGCTGCGCGGTGTGGACGGCGACGAACACCGAATTGCCGTAGGCCTCGATCTTCGGCCGCTGGTGCGCGTGCAGCGCATCCTCGATGGCGAGTTCATGCAGGCCGAATTCCTCCTGCAGCTTTTCCAGCAAGGTGTCTTCCGGTTCGTACAGGCCGACCCAGACGAAGCTGTCGTCGTCGACCGACAGCACGTCGCTGATCTCGTCGAGCGTGATGTCGCGACGCTGGCCGTGGCGGTCGTAAACCGCGCAATTGATGACGCAGGGAGGCAAGGCGGGCAGTGTCATGCCCGCATGCTGCCTCAAGCGCGGCGGGCGGGAAAGGCCAATGCCGCGTGGATGGGCAGCAGCAAGGCGAGCCACGGTGCCTGGAACTGCGCACCGGCGGGCAATTGCAGGAAGCAGGCGATCACCCCGCCGACCACGACCGCGATGCGGACCCACTGGTGGAAGCGCGAGGTCGCGCGCCCGCGGAGCAAGGCCCACGCACCCGGCAGCAGCAGCAGGCACAGTGGCGAGAACAGCAGCAGGTTGCGGTTGGCCCAGCCGGCGTGGTGTTCGGTGCAGCACCAGATGAACGCGATGACCCCGCCCAGCGCGCCGCACGCGAACCAGAAGGGCAGCGCGACGGCGCCGAAGACCCGCGGCCGGTGGGTCATCAGCGCGCGCAGGCCCACCGCAAGCAGCAGGCCCGCGATCAGCCAGGGCCACCAGCGGCGCGGTGCATCCGGCGGTTCGGGCGGAAGGCGATGGGGCACCAGCACCGACTCTGCACGGACGAGCGGGCGCCCTTCGGTGTTGCGCATCTCGCGCAGGCTCGCGGCCAGGCGCATCGGCACGAAGGCGTCTTCCCAGCGCGACAACGGGCGATCGGCATACGGACCCAGGCCGATGTCGAACCCGAGCCACATCCACGTCGCCGGCGAGGCCAGCCGCACCGATTCGCTGCGGAAGGTATCGCCTGCCGAGCGCACCGCGAGTTGCTTGCGCAGCGCGCCGCCCATCGCGCGGTCGAGCGCATCGCGCACGCGCGTGGAGCAGTTGTCGGTGAAGTAGTCGTAGCGATAGCGCGCGTTCTCGGGGCGCGCGTTGAAGGCGAGCGCTTGCGCGAGCGCATTGGCCTGCGCAGGCGTGAGGTCGAGCCACTGGATGGAAACACCGCGGCCGACGTCGCGGTAGTACGTCAGATCCTCCGACATCGGCAACACGGCCAGCAGGTAGCGCATGTCGCCGCGCACGAAGCGGCCGATGAAGCCGGCTTCGCCCGGATCGAAGAACCCGAAGTTGTAGGACAGCGGCGCCGGCGCGTCGGGATCGTCGACGACGATCGCGTTGTGGCCGAAGCGTTCGAAGAAAATCTCGCCCGGCTGCATCGTCATCACGCCGATGCGCGGCGTCGCGGCGCTGGCCGCCGTGGCGAAGAGCCACAGCAGCAGCGCGATCAGCGGGAAACCGACCTTACGCGTCTGCATGCACGCTGACGTGCAGGGCGTGCAGGCGGCGCGCGTCGGCGCGCGCGACGCGGAAGCCGAAGCGGCCCAGCGTCAATTCTTCGCCGGCTTCGGGCAGGTGCCCGATGGCCGCGGTCAGCAGGCCGCCGATGGTGTCGTACTCGTCGTCGTCGAAATCCGAGCCGAAGCGCTCGTTGAAATCGGCGATCGGCGTCAGCGCGTCGACGACGAAGTGGCCGTCGGCCTGCGCGGAAATCAGCGCGGTCTCGTCGACGGCCTCGTCGTGCTCGTCGTCGATGTCGCCGACGATCTGCTCCAGCACGTCCTCGATCGTGACCAGGCCGGCGACGCCGCCGTATTCGTCGATCACGATCGCCATGTGGTTGCGCGACTGGCGGAATTCGCGCAGCAGCACGTTGAGTTTCTTCGACTCGGGGATCAGCACGGCCGGGCGGAGAAATTCGCGCACGCTGTTGCGGGAGTGGTCGTGGTCGGCGACGACCACGCGCAGCAGGTCCTTGGCGAGCAGGATGCCGAGGATCTCGTCCTTGCCTTCGCCATGGACCGGGAAACGCGAGTGGCCCGATTCGACGACCAGGCGCATCAGCGTTTCGAGCGGGGCGTCGGCCGAAAGCGCGACCATCTGCGCGCGCGGGATCATCACGTCGCCCACCGTCAGGTCGGACACCGCGATGGCGCCTTCCATCATGCGCAGGGTGTCGGCCGCGATCAGCCCGTCGGCCTGCACGTCGCGCAACAGCTCGACCAGGTCCTCGCGGGTGGTGGGTTCGCCGGACAGTGCGGCGGTGATGCGGTCGAGCCAGGTGCGGCGGCTCTTGTCTTCGGTTTGCGGGGGACTGTCGTCGTCGGCCATGGGGGTCGGGGATGGGCTCCGGATGCTGGAGCAACCGGCGCCGAGTCTAGCGCACGACAAGGACGGGTCGGTGAATCGTGCTTGGACGGGCCGTCAGTCTTCGGCGTAGGGGTCGTCGATGCCCATTTCGGCGAGGATTTCGCGCTCGAGCTGCTCCATGCAGTCCGCTTCCCGCGCGTCCTCGTGGTCCCAGCCGAGCAGATGGAGCGTGCCGTGGACGGTGAGGTGGGCGTAGTGGGCGATCAGCGCCTTTTTCTGCTCGCGCGCCTCTCGGGCGATGACCGGCGCGCACAGGACGATGTCGCCGAGCAGAGGAAGCACCACGCCTTCGGGCAATTCGGCCGGGAAACTCAGGACGTTGGTCGCGTAGTCGCGCCCGCGGTAATGGCGGTTGAGCGCGCGGCCTTCCTTCGTGCCGACGATGCGGATGGCGAGGTCCGCCTCGCGGATACGGCCTTTGAGCGCGGCGCCGACCCATTTGCGGAAACTCACCGCCGCGGGCAGGCCGAGGCGGGGCAGGGCGTATTCGACCGACACATCGAGACGAACGGGTCCCTTGGTCATGGATTGCCGGCTCCGGTGGCCTTGTCGTCGGTATCGCGCGCGTCGTAGGCATCGACGATGCGCGCCACCAGCGGATGGCGGACCACGTCGCGCGCCTGGAAGAAAGTGAAGCTGATGCCATCCACCGCACGCAGCACGTCGATGGCATCGCGCAGCCCGGACTTCTGGTGCTTGGGCAAATCGATCTGCGTCACGTCGCCGGTGACCACGGCGGTGGAGCCGTAACCGATGCGCGTCAGGAACATCTTCATCTGTTCGATGGTGGTGTTCTGCGCTTCGTCGAGGATCACGAACGCATCGTTGAGCGTGCGCCCGCGCATGTAGGCCAGCGGCGCGATCTCGATGACGTTCTTTTCCAGCAGCTTGACGACTTTTTCCACCCCGAGCATTTCGTACAGCGCGTCGTACAACGGGCGCAGGTAGGGATCGACCTTCTGGGTGAGATCGCCGGGCAAAAAGCCCAGTTTTTCGCCCGCTTCCACCGCCGGGCGCACGAGGATCAGGCGTTGCACGCGCGATTCGTTGAGCGCTTCGACCGCCATGGCCACCGCGAGGAAGGTCTTGCCCGTGCCCGCGGGGCCGACGCCGAAATTGATGTCGTGCGTTGCGATGGCATGCAGGTACTTGGCCTGGTTGGCGCCGCGGCCGCGGATCGTGCCGCGCTTGACGCGGATCGACACGTCCTGCGGTTCGATGTCGCGCGTCGTCGCCGCCGCGTCGTCGTCGGCCACCGCGTTCAGGCGCACGTTGATCGCGTGGCCGTCGAAGGTTTCCTCGCCGGCTTCGTCGTAGAGCGCGCGCAGGAATTTTTCCGCGCGCGCAGTCGCGGGGGCCGGGCCGGTGATGCGGAAGATGTTGCCGCGGTTGGCGATCTCCACGCCCAGGCGCAGTTCGATCTGGCGCAGATGCGCGTCGAAGGCCCCGGCCAGGTTGGCCAGCCGTTCGGTGTCGTCGGGTTCGAGGGTGAAGTCGCGCTGCGAAGGTTCGTTCATGCGGGGAAAGGGTAGCGCGGACGCTCCTCGATGGGGCCTGCGCGACCGCCCGTCGGGTCTCGCTTGCCTTAATTAATTTACGAATTAAATTCTGCGGCATGCGTTCGCTCCCCACCAAAGCCCGTCGTAAACCCGCCCCGAAAGCGCCGGAAGTCCTTGAAACGGCAGAGCTTCCGCCTGGGGCGCGCCCCAAGGCCGGCCGCCGCGCCGTCGGCCGCCCGACGGGCGAGGGCGGCGATCTCCGCGCCCGCCTCCTGGATGTCGCCGTCTCGTGTTTCGGGCGCCACGGCATCGCCGCCAGCACCTTGCGCGAGATCGCGCACGAGGCCGGCGTGAACCCCGCGCTCGTCCACTACTACTTCGGCGACAAACAACAACTGCTGCAGGCGGTGATCTCCGAACGCCTGATGCCCGCCTTCACCGACGTGCGCGACGCGACGCTCCAGGGCGGCGACGACATCTCCGGCGTGATCGCCGGTTTCGTGCGCGGCATGTGCGAAACCGTCGAAAAGCATCCCTGGCTGCCGCCGCTGTGGGTGCGCGAAGTGCTGTGCGAAGGCGGCGCCCTGCGCGAGTTGCTGTTCACCACGATGGCGCCGCAGATGCCGCAGTTGCTCGCGGCGAAGTTCGCGCAGGCCCAGGCCGCGGGCCAGCTCAATCGCGAACTCGACCCGCGCCTGCTCGTCACTTCGCTGATCGGCCTGACTTTGTTTCCCGCCGCGGGCGCGCCGATCTGGCGCCGCCTGTTCGACGCCGACGACATCGACGCGGCCGCTATGAAGCACCACGCCATCGCCTTGCTGGATGCCGGCATCGGCGTTCCCTGACCACGAGCCTCCCATGACCCTCCGCCCCCGATTGCTCGTCCTGTGCGCCTTCGCCGTCCTGTCCGCGTGTCGCAACGATGCGCCGCAGGCGCTCGGCACGCTCGAATACGACCGCATCACCTTGCCCGCGCCCGCCGCGGAAAAGATCGTCGCCATCGGCGTGCGCGAAGGGCAGCAGGTGAAAGCCGGCCAGTCGCTGCTGCAACTCGAGCCAGACCGCACGCGCGCCAGCACCGAAGCGATGCGCGCGCAGGCGGCGCGCCAACGCGCGACGCTCGCCGAATTGGAAGCGGGCCCGCGCAGCGAAGAGATCGCACGCGCACGCGCCGAGCTGGCCGCCGCCCGCGCGCAGGCCGATGACACGCGCATCTATTACAACCGCGTGCGGCAGTTGGGGCCGCGCCAATTGATGGCCGCCTCCGACATCGATCGCGCACGCGCCGCCGCCGAGAACGCGGCCGGAACCGCCCGCGCGCTGGAACAAGCCTTGCGTGAACTCGAAGCCGGCACGCGCGTCGAACAGATCGCGCAGGGCGAGGCGGCCGTCGCCGCATCGGAAGCCGATGTCGCCGCGCAACAGGTCACGCTCCAGAAACTGTCGGTCGTCGCCCCGCGCGACGGACTCATCGACAGCCTGCCGTACAAACTCGGCGACCAGGCCGCGGTGGGGCAACCGCTCGCGATCCTGCTCGTCGGCCAACCGTATGCACGCGTATACGTGCCCGAGCCGATCCGCGCGAAGGTCGCCGTCGGCACGAAGGCCCGTCTTTACATCGACGGCAAGGACGACGCGATCGCCGGCACCGTGCGCATGATCCGCACCGAGCCGACGTTCACGCCGTACTTCGCGCTGATCGGCAAGGACGCCGCGCGGCTGTCCTACATCGCGGAAATCGACGTCGACCAGAAGAACGCGAAGCTCCCCGCCGGCTTGCCGGTGCGCGCGGAGTTCGACGAGTGAATGCGCCGACCGCCGATCTCGCGATCCGCGCGCGCGGACTGACCAAGCGCTTCAAGGACTTGGTCGCCGTCGATCATGTCGACTTGAGCGTGCCCAAGGCGAACGTGTACGGCTTCCTCGGCCCCAACGGATCGGGCAAGACCACGACCATCCGCATGTTGTGCGGCCTGATGACGCCGACCGAAGGGGAAATCGAAGTGCTCGGCCTGCAACTGCCGAAACAGGCCGAAGCACTGCGCCTGCGCATCGGTTACATGACGCAGAAGTTCTCCTTGTTCGACGATTTGAGCGTGCGCGAGAACCTGGAATTCCTCGCCGCCGTGCAAGGCCTTCCCCGTGCGAAGGCGCGCACGCGCATCGACGAACTCGTGCAGCGCTATCACTTCGAAGATCGGCAGAAGCAACTCGCCGGCACAATGAGCGGTGGCCAGAAACAGCGCCTCGCGCTCGCCGGCGCGGTCATTCATTCGCCGGAGTTGCTTTTCCTCGACGAACCGACCAGCGCGGTGGATCCCGAATCGCGCCGCGACTTCTGGGAAAAGCTCTTCGAACTCGCCGATGCCGGCACGACGATCCTCGTCTCCACGCATTACATGGACGAAGCCGAACGCTGCCATCGCCTGGCGATCCTCGACCGCGGCGCGCTCGTCGCCGACGGCAGCCCCGCCGAACTCACCGGCGCGATCGCCGGCCGCACGCTGGCCGTGCATTCGAACACGCCGCGCCGGGCACGCCGCGCGTTGATGGAAACGCCCGGCGTGATCAGCGCGGCGCAGGTCGGCAACACCTTGCGCGTGCTGGCGAGCGAAAGCGGCCTTGCCGATCGCCTGCAGCGCGTGCTGTCCGACGCCGGGCTGCATGGCGAAATCGCCGAATCCGAACCCAACCTCGAAGACGTCTTCGTGTCCGCCACGCGCGGCCGCGATAACGCGAAGGCGCAGGAGGCCGCATGAACTGGCGCCGCCTGTTCGCCGTGATGGTCAAGGAGTTGCGGCAGATGCGTCGCGACCGCATCACGCTGGCGATGATCGTCGGCATCCCGGTGATGCAACTGGTGCTCTTCGGTTACGCGATCAACTTCACCCTGCGCAATCTCGACACGGCGATCGCCGACCAGGCCAACACCGCCGGTTCGCGCGCGCTGGTGATGGACCTGCAGAACACCGGCGTGCTCAACCCGGTGCGGGATGCGAGTTCACCGCAGGAATTGATGACGATGCTGCGGCGCGGGCAGATCAGCGTCGGCGTCGTCGTGCCGCCGGATTTCGAGCGCCGCCGCATCGATGGGCGCGAAGCGGTGCAGATCCTCGTCGACGGCAGCGACACCGCCGTGCAGGGCGCGGCCGGGCAGCTGACGCAAGTCCCGCTCGACAGTGCGGCGACGGTGCAGAAGGCGCCGTCGCAGATCAGCGTCGTCGGCTTCTACAACCCCGAACGCCGCTCGGCGATCAACATCGTGCCGGGCCTGATCGGCATCATCCTGACGATGACCATGGTGATGTTCACCGCGGTGTCGATCGTGCGCGAGCGCGAACGCGGCAACATGGAGTTGCTGATCGCAACGCCGGTGAGCAGCAGCGAATTGATGATCGGCAAGGTACTGCCGTTCGCGGGCATCGGGCTGATCCAGACCACGCTGGTGTTGCTGTTGGGCGCGTGGCTGTTCGAGGTGCCCATCCGCGGCGCACTGCTCGACGTTTACATCGCGGCGGTGCTGCTGATCCTGGCGAACCTGTCGCTCGGCCTGATGATTTCGACCAAGGCGCAGTCGCAGTTCCAGGCGATGCAGATGACCTTCTTCGTCTTCCTGCCGTCGATCCTGCTGTCGGGCTTCATGTTTCCCTTCGCCGGCATGCCGAAGATCATCCAGTGGCTCGCCGAGCTGCTGCCGCTCACGCACTTCCTGCGGTTGGTGCGCGGGATCATGCTGCGCGGCGCGAGCCTGTTGGAACTGTGGCCGGAGACGCTGGCGTTGATCGCGTTCATCGCCGTCATGATGACGGTGGCGATCGCCAGGTTCCGCAAACGCCTCGACTAGACGACGACGCGCGCCCGCAACGAGTTCGTCATCGCTTCGGTGATGACGACATCGACGAACTGTCCGATCAAACGCGGGTGGCCGGCGAAATTCACCGAGCGCATGTTCTCGGTCTTGCCGGTCAACTCGTTCGGGTCCTTCTTCGACGGGCCTTCCACCAGCACGGTCTGCACGCTGCCGACCATCGCCTGCGAAATCTGCGCGGCATGCACGTTGATCGCCGCCTGCAGGCGTTCCAGGCGCGCGTGCTTCTCCGCGTCGGTGGTGTCGTCGGACAGGTCGGCCGCCGGCGTGCCGGGGCGGCGCGAATAGATGAAGGAGAAGGATTGGTCGAAACCGACGTCTTCGATCAGCTTCATCGTCTTCTCGAAATCGGCGTCGGTCTCGCCGGGGAAGCCGACGATGAAGTCCGAGGAGATCGAGATGTCCGGGCGCACCGCGCGCAGCTTGCGGATCTTCTGCTTGAACTCCAGCGCCGTGTAGCCGCGCTTCATCGCCGCGAGCACGCGGTCGCTGCCGGCCTGCACGGGCAGGTGGAGGTAGTTGGCCAATTGCGGGATGTCGCGATAGGCCTCGACCAGCGAGTCGGAAAACTCGAGCGGATGCGAGGTGGTGAAACGGATGCGGCCGACACCGTCGATGCCGGCGATCGCGCGGATCAGCAAGCCGAGGTCGGCCACTTCACCGTCGCCGAGCGGGCCGCGATACGCATTGACGTTCTGGCCGAGCAGGTTGATTTCGCGCACGCCCTGCGCGGCGAGTTGCGCGACTTCGACGAGCACGTCTTCGAACGGCCGCGAGACTTCTTCGCCGCGCGTATAGGGCACGACGCAGAACGAGCAGTACTTCGAGCAGCCTTCCATGATCGACACGAAGGCGCTCGGGCCGTCGGCGCGGGGCTCGGGCAGGCGATCGAACTTCTCGATCTCCGGGAAGCTGATGTCGACCTGCGGCTGCCCGCTCGCGCGGCGCTCGCGGATGAGCTCGGGCAGGCGGTGCAGGGTTTGCGGGCCGAAGACCAGGTCCACATAGGGCGCGCGCTTGACGATCGCCGCGCCTTCCTGCGAAGCCACGCACCCGCCGACGCCGATGATCACCGGCTTGCCGTCCTTCTTGAGCGCCTTCCAGCGGCCGAGCTGGCTGAAGACCTTTTCCTGCGCCTTCTCGCGGATCGAGCAGGTGTTGACCAGCACGACGTCGGCTTCCTCGACGTTGTCGGTCAGCTCCAGGCCTTCGCTGGCGGCGAGCACGTCGGCCATGCGGGCCGAGTCGTACTCGTTCATCTGGCACCCGTGGGTCTTGATGAAGAGCTTGCCGCGCGGGGCGGGGCGGGAGGCGTCGGCCGCAGGCGCGGCGACGTCCGGCAGGACGTTCGATTCGGTCATGGCAGGTCCGGGAGGGCGGCGGTTAGTCCGCGCCGGGAAGGTGGGGCGTGTGAAGGGGGCGAAGTCTAGCGCGGTCGTCTTGCGTCCGGTTCGCGACGGGGGTCTCGTTCACATGGATCAAGCGTCTGTTCATATGAATCAAGAACTTGTCAAGCCTCACGATTGAGGGCAGCATGCCGCCATGACTAGGGGATGGGGATTCTCGCGCGGCCTGGCCGCCCTCGTGCTTGTCGTCGCCGCCTCCGCGGCGATGCCGGCATTGGCGGGCACGCTCTATCGTTGCGACGGCGCCGACGGCGCGCGCAGCTACGTCGGCAAGCGCATCCCCGGCGCGACGTGCACCGTCATCAGTTATTCGAAGGCAGCGCCCGCGCCGGTCGCCCCGCGCGCCGCCGCGGTGGGCAGCACCACGACGGCGAGCAATGTCGCCGGTTCGCCGATCGCCGAGACCGTTTCGAGCGATGCCGTCGCGCCGACGCCCGCACCTTCCGCCCCCGCGCTGAAGCCTTACCAGGCGCCGCGCCTGGTGCAGGGGCAGGTGTATTCGTACATCCAGGACGGCGTGCGGCATTACACGAGCAAGCCGCCCAAGGGCGTCGCCGGCGCCACCGCGCTGCGCACGATCCGCTACAGCTTCATGGAGACGTGCTACGCCTGCGCCGCGCGTCCGGGCGTCAACTTCAACACGCTGCGCCTCAATACCGACGCCTATGCCGCCGAGATCCGCGCGGCGGCCAGGCTGCACGGCGTGGACGAAGCGATCGTGCGCGCGATCATCCACGCCGAGTCCGCCTACAACCCCAATGCGCTCTCGCGCGTGGGCGCGCAGGGCCTGATGCAGCTGATGCCGGCCACCGCCCGCCGTTTCGGCGTGGGCAATGCCTTCGACGCCACCCAGAACATCTCCGGCGGCGTGCAGTACCTGGCCTTCCTGCTCAAGCGCTTCAAGGGCGATCTCAGCCTTGTCGCCGCCGGCTACAACGCCGGCGAGGGCGCGGTCGACAAATACCGCGGCGTTCCGCCGTACAGCGAGACCCGCCGCTACGTCGAGCGCGTCTCGGTGCTGGCCGACCGCTACCGCGGCGCCATCGCCAGCAACGCGCTGGCCACCAAGTAATCCGCCGGCGGTACGGCCGGCGCTTCCCCGGTCGCGCCATACGATTGTCGGCCGATTAAGCGTTCCGTTACACTTCCCCGTCTTTGTTGGCCGCCTCCACGCACAAGTGCGCGGGGCGGACCAGCGCTTCGGTTCAGCGCCTTACTGCGGAGTGTCGGATGGCCAATGTTGGGGTAGGGGTCAACGATCCCGCTCATGTCCACGACGGGGAACCCGTCAACCAGGGCCGTCGCCGGTTCCTGACCGCCACCACGGCCGTGGTCGGTGCGGTCGGTGTCGGCTTCGCTGCCGTGCCCTTCATCAAGTCCTGGAACCCGAGCGCGCGCGCCAAGCTCGCCGGCGCCCCGGTGACCGCCGACATCAGCGCGCTGGCCGAAGGCACGCGCATGGTGCTCGAGTGGCGCGGCCAGCCGATCTGGATCGTGAAGCGTTCCAAGCAGATGCTCGACGTGCTGCCGACGCTCGATCCGCGCCTGCGCGATCCCAAGTCCGACAACCTCGACCAGCAGCCGACGTACGCGCGCAACGAACTGCGTTCGATCAAGCCGGCGATCTCCGTGCTGGTCGGCCTGTGCACGCACCTGGGCTGCTCGCCGGAAATGAAGGCCGAGATCAAGCCCGAGCCTTTCGATCCGGAATGGAAGGGCGGTTACTTCTGCCCGTGCCACAAGTCGCGCTTCGACATGGCCGGCCGCGTGTTCGACGGCGTGCCCGCGCCGATCAACCTGCTCGTGCCGCCGCACCACTATGAAAGCGACACGTCGATCGTCATCGGCGTCGACCCGAAGGGAGCGGCATAAACCATGGCCAATTTCCTGACGCGGACCACGACCAACGTGATGGACTGGGTCAACGCGCGCGCGCCCGGCATGATGCCGGTGTACCGCAAGCACATGACCGAGTACTACGCGCCGAAGAACTTCAACGTCTGGTACTACTTCGGTTCGCTCGCGATCGTCGTGCTGGTCAACCAGATCCTGACCGGCATCTTCCTGACGATGCACTTCAAGCCCTCCGCGGCCGAAGCGTTCTCGTCGGTCGAATACATCATGCGCGACGTGGAGTGGGGCTGGCTGATCCGGTACATGCATTCCACCGGCGCCTCGCTGTTCTTCATCGTCGTCTACCTGCACATGTTCCGCGGCCTGATGTACGGCTCCTACCAGAAGCCGCGCGAGCTGGTGTGGGTCATCGGCATGGTGCTGTACCTGGTGCTGATGGCCGAAGCCTTCATGGGCTACGTGCTGCCGTGGGGCCAGATGTCGTTCTGGGGCGCGAAGGTGATCATCTCGCTCTTCGGCGCGATCCCGGTCATCGGCAACGGCCTGACCGAATGGATCATGGGCGACTACCTGCCCGGCGATGCCACGCTCAACCGCTTCTTCGCGCTGCACGTCATCGCGCTGCCGCTGGTGCTGCTGCTGCTCGTCGTGCTGCACCTGGGCGCGCTGCATGAAGTGGGTTCGAACAACCCCGACGGCGTCGACATCAAGAAGGGCCCGAAGGGCAACCGCTGGTCGACCACCGCGCCGGCCGACGGCATCCCGTTCCACCCGTACTACACGACGGGCAAGGATCTGTTCGGCGTCGCGTTCTTCCTGATCCTGGCGGCCTTCATCATCTTCTTCGCGCCCACCTTCGGCGGCCTGTTCCTGGAGCACGACAACTTCACCGAGGCCAACCGCCTGGTGACGCCGGAGCACATCAAGCCGACGTGGTACTTCACGCCGTACTACGCGATGTTGCGCGTGATCCCGTCGTTCTTCGCCATCAAGCTGTGGGGCGTGCTGGTGATGTTCGCCGCCATCGCCGTGCTGTTCCTGGTGCCGTGGCTCGACAAGTCGCCGGTCAAGTCCTATCGCTACCGCGGCAAGCTGTCGTGGGCGATGCTGCTGATGTTCGCCGTGTGCTTCGTGTGGCTCGGCAAGATCGGCGGTGGCCCGGGTACCGACCCGGCCGAGACGATCATCGGCCGCGTGCTGACGTTCCTCTACTTCGTATTCTTCATCACGATGCCGATCTGGACGAAACTGGATCGGACCAAGCCGGTGCCGGAACGGGTGACGATGCATGACTAACTTCTTCGTCCGCGCCGGCAAGGCCGCGGTCCTCGCCGCAGGCCTGCTCACCGCATCGCTCGCCTTCGCCAGCGAAGGCGGCAACCTGCAGCAGTCGGGCGCACGCCTCGACGATCGCGCTTCGCTGCAGCGCGGCGCGCAGCTGTACATCAACTACTGCAGCGGCTGCCATTCGCTGAAGTACCTGCGTTACTCGCGCATGGCCGAAGACCTCGGCCTGAGCGAAGACGAGGTGCAGGCCAACCTCAACCTCACCGGCGTCAAGGTGGGCGAGACCATCGGCACGGCGATGACGCCGGAACACGCGCAGCAGGCCTTCGGCAAGATGCCGCCGGACCTGAGCCTGATTGCGCGCGTCCGCGGCACCGACTGGATCTACACCTACCTGAAGTCCTTCTATCTCGACGAGACCCGCCCGGTCGGCTGGAACAACACGCTCTTCCCGAACGTGTCCATGCCCAACCCGTTGTGGGAAATGCAGGGCCTGCAGCACGCCGTGCTCACCAAGCCCGACGCCGCCGGCGAAACGCACGTCGAGCGCCTGGAACTGCGCTCGCCCGGCACGCAGACCGCCGAGCAGTACGACCAGAGCGTGCGCGACATCTCCGCTTTCCTCGAGTACGCCGGCGAGCCGGCCGCCCTCAAGCGCCAGAGCCTCGGCGTGTGGGTGATCCTGTTCCTTGCGGCTTTCACGTTCCTCGCGTATTTGGTCAAGAAGGAATACTGGAAGGACGTGCACTAAGCGCACGCCGGCCGGGTCGGGACGCATGCCCGGAAGGGCAGGCACCGATTCGGCCACCGGAAGTGGGCGCCAGGGGTGGCGACTTTTTCCGGAAGCGGCGCTAGGCTCGGGAAGTCGTGGCGACCGCCCGCAAGGGGTGGGCGGCGCCAAGCCGATGGTCGGGAAGCCTTGCAGGGTTCCGTCCGCGATCGGCGCTGCGATCGATGGAGAGATCGATGATGGCCGCGAGCCCGCGTATGCGTAATGCCCTGACGTTGTTCTCGTCGACCGACGACGTGCTGTGCCACCGCGTGCGCCTGGTCCTGGCGGCCAAAGGCGTCACCTACGACCTGATCCCGGTCGATCCGCAGAATCCACCCGAAGACCTGATCGACCTCAACCCGTACCACTCGGTGCCGACCCTGGTCGAGCGCGAGCTGGTGCTGTACGCAGCGTCGGTCGTCACCGAATACCTCGACGAGCGCTATCCGCATCCGCCGCTGATGCCGGTCGACCCGCTCTCGCGCGCCCGCCTGCGCCTCGCCATGCTGCGCCTGGAACACGACTGGGTGCCGCAGGTGCAGGCCATCCAGCTGGGCAACCGCCAGCAGGCCGAAGCCGGCCGCAAGCGCCTGAAGGAACTGCTCACCGCCTCGGTGCCGCTGTTCAAGGCCAGCAAGTTCTTCCTGAATCCGGAAATGAGCCTCGCCGACTGCGCGATGGCCCCGATCATCTGGCGCCTGGAAGCGCTCGACATCCCGCTGCCGAAGGACGGCAAGGTGATCGAGGACTACGGCAACCGCATCTTCCGGAATCCCGGCTTCCTGCGCAGCCTCACCGACCAGGAAAGGAAGTTGCGCGTCGTCCCGGCATGAGGCCGTTCGGAGCGGCTAGACTCGATCCATGGAAGACGACCATTCCGGCAACAGCGGCACCGGCGACACCGGCCCTTCGATGACCAGCCATCGTCCGTACCTGCTGCGCGCGCTCAACGAATGGATCGCCGACAACGGCATGACGCCGCACCTGCTCGTGGATGCCACGCGCGCCGGCGTGCAGGTGCCGCCGCAATCGGTGAGCGATGGGAAGGTCGTGCTCAACATCGCCGAGCGCGCGGTCGCGCGCCTGATGATCGACAACGATGCGGTGACCTTCACCGCGCGCTTCGGTGGCGTGAGCCATCCGGTGATCGTGCCGATCCCCGCGGTGCTCGCGATCTACGCGCGCGAGACCGGGCAGGGCATGGCGCTGCCGGACGATCCCTCGGGCCCGCACGACGAACCCACGCCGCCGGCCGACACCTCGCCCGAAACGAGCGGGACACCGCCGCGCCGCGGGCATCTGCGCGTGATCAAGTAACGCTCAGTGCAACTGGATGACGTTCGCCGCCCGCACGGGCCCGGCGAACGACACCAGCCGGCCCTTGCGCAGCACCAGGCGGCCGATGTGCCGGTCGCTGCCGTCGTAGGAATACTCGAAACGGAACGTGCGCTCGAACCCGAGCCAGCCGTCTTCGCCGCGCTGCAGGCGCAAGCCCGCCGCGTGCACCGACTGGTCCAGCCATTGCACGCCCGCGGCACTGCACGCATCGCGCCCGAGGGCTTCGGCACGTTCGGCGGCCGCGCGCCCGGCGCTCCAGTACGCGAAGGCGAGGCCTGCGACGATCATCACAACCAGTAGACTTCCCATCCACCTAATGTGACGGCGCGCTGGCGGCCCTGCAAGGGCGCCGGCGGGGGAATTCCTTGACGTTATACGCAGGACGCGACGGAGCCACGCGCATGAAACTCGTCTTTCCAGGCGGCGAACACCCACAGGTGTTGCTCGGTCCCGGCGTCAATCGCGTGGGCTCCGATCCGCAGGGCACCATCGTGCTCGATCGTCCCGGCGTGCGCCCGCAGCATTGCCAACTCCACGTCACGCCCAGCGGCGTGATGCTCGACGTGCCGCCCGGCACCACCGTTTCGGTCAACGGCCGCCAGGTCGACGGACTGATCTCGCTGCGCCCCGGCGACAGCGTCGCCTTCGACGGCGTCGAAGCCAAACTCTCCTCGATGGAAGCGCCGGCCGCGGTGCGCCATCGCGCCGGCATCCCCGGTCGCCTGCCCGAATCGGCGAACGACGATCCGGGGGCGACGGCCGTGCGCCCGGTGTTGCCGCGTTACGTGCTGCGCGGCGTTTCTGGCGAAGCCTTCGGTCGCTCGTATCCGCTGCACGGCAGCACGACGGTCGGCCGCGCCGACGAATGCAACCTGTGCCTGGACGAACCCGGCCTGTCGCGCACGCATGCGCGCCTGCTGCCCACCGACGACGGCGTGCTGCTCGAAGACCTCGGTTCGACCAACGGCAGCTTCCTCAACGGCAAGCGCGTGCTGCGCGCCGAAGCGCGCGTCGGCGACGAGATCGGTTTCGACACGCTGCGCTTCCGCCTGATGGCTCCGGGCATGGCCGAGGCGCACCACGACGAACACGCGCACGACGCATCGACGCCGAACCGGATGTGGGTGCTGATCGCGGGGATCGCGGTGGTGGCCGCGGCGGTGCTGGTGTTCGCGTTCCGCTGACGGTCTAGCCGCGCCGCCCCAGCTTCATCGACAGGTCGATCGCGCGGACATGCTTGGTCAGTCCGCCGATGGAGATGCAATCCACGCCGTCCTGCGCGATCTCGCGCACGGTGTGCAGGTCCACGCCGCCGGAGACTTCCAGCGGAATGCGCCCCGCCGCGCGACGCACGGCTTCGCGGCGCATGTCGGCGTCGAACTCGTCGATCAGGATCCGTTCGCAGCCTTCGCGCAGGGCTTCGTCCAACTGATCGAGCGTTTCCACTTCCACGATCAGCGGCAAGGCCGGTTGCGCGGTGCGCGCGTTGCGGATCGCGGCAGTCAGCGAGCCCGCGGCGCGCACGTGGTTTTCCTTGAGCATCACCGCATCGAACAAACCCATGCGATGGTTCACGCCGCCACCGACGCGCACCGCGTACTTCTGCGCGACGCGCAGGCCGGGGATCGTCTTGCGCGTGTCGAGGATCTTCGCGCCCGTGCCTGCGACGGCGGCGACGTAATCGGCCGTGACCGTTGCCGTGCCGCTGAGCGTCTGCAGGAAATTGAGCGCGGCGCGTTCGGCCGTCACCAGTGCGCGTGCGCGGCCTTCCAGCGTGGCGACCACCGTGCCGGCGCGGACACGGTCGCCCTCGGCGACGTGCCAGGCGATGGCGACTTCCGGAGACAGCGCGCGATGGCACGCATCGAACCACGGCCGCCCGCAGATCACCGCCGATTCCTTGCAGAGCAGGTAGGCGGTGTCGCGCATGTCGGGGAGCAGGGCGGCGGTGACGTCGCCGCTGCCGAGGTCTTCTTCGAGCGCGCGCGCGACGTCGGCGGCGACGATCGAATCCGGTGGCGGCATCAGGTCGCTCATGACGTCAGGCTCATGCCGGCGGGAAGTCGGGCACCTGGCCGGCGGCGATCGCCTCGTCGGCCAGCAGCACCGGAATGCCGTCGTCGATGCGGTAGACCAGCTTGCGGTCGCGGGTGATGAGCGCTTCGCGCAGGGCCTGGGCCTGCGGCTGGCCGTCGGCGCGCTGGATGCCGCCCTGCGCGATCGCGGCGTTCAGCGCCGCCAGGCCGCGCGCTTCGAGCATCGACAGCGGCTGGCGCGTGGCGGGGCAGGCGAGGATGTCGAGCAACTTGCGATCCATGGGCGCGCGCGGGGCAGGGCAACGGAAGGCCCGCTAGAATACCCCCCTTCGCAGAAGGCGCCAGCCGCACGGGAACGCCATGGCCTCAAAGGAAGACGCGGGCAACGCCGCGCCGCTGGTTGGCATCGTCATGGGCTCGCGCTCGGATTGGGAGACGATGCAACACGCGGCCCAGAAGCTCGAAGCATTGGGCGTGCCGCACGAAGTGCGCGTGGTCTCCGCGCATCGCACGCCGGACGTGTTGTTCGACTACGCCGCCACGGCGCAGCAACGCGGGCTGCGCGCGATCATCGCCGGCGCCGGCGGTGCCGCGCACCTGCCCGGCATGCTCGCCTCCAAGACCGCGGTGCCCGTGCTCGGCGTGCCCGTGCAGAGCAAGGCGCTCAACGGCATGGATTCGTTGCTGTCGATCGTGCAGATGCCGGCCGGCATTCCCGTGGCGACGTTCGCCATCGGCAACGCGGGCGCGTCGAACGCGGCCCTGTTCGCCGCCGCGATGTTGTCCGCCACGCACCCGGCCATCGGGCAAGCCCTCGCGCAGTTCCGCGCGCGCCAGACCGACGACGTCGCCAACAACGACGATCCGCGAAAATAAATTCGATGACGACCGTAGGCATCCTCGGCGGCGGCCAGTTGGCCCGCATGCTCGCTCTTTCCGGCGCGCCGCTCGGCCTGCGCTTCCTGGTGATGGATACCGTCGCCGACGCGTGCGCCGGGCAGTTCGCGCCGATGATCGTCGGCGACTGGCGCGACGAACGCGCGCTCACCGAGTTCGCGTCGAAGATCGACGTGGCCACCTTCGATTTCGAGAACGTCCCCGCCGAATCGGCGCAGTGGCTCGCCGAGCGCGTGCCCGTGTTCCCGAGCCCGGGTGCGTTGGCGGTCGCGCAGGATCGCCTCGCGGAGAAAACCCTGTTCCGCGAACTCGGCATTCCGGTGCCGCCGTTCGCACCCATCGATTCGCGCGAAAGCCTCGACGCCGCGCTCGCATCGATCGGCACGCCGTGCATCCTCAAGACGCGCCGCCTGGGCTACGACGGCAAGGGCCAATTCCGCCTGAAGTCGCCGGCCGACGCCGACGCGGCGTGGGACGCACTCGGCGGACAGTCGCACACCGTGGGCCTGATCCTCGAAGGCTTCGTCGCGTTCGACAAGGAAGTGAGCGTGGTCGCCGTGCGCGGCCGCGACGGCGAATTCCGCGCGTGGCCGCTGACGCAGAACTGGCACGTCGACGGCGTGCTGTCCGCAAGCCTGGCGCCCGCGCCGGTGCCGCAGGCGCTGGAAGACAAAGCGCTCGCTCATGCGCGCGCGCTCGCCGATGCACTCGACTATGTCGGTGTCTTCGCGCTGGAGCTGTTCTGCCGCGACGGCGAGCTGCTGGCCAACGAACTCGCGCCGCGCGTGCACAACTCCGGTCACTGGACCATCGAAGGCAGCGAGACCTCGCAGTTCCAGAACCATCTGCGCGCGGTGCTCGGCCTGCCGCTCGGCGCCACGCGCATGGTGGGCGAGGCGTGCATGCTCAACTGGATCGGCACGATGCCCGATGCGAATGCCGTGCTCGCCGAACCCGGCGGCCATTGGCACGACTACGGCAAACAGGCGCGTGCCGGCCGCAAGGTGGGGCACGCGACCCTGCGGGCGAACACACCGCAGGAATTGGCGCAGACGCTTGCGCGCGTCGGAAAAACGCTGGGCCGCGAATCCCAGGTCGAACCCGTGATCGCGGCCCTGCGGTAGCGCGTGTCGCTACGCCGCGGTCAGCGCATCTGGCTGGAAACGAAGTCCCAGTTCACCAGGTTCCAGAACGCTTCGACGTACTTCGGACGCGCGTTGCGATAGTCCACGTAGTACGCGTGTTCCCACACGTCGCACGTCAGCAGCGGCACGTCTTCGCCGGTGATCGGCGTGGCGGCGTTCGGCGTGCTCGCCAGCGCGAGCGAACCATCGGGGCGCTGCACCAGCCAGGCCCAGCCCGAACCGAAGGTCTTGATCGCCGTGTCGGTGAACTGTTCCTTGAACTTGCCGAAGTCGCCGAAGGCCTTGGCGATCGCATCGCCCAGCTTGCCCTGCGGCTCGCCGCCGCCGGCGGGCTTCATGCAGTTCCAGTAGAAGGTGTGGTTCCAGACCTGGGCGGCGTTGTTGAACATCCCGCCCTGCGACTTGCGCACGATCTCCACCAGGTCCATGGACTCGAACTCGGTGCCGGCGATCAGCTTGTTGAGGTTGTCCACGTAGGCCTTGTGGTGCTTGCCATGGTGGTAATCCAGCGTTTCGGCCGAGATATGGGGTTCCAGCGCGGTGCGGTCGTAGGGCAGGGGCGGCAGCTCGATCGCCATGACGGACTCCTTGTGGGGCGGTGAAGACTTACAATTCTAGCCCCACGTCGCGTCAACGCTTTTACGGAGCCACCATGTCCCTGCAGTCCGTGCCCATCCAGGAGCGCATCCGGGCCGAAGTCACCGGCCATCCCATCGTGCTCTTCATGAAAGGCACCCCGCAGTTCCCGATGTGCGGCTTCTCCAGCCGCGCGGTGCAGGCGCTGCGCACGGCCGGCGCTTCGGATTCGGAGCTCCACACGGTCAACGTGCTCGAGGAGCCGGAGATCCGCGCCAACCTGCCGCGTTATTCGGATTGGCCGACGTTCCCGCAGTTGTTCATCAACGGCGAGCTCATCGGCGGGTGCGACATCACGTGCGAGCTCGCCGAAGCCGGCGAACTGGCGCGGATGATCGCCGAAGCGCAGAAGGCGTGAGTTTCCCCACCGACCACGCCCCGCTCGCCGGGCGCATCGTCCTGGTGACGGGCGCGCTCGGCGGGCTCGGCAGCGCGGCCTCCAAGGCCTGCGCGCAAGCCGGCGCCACCGTGGTGCTGCTCGGCCGCAACGTGCGCCAGCTGGAAAAGCTGCACGATGCGATCGCCGCGATCGCCAAGCCGCCGGTGCTATATCCGCTCGATCTGGAAGGCGCCTCGCCGGATGATTTCGCCGAGCTCGCCCACCGCGTCGACGATGCCTACGGGCACCTGGACGGAATCCTGCATTGCGCCGCCGATTTTCGTGGGCTGACGCCGGTCGAGCACACCGAGCCGGCGGCGTTCGCACGCGCGATGCACGTCAACGTCACCGCGCCGGCGTGGCTCACGCAGGCGTGCCTGCCGGTGCTGCGCAAGTCGCGCGATGCGTCGGTGGTGTTCGTCGTCGACGATCTGGAGCGCGTGTCGAGCGCCTACTGGGGCGCCTACGGTCTGGCGCAACATGCGCGCGTCGGCCTGGTGTCGATGCTGCATGCGGAACTCGCGAACTCGCCCATCCGCGTCGCCGGCCTGCAACCAGGCCCGATGCGCACCGGCTTGCGCGCGAAGGCCTTCGTCGACGACATGGATCGCGATGCACGCGATCCCGCATTCGCCGCGCAGGCCTGCGTCGAACTGCTGTCGCCGCGCGGCGCCGCGTTCAACGGCGAGATCGCGCAGGGCGCCACCGGTTCGCTCGAATGACGATCGCATCGGCCGCGCTGCTGCTGTTCCTGATCCTCGATCCGCTCGGGAACATCCCGGTCTTCCTCGGGCTGCTCAAGCCGCTGGCGCCCGCGCGCCGGCGCTGGGTGCTGATTCGCGAACTGCTGATCGCGCTGGTCGTGCTGATGCTGTTCCTGTGGGGCGGCAAGTACGCGCTCGACCTGATGCACCTGCGCCAGGAGTCGGTGTCCATCGCCGGCGGCATCGTGCTGTTCCTGATCGGCCTGCGCATGATCTTCCCGCCTCCCGAAGGCCTGATGGGCGATCTGCCGGGCGGTGAACCCTTCATCGTGCCGATGGCGATTCCGCTGGTCGCCGGTCCTTCGGGCATGGCCGCGGTGATGCTGATGGGCAGCAACGAGCCCGAACGCCTGGCCGAATGGAGCCTGGCCCTGATGATCGCGTGGGGCGCAACGGCCGTGATCCTGTTCTCGGCCACGGTGCTTTATCGCTTCCTCGGCACGCGCGTGCTGATCGCGGTCGAACGCCTGATGGGCATGCTGCTCGTGGCGATCTCCGTGCAGATGTTCCTCGACGGGCTGGGCACCTATCTGACGAGCACGATTTCCCCGGGGGCATGACCCCCGGCGCGGCCTTCGCGAGCCGCGCTTCCCTGAAGGATTCAGCCAGGCTGGGCCTCGCCGACACCGTCCCGCAGCCGTCATTTCCCGGTCATCGGCGGGACCTATGGTGTTAAACTGTCGTTAGCCCAAGCGCGCAGCGCAGCGGGCGGGGACACACCCATTGTTCGGTCTCAAGCCACCGCATACGGACATGCGGGCGTGAGGCTGCGTCTGTTCGAAAACACTCCCATCCAAGGTGATCCAAGATGACTGATCGAAATCGCGTCCGGCTGTCGAAGCTGTCGGTTGCGCTGATCGCGGCGCTCGCTGCCGCGCCCGTGTTCGCACAGAGCACGTCCGCCGGTGTCGGCGGCCGCGTTGTCGATGGTTCCGGCCAGCCCGTCGCGGGCGCCGAAGTGACGATCGTGCACGCCGAGTCGGGCACCGTCAGCAAGGCCGTGACCGACGCGAACGGTCGTTACGCAGCGCGCGGCCTGCGCGTCGGCGGCCCGTACACGGTGACGGTCAACAAGGCCGATGCCGGCACGCAGTCGCAGCAGAACGTCTACCTCGGCCTGGACAAGGTCTCGCAGGTCGACCTGTCGATCGCGCCGCAGGAACTGGCCGCCGTCACGGTCACCGGCGCTTCGGTCATCCAGCCCGACAACAAGGGCATCGCCACGCGCCTGTCGCGCGAAGACATGGACCGCATGCCGGCCCCCGACCGTTCGATCCAGAACGTCGTGCGCGCCGATCCCCGCGTAGTCATCACCGACCGCGACCGCGGCGCGTTCTCGGCCAACGGCCAGAACTTCCGCTACAACAGCATCACCGTCGACACCGTCAACGCCGGCGACCCCTTCGGCCTGAACGACAACGGCCTGCCGACCAAGGGCACGCCGATCTCGCAGGACGCGATCCAGGAATACAACATCTCCACCGCCAACTACGACGTGGCCACGCGCCGCGGCGTGGGCGCGACGATCAACGCCGTCACCAAGTCGGGCACCAACGACCTGCACGGTTCGGCGTACTTCGTGTACCAGAACGCGGCGAGCATGATCGGCGAGAACGCGTCGGGCAAGGGTTGGGAAGGCTACGACAAGGACCGCACGCTCGGCCTGACGCTCGGCGGCCCGATCATGAAGGACAAGCTGTTCTTCTTCGTCTCGCTCGAGAAGCAGAAGAAGGACGGCATCGGCTCGATCACCGGCCCGGCCGAATCCAGCGCGACGCTGAAGGTCCCCGGCATCTCGCAGGACTTCATCAACAACGTCATCGCCACCGCCACCGCCAAGGGCATGACCCCCGGCGACAACGGCCAGGCGCCGGACATGGACACCAAGCGTGGCCTGGTCAAGCTGGACTGGAACATCAGCGACGCGCACCGCGCCAGCCTGCGCCTGAGTCAGACGAAGGAATTCGAACCGATCGTCATCAACGGCACGGTCACCGGTTCTTCGCCGCGCCTGGCGCTGTCGTCGAACTGGTACACGCTCGACAAGAAGTCGACCAGCTACGCGCTGAGCTTCTACGACGACTGGGCGGACAGCTTCAGCACCGAAACCTCGGTGGCCTACAGCGAATTCAACCAGGACCGCGACCCGATGGTCGGCGGCCACCAGCCGTCGGTGCTCGTGCGCACCGGCACCAGCAGCAGCGGCCCGGGCATCTTCCTCGGCACCGAACCGCCGACCCACGCCAACCGTTTGAACGTCAAGACGTGGAACGCGTACTTCGCCGGTAGCTGGTACCTCGGCGACCACGTCATCAAGGGCGGCGTGGACTACCAGAGCGACGAGCTCTACAACCTGTTCCTGCAGAACTACAACGGCGCGTACGAGTTCAACGGCCTGCAGGCCTTCATCGATGGCACGTGGAATCGTTACCAGCTCGCCACGCCGGCGCCGGGTTACGACCTCAACAACGTCGCCGCGGTGCTGACGAGCCGGCAGTACGGCTTCTTCCTGCAGGACACCTGGCAGGTCAACGATCGCCTGTCGGTGCAGTACGGCCTGCGTTACGACATCCCGCAGATCAACGACACCCCGACGTTCAACCCCTGCTTCGCCGCGGCCCCGGGCCTCCCGGCGGGCCAGACGCAAGTCGACCTCGGCCCCTGCGGCCTGCGCAACAACCCCGGCAATCCGAATGCAGCGGTCGGCGGTTACGGCTACAGCAACCAGGGCACGATCGACGGCAACGACGTCTTCCAGCCGCGTGCGTCGTTCAACTTCATGATCGACGACAAGTCGCAGATCCGCGGCGGCGCGGGCGTGTTCGTTTCCAACACCCCGGCCGTGTGGCTCGGCAACCCGTTCTCGAACAACGGCGTCGCCGTGTCGACCTACGACATCGGCACGTTCGACCCGACCCTGCCGTTCAACCCGAATGGTTCGACGCAGACGCCGCCGGGCACCGCGGCGACCGACCCGGGCCTGGGCCGCTCGACGATGTCGCTCGCGCTCGTGGATCCGGACTTCCAGCTGCCGACCGTCGCCAAGTACACGCTGGGCTACGACTACCAGCTGCCGTTCCTGGATTCGGTGTTCACGGTCGAAGCGCAGCACATCGACACGATCAAGGGCATCAAGTACGACAACATCAACCTCGGTGCGCCGACCGGCGTCCTGCCTGACGGCCGCCTGGCCTACCAGCAGAACCCGAACGGCACGACCACCGGCACCAGCGGCAACAACCCGGCGCGCTTCAACGCCAACCCGTCGTTCGGCCAGAACATCCTGCTGACCAACACCGACAAGGGGTATGCCGACAACCTGACGTTCCAGTGGCGCAAGCCCTTCGCGAACGACTGGTCGGCGTCGGTGTCGTACACGCTGTCCGATGCCAAGGAAGTCAACCCGGGCACCAGCTCGGTCGCCAGCAGCTCCTACGGCAACCGCGACTGGATCAACCCGAACGACGACTACCTGGCCACGTCGAACTACTCGATCCCGCAGCGCCTGCTCGCCACCTTCGCGTGGGAACACGCGTACTTCGGCGAGTACAAGACGAAGTTCTCGGCGTTGTACGACGGCCACTCCGGCGCGCCGTACAGCTGGGTGTTCGGCAACGACGTGAACGGCGACTCCTCGTTCCGCGACCTGGCCTACATCCCGGTCAACCGCGACGACGTCACCTTCGTGCAGGGCACCAGCCAGGCCTCGATCGATTCGTTCTTCCGCTACATCGCGAACAACGACCAGCTCGTGCGCCAGCAGGGCGGCATCTTCGACCGCAACGAAGGCCGCGCCCCGTGGGTGAACCAGCTCGACCTGTCGTTCGCGCAGGAAATCCCGGGCTTCGGCGAAGGCCACAAGGGTGAGATCCGCCTCGACATCTTCAACTTCCTCAACCTGCTCAACAAGGATTGGGGTGTCGAGCACCGCGCCAGCTTCCCGCTGGAGCGCACGCTCGCCAACGTGTCGGATGTGCAGAACGGCAAGTACGAGTACGACATCCGCCCGTACCTGGATGCCAACGGCAACTACGCGCCGACCGCGCTGCCGGTCAACGAGAGCTTCACGCCCTCGCAGCGTTGGGCCGCCAACGTGACCCTGCGCTACGAGTTCTGATCGGCTAGCCGCAAGCGACACAGCGACAAAGGAAACGGCCGGGGAAACCCGGCCGTTTCCCGTTTTGCGCTACCCTTTGTGCATGAACGACGAAACGACCAGCCTGCTTCCCACCGTCAATGCGCGCATCTATCCGCGCGGCGGCCTGGATGTCCTTTCGCGCGCCGAAGTCGCGCGCCTGCGCGACGCCTCTTCCGGCGGCATGCACGACCTGTTGCGCCGTTGCGCGCTCGCCGTGCTCACCAGCGGCAGCGCCACCGACGATCCGCGCGCGGCGCAGGAGCTGTATCCGGACTTCGACATCCAGGTGCTGCAGCAGGACCGCGGCGTGCGCATCGATCTGCACCACGCCCCGGCGATCGCTTTCGTCGATGGCGAGATCATCCGCGGCGTGGCGGAGTTGTTGTTCGCCGTCGTGCGCGATCTTGCGTACACCGCGATCGAACTCAACGAACGCGACCTCGACACCGGCGATGCCATCACCGACGCAGTCTTCGGCCTGCTGCGCAACGCGCGTGTGTTGCATCCGGCCGAACCCAACCTCGTCGTGTGTTGGGGCGGCCATTCGATCGGCCGCGACGAATATCTGTACACCAAGCAGGTCGGCTACGAGTTGGGCCTGCGCGGCCTGGACATCTGCACGGGCTGCGGCCCGGGTGCGATGAAGGGGCCGATGAAAGGCGCGACGATCGCGCATGCGAAGCAGCGCCGTCGCACGATGCGTTACATCGGCATCACCGAGCCGGGGATCATCGCGGCCGAATCGCCGAATCCGATCGTCAACCACCTGGTGATCATGCCGGACATCGAGAAGCGTCTCGAAGCGTTCGTGCGCATGGGGCACGGGATCATCGTGTTCCCGGGTGGCGTGGGGACGGCGGAGGAGATCCTGTACCTGCTCGGCATTTTGTTGCGCGAGGAGAACGCGGAGTTGCCGTTCCCGCTGATTCTCACGGGGCCGACGGCGTCGGCGCCGTATTTCGAGCAGATCGATCAGTTCCTGCGCTTGACGCTCGGCGACGCGGCGCGTGCGCGTTACGAGATCATCGTCGGGGATCCGGGCAAGGTGGCCAAGCGGATGGCCTCCGGCGTGCGCAAGGTGAAGGATCATCGGATCGCGCAGAAGGATTCGTTCTTCTTCAACTGGGCGATGCATGTACCGCTGGCATTCCAGAAGCCGTTCGTGCCGACGCACGAGGCGATGGCCGCGCTGGATCTGCACCATGGGCGCAAGCCGCATGAACTCGCCGCGGATTTGCGGCGTGCGTTCTCCGGGATCGTGGCGGGCAACGTCAAGGAAGAGGGCTTGCGGCGGATCGAGGAGCGCGGGCCGTTCGAGATCCACGGCGACCGCGACATGATGGAAGCGCTGGATGCCTTGTTGCGCGCCTTCGTCGAGCAGCGGCGCATGAAGATCGCCGGCGAATATCGGCCGTGCTACCGCGTGGTGACCTGAACTACTTGCGCCAGCAGTAATCGGCGTCGCCGGTGCTGACGCCCTTGGTGACGACGCCCGAGACCATCGTCATCGTGAAGTTGCCGCACTTCGGGTCGTTGGTCATCTCGCCCTTGCGCGTGGCTGTGAGCGTGTAGCCGGTGGCCGTGTTCCCGGACACGCTCACCGTGTAGTACTTCAGGCCGGTGTTGTAGGTCGTGACATTCGCCACGCTGCCGAGCACGTTGGTGGCGGTGGAGTTGGACGTCGTGTCGCCGTAGGTCGGGTGATCGGCGCGGAAACTTTCCTGGCGCAACTGGAAGTCGCCCAGGGCCTGCGCGGCTTCGGCGCGTTTGCCCTTGCGCGATTGTTCGCCGTACATCGGCAGCGCGATCAGCGCGAGGATCGCGACGACGGCGACGACGACCATCAGTTCGATCAATGTGAAGCCGATCTGGCGACGCATTCGTGCACTCCTTCCTAACCCTCGAAGGATGCTACGCCTGGGCATTCACGGGGCCGGAACCGTTGGGACCCCCATCCGTTCCCGCTCGTCGGTCTGCGCTGGATCGCGCGCCGGAACGCCGTGCTACACCGGAGCGCAGTGGACAACACGGAGGAGGCACGGATGCCTCGGTACATGCGCGCCCGGCGGGCGTCCGGTTTCACCCTGGTCGAACTCATCGTGGCGACGACCGTCTTCGCGATCCTTGCGATGGTTGCGGTGCCTGCCTTCACGACATATTTCGAGAAGACACGTTTGCGCGGCGCCGCCGATGCAGTGGTCGCGCTCATCGCGGAGGCCAGGCTCGCGTCGGTCAAACAGGCGCGCACGGTTTCGGTGCGCATGTCCGGGCTGGGCGCGCAGTGGTGCGCCGGCGCGCGCGAGGCACCGTTGCCGCTGGTCGGGATGCCGATGGCGGGTGGCGATGTTTGCGACTGTGTTGCCGGCGATGGGTGCGTGGTGGAGGGGCGGCGCGCGGTGGTGTCCGCGCAGACCTACGCCGGGGTTGTCTCGTCTTCGGCGGTCGATGCGTTTGCGTTTGAGGGTGGCACGGGGATGCGCATCGGCGAGATGCGCGAGGCGGTGCGGCTCGCGTCGCGGAGCGGACGCTTTGCGTTGCGCATCGTGGTTTCGCCGTTGGGCCATGCGTCGGTGTGCAGCGATGGTGACGCGATCGCAGGGGTGCGGTCGTGCTGATGCGCGGCTTCACGCTGGTGGAACTGCTCGTCGCGCTCGCGCTCGGGCTGCTGGTGATTGCGGCCGCGCTTGGGTTCTTCCTCCAACTGCTGCGCGCCGGAAGCGAGACGGTACTTGCGACGCGCCTGCAGCAGGAACTGCGGACGACGATGTCGTTCGTCGTGGCGGAGGTGCGGCGGGGACGCACGGGTGGCGCCGAGGTGCACGTCGCCCCCGGATGCTTTCGTGGCGCGGATCTCGCGATTCGCGAACATGCGGGGAAGATCGAAGTGCGCCGTGGTGCCGGTGCCGACTGCGCAGGCGCGGGTTTGGTCATCGGCAGCGATGCGGTGCGTGTCACCGCGCTGCGTTTCGTCCACGACGCGGCGGTGAACGATCGTCGCGTCGAGATCGTCCTGTCCGCGACGCTGCGCGATCCACCCGCGTTCCTGTCGGGCCGCGAAGCGACGCTGCGGCATGTTGTGGCGCTGCGTTCGAACGGAGGCGGCTGAGATGCGGCCTTCGGAAGGCAATGCGCTGGTCGCGGCCATCGTGGTGCTGTTGCTGGCGAGTGTCGTGACCTTGCTGACGCTGCATGTCGGCGTGTTCGACCAACGCGCATCCGGCAACGTCGTGCGGGCGCGGGTGGTCGGCGAGCTCGCGGAAGCGGCCGTCGCGCAGGGCGCCGCCTGGCTGCGCGCCGATCCGGCGCGATTGGCGCACGGCCCGCAGTGGATGCCCTGCAGCGAGTTGGCGCAGGCCTTTCCCTGCGGCGCGATCACCGACGCCGCGCGGCGTGCCGCGATGTATTACTGGACGCAGCCCGGCGGCGATCGCGATGGCGATGGCGCGGTCGATGCATTCGACGCACGCATGCTGCCGTTGGAGGAGGGACGGATCGCGCAGGTGGGTGCGTTCCAACGCATCGCACACGGAGCGGGCGCTGTGTTGTGTCGCGTGGCGCGGGATGATGCGGCGCGGTGTGCAACCGGTCCGGCCGACGCAGGCAACGACCTGCAATACACCCTCGTCGGCGTCGGCCGACTGCCGGACGAGGGCGCGCGTGCGACGGTGGCGCAGACGTTCGCGCGGTCCGACGTGTTCACGCCGGATGAGCGGATGCCGCCGGTGGTGGCGAGTGGCGACATCGACCTGCGCGCGCCGCTGCATGTCGTCGCCAACGCGAACGCCGGTGGCGATGGCCTTCCGGTCTCTGCGTGGAGCCGGAGGAACGTCCACAAATCCGCGGCGAACACCTGCCACGCCGGTGAGTTCTTCGATGGCGGTGCGTCGACGATGGAGGGCGGCGTCGCGATCTGCGATGACTGCCGGTGTCCCGTCGATGGCGGCCTGGTCGACAGCGCCGATCCCGAGGGCATCGACGTACTCGATGTCGATGGCAGCGACGGCACGAATGCCCTGGGCGTGAATCTCGACGTGGCGCCAGGCGAGTTTCCGTGCGACTTGTTCGCGCAGGTGTTCGGCGTTTCAGCGCGCAGCGATATCGATGGCGACGGGTTTTGCGAATCGCGCACGCCGATGCGGGTCTTCGTCGCGCCTTCGATGCGGCGGATCGAACTTCCCGCCGACGAGGCCTTCCTCTACCGCCACGCTGCGCGCGTCGTGCCGCGCGACGCCGCGGCCAGCGCACTGGTGCGGCCCGAGCAGGTTCTGCAGGGGCCCTGGCCATCGCATCTTTCCGGTCTGCTCTGGTGCCAGGCCAATTGCGACATCGCCGCCGGCGATCAACTCGGCGCGCCCGATGCGCCCGTGGTGCTTGTCGTCGATGGCGCGCTGGCCGTGCGCGGACGCGTGTTCGGCATCGTCTTCGTGCGCGCCCGCGAAGACGTGCTCGATCCCGCGACCGGCGGCAGTGCAACGTTGCGCTTGCGTGCCGGCGCTGCGATCTACGGCGCCGCGGTTGTCCAGGGCAGCATCGAACATGCAAGCGGCGACAGCGCGATCGCGTCTGCCCCGGAGGTCATCGCGAAACTCCGGGATGCCGTGCCCGCCGCCCACGCACCGGCCCCCGGCGCGTGGAGCGATGGCGTGTCGTACTGAGGGGCACCGATGAGACGAACCAACACCGGATTCTCCCTGCTCGAAGTCCTCGTCGCCGTCGCATTGCTCGCCACCGGCCTGCTCGCGCTTGCGGCGCTGCAGGGCGCGCTGGCCCGGAATGCGGCGGAGGCGAAAGGTCGCGCGCGTGTCCTCGCCTTGGTGTCGAGCGAACTCGACGCCTTGCGCGCCACGCCGTTCGCCGACATCGCATCGCTTGACGGACCGATCGACGGGCGCAACGTCGCCTGCGGCGCACCCGCCAATGAAGTCGAACATGCCGCGTGCGACAGCGGGCTCCGCGGCCTGCTGCTGCATCGCACGGTCGAACCGTCGGCAGGCGGCGCATTGAAGTCGGCCCGCGTCGCCGCCGAGTGGACCGCACCCACCGGCGAAACGCGGACCGTGGAATTGCGCACGATCCTCGGCGACCTGGCGCTGGAGCCCAATCGCCTCCATGCCGCTGCACCGACCTCGTTGCAGCCACGCGTGCGCCGCGGCGTCGACGCATCGATCCTCGACACGATTCCGATCCCCATCGGCGACGGGCGCGTGACCGCCGCCACGCCACCCTCGATCGATCCATTGGGCAGCACGCGATTCGACGTGCTCACCTACACCGACGAGGGGACGGGCGCGCGTCTCGAAAACCGGATCGAAACTGAGATCGTCAAATGCGCCTGTCGATACGGAGCAGGCGGCGATCGACTGGGGTCCTTGCATCGCACCGCACGTTGGCCCGCGATCTGGACGGGCATGCGGTACGCCGTTTACGCGCCGGAAGACAACGCGCAAGCGCCCGGCGAACGCTATCTCGCCGGTCCGAATCCCGATGTCCCCCAAAGCCCGCGCTGCCGTGAATGTTGCCGCGACCGGCACGATGCGCCCGGGCCTTCGTCGCATCCGAAGTTCGACACCGCAAGCAGCGATCCCGCGTATCGCAAGTACGCGCTCGACGAAGCCGGCGCGCTCGTCGCCGTCGACGACACCGGTTCGGGCGACTACGTCGACAGTTGCCGCGTGGTGCGCATCGACGGCTGGTGGCGCACGGCGGCGGATCTCCGCGGGCGCCACTTCGGGTTGCTGCAGACCCGAACGGTCGATGGCGTCCCGGCGGCATCGCGCAAGCCCGATCCCGGGGCAGGGGAGCGCTACACGACCTTCCTGCGCGACTACCTCGCGCAATACGCCGAAGGCACGCCGGAAAACGCGGATGCGTTGCACGACCAACCGGCCCGCGGCCTCAACCAACCCGACCGCATCGCACTCCCCGCGGCATCACAAACCGATCGCCGTTACCTGCATGCCCGCATGCTTTACGTCGACCACCTGGAGCCGCAGGCGCGCGCGACGCTCGACGCCGCCATCGATGCGCGCCGCGCGCAGGGCGCGTGCCCGCCCGGCGCCGCCGTCCTCGCCGATTGCGTCCTGCCCTTCCTCCCGTTTTTCACCCTGGACCTCACCGACCTCGCGCAGTGGTCCGCGCGCGATCCTGCGATCCTCGCCGTCGATTCGCGCGATCCGGCCGCGCCTGAACCCACACCCGGCGGACGCGTATACGGCCTCGCACCTGGCGTTTCCGACGCCGTCGCGGCCGCTCGCACCTCCAATTCCGGCGCCGCTGGCAGCGCACGGGTGCCCGCGGCGACCGATTTGCAAGGCGATGAAATCGTGGTGGAAGACGCGCAAACGTTCGAAATCGGCGAAAGCGGCCTCGCGCGGATTGACGCCGCCCCGCACGGGCGGCCAGAATATGCGCCCCCGCCCGAATAGCTCAGCCGGTTAGAGCACTTGACTGTTAATCAGGGGGTCGTTGGTTCGAGTCCAACTTCGGGCGCCAGATTCGATTGACCAAAGGCCTGCAGCGATGCAGGCCTTTTTTCTTGCGCGCATCGCCAGCGCCTACATCGGCGCGATGCACGCATTCGCCTGCGCAATCGACGCAGGCGCTGCCCGCAACGCGCCGGTGTTGTTCATCACAAGCGACACCGCGCGCCGCGGCCCGCGGCCGTCGCAGAGGGTAAAGGTCACGTTCGAGCCCGCGGCGCTGCCATCGGGTTGGAAGACCAGCCGCGTGCGGCCGACCGTCGTTCGCAGGTGCGTGTGGCCGCCTGGTGGGCCCGCGCGATGCAACAGGGCCTCCCGCGCAGGATCGCGCAAGCGGTCGCCATCCAGGTCGGCGAAGACGATCCAACCTCCGCTCCAGTCGTGCGTTCCCGCGCATCCGCTCGGTGCGCCCGGACACACGACCACCTCCACGCCGTTGGACGCCGCATGCGTCGGCGCCGCCATCAGCGAGGCGAGTAGCGCCTGGTGCGCTGCGCTGCTGCGCGCCGCTTCGCGCGCGGCGCTCAAACGTGGAACCGCAAGGGCGGCGAGCGTCGCAACGGCCGCCACGACGATCGACACCTCCAGCAAGGTGGCGCCGCGCGCGCAACGGCGGCCGAAGCCGTTGAAATCAAAGGGCAGGGGACGCATATCGAAGCCTCGCAAGCGGGCCTTCCGATGCTGCGTCGCATGCGTTGCGACCGCCGTCGGGGAGGCTCGCGCCTTGGTGTCGGAACACCCCGCGCCAGCGCCTCAGGCTTCATCCGCCCGGCGCTACACTCGCCAATTGCCCCGCCGCACCCTTCTGCCGAAGACCCGATGCGCCCAGAGTCGTCCAACGCCACGCCCTTCCAGCTCGTCTCCCCGTATTCGCCCGCCGGCGACCAGCCGCTGGCGATCGAACGGCTCGTCTCCAACTTCGAAAACGGCCTGGCGCGCCAGACGCTCCTCGGCGTCACGGGTTCGGGCAAGACCTATACGATCGCCAACGTGATCAACCGCGTGCAGAAGCCCACGCTGGTCATGGCGCCGAACAAGACGCTCGCCGCGCAGCTGTACGGCGAGTTCAAGGCCTTCTTCCCGCACAACGCGGTCGAATACTTCGTCAGCTATTACGACTACTACCAGCCCGAAGCCTACGTCCCCTCGTCCGACACCTACATCGAGAAGGACAGCTCGATCAACGAGCACATCGAGCAGATGCGCCTGTCGGCGACCAAGGCGCTGCTGGAGCGGCGCGATGCGATCATCGTCTGCACGGTCTCGGCCATCTACGGCCTGGGCGACCCCAACGAATACTTCAACATGGTGCTGCACATGGTGCGTGGCGAGCGCATCGAGCAGCGCGAGCTGATCCGCCGCCTCACCGAAATGCAGTACACGCGCAACGAGTTCGAACTCCAGCGCGGCCATTACCGCGTGCGCGGCGAAACCATCGACGTGCACCCGGCCGAAAGCGACATGGAAGCCCTGCGCATCGAGTTGTTCGACGGCGAAATCGAAACCCTGTCGATCTTCGACCCGCTCACCGGCGAAGTGCTGCGCAAGGTGCCGCGCTACACGATCTACCCGAAGTCGCATTACGTCACCACGCGGCGCACCGTGCTGCAGGCCGTCGACCTGATCAAGGCCGAGCTGCGCGATCGCCTGGAGTACCTGTATTCGCAGAACAAGCTGGTCGAAGCGCAGCGCCTGCAGCAGCGCACCACCTACGACCTGGAAATGCTCGCCGAAGTCGGTTACTGCAACGGCATCGAAAACTACTCGCGCCATCTCACCGGCCGCATGCCGGGCGAGCCGCCGCCGTGTCTGTACGACTATCTGCCGCCCGACGCGCTGCTCGTCGTCGACGAATCGCACGTCACCGTTCCGCAGATCGGCGCGATGTACAAGGGCGACCGCTCGCGCAAGGAAACGCTGGTGGAGTTCGGTTTCCGCATGCCCTCGGCGATGGACAACCGGCCGCTGAAGTTCGAGGAATGGGAATTGCGTTCGCCGCGAAGCATCTACGTGTCGGCGACGCCGGGGCCGTATGAATTGCGCGAGTCCGCCGGCGAAGTCGTCGAGCTGGTCGTGCGCCCCACGGGCCTGATCGATCCGGAAGTCGAAATCCGCCCCGTGGCCACGCAGGTCGACGATCTGCTCGGCGAGGTCAACCTGCGCGTGGCGATGGGCGACCGCGTGCTGGTTACCACGCTGACCAAGCGCATGGCCGAAAACCTCACCGAATACCTCGGCGAACACGGCTGCCGCGTGCGTTACCTGCATTCGGACGTGGACACGGTGGAGCGCGTGGAAATCATCCGCGACCTGCGCCTGGGCAAGTTCGACGTGCTGGTCGGCATCAACCTGCTGCGCGAAGGCCTGGACATGCCCGAGGTGTCGCTCGTCGCCATCCTCGACGCCGACAAGGAAGGCTTCCTGCGCAGCGCCGGGTCGCTGATCCAGACCATCGGCCGCGCCGCGCGCAACCTGCGCGGCAAGGCGATCCTCTACGCCGACAGCATCACGCGGTCGATGAAACTGGCGATCGAAGAGACCGACCGCCGCCGCGCGAAGCAGGTCGAATACAACACCGAACACGGCATCGTGCCGGTGTCGGTCTCCAAGCCCATCGTCGACATCCTCGAAGGCGCGCGCAGCGAGCCGGGCGAGGCGAAGAAGAAGGGCAAGGGCCGCGTGGCCGCGGTGGCCGAAGAACGCGTGGATTACGCCGCGCTCGATGCGTCGCAGATCGCCGCCAAGCTCAAGCAACTCGAAGACCGCATGTACAAGCACGCGCGCGACCTCGAATTCGAAGACGCCGCCCGCGTGCGCGACCAGATCCGCAAGCTCAAGGACGCCAGCCTGGCGACCTGAACACGGGGCGCCCGGACCGGGCGCCGCACATCGGGCCAACCCTCCTGACCAATGGCCCTTTCGGCGGCCGCCGACGCGGCTAAGATGCGCGCTGCGGTCGGTTCCGGGCGGTGGGTTTCGATGCGGATGGTCAAGGGGGCGGTGGCCTGCGCGGTTCTCGCGGCAGGTGTGGGTCTGGCGATCTGGAGCTTGCACGCGGAACACGCGCGCGAGCGTGCGCCCGCGTCCCCGACGTTTACCGTCGCCGAAACCGGCGTGCCCACGCTGTTCCTCGGTAACGCCGCCCAAGGGATCCACCTCGACGCCGGCATGGCGCGCCGCGCGCTGCGCGATGGCACGCTGGAAGTCGTGCTGCCCGACGGCAGTTCCTATCCGGTCAAGATCGAACGCCAGGAAACGCATGGCGGCGGGCATTGGTCGCTGGTCGGCCGCGTGTCGACCGTCGCCGGTTCGCAATCGATGGTGCTGACCTTCGGCCCCAACGCGGTGTTCGGCCAGTTGCCGATGCCCGACGGCCACGCGATGCAGATCGAAACCGAAAACGACGGGATGGTGACCGTCGCGCCGGCGCGCAATCTCGTGCCGCGTGGCACGACCGGCCACCCGGCCACGCCCGATTACCGCATTCCGCCCAGCGCGCATTTCGACGCCGATTACTTCAAGGCCGCCGCCGAGCATCCGGTCCGGATGGACGATCGCGCGCCGGTGCGCATCGACCTGCTCGCGCTGTATTCGCCTGAACTCGTCACGCTGCGCGGCAGCCGCGCGGCCGCCGAAACGCAGATCGCCCACCTGGTCGCCGTGGCCAACCAGGCGCACCTGGACAGCGGCACGCGCGTGCGCCTGCACATGGTCGGTGCGCGCGAAGTCGCGATCCCGGCCACGCTCACCAATGCCGAAGCACTCGACGTGCTCACCTCCGGCATGTACGGCGACATCGACTTCGAAGCGATGCGCGATGCCACCGCCGCCGACCTGGCCGCCTTCATCCGCCCGGTCCCCGATGCGAAGGACGACACCTGCGGCGCGTCGTGGTTGAACGGCGCCAACCAGCAGGGCGACGCGAACCTCGATCCCATGCACGGCTATGTCGTCGCCGACGTCGCGCCCTGCGGCGCGTACGTCCTCGCGCACGAACTCGGTCACGCGATGGGCGCGGCGCACGACCTTGCCGCGCAAACGGCGGAGGACGGCACCGTGACCTACGGTGCGTTCGCCTTCTCCTTCGACCTGCGCACGCCCACCTTCGGCACGTTGATGACCGATCCGGGCACCGGCATCTGGCTGGGCCGCTTCTCCGGTCCGGACCCGCGCGCCTGCGATGGCGCCCCCTGCGGCGTGGCCGGGCGCATCGACAACGCGCGCGGCATCGACTTCATCGCGCCCGCGATTTCGAGCTTCCGCCAGGGGACGAGGAACGACGCGCCTGTTGTCGCAGCGCAGCACCTTCGTTAAACTGCGCAGCCCGCTTGGCCGCAAGGCCTGGCGGGGCGATACGGGCGGTTAGCTCAGCGGTAGAGCACTACCTTGACATGGTAGGGGTCACAGGTTCGAACCCTGTACCGCCCACCACGCTTGCAGAAAGCGTGGCACCCTTGGCGACGAAGACAGAAAAGGTGGTCCGCGGAAACGCCGGCCAAGCGTGCGACATGAGCACTACGCGCAACCCGTCCTGACCCTTCCCGAGTCGCAGCGACAGCAGGCGCCCTCGGGCGCTTTTTTCATTTCTGGTGCCCCGCAATGAATGCAGAAGTCCAAACCCCCGTCGCGATCACGCTGCCCGACGGCAGCGTCCGCAGCTTCGACCATCCGGTGACCGTCGGCGAGATCGCCGCCTCCATCGGCGCGGGCCTGGCCAAGGCCGCGCTGGCCGGCAAGGTCGACGGCAAGCTGGTCGACACCAGCTTCCGCATCGACCACGACGCCGCGCTGGAGATCGTCACCGACAAGCATCCCGATGCGCTCGACGTGCTGCGCCACTCCACCGCGCACCTGCTCGCGCAGGCCGTGCAGCGCCTGTATCCCGGCGCGCAGGTCACCATCGGCCCGGTGATCGACAACGGCTTCTACTACGACTTCGCCTACGAGCGTCCCTTCACGCCCGACGACCTGCCGGCGATCGAAGCGGAAATGCAGAAGATCGTCAAAGAGGCGCAGCCGGTTTCGCGCAGCGTGAAATCGCGCGACGAGGCCGTGCAGTTCTTCCGCGGCATCGGCGAGGACTACAAGGCGCAGATCATCGAATCGATCCCCGCCAACGAGGAGCTCTCGCTGTATTCGCAGGGCGAGTTCACCGATCTGTGCCGCGGCCCGCACGTGCCGGGCACGGAAAAACTGCGCGCCTTCAAGCTGATGAAAGTGGCCGGCGCGTATTGGCGCGGCGACCAGAACAACGCGATGCTCAGCCGCATCTACGGCACCGCGTGGCTCAACGACAAAGACCTCAAGGCCTACCTGACGCAGCTGGAGGAAGCCGAGAAGCGCGACCACCGCAAGATCGCCAAGCAGCAGGACCTGTTCCACCTGCAGGAAGAAGCGCCAGGCCTGGTGTTCTGGCATCCCAAGGGCTGGTCGATCTGGCAGGTCCTCGAGCAGTACATGCGCAAGGTGTACCGCGATTCGGGCTACCAGGAAGTGCGTTGCCCGCAGATCCTGGACGTGTCGCTGTGGAAGCGCTCGGGCCACTGGGACAACTACCAGTCGAACATGTTCTTCACCGAATCGGAGAAGCGCACCTACGCGGTCAAGCCGATGAACTGCCCGGGCCATGTCCAGGTGTTCAACCACGGCCTGCACAGCTACCGCGACCTGCCGATCCGCTACGGCGAGTTCGGCGCCTGCCACCGCAACGAGCCCTCCGGCGCGCTGCACGGCATCCTGCGCGTGCGCGGCTTCACCCAGGACGACGGGCACATCTTCTGCACCGAAGACCAGATCGAGGCCGAGGTCACCGCCTTCCACAAGCAGGCGATGGACGTCTATGCCCGCTTCGGCTTCGAGGACGTGCAGCTGAAGATCGCATTGCGCCCCGAACCGCGCCTGGGGGATGACGCCACCTGGGACAAGGCCGAAGAGGCCCTGCGCTCGGCGCTGCGTGCGGCAGGCGTGGAATGGCAGGAGTTGCCGGGCGAAGGCGCGTTTTACGGCCCGAAGATCGAATACCACCTCAAGGACGCGATCGGCCGCACCTGGCAGCTGGGCACGATGCAGGTCGACTTCATGATGCCGGGGCGACTGGGCGCGGAGTATGTCGACGAGCACAGCGCCAAGCGCCATCCGGTCATGCTGCACCGGGCCATCGTCGGCTCGATGGAGCGCTTCATCGGCATCCTGATCGAGCACCACGCCGGGCATTTCCCCGCCTGGCTGGCCCCGGTGCAGGCGGTGGTCATGAATATCACCGACGCCCAGGCGGACTGGGTGGCCGAGGTTCGGAAAACCCTTACGAATCAAGGCTTCCGGGTCGACGCCGATTTGCGGAACGAGAAAATCGGCTATAAGATCCGCGAGCACACGCTGCAGCGCGTGCCATACCTGCTCGTGGTCGGCGACCGCGAGAAGGAAAATGGCGCCATCGCGGTGCGCACGCGCAGTGGCGAGGACCTGGGGACCATGTCCGTCGCCGACTTCGCGCAGCGCTTGCGCGACGAGCAGTAGCGTTAGACAACAGTTCCGCGTGCGTCCCCTCGCGCGTGCGGCTCGATACTCCACGGAGATTGCGACATCAGCACCCCTGAAAAGCAGAATCGAAAGAACAGCGAAATCCGCGTGCCGCGCGTGCGCGTGATCGGCAGCGACGGCGAAATGATCGGCGTGCTCACGCGCGACGAAGCCTTGCGAATGGCCGAAGACGAAGGCCTGGACCTCGTGGAGATCCAGCCCAACGCCGATCCGCCGGTGTGCCGCATCATGGACTTCGGCAAGTTCAAGTTCGAGACGCAAAAGAAGGCCGCGGCTGCCAAGAAGAAGCAGAAGCAGGTCGAGATCAAGGAAGTGAAGTTCCGCCCCGTGACCGACGAGGGCGACTACCAGATCAAGCTGCGCAACATGCGCCGCTTCCT
This sequence comes from Lysobacter sp. 2RAF19, assembly GCF_052115395.1. NCBI lineage: Bacteria > Pseudomonadati > Pseudomonadota > Gammaproteobacteria > Lysobacterales > Lysobacteraceae > Lysobacter > Lysobacter sp. 2RAF19. Next base: position 1,071,111 of record NZ_JBFRGO010000001.1, on the reverse strand, counting down.
GGAAGAGGGCGACAAGATCAAGGTCAACATCCGCTTCCGCGGTCGCGAGATGAGCCACCAGGAGCTGGGCCAGCAGATGGCCAAGCGCATCGAGGTCGACCTGGGCGAGGACATCGTGATCGAGTCGCGGCCGCGCCTGGAAGGCCGGCAGATGGTGATGATGATCGCGCCGAAGAAGAAGACGTAATCGATCGACCGACGGGCCGCGCAACGCGGCCCGTTCGTTTTTGGGCGGCGTGGCGCCAGTCGCGCACCCCCGTGAGACAAGGACGCCCGCCACCGGCTGGGTGCCCGACTAAGGTTTTGAATTGCAACACATTCGCCGGGCCTGCATAATGCCGGGCCCGATTCATCGGGGTTGTTGTTCAAGGATCCCGTCGTCGCACCCCCCGGGGCGCACGACACAAGCCGGCGCAGGCACGGACGGAAAGAGTGGCGCACGCCACCGCCACGCCAGACATCGTTTCGAAACGGACTACACCCATGCCCAAGATCAAGACCAATCGGGCGGCGGCCAAGCGCTTCCGGAAGACTGCTTCCGGCAAGTACAAGTGCGGCCACGCCAACAAGAGCCACATCCTCACCAAGAAGGCGACCAAGCGGAAGCGCAATCTCCGGCAGACGAACCACGTTCGTGCCGAAGACGCAGGCCGTCTTGACCGCATGCTTCCGTATCTCTGAGGAGGGCTGACAAATGGCACGAGTCAAACGTGGTGTGACGGCCCGCCGTCGTCATAAGAAAATCCTGAAGCAAGCGAAGGGCTACTACCACGCCCGCCGCAAAGTCTTCCGCGTCGCCAAGCAGGCGGTCACCAAGGCGCTGCAGTACGCCTACATCGGCCGCAAGCAGAAGAAGCGTAATTTCCGTTCGCTGTGGATCACGCGCATCAACGCCGCGGCCCGCATCAACGGCATGAGCTACAGCCGCTTCATGAACGGCCTGCTGAAGGCCGGCATCACCCTCGACCGCAAGGTGCTGGCCGATATCGCCGTGCACGATGCGGTGGGTTTTGCGGCGCTGGCCGAAAAGGCGAAGAGCGCGCTCGCGGCGTAATGCAACAACCGCGAAAGCCCGCGCTCCTTGCGCGGCTTTCGACGGAAAGCAACGCAGGGGGGAAGGGCGCAGGTCCTTCCCCCCTTTTTCGTTATGGAATGCCCGTTTCCAGGGAATTGAAATGGACGGAATCGATTCGTTGTTGCAACAGTCCCTCCGCGACATCGCGGAGGCCAACGCGCCCGATGCGCTCGAAGCGCTGCGCGTGAGCCTGCTCGGCAAGCAGGGCAGCATCACCACCCAACTCAAGTCGCTCGGCACGCTGCCGCCCGACGCACGCAAGGCCGCAGGCGAAGCCATCAATCGCGCCCGCGACGCCATCGGCGACGCACTGTCCGCGCGCAAGCACGCGCTCGACGAAGCCGCGCTCGAACACAAACTCGCCACCGAATCCATCGACGTCACGCTGCCCGGCCGCGACGCCGCGCGCGGCGGCCTGCATCCGGTTTCGCGCACGCTCGAACGCATCGCCGACATCTTCGGCCGCCTGGGCTACGAACTCGCCACCGGCCCCGAGATCGAAGACGACTGGCACAACTTCGAAGCGCTGAACTTCCCGCCGCACCATCCTGCGCGCGCGATGCACGACACCTTCTACTTCGGCGATGGCCGCCTGCTGCGCACGCACACCAGCGGCGTGCAGATCCGCTACATGAAGGACATCAAGCCGCCGTTGCGCATGATCGCGGCGGGCAAGGTGTACCGCAGCGACAGCGACCAGACGCACACGCCGATGTTCCACCAGGTCGAAGGCCTGCTGGTCGACGAGCACGCGAGCTTCGCCGACCTCAAGGGCACGCTCGCCGAATTCGTGCGCGCCTTCTTCGAGCGCGATTTCGAAATGCGCTTCCGCCCGAGCTACTTCCCCTTCACCGAGCCGTCCGCCGAAGTCGACATCGCCTGGCACCAGCCCGACGGCACGACCAAGTGGCTGGAAGTGCTCGGCTGCGGCATGGTGCATCCGAGCGTGCTGCGCAACGTGGGCATCGACCCGGAGCGCTACACCGGCTTTGCCTTCGGCCTGGGCGTCGAACGCTTCGCGATGCTGCGCTACGGCGTCGACGACCTGCGCAGCTTCTTCGACAACGACGTGCGCTTCCTGCGCCAGTTCGCCTGAGGATCGGAACGCATGAAGTTCAATGAAAACTGGCTCCGCCAGCACGTGCGCACCGATGCCACGCGCGACCAACTCTCCGCCACGCTGACCGCCATCGGCCTGGAAGTGGAGCAGATGGACGTGCTGGGCGAAGGCCTGGACGGCGTGGTCGTCGCGCGCATCGTCGAATGCGCCAAGCATCCCGAAGCCGACAAGCTGCAGGTCTGCAAAGTCGACATCGGCAGCGGCGAACTGCTGCAGATCGTCTGCGGCGCACCGAACGCACGCCCGAACCTGATCGCGCCGCTCGCCACCATCGGCACGCAAGTGGGCAGCCTCACGATCAAGGCCGCGAAACTGCGCGGCGTGGAGTCCAACGGCATGCTCTGCTCGGCGAAGGAACTCGGGCTCGACGCCGACGCCTCCGGCCTGCTCGAACTCCCGCACGACGCGCCCATCGGCGTGCCGCTCGCCGAATACCTCGGCCTGCCCGACGCGCGCTTCGAACTCAAGCTCACGCCCAACCGCGCCGATTGCTTCAGCGTGCGCGGCATCGCATACGACGTGGCCGCCGCTTTCGGCAGCGAAGTCGTTCCGTTCGACGCCACGCCCATGCCCGCGCTCAACGACGCGGAGATGACCATCCAGCTCGACGCCGGCGCCGACGTCCCGCGCTTCGTCGGCCGCGTCATCGAAGGCATCGACGCGCACACGCCCACGCCGATCTGGATGGCCGAACGCCTGCGCCGCAGCGGCATCCGCCCGATCAGCCTGCTCGTCGACGTCACGCAATACGTGATGCTCGAAATCGGCCAGCCGATGCACGCCTTCGACCGCGATCTGCTCAAGGGCCCGATCAGCGTGCGCCGCGCGCGCGCCGGTGAAGCGCTGAAGCTGCTCGACGGCCGCGACGTCGCACTCGACGATCAATTCCTCATCGTCGCCGACAACGACCGCGCCGTTGCGCTCGGCGGCATCATGGGCGGCTTCGACACGCGCGTGACCGACACCACGCGCAACGTCTTCCTCGAAGCCGCGCATTGGGTGCCGAGCGCGATCATCGGCCGCGGCCGCCGCCTCGGCCTGCACACCGACGCCGGCCATCGCTTCGAACGCGGCGTCGACCCCGACCTCCCGCGCCAGGCGATCGAAATCGCCACGCGCCTGATCGTCGAAATCGCCGGCGGCGCCCCGGGCCCGGTCACCGAAGCCGTGCTGCCCGAGCACCTGCCGCAACCGAAGTACGTCGGATTGCGCCGCGGTCGCCTCGCACGCGTGCTCGGCACCAACGTCGCCGACGCCGAAGTCCAGCGCATCCTCCACGCGCTGGGCCTGGCCGTCGTGCCGACCAACGACGGCTGGAACGTGCTGCCGCCGACGCGCCGCTTCGACATCGCGATCGAAGAAGACCTCGTCGAGGAAATCGCGCGCATCTTCGGCTACGACAACATCCCCGCCACGCTCCCCGGCGGCGGCACGCGCCTGGCCGCGCCGACGGAAACGCGCGTCGAGGAATCCACCGTGCGCCGCCACCTGGCCTCGCGCGATTACCTGGAAGCGGTGAACTACGCCTTCGTCGACGAAGCGCTGCTCACCACCTGGCACGCGACCGACGCCGCCGTGCCGCTCGCCAACCCGCTGAGCGCCGAACTCGGCGTGATGCGCACGCAGTTGTTGCCGGGCCTGGTCGCCGCACTCGCGCGCAACGCCGCGCGCCAGCAGACGCGTGTGCGCCTGTTCGAAATCGGCAACGTGTTCCATGCGAACGCCGGCGGCGCCCCCAATGAGACCCAGCGCATCGCCGCCGTCGCCATCGGCAGCGCGGCGAGCGAGCAGTGGTCCGACCGCCCGCGCCACGTCGACTTCCACGATCTGAAGGCCGACCTCGAATCGCTCGCGCTGCTGGCCAACGCACCGCTCGCCTTCCGCCCCTCGACCGAACCGCACGGCCACCCCGGGCGCTCGGCCGACGTCTTCCGCCTGACGGAAGAGGGCGAGGCCCGCGTCGGCTGGATCGGCCAACTGCACCCCCGCCTGGCGAAGACCCTCGACCTGGCCGGCGAAGTGATCGCCTTCGAACTCGACCTGGCCCCGATGCTGGCCCGCAACATTCCGCGCGCGGCGGCCCTGTCGAAGTATCCGTCCGTCCGCCGCGACCTCGCGTTCATCGTCCCGGAAACGGTGCGGTGGGCCGACGTGCAGGCGACCGTGAAAGCGGCCGCAGGCGGATTTTTAAGGGACTTGGTGCTGTTCGACCGCTACAGCGGCGCCGGGGTCGAATCGGGATTCAAGAGTCTCGCTATGGGCTTGATTCTCCAAGATGAATCGCGCACCCTGACCGACCGCGACGTGGAGCAAGTAGTGACCGAGGTGGTCTCGGCATTGCAGGCCCAACACCACGCCGCGATCCGCAGCTGATCGTCGGGGGGACGAGATGGCACTGACCAAAGCGGAAATGGCCGAACGACTGTTCGACGAAGTCGGCCTGAACAAACGCGAGGCGAAGGAATTCGTCGACGCGTTCTTCGACGCGCTCCGCGAAGCGCTGGAGCAGGGCCGCCAGGTGAAGCTGTCGGGCTTCGGCAACTTCGACCTGCGCCGCAAGAACCAACGCCCGGGCCGCAACCCGAAGACCGGCGAAGAGATCCCGATTTCCGCCCGCACGGTGGTGACGTTCCGCCCCGGGCAGAAGTTGAAGGAACGCGTCGAGGCTTACACGGGAGCCGGCAATGCTTGATCCGGGCAGTAACAAGGAACTCCCGCCGATCCCGGCCAAGCGCTACTTCACCATCGGTGAAGTCAGCGAGCTGTGCGATGTCAAACCGCACGTGCTGCGCTACTGGGAAACCGAATTCCCGAGCCTGAAACCCGTCAAGCGCCGCGGCAACCGCCGCTACTACCAGCGCCACGACGTGCTGATGGTCCGCCAGATCCGCGGCCTGCTGTACGAGCAGGGCTACACGATCGGCGGCGCCAGGCTGCGCCTGGAAGGCGAGGGCGCCAAGCAGGAAAGCGCGCTGAGCACGCAGATCATCAAGCAGGTACGGATGGAGCTCGAAGAAATCCTGGTGTTGCTGCGTCGCTGAACGCGCAGGCGGAACTTGCAGATCTGGGCCGAAATGCGGCGATGCGGTATGATCGCCGGCCTACCCGGGGTATAGCGCAGCCTGGTAGCGCACCAGTCTGGGGGACTGGTGGTCGTCGGTTCGAATCCGGCTACCCCGACCAATTGAAACAAGAAGCCTCGCCGATTCGGCGGGGCTTTTTTTTTGGCATCGCCAGTTGTGGTTCTGTCTTGGCCCGCGCGACTCCTTGAAATCAGTAGGCGAACCTAGATCTCATCTATCGAGTCCAACCAGCTCGGACTCGGTATCTGGGTTTCGGATAGGCCACATGTCAAGAGTGCATCACGGTACTCCCGCAGCGTACTCAACATTCGAAACTGGCTAGGCCTCGATATGACGAGACTCCAAAGCAGGATTGCGAAATCTGAGTTTGTTAGAAACATCGACTTTCGCTGCTCGGTACGAGACAGCGAAGCCAATAGGAAGGCGAGGTAGTCAATCGAATCCTCGATGACGTGATCGGTATTTTTTCTTGCCTCAAGCACAGAAAGCAGATCACCTCTTCTCGGGGTCGAAAACAGTGGGCTATTCGGGTTTCCAAGGAGATATCTGAGGCCGTCGTTTCCTTGCGCGCGAAGGCGTCGCAACTGTTCTGGCTCACTAATGAGTGCAAGCGCCTGTTGGCAAACGCTATTTAAGATTGACGCCTGGATAGACTGCGAGAACGCGTTTCTCAGCTGGGCTTCTTGCTTCCCTCTGCCAATGTTTTCTTCATGTCCAGGTTTCAGTTCTTCATAAACAAGCATGCTGTTCCTCAACGAGGAAGCGAAATCTTTAAGAAGGGATTCCTCTGCTTTGCGCAGATCGCTTTCCCTGGGGTTCGCCGTGAAGTGAAGCCATTGCAGAACGAGTCGATAAAAGCGCGTCCACAGCTCAATACGAAACGTCTCATCCAGTTCGATCGGCGAGTCAACAAAAACGTTTCTCGCGAGCTGCAAAGTGTCAAATGCAAGCTCCATCATCGCCAAGTGCCTGTCGCCACTTGTGACGTCGGCGGCTTGAGTCAAAATTGCTGAGTAGTGCGCAAGTACCGCCTCGCAGAATTCCTTCTCTGCATCTGACGGCGCTTGATTCGACCTCATGGCGCTGCTTTCAACAAAGGCCGTGACGGATTCAGATCGCTTCAGTTCGCGCCACGTCTTTAGGAAGTCCTTGAATTCTCCCCACGTAATGCAGTGGGGTGTGACCGTGAATCTCGCTTGGTAGCGGAGGTTTTCCCCAAAGATGGCCGGTATGTTGTTACGCCAAGCTTGAATCAATTCCCCAATGCGGGCTGCATTGTCTTTCTGGGAATGTCGAGCCAAGAGATCTTTGGTCGCGCTGTCTGCTTGCGCTTTCATTTCGTCATTGTCAGTCATGCCAAATTGCAACCAACGATTTTTCAGGCTGCCGATAGTGGACATGTGAAGCAGATCGCTAGCTAATCCCGCCGACTCAAGGCTGAGCATCGCGTACAAGACTACGACGTTCCACTTGATCTCACCTGGCTCGTGTCTCGCCGCCTCTGTCCTGGCCGTAGCTAGCATGCGGCCCAATAGCTTCAACTTGCGTGGATTCGTTGGAATTACATCCGCCAAGTCACTAATGGTCGCCAATGGAACAAATGGGCAAAGCTTCTCGAATTGATCTCTTGCAAGCGCAAGCACTTGCGCCCTGCTGGGCGGCGAAATCTCGAAAGGAAAATCAATGATCTTGTGGAGAAACGTATCAGCGTTCTCAGCCCACGCGGCGTTGTGTTCCTCTATCGCCTTCGAGACAATTGACTTGTCGAAGGCCAAGACAAAAGCGAACTGCGAAAAGTCCAACAAGTCGCGAAGCGCGAGTAGCAACTTCGGTATGACCGCAGGGTCGGTGCGATCCAGGTCGTCGACGAAGATGATGACTCTTCGATTGCCTATGTAGCGAGCCATTGATTCAACGTCTCGCCTCGACAGCTTGACGTGCTTCGCAACCAATCCCGCCGCAAAATCAGTCCCGGCCGAAATGCCTGGTGCTTTTGCGTTTGCAATCTTTCCGGCCGCCTTTATGTGTGCCGCGATAGGGCCCGCCCAGCGGCGGACCCAATACATCGCTCTTGTCATGAGCGGAAGGGGAGATCTGGCTTTCGCGAGCCCCTTGCGTAGCGTACGGCTAAAGCCCTGCCATACATCTTCTTCGGTAGAGGCGCCCCATGGGGAGAAGCGGATAATGATATTTCCCGCGACGGTTTGCTGCTGCTCGAGGAAATTCAACACCGAGGTCTTTCCTTCGCCCCATGCGCCGAACAAGCCGACGCGCGTAGACCAGCTCAACGGCGAAGCTTCGATGGCTCGGGAAATCGCGGTAGCAAGCGGCCAGCGATTGTAAATATCTTCTGCTCGATGGAATGCGGGCGCGTCATGACCGGATGCCGCACGGATTCCAATTGACGCGTTAACTTCCTTGTCCATCAAAAATGCCCCTGTTTGCGATGGTGTCAAAGTGCTCGCGGACTTTGGCGTCCACGCAGTAGACATAGCAACCCTTCATGCCTCGGGTCATAAGCGTTCGATATGTGTTGCGAATTATTCTGTCGACTCGTTGAAACGCGACATCCGGCTCAGCGGCCATGGCGGACTTGAAGCCTCTAATCGAACGATCCTGCCGTGAACGCTTAGTGGGATCCGTAGCGATTCGGTCAGCGCTAACAATCATGTCAGGGCCGATGATGACTCCGACATAGTCCAGCTCCAGTCCTTGGCAGGTGTGGATGCAGCCGACTTCTTCGACGGAGTTAGGGGCGACGATCCATAGGCTTCCGTCGCGATCAAGGTTCCACCGTCGTCGATAGTTAAATTCCGGGATTTCGATGTCGTAAGCGTTTTGGTCGCGTTTGCTCGCCCAATCCCAGCAGTACCCCGCTACCACGCGCGCACGATTCCTTTCCTTGTTCCGTTCTATGATCAGTTGATGTAGGTCTGACGGGGAATCTACTACCCGGAAGTCGAAACCGTCGGCGTCGAATTCGGGTTGGGCTTCATGGGGACGTACGCCAAGTACATGGTCGAGCCATGCGATGTAACCGTCCGAACCATTACAGCGGAACTGCGAGACCAGCTCTAGATGATTGACGTGTGCGCCAAGCTCGCGTGCCCAACGTTCGATCTCCAATGATGTGCCAATGTCCTTAAGAGTGACAACTTGGTCGTCATCGACGAAGAAGATCGAACACTGTGCAGCATTAATGATCTCCTTGATTTGGTGTTCGCCTTGGTTCTCGTACAGGCCGGAGAAGCGATTCAAGCGATGCGCTTCATCCACGATCAGGGCACCAAACGAATTTGCAGGTGTCTCAATGAAGGCGCCTGAGCCTGAAAATAGATTCGCGATCTCAACCTGACGCATGCGCCCGGCCAGCCGCTCCTTGTAGACGGCTCGAGGCGCGGCGTTCTTCGAAACGTACTTTGTCAGCAGCCCCAGCTTGCTGAGCGTGACCAGCAGGTTGATGGCGACGACCGATTTTCCGGTACCCGGTCCGCCCTGGACAATGACGACCTGCTTTTGTTGTTCCGATGCACCTCGGGCGGCAGCCAGGCATGACTCGTACGCCACCTTCTGGTCATCAATCAGCACGAATTCCTGATTGCCCTTCAGCATGGAAGCCAAGCTATCGACGAGCATCTTGGACGGCCGAATGCGGCCGTTCTCGATCTTGACGATCAACTCCGCGTTGTCGCCGTGGCGCACGTGCTGCTTGATGAAATCCCGGAGCTTGCGCCGCTCCTCCTCGCCGCGAAGAAAGACGGGGGCCTTATCGAGATAGGGTGCGTAGCAGGGGTTATCGATTACGCCGTCTGCGGTGTAGTTGTGCAGGTAGGCGCAAGGGCGGAGTTCGGTTCCGTTTTCGTACACTGCCTCGTTGAAGCCCTCGAGCAGTGCCGCGTAGGACCAGGCTTGATACGAGGGGTGAGCGCCTTCGCGCTCGGCGCGTCCGCCGCGATTCGCGATGATGATTCCGTCTTTGTCGCTCAACTTCGAACTCGACCACTGTTTGAGTTCGACGATAATCAGCTTAGGGTCGTTGGTTTCTGATTTGCCAGACAGAATGAAGTCAATTCGCTTGGACGATTGTGGGATGCCGAATTCGATGCCGACGCCGATGTTGTCCGGGATGTCCTTGTCCATCAGCACATGAGCCATCTGCGTTAGCGACTCTCGCCACGAGCGCACTTCCGAGTCCGGCGCGTATCGGCCGGTCTTCTGGAGATAGGCGTCCGAGACAACGTCCTCGATGACGCGGTCAGTCACGTCGGACAGAAACGACGACTTCACCTGCTGATAAACGATCACGCGCGGCGCCCCCTGGATTTGCGCTTATAGGTCGGTGTACTTGTCCGCGCGCCCCTTCGCCTTCTCGACCGGATACTTGACGGCGTTCTTCTCGATCTTTTCGTTGGCTGCGCGCACTAGGTCCACGTCCAGCTTCCTTGCCAGTTGCACCAAGTACAAAAGCACGTCCGCCAATTCCTCTCCAACGGCAGCCCGCTTGGTATCCGGCAACGTCTGCGCCTGGGCGTCGGTCAGCCATTGGAAGTGCTCCAGAATCTCCGCCGCCTCCACTGACAAGGCCGTCGCGAGGTTGCGTGGGGTATGAAACTGGTCCCAATCGCGTTCGTGAGCAAAAGCGGTCAGTCGTTCCTGGAGTTGTTGAATATCGTTGGCCATTCGCTGTCCCTCGGTTAGCCACATCCTAATCCAGTACCCGGCCCCTCAGGCTTGGGTCGCTCAGCGACGCCATGAAGTCGGTGTCCTGTTGACCGCATGAGCATAGGGCACCACCATCCGGTAACAGGGGATGGTTAGGGATGGGGATGCTCGAACGAAAGCACACGGCCATGTCGGTCGCGAAGCTGATGGCTTTGCATGAGAAAAAGGCGCTCGATCTATCCCCGGCTTTCCAACGGGATTCGGTCTGGCTAGTGAGGGACCGAAAGAGCTTGATCGACTCGGTCTGTCGCAACTATCCGCTTCCGGCCATTTTTCTCTACAAAACAGGAAGCGGAAGAAACGTGCGTTATGCCGTCATCGACGGCAAGCAACGTCTGGAAACGCTGCTGGGGTTTGTCGGCCAGCTTCGCGGCAAGTCTTTCGAGGTGCGGTTGCCGATCGGTAAGGAAGGCGAGCCGCAACTCGTTTCCTCAAAGTCGATGCGGCACGAGCATGCTGCTTTCAAGAAGCACCTGCTGCGATACGAAATCCCGGTGATCGAAGTGACCGGCTCGCTTTCGGAAGTGATGCACGTCTTCGTGCGCATCAACTCCACGGGCAAGGCGCTGACGTCGCAAGAAAAGCGAAAAGCAAGGCATGCGGACTCGGTCCTACTTGCCGCCGCCACCAAGCTGGCCAGTCGCCTGGAATCCATTTGGACCGACGGCATCATCAGTGACCAACTGCATTCGCGCATGCGACACGTCGAGCTGGCCGCTGAATTGCTTCTCAGTGTGGAAGGCCCGATTAACAAGAAGGCTGCCGTTGACAGCGCGATGACGAATGCTGGTCTGACTGCCGCCAAAGTGGCTCGCGCCAGCAATGAAGTCCAGTCCGCGGTGAAGCGAATCAAGAAGATGTTCCCGGACTTGCACACAACGCGATTCACGAAGCTGGTCGACTACTACACGCTTGTCGTGTTGGTCATGCGGTTGCAGCGAGAAGGCGCGATCCTTGACGACCGCAAGCGTAACGATGTGGCATGGGAATTGTTGAAGGCATTCGGCGTCCAGGTTGATCAAATTCGCCAAGACCAACGTAAGCTGCGCGCGTCGTCGAAGCCGGCTCTGGCCAAGGAATACCTGCTGTCGGTCTCCCAGATGACGGATGACCGCAAGCAGCGCATCCTGCGCGAGCGCATCATGGAACAGGCCATTGGCTCGGTGTTCGCGAAGAAGGATGACAAACGTGGCTTCTCGGGCGAACAGCGGCGGATCCTGTGGAACACGAGTGCCGAGAAATGTTGCGCCGCTTGCGGCCAAGCCTTGAGCTGGTCGAACTTCACGATCGACCACGTCAAGCCACATTCAAAGGGCGGACGATCGACGCTGAGGAACGCAGACCTGATGTGCCGGCCCTGTAATTCGCGCAAAGGCAATCGTCGCAAGCTTCGACACGGGCGGGCGGATGCCAAGGTTGGCCACGCACGCGCTCGGAACGCTTCAAAGTCCAAGACTCGCCGCGCCTAAGGACCCGACCCCTCGGATCCACCGCCCGCATCGCTAAAATCCCCCCGTCAATCAGGGGGCACCAATGCACCGCATCACCAAACTAGCCGCTCTCGCAGCAGCTTTGCTATTCGCAACCGCCTGAGGCAACCCCAAGGCACCCTCAGCTACGAAGTCGACGCCACCACCCCGCCCAACGGGCGCAGGCGCCTTCGCCGGCGTCCATCTGGGTCGCGCCGTAGCGCTGGAACCAGGGTCCGGTTCAATCCCCCGTTCGCGTTACTCACCCATGGAAGCGGCATTTCCGCGCAATCGCCGCTTCCATTAACGATTCACGCACCCACACCCAGGTGAATGCCGTTGGCCCCGCCACCGGCAGCCACCCCGCAGTACCCTCGCCCAAGAGCGATCGCAAACGGACACCATGGATGAAGAGCAAGGAGTTCCTCGACCTCAACCTGCGCGATCTCCGCGAGTCGATGCCGCACCTGCTGGCCAACAGCACGGGCGCGCGGCATTTCATCGGGATCTTCGGGGGCGTGGCCGGTGCGATCGTCAACGCGGCCAGGGAGTTCGGGCCCGATGCGGAGATCTACGCCACGTACAACGTCGGCAAGATGCTGGTGGACTTCGCCGCTGAATGCGAAGCGCAGCGTGCGGCGGCCGATCCGCCGACGATCATCGTGGATCCGTACGAGCGGGGCGGGGAAGACTTCGAACGGCCGCTGGATCGCCTGGTGCGTCGTAAGAAGGAGATGGAGCGGGTGGAGAAGTCGTCGAGCTGAAGCGGCAGTGCCTGCGTGCCGTCGCCGATGGGGTCGGTGACGTTCTTGATTGACCTCGTTCCAGTGCCGACTGCGGTCGGTCTTTCGTCGTTGGAATCGGTTGCGTCGTCGGCGCAACTCCGTTTCGTCGCCGGCGCAACGCACGGCGCTCCGGATTGGCAGCGCTCGATTGCCGAAAGACGCAACGCCGTCGCCGATTGATGCGACGCAATCGCCAACGCAACCCGTTCATGCCGCCAATGAATTCGTGTCTGTCGCGATTGGCATCGGCGCCGCCGCCGATTGAACCGGGTGGGTCGGGAAACCCCTCGCGTCATTGATCGTCCCCTTCGCGGACGCGCGCAATCCCCTCATCAGATTTCGCACTGATTTGCCCCAAGGCACAATGCCTTTCGCGTCGGTGCGGGGGAAAACTCTGGTCTCCTTCAATGGAGATTTCCCATGACTCAGAACCGCGCTTCCCTCGTCATCAGCGAAGACGACGAGCGCACCGTCCTCGCCGCGATCGCGCAGATCGAGGCGATCCTCAAGAACCTGGTCGCGTTCGAAGGCGGCGAGCGCCGGACGATGAACATGATGGGGCAGCGGAACGAGCCGTTCGCGCGCGAAACGCACCAGCTGCTCCAACAGAACCGCGCCATCGTGCCGCCGACGCTGGACGTCGACGAGATGCGCGCCGACCTCGAAGCCTACGACCGCCTCAAGCGCATCAACATCGCGCTGCAGCGCTTGACCACGCTGTGCCTGGACACCGAGGCGGCGCTGGGCAGCGACGTCTTCGAGGCAGCGCTCGCCGGTTACACGATGTTGAAGGTGTTCGGCCCGTCGCACGGCCTGGAGGAGCAGGTGAAGTCCTTGTCCGCGCGCTTCGCCAGCCAGGGCAGGCGACGATCGAAACCGTCAACGGGGTAGGACAAATCCGACACCACATCGCGGCTTTGCCTGATATCCCCGCGTGGGTGCGCTTCGGCATTCTTCGTTCCGGAGTTTGAAAGCTCCGCTTAGAGTCGGCGCCAGGGAAAGCGCCAAACGTGTATCCCCTGCGTCGGGAGGGGACCCAATACAACACCCCGCAAGGGGAAATACGTTCGACCGTCTCTAAGCGGCCTTTCAACCTCCCGACACTCCTTGCGCCGATCCGCGGCGCAAGGTTTTTCCCCGGACGATGGAGGTTGCCATGCGACACGCCCCCGGTGCGCCACGCGAGCGCGCGCCCGCTGTTTACGCCCTTCCCGAACACGCGCACGTCGAACTGGTGCAACTGCGCGAACACCTGCGCCTGATGGTGCAACTCACCGATGTCGGCACGCGCGCCAGCGCGCACGACGCAAGGCTGCGGCCGGATGCGATGGCGTGGTGGTTCCTGCGCCTGTCGCGCGATATCTCGGCGATCGTGGACGCGACGTACTGGTCGGATGCACTCGCGCAGGCGCTGGCCACCAAATCACCGCGCAAATCCAGACCCCGCAAACCCGAGCGACGCCAAGATGCCTGAGTTCAAATTCTCCCTGCGGTTCCAACTGCGCGACGGGGAAGACCCGTCGCGCCACCTGGACGCGCTCGCAGCGCAAGGCTGCACCGACGCCGTCGTCGGCGTGGGGCGCATCGGGCACATCGCGTTGGACTTCAGCCGGCAGGGGCCGACCCTGCTCGACGCCATCGCATCGGCCGTGGGCGACGTCGGTCGTGCGATCCCCGATGCCCGCCTCATGGAGATGCCGCGCATCGCCGAAGTGGTTACGGTCGATCTGTCGGAAAAATGTTGACAACCTTTCCAGGCCATTGCTTACAATCCCCTCCAGCGACTGGGTTGAGACGCGTAAGCGCCTCGTGTAGGGCCAAGGCCCTGCCCCAGACGCTTTTTTATTGCCGAAGTGGGTGGCGGAATGTACATCTGCTACCTCAGTTGCCGAAGTGGTCACCCTCGACCGCGCAGATCGCAGTCCCTGAGACATCCGATTCGCATCGTACCTGCATTCCAACGGAGAGCGGGACATGCGCAATTTCCATGCATGGCAGCGCCGCACGATGCGGCGCGCGGACAGGCAGTTGTGGGGTGGTGTCGTGTTGGTCGTGGCGACGACGGCGGCGTATTTTTGCCTGACGTCGTTCCTGGAACCTGAGGCGCCGTTGGCGGCTTCTGTTGCGATGATCCTGCGCTACGTCGCGTTGCTGCCCGTCATCGCCGGTGCAACGCTCGCGGTGATCGGCGCATGGACGAACTGGCGGCTGCAGCGCGATCCGATCTTGTTGTATTACCGACGAGACGGGCGTTGAGGGGCCTCACGGTCTACGGCGAATGACGCGATCCGCTTAGGGCTAGTTTCACAAGCCATTCGTCAATTCTTCTCGTTGTTCGCGCCGGTCTGTCCCGCATAGCGTGTGCGCAGCCGAGATGCGGCCGCTTGCGGACAACGAGAATTGAAGACCGTGGTCGCCGCGTCACCCAATGCCATGGAGCGTCCGGTGGGCCGCGTCGACAGCGTTCCATCGCGCGTTACGGGCCGGACGCTGACCTACTTCTCGCCCGACCCGTTTCCGGATTTGTTGAATCGCTATGCCGCGTGGACGTGTGACATCCCAGCACGCGAGCCAGTGGTCTCTTCGAGCTTCGGGAGTGCCCCGGAAGCATTGATGCTCGCCCGCGGTGCGCTCAGCTTTCGGTCCGAGCGTTCACGCCGCGAGGAGGCCCGGGCGCTTGTCGAGGTGTTGGCCGCCCATCCGCCGCCGCGCATGGATCGCGCAGAATTATTGTCGCTCGGATTGTTTGGGGCGCAGGCGCCCAGGCAACTTCGATGCGAGGTCGCTTTCTCCGGTGCCCGCGTCGCCAGCGACGGCCATGTATTTGCGTACGAGGGAGATGTCGAACCGCTTTTCGACTCACTCTGCGAGGGGCTCGTCGCGCCGCCGGCACAGGTTTCTACCACCGTGCTGGCGGCCTGTGCTGCGTTCCACGCCCTGCATGTACATCCATTCGTCGACGGGAACGGACGCTGGGCCAGGTTGCTGGCTGCACGGATTGGTTCGACAAGGGGAGATGTCGCTTCCGGCGTGGTGCACGCATGCCTGCTTCAGATGGGAAAGTCAGTATTGGCCGAGCGCCATTGGCCACACGCGCGCTCCCACGGGCTTGCGGACTATCTCGCGCGGTGCCTGGCCTTCGAAGCGCGCGTACTCGTAGAACTGGACTCGAGAGGGCTGACGGAAACCATGTCGGCAATCCATGCGGGCATCTGCGCCACCGTTGTGTCTCCGCGCCTTCGGGCGCCGCCGCTTTCCAGTCTGATTGCGGACGGGAGGATCCATCGCATCGACCTCAAACGCGTCGCCTGTCTATCGACCCGCGCGCTCGACGGCGCGCTACTTCGCATGGCCGAACGCAGCGGATGCGAAATCGATCGGACGACCGGGGATCTGGATGCAGCTCCCCTGATGGCCCAGGTCGACGATGTGCTTGCCGCTACCTTGCGCGCCTGCTTCCATGATTGAGGGATCTTCAATGGCAAATACGCTTGGATGCGAACTGCCACCCAGCGCTCGGCATTGCCTGCGACAGGCCATCGCCGTGTTGCTGTTCATTGGCGCGTCGTCGGCCCACGCGCAGAATTTGCCGGGCCCGCAACCGCAATCCAGGTTGAAGGAATTTGATTGGGTCGTTGTCGATGCCCCGGATCCTAGCGGAGGCTGGGGTGGCGGTTCCGGCGGCGCAGGTTACGACACTGGCATCTACTCGCCGCCGCCCGTGGATGACAGCCCAGAGCCTGGTCCTGCGGACCCCGAACCCGTCGAACAGCACCTCTGCGATAACCCGGTGGATATCGTCACCGGGAAGAAGTTCGAATTCGCGGAGGACTTCGCCCACGCCTCGCTTTCCGGATTGCGGTTCCAGCGCAGCTACAACCAAGCGTGGAGCGGCGTCGGAATTCTCGGCAAACAATGGGTGACCACCCATGATGTGCAGCTCTCCGATCGCCGATGGCCAGAGTCGCCGGGATCAGGCTGCTACCAGCGGGCCGGCATCCTTCCGTGCACCATCGATCCCGCCGCACAAGAGATCTACGCGCATCGCGAAACAGGCGACGTCGTCACGTTCACATGGAGCGCGGCGGACAATGCATGGAGCGGCTCCACGGAGGAGCCCTTCGCGCGCATCACGCGTCAACCCAATGGGAGCTTCGTGCTGGCCTGGAACGATGGCAACCGCGAGATCTACGACGCAGGGGGCGTCGTGCTGCAACGGCTCCAGCCCGATGGCGTCGGCCTGACCTATGAGTACGGTGACCGCCAGAAGCTTGTGCGAGTCCGTCACACCACAGGCGCCGAGATCACGTTCACTTGGGCGCACACACCGTGGGGCGGGGACCGCGTCCTGGAAGTCGTCGATCCGGCGGGTCAGACGTACAAGTTCGACTACGACACGCGCGGAGGCTATTCCGGCGGGCACGATCGCATGAGGTTGAATGGCGTGAGGTATCCCGACGGAAAGGCGGCGCTGACGTATCACTACGACGACGCTTTTCGCTATGTCGGCAGGTCCGTCGCGGGTTCGCGATTCACGATATATCTCTACGACTCGGAATCGCGCGTCATCGAATCCCGCAAGGCCGATGTCGTGGACCGCACGCGCTATGCATACAGCGAAGGAAGCACCACCCGGACCAATGCGCTGGGAAAAGTGGCGACATACCGAGTGGAGGAAGGCCGCATTGTCGGGACGACCGGGCAGGCGAGCCTGAATTGTCCGGCAACTGCGACGGCGCGGACGTTCGATGCGCAGGACCGCCTGGCATCGGAAACCGACGCTGCAGGAGGGGTAACGAGATTCGAGTACGACGAAAAAGGGCGTCTCGCCCGTCGCGTCGATGCCGCCGGCAGCCCGGTTCAACGCGTCATGTCATTTACTTCAGACGCCGCTGGCAGGCGAGTCCGCGAAACGCTCGAAGGCGAGTTGGAGCGAGCCTATTCGTATGCCCCGCAAGGCTGGCTACAGCGCGTGACCATGAGGAATCTCAAAGGCGGCGTCGCCGCCGCGGATCGTTCCGTCGACTACACCTATACGCAGCACCCGAACGGACTCGTCGCCTCCGTGGTCGAGGACGGCCCCGCGCCGGGTACCGGCGACGCGCTCACTTATCAATATTCACCAGGCGGCGATCTGTTGTCTGTCGCCAATGGCGCGGGCCACGCAACGACGTACAGCAACTACACCGCCCTCGGCTTGCCGGGCCGCATCACGAGCCCGGCCGGAGCCGCGCGCGAGTTCGAATACGACGAACGCGGGCGCGTTGTCGTCGAGCGCGTGTTCCCGAATGGAGCTCCGGTCGAAACGCGCTACCTCTACGGCAGGAACGGTCTGCTCGATGCCGTCCACTCCGCCGACGGCGCCACCGCCATATATCACTACGACGCAGCCCACCGACTGATCCAGGAAGACCGCACCGAACCCGACGGCACCTTCGCCGTCCGTCGCATCACCTACAACGCGATGTCGCTGCCGACGCGGATCGAAGTCGGGCGCGACCAATGACGCCCCACAACAAAAGGAACAAGAACATGCATCGGATGCGATGGATGCCGTTGGCTTTGACCCTTGGCGCAAGCCTCGCCGGAGAGGCGATTGCGGAGACCCCCGAAATCGGGCAATTCGGCATCGTCGGCACGGGCAATGTGACGATCACGCGGATCCGCACCGGCCTGGATGCCGACCAATTCGCCATCGTGACCCGTGAGCCGATGATCAACCCGGCCGGCTGTGCGGTCCCCGACGGCTACGTCGCCACCGCCACCAAGGGCGGTTACAAGGAAACCTACGCTGCTGCGCTGTCGGCCATGTATTCCGGCAAACAAGTGCAGGTGACCCTCAGCGACCTGGATTGCGCGGCGCAACGTCCGCGCGTCATGGGCGTGCAAGTGATTCCCTGATGGATGGGGTCACGATACTTCTCGCGGCCTTCGTCGCCACGCAAGTGCAGGTCTACCAGTACGACGAGCTGGGCCGCGTCATTGCCGAACGCACGGGGGAAGACAGCAAGCTCGTTGCGCGACGTGCCTACGACGTGGAAGGGCGGCTGGTCGAAGTCGAAGACGGAAGCGGCCACAAAGTCCGGCTCACCTACGATGCCCTGGGCCGGGTGGTCACCTCCACCGATGCCACGGGCGGCCTCACGCGCATGAGTTACGACGCGGCGGATCGCACGACCACCGTGGTCGATCCCCGCGGCTTGTCCACGACCTATCGCTACAACGGATTCGGGGATCTGCTCGAGCTACGCAGCCCCGACACGGGGACCACGACGCATGCTTACGACGACGGCGGTCTTCGTACACGAACCGTGCGGAACGACTCGAGCGCCCTCAACTACGCATACGACACGCAGGGCCGCGTCACGGTGGTCACGGGCGGAGCGGATCAAAGGTCGTTTGCGTACGACACTTGTGGCAAGGGCTTCCTGTGCGAGGCGGCGACCCTGCAAGCGGGCATCGTCCAGGCCGCCACGAGTTTCACCTACCGCGCCGATGGAGTGACTCGCACGCGAACGGACAGCGTTCATGGCGTTTCAGACACGACGATGCATCATTTCGATGGCTTAGGCAGGTTGATCAAGCTCTCCTACCCAAGCGGCACGTCGCTCGAGTACGCGTACGACATGGGCCGGCTGAGCAAGCTGACCGCGACCCACCGTGGCACGACGGAAACCGTCATCGACGACATCCGTTACCGCCCCTTCGGCGGTCCGGAGTCGTGGACCTACGGCAATGGGCTGCAACGCCGATACAACGTCGACGACAACGGGCGCCTGTTCGGCGTAAGTGCGGTGGACGAGGATGCGGGCAAGGTCGCGCAAAGCCTCACCTATGCATTCGAAGCGGCCGACCGCATCAATGCGATCACGAGTGCTGCCGGCGAGCCGAGCCAGCAAACGTTTTCGTACGACGCGCAGGGCAGGCTGACCAGAGACGTTGCTGTCGGAGCGACCGGCACCAGGATCAGCGCCCACGACGCCAACGGCAACCGCACCTCGCACAATTGGGGCAGCGCGGTGGAGCAGCACGCCATCGACCCCTACAGCAATCGCCTCCTGGCGATCACGGGCACGAGCTCAGCCGCCCGGCACCATACCTACGGATACGACAAGCGCGGAAACCGCATCAGCGACACGACATCGGGCGTCACGACGCAACTGCACTACGATGCATTCGACCGCCTCCGGCAGGTCACGCGCCCGGACAGCGTGCAGGTTTGCGAGCCCTACGGTACGTGCAAGACGCTGCCTGCCGGGACGACGCAGTACACCGTAAATGCGCTGGACCAACGCGTTGGAAAGTCCAGTGCGGCTTCCGGCGCAACGCGCTTCGTCTATGGCAGTCAAACGCAACTGTTGTCCGAACACGGCCCCGGCGGATGGACCGACTATCTCTGGTTCGGTGGCGAGCTAGTGGGGCTGTTGACGCCGGGCACGGGCAGCATCGTTGCCTGGTTTGAAGATTTCCCGATCGTCGTTGGCCATCCCGGCGTCAAGTTCGTGCACAACGACCATCTGGGACGACCGGAAGCGGTGACTAGTGGGAGCCAGGTGCAAGTTTGGCGGGCACGGAATTACGCGTTCGACAGATCGATTGCGATGGACTTGATCGGGGGGCTTAACCTCGGGTTTCCGGGGCAGTATCACGACGCGGAAAACGACCTCTGGTCGAATGGCTTCCGGGATCTGGATCTGAGGTCGGGGCGCTATTTGCAATCAGATCAGATGGGACTTCATGCCGGAATCAACACATATGCTTACGTGGACGGGAATCCAGTGAGCATGATTGATCCGTTGGGTTTGGAGGGCGTTGGGTATTGGAACAGTCCTGACGTCCTATCGCAGTGGGGCGAGTCAAATGGGGCGTACCTGAACGAGTACGTGCGCGGCGCATTCGACTTTGTCCAGGCGTTCTATCACCAATTGGATGCTACCCATGGAGTTGGCAAGAGCCACAACGGCTGGGCCAATCAGGACAAATACTTTCATTGCCGCGCAAATTGCGAAGCCGCCCAACGAGGGCAGGGCGGGCAAGATGCCGCGAAATGTATGAGCGATCACCGAGAGGCGACGGACTTGATTTTTGGAGACTCCATTGCTGATTCCGCAGCCGACCAACGTGCAAACCGCTTCGGGCGTGCGGGAGGGGCTGCAGACCCCAACGGGAGTTGTCAGCAGATTTGCGGAGCACTGCGTCCCGGCGGCTCCTTTCCGACAAGGTGGTAGAGATGCGATTTCACGTGAACCTTGTTCTGATCCTATCGCCACTGTTTTTGTTGGCATGCACGCGCATGGACATCGCATCCCAGAGTTACACGTCATACGGCGCCGCGCGTGATGCCGGGGCGCTGGGGAAATGGAAGTGGTTGCCGAGCGATCTGCCTGAATCTGCGCGTGATATTCGTGAGATGCATGACGTGGATACAAACGAGGTTTGGTTTTCCTACCAAGATCCGTCTGGAAACGCTCCAAGCAAGTGCGAAAAGATCCGTTGGGCCGATATTCGGGCGCCAAGAGATTCGCGGACGCGCGAAGTTGCGGAGTTCGATCGCCAAATCGCCTCGTCGCACATGTCAGGAGGGCAGCTCTACCGCTGCGTCGGTGAGAGCTATGGCTATCAGCTGGCCGTAAACCCCAAGAGCGGCCGCGCGTACGGCTGGTCTCGGGGCGATATCGATGGGCACAATCGTTGACCGGTCTGCCGTCCACGGCGAATAGCGCGACCCCTTTGAGAGTGGATTCCCAACGTCAACGGCCGATTTC
The DNA here is from genome assembly GCF_052115395.1 of Lysobacter sp. 2RAF19. Taxonomy (NCBI): domain Bacteria; kingdom Pseudomonadati; phylum Pseudomonadota; class Gammaproteobacteria; order Lysobacterales; family Lysobacteraceae; genus Lysobacter; species Lysobacter sp. 2RAF19. The sequence continues at coordinate 1,050,092 of NZ_JBFRGO010000001.1, read as the reverse complement.
CCGTTCCCCGAAGCTCCAGCCGCCGACTAGAGTGCGCCCCCTCTGGCGGACTGCTTTGCAGCGGGGCGAACGATGATGAGGATGAAGTGGTATTTGGCGTGCATGCTGGCGCTGTTCGTTTCGTATGCATCCGCGAACGAGCGCGACGCACAGTCGCACTACAGCATGATGCTGACGGGGTCGGTCGACATAGATCGGGAAGGTGCCGTGACAGCGCACCAGCTCGATCAGGAGAGCGCGCAACTGCCAGCGCCTGTCGTTGCGTGGGTCGCGCAAGTCGTGCCGAAGTGGCGGTTCGCCTCGCAGGCCGTCGACGACGGACAGACCTCGGTGCGCACGCCGATGAAATTGCGCGTGGTCGTGGAGCCGTCCTCCGACCAGAAAGAAGAGCCGCGCATTCGCATGGCGAGCGCGGCCTTCGGCGAACTGCCGCCCGAGTCGCGCGTCACGTTCAAAACCCCGCCAAACAAGTCTGTGCTGTCCTTTCCCATCGAACCCGATGGCACGAAAGTCACCGGCCATGTGTATCTGGCCATCCAGGTGGGCCGCGACGGCAAGCCTATGCAAGTCATGGCAGAGCAGGTCAATCTCACGATGTTCGATCGCCCGCGCGCCACGGAGCGACGTCGCGAAATGCTGGCACGCGCGGCGCGCAGCATGGCGATGAACTGGCAGTTCGCTCCGCCGTCTGCGGGCTCGAATGCTGCGGCATCGAATTGGACAGTCCGCATCCCCGTGGCTTTCCACGCGGAGGAACAGGCGGCGCCGGCAATCGGCCAGTGGGAGCGTTACCTGCCAGGCCCGCGACGGGAGATCCCGTGGATCACGCGCTCGGAAGACGAGGGGTCGGGTGTCGACGCCTTGGCCGCCGGAGAACTTCGAACGCTCGGCACCGGCGTGCAGCTGCTGACGCCACTTGACGAGGCCCCTTCCACGTAAATCACGGGCAGCAATGTCGCGCTACGATTCCCCCATGCGCGACATCCACCAACTCGTCACCGACTGCTTCAACGCCCAGGGCCTCATGCACACCCTGGGCACGCGCCTGGTCTCCGTCGAACCCGGCGAAGTCCGCATCGCGCTGACGCCATCGCCCGCGCTCACGCAACAGAACGGCTTCGTCCACGCCGGCGCGCTGACCACCATCCTCGACAGCGCCTGCGGCTACGCGGCGATGACCGTCGCGCCGGAAGGCTGCAACGTGCTCACTGTCGAATTCAAAGTGAATCTCCTGCGCCCCGCGCTCGCCGACGAATTCCTCGCCATCGGCAAAGTCGCCAAGGCGGGCCGCACGTTGACGGTGTGCACGGCAGAGGTGATCGGCACGCGGGACGGGGAAACGAAGACCATCGCGATGATGCAGGCGACGATTGCGAACGTGCCAGCCCCGTAACCGCCGCTTTCGCTGCGTTCGCATCCCGCGCGACGCCCGCGCGTACGCTCCCAGCGCATGGCCTTCCGCTACATCGCCCCCACGCGTCCGCTGCCGCCCGCTTGCCGCTGGCTGTTGCAGGAAGGCTCCGCGCACCTGCTGTGGAACGCCGGCTGCATCGCGATGGTGATGCGCGATCGCAACGGGCGCTGGCACACGCAGATCCAGTGGCGCATGGCGGTGTTGCAGGCGCCGTGCGGCTCACAGGCGCAGGGCATGCGTTGGATCGAGCGGTGGATGGAGAAGCGGAGCGGGTTGCCGGGGAGCGGGGCACGGAAGGAGGTGCGGCGGCCGGGGTGGGTGGCGTTCGGCGCGCGGGCTGGCATCATCGACAGGCCGAGGCGCACGCATCCATGACCCAAGCCCCCACCGCCGAAACGCTCCACCACCACTTCCGCCCCATGCGCGGGCGTGACCCGAGCGAGCCGCATCGCGTCGCCACGCCGCTCGAGCTGCTCTTCGACCTGACCTTCGTCATCGCCTTCGGCACGGCCGCGTCGCAATTCGCGCATGCGCTCGCGCAGGGCCACTACGCCAACGGGTTGTTGGGGTTCGGGTTGGCGGCCTTCGCGGTGTGCTGGGCCTGGAGCAACTTCACGTGGTTCGCGTCGGCGTTCGACACGGACGACTGGTTGTTCCGCCTCGCCACGATGGCGCAGATGAGCGGTGTGCTCGTATTCGCGCTCGGGTTGCCGCGGATGTTCGCGTCGCTGGAGGTCGACGACGGACGCGTCGACATCGGGATCATGGTGCTGGGCTACGTGATCATGCGTCTGGCGATGGTGTTCCAGTGGCTGCGTGCGGCGCGGCAGGATCCGGTGCATCGCCAGACGTGCCTGATGTATGCGCTCGCGATCTCGGTGGCGCAGGCGGGGTGGTTCGCGATGATCTTCGCCCACTTTCCGCCGGTGCTGACGGGCGTGGCGATCGTCGCGCTCATCGGCATGGAACTCGCGCTGCCCTGGCTCGCCGAACGCCTGCACGGCGGCACGCCGTGGCACGCGCACCACATCGCCGAGCGCTACAGCCTGTTCGCGATCATCGCGATGGGCGAGGGGATCGTGGGGACGGTGGCGTCGCTGTCCGCAGTCGTCGATGTCGAAGGCTGGTCGCTGGACGTCGCGCTGGTGTGCATCGCCGGCGTGGGGCTCACCTTCGGCATGTGGTGGATGTACTACATGCTACCCTCGGGGTACGTGCTGCACGTGCATCGCCGGCGCGAGTTCAAGTGGGCGTACACGCAGTTGTTGATCGTGACCTGCATCGTCGCGACGGGTGCGGGGCTGCACGTTGCGGGCTACTACTTGCAACACCAGGCGCAGATCAGCGCGGTGACGACCTTGCTCGCGACGGCGATCCCGGTCGGCGTGTACATCCTCGCGATCTACGGTTTGTACTACTACCTCGTGCGGCGCTTCGACCCCTTCCACATGTGGCTGTTGGCCGCGACGGTGGCGGTGATGGTCGGTGCGATCTGCGCTGCCGTGGCCGGCGTCGACATGACGGTGTGCTTGTGCCTGTTGATGCTTGCGCCGGTGGTGACCGTGATCGGATACGAATGGCGCGGGCATCGGCATGAAGCCGCGTCGTTGAACAATTAATGCACGTCCTCTAAAATTCGCTCCGCATACCCCGGCTAGCTCCTCTCCTCACACGCGGCACGTGAGTGAAGGGTCCGGGGTTTTTTATTGCACAGATGCATCTGCGCATCCCGCGCCGCAACAACGCATTCGCCGTCGCATCGCGGTCATCTGCGAATGGATGAGTCGTCCGTTCGTCGGCGTATCCGTCGGTTCACCAACCTTTGTCATTTGTTTCGAACCTGTCTCGTGCCAATGATCGGGGCTCGGAACAGGACGACAGGCCGTCGTCCGCCGAATCGGAAGGAGACGCGCATGCGTTACGCCCCTGTTGTCGCGCTTTCCGTCGTGTTGTTCGCCAGCGGTGCCGCGCTGGCGCAGGAAGCGCTCGGTTCCATCGAGGTCAAGGCAGAAGACTCGGAACGCACGATCACCATCGCGTGCAGCGATCCGGCGACGCCCACGCTCAAGGAAGTGGAGGCGGTCCTGCAGATCAACGATCCGACGCAGTCCAAACCGCTGCGCGACAAGTTGATGGCCGCGGCCGCCGAGGCCTGCACGCAGAAGGTGCCGAAGATCATCGTCATGCGTTCTGCGACGGGCTCGTTGACCTGGAAGCCGATGCAATAGCGCACGCGCGGGGCACGCGCCCTGCGTGGAGCGCCCGCGGCCCCGATGCAACAACGGGGCCGCGCGCCGGAGTCTTGCTGTCGGAAACGCGTGTTTGATCAGCGCGCCACGCTTTCCGTCGGCGCCAGCCACTTGAGCAGCACCGAGCGCAGCGCATCGGGTTCGAAAGGCTTGCCGATGAAGTCGTCCATGCCCGCGTCGCGGCAGCGCTGGCGGTCGTGTTCGAGCACGTTGGCGGTCATCGCGATGATCGGCACCTCGCGCAAGCGGGCATCGGCGCGCAGCGTGCGCGTGGCCTGCAGGCCATCGAGCACGGGCATCTGCATGTCCATCAGGATCAGCGCGTAGTCGGTGGCGCGCGCGCGTTCGATCGCCTGTGCGCCATCGTCCACGACATCCACTTCGACGCCCAGGTCTTCCAACTGCGCGCGCGCGACTTCCTGGTTGAACAGGTTGTCTTCGGCCAGGAGGATGCGCCGTCCGCGCAGTTGCGAGACGTCGACGTCGGCAACTGCGACGTCGGCGTTCGCCGGCGCTTGCGTGATCTCGAAAGGAAGCGTTAGCCAGAACGTGGCGCCGCGCCCGGGAACGCTTTGCACGCCGACGTCGCCGTGCATCGCTTCGGCGAGCTTGCGGGAGATCGACAGGCCCAGGCCCGTGCCGCCGTAGCGGCGCGTGGTCGAGGCATCGGCCTGGTGGAAGGATTTGAACAGTTGCGCCTGCACGTGATCGGGGATGCCGACGCCGGTGTCGCGGACCTGGAAGCGCAGGCGCACGCGTTGCCCGTCCATTTCCAGTACGCACGCGGCGATCGCCACTTCGCCGGCGTCGGTGAACTTGATCGCGTTGCTGACGTAGTTGACGAGGATCTGTTCGATGCGGAACGCATCGCCGAGCAGCCATTGCGGTACATCGTCCGCCACGTGCAGCGTGAGCTCCAGGCCCTTCGCCGCCGCGCGTTCCATCGCCATCGCCACCACGTTGCGCAGCGATTCGCGAACATCGAACGCGACGTGTTCGATCTGCAGCATCCCCGCATCGATCTTCGAAACATCCAGCACGTCGTTGATCACGCGCAGCAGGAATCCGCCGGCCTGGTGGATGCGGTCGGCGAAGCCGCGTTGCCGCGCGGGGAGTTCGGATTTCAGCAGCAGGTGCGACATGCCGATGATCGCGTTCATCGGCGTGCGGATTTCATGGCTCATGTTGGCCAGGAACGTCGACTTGGCGGCATTGGCGTCTTCGGCCGTGCGGCGCGCGCGTTCCAGTTCCTGCAGCGCTTCCGCGAGCTTGACCTCGGTGGCGTGCTGTTCGGTGATGTCCAGGACATGGCCGCGGAACAACACGCCTTCGGGGACCGCCGTCGGGATGCCGAATGCGGTGAGCCAACGCCGCTCGCCGGTCACCGCGTGGGTGATCGGATATTCCACGCGCACGGGCGTCAGCGACATCGCCGCGGCGCCGACCTGCATGCGCACCGGCATCACGTCGTCGGGGTCCATCAGTTTTTCGAAGTTGCCGTAGTCGGCCATGATGTGTTCGACCGGCAAGCCCGACAGTGTCGAAGCCGGCGCGCTCGCGAACATCAGCGAAGTCGTGCCGTCGAATCGCACGAGGTATTCGATGATCGCGCCGGGCACGCTGTTGGCGACTTCGTCGAGGCGCTTGCGACGCGCTTCGGATTCGGCCAGTTCCGCGCGCAGGGCCTGCGTGCGCCGCGCGAGCCACGCCGCGGCCGCAAGGGCGATCAACGCGATCACGCCGAGCGCGCTAGCGAGCATTGCTTCCATGCGTGGCCACGAAGGCGTCGACGGCATCGGCCAGTTCGGCGACGCGGACGGTGGCGTCGTCGACGAGCGAAGCAACGAGTGCGGGCGAGGAACCGATCGAGGCGGCGTCTTCGAGGGTGTCCAACAGATCGGAGGTCGACATGTCGTCGACCTGGGCGCAGGCGGACTTCAGCTTGTGCGCGACTTCGGCGATGCCGCGCAGGTCCAGGCGCTCGCGCGCCTCCCCCAGCAGGCGCAGATCCTCGCGCGTGGCCGCACCGAACGCGCCCAGCACGCGCACGAGCGTCCCTTGGTCGGGGAACAACCGGCGCATGGTGGAGAAGCGTTGGTCCTGCATGGGCTTGCGCAGCCTTTCAAAACTGCGAAAACCCATCCTGCGCCCGCTTCAACGGTCGGGACAAGGCGATGGTGCAACGGCCCGACGGCCGGCAATGGCCCGATTGGTGGATGGGCCCCGGCCGCGAGCTTAGCCGGCGGCCGTTTTGACCGCGGTCGACTGGAGCGTGGGCCAACGCGCGAGCACCGAGGCGTGGATGCCCGCGACGTCCAGGCCCGCTTCGGCGAGCAACTGCTCGCGGCTGGCGTGGTGCTGGAACGCGTCGGGCAGGCCCAGGTGCAGCACCGGATGCGCGAGCCCTTCGGCGGCGAGCAGTTCGGCCACGCCGGAACCCGCACCGCCGGCGACGACGTTGTCTTCCAGTGTCACGAAGCCTTCGTGCGTCTTCGCCAACTCGAGCAGCAGCGCGCGATCCAGCGGCTTCACGAAGCGCATGTTGACGACGGTGAGGCCGAGTTGTTCGCCGACCTGTTGCGCCGCCGGCACGATCGCACCGAACGCGAGCAGCGCGATGCGCGCACCCTTGCGGCGCACGTCGGCCTTGCCGATCGGCAGCGTGTCGAGCGTGTCCTGCACGGCCACGCCGGGCCCGGTGCCGCGCGGATAGCGCACGGCCGTCGGGCCGACGTGCCTGAAACCGGTGGTGAGCATCTGCCGGCATTCGTTTTCGTCGGCCGGCGCCATGACGACCATGTTCGGCACGCAACGCAGGAAGCTCAGGTCGAGGTTGCCGGCATGCGTCGCGCCATCGGGCCCGACCACGCCGCCGCGGTCGATCGCGAACAACACGTCGAGGTCCTGGATCGCCACGTCGTGCACGAGCTGGTCGTAACCGCGTTGCAGGAAGGTCGAATAGATCGCGACCACCGGCTTGGCGCCTTCGCAGGCCATGCCCGCGGCGAGCGTCACCGCGTGTTGCTCGGCGATGGCGACGTCGAAGTAACGCTCCGGATACTCCTTGCTGAAACGCACCAGGCCCGAGCCTTCGCGCATCGCCGGCGTGATCGCGAGCAGCGTTTCATCGGCGGCGGCCATGTCGCACAGCCAGTCGCCGAAGACGTCGGTATATGTGGGCTTCTTCGCGCCGGGCTTGCTCACCAGGCCTTGCGCGGGATCGAAGGGACCGACGGCGTGATAGCCGATCTGGTCGCCTTCGGCGAGTTCGTAGCCTTTGCCCTTGGTCGTGATGATGTGCAGCAGCTGCGGACCCTTGAGGGTCTTGAGCGTCTTCAGCGTTGCGACGAGCGCATCCACGTCGTGGCCGTCGATCGGGCCGGTGTAGTGGAAACCCATTTCTTCGAACAGGGTGGAAGGCACGAACATGCCCTTCCAGTGTTCTTCCCAGCGCCGCACGAATTTCGCGGTCGGGTTGTTCTTGTCGCCGAGCAGTTTCTTGCCGCCTTCGCGCAAGGCGTTGAGCGTCTTGCTGCCCGTCATGCGGCCGAGCATCTTGGTCAGGCCGCCGACGTTTTCGGAGATCGACATCCGGTTGTCGTTGAGGATCACGAGCAGGTTCGGCTCGGGGTCCATGCCGCCGGCGTGGTTCAACGCTTCGTAGGCCATGCCCGCGGTCATCGCGCCGTCGCCGATGACGGCCACCACGCGGCGCGTGTTGCCCGCGTGCGCGTTGGCGATCGCCATGCCGAGCGCTGCGGAGATCGAGGTCGAGGAATGGCCGACGCCGAAGGTGTCGTATTCGCTTTCTTCGCGCTTCGGGAACGGCGCGACGCCGTCCTTCTGCTTCACCGTGTGGATGTCGTCGCGACGGCCGGTGAGGATCTTGTGCGGGTAGCACTGGTGGCCGACGTCCCAGACCAGGCGGTCGTCGGGCGTGTCGTAGAGAAAGTGGAGCGCGACGGTGAGTTCGATGACGCCCAGGCCGGCGCCGAAGTGGCCGCCGCTACGGCCCACCGATTCGATCAGGTAGGCGCGCAGTTCGTCGGCGATCGCCGGAAGCTCGTCTTCGCCGAAAGTGCGAAGGTCGGCCGGCGTGGAGATGCGGGACAGGCGCGGGTAGCGCGTGGAGTCGATCATTTTGGGGGGCTGCGACAACAAGGCGGCAATTGTAGCCCGCACGGGATGGGCGGCTGCGAAGGGGGCGCCACCGCCTTCGGAGGGAGTACAGGTCGCCGCGAAGGCGCCGATGTCCCAGAGAGGGCATCGAGGAGAACGCGCGACTGGAGCTCGGCTGCGAGATGCCCTCGAGGGGCAAGGCGTCCGCCCGTCTGGTGTGCTGGCTGTTGCCGCGGATCACGCAACCAGCGACGAATCGCGTCGGCAGGTTGCTATCGCGCAACGCAACGCGCTGCGCGCGGCGGTCGTCGTGTTGGGGGCCGCATTGCGGAGCGTGAGCTCTTGCGGAGCAATGCGGCCTCCAATGCGGCGGCCGATGCGCCCATCTGGTGGCGCAGGCAGGGACTTACTTGCCCCGCAAACGCCCGAACAGCCCGCCCTTCTGCGGTTCCACGGGTTCGGGCTCGTCCGAAACGACTTCGGCGAAGCCGGTGGCGAGGTTGGCGTTCACGAAATCCACGACGTCCTCGAAGGGCACGCCGCTGGCGGTGGCCACCTCGTCCAGAGAGGCCGGGCCTTTCATCATCGCGGTCGCGATGCGGAAGTGCTTCGGGAACTCGCGCTCGGTCTGCGGCCACTTGGTGAGGCGGTACTGCGCCGCGGGGTCGAAGCCGGGCAGCAGCTGGCCCTGGCCGGCGAGCAGCCCGCCGTACCACTGCAGGCGCGCGAGCGGTTGCGCGGCGCCGAGCGCGGTGGCTTCACGGGCGAAGGTCGCATCGTCGACCGAACCGAAATGATCGCGCTTGACCGGACCTTCGAAGTAACCGGCCAGCGGCTTGAGCGCGGCGGGACCGTGGTACTGGCGCGCGTCGGCGTCGATCAGCACCGCCGGACCGTTGCCCAACTGGTAGCGCAGCTTGCCCTGGAGTTCGCCGGGGGCGAACCAGTCGCCGAGCCGGCGTTCGCGCGGCGGGGCGACGGCAGCGACCTGCGGCGGCGCGGGTGCGGGCACCGGTGCGGGCGTGGGTTCGATCGTGGTGGGCTTGAGCGAGCCGGCCTGCACGGAGTCGGGCAGCTTCGGCGCGGGCGAGGGCGCGCGCAGGTCTTCGCGCGGCTTGAGTGGCATTTCTTCGGGTAGCTGGTCGTTCGGCACCGGCGAGGGGCTCATGCCGGAGGGCACGGCCTGCACGACGGGTTCGGCAGGCGCGCTCGCGCCGGCGCCGCCGGCGATCTGGTCGAGCATCGTGGCCACGGTCTGCGCGTTGATCGGGCGCTCCAGGCGCCAGTCGGTCTGCGTGCGCGGCGCCGAGGTCAGGCCGACGACTTGCTTGCCGGCGGCATGCAGGCGCAGCCAGCTCATGGGGCCGTACATGCTGTCCATGTCGACGACGACGTAGTCGGCCTCGGCTTCCGGAACGAGCTTCCAGCGGCCGCCCTGGGTTGCGTTGGCCTGCAGGAAGGCGGCGCGCAGCTCCGCCTCCGTGGCGGAATCCATGCCGGTGGTGCCGAGCGTCAAAGCCATCTTTCGCGAATCCGGGACAGGAAAGTCCGGAGTGTACAGCGGCGGTTCACGCGATTGAACGCGCTCGCTTGGGCAGGTGCGATTTCAGGAACGCCATCTGGTCGGCCAGGATGTGGCGATTGGAGAGGATCAGGTGTTCGATCCAGCTCGGACGGAACGGAACGGCCAGCAGGGGCATGCCTGCTTGCTGCGGGGTGCGGCCGCCCTTGCGCGAGTTGCAGTGGAAACAGGCCGAGACCACGTTCTCCCACGTATCGCGCCCGCCCTTCGACAAGGGCATGACGTGGTCGCGCGTGAGATGCGGGCGCGGGAACTCGTGGCCGCAGTACAGGCACAGGTGCTGGTCGCGCGCGAACAGTGCGGCGTTGGTCAGCGCGGGCGTGGGGTCGAGCGCCTGCGGACGCGCATGGCCCTTGGCGGCGACGATGGGATGCAGGTCGAGCACGCTCTGCACGCCGGTCGCGCGACAGATGCCGCCGTGGACGGTGATGCAGGGATCGCCGAGGGTCCAGGCGACGGCGCCGCGTGCATAGAGACACGCCGCATCCTGCCAGCTCATCCAGTCGAGCACGCGACCATGGGCGTCGAGCGAGAGCAGCCGCACCGCATGGATGCGGGCCTGCTGCATGTCGACGACCTTGCGGTCATCGACGGCGGCAAGTTCCGCAACAGGCGGAAGGACGAGGCGAAGTGGCGCTCTATCGGTCTCCATCTGGAGTCGAGCTTATACCCCTTCAATGACCAGAAGAATACCCAACTCAACCATTTACGGGCCTCAATTGCGCACTCAGTCTCCGAATCGCGCCGCGGGCATGGCCATCAGCGGTGCCACGCCGCTGGCGATCGCGAGCGCGTGCGCGCTGGTGCGCGGCAACAGGCGGGCGAAATAGAAGCGTGCGGTTTCGCGCTTGCTCGCCTTGAATGCGGCCGATTGCGACGACGCATCGGCCGCGGCGACGCTGCGCGCCCACCAGTAAGCGAGCGCGACATACCCCGAGTAGAAGAGGTAGTCGTACGCCGCCGCGCCGACCTCATCGGCATCGCCGACCGCGCGCTGGCCGACCTGCATCGTGAGCGCCTGCCATTCGGCGGCCTTCGCGCGCAGCGGCTCGATGAACTCGGCCAGAGAAGCATCGCCGGCGTGCGTGTCGCAGAAGCTTTCGATCATGCCGAGGAAGACCTGCAAACCGGCGGCTTGCTGCTGCATCACCTTGCGGCCCATCAGGTCGAGCGCCTGGATGCCGGTGGTGCCTTCGTACAGCGTGGTGATGCGTGCGTCGCGCGCGAGTTGTTCCATGCCGTGTTCGGCGATGTAGCCGTGCCCGCCGAAACATTGCAGCGCGTGGTAGGTGCATTCCACGCCCCACTCGGTGAGGCACGCCTTGACGATCGGCGTGAGGAAACCGAGCAGCGCATCGGACTGCCTGCGCTCGCCTTCGTCCTTCCCGTGGTTGGTCACGTCGACCAGCGACGCGGCGTGATAGCCGAGCACGCGGCCGCCTTCGATGAGCGCCTTGCACGTGAGCAACATGCGGCGCACGTCGGGGTGCACGATGATCGGGTCGGCGGGTTTGTCGGGGAACTTCGCGCCCGACAGCGAACGCATCTGCAAGCGTTCGCGCGCATAGCGCAAGGCGTTTTGATACGCGCGATCCGAAACACCCAGACCCTGCAGGCCGACGGCCAGGCGCGCGGTGTTCATCATCGTAAACATCGCCAGCAGGCCTTTGTGCGGCGCGCCGATCAGATAACCCTGCGCGCCATCGAAGTTGATGACGCAGGTGGCCGAACCATGGATGCCCATCTTGTGCTCGAGCGCGCCGCAACGCACCGCGTTGCGTTCGCCCATCGTGCCGTCGCGGGCCACGCGCATCTTCGGCACGATGAACAGCGAGATGCCCTTTACGCCCGCGGGTGCATCGGGAAGGCGCGCGAGCACCAGGTGCACGATGTTTTCGGTGAAGTCGTGCTCGCCGGCGGTGATGAAGATCTTGGTGCCGGTGATGGCGTAGCTGCCGTCGTCGAGCGGTTGCGCGCGCGTCTTCAGCAGGCCCAGGTCCGTGCCGCAATGCGCTTCGGTCAGGCACATCGTGCCGGTCCAGCGGCCTTCGACGATGGGCTTGAGGAACACCTCCTGCTGCCAGGCTTCGCCGTGGTGCATCAGCGCTTCGGTGGCGCCGTGCGACAGCAGCGGGAAGTTGCCCCACGCCAGGTTCGCCGCGTCGATCATTTCCTTCAGCGGCAGGCCGGCCAGATGCGGCATGCCCTGGCCGCCGAATTCCACCGGCGAAACCAGGCCGCTCCAACCGCCTTCGACGAATTTCGCGTAGGCATCGCGGAACCCCGGCGGCGTGTGGACGTCGCCGGTCGCCTTGTCGTAGGTGCAACCGACGCGATCGCCGATTTCGTTGAGCGGGGCGAGCACGGTTTCGGTGAAACGCGCGCCTTCCTGGAGGATCGCGTCGAGCACGTCGCGCGTGGCGTCGTCGAAGCCGAGTTTCTGGAACAGGGGTTCGGCGCCCAGCACGTCGTACAGGGCGAAACGCATGTCTTCGAGCGGTGCGCGGTAACTGCTACCCATGCGACCGGCCCTCAGCGCAGCACGCCCGGCAAGCCGGGCACGGGGTTGAGCTGGTTGCGGCGCGTGAGCTGGAACGTGCGCGGCTTGCCCTCGGTCGAGGCGTTGACGGTGCCATCGAGCGAATAGGAGATGCCCTGGCCCGAGGCCAGCGCGTCGGCCATCGCGATGCGCGCGCCGGAGGTGGGCGTGAGCTTGATCGTGGCGATGTCCGCCGATTCGGGCCCGACGGGCAGGGCCGGCGAGGCGCTCAGCGTGCCGGCGGCTTCATCGCCGATCTTGATCGCGAGCGAGACGGTGTCGAAGGTCATCGGCACGTTGCTGTAGTTGTCGATGCGCACGTCGACCGACCAGGTGCCGTCGGCTTGCACCGTCAGCTGCTGGATGCCGACCGCCGGCTCGGACACGCGCTTGACCAGGCCGTTGCCGCCGCAGGCCGACAGCAGGGCCATCGCGGCCACCGCGCACCACACCTTCAACCCCTTCGACCGCATGACTGCCTCGCGCATTTGAAGTGCGGGCGAGCATACACGGACCGGCTGGAACCGTTCCCGGGCCCCACGTTCGGGTGAGCGCGCCGTCCTTTTTCCGGTCGGACCGCGAAATGGGCCTGTTTTCCCGACGAACGGCGAGGTTGCGTAGCCGGTCTGTCGTGTCCGGCGCGTTCAATTCCACACAGGGCCAGGCTCTGCCATTCGGGTGTCCAACAAGTCAGGACCGACGACGCGGGGAGAGGCGTCGCCGGGGGGAGAAGAAGTCGATGAAGCTGTCCGTGTACGAGCAGGGTGGAACCGTCGCGTTCCTGCCTGCCTGCTGTCTCCCGCCTCGGGAGATGTATACCCAGATGCCGGAGTCGCGTCTGTGCGGCACGGTGGAAGTGCCCGACTCGGGCCCGGGCGATTGGGGGCACATCCTGGACGGCGTGGACCACGCGCTGTTCGTTTTCATGCCCATCGAGAAGGCCATCCTCCTGTTGACCAACGGGCGCTTCCCGCGCTGAGGGCGTGGCCTCCCGAAAGGGCAATACCCCGCCCGCGACCAAGCCCCCAGACTCCGCGTGTCCCCACCCGGAGAGATCGCATGGACCGTCACACCGCGCTCCGTCCCACGCTCGTCGCGACCTGCCTGGCCGCCGTGCTCGCCTTGCCGGCCTTCGCACAGGCGCAGCAGACCACCGATGCCCCGCGCTCGATGGAGCAGACCATCGAGAAGACCGCCACCGTCACCGCCATCGACAAGGCCAAGCGTGAAGTGACGCTCAAGTCCGAAGAGGGTGAGTCGCAGACCATCGTGGTCGACCCGGAAGTCAAACGCTTCGACGAAATCGCCGTCGGCGATACCGTGCGCGCGAAGTACACCATCGGCATCACCAGCGAATTGCGCGCGCCGACCGAAGAAGAAAAGGCCGATCCGCTCGTCGCCGTCGAAGGCGCAGGCAAGGCACCGGGCGACAAGGCACCGGCCGCCGGCGCGGCGCGCATGTTCCGCGTCGTGGCGACGATCGAGGCGATCGACAAGACCAACCAGACCGTCACCCTCAAGGGGCCGGAAGGCAACCAGATGACGGTGAAGGTGCAGGATCCTGCGTTGCTGGCGAAACCGCACGTCGGCGACACGGTCGTGATCACCGCCGCCGAATCGGTCGTGCTCTCGCTCGAGAAAACGACCGCCAAGAAGTAACGCGCGATGCACCCGTGGTTGTCATCGCTCCTGGGCGGCGTGCTCATCGGGCTCGCCGCCAGCTGGCTGCTCTGGGCGAACGGCCGCATCGCCGGCGTCAGCGGCATCCTCGACAACCTGGTCAAGCGCTCGGCGCCGGCCGAGTGGGGATGGCGCGCGGCATTCGTGTTCGGCCTGATGCTCGCCGGCGGTATCGCGATGCACGTGCAAGGCCAACACGCCTTGTCGCCATCGCGCTGGCCGATCCTGATCGTCGCTGGTTTGTTCGTGGGTTACGGCACCACGCTCGGCGGCGGATGTACGAGCGGCCACGGGGTGTGCGGCATCGGGCGGTTGTCGAAGCGATCGTTCGTCTCGGTCCTCGTGTTCGTGGCCACCGGCATGGTCACGGTGTTCGTCGTGCGCCATCTGTTCGGTGCGTCGACATGACGCGCATTCTTTCGGCCTTCCTCGCCGGCGCGGTGTTCGGCATCGGGCTCGTCCTCGGGCGCATGAGCGATCCGAATGTCGTGCTCGGATTCCTAGATGTCGCCGGGGATTTCGATCCCTCGTTGCTGTTCGTGATTCTCGGCGCGACCGGCACGACGGCGTTGCTGTTCCGCTTCGTGCTGCGCCGCGACCGTCCGCTGCTCGACGCCGACTTCCACCTGCCGACCAAGACCATCGTCGATGCCAGGCTGGTGGTCGGCGCGGTGTTGTTCGGAATCGGCTGGGGCCTGTCGGGCTATTGCCCGGGCCCAGTGCTCGTGGGGGCGGGCGGGGGTATGTGGACGGCCTGGGTGTTCATTCCGGCGATGCTCGCCGGTGGCTTGTTGCAGCGCAGGATTTCCGCCGCGCGGCTGCACTGATCACGGACGCAGCGTTTCCAGATCCGCGAGTTGCCGCTCCACTTCCGCCAGCGGCCCTTCCATCGCGCGCTTTGCGAACCACGCCGGTTTGCGCCACATCACCAGCGCCGCAGCCGCAGCGAGCACGATCCCCACGCCGAGGTTGCCGAGCACGAACCACGGATTGACCACCCACGCGTCGAACCCGATCGCGCGCAGCGCCATCATCATGATCGGCACCCACATCACCGCGCCGGCGATCCACAGCACGCGTTCGCAGTGGATGCGGGTGCGGCGCAAGTGAAGCAACCGCTGCTGCACGTCGGCGACGGGCAGCGCGTAATCGACATTCGCCAGGCGCACCAGCAACACGATCGCCGTCGCCAGCAACGCGATGCCGTACGCATGGACTGCCAGCCCGTAGGCCACCAGGTGCGGCGTGCCCAGATGGTCGAACCAATAGCCGCCGCCCCACACGGCGAACAGCAAGCCGATGGCGATCTGCCCCCACTGGCCGAACGAGGCGCGCGCGAGCGTGCCCTTCGTGCGCAGCGCGAGGTTCTGCGATCGCAGTTGCGTGAGTTCGATGGCTTGCCGCGCGACGCGCGCATCCAGGGTCTTCCACGCCGATTCGAGTTCGTGCAGTTCCATGTGCGTCTCCGTCATGCGTCGGCGACTTCGCGCCGCAGGTGGGTCTTGATGCGGTTCAACCGCGTGGCGACGTTGCCTTCGGTCGTGCCGAGGACCTCCGCGCTTTCGCGATGGCTGCAACCTTCCAGGTGCAACAGCAGCAGCGCGCGGTCGAGATGACCTAGCGTGGACATTGCGCGCTGCACCAGGTCGAGTTGCTGGCGTGTTTCGACATCGACGTCGAGCGCGCCTGCCATTTGCGCGTCGTCGTCTTCCTCGAGCGATTCATGACGGCGATGCCGTTCGCGGCGTTGCCAGGAAATCGCGACGTTCAATGCCACGCGATACAACCACGTCGAGAACGCACGCGTGGCGTCGTAGGTGGGCCACGCTTGCCACAGGTGCATCGCGATGTCCTGCGTCAGGTCCGCGCGGTCGTCCGGCGTGCGCGCATACGTGGCGGCGACCTTCAGCACGATGCCGCGATGGGCGGCGAGCAGGGTCTGGAAATCGGGGGGCAGGGCGGCGGTCATGCCGGGGTGATACGCACGAGGGCGCGGACTATCACGGCGCTCCGGGGTCAGCCGGCCAGCGGCTCGCGCGCCTGGAACACGTTGCCTTCCGGGTCGCGGCCGTCGCAGGCGCGGAAGCCGCGGGTTTCGGACTCCCATTCGCGCTCGGCGGGCCACACTTCACCGCCGAGTGTCGCGGCTTCGCGCCGCACGGCGTCGATGCTGTCGACGGGGAAGCACAGCTTCACGTACGTCTCTTCACGCGTGGCCCCGCTGGCCGCGGGCGCGCCGCGCAAGCCATGGACGGTGAGCTGGAACCCGTCGCGCTCGAGCACGACATAGGTCGCATCGCCCTCCACGTGGCGCATCCGGAAGACCGTGCGATAAAACGCCGCCACGCCCGCGACATCGGCGGCGAACACCACGGCGGCAGGCAAGGGCATGCGCATGGCCCGAAGCCTACACTGGCCCGCGTGGCGTTCAACCGAACGCGCATCCCCTGCATCCAACCGCGACACGCCCGACCCAAGGCCTCCCATGTCGACCCTTCGCACGCTCGCCGCCCTGAGCCTTCTGCTCCCCCTCGCGGCCCTGGCGACCGAACGCACCACGATCACCGTCCAGCTCGACCCCGCGGCCACCGCCGCCACCGGCGGGCGCCTGATCGTCTTCGCCGTGCCCGAAGCCAAAGCCGACAAGAACAAGGACGGCAAGGTCGAGCGCATCGACGTCGACGGCTTCGACCCGCAGAAGGTGACCATCGCCGCGCAGGAAGTCCCGCGCATCGCGCCGCGCGAAGCGATCGTGGCCGACCTCGACACGCTCGCCTTCCCCGCGGCGTATTCGAAACTCGCGCCTGGCCGCTACGTCCTGCAGGCCGTGCTCGACGTCGACCACGACTTCAACTACAGCGGGCGCGAGAACGGCGATTGGTCGAGTGCCGTCGTGCCGGCGACGATCGGCAACGGCGCGTCGCTCCCGACGCTGACGTTGTCGAAAATCGCGGACACGCACGATCCCTGGGATCTCTCGCATCCCTTCATCGCCAAGGCCACGCGCGAGGCCGGTCCGGAAGCGCGCCAGCATGCGACGCGCATCGATTTCGAAAGCGCCGTTGTTTCGCGCTTCTACGGCCGCCCCATGAAGATCCCCGGCTGGGTGCTCACGCCGCCGGGCTACGAGGCGGGGAAAGACCGCTACCCGACGGTCTACATGACGCTCGGCTGGAACGGCAGCGTCGATACCTCGCAGGCGACGCTCGCCGGCCTGTACGCCGAGATGCGCGATGGCCGCGCGCCGAAAATGATCTGGGTGATGCTCGGGATGGACATCGCGACCGGCGCGCATGAGTTCACCGATTCGGTGAACAACGGGCCCTGGGGCGAAGCGCTGGTGCGCGAGTTGATCCCGGACCTCGAGCGTCGCTTCCGCATGGATGCACGCGCAAGCGGGCGCTTCACCTTCGGCCATTCCTCCGGCGGATGGGCCGCACTGTCGATGCAGATTTTTTATCCCACGACTTTCGGCGGTGCGTTCGCGACCTCGCCCGATCCCACCGACTTCCGCGACTTCATGGGCCCCGACATTTACGCGCCCGGCGCGAACCTCTATCGCAAGCCCGACGGCACCGCGTGGCCGGCGATGCGCGACGGCGGCAAGGATCGTTCGAACGCCGAAGACATGGCGAAGACCGAGCGCGTGTTCGGCGACTACGGCGGGCAGATGGCCTCGTTCGAGGCCGTCTTCTCGCCGCACGGTGGCGACGGCAGGCCGATGCCGCTGTTCGACCGCGATACCGGTGCGATCGACCCCTTCGTCGCGGCGTATTGGCGCGACCATTACGACCTCGCGCAACGCCTGCGCACGCAATGGCCCGCGTTGAAGCACGATCTCGACGGCAAGATCCACGTTTGGGTCGGCACCGCGGATACCTTCTTCCTCGACGGCCCCGCGCACCGGTTGCAGGAAACGCTCGACGGGCTCGGGGCGAAGTCGGAGTTCCACTTCATCGAAGGCCGCACCCACGGCGACGTGTACACAATCGGCGAGGACCGCAATGCCTTGCGTGCGCAGATCGCGCAGGCGATGTACAAGATCGCGCGGCCCTGAAGGCCGCGACGGCCAACGTCAGGTCGTATCGCCGAGCAACCAGGCAATCGCGTCGGGCCGCTCGCGGAACTTGCGCATGCGGTAGCCAAAGCCCGCCGCAACGGGTTCCGACGCCGTCATGAGCGCATCGGGCTGGTTGAGGAACGCGATGCGCGCGCCGCGCGGAAACGACAACGCGGTCAGCTTGTCGAGGAAGCGGACGGCCATCGCCGGTGGCTCGTCGGCGGGCCACGCGGAGGTGTAGTTGACGAGCAGGCGCTTGAAGCCGCCGCGGCGATAGCGATCCTCGAGATCATCGAGCGCGGCCATGCGCGCAGCGTGGTCGACCTCGCCGGCGTAACGCAGTTCGATGATGTCCGTGTTCGGAATCACCTTGATCGTGCTGGGCATCGATCGCTCTCCACGTGCCGTCCCCTGGTCGTCGGCGGGGCGGACTGTAACAGGACGCGCCGCTTGTCGACTGCGACCTGGCTCAAGTCGTCGAATACAGCGTCACGACGAACAGCAGCAGGCGATAGCCCAGCACGATGGCCAGGACACAGAGGGTGAGCGCCGCGGTCTGCACGATCCGGCGCAGGCCCGAAGCGCCATATAC
This sequence comes from Lysobacter sp. 2RAF19, assembly GCF_052115395.1. Lineage (NCBI taxonomy): Bacteria > Pseudomonadati > Pseudomonadota > Gammaproteobacteria > Lysobacterales > Lysobacteraceae > Lysobacter > Lysobacter sp. 2RAF19. Next base: position 1,031,857 of record NZ_JBFRGO010000001.1, on the reverse strand, counting down.
CCGCCCGATGGCGAAGAACACGAAGACCGCGCATGCCGTGAGGTGCAGCGCGGTCAGCGCGTGGTCGACGCGCGCGGATGCCAGGCCGGCGCCGCCGAGCATGCGGTCGGCGACGCCCAGCAGCAGCGCGATCGAAAACACGACCAGCAGGAAGGCCCAGGTATGCAGCGCGAAGGCCGCATGCAGCAGGAACGGCCGATCCCGCCGATGGAACAGCAACCAGGCGACGAACGCGAACGCACCGGCCATCACGATGATCAGCGACTTGGCGTTGGCTTCGGCGATGGCGTCGAACTTCGGTGCGTATTGCGCGAGCGTCATCGACGTGTTCGCCAAGCGCGCGTGCACCAGTTGCGTCGCCCATTCGCGCCAATCCTGCACCTGCATGTGCGAGGCCAGCGACGCACCGAAGACGTTGATCGGCGAGATGGTCTGCACCGCGAAGAACACGACGTTGGCCAGCAGGAAGATCTGCAGCGGGCCGATGTAGGGCTTGCGACAGCCGGTGATGTAGGCGACCGTCAGCGCGCCGGGGCTGCGCAACAGCGTCCACGAAGTGCGCATCACGCGCTTGTCGACATTCGTCAGTGCATGCGCGATGCGTTTGACCAAACCACGCAGCGTGAGGTCGCTCGCGTCGAGCCTGCGTTCACCGCATTGCGCACAGTACGGCGTGCTCACGATCGTGCCGCACGTGGGGCAGGACCAGGTTGCGGGCGGCGGCGATTGCATGCGGCCGCAATGGTACGCCCGCGCGGCATGCGCATCGTCACCCTGCCGGACGGCACTCCCCCGGGCGTGGGCGCACCGCCTTGAATACGCGCTCCCCCGATCCGGTCCTCCGCATGCCCTTCGCGCGCCTGTCCCTTTTCGTTGCGTTTGCCCTCGCCGCACCGTTCGGCTTGGCCCGCGCCGCCGATCCGGTGCAGGTCGCGCCGGCCGACTTCCACGTCGAAGCCCTGCGCCCGACGACGCAAACCTACCTCGTGTACTTCCACGGCGCGCCCGACACCGGCTTCAAGCGCACGATGCTCGCCACCACGCAGGTCGCACGCGAACGCGTCGACGGCGCCGATGCCTGGGTCATCACGCAACACTGGGAAGACGAGACCGGCGTGGTGCACACCGCGCGCACCGTGCATGCAACGCGAGATCTGAAGACGCTGGCGCAAACCACGATGTGGAAACGCCCCACCGCGCAATACACGACCACCGTCGATCCGAAGAAGGGCACCGGCACCATCGAAGGCACGCTTCCCGATGCCGCGCGCCAGAAGATGGAGGCCGGCTTCCCATCGATGAAGAACGGTTGGTGGATGAACTGGCATTCGGACCTGAGCCTGCTGCCCTTGTTGCCCTGGGAAAAGGGCGGCACCTTGCGCGTGCATTTGTTCGACGTGGGCATGGATGCGCCGATGGACGTCGATTACACCGTCGTCGGCGAACGCAAGTTGCCCGCGGGCGATGGATCGCAACTGGATTGCTGGCTCGTCGAAACCGAAAGCGGCCAGCCCGGGAAAGGAAACTACCAGCGCTTCTGGATCGACAAGGCGCGCCGCGTGGTGTTGAAGGAAGAGGACGTCTTCAACGGCATGTATCGCTCGAAGGTGTTGCTGAGCGTGCCCGCGGTGGTGGAGTACCCGCTGCCGGCGGCCGCGCCGGCGCCGTGATTCAAGTCTCGTCGGCGAGCTTGAATGGGTTGTAGGCCAGGTTGAGCCGTTCGCCCAGCATCACGCCGATGCGTGCGCAGCTGGCCTCCATGTCCGCGAGCACGGCGCGATCGGGTTCGGCGAGCGCGTCGCTGGAGCGCAGCAGGTACAAGCCGGTGACGACCGGTTGCAGCAGGTCGCGGATCTCGCGCTCGGTCGCGGTGACCAGTTCTTCGCGCGAGGCGTTGTCGCTCCGGATCGTCTGCAATTGCGAGAGGCTGGCGCTCAACTCGTCGGCGATATCGAGTTGGTGTCCGATCAATTGGGCGAACAGGGTGATCGACTTGAGCTTCACCGGATCGACGTCGACATCGCTGGGGGCGCTGTCGATCGCGCACAGGGTGCCGAAGAAATCGCCGTCGCGACGGAAGATCGGCACCGAAACGTAACTTTCCAGGCCGTAGTGCAAGGGCGTGTGGTGCGTGCTGTACGCCGGATGCGCACTGGCGTGGCCGAAGATCACCGGTTGGTGGTGCTGCCGGATTTCGTTGCAGATCGTCGTCTCGACGACCAGCTGGCTGCCCGGCGCGAGGCCGAAGCCGAGGTCGTCGCGCACGGCGCACGCGGTCCATCGGGTTTCGGTCACGCGCGCGACGGCGGCGAAGCGCAGCCCGGTCAACTCGATGACGGCATCGAGGATCGTCGGGACGGACGTGCAGCGTGCGATTTTCGCGACGTCGTCGTCGATCGCGTTCGGATTGGAAAGGTTGGTCACGCAGCCAGTCTACAGTCGCGGTGATGGCGGAAATCACGTGGCTGAATGGCGTGATTCATGTGCGTGAACACGTGCGTGAACCCGATGGTTCAGCGCGCTATCCCCGCGGCAGCGTACCCTGTCGTTTCATGGAGACCCCCAACCCCGATGCGGTGCCCTCGTCCAGCGAGGGTTCCGTCGATGGCGCCTGCGCGCAACCCCATTGCAGCCGATGCGACGCGGTGTGCTGCCGGCTGACCGTCGTGGTCATGCCCGAAGATCGCGTTCCCTCCCACCTGCTCGATACGCGCAACGGCCTCACGGTCATGGCGCACGATGAGGAAGGCTGGTGCGTGGCGCTGGATTCGGCGCGCATGTGTTGTTCGATCTACGAGTCGCGCCCCGAAGTCTGCCGCCGCTTCGTGATGGGTGGGCCGTACTGCCGCAGCGTGCGCGAGGAGTACTCGGAGCGACGCGCCCTGGGGATCGAGCTGGTCTCGTATTGAGGCCGGCGATCCGTAGTTTTACTTAGGCACGGGTACGTGGAAGCTCCGACGCGCGTTGCGTGACCTGCCTCGATGATGGCGGTCAGGCAATGAAGGAGCGAGGCCATGCACTGCATCGCATGGACGCCACGATGATCTCGACGCGGACGGTGCTGGCGATCGCGCTTGCGGGCCTGTTGGCCGCGTGCGCGGGAAGCGCGGTCGAAAGTACGCCGCCGGCGCCGGCCGTCGCGAAGGTGCCGGAATTGAAACCCGGCGTGCCTGCCGGATACCTGGGACGCGCGCTCCCCGACAGCCTGGCCCTCGTTCCGCCGCCGCCGACAGCCGATTCGCCGGCATTCGCGCAGGACCAGGCCATCCACGCCGCAGCGCAGGCCTTGCGCAACGGCCCGCGCGGAACGATGGCGACGTCCGATGCCGACTTGCATTTCCCGCATGCGCCGACCGCTTTCGACTGTGCATTGGGGAAGTCGATCACGCCTGAAAACACACCGCGCCTCTACATGCTCCTGCAACGCACGCTGGTCGATGCCGGCCTGGCGACCTATCGCGCGAAGGACCACTACAAACACGAACGCCCGTTCGTGCATTACAACGAGTCCACGTGCGCCCCCGCCGACGAAGCCGCGTTGCGCCAGGACGGGTCCTATCCCTCGGGGCACACCGCGATCGGATGGACGTGGGGCCTGATCCTCGTGGAAATCGCGCCCGATCGCACCGATGCCTTGCTGGCGCGTGCGCGCGCGTTCGGCGAGAGCCGCCTGGTGTGCAACGCGCACTGGCAGAGCGACATTCTTGCCGGGCGTACGGTCGCGGCTGCCACGTTCGCGCGCTTGCAGGCCGATGCGACCTTCGCCGCCGACGTGGATGCCGCGAGGGACGAAGTCGCGCGTGCCGCACCGATCGATGCTGCGACGTGCGAAGCGGAATCGGCGCTGGTGGCGCCGATTCCGGGAACGCTCTGAACGATCAGGGCTGCGTGCGGATCACTCCGTGGAACCCACCGCCGTCCACGACTGGCTCGGAACGCTGGTCACCGCCTGTGCGGTGGCGGCGTTGCCCGAACGCCAGATGACGTTCGCGCCGCTGGTGGTGTTGCGCCACAGGATGTCGGCCTTGCCATCGTTGTTGTAATCGCCCGAACCCACGGCACGCCACGCGGGCGCCACGCTCTTCACCGCCATGGGCGTCGCCGGATTCGCGGCGAGCCAGACGACGTTCGCGCCGTTGTCGTTGCGCCACAGGATGTCGGCCTTGTGGTCGCCGTTGTAATCGCCCGAACCGGCGACGTGCCACGAAGGCGCCACGCTCTTCACCGCCATGGGCGTCGCCGGATTCGCAGCGAGCCAGATGACGTTGGCGCCGTTGTCGTTGCGCCACAGGATGTCGGCCTTGTGGTCGCCGTTGTAATCGCCGGAACCCACTGCGGTCCACGACGTCGCGACGGCCTTCACCGACACCGCCGTCGCCGCGCTCGCCGAATGCCAGATGACGTTCGCGCCGCTGGTGGTGTTGCGCCAGAGGATGTCGGCGCGGCCATCGCCGTTGTAATCGCCCGAGCCGACGACATGCCAGGCCGGGCTGATCAGCGCCGAAACCGCCTGCGGCGTGGCCGCGCTGCCCGAGCGCCAGATCACGTTGGTGCCGTTGGTGTTGCGCCACAGGATGTCGGAGTGGGCATCGCCGTTGTAATCGCCGACGCCGACCGCCTGCCACGACAAGGCGACCGCGTTGGTCGCTTGCTGGGTGGCCGAATTGGCCGAGCGCCAGATCACGTTGCCGCCCGAAACGCCGTTGCGCCACAGGATGTCCGAACCGCCATCGCCGTTGAAGTCGCTGCGATGCGCGACGGGGGTGACGGGCGCGGTGACCGTGATCCGGCCCGACATGCCCACGCCGCCCGCGCTGCCGTGTTCCTGGCAGAAGAAATTGATGGTGCCGGCCGTAGGGAAGGTCACCGTCGACGACCATGCCCCGGGGCTGATGCCGCCGTCTCCGCCGGCGCCGTCGCAGCCGTTGGCGCAGCGGAACATCGTCACCGATCCCGGATCGGACATGGCGTTGTGGAAGCCGCCGGCGTTGCGGAAGGTCACCGTGTCGCCGGCGGCGATGGTGAGCGTGCTCGGCGTAAAGGTCATGCCGCTCGCCGTCACGACATGGTCGGTGGCGAACGCCGGCGCGGCCAGGGACAAGCCCAGGACCGCAGCGGGGCAGGTGATGCTCAGCAGTAAGGCATCGGCAACTGCGTTGGACTTGGCTCGCATGGCGCACCCCGTTGGCGGTGGGGAGCGGCCGGACCCGGCCGTTCTCCCGTTCTCCGTATTGCCGGGAAGAACGGGATTGGTTCAATGCGAAGGTCGTGCCTGCGCAAAAGGCTCAGGTCGGAGCGAAACCGCGCGTGGCCTTCTTCTCGTTCTTGGCGTCGCGCTTTTCCTTCTTGGTCTTTTCCGGCTTTTTCTTCGCTTCTTTCTTACGGTCCATGCCTTTCATTTTCGACTCTCGGTAGATCGGCCCTGTGGGTGCGCCGGGCGGGCCGCCGTGGTGGGTGTTGAGGCCGTTTGCAGCTTCTGCAGCACATGGGTCGTGCCCAGCTTCTCGATCATACCGCCACGCTCGCGGAAGCTGGCCAGGTCGGCCGCCAGCTGTTCGTGGGTGATCGATCCCTTGGTGGTCTTGCGGTCGAACGTCCGGGGCATCGCGTTTTGCGAAGCGGTCATGCAGGGCTCCTGGCGGGGCGGAGCTGCACGGAGGCTCGGGTCACGACGCGGAGAATCCGCGGTCGAGTGCGAAGGCATCATAGCCGCTTGGCGGGGCCGGGATCGTGAAGCGTGCTTGCGCCGGTCAGGTGCCCTTGGGTCATGGGCGCGTTGGGACGAACGCGCGACCCCGCCTGCATTGACGCCCCGTGCACACGATGTTGACGAGTCGCTCCCGGAGAATCCCGGAAGCACTCATCCGGTGGTTTCATGTCCTCCCAATCCCTCTCGCTGCCCCCTCCCATCCGGACGGGGGTGAGCGGTCTCGACATCATCCTGGCCGGCGGGCTCACGCCGCATCGGCTCTACCTGCTCGAGGGCGTGCCCGGGTCGGGCAAGACGACGATGGCGATGCAATTCCTCATGGCAGGCGTCGCCGCCGGGGAGCGGGTGTTGTACGTGACCCTGTCGGAAACCGAGCGCGAGTTGCGCGAAGTGGCGCATGCGCACGGTTGGTCGCTCGACGGCATCGCGATCCACGAGTTGTTCCCGGTCGGCGACCAGCTCGACCCGGAGTCGCAGTACACGATGTTCCATCCATCGGAGATCGAACTGGTCGAGACCACGCGCCGCGTGCTCGATGAAGTGGAACGCCAGAAACCCGACCGCGTCGTGTTCGATTCGCTCGCCGAACTGCGCCTGCTGGCCGGTTCGATGCTGCGCTTCCGCCGCCAGGTGCTGGCGTTGAAGCAATACTTCGCGGGGAAGGGCACGACGGTCCTGATGCTCGACGAAAGCCAGGTCTCCGACCAGGGCTTGCACGTGCACACGATCGTGCACGGCGCGATCCAGCTCGACCACCAGACGCTCGATTTCGGCGGCGACCGGCGTCGCCTGCGCATCAGCAAGATGCGCGGGCGTCCGTTCCGCTCCGGCTACCACGATTACAAGATCGAGACCGGCGGCGTGCGCGCTTATCCGCGGCTGATCGCCGCCGATTATCGACGCCACGGCGAGAACATCCCGGTCGCCAGCGACCTGGCCGAACTCGACCTGCTCCTCGGCGGCGGCCTGGACCGCGGCACCAGCACGCTGCTGATCGGCGCGGCGGGCGCGGGCAAATCGTCGCTCGCTTCGCATTTCGTCCGCTCGGCGGCCGCGCGCGGCGAACGTTCGGCGATCTTCCTGTTCGACGAAAGCCAGCGCGCGATGGTCACCCGCTCCAAGGGCATCGGCTTCGACGTCGAGCGTTGCATCGACGACGGGACCGTCAACCTGCAATCGATCGATCCGGCGGAGCTTTCGGCCGGGGAATTCATCGAACGCATCCGGACCGCGGTGGAAGTCGACGACGCGAAGTTGATCGTCATCGACAGCCTCAACGGTTTCCTCAACGCGATGGTCGAAGAGCACCACGTGCTCAACCAGTTGCACGAATTGTTGTCCTACCTCGCGCAGCTGGATGTCACCACGATCCTGATCGCCTCGCAGTTGGGCCTGATCGGCCAGATGCAGACCACGCTGGATGTCAGCTACCTGGCGGACACGGTGGTGCTGCTGCGTTACTTCGAAAGCCGCGGCGAAGTGAAGCAGGCGATCTCGGTGCTGAAAAAGCGCACCGGTCCGCACGAACGCACCATCCGCGAGATGCGCATCACCTCGCATGGCCTGCAGATCGGCGAACCGCTGCGGCACTTCCGCGGCGTGTTGACCGGCGTGCCGCAGGAAGAGCCGCCGAACGACCTGACCGTGAGCGAACCCACCCCCACCGGCGACGCGGAATGAACGCATCCGCACCAGGCGCGAGCCTGCGCGTGCTGCTGTTGCTGCCCACCGCCCGCGACGCCGACCTCACGTGCGGCATCCTCGAAGACAACGGGCTGACGTGCCATGTCTGCCGCAGCGCCGTCGAACTGAGCGAGGAGTTGGCGCTGGGCGCGGGTGCCGTCCTGGTGGGCGAGGAACTGCTGAAGAACGACGGCGTCCACGCCGCGATCGCCCAGGTGCTCGAAGACCAGGGCGCCTGGTCCGACTTGCCCGTGCTGATCCTGACCGGGCGCGGCGCGGACTCGCTCGCGGTCGGTGATGCGGTGGCCGCGCTGGGCAACGTGACCTTGCTCGAGCGTCCGCTGCGCGTGTCGGCGTTGCTCAGTGCGTTGCGCACTTCATTGCGGGCACGCGCGCGCCAGTACGAGATCCGCGACCATCTCGATGCGCTCGAACGTGCGCGCGATGCCGAGGCCGATGCGGTGCGCCGCAAGAACGAATTCCTCGCGATGCTCGCGCACGAATTGCGCAATCCGCTCGCGCCGATCCGCAATGCCTTGCACGTGTTGGCGATGGAAGAGGCCGACGCGCCGCGCCGCAAGGCTCTGCACGCCACGATGAGCCGCCAGGTCGACCACATGGTCCGCCTGATGGACGACTTGATGGAAGCCTCGCGCGTCTCGCGTGGACGCATCGAACTGCGCCGCCGCGCGATCGACCTGCGCCACGCCTTGCGCAGCGCATTGGAGCTGAGCGCGCCCCTGGTCGAAGCCGGTTGCATCACCTTGCACGTGGAGATGTCCGACCACCCGCTGGTCGTCGACGCCGATTCGGTGCGCTTGACCCAGGTCTTCGGCAACCTGCTCAACAACGCGGCGAAGTACGGTCATCCCGGCGGCTGCATCTGGGTGAGTGCGCGCGCCGATGGGGATTCGGCGATCGTCGAGATCCGGGATGACGGCATCGGCATCGATTCGACCGTTCTTCCGCATGTCTTCGAACTCTTTACGCAGGGACGACGCGATCGCAATCGCCTGCAGGACGGGCTCGGCATCGGCCTGGCGCTGGTGAAGCAGTTGGTGGAAATGCACGAGGGCCGCGTCGAAGTGGACAGCCAGGGCGCCGACGCAGGCACGCGCGTGATCGTGCACCTGCCTCGCGTCGCCGATTCCACCAGTGCGCTCGAGGCGCAGGAGAAGACGCTCGCCGTCGCCCCCAGGCCCCTGGGCCGCGATGCCATGCGCGTGCTCGTCGTGGACGACAACGAAGACGCGGCGCGCACGCTCGCGATGCTGCTGGAATTGCTCGGCATGGATTTCCGCATCGCCTCCGACGGCCCGCGGGCACTGGCGCTGGCCGCGGACTTCGAACCGCACGTGTGCTTGCTCGACATCGGCTTGCCCGGCATGAACGGTTACGAGTTGGCACGACGCCTGCGGGCCGACCCGCGCCACGCCGGCGCGGTGCTGATCGCCATCACCGGTTGGGCCGGGCCGCAGGACAAGGCGCAGGCCTACGCGGCGGGGTTCTCCGACCACTTCCGCAAACCCGCCGATGTCGCGCGCCTGTCTGCACTGCTGGAAGCCACGCGCGCGAACCTGGTGCATCGCGCCAGGGCCCAGCGTTCGACTGCATGACGCTGGACCGGCGATACTGTCGATGTGACGACCCCGGACTACAGCGTCGTGTTTTCGCGCTCCCGCGGTGGCTTGATCGCCACCGTCGTCGGTGAGCGCACGCTTGCGAACACGATCGCCTACTGGGAACGGATCGTCGAGGAAATCGCAGCTCATCGCCCCGCCTGGCTGTTCGTCTGCGATCGGCTGGTCGGCCACGAGTTGGCGATCGCCGACTGGCGCAAGCTGGTCCAGAGCATGAAGGGCCGCGGGCTCGAAGGGCTGCGCATCGCGCACGTCAAACCCACCGGCATGGATCATCTCGAATACTGCGAGATCTTCGCCCGCGAGGCCGGGATCGATGCGCGCGCGTTTTCCGATGCGGGCGTCGCCGATCGTTGGTTGCGTTACGGCGTCGACGAAGCGTAGCCGCGCGTACCAAGCATCAGGTGCTGTCCGCAGTCTCCAGCGACGCCAGCAACTTCAGCAGCACGGGCAGGGAGATGGGTTTGACGAGGTGATGGTCGAACCCCGCGGCGAGGGCGCGCTTGCGCTCGGCCGGCTGGCCCCAGCCGGTCAGCGCGATCAGCGGCACCTCGACGCCCCGCGAGCGCAACGCACGCGCGACGTCGTATCCGGTCACGCGCGGCATGCCGATGTCGAGGATCACGACCGAAGGCGCGACCCGATCGAAGGCGGCGATCGCGTCGATGCCATTGTCGACGACATGCACGTGCGCACCGAACAGGCGCAACGCTTCGGCCAGGCTGTTCCCGACGTCCTGGTTGTCGTCGGCGAGCAGCACGCGCAACGACAGCCTGATCGCATCTGTCCCGCCCGACCCGGAGGCATCGTCGGGCGCATCGGCTTGCAGCGGCAACCGCAGGTTGAAAACACTTCCCTTGCCGAGCCCTTCGCTGTGCGCATCGAGCGAACCGCCGTGCAGCACGGCCAGGCGACGGGCGAGCGCAAGGCCGATGCCGAGGCCGCCCTGGTGCGACGAACGCACGCGGTCGCCGCGCGTGAACATTTCGAACAGATGCGGGATCTCCGCAGGATCCATGCCCATGCCCGTGTCGCTGACCGACAGCGACAGCATGTCCGCCGAGGCCACCGCGCGCAGCGCGATGTCGCCGCCGGGCTCGGAATAGCGTGCCGCGTTGTTCAACAGGTTGACCAGCACCTGCGCCAGCCGAACGCTGTCGCCGAGCAGCGTCACGCGCGATTGCGGCAAATCGATCGTCAGGCGATGGCCGCCTGCATCGATCGCCGGGCGGGCCGCCTCGACCGCGCTCTCCACCACCGAGCGCAGATCCACCGATTCCATCTGCAGCGACACGTTGCCGCGCGTGATCCGCGAGACCTCCATCAAATCGTCGACCAGGCGCACGAGATGATCGACCTGCCGCTCCATCATCGAATGGATGCGAACCTGCGCGCCGTCGCCCGGCGGCGTGCGTCGCAGGATCTCCAGGCCGTTGCGAAGCGGGGCGAGCGGATTGCGCAATTCGTGCGACAACGTGGCGAGGAATTCGTCCTTCGCGCGATCGGCTTCGGCGAGGCGTTGCGCGTGTTCGCGCATCACCTGCTCGGCGGCCTGGCGGTCGGTGACATCGCGCGTGGTCCCGGCCACGGCGACCACGTTGCCCGCGGCATCGAACACCGGCGCGAAGATGTAGTCGTAGATGCGGCGTCCGTTCGTGCCGGTGAACGGGATTTCCCCGCGGATCGGCGCGCGCGTCCGGATCACCGTGGCGATCTCGCGATCGTGCATGTCCGCGTGCCACTGCTCGTAGCCCAGGTCGATCCAGGTCTTGCCCCGCACGTCCTGGACGCCCCAGACCTTGAGCAGGGCTTCGTTGGCGTAGATCGCGCGATGGTCGGTGCCGAAGATGTAGACGAAGTCGGGCGTGTTGTTGAGCGCCGCTTCGTAGATGCGGCGCTGACGCTCCGAGTCCAGTTGCTCCGTCGAGGCTTCCTCGGACTGGTGCAGGATGAATTCGACTTCGCCCGCGTCGTCGAGGACCGGGCTGTTGGTCGCGGACCAATGGCGTTCCCGGAACCGCCCGCTCGATGGATCGGCGACGTCGAACCGTTGCTCGTGGTGTTCGGCCTTGCGCGCGCGGATCACGCGTTCGAACGAAGCGGTCAGGGCCGCGACGCTCCCCGGCGAATCGGGCGCGTCGGGAAACAATTCGAACACCGGGCGGCCGATGGCAGTGTCGGGGTCGGCCAGCAGCGACCGCAGGGTCGCGTTCATCGCGACCACGGGAAACCCAGGGACCGCCCGGAGAAGCACCACGTTGCCGGGGAGGTGTTCGAGGACGCGGTGCAGATCGCGCGGATTCATGGCGTGGGAAACGTGTCTTGAATCGCGAAGCTTAACCAGCGGACTGTCGAGGTGGCTTCACTCCGTCGCATGCCCGACGGTGGCGCCGTGAAGTTCCGTTCATCTTTTGCTTGGTGCAATCGTCATCAGGATTGGTTGCTCCTGGTACACGCAAATGACCGAATCTCCCTATCTGCGGGCAGAGTTCCTCCTCATCCTGGAGGCCTTGGAACAGGGGATCGTCCCCGGCGACGAAGCCGCCCGGGAACTGATCGAAATGGGGCTGCTGGAGCCGGGCGCGAACGGCCCGCGGATGACGGTCCAGGCCCGCGTCAAGCTGGAAAACCTGCGCGCGCAGGCGGCTGCGATCAGTCCCGCCATCCTCTGACGCCACGCACAAACAAAAAGCCCGCAACGCGTGCGGGCTCTTTGTTCAAACCTGACAGCCGGGATTAACGGAGGGACTTGCCCGCCGAATCATCCGTCGACGCCGGCTTCTGGTCGCCGGACGCCTTGCGGTCGGTGTCCGTTTCCGGGCTCGGCTTGGGGTCTTCGACCTTCGCCGTCTTGCCGTCGCTCGGGTTCTCGACCTTCGTGACCGGCGGCGTCTGCGTCGGGCTGGCGGTCTTGTTGGTATCGGTGCTGTTGGAATTGTTCATGTGTCTCACCTTGGAAGGATCCGATTGGGATCGATTGTTGGCCATCGCCAAAATTTGCCTGCGAAGCAGGCCTGGGGCTCAAAGGCGAGGAGGCAAGTCGGTGAGTGCCGCCGGAAGACATCCGTGTTTCCAGGTGCCAACGCACAGTAGGCGGATGGGGATGACAGGACGGTGATCGCATCATCGAGCGGCAGTTGGAAGCGCACCTCATGCAGGTGTCACCGCGCGATGCGTAGAAGTAATCGATCCACGCATCGAGGTGTTTCCCATGGCCCGTCGCAAGCCGCCGTCGTCCACGCCCGCTTCCCGCATCGCCCAACAGGCGGCCGATGTCGATGCGATGTCCGAAGCCATGCCGTTCAACGCGAACAAATCGCTCGAATACGGCTACGACAACGCGCACGCGCCACAGGAAGGCGAGGGCGTCGAAGCCCCCGGCGACGATGTCGGCGCAAGCACGCTGAGCGAAGTCAATCACTCCGACAAGCTCGGCACGCGCGCAGCCAGCGGTGAACCCGTTGCGGTCGGCCCGCTCGATCCGGTGCGCACCGACGCCACCGCGCAACGCCTGACGACCAACCACGGCGTTCCGGTGTCCGACAACCAGCATTCGCTCAAGGCGGGATTGCGCGGCCCTGCGCTGCTGAAAGACTTCATCCTGCGCGAGAAGATCACGCACTTCGACCACGAGCGCATCCCCGAGCGCATCGTGCATGCGCGCGGCAGCGGCGCGCACGGCTTCTTCGAATGCTATGCGCCGCTGACCGACATCACCCGCGCCGCGCCGTTTCAGGCCAAGGGAAAGATCACGCCGGTCTTCGTGCGCTTCTCCACCGTGGCGGGCGAACGCGGTTCGAAAGACACCGCGCGCGACGTGCGCGGCTTCGCCGTGAAGTTCTACACCGATGAAGGCAACTGGGACCTGGTGGGCAACAACATCCCCGTGTTCTTCATCCAGGACGCGATGAAGTTCCCCGACCTGGTGCATGCGGTGAAGCCCGAGCCGCACAATGCGATGCCGCAGGCGGCCTCGGCGCACGACACGTTCTGGGATTTCGTGTCGCTCATGCCCGAGAGCACGCACATGCTGATGTGGGTGATGTCCGATCGCGGCATCCCGCGCTCCTATCGCATGATGCAGGGCTTCGGCGTGCACACCTTCCGCCTGGTCAATGCGCAGGGCGAAGCGGTCCTGTGCAAGTTCCACTGGACGCCGAAGCTCGGCACGCATGCGCTTGCGTGGGAAGAGGCCGTCAAGATCTCCGGCGCGGACCCGGACTTCCATCGCCGCGATCTCTGGGAGGCGATCGAAGCGGGCGCATATCCGGAGTACGAACTGGGCGTGCAGGTGTTCACCGAAGAAGATGCGGCGCGTTATTCGTTCGACATCCTCGACGCGACCAAGCTCGTGCCGGAAGAATTGGTGCCGGTGCAGCCGATCGGCCGCATGGTACTCAACCGCAATCCCGACAACTTCTTCGCCGAAACCGAGCAGGTCGCATTCTGCACGGCGCATGTCGTGCCGGGCATCGACTTCACGAACGATCCGCTGCTCGCCGGCCGCATCCATTCCTACGTCGACACGCAGATCACGCGCCTTGGCGGCCCGAACTTCCACGAGCTCCCGATCAACGCGCCGATCGCGCCGGTGCACAACAACCAGCGCGACGGCATGCATCGGCAGGCGATCCATCGTGGCCGCGTGTCGTATGAGCCCAACAGCCTCGGCGGCGGCTGCCCGTTCCAGGCCGGCGCCGCGGGCTTCGTGTCCTTCCCCGAGCCGGTGAAGCAGGACGAGTTGCGCGGCCATCCGGAGAAGTTCGCCGAGCACTACAACCAGGCGACGTTGTTCTTCAACAGCCAGACGCCGGAAGAGCAGGCGCACATCGCAGGCGCTTTCCGGTTCGAACTGAGCAAGGTGACGGTGCCCGCGGTGCGAGCGCGCATGCTCGCCGGATTGGTGAACGTCTCGCGCGATCTCGCCGCGAAGGTCGCCGACGGGCTCGGCATGGCGCTACCGGAGGCGTTGCCGCGCGCCATCGCACGCGTACCGAAGGCCGAAGTGAAAACCTCGCCCGCGCTTTCGATGATGGCGCGTCCCGGCGAACCCGGCGTGCCCTCGCGCAAGTTCGCGATCCTCGTCGCCGACGGCGTCGACGGCAAGGCTGTCGAGGCCGTGCAACGCGCGTTGCTCGACGCCGGCGCAGTGCCGCGCCTGATGGGCGTGCGCATCGGCCCGTGCAAGACCGATGCGGGCGCGATGCTCGATGCCGAAGTCTCGCTCGAGAACGAACCCGGCGTGCTGTTCGACGGCATGATCGTTCCCGATGGCACGGGCCGCATGGGCGAGGTGCGCATGGATGCGCGCACGCTCGACTATCTCAAGGAACAGTACCGTCATTGCAAGACGCTGCTGGTGCTTGGCGATGGCGATGCGTTGCTGGCGTCGGCCGGCATCCCCGATGCGTTGCCCGACGGCGCCCCGGATCCCGGCGTGATCGTCGCGAAGGATGCGCGCGCTGCGATCCGTGCCTTCATCGAGGTTGCCGGGCAGCGACATTGGCAGCGGGAAACCGATCCGCCGCGGGTGTAAGGGCCCGTCTACACCCGTGTCGAAAGGGACACCGCTTCCAGTTGCTCGGGAACGCGCGCCTGCCAGCCGAGTTCGTGCTTGATGCGCGCGCGCAGCGTGTCGGCGGCATCGGGTTCTCCGTGCGTGATGAAGGTCATGCGCGGCGGGGTAGCCGCGGTTCGAAGCCATCGCATGATCTCGTCTCCGTCCGCATGGCCGGAAAACGACTGCAGCGCGACGACTTCCGCGGCGATGCGGACATCGCGCCCGAACATCCGTAGTTGCCGCGAACCAGCCACGAGCGCCGCGCCACGGGTGCCGCCGGCCTGGAAGCCCGATAGCACGATCGCGTTGCGCGCGTCCTCCCCGAACGCCTCCACGTGGTGCAGCACCCGGCCGCCCGTGAGCATGCCGCTGGCAGAGAGGATGATCATCGGACCGTGTCTACGATTCAGCGCCTTGGATTCCTCGGAGGTTCTGACCATCGTGGCGAGCGCGTACATCGCTCGGCACTCATCTTCCGACGCGATGTGCTCGGTTCGGTGGCGAAGGTAGATGTCGGTGGCGTCGATTGCCATCGGGCTATTGAGGAAGACCGGGATCGGCGGCACTTCGCCACGCGCGCGCAGGCGCGCGATCTGGAGCAGCACGCCCTGCGCGCGCCCGATGGCGAACGCGGGCACGATGATCACGCCACCCCGTGCGGCGACGCGACGAATCACGGCGCCCAGTTCCACGTCAGGATCGACTACGGGGTGGCTGCGATTTCCGTAGGTGCTTTCGCAGACCAGAAGGTCCGCGCCGTCGAAGGGGCGCGGCGGACGCATCAGGATGTCGTGGGGCCGGCCCAGGTCGCCCGTGAAATGGATGGAGGTGCCCGCCACCTCCATCCGGACTTGTGCGGCCCCCAGTAGATGGCCGGCGCGAACAAAGCGTGCGACGCCGCCGCCGAGATCGAGCGCATGATCGAATGGATGGGGTGTCAGGCGGCGCAGGGCGGCCTCGGCATCTGCCTTGGTGTAGAGCGGCAGCGGCGCGGCGTGTCGCGAGAACCCTTTCGCTTGCGCGAATTTCGCCTCTTCCTCCAGCAGGTGCGCGCTGTCGCGCAGGAGCAGGCCGCACAGGTCGCGGGTCGCTTCGGTGCAATGGATGCGGCCACGAAAACCATCCCGCACCAAGGCGGGCAAGTAGCCCGAGTGGTCCAGGTGCGCGTGGGTGAGCACCACCGCGTCGATGGTGTCGGGCGGTACGGGAAACGGGGCGCGGTTCCGCTCCCGCAATTGCTTGTACCCCTGGAAAAGGCCGCAGTCGACCAGCCATCGACGACCGTCCGATTCGAGCAGGTAACGCGATCCCGTGACGGTTCCGGCGGCACCGAGGAACTGGAGGGTGGGACCTGCCATGCGGACTCCCGGAAGCGGCACCCAAATGGGACACGTTCTTGTGCCGATGGCCGTTGACCTGGATCAACATCCGTCGCTTTGGGGGCGCGCAGGCTTTGGCGCGACCCCGTGTGGAGACGCGACCATGCTCAAGGACCTCTTTCTTCCCATCACGCGTGCGTCGACCGACGATGCGGCGCTGGCGATCGCCGAGAGACTTGCCACCGCGTACGGGGCCAAGCTGATTGTCTCGGTTCCCGCGGCGGTTCCAGCCGTGATTGCGGCGCCCTGGGGGTTCGCGCCGGGCGATGTGCTGGTGGAGGTATTGGAAGGCGTCGAGAAGGAAGCGCTGCGGCACGCAGAGCGACTGCGCGCGCAACTTTCGAAGTCCGAAGCGTCGGTGGATGTCCGCGTGGACCGCACGCGCATTTTCGATCCCGCCGACGCGCTGACCATCCAGGCGCGCTACACCGATCTCGCCGTCCTTTCACGGCCAACGGGCAACGACGCCGCCATCACGCATGCATTCTTCAGCGCATTCCTGTTCGGCTCGGGGCGGCCCGTCCTCACCGTGCCGGCCGACAAGCCGGAACGCGGCGCGGGGCGTTTCACCAAACTGATGCTCGCGTGGAAGCCGACGCGCGAATCCGCGCGCGCGATCCACGACGCGATCGCGCTGTTCGAGCCCTCCGATGCCGAGGTCCTGATCGTGGACCCGGAAGTTGGAGACCTTTGGCATGGCGACGAACCGGGCGCCGATATCGCGGCGCATCTGGCGGAACACGGCTTGCGCGTCAATGTCACCCGGCGTCCCGCCGGTTCGATGAGCGTGGCCACCACCATCCTGTTGCACGCCGCCGAATGCGGGGCGGATCTGATCGTCGCCGGTGGTTACGGGCACACGCGGATGCGGGAATGGGTGCTCGGCGGCGCGACGCGCGGACTCCTGGAAGAAATGGAAATGCCGGTGTTGTTCTCGCATTGAGGGTTGCCGACATGTGCGGATCGCCCGCATCGCAGGGGCCGGATGAAGCGCGCGACCTGGCGCTCTTCGTCCGTGTCCTCAGGGAAGTTTTCGATCACGAACCATGGGTCGATGTCGAGCCTTGCGCGCGCCGCGCCTGGACGCAGATTGCCCAGATCAACGGCGTCCAGTGGGAGCATGTCCATGACAGCGTCCGGCGCAGCTGGCAATTGCATTGAGCGATCTGCCCTTCAAGGGGCCATCCGGACATTTCCCCGCGAGGCCGATTGCCGCTGCGACATTGCCGTGCTCCGCGCGGCTCAACGGGCCGTGTAGCCCCCGTCTATGACCAATCCGGCGCCCGTCATGAACTTCGACTCGTCCGATGCCAGGTACACGATGCCCCAGGCGATGTCGTCCGGTTCGCCCATGTGGCCCAGCGGGTGGAGTGCGCCGACCTCCTTCCGGGCGGCCGCCAGGTCCGTCGCGCCCGAGTCGCGCAGGTGGTGCTCGACCATGGGCGTCCAGATGTAGCCGGGGTGGACGGAATTGACGCGAATCCGATCGGCGGCATACAGCAGCGCATCGGTGCGGGTCATCAGCGTGACCGCGCCCTTGGACGCGTGATACGGGGGCACGTCCGGTGCGCCGACGAGGCCGTAGATCGACGAGAGATTGACGATGCTGCCAGCACCGGCGCGGCGCATGTGGCCGATGGCATGCTTGGTGCAGAAGAACACGCCCTTCACGTTGACGGCCTGCACGGCATCCCATTCGGCTTCGGTCAGCTCATGCGTGGGTTTGTTGGCGCCGGCGACCCCTGCGTTGTTCACGAGCACATCGAGCGAACCCCAAGTGTCCGCGACGCCGTCCAGGGCCTGTTTGACGCTGGCTTCGTTGGTGACATCCACGCGCCAGTACCGTGCGTCGGCGCCGCTCGAGCGCAATGTGTCGGCCAGCCTGCGCCCATCGTCGTCGCGAAGGTCGAACAGGGCGACGCGCGCGCCTTCTTCCGCGAACCGGCGTGCGGTCGCCGCGCCGATGCCGAGCGCCGCGCCCGTCACCACGCATGTCTTTCCCTTGAGCCGGTTCATGGTCGCGCTCCTGCGTGGGCGATGCGTCATTGGAGCCTGCTGGGAGCGTCACGATGTTGACGCAGGTCAATCGCGCACCAACCAGGGCCGCAACGCCGCGGCAGTTGCGAACGGCGCGAGCAACGCGACCAACCACCATGCGATTGCCGGCGGCGCGAAGTCGAGCCAGCGTGAGACAGGCGCGACACGCGTAGCCAGCACGAGCAGCAGGAGCGTCGCGATGGCAGCGATCCTGAATTGGCGGCTTCTGCCAACGACCGCGTCGAGCAGGGACTTGCCGGGCCGATAGGTCGCCATCAGCGCGATGTTGCCGGCGACCAGCACGGTGAAGTCGAGTGCGGCCACCTGCACGGTCGGAAAGCCGACCCGGCGCGCGAATTGGTCGATCGCCAGCAGCGGCGCGAACATGGCGAGCCCTTGCGCCGCGGTCGCCGCGAAATCGCGCAAGCCGAGGATGGGTTGCGAGGCAGGGCGAGGCGGTCGCCGCATCAGATCCGGACGAGCGGGCTCGGCTTCGAACACGATCGAGCACGCCGGATCGATGATCAACTCCATCAGCACCACGTGGATCGGGAACAGGACGGGCGGCACCCCAAGGAACACCGGCAACAGCGCCAGCAGGGTGATCGGCACGTGCACCGCCATGATGTAGCGCACGGCACGGCGGAGGTTGTCGTAGATGCGTCGGCCTTCGGCGACCGCGCGCACGAGCGAAGTGAAATCATCGTCGACGAGCACGATCGATGCGGCTTCGCGCGCGACGTCGGTGCCGCGCTTGCCCATCGCCACGCCAACGTGCGCCGCCGCCAGCGCGGGCGCATCGTTGATCCCGTCGCCGGTCATCGCGACAATTTCGCCTTGCTGCTGCAGCCGTTCGACCAGGCGCAACTTGTCCTCGGGCTTGACCCGCGCGAACACGTCCGTCCGCGCGATCCCGGCCTGCGCCGCGATGGCCTGCGCGGTGCCTTCGTGATCGCCCGTCAACATCACCACGCGCATTCCTGCCGCGCGCGCTTGCGCGACTGCATCGGGCGCGCCATCGCGCAGCGGATCGATGAAAGCCACCAATCCGCGCCATTGCAGGGCTGCGGCCTCCGGCATATCGGGTAGCGCCTCCACCGGCGCGGCGGCCACGCCCAACACGCGGAGCCCGCGTCCTGCCATTCGCTCCACGCGCGCGTCGATACCGACGGCGATTCGCTCCGGAAGTCGACAGGCCAGGGCGACCGCCTCCGGCGCGCCCTTGACGAACAGCATCGATCGGCCCGCGCGGCGCCATGCCATGCCAACGCTCCGTCGTGCCGCCGAAAACGGGTATTCGCGCAAGGGCGTCCACTCCGCGAGTTCCGCCGACAGCGATTCCCGCAAGGCCAAGTCCATCGGGTCCAGGGAATCCACGGGTGCGGCGAGCGCCGCGGCCTCCAGGATCTGCACCTGCGCGTCGGCGAAGTCGTCGCTGACCTCCGCGACGCGCATGCGGTTTTCGGTGAGCGTCCCGGTCTTGTCCGTGCACAACACGGTGACCGAACCGAGCGCTTCGATGGCGGCCGGGCGGCGCACCAGCACCGATCGACGCGACATGCGCCAAGCGCCAAGGGCCAGGTACACCGTCACGATCACGGGGAATTCTTCGGGAATGTTGGCGATGGCGAGCGTCACGCCACTCAACAACGCCTTGAGCGCGCCGGCGCCGCGCGCGTACATGGCCGTCGCCACGACCAGGCACGACAGCAGCGACAGCGACGCGAACAAGCGGACCAACCGCCGCAACTGCCGTTGCAGCGGCGTCGGCGGGGCGCGCACCTCGCGCAGCGCCACGCCGATCCTGCCGTATTCGGTGCGTGTGCCGGTGGCGGTGACCTCGGCTCGTCCGGTTCCGCGTACCACCAGGGTGCCGGCACGAAGACCACTTGCTTCGGTGGACCCACCGACCGACTTGGATATCGGCATCGATTCCCCGGTCAGCAACGACTCGTCGACCATCAAATCCGCAGCGCCGACGACCGTCGCGTCTGCGGCCAGGCGGTCGCCCGCGGTCACGAGCAGGACATCTCCCACGACGACATCGCGCGAGGGAATCACCATCGGGGCGCCGTCGCGAAGGACGCTGGCCGTCGGGCTGGCTTGTTCCCGGAGCGCGCGCAACGCATGTTCGGCGCGATATTCCTGCGCGATGGTCAACGCCACCACCGCCACGATCGACAGCAGCAACAGCACCGCATCGCGCGGTTCCCCGAGCGCGAGATAGATGGCGCCGGCGGCGATCAACAGCAGCAGCATGGGCTCGCGCAGAGCCTGGAACACGATGCGCAGCGGCGAGCGCTCCTCCGGATCGGGCAGGGCATTCGGCCCGTCGAGGGCGAGCCGGCGACGCGCTTGTTCGCCCGAAAGGCCGAGCTCCCGCACGTGGTTTCTCCCCCGGAGGATGCCACGTGAATCCGACGCCCAAACACGAGGCGAAGCGTTGACCTGGGTCAATCCGGATCAAATGCTTCGTTGACTTCGATCAACCTCGCTCGCCGGGGCCGCTGGAATGATCGAGGCTTGCCCGGGAGCGTGCGAGGGCTGCGTCGGCGCTGATCGTTACGCGCTGTTACAAATCGTTGCGGTGGTGACATCGGCGGATCGCCGGTCGCGTGCAGGATCGCGGCAACTGCCCCGGAGCTGCCGCGATGATCCCGCACGAACTGCCGGCCCCGCTGTCTTCGCTGCCCTTCACGCGCATCCACGTTCCGACGCGCGGCTGGGTCTTCCATGCCGGGCAACCGCATCCCGGCGTGTACTTCGTGCATGGGGGCTTCCTGAAGACTGTCGTCGGCAGCGAAGACGGACGCGAGCGCATTTGCTCGTTCGCGATGCACGGGCAATGGTTGGGCCTTGAGTCGCTGGGAAGTGCTTGCCACGTTTCCGACTGCATGGCGCTGGACGCGAGCGAAGTCTGGCTCCTGCCGCAATCTTCCATGGACGCGCCGATCGTTGCAGCGACGCTCGCAAGGCTGTGCGCGCAACAGTTGCGCGAACAACAGGCGTGGACGCTGGCGATCACGTCGCTTTGCGCCGAGCATCGCGTCATCGCGTTCCTGCACGAAGTCGGCAACCGTCACGCGCGCCTGGGCTGCAGCGCGCGCCGCTTCCGATTGCGCATGACGCGCGCGGAAATGGGGAACTTCCTGGGGTTGAAAATCGAAACGGTGACGCGCGCATTGACCAAGTTGCAGGCGTGCGGCGTGTTGTCCGTGGATCGCCGTGAAGTCACGCTGCTGGACCCGGCCGCGCGCGACACCGCGCAAAGGCCGCCGCGAGTTGCGCGAGATCGTAGGGCTTGTGCAGGATCTCGAATGCGGTCGAGCGGGCCTCCAGCCCGTGCGCATGCCCCGATGTGATCACCACGCCGATGCCGGGCCACTGTTGGTGAACGCGCGCGGCGAGATCGGCACCGTCCGCGCCACCGCCGAGCATCAGGTCGCTGAAGACGACGTCGTAACCGCCATCGGCGTCGGACAGTCGCGCGATGGCGGCATCGTGATCGGCCACGGCAACGACGTCATAGCCCAATGCGCGGACGAACGCGGATGCGATGGTCCGCACTTCCTCGTCGTCCTCGACGATCAGCGCCTTCCCGGAGTGCGCGACCTCGATGTCTGCATCCGCCGACCGGGCCAGCGTCGTCGCCTGGCTGGCGACTGGCAGGTAGAGGGACACGCGCGTGCCCGCGTCTGGCGCGCTGTCGATCGCCATGCCGCCGCCGCTTTGCTGGACGAAGCCATACACCATGCTCAGGCCCAGGCCGCTGCCGCGTCCCCCCTTCGTGGTGAAAAACGGTTCGACCGCGTGCGCCCTGACATCGGGCCGCATGCCCGCGCCGGTATCGGTCACCGAGTAGACGACGTAATGGCCTGGCAAGACGCCCGCCGGAACCCGGTCGGCGGCGCACCATTGTTCCTCGACGGAGAAGGTGATCGCACCGCCGTCGGGCATGGCATCGCGTGCGTTCAAGGCAAGGTTGACCAGGGCCGCGTCCAGTTGCGCGACGTCCGCGAACGCGTGGGGCAGCCCGTCGGGCACTTCGAGATTCAACGCGATATTGTGCGAGAGCGTGCGCTGCAACAGCGCCTTGATGTCGCCGAGCAATCGCGCCGCGTCGATCGGTGCGGGCCGCAATTGCTTGCGTCGGCCGAAGGACAGCAGCTTGTCCGTCAGGTCCGCACCGCGTCGAACCGCGCGCAGCGCGCTTTCGATCAATGCGTTCGCACCGGGATCGCCTTCCTGTTCGGCGGCCAGCAATTGCAGCGATCCGGACATGATCGTCAACAGGTTGTTGAAGTCGTGCGCGATGCCGCCGGTCAACTGGCCCAGCGAATCCAGGCGCTGCGCGTGCGCGAGTTGGGCCTCGGTTCGGGATCGCTGCAGGACCGCGGCGATGAGCGTCGCGCAGGACTGCAGGAGGTGTTGCGCGTCGTGGTCGAAGCGGGAAGGCTGCGGCGACCAGGCGATCAATGCGCCGGTCGAAGCGCCACGATCCACCAGCGGGGCCAGCGCCAGCGTGTTGCAATCGGGGATCGCGCGCATCAGGTCGACGGCGCGCGCGTCGCCGCTGTCCGTGCTGAAGACGCGGAACTCCTGCGTGACATAGCGTGCAGGCAATTGGGCAGGGATCGTGCGCACGACGTTGTCGGAGGTACTCGTCCAGCGTGGTCCGTCGGTTGCATCCCGTAACCAGAAGGCGACGTGCACGTCGCTCCCCATGGTTGTGGCGAGCCGCATGGGAAGCGCGTCGACGAAGGCGTCCGGCGATCGCGCTTCGAGCGCTTCCTGCCCGAGGTCGGCGATGACGCGGTCGTAGCGCGCGCGCTCCAGCGCCTGTTGCGCGCGCAAGGTTTCCGATATATCGCGCACCGACGCCAGGAATTGTTTTACGCCGGTCTGGGTGGGCAATGGCGCCAATGCGATTTCCACCGGGAACTGTTCGCCATCCCGCCGCTGGCCGACCAGCGCCATGCCGCCGGCGCCCATCGGCCGCACACGCGGCGCGTTTGCGTAAGCGGTGCGGTGGTCGCGATGCCGCGTCCTGACGGACTCGGGCATCAGCGCCTCGATGTCCAGTCCCACCAGGTTTCCGGTTGCGTGGCCGAACATGCGGTGCGCATTCGCGTTTGCGCGCAGGATCCGGCCGTGCGTATCGACGATGAGCAGTGCGTCGGGTAGTGCGTCGAACAGGCCGGTGTCCATCGCTCAGCCCGCGCGTGTCACCGGCGCCGCAAGCACGTAGCCGACGCCGCGGATCGACTTGATGATGCGCGGGTTCTCCGGATCGACCTCGATCTTCCGCCGCAACCGACCGACTTGCACGTCGATCGAGCGGTCGAAGGGGCCCGCGTCGTGCCCGTGGAGGAGTTGCACCAGCGAGTCGCGGGAGAAGACATGTCCCGGCTTGTCCGCGAGGGCCGCCAACAGATCGAATTCGCCGGAAGACAAGGGGATGTCTTCGCCATCGGCCCGCAGCAGCCGGCGCGTGCCACGCTCCAATCGAAGGGTGTCGATGCGAATCGCTTCGATACCCTGGTCCGGCATGTCGGCGGAAGTGCGCTGGATACGTCGCATGACCGATCGGATGCGCGCGAGCAGCTCGCGGAAGTCGAAGGGCTTGGTGACATAGTCGTCGGCCCCGAGCTCCAGCCCGACGACCCGTTCGACCGCGTCGCCGCGTCCGCTGACGATGATGACCGGGCCACCCCATTGCGCTTTCAATTTGCGCAGGATCGTGAGGCCGTCTTCACCAGGCAGGCCCAGGTCGAGCAACACGACGTTTACGAAGTCGCGCTCGATGGCGGCCATCGCCTCACCGCCATTGGCTGCCTGGGTGACGCGCAGTCCCTGGCCCGTGAGGTAGCGGTCGACGAGCGACGCAATCTCCGGGTCGTCCTCGATGACGAGCACGTGTGGGGATGTCGCATTGGAAACGGGTGCGTCGTGCACGTCGACTCCCGGAGCGTCCGGCCCGCGCCGGTCCGCCCGGGAGTCTACCCCTCAATCGATGGGCAACCGCCACGCCGATCCCCCCGGCGTGCTTCGGGAGGCTTCAATGGGAGTTGCGGCAGTGTGCGGCCTGCGCACGCCGCCTTGTGTTGACCTAAATCAACATCGCCGCGCGAACGTGCGCATCCAATGCGAACGACAGGCATGGACTTTCGACCGACATGCAGGACCTCCTCGTTCATGCGACCCACTATTCGCCCTGGAGCCACGCGACCGTCTTCGCTGCGCGGCTGGCTGCCCGACTGCAGGCGAATCTGACCGGGTTGTGGTGCGAACCACCGATACCCGCCGTCCTGGTCGGCGAAACGCCGCCGATGGTGATGCTGGAGCGGGAGGCGGAACGCAAACTGCGGAAGGCCCGTGCGCTGGCCACGCCCTTCCGCAACTGGACCTCGTCGAACGGCGTCGCCGACAGCGACTGGATCGCCTGCATGGCGACACCCTCGCGTGCGATTCGACACGTCAGCCAATGGCACGACCTGCTCGTGCTCGGAAGGGGGGCCGATACGCCGTGGGGCGAGGAAGGCGCGCTCGCGGACGTCATCGTCCATGTTCGCCGCCCCGCGTTGATCGTTCCCGAATCGCGCCGGCAGGACCCTCGACTGGATCGGATCGCAGTCGCATGGGATGGATCGACCGCGGCAATGCGCGCGCTGCATTCGGCGTTGCCATTGTTGCTTCGCGCGAGCCATGTCGTCTTCCTGCACGACGCCACGCCGGTGCAACCACCGCTCGGGCTGCCGGCATTCGACCTGGATCGATTCGCGAAGCGGCACCGCTTGCCGATCGAGCGTGCGATGTTCGCGACTGATCGCGACACGACGGGCGGGGCATTGCTGGGCGCGGCGATGGCGGCGAACGTCGATTTGCTGGTGATGGGAGCCTTTGGGCATTCGCGCGCGCGCGAATGGATCATCGGCGGCGTTTCCCGCCACATGCTCGGACACAGCCCGATTCCGTTGCTGATGCACCACTGATCGCCTTCACGCGATCCAGAAGATGGCCGGATGGGCGGTCGCGAACGAAAGCGCGTACGCCATTTCGCCCAGGCTCTGGGCGTGCAGGTCGAACAACGCCTCGCCCGACGCCACGGCATCGCCGATGCGCACGCGCAGGAATACGCCCGCGCGACGCGCGAGCGGTGCGCCGGCGAGCTTGGCGACTTTCGCGAGCCGGCGATTGTCGATGGCGCGCACGACCCCGGATCGTTGCGCCGATACCGTGCGCACGTGCTCGGCGACGCCAGGTTCGGTGAAGCCACCTTGCGCCTCGCAAATGGCCAGGAATTTCCGGTAGGCCGCGCCACTGTCGAGGAGATCGCGCGCCTGGTCGCTGGCCCCGGGCCCTTCGACGCCCGGTGCGAGTTCCAGCAGTGTGCTGGCCAACGCCAGGACGCGTTCGCGCAGGTCTGCAGGCGCGTCGGGCGCTCCTCGCAACACGGCGAGGACGTCCCGTGCTTCGAGCGATGGGCCGATTCCGCGCCCCACCGGCTGCGACCCGTCGGTGCGCACGATGCGCAACTCCAGGCCGAAGGCGGCCGCGGTCGCGCGCAATCGCCGTTCGATCGCGTCGGCATGCGCGTCCGATCGGATCTTCGCGGTGGGCCCGATGGGCATGTCGATCACCACGTGCGTCGCGCCGGCCGCGATCTTCTTGGACAGCACGCTCGCGACCAATTGGCCTTCGCTGTCGAAATCCAGGGGACGCTCGACGCGGATCAGGATGTCGTCCGCGGGGCTCAGGCGCACGCTGCCGCCCCAGACGATGCATCCCCCCTCGCGCTCGACCACGCGCTGCATCGCCGGCAGATCCAGGTCCACGGGCGCCATGACCTCCATCGTGTCCGCGGTCCCCGCAGGCGAGGTGATCGCGCGCGAGGATGTCTTGGGAATGCAGCGGCCCGCGGCGGCAAGGATCGCGACCACGAGCGGCGTGGTGCGGTTGCCGGGCAATCCGCCGACGCAATGCTTGTCCAGGATGACGTCGCGCTGCCACCGGATGCGTTGTCCCGCCTCGACCATGGCATGCGTCAGGGCGATCGTCTCGTCGTGATCGAGGTGATCCCCGGCGCACGCCGTCACGAATGCGGCGAGTTCGATGTCCGAGAGCCGCGCATTGACGGTGTCCTGCACGAGCGCGCGCATCGCGTCGATGGAAAGGCGGTGGCCGAAGACTTTCGCGCGCAGCGCCGATGCAGAAGCAGGCGGCTCGGCGTGCCGGATCTCCGCGACCGCGCCTTCGGGCGGCGCCAGTGCGTGCCAGGCCACTTCCGAGAGCGCCGCCACGTCGACATCGATTTGCGCGTCGATGACCACATTCAGGGTGGCGAGCAACTCCCGGCCGCCGCAACGGATGGACACGCGCGACAAGGCGCTGAAGCCCTCCGCGCGACACACGGGGCAGTCGCGATGCATGTAGACGACGGGCTGCTGGTACGTGTCGATCCACGCGCGCACCAGGCGCAGTGTCGATGGATGCGCAGCCATGCTTCGACACCTCCGATGACAGTGCAGGGAGGTTGCGGTGGCCCGATGCGGCGGTCGTTGACCTAAATCAATACGCCGGCACGGCAGGGGATCGATGCTGCATTGGAGGTAGCAAACCCCCGCGACGATCTCCGCCTGGACCTCACTCCGCGCGAACGCGAGCCTGCTCGGGCGAAACCGGCGCGCCCTCGTACGCGTCGATGCGCAGCCGCAGACCGACGCCCGGTTCGGTCAGCACCCACCGCGGCGCCGTCGCGTCGTCTCCCAGCTTTTGCCGCAGCTTCGCGACGAGGATGCGAAGGTAATGCGTGTCCTGCTCATACGTGGGTCCCCAGAGTTCGCGCAGCAAGCGCGACTGGGTGACGACGCCGCCGGCGTTGCGTGCCAACACGGCGAGCAGTGCATATTCCTTTGGAGTGAGCGTCACCGGTTCGTTGCCGAGCGTCACGATGCGGTTCGCCAGGTCGATGCGCAGGTAGCCATCGTCCAGGAACGAGCGTTGCACCAGCGGGTGCCTCGCACGCAGGTTCGCACGGATGCGCGCGAGCAATTCCTGGACGCCGAAAGGCTTGGTGACGTAATCGTCGGCGCCGCCGTCGAGAACCGCGACTTTCTCAGCCTCCTCCGCGCGCACGCTCAGCACGATGACGGGCGTCGAACTGTCGTGCCGGATGCAGGCGAGTACCTCCAGACCGTTCGCGTCGGGAAGGCCGATGTCGAGCAGTACCAATGCCGCGCCGCGCGATCGGAACGTCTCCAGCCCCTGGCGGGCGGTCGCTGCCGTATCCACGGTGTAGCCGTGCGAACGCAGCACCCGGGCGAGGAAGGCGCGCAGTTCGGGCTCGTCCTCGATGACGAGAATCTTGGCGGGGCGTTCGCTCATCGCGCGCCCAGCCCTGTCGCCTCCGTCGCCGGCAGTGTCAGCCGCAGGCGCGCACCCGTTGCGCCTTCCCGCGGCGCCTCGGCGACGACGTCGCCGCCATGTGCGCGCAGGATGCCGCGGCTGATCGCCAGGCCCAGTCCCGATCCACCGCGGCCGCGCGATTGCGGATCGTCGCTCACGAACACGCCGAAAACGTGTTCGCGCTTGTCCGCCGCGATGCCGGGGCCCGCGTCGACCACCTCGATCTCCGTGTTGACGGTCGCGTCCTGGCGGATGCGCAGCTGCACGGCAGCGTCGGTGGGGGAAAACTTCGCAGCGTTGTCGAGCACGTTCAACAAGGCTTGTTCGACGAGCGCGCCATGGACGCGGACGGGCTGCAGCGTCGAGTCGATGTCGATCGAAACCCTCGCACCTTCGCGATATCGGACAAGGCGCTCCACCGCCGATCCAACGAGCTCATCGATGCCGATCCAGTCGCGGACCAGTCGCGCGCTTCCACCAATCAGCAGGCGCGTGGCGTTGAACAGACCCTGGATGTACTCGTCCATGCGAACGCATTCGCGACGAATCGCGCGCAGATAAGCGTGTCGATCCTCATCGGCCAGATGCGCGAATCCGTCGTGCAGCACTTCGGAAGCGCCGAGGATCACCGAGAGCGGCCCGCGCAGATCGTGCGACACCGACGCCAGCAGCGCTGACGGCAGTGCAAGCGACTCCGCGACGTGGTGCGTCGCGGGCGCTTCGACCTGCATTCGGTTGTGCGTGACATCCATCCGCATGGGGCGTGGGTGTGTCCGGTTTTGGGGGCGCGGATTTTTTAACCACGAGCGACTGACCCGCAACGGAACGGCATGAATTTTTACGGCATTTTTACGCGGTTTCACGCGGCTTTTACTTCACCTTTCATGCCCGTTCGTGAAGACTGCGCGACCGTGCCGCGAACGACAGGGGATGTCATCGCGCGCATCACCACAGGGGCGCAACGCAATGCTCGCAACTCCCATCAGCTCCGGCATCGCCGGGCTGGATACCGTGCTTGCCGGGGGCTACACGCCCCGGAGGCTCTATCTCATCGAAGGGCTTCCCGGGTCGGGCAAGACGACCTTGTCGATGCAGTTCCTCATGGCCGGTCGCGATCGGGGCGAGCGCGTGCTGTATGTGTCGCTCTCGGAAACCGTGGCCGAACTGCGTGAGATGGCGGCCTCCCATGGTTGGTCGCTCGACGGCATCGACCTCTACGAGCCATTGGCCGGCGCGGACAGCATGGCGGCAGACGCGCAGTACACGATGTTCCATCCTTCCGAAGTGGAGCTTGGCGACACGACGCAACGCATCCTGCGGCACATCGAAGAAATACGGCCCGATCGACTGGTGTTCGATTCGCTGGGCGAGCTCCGCCTGCTGTCGGGCTCGCCCCTGCGATATCGCCGCCAGGTGCTGGCTCTGAAGCAGTACTTCTCCCAGCTTTCCTGCACGACGTTGTTGCTCGACGACATCGGCCCGGCAGAGCAGGGCATGCACGTGCACACCATCGTGCACGGGGTGCTTCGCCTGGAATCGGTGGACGCGGCGTTCGGCGGCGATCGGCGTCGCCTTCGCGTGGGCAAGTTCAGGGGCCGTCGCTTCATCGGCGGCTACCACGACTATCGCATCGAGACCGGCGGGCTCCTTGTGTTCCCACGACTGGTCGCATCGGACTATCGCCGCAAATTGCCGCAGGAACGCATCGCCACGGGAATGGAACAATTCGACGCGTTGCTTGGTGGCGGGTTGTCGCGCGGCACCAGCACGTTGCTGATCGGCGCGGCCGGGACAGGGAAATCGTCGCTTGCGACGTTGATCGCATGCGCGGCGGCCGATCGCGGCGAGAGAGCGGCGATCTTCGCCTTCGACGAAAGCGTGCGCGCCTTCGTCACGCGCTCGGAGGGATTGGGCTTCCCGTTGGCCGAACGCATGGATGAGGGCCTGATCAGGCTGCAGGCGGTCGACCCGGCAGAATTGTCGTCCGGCGAGTTCACGCAGGTGATTCGCTCGGCGGTGGAAGACGACGACGTGCGCGTCGTGGTGATCGACAGCCTCAACGGCTATCTCAACGCGATGCCCGGTGAGCAACACATGCTGTTGCAGTTGCACGATCTGTTGGCCTACCTCGGCTCGCTCGGCGTGATCACGCTCCTGATCAGCGCGCAGCTCGGGCTCATCGGCACGATGAGCAATCGCGTCGACGTGAGCTACCTGGCCGATGGCGTCGTCCTGCTGCGGTATTACGAGGCCGATGGCGAGGTGCGGCAAGCAATCTCGGTACTGAAGCAGCGCACCGGGTGGCACGAGCGCACGATCCGCCCCTTCAGGATGTCCTCGCACGGGTTCGAGATCGGCGCGCCGCTCCGCGAGCTCCGGGGCGTACTGACCGGCGTGCCGCAAGAGCGCACGCCGTCCCCGGATTCGCTGCGGAGTTGACCACCGTGCAGAGCGGCGAGGCCAGCTCGCGAACCGATGCCCCCGGCCTGCGCGTCCTGTTCTTGCTGCCGACGCCGCGCGACACGCAACTGGCCGCGCTGGTGCTGCGTGACGAAGGCATGGTCGCGTTCGAGTGTGGTGACGCAGATGCGTTGCAGGATGCACTCCGCGATCCGGCTGGCGCGGTGTTCATCGCCGAAGAATGGTTGGCGCACGGTGCCAACGCGATCCTGGCCGACGTACTGGCGCGTCAGCCGTCGTGGTCGGACTTGCCCGTGGTCGTGGTGGCGCGCACCAACAGCGATTCGGCGCATCTGGCGCGCCTGTTGGAATCCCTCGGCAACGCCTCGTTGCTCGAACGCCCCGCACGAGTCGCTGCCCTGACCAGCGCGGCGCGCACCGCATTGCGCGCGCGCCAACGGCAATACCAGATCCGTGCGCAACTCGAAGATCTGGAGAAAGCACGCACCGAACTCGACGCAGCCGCCAAGCGGAAGGATGAATTCCTCGCGATGCTCGGCCACGAATTGCGCAACCCCCTCGCGCCGATTCGCAACGCAATCGAGGTCCTGTTGCCCGGCGCCGAGCGCCCGAGGGATCGCTCGATGCTGTCCATGATGCGCCGCCAGGTCGACCACATGGTCCGGCTCGTTGAAGATCTGGTGGACGTCGCGCGGCTGACCCAGGGCACCATCGAGCTCCGCCTCCAGCCGACGTCGATTCCCGAGGTGCTGCACTCGGCGATCGCACTGAGCCGACCGCTGGTGGAATCGGGCGGCCACGCGCTCGACCTGGACGTGCCCGAGGAGGCGTTCGTTGCGATGGCCGATGCCACGCGCCTGACGCAGGTCTTCAGCAACCTGGTCAACAACGCGGCCAAGTATTCGGCGCCCAACGGGGCGATCCGCATCTCGTTGCGCCGCGAAGGCCGCGACGCGGTCGTGCGCGTCGCCGATCGCGGCATCGGGATCGAGAGAGGCATGCTGCCGAGGATCTTCGAGATGTTCACCCAGGGCCGGCACTTGCCGCAGCACTCGCGCGGCGGTCTCGGCATCGGGCTTACGCTCGTTCGCAGTCTTGTGCGCATGCATGACGGCGACATCGAGGTGCACAGCGACGGCCCCGGGCACGGATCGGAGTTTACGGTGCGCCTGCCGTTGTCTCGCAGCGCGGTCGCGGCCAGTCCATCGGCCGGCGCGGCGGATCTCGCCGTGCCGCGCGACATGCGCGTCGTGGTGGTCGACGACAACGTCGACGCGGCGGAAACGATGGGACTGCTGCTTGCCGCACTCGGTGTAGAGCATCGCGTCGCATTCAATGGCGCCGAAGCGTTGCGACGCGTCGAGGAGTCCATGCCACACGCAGTCCTGCTCGACCTGGGCATGCCGGGCATGGATGGGTTCGAGGTTGCGCGGCGTATCCGCGCGCGACACCCCGGTATCGCACTTGTCGCGTTGACGGGGTGGAGCCAGGTCGAGGACGTCGCGCGGACCCGCGCCGCGGGATTTTCGGAGCACCTGAGCAAGCCGGTCGGCCCTGAAACCCTGATCGCATTGCTGCGCCGGCTTGACGCGAAAATGACGTGAAAACGCGGATCCGCGATATGGCGCCCCGTCACGTTCGGGTGGGTAACATCCTGAGGATGCAGACCGAACCGCTCGCGCCGGCGCTCAGGATCGTCGAGATCGTGCAGAAGCTCGCGTCGTGCGACGCCGTGAGCGACGTGGTGCGCGTGTTGGCCGCGACAACGCGTCATCACGTCGGCGCAGACGGCGCGACGGTGGTGATGCGGGACGGCGATCGCGCCCGATATCTGCACGAAGATGCGATCGGCGTCTTGTGGCAGGGGCGCGACTTTCCGGCGGACGAGTGCATCTCCGGTTGGGCGATGAAGCACGATGAGCAGGTCGTCATTCCCGATATCCGCGAGGATGCCCGCATCCCGCAACGCCTCTATGAGGCGACGTTCGTCCGGAGTCTGGTGATGACGCCGATCGAATGCGCAGGCGAGGTGATCGGTGCCCTCGGGGCTTACTGGCGCGAGCCGCGCACGCCATCGGATGCGGAGTGCGCTGCACTGGACGCGATCGCCAACTCCGCCGCACTCGCCCTGGTCAACGTTCGCTTGCTCGCGGAGATCAAGTTGGACGCGCATCGCAAGGAACGTTTCCTCGACGGACTGGCGAACGAACTGGGTGCGCTCGTCGGTCCGTTGCGCACGTCCTTGCACACGCAACGCCACTCGACGGATGCCGCGGCGCTACGGCGCGCGGGCGAGGTGATCGCGCGCCAGCTCGCGGGCCACGCGCGACTGATCGATCACCTGCGCGATGGCAGCGCGCTGTTGTCTGGCAAGGAGGAGCCTTCGTTCTGGCCGATCGACCTGGCCGACCCCCTCAGCCGCGCGCTCGGCGCACGGTGTGCCGCGGCCGCTGCGGCAGAAATCGAACTCGACTTCCGGAAGCCGACGACACCGCTGCCGATCCTGGGCGACGAGCGGCGGCTCACGCAAGCCTTCGGCCATGTACTCGATAACAGCTTGCGCTTTACGCCGCCCGCGGGTCGGATCACCGTCGCGGCGTCCGTCATGGGTTCGTCGGTGGTCGTGGAAATCGAAGACAGCGGCGTCGGCATCGCGCCGGATGTTTTGCCGCGTCTGTTCGAGCCGTTCTATCGGCCGGAGCAAGAACCGGAAAGTAGCGCGTCGGGCCTCGGCCTCGGTCTCGGCCTGGTGGCACGCATCCTGCGCACGCACGGCGGCTCGGCGAGAATCGAAAGCGCTGGCGCAGGGCAGGGTGCGCGCGTGACGTTGCGCATTCCGTTGCTCGATCTGCGCGAGGATTCGGCCAGCCACGCGCGCCAGGCGGCTTCGTTCTGACGAAACCGCCCCCGGGCTTTCGAACGTCGTCAATCAGAACGGATTGACCTCGAAGTCGCCGATCGCGGCAACCACCCATCGCTGGTCCGCCACCGTCGCAAGATTCTTCGGCGTAGCGCCATTCCCCGACGGCCATTCCACGTTACGGCCCGTGGCGCTGTCGCGCCAAAGCACGTCCGACTTCCCGTCGCCCTCGAAATCGCCGATGCCGGCGACCTTCCAGCTCACCGCCATCGGCGGCAGCGCGATCGCGGCCTGCGAACGGCCGGCGGGCCAGATCACGTTGAGACCCGTCGACGTGTTGCGCCAGAGAATGTCGTCGCTCCCGTTGGCGTCGAAATCGCCCACGCCCGCGACCTGCCAGGTGAGCAGGGGCATGGCGGTCACCGCCAGCGGCGTCGTGGAATTGGCACGCTTCCAGATCGTGTTGCCGCCGGTCCGCGAGTTGCGCCACAGCACATCGTCGTAGCCGTCGCCGTCGAAGTCGCCGACACCGGCGATCTTCCATTCGGGATTCGAGGTGGTGAGCGGCGAATAGCGATTGACGCCATGGCGCCAGATCACGTTCTGACCCGTGGCCGAATCGCGCCACAACACATCGAACAAACCGGTGTTGGTATCGAAACGACCCGTACCCGCGAGCACCCAGGTGGTCTTCTCGAGCGTCGGCAGGCTGTAGGACGCGTCGTTCTGCGCCGACGCCCAACCGACGTTGCGGCCATCCTTGACGTTGCGCCAGAGCACGCTGTTGACGGCGTTCAAGCGCGACACGCCGACACCGACGATCTGCCAATCGAAGCTGGTCACGGCCGCGACGGCCTTGGTCTGCGTGCTGATGCCGCCTTTCCAGATGGTGCTGCCGCCGGTGGTGGTGTGGCGCCACAGGATGTCGGAGGTCGGGCGCTGCTGCGCCTGGGCCCCCAACGAGACACAGCCCAGCGTCAACGCAATCCAGCACGCACGATTGATCTTCACGACGATCGTCTCCGTTCGATTCCCGAGGGGTGACTGTCGCGTGAACGCGGCAGGGTTCCGGCAATTCTGCCAATTGCCGCGGCCAGGGAGATCGGCGGTCCGATGGCCGTTGCCATCGATTCAGAGAGCGTGGCCACGGGATCGACGCCACGCGTACGACACAAACGAAAAGCCCGCAACGCGTGCGGGCTTCGTCGAATCCTGGACATCACTGGTGGCCGGGGAGGGAATCGAACCCCCGACACGGGGATTTTCAATCCCTATTCTTGGGGTTCCACGACGTCCGGTACCGGTCCGTCATCTAAGTCGGCGCACTGAAAATACTGCTATTTTGCCTCCCAGTGCGTGCCAAGAGGATCCATGCAATCCTAATAGAAACGGGCACCGGACGGGCACCAGATGGGCGCAGGCAAGAGGGTAGGGGCTGCTGGCCGAGGTCGCTTGACGTCGCGCCGCGTGGCTACGCTGAAGGTCGGCGAGAGCGCGGCCGATCCGGCGGCTCGCGGGGCGGGCGTTTTGCAGGTCCGACGCCTGGCCAACGGCCCGACGTTCTACTACCGCTACACGGCACCTGACGGCGGGCGAGTGCGTCTCCCCCTGGGGACCGGCCTCGAACTAGCCGATGCGCGACGACTGGCTGATTCCCTTTCTCGACGTTACCAATCCGGAGAGCGGGACCTTCGGGCGGTGATTGACGCTGAGCGCCGGGAAGCGGCCCGCCAGCAGGAGGCTGAGGCTCGCGCGGCCGAAGTCGAAGCGGCGGCGAAGCGCGCCACTCTTGGAGCCGTGCTCACTGGATACGTCGCCCAACTCGAACGAGAGGGCAAGTCAAGCGCGACCGAGGTAAGGCGCGCGCTGTGGCGTCACGTCCACGATGCATGGCCGGTGCTGTGGTTAACCCCCGCCGGACAAATTACCGCGGATGACTTGTTGGCCGTAGTGGCAAAGCCTGCTGACGCGGGGAAGCTGCGGGAGGCGGCCAAGCTGCGTGCATACCTGCGGGCTGCCTACGCCGCGGCGATACGTGCGCGGCAGGACGCTAGGGCGCTTCCTGCACTACGCGAGCTTCGCGTCACTGCCAACCCCGCGCGCGACCTGGTGACTATTGAGGGCGCTTCGCAGGCACGCCAGCGCGCACTTTCGGTTGCGGAACTGCGCGCCTACTGGCGACGCCTGCAGGAGTTGCCTGACCCGGGAGGGGCGTTGCTCCGATTCCACCTCATCACAGGTGGGCAACGAATCGAACAGCTTGCGAGGCTGACGGTTCGCGATCTGGATTCCGACCTGCAAGTAGTGCGCTTGCGCGATACAAAAGGACGCCGACGCCAAGCACGCCCCCATGACGTCCCATTGATCGATCCCGCCATCGCTGCTCTTCGCGCGCTTCAAGGCGGAGCATTGGGGACGTTTTTGTTTACCGTTACCTCCGGCGAGGCTGGTGCCGTGTACGCCACGGTTCAACATCGTTTGCGCTCTGTAGTCGACGCGATGGTAGGGGCAGGCGAACTGGAAAAGGGGCCCTTCACCGTGGGCGACCTGAGGCGAACAGTGGAAACTCGACTTGCTGCCGAGGGGGTAGGCGCTGACGTCCGGGCACAACTGCAATCGCACGGTCTGAGCGGCGTGCAGGCGCGCCACTACGACCGCCATGACTACTTGAAAGAAAAGCGCGATGCGTTGGAAACGCTATATCGCTTGCTGATAGGCGCATCCGCAAAGGTGACACCAATTCGCAAGCACAAGGCATAACGAACTGCCGCGCCTAGCCCGACGGGGCGAACACGCCGTAACCCTGCGGCGCGGACGTTTCAAGGGGCGCGGGAGGGTGCGCTGGTGGGGAAAATTCGGCTAAAGCACGTTCGAAAATACGACGATGGCAGCATGGGGCCAGATTCATTCACAACTGGGTCTGCCAAATTGAGTCAGGAAAGCTGTCGATTGGTGGGCGACTTGACTTTGCTTACCCGACCTTTTGATCTCAAGGATGAAGCTGCAGATTTCGATGAGGTGGAAGCACTTATCGATGAGGCGCTCCAGTTGATTATTAAGCGTTTGGCCTGGATGAGTGGTCAGTTGGGAATTGCGGAGAGCCCATCCGGGGAGCTCCATTGGTTTCCGTGGTTCGAAGACAACAACGGCCTGTTGCGAAGACCGGCTCCTACTGAGCTACTGAACATGGAGGGCGAGTCGCGGCTTCTGTGGGACGCACTCGTGGATGAGAACGTTAACGCTGAGAAATCGACGCGGTTGTTAGCGGCGCTTGGCGTGTTCTGTTGCGAGCGAGCGTTAGACGCCGAGACCAGAAATCACACGGGGACGATTATTGAAATGTATTCGGCCGCCGGCGTGCTTCTAGGCCATGCGAACTATCTACTCGGATGCATGACCGAAAATGGGTTAGGGGATGCCCGGTACAAGCGGCCGATGCGGGAAGGTGCTCGTCGTCGCTGGGAATCTCACCCGACGCAGAAGGCTAAGGCGGAAATTCACGAGGAATGGAAGCTTTGGCAGAGTAACCGCAGCAAATATCGTTACCCACGCGACTTCCGCCGCGCAATGATGCTCAAGTTCCCGGAAACCGTTGATGGCACGCTCAAAAACTGGATGGGCGAGTGGGGAAAAAATCATGGCGGGTGACTGGATGCGCAGTCTGTTCCGTTATCAGGAGGCAGCGGAAAAGTTCTACGGTGGCGACGTGGAGACCTTGCGGCAAGCGTTGCTGCTAGGCGTAGTACGGGCGCGAGTGGAGCTGTGCGATAAGGGCTCGTGGGCCTGGTGGATCGACGGCGACGAGGAGGAATACAACCCGACAGCCGGCAATTCCCATGAAGCGCAATGGCAACCCGTTCGACCGGTTGGCACATATCAACTTACCGGCTGGTTCTATTTGGACCGCAGTAGTGCAAGCAAGATTGCTCACGGCCAATTGCTATCCGACCTATTGGTTTCGGTGAATGAAGAAGAAGAGCGCTTCCTTGGTCTGACATTTCGTGTGGAAAAGCACATCGACCTGAACGATCTATGGTTTGAGCCGAGCGTGCACCCGGACCGCGTCATCGGCGCCGAAGATGAGGCGTTGGATTACATGGCAGACAACATTCAGTCGCTGACCAGCGACCCGGGGACGATTGCGCGGTTTCAGGCAGCGGCGAATGTAGGGAGCGAAGGTTTCGACTTTGAATCGTTCAATGCGCTTCGGGCGCAATATGACGCTCTAAGCACGACGGCAGTCGCGAAAGCTGCTATGGACGCGGTACGCAAAGAACACCGCCACCAGAGCGCAAGAGGCGGCAAGGCCAAGGCCGCGAATGATCCCAAGGCCAAGGCAATGGCAGAGATTCGCGAAGAATGGGAACGACGTCGCCGGCCGGGAGCATCGTTCGCCCGGGAAATGCATGGCAAATTCGCAGGCATCCTTGAGAGCGAGGGATCGATTAAGAACGCCATTTCACGTTGGCGCAAGGAATCGTAATCCTGCTAGCAGAATGTCATCGTACTAGTAGCGTGACCCTGCTCCCTTAGCTCTGTCCTTCAATGCAACCGACACGGCGCGACGAGACCCGCTGCATACCGCAAGGGCTCGCGCTGTGGAGGGCAACGAATGACACGCATCCCCACGGCCGCGCCGGCAGCGGGCAATTTGATCCTTGAACGCTTGCCGCAAGTGAAAGCCCGCACCGGGCTATCCCGATCCGAACTCTACCGACGCATTGCCACTGGTGACTTCCCGCAACCGGTGAAGCTGGGCGAGCGCGCCAGCGCATGGAACGCGGCCGAGGTTGACCGCTGGATTGCCGGACGAATTGCAGTGCGCGACGCGAAGGCGGCCACATGACCCGGCCCAGTAAAGTCGCCCTGACCCCGGCACGTTTGGCGACCGACGGGAGTCAGGGCGAGGATGCAAAGGCGGCTAACCAATGCAGGGAGCAGCATAGGCCGCAGGACGTCGCGGCGCTATTCCTGGCCCGCGTGGCGTTGGATGCCGCACGGGCGCAACTAGACCTCTACGCGTTGACTACGGATGACCCGCTTCCGGGCCTCGTAGATGCAGCAGACCACCTTGACGCTGGAGCAACTGCCCTGTCCCAGTTGACCATTTTTGCGCCCCTTAAAAAGGGGCGCGGGCCTGAGGGTGTCGCATGATGCCCCCGCGCCTGACAGGAAGCCGTTGCCAATGCCCGACTTGTGGCGACTACTTCGGCAGCGTGCGGGGTTTCGACCGCCATCGTATTGGCGCGATCGGCTCGCCCGAACGTCGCTGCCTGAGCGCCGTGGAGCTGCTGCATGCTGGTTGGCGTCGCACGGCGCGAGGGTTCTTGCTGACACCTGATGCCAGACGTGCCGGGGCTAGCATTTCAAGCCCATGCGAGCCCCCACCCGCTACCGGGGTACAGGGGGTGATGCCATGAGCCGACGAAGCCGCGAACGGTTCAAGGGACGGCGCGACAACGGCTGGTTCTTTCGCATGCCTGTGGAAGTGTTGGACAGCCCCGCATATTGCGGGCTGTCCTTCAAAGCGCGCGCGTTGTTACTGGACCTGGGCGCGCAGTATCGGGGTAACAACAACGGCGACATGGCTGCGCCGTGGTCATGGATGAAGGCGCGTGGCTGGAAGTCGAAGCAGACACTGCGTCGCGCGGTGCTGGAATTGCTGGCGGCAGGGATGATCGAGCAAACGCGACAAGGCGGTCTGCATTGCCCGACGCTCTACGCGGTGACGTGGCTTGGCATTGACGAATGCGGCGGGAAGTTGGAGGTGCAAGCCACTTCCGTTCCGTCCGGTCGGTGGCGACGCCAAATTGTGAGAGAAGCGGCATGACCGCCAGAAACGCGAAGCCCACCCCGACCATCGGGGCACACTGCCCCGACCATGGGGACAAGGGCTTGGCTCATAGGTACGAGCATCGGGGCGCACTGCCCCGACCATCGGTCCTAAATCGCCTTCTTCGCCTGCATTTGCGCCCCGACCATCGGGCTCCTTCTAAGAATCTACCAAGCGGTACGCGCCTGCCGCGACCAATGTTCGCGCCATCCGCAATCCCAGTCTTCAACGAAATGAGGCCGCAATGACCAATGGCTACCTGAGCAAGGACCGCGCGTACCTGGCGAGCCTGCAACGCAAACGCAGGGCCAGTATCCGACGCTTGGACTACATGCCGGGCGCGGCGGCGCTCGCGATCATAGAAGCGAGGCGGGCGATGGAAAGGTCAGGCAGCGTTGCGGCGACCAATAGCGCCATCTTGGACGCCATCGTTTGCGACTGGGCGCGGCTGACCGGACTAAACAATCAAAAAATAGAGCGGTCCATGACTTCGAGCGCTCGCGCCGGAATTATCCGACGGAAACGCGCGGGCGCGTATGAGTTCGGAGAACGCTTAGAGCCTCGCGACACCGTACTGACATGCGCAGGAGCGCAAACGAGCGCGCTCGATATGTCGTCATGGGCTGACCGGTGGCTAGCTGAGAACAGGGAAAAGCAAGCCCGGCGGCGCGTAATTTGTGGTGCGAAGCGCCATCGGGATGGACAGCCGTGCAAGGCGCTAAGCGAGCCTGGCAAGAAGCGCTGCCGATTCCATGGGGGGAGCTCAACCGGGCCGAGAACTCCAGAGGGCAGAGCGCGGGCGCTGGCTAACCTGAGGAGGGGGAGGGGGGCTGAAAAGTCGGACGCATGCGGCCCGAAGACCGATTGCACCACGTCGTCCCCATAAACCGTGACAATTTTTCACTTTCAATGTCCGCTTTCGGCCAGAAGCGGACATTCGCCAGCAGGGAAGCGTCTATGGGCTTACAGCGCTACTGGCCCAAGGGGTACA
Organism: Lysobacter sp. 2RAF19; assembly: GCF_052115395.1. Classification (NCBI taxonomy): domain Bacteria; kingdom Pseudomonadati; phylum Pseudomonadota; class Gammaproteobacteria; order Lysobacterales; family Lysobacteraceae; genus Lysobacter; species Lysobacter sp. 2RAF19. Next base: position 992,338 of record NZ_JBFRGO010000001.1, on the reverse strand, counting down.
GCAGTTGCGGCGTTACCGGACCAGCAATCACCCGTCGGTCCGCTCTTAGTCAACACGAGTGCGATCCGAGCGTGTCGAACAAGTGCTATCGCGCTGAAAGACGCTTAGGACTTTGGTGCGCTAAGTACCCGCATTAGCGGTTCGGTGTTGGTGACCTCCCAGTCGGCCACCAGCTTCCCGTCGCGCACTTCGTGGGTGATGGCAATCGGCAGGGTCACCACGCGGCCTGTTACCGGTTCACCGGATAGCGAACCGCGGTGAGTCCCCGTTCCAATCATGGTTAGCGAGACAAACATCCCGTCTGCAACGATACGAACAGGTGTGCTCTTCCAATCCGGGAATGCCTTGCGTGCAGCACTGTTACCTCGCTTGAACGCTTCCCACGAGAGCGGCTTGAAGCCGTCAGCGGAAACAACATAGTGCTTATAGTCGGGGCCAAGCATTGTCTCGGCTTGCGCATAATCACCACGGGCCACTGCGTCGTGAAATGCGAGGACGAGTTGTCGATTACCACCTGCCTGATCGGCTGTGGCTGCGACTGGGGTCTGCGTCGCGCAAGAGGACAGGAATAGGACCACTGCGGCGAATGCGAACATGACTTTCATCGTGATCTGCCCCTCGAGGTTGAGGTCCACTCTGCCATATCCCGGCGGTCGGAATAGCTAGCTTGTGGTGCCTGCGACGGCCGCTATCGGCCAAAAGCAGACACTATTAATGCGATCTCACGCAACCCGGCGGCGTCGCATGGACGGCTGGTGCCACGAACGGGCGAAGGTTTGAAGTTTTGTCGCGTCACGAACTTCGATGCGGCGATGATCGACCGAGATCAACCCCAATGCCTGCAATCGCGTGAAGCCTCGACTCACTGTCTCCGGCGCAAGGCTCAGGAAGCACGCAATATCCTCTCTCGTCATGGGTAACGTAATGCAAGCGCCCGCCTCGACGCGGTGCTGAGATCGCAGCATTAACTCATGCAGGAACAACGCGATTCGCGCAGCAGGTTGTCGCCGTCCGAGCATTTCCAAGTGTTCGATTTCGTTCCTTGTACAATTGCCGATGATGCGAAGAGTCCATTCCCGCATTCCTTTCTGCCCTAACGCGGTCCGCATGAACTGATCGATCGAAAGTTGACATACGCACGCATCGGCTAGCGCGATCGCCACGCATCGATGTCGAAGTTCGCTCCACCCATCCAATCCGATTACTTCCCCCGGCAGGTGGAACCCCACGATTCGTTCCATGCCGTCGAAGCCAGTCGACGCGGTTTTGAAGGCACCATCCAGAACCAGGTAAATCGCGCGAAGTGCGTCACCCGGGCGATACAAGAACTCTCCCTTTGCAAGGATGCGGCTGCGATGCGCGAAGCCCCCTCTTGGATCGCGAGGAAACCCATCCGAAGTAGCGCGGACCGCGATGGCGTCGCTCATCAATTTCCGCTCCCTCTCTGGGTTCCCCACTTTGGCTCTACCATTCGGGCGGCACATCGGAAAAAATTCGCCAGATGTCTCCGTAAAACTACGGAAACCGATTCCGGCGTGGCCGCGGTAGGGATGGCCGCTTTGGGCCGCTAGCAGTCATGCTGACGGCAGCTTTCGGCCAAAAGCAGCCAGTCGACTGGCAACGCAAGACCGATCCACGCCCTCACAACATGCGGCGAAGCGTTGCGTCATGCCGAACGAAGTGATGCCACAGCGCTGCAAGAACGTGAAGCCCGATGACGGCATAGAACAAGTTCCCGATCACCTCGTGTGCCTCTTCGAGCGTGTGCCCGGCCCTCGCGTCGAACGCCAACATCGGCGGCAGCGCCCAAGGCGTGAAAGGAATCGGCATTGCTTCGCCTTCGGCCCACAACGACAGCACGCCGAGGAGCGGCTGCACGACGACGAACAGCAAGAGCGCCGCATGGATCGTCACGGCGGCGATGCGCGCCGCGGGCCCGCTTTGGGACGCGGGCCGGGGCGCGCCGCGCCGCGCGAGGAAGTAGCCGGCCAGCCTCGGCAGAAACAGGGCCAACAGCATCAGGCCGGCGAGCACGTGCCATTGTCCGTCGCCGCCGGATTGCAACTCTTCGGCAGCCTCGCTAGTCAGGTACGCCACAAACACCAGCAGGACACTTGCCCAGTGCACCCATCGGACCAGCGTGGGATAGCGCGTCGTTTCCACGATCATCGTTCCGACTCCGTTGGCTTCGAGGTGAGAATCGCGCCACTCGTCATGGGCGTCCTTGACCCAGATCAGATCAACGGAACTTCAGACTGACCGTCGCGCAGCAATCCTTGCGCCGAAGCTCTAGCGTTGCGATAGATCGAGTGTCCGCTTTGGGTCGAAACCGGACACTCAGACTCGATGTCCGCCAATGGCCAGAAGTGGGCATTGCCTTGACTTCGACAACGGCCCTCGGGAGGATTGCGACTCTTCTGTTGCGCGCCGTTCCGGGGGGATCACCGTGCGTCATTCGCTGCAATGCGGGGCCGTTGTCTTGGGCGGTCTTCTATCGACCTGCGCGATTGCTGGATCACCGAACTACGAAGCGCAGGGACGGCGGCCCGCGAGCGGCCGGATCGAAACGCCAGGCTATGTCTTCGAATACGGCGCCCCGCCTGGCTTGAGCGCCTCGGCCGAATGGCACTACATGGTCGACGCGGACGAGCCCCGCACGATCGCGCTGTTGGCTGGCGTGAAAGGCATGGATTCCTATGCATTGAGCGTGACCTACAAGGGAGCCGTCGAAGCCGGCCAGTCCGCCCTCGATGTCGCAACGAAGATCCACCCGGGCGTGACCTTCGCCGCGAGTACGGTCAATCCTGCCTGCGTGACGACTGCGCCGAACAGCCCGATTGAACTCGACCGAACGATGGTCTCGTTCCATGCCATTTGCGTCGATGCCGCGGCGCATGCTGTTTATGAAATCGGATACTCCTGGAACTCCCTCTTCCTCCTTTCCAAAGGGTTGGCCACCCTCACCGAGGAATCTGGCGCTTGCGCATCACGGAAGCGGCAAGACCCTTCGGTGAGCTGCGAGGATTTCGTCGGAAGCTTCGTGACGGCGTACCGTGACGCACTGGGCGGCCTGACGTTCAGTCCGCGGAAATAAATGGTCGGGTGGACGAGCACGTAGCGCGTCGCCTGCTCGGTCATGCAACTGCACGAGTCCTCGCCCGCAAGAACAAGTCAGTGAGTCCGCTTTGGGTCGAGCGTAGTCACCAAGTGAGCAATGGCAGCTATCGGCCGTGAGCGGGCGCGCTCTCGACTATGGCCTCAAGTCATAGTCTTCTATGTACATGATGAACTCCAGCCATGCTTTCCATAGCTCGACGCATTCGCCAAGCCGCGTTTCGCTGAAAGCATAGTCAAAGCCGTTGCCAACCTTGACCGGACTGTCAATCTGATCTGCTTTTGCCAGTTGGATCAGGTCTGCGATACGGCCCCCGACCAAACCAGATGCGTCCACATAGCCGGCGGAAAGCGCTTCGCTTGCAAGGCGCTCCAGGTCAATTGCGGCAGCTCTCAAACGAAGTTTGTTCATGGGACCAAAGTACCAAGCGGACGGTTGACCATGTAGGGATGATAAGTCTCCCATTCCTGCAAGTGCGCTTGCCTCCATCGCGCTGGTGCGTGGGCGTGGTCCTCTCCGTTTAGAAGGCGAACGCTGCCGCATTGGGTCGTTAGCGGTCACCCGGTGACGAGTGGCAGCTTTCGGCCAGAAGCGGACACCGTCAGCCGCAACGTGAGCACGGGTAGACCGCGCACTAGCGGGCCAAGCAAGCCGGACGTGGGCGAGTGGACTGCGTTGCCGAAGAGCTCGAAGGCAAGTGCAAGCCGAGCCGGGAAATAAAGCATTCCCAGCGCCAACGCGAGTGCGACAAGCGCTGGTATCCTGGCTTTCATGGGCTTGCGCTTGTTCACGCTTTGTCGGAGTTACAAGTTGGACGAATCAAGGCAATCGGCGAAGGCTATCCGGCCTGAAGAAATTCCCGGGGAACCAGAAATAAATCGATCCGCAAATCAACCCGGCAAAGCCGCCCGCAAGTAATCCTGGCAGCGCGTCGGATGTGCGTTGCAGCACCGCCAGCCAGAATGCGCCGGTGGTCAGAGCTCCGACGATTCCGCAAAGAAGAGCGCCCGAGTAACGGCCGCCCAAGTTGCGGCCATGTATCCAGGCAGCCATCCCGGTTACAAGAGCTGGGACCGCGCCCAGAATGTACGAGATGAAAACCAAAAAATCCCAGTCTCCATGGGTGGCCGACGGATATTGAATGAGAAACCAGGCGAGACCGAACAACGGCCCGGCAAGTGCAAACAACAGCAGCGTTTTCGCGAGACTCGCGAGCATGTCAGGCGCCCCTAACCATTGCAGCGTGCATTGTGTAGACCATATCGAATCTCCACTTGGGTCTTTCGCTTGCCAACTACTTTCAGGCTCAAAAATTCCTTGACGCCCCATCGGTGAGGGACAGGAGATCGTCGAAGGGAATGTCGAGACGTCTTGCGCGGTTCGAATCCAGATCGTGGAGATAGACCTTCAGAACTCGACCGTCTTCTCCGAGCAGGTAGATTTGGCGTGCTTCCCCAGCAATCGCCGGCATCGCGTCGTTGAGGCCATTGACACCGGTTTTTGGTGCGGAGATGACCCGTAGGTAGTTGTCGGGTCCACGGACTTGATAGGAATCCAAGTCGTCTTCGCCCCATACCAGCTTCACGGTCCATGCGCCGCCCGAGCCGCTGAAGCGATACTCGTGATGCACGGGGTCGATGATCTCGAGAACCCGTTTGCCGCCGCACCGCGTTACACGTTGCACCACCATGCTTCGTCCGTCCCCGCTCACGGAAAACTGGAAAAGACCCTCACGCCAAACCGAGTGCCGAAGCGCGTTATGGGATGACTCCGAATACACGAAACCTGACATCACTCTCCCGCACCAGCCGGTGGCGGTGGGAGCTTCATCATCACCGGTCCACGCCTCGAGGCGCGGATGTCGACAACCAGTGGATGCCAGCGCAAGCAGCGCGATCAGGGCAACCTTCGTCGACATCATCCCCACATCTCCGCCGCTTCCGGCGCTTCCCGGTCACCCCACACGCTCAGGAAGTGACCGCCGAACAGACCGCCGTCGTCGAAATGCAGGGTGACGCCGCCATCGGCGTCGAACGCGAATGTCATCGGCGTCACCGCGCCGATGAATTCTTCGATCGTGAGCGCCGCGTCCTTGTCCTCCGCCCAGTCTTTCGCGTTGTCGAAGAACTCTGCGACAAGCATCTTGCGCGCCCGTCGCGCCCACTCGGTCGCGCCGGGCCAGAACGCCCGGCCAACCGCCAGGCTCGCCTCGAGCGCGTCATCTCTGCCGTCGAATGTCACCTGGAACGACATGCAGTCGATGCTGCATTCGCCGCGCAATTGCCCACGTCGCCGCAGCAAGGCACCGAACACTGGATCGATGCGCTCGGGCTGATCGGATTCGAGTTCCTGCATGTACTCGGTCTTCAGAGGCGGCTTCGAATACACGCTCTCAGTCAACCAACGCCACAGACCCATCCATCCCTCGATGCCCCGTTGCCCACGGCGCACATTATCGGCCCGCCACAGGCACTACAAGTCAGCGCGTCCTTTGGGTCGATGCCAGTCACTAGAAGCCGTCCCCTATTGGCCAGAGAACAGTCGCTTGCGCGACCATTCGATCGCAAGCGCGATGCACAGGGCGATTAGCGCCCAGTAGATAGTGAAGAAGGCGCCGTTTGCTTGCGTCGACGGCGCCCGGTCGAACATGTGCGTTACGGCGAATGCAAAACTTGGCACGAGGTTGAGCGAAGCCCAAGCGTTGCGCACCATCCAGTAATGGCCGAGCCAGTCGGGGCGAAGCCATCCCTCGACACCACCAAGCGAGCGCAACGATGGCAGCGATCATGACGAGAACGCGAAGCCGGACCGCGTGGACTGCAGGTTTCATGAGCAGTAGCGTATGCAGCCCGCAGGCGGCTAACAAGACATCGGCTAGCGACCTACGCAAATGTCCGCTTTGTCGAAAGCGGTCACTAGGAGTGAGGGTCGGTCACAGGGTGACTAGCTTGGGGCGGAATGTCCGCTTTCGACCCAAAGCGGACATTCGACCGATTTGAGCAACGTTGAATCACCGCCTCAAGCCCGCCAGTAGAACTACTGAGCTTGCTTCAGTAGGTTGTACGTTGTTCGCACCCATACGCGCCTCTAGGCTGGTTCTTACCTCTCGAAGCGCGCGAGCATTGGCCGAGATCCAGCCACGGTCTGCGCCAATCATGCCATCGCCCGGGCGGAGCGGACCGTGCCCGGCGGCGCGACGATCACGGAAGTACACGTGCGGCTCGTCGCGCGTGATGCGTTCTACTAGCTTGGCCCCTGCATGAGGCGAAAGGTAATGGCAACGAAAACTGAGTCGTTGAAAGTTGCGACCTCACCGGCGATCAGCACTCAAGTATGTCCATCGCGGAATTGGTCACGCGCGATGCCACCGGGACCGGACGCAAGTGTGAAGATTACGGAAGAGTACGCAAAGCTTGTCGCTCGGGACGTTTATTTCTGGGCCTGGCCCATGGTCAACATTTACAACCGGCGGCTCTTGTTTTCGAGGATAAAAGAACAGCGGTATTTGGGCACGTCGCCTCAGGCACCCGTTAACAAGTTCACGATGCTGACCGACTACGCCTCGGCCGAACAACGGAATGTCGCTTGTTCGAACCAGGACGTGGTCTACGGAATTGGTGCGTTGGGACTCGAGATCGAACCGGTGGTGATTCAAGTGCCCGACTTCGGAGATCGCTTTTGGGTCTACCAGATCGTCGATCTGCGTACGGATAGCTTCGTCCAACTTGGCAAGATGTATAACACGACGCCGGGATTCTACCTGCTCGTCGGTCCCGATTGGCAGGGCGAAACACCGAAAGGGATCGCGCAAGTTTTTCGTTCGTCGACCAACACGGGAATCGTAGGCCCGCGCATTGCGCAAAGCGATGACCCGGCGGACAAGAAAGCAATACAAGAGCCGCTAAAGCAGGTTGTGATGTACCCGCTCTCAGAATACGACGGAATGATTAAGAGCATTGATTGGAGCAAACTGCCGCGTGCGCCGTCCAAGACCACGAGCTCGGGCGAGACGAAGTGGGTAAAACCGGAAACCTTTTTCGACGTGCTTCCGGCCGTTCTCGCTGATGGCGCTCCGCTCCCGGGTGAAGAGGCTCGTTACGCGCAGGTGCTCGCCGTGTTGGAAGCTGCCAGGCAAAACCCCGCGCTGAAGGAAGCGATGACGCAGGCCGTGGTCGAAGTTCAAGAGAAAATCGTAGATCCGCTTTTGGAGTTCCGAAATTACGGCCAGAAGCTTCCCTACAACTGGAGCACCATCTCAAACGAATCCGCGTTCGGCACCGACTACTTCACACGCACGGCGGTTGCGAAGTCCAATATTCTCGTCAATTCGCCAAATGAGACGAAGTACTACTATCAGGACCTTGATGCAAAAGGCAGTCGGCTCAACGGCGCTAACCGGTATACGGTCAAGTTCGCCAAAGACCAAACACCACCCGCTCATGGTTTTTGGTCGCTGACGATGTATGACGACACGCACTTTTTCGTTCCGAACGAGATCGCCAGGTACTCGGTCGGCACCAAGAACACAGACTTGCAGTTCGATTCCGATGGCTCGCTGACTATCTATGTTCAGCCGGACGCGCCGTCTGACGCGAAGCAGCGCGCGAACTGGCTCCCGTCGCCCAGAGACGCAGATTTCACGCTTTACATACGCGCGTACTGGCCAAAGACTCCGGTGCTCGACGGCTCGTGGACCCCACCGCCGGTGGAGAAGAGCAAATAAGGAGAGGAGCAATGAATGCAAGAACGGCACCGGCGATCGGAGAACAAGAGATCAGCGACAGCTACATTTATTTGCTCGGACGCTTGGCGATCACGCGGCAGCAGCAGTTGGATTTTCAGTCAGGCTTTCAGTGGAACGAACTCGTGCACCAACCACCTGGCGGGGTGGATTGGCCGAACCCCAACCTGGATGTGGCGTATTCCGAGGCATGGGTGGCGGTGGATGAAAACTGCTACTTGCTTGTCACCGTGCCGAAGATCGAAGGGCGCTACTTCACCGTGCAGTTCATGAATGGTTGGGGTGAAACGCTCGCCAACATCAACGCGCGAATATTCTCCGACAAACCGCACGGCCAGTTCGCAGTCTGCTATGCGGGAAGTAATGTTTCGATCCCTGATGGCGCCCAGCGCATTGATGTCCCGGTCAAGTATTCTCGCGTGCTCCTGCGCGTCGAACTCGGCGCAAATTGGGATGACGCGGTCGCACTCCAGAAACAGTTCAAGTTCGAGGCGATCGGCACGCCGAAGCAGCTGCCGGAAATTCCCAAGACGGTGATGTTTGATATTGAGAAACCTCCGACCGTCGAAGCATTCGACTTTGCGAGGCTCGCCCTTGATACCGAGGCGGACATTAATCCCGGCATGGAAACGGTCGCGGCCAACGCGCGGACCATCGCCGAAGCGGTGAAGGACCCGGCAGAACGCGCCCGTGTAGATAAAATTATCCGTGATCGCGGGCTTAAAGATTATGCCAAGGGCGCGCACTTTTTGGGGCACGGGACAATGGAAAACCATTGGGTCCGCCCGAAGATATGCGGCAAGTATGAAGACGATTGGTTGGCGCGGACGTGCATCAGCATGGGCGGTATCTGGGCGAACACGCTCCACGAGGTGTTGTACTACAAGGGTCGCGAAGACAGCAACGGAGAGGTCCTCAACAGCGACAACCACTACACGCTGACGTTTCCCAAGAACGATCTCCCTTCGAAGTACGCGAAATACTTCTGGTCGGCGATCGCCGTGGACGCCAAGCACATGCGTGTGCTGCCGAATCCGCAGAACCGATTTCTGCTTAATAACCAATCAGATCTTGCTTACGGCAAAGACGGATCGTTGACGCTGCACTTTGCCCCCGAGAAGCCCGCGGATGTTAACGACGGAAACTGGCTGCCAACGCTCGGAGGCTTGATCTACTCGATAACTTTCCGTTTCTACGGCCCACGCGGCGGCGTTGCGGATGGAAGTTACTATCCGCCAGCGATTCAGAAGGCGAATTGAAAAAACAAGAAGGACATGGGCAACGCAAGCAGAAAACATGAGCCGCGCCGATTCCGGTAACAGAAGAAAATTTCAGCCAAGCCGGGAGCGGTCTGTATTTCGGTAACTCGATAAAGGCGGGCGTACCTGCGCACGGGCAGCACGCGAGGCACGGTCATGGTCGTCATCTTCACAACCTATGCGCCAGATCAGTTGCGGCCGTTAGCCACACTTGTGGCCACCGTCAGCCAAGTGTTTGGATCCGTTGAAATGTCCGCTATTGGCCGATAGCGGACATTGGGCGGGTGACCGCTTTCGACCCAAAGCGGACATCGCTGGATGCCTAACGATCCTTTCGAAAAACGTTCTTGTCCAATATTCCTACAAGAATCAAAGCGAACACGGCCAGCCGAGCTATTACATATCCGAATTGATATTCACTTGCGGAAGCCCCCGTCGCGGCGAGGATGAAGCGATTTATGGATTCGACTCCGAAAGCGGCCGCGAAGAAGAGAAAGAAGCGATCCTGCGTCGAACGCCAAAATCGCAGAAACAGCAATGCGGCCACTGCAGATCCCATCGAGATCATTCCAAGCAAAAACGCCTCCATATTCACCGCTCCTCGAAGATCAGGCCGTAGAGCAGCGCACTGATCGCCGCCAAGCTCAGGAGATGCCGCAACGGCCACAGTTGGACATCGGGCAGTACGAAAAAATCCACGATTAGAGCGATGTTGGCAAGCGTCAGCAGGAAGAAGCAAATGCCGCTCCACCACAGCATCCGAGATCGACTCTTTCGCCATGCGTTGAGAAGCATTGCAGAACAGGCCAGCGCAGCAAGTGCGCAAAGAGCATAGACAAGAAGCGCCATCAAGAATCCTTTCGAATGAGAAAGGCATCCGCAAACCGGCGGGCCTTCTTGTCGTTGGCAGCATGGATCAACCGAGTCACCTCGACCAAACGCCGGACGTATGCGTCCGCCAGTTCGTCGACCATTCGCGCCAGCTTTTCCGACTTCGGCAGGTACTGGACGTTTTCGCCAAGGTGCACCGCAAGTCCGACTGTCTGAAGGTCGTCAACAATCTGGACGGCTTGAGGGAGTGAAACATATAGCCGCGCGCCCAACTGTCCGATGGAACAGGCCGCATTTGTGGAACGCAGGAGCAACAAGGCTTCCAAGTGCGAAACGCTGGGGATCTTGGCAATGACGAATCGCCGGAGGTCTGGGGAGAGCGTCAGCATGCCTCGATGATCGAACAAGCGGCGGTCCACCGCAATACGGGCCACAAGACCGCTGTCGCGAATGTCGCGCTACGTCGCAGTTAGTTGCCATCGCGCCCCTGCTCAATCGCTCGGAGCGATCCTTTTGGGCTCGTCGGAGTTTTCTTTGCGACCTAGGGAGCCCCCGCATGGGATGTGACCTTGGACGGAATCCACTCTCGTTTGTTTTTGCGATCCTTGATGAGCGGCGGAGCGCTTCGGACAGATGGCCCCCTTGGTTCACATCCGGCATACGGAATTCGCGTAACTCTGACCGCGTAACAAGCGCCGGGGGGGGGGGCGGACAGCCAATGAATCAATTGCATGTGTATCGCCAGGACGACGGTCGTTATCTCCTGTCGCGCCTTTGGCCAATGGATGCATCCCTTGCGCCTTCCTCGACGTCCCTCTATCTGGGAACCACGGAGTGGCGTTTTTCCAACACAAGCTTGGGTGATGCAGTCGCAGAACAGATCGATGCACGAGGCTTTGCGTTGATTGATGGCAAGGATTTCCTGCTCGGGGGGAGAGGATCTACGAGCTTGCGCCTAATCAGGGGCGGTAGACCGGAGGCGTTCGCTGCGAAAATGAAAGGGTGATATTGTTCGGCAGCGCCACTCGTCCGGCGTAACGCATGGCTCTCGGGTCGTGCATCGGAAGGGTCTCGGTTTCGATCGAGCCCTTCTTTTTTGCCTCGGCGCCGGTCGCCTTTCCTAATCACGTCGGCCCATCTTCTCGACGAGGGCGAGCGCCAACCGAATCACCACGATGGCGACCGCAACTACACCCAGGTAGAGCGCGAGCGGGCGCACGATACTTTCCCAAAGATGCTGCATCCGAAACTCCGGTCATCGCTCTTCACCCCGCGTGCACACCTGGTGCATGCGCATGATGGACAATACCTCCAGCCGCGCCGTGAGTTCCCGGCAACCGTGAAGGACCACCGGCGCAGGTGATGCAAGGAGTGTCGTTCAGTCGCACGATTGTGCGACAGGGGAGTGTTCGCGTCGCCAACGTTTGGTCTTTAATGCTCGGATACCTGCGATTACAGCTACGATTTCTCCTGCCGCTTGCAGCCGCGATGGTGGTTGCGGCCTACGTGGCGCTTCCGCTGATCGACAGGCTCACGTTGCGGTGGTTCACGCGCGACATCAGCGCTCGTGCCGCGCTCGTGGCCAATGCCCTTCACGACTCGACGATCGACGCGTTGGCCTCACGCGATGCGCATCGCCTCGCGTTGCTTTTCGATCGAACGGCGCAGGACGAGCGTGTGTTCGGTATTGGGCTCTGCAGCCCGGATGGCGAAGTGTTCGCGCGCTCGAATGCATTTCCCGACGCGCTGTCGTGCGCGGACGCCAGGCAAGCCGCTGGGTTGGACGACCCGCGCATGACGCTTCCCGGCGGCGCGGTCCTGGTCACTCGCCACCCACTGGTCGCCGCGGGGAATTCTCTGACCGAAGGTGAGCCAGACTCGGAGATGATCCTTCTGCATGATCTGAGTTTCATCGAGCGTCGCAGCCTGGATACCCGGCGTTACTTGATCGCGTTTCTCGCAGCGCTCGGCCTTGTCGTGGCGATCATCACGATGCTCGTTGCGCAGATCAGCTGGCGGGGTTGGATCGCGGGCGCTCGTGCGTTGCTTCGTGGCGAGGTCGGCCCGATGGGTCCCATACCCATGCGTGCCGAGTTCGCGCCGCTTGCCCAGGAGCTTCGTAGCCGGGTTCGGCAGTTGGAGGATGAGTATCGACGCGCGCGAGGACCCGAGACAGGGTGGACGCCGGAGCGGCTGCGCGGCTTGCTGCACGTAGAACTGCGGGGCGACGAAATCATCGTCGTCTCCAACCGCGAGCCCTATATCCATGATCACGACCAGCACGGCGTGCACGTCCGTCGACCGGCGAGCGGCCTGGTTACTGCAATCGAACCTGTCATGCGGGCGTGTTCGGGAACGTGGATCGCGCATGGCAGCGGGTCCGCCGATCGCGATGTGGTCGATCTCGACGATCGCGTCGCCGTTCCGCCGGATCATCCGACGTATTCGCTTCGCCGCATCTGGCTGAGCCGGGAGGAAGAGCAGGGGTATTACTACGGTTTTGCCAATGAGGGTCTGTGGCCCCTATGCCATGTGGCGCATGTCCGCCCGGTGTTCCGCGAATCGGATTGGCAAGCCTATCGTGCGGTCAATCAAAGGTTCGCCGATGCTGTCGTCGAGGAGGCGCGCACCGAAGATCCCGTCGTGCTGGTGCAGGACTATCACTTGGCGCTCGTGCCCGCATTGGTTCGCGAAAAGCTGCCGCAAGCCACGATCCTGACGTTCTGGCATATCCCCTGGCCGAACCCAGAATCCTTCGGCATCTGTCCGTGGCGTCGCGAAATCCTGCTCGGATTGTTGGGCAGCACGATCCTGGGCTTCCACACGAAGTTCCACTGCAAGAACTTCCTCGAAACCGTCGATCGGTTCATCGAGGCCAGGATCGAGCACGAGCATTCAGTCGTGGCGGTCGCCGAGCGGGAGACCTTCGTCGAAAGCTATCCGATTTCGATCGAATGGCCGCACCCCACCGAAGGAGAATGGGCATCGCCCGCCGATTGCCGGCATGCCGTCATCGGGCGCCTCGGGCTGCCCGAGCACGCCATCATCGGGCTGGGCGTGGATCGATTCGACTACACCAAGGGCATCGTGGAGCGCCTGAACGCGGTCGAGCGCATGCTGGAGAAGCACCCGAACCTCCATGGCAGGTTCGTGTTCGTGCAGGTGGCCTCTCCGACGCGATCCTCTCTCGACGAATACCGCGCCTTCCAGCAGCAGGTCGAGCGTATTGCCTCCAGGATCAACGCGCGCTTCGGTTCCGGGCGTTATCAGCCGGTCGTGTTGCTTGCCGAACATCACGACCATGGGCAGTTGATCGAGCTCTACCGTGCGGCGGACATCTGCGTTGTCACCAGCCTCCACGATGGGATGAATCTGGTCTGCAAAGAGTTCGTTGCCTCCCGGGATGACGAGCAGGGCGTTCTGGTGCTGAGCCGTTTCGCCGGTGCTGCGCGCGAGATGCACGAGGCGTTGATCGTCAATCCCTACCATGTCGAGGAAACTGCCGATGCGATTTATCGTGCCGCGAGGATGTCGTCCGCAGAACAACGCGAACGCATGATCAGCCTTCGGCATACGGTGCGCGACTTCAATGTATTTCGCTGGGCAGGGCGGATGCTCAGCGATGCTGCACGCTGGCGCCTTCGCGCCCGCGTGGAAGAGCGCGTCCGGAAGCATGGCCTGCCCGAATTCGACGGGCGCTGATGCGCAACCATTGACCTATGCAGCCAACGCCGATCGAACTCGCGGCAGCCGCAATATTCGGACTCGCCGTCCTTCACACGTTCGCGGCGAAGCGCTTTGAGCGCCTCGCGCATCGGGTCCCCAACCATGCAGGGGTCTTCCATCTTCTCGGCGAAGTGGAAGTCGTCTTTGGTTTCTGGGCGATCGTCCTCATCACCATCATGGCCGCATCGGTGGGGCCAACCGAAGCGACAAGCTACGTTGAGTCGCGCAATTACACCGAACCGCTGTTCGTGTTCGCGATCATGGTGGTGGCGGGTTCCAAACCCATTCTCTACGTCGTGAGATCGATCGTGCATGCGATCGCCGATCGGCTGCCGTTGCAGTCCGGCGTGTCCACGACCTGGCTGGCACTTGCCGCCGTGCCTTTGCTGGGCTCTTTGATCACCGAACCGGCGGCGATGACGATTGCTGCATTGATGCTGGGCCCCGTCGCATTTCGCAGCGACGTGCCCGAGATGCCGAAGTACCTCGCGCTCGGCGCCCTGTTCGTCAACGTCTCGATCGGCGGCACTCTGAGCGCCTACGCGGCCCCACCGATCCTCATGGTTGCCAAGACATGGGACTGGGACACCGGATTCATGCTGACGAACTTCGGTTGGAAGGCCGCGCTGGCCGTGATCGTCAACGCGACGCTCGCGACCCTGGCACTGCGCAAGCACCTCCCGGACCAAACGAGGCGCGACGACGAGACTCTCCCTGTGTCCGTCATGCTCGTGCACTTGTGCCTGCTCGCAGGCATCGTTTTGAGCGCGCACCACGCCGTTGTCTTCATCGGGCTGCTGTTGCTGTTCTTGGGCTTCGCGCAGGCGTACGACCGCTACCAGAATCCCCTCATCCTCCGGGAAGCCCTGCTGGTCGGTTTTTTCCTTGCCGGCCTGGTCGTTCTGGGAGGCCTCCAACGCTGGTGGCTGCAGCCGACAATGGCCGCGCTGGACGACATATCGCTCTTCCTGGGGGCGATCGGACTCACCGCGATCACTGACAACGCGGCCCTGACGTACTTGGGCTCGATCTCCGGAATCGTGGGCGACGCGCGGTATTGGTTGGTTGCGGGTGCGGTCGCCGGTGGCGGCCTGACCGTCATCGCGAACGCGCCCAATCCCGCCGGAGCATCGCTCCTGAAGAAGGGGTTTTCCGACGAAACGATCAGTGCCACCGGATTGCTTGCCGGTGCGTTGCTACCGACAGGGTTGGCGGCACTCGCATTCGCGCTGCTGTGAAGCCGCCGCACAACGCAGAAAGCACCTTGTGTCATCGAGTTCGGATATTCACCCGGTGACCACGAAAGTGGCAGCTAGGGTCAAGTTGATATGCGCCCAGAATCGCCGCCACAGTGACGCACCGGGTCAGCCTCATCCGGGAAGGAATTATCGAGGTCGAATACTTCGGCACGACTTCGTACGTTGATCGGGCGCATGCGTTGGAGTCCTTGAACATCGACACGGGGCGACCCGGCACTAAAAGGGTCCTTGTCAATTTTCTCGGTGCCAACGTTGTCGGTGACGATGACGGGGCGCGTCTGGACTTCATTGCAAAAGCCATCACCCATCCACTGCTTGAGAATTGTTGCGTGGCCTTAGTTGGCATAGCGCACATCCATGCCCATCCTGCCGAAACAGCGGGAATTATTCGGCAAATTAAGGTGCGAGCTTTCCAGCGGCGAGACGACGCAATTTCGTGGCTGCTCGGGGCCTAAAGCGCTTACGTAGACTCGCGTCGGCGAATGCCCGCTTTTGGCCGAAAGCGGACATCTAACGCAGCGCTTTCCGCCTGGTCAGACCTCCGTCTGTTCGGCCATGCTCAGGGCGTCATCCACCTCAACGCCCAGATAGCGGACTGTGCTCTCGATCTTGGAGTGACCAAGCAATAACTGGACGGCGCGCAGGTTCTTGGTGCGTTGATAGATCAGGGATGCCTTCGTGCGCCGCATCGAGTGGGTCCCATAGCTCGGCTCACCCAGTCCGATGCTTCCTACCCAGCCTTTGACGATGCGAGCGTACTGCCGCGTCGAAAGGTGAGCGCCCTCGTGTTGGCGACTTGGGAATAGATAGGCATCCGGCGGAAGGCGGCGCGATGCGATCCACGCGGCAAGAGCGTCCCGAGTCGCAGGACTGATTTCGAATTGGACGGGGCGCTTGGTCTTGCGCTGGATCACTCGGGCTCGGGGCGCAATCTGAGACCCGTGGGTCACGTCGCGCACATGGAGGCCGACCAGGTCACAGGCCCTGAGCTTGCTGTCGATCGCCAGGTCGAAAAGGGCGAGCTTGCGCAAGTCTCCGGCCAGCTGAAGTCGGAACCGAATCGCCCAGATCTCCTTGAGCTTGAGCGGGGACTTCTGCCCGACGAGCTTGCCGCTATTCCAGGCAGGCCCTTTGCATTGCTGGTTCATGACGTCCTCCGTTCCCGGATCGGGAGGAGAACTTGGGCGCAAGACCAATAACTTTTCCGGAATATCCCACCGCATCGCGGGCGCGCGCGAGCGTGTATGACTTCGGTGTGGACGTCGGGGGCGGGCCCAGCCTTTTGCGAAGGGGCACCCAACGGGCACCGCCAGTGATCCGCACAAAGAAAAAGGGTTGCGCTTGCGCGCAACCCTTTGAAATCGCTGGTGGCCGGGGAGGGAATCGAACCCCCGACACGGGGATTTTCAATCCCCTGCTCTACCAACTGAGCTACCCGGCCAGCGAGCCGCGCATGTTACGGAAAGGGCGGGGGCAGGGCAAGCCGGATGGGCGCTGAATAGCGTGCGGGCGGGGTTGAACCGCATGCGTTCGTCGGGAGCAAGATGGATCGGGCGGTCCTGCGGTGGGGCCGCGATACCGGAGGTTCGAAGATGAAAGGCCAGGTGCTTTCCGCGATCGCGGCGGTCTCCGCGACCTTGGCGCTCGCCGCGTGTTCGTCGGGCATGACGCGCGCCGAACGTCTGTCGCTCTACCAAGCCAACGCCGGCGCGCCGGTGGCGAAGATCAATTACTTCTCGCCGCAGGGTTGGGAGGAAGTCGACGGCAACCACATCGTCGTGACCATGCGCCCGAAGGAAATCTACCTCATGACCCTGAGCGGCCCGTGCCTGGATTACGACAACGGCGCCGGGGCGATGCTCATCTCCACGCAGACCGGGGCGTGGGTGCAGGCGAAGTTCGATCGCGTGGCCTTCAGCGGCTCGTCCATGCATTGCCGCATCGAGGAAATTCGCCCCTTGAACATCGACGGCGTGCGCGCGCAGCGCAAGGCGATGGCGATCTGACGGATCAGGCGTCGGGCGCGACGTAGCCCACGGGCTTCTCCGCGCCCTCGCCGAAGAGGAACTTCTGCATTTCGACCTCGAGCATCGCGCGATGCTTGGGGTCCAGCGGGGACAGGCGGTTTTCGTTGATCAGCATGGTCTGGTGCGCGAGCCAGCGTTGCCAGGCCGGCTTGCCCACGTGTTCGAACACGCGCTTGCCCACCGGGCCGGGCCAGGGAATGAAATCGAGGCCGTCCGTTTCGATCTGGTCGACGACGCAGAACACGGTGCGTGGCATTTCAGGCTTCCAGTAGTTTGCGGACCGGCGCGGGCAGGCCGAGCGTGCCCAGCGATGCGCGCGGGATCCAGCGCAGGTCGCCATTATCGCTCGCCGCGGGCAGGGGCTGCGTGCCCCGCCACCGCAGCGGCTGGATGTGCAGGCGGTAATGCGTGAAGCCGTGCGCGACGGGCGCCAGCGCTTCGGAGGTTTCGAACTCGGCGGCGATGTGGTCGGCGAACCAGGCGCGCGCGGCGTCGCGATCGGCATGTTCGGGGAAGGACCACAGCGAGCCCCAGATGCCGGTGGCGGGGCGTCGCTGCAACAGGACGCGGCCTTGCGCGTCTTCGATCCACAACATCAGCGCGCTGCGTTCGGGCAGCGGTTTGCCGGGCTTCGGCGTGGGCAGCTCGGCCGTTCGGCCTTCGCGCAGGGCGACGCATGTGCCTTGCATCGGGCACAGCACGCATGCCGGATCGGCGCGCGTGCAGAGCGTGGCGCCGAGATCCATTTGCGCCTGGGTGTAGTCGGCCATGCGCGCATCGGGCAATTGCGCCTGCGCGATCGCCCACAATTGTTTTTCGACCGCGGGCAGGCCGGGATAGCCTTCGATGCCGTGCACGCGCGTCAGCACGCGCTTGACGTTGCCATCGAGGATCGGAAAGCGATCGCCCCACGCTTGCGACAGGATCGCGCCGGCGGTGCTGCGGCCGATGCCGGGCAGGGCGATCAGTGCGTCGAGATCGCGCGGCAGTTCGCCGTCGTGTCGATCGACGCAGGCTTGTGCCGCGGCATGCAGGTTGCGCGCGCGTGCGTAGTAGCCCAGGCCTGCCCACAAGGCGATGACGTCGTCGAGCGGCGCGGCCGCCAGTGCGCGCACATCGGGTAACGCAGCGACGAAACGTTCGAAGTACGGGATCACGACGCGCACCTGCGTCTGCTGCAGCATCACTTCCGACAACCACACCCGATACGGCGTGCGCGGATGCTGCCAGGGCAGGTCGTGTCGACCGGAGACATCGAACCACGCAAGCAGTCGGTCGGCGAACGATGCGGCCTGGGTCATGGCGCCACGGTATCGAGCGCGGGATCGTGCATGCGCACGTCGACGCCTTCCAGGAGCGCGCCGCCGATATCCAGCGTCGGTGTGGTGAGGCGGCCGCTCAAGGGCGGCAAGGGCGAACCCGGATCTGCATCGATCCACGCAAGGACCGCGGGCAACGCAAAGCGTGCATCGAACCGCGTCTCGTCGCGCGCCAGTTGCAGGCGTGCGACCGACGAGAAATCGAAGGGCCCCGCGTAATCGAGCACGACGGGCAAGGGTGCATTCGATTGTCCGATCGGCGGCGGCAATGCGGGCCATGCCTCCGGCCACGTCGCCAACTTGCCGGCCAAGTGCAACATCGCCTTGTCGGTGTACGCAAAGGCCACGCGTCCGTCGAGATTCGGAACGACGCCCTTGCCACGCAACGCGATCCCCGCCGGCGATAGCGAAACCGCGCCGCCTTCGACGCGCAGCGGACCGTTGAGTGCGAATGCAAACGGCAGGTCGAGGTCCTTCTGCGTGTAGCGCGCGACGATCGACGCACGCAGTGGTGCGATGCGAACGCCGTGGTCGTCCACGTGCAGCGGGCCCGACACGCGCAAGGTCGCGGGCATGCGGCGGCCGGGTTGCTCCAGCGTGATCGTGCCGTGCGCACCGAGGCCGGCGTCGTTCGCGGGTTTGCGCATCGAGATCGCGAGCGCGAAGGGCACGCGCGTCTGTGCGGCGACATATCGGCCCGACACATCGGCATCGACCGGCGTGTCCGGCATCACGCGCGGCACGTCGAGCGCGATCGCGTCGACCGACCAGCCCGCGCCCAGCACGCGTCCATCGCGAATGCGCAGGCCATCGGACAAGGTCGGCGTCTTCTGTTCGCTCGGCGGGCGCGAGGCGAGCCACGCCTGCAGCATGGGCAGATCGAGCACGGGTGCGTCGAGTTCGACGCGTTTGATCGCGAGGTCCGCGCCACGCGAGCGCACGGTCGACCACGGCACGGACACATCGATGCGCGCGGCGCGCAACAAGGGACGCGGCGCGCCGGGCGCGCGCGCCACGACGTCACGCAACACCAGGCGCGGACCACCGGCCAACCAGTATTCCGAAGCGCCGCTCGCAGTGATTTCGAGCCCCAGGGTCGAACTCAATTGCGAAACCACGAAGGACGCCACGCGTTGCGGCCGCGAGGCCCACCACGCGACGAGCGCGAGCAGCAGCGCCACCGCCGCGCAGGCCAGCAGCCAGCGGCGCGCGCGCGTCATCAGGTGCCGAGCGATTCCGGGAGCAGGGCGTCGACGAAGGCTTCGGCATCGAACACGCGCAGATCCTCCGGACGTTCGCCGATGCCCGCGTAGCGGATCGGAATGCCGAACTCGCGCGCGAGCGCGAACACCACGCCGCCCTTCGCGGTGCCATCGAGCTTGGTCACGACCAGGCCGGTGACGGTCACCGCCTGGTTGAATTGGCGCAGTTGCGAGAGTGCGTTCTGCCCCGTCGTACCGTCGATCACCATCAGCACTTCATGCGGCGCGGCCGCATCGACCTTCGCGATCACGCGGCGGATCTTGCCCAATTCGGCCATCAGGCCTTGCTGCGTGTGCAGGCGGCCGGCGGTATCGGCGATGAGGACATCGACACCGCGCGCCTTGGCCGCATTCAAGGCATCGAACGCGACCGAGGCCGCGTCCGCATTCTGTCCCTGCGAGACGACGGGCACGTCGTTGCGATCGCCCCAGGCCTGCAGTTGCGCGACGGCGGCGGCGCGGAAAGTGTCGCCCGCGGCGAGCATCAGGCTGCGGCCTTCGTCCTTGAAGCGACGCGCGAGCTTGCCGATCGTCGTGGTCTTGCCCACGCCGTTGACGCCGACGGTGAGCAGCACGAAGGGCTTGGCGCGCGGATCGATCACCAGCGGCTGCGCGACGGGCGCGAGCATCGCGATCAACTCCATGCGCAGCGAATGCAGTAATGCGCGGGCATCGGCGAATTCGCGGCGCTTCATGCGCTGGCGCAAGCCTTCGAGCAGTTGCGTCGTCGCGGCCACGCCGACGTCGGCGGTGAGCAACGCGGTTTCGATCTCGTCGAGCAGGTCGTCGTCGAGCTTGGGATTGCGCGAGAACAGGCCGCCGAGGCTTTTCGCGAACCCGCTGCCGCGCAGGCGTTCGCGCCAGCCGGGCTTGCCGGCGGGGGCGGGCGGGGCGCGCTCGACGAAGGGCGGCTCGACGACCGGTTCGAAGTTGCGGTCGATTTCGACGGGCGCAACGTCGGGTTCGCCGCCCGCCGGCGCGACCTCGGACGGCGCGTCGGGGCGCGGTGCGTCGGTCGGAAGGTCGGTCGAAGGCGGCGCGCCGTCGTCGGATTTCTTGCGTCGGAACCAGCGCATGCGGCCGCGGCATTCGATGTTGGACAATGGCCGGCATGGTAGCACCCACCCCCGGAACGCCCCGATGACGCGTCGCGACCCTTCCGCCGGCCAGGTCCGCATCATCGGCGGCCGTTGGCGCGGCACGAAGCTGCGCGTGCCCGATCGCCCGGGCCTGCGCCCGAGTTCGGATCGCGTGCGCGAAACGCTGTTCAACTGGTTGATGCCGATCCTGCCCGGCGCGCACGTGCTCGATTTGTTCGCCGGCACCGGCGCGCTCGGGTTCGAAGCGCTCTCGCGCGGTGCGGCGAGCGCGGTCCTGGTCGAACACGATCGCGAGGCGGTGGCCTGCCTGCGCGAGGCGGCCGCGCGTTTGCAGGGCGGCGATGCCGCGCAGATCGTGCAGGCCGACGCGATGGCCTGGCTGCATGCGCAGCCCGAAGTCAGTTTCGACCTGGCCTTCGTGGACCCGCCCTTCGACGCGAACCTGTGGGGCGGCGTGCTGCCGGTGCTGGTCCCGCGCCTGCGCGCCGGCGGCTGGTTGTACGTGGAGGCCCCCGCGGCCGACGACGCGCCGCCGCCGGAGGGCTGGCGCCTGCACCGCGAGGGCCGGACGCGCGAGGTGCGCTATGCGCTCTACCGGCGGGTTACACTCGCCGGCGACTCCTGAGCCGAAACCGCGCACGCAATGCCCGTGGCCTCCCGCATCGCGGTTTATCCCGGCACGTTCGATCCGATCACGAACGGGCACGTGGACCTCGTCGACCGCGCAGCGCCGCTGTTCGAGCGCCTGATCGTCGGCGTCGCGCAGAGCCCGGGCAAGGGTCCGGCCTTGCCGCTGGAGCTGCGCGTGGATTTGGCCAGGCAGGCGCTGTCGCGCCACCCGAACGTGGAAGTGCGCGGCTTTTCCGGCCTGCTCGCGCACTTCGTCACCGAGCTGGGCGCCGGCGTGCTGCTGCGCGGCCTGCGCGCGGTGTCGGATTTCGAATACGAGTTCCAGTTGGCGAGCATGAACCGGCACCTGATCCCGGGTGTCGAAACGCTCTTCCTCACGCCCGCCGAGCAATACGGTTTCATTTCTTCGTCGCTGGTACGCGAGATCTCCCGCCTCGGCGGCGATGTCTCGGGGTTCGTGCCGGCGGCGGTCGCCGCCGCGCTGCAAGCCGAATGGCAGCGCACTTCCGTCTGATCGATTGTTTAGTTCCGGGGGGTTTCACCATGCAACACAAGCTGCTCACGATGTCCCGCACCGCGCTGCTCGCGCTGCTCGCTGTCGTCGCCCTGGCGGCGTGCAAGAAGGAAGAAGCCCCGAAGGCCGTGGCCGCCGCGGTGGCCGTGCCCACCAACGGCGACCCGAACGCCTGGCAGGCCTACGCCAGCGACGTGGTCAAGAAGAACATGGACGGCGTCACCAGCGCGCCCTTCGTGTACTTCCTGCCGCAGGAAACCGACCCCGACTTCCAGGCGCAGTACGACGCGCAGATGGACAAGGTGAAGAGCGATCTGACCCGCGGCATCCTGGAAGGCAACATGCTCGCCTTCGTTTCGCCGGCCTCGGCGAAGATGGGCGACCTGGTCATCGCGGCGTTCACCGACGTGCCCGCCGATTCGATGAAGGGCGTCAAGGTGCTCTTCATCGGCCAGTCCGCGGACAACAGCCGCGTCGAGCCGGTGGTGGCCAAGTCGGGCGCCAAGTACGTGTTCGTCGAAGCGAAATAAGGTCTTTCCGGCGCGTGGCCGAACGTCGGCCACGCGCTCCGGTCCCCACCCCATGTCCCTCAAGATCAACGAGCTCTGCGTCAACTGCGACGTCTGCGAGCCGGTCTGCCCCAACAAGGCGATCTCCCAGGGCGAAACGATCTACGTGATCGATCCGGCGCGCTGCACCGAATGCGTCGGCCACTACGACGAACCGCAATGCGTGGTCGTCTGTCCGGTGGAATGCATCGATCCCGATGCCGCGCATCCCGAATCCAACGAGCAACTGCTCGCCAAACTCCTGCGCCTGCAGCAGGAAGACGGCACCACGGAGCCTCCTGCATGACACCAGCGTTGCGCCCGGTCATCCGGCACGCCTTCACTTTCTGCGCGACGTTGTTGTTGTGCGCGACCTTCACCGCCGCGGCCGCCGAGGCAGGCGCCGCGCGCCCGCAACATCCGCCGGGCGCCGTCGTCGCGAGTGCGCAGGCGCTGGCCACCGACGCCGGTCTCGAAGCGATCCGCAAGGGCGGCAATGCCTTCGACGCCGCGGTCGCCACGTCCGCCGTGCTCTCGGTGGTCGAACCGATTTCCTCCGGCATCGGCGGCGGCGGGTTCTTCCTTCTGCACGATGCGAAGACCAATCGCGATGTGTTCGTCGATGCGCGCGAAACCGCGCCCGAATCGGCGACGCCCGAAGCCTACCTCGACAAGCAGGGCGAGCTCGACGTCGACCGCGCCGAGAACGGCCCGTGGTCGGCCGGCATCCCGGGGTTGCCCGCGGCGCTGGTGCATATCGCGTCGAAGTACGGCCGCCTTCCGCTGCGCACGACGCTCGCGCCGGCGATCCGCCTGGCGCGCGAAGGCTTCGAGGTGTATCCGCGCCTGGAACGCGGTTACGGCAGCCGCCGCGAAGTGATGGAGCGTTACGCCGGTACGCGCGCGGTGTTCCTCGCCGATGGCTCGCCGCCCAAGGCCGGCGAAATCCTCAAGCAGCCCGATCTGGCGCACACCCTCGAATTGCTCGCCGAAAAAGGCCGCGACGGTTTCTACAAGGGCGAAGTCGCCGAAAAGTTGTTGAAGGGCGTCGCCGAAGAAGGCGGGAAGTGGACCGCCGCCGAACTGGCGAGCTACCACGTGCGCGAGCGCGAGCCGCTGCGCTTCAAGTATCGCGGTTGGGACGTCGTCACCGCGCCGCCGCCGTCCTCCGGTGGCGTCGCGCTTGCGCAGATGCTGCAGATCCTCGAAGGCTGGGATCTTGCCAAGCTCGATGAGGCGCATCGCGTGCATGTCACCGTCGAGGCGATGCGCCGCGCGTTCCGCGATCGCACGATCTACCTGGGCGATCCCGATTTCGTCACCGTGCCGATGGCGCGCCTGATGGATCGCAACTATGCCGCGGGCCTGCGCGCCTCGATCCATCCGGAGAAGGCGACGCCGAGCGCGCTGATCTCCGGGCAGCCGGCGCCGCTGGAAGACGACGAGACCACGCACTTCGCGATCATCGACGCCGAAGGCAATCGCGTGAGCACGACGCAGACGGTCAACCTGTTGTATGGCTCGGGCATGATCGCGCCGGGCACGGGCGTGCTGCTCAACGACGAAATGGACGATTTCGCGCTGCGCCCGGGCACGCCGAACGCGTTCGGCGTGATGGGCTTCGCAGCCAATGCGCCGAAGGCCGGCAAGCGCATGCTCAGCTCGATGACGCCGACTTTCCTGGACAACGGCGAGAAGGCCATCGCCATCGGCGCGCCCGGCGGCAGCCGCATCATCACCGAGGTGCTGCTCGGCATCCTCGGTTACGACGCGGGCCTGACACCGCAGGCCGTCGCCGCGCTCCCGCGCTTCCACCATCAGTGGATGCCGGACGTGATCTCGGCGGAGAAGGGCGCGTTGTCGGCCGAAGCGGTGAAGGCGCTCGAAGCGATGGGCCACACCGTCAACGCCGCCGAACCGACCTGGGGCAACCTGCAGACGGTTCAGTGGGATCGCCGCACGAATACGCTGTCGGGCGGAAGCGACCCGCGCAATCCGGTCGGCAAGGCCGACGTCCAGTTGAGCGGCACGAAGGGCAAATGAGCGAGCAACCGCCGAAGAAGCCCGCGATCCAGCACGTGCCCGCGATCCTTACGGGCGCGGCGGCGCTGATCGCGTCGCTGACCGCGGTGTACGTCAATGTGCGCGGCGATCGCAATCCGCCGCAAGCGCCCGCGGCCGCCGTCGCTTCCGCGACGCCGCGCGTTGAAGCGCAAGCAACCCCGGCGCGCGAAACACCCAAGCCCGTCGATCGCTACACTGTCACCGTCGACCGCATCGCCGTCGAACACGATGGCTCGCCGGGCACCACCGATTGGCGCTTCACCGTGGAAGCGGACGACGACGCGTTGTTCGCCTTCCAGCAGGACGACCTGGACGACACCGGCGGCCGCAACGTCGCCGTGCCGAAGGACGCCTCGGGCGTGCTGCGGCTGGAAGGCCGCCCGGGCGCGCGCATCGTTATCAAGGGCTGGCGCGGGCGCCTGTTCGGCCTGGGCCGGGCGCCGGATGCGACAGGCGAGGGCCGCCTGTCGGCCGGCGGCGCGATCGGCGCGATCAAAGTGGCCGCAACACAACCGCAGGACGGCACGTTCGTCTTCCACTTGTCCGCCGATCCGGTGCGCTAGCGGTCCGTTAACCACGGCTGCGCTTACAATCGGCCGCATGAAGCTCTGGTCGATCCTCGGCAACTCGCAGAAGCTCGATGGCGGCGCGATGTTCGGCAATGCGCCGCGCGCGTTGTGGTCCCGCTGGTCGGCGCCCGACGAAGCCAATCGCATCGCATTGGCCTGCCGCGCGCTGCTCGCCAGCCCGCTCAACGGCAAGACGGTCCTGTTCGAAACCGGCATCGGTGCGTTCTTCGATCCGAAGATGCGCGAGCGCTACGGCGTCGTCGAAGACCGCCACGTGTTGCTCGAATCCCTGCATGCGGCGGGCTTCGAACACGAGGACGTCGATGTCGTCGTGCTGTCGCACCTGCATTTCG
The DNA here is from genome assembly GCF_052115395.1 of Lysobacter sp. 2RAF19. Lineage (NCBI taxonomy): Bacteria > Pseudomonadati > Pseudomonadota > Gammaproteobacteria > Lysobacterales > Lysobacteraceae > Lysobacter > Lysobacter sp. 2RAF19. Next base: position 967,021 of record NZ_JBFRGO010000001.1, on the reverse strand, counting down.
ACCACGCCGGCGGCCTGCTCGCGCCCTGGGCCGAAGGCCGGGCGCCGGAATTGTTGTTCCCCAATGCGACCTACGTCGTCAGCAAGGAATGTTGGGAGCGCGCGAACCATCCGCACGCGCGCGACCGCGCGTCCTTCATTCCCGAGTTGCAGGCGCTGCTGGAAAACAGCGGGCGCCTGGAACTGGTCACGGGCGCGCATACGCCGGCGCTCGGCAAGAGCGTGCGCTTCCACTACAGCGACGGCCACACGCCCGGTTTGATGCTGTCGGAAATCATCGGGCCGGATGCGAGCAACGGGGAAGCGCACGGCGGCGTCGTGTTCTGCGCCGACCTCATCCCCGGACGCCCGTGGGTGCATGTACCGATCACGATGGGTTACGACCGCAACGCCGAACTGCTGATCGACGAAAAGCGCGAATTCCTGGAAGACAAGCTCGCGCGCAACGTGCATCTGTTCTTCACCCACGATCCGGAGTGCGCGCTCGCGCAGGTCGTGCGCGACGCCACGGGCCGCTTCGGCACCACGCACGAAGTGGCCGAACTGCACGCGCGGGCACTGGCCGCATGAGTCCCGCACTGCGGGGGATCCTGGCGCTGCTGATGTTGCTGGCGGCGGGTTGGGTGCACGCGCAGGAAGGCGATCCGGTTTCCGATGAAGTGGTGCGCGACCGTGAGTTCGGCGTCAGCGCGCGGCACTTCGGCCTGGAGCGGCGCGTGGAGATGTACCAGTGGCGCGCGAAGGACGGCGGCTACGAACGCGTCTGGAGCGAAACGCCGATCGATTCGAGCGGTTACGCGCCCGGCCACGAGAACCCGGACTTTCCCATGCGCGGGCGCCGCTGGACCGCGCAGCGCGTGACGCTCGACGACAAACCGGTCGATCGCAGCGTCATCGAACAATACGGTCAGTGGCGTTCGTTCCGTCCGAATTTTTCGGCGTTGCCCGGGAATCTCGCCGCCACGTTCCAACCCGAAGGCGATGGGTTGGGCAGCGCGGAAAATCCACTGGATCCGCAGATCGGCGACCTGCGCATCGGTTGGCGCGAATTGACCTTGCCGCCGCTGCGGGGACGCGTGTCGCTCGAACGCGGCACATGGTTCCCGATCGCCGGCGATCCGCTCGATGCACGCAACGATCCGCCCTTGCCGCAACTGGCGCCGACCGTGGCGACGATGCCGCTGCCGACGACGACGCTGTTGTTCGCCGCGCTGCATGCGCTGATGTTGATGGGGCTCACGGCGCAGGTGTCGCGTTGGCGCGGGAAGGCGCAGGTCGGCATCGGTGCCGGACAGAGCGACGAATTGCGGCGCTGGGTCCGCGTGCATGGCAACTTCACCGAATACGTGCCGCTGGCCTTGTTGCTGCTCGCGCTGCTCGAAATCGCGGGCATCGGCCGCCAGTGGATCTTCACCGGCGGCGCGCTGTTGTTGCTCGGCCGCGTGCTGCACGCGTGGGGCCTGGGCCGCCACGCGGGCACGTCGATGGGCCGATTCCTCGGCATGGTGCTGACGATGGTGGTGCTGGGCAGCGCGGCGGTTGCCGCGCTGTGGGTCACGATGCGCTGAGCGGGTCGAACAGCGTCACGCGCGCTTGCTGTTCGTCGATGATCTGGAGGATCTGCGGCGCGATGGGACGGGGGTCCCCGTAATCCTTGATTTGCACGACCTCTATCTCCCCGGTCGCGTCGTAAGCCGCGCTGATTTCCAAGCGTTCAGCGGAATGGACGCGGGTTCCCAGGAACTCTTCCTTGAACGTCGCATCGAACGCTTCGACAAGGGCGTCGACGAACGCTTGCGGAATACGCTCGCTGGATTCGAATTCCCACCACCCCTCGGCCGTCAGTCGTCGGGAACTGCCAGCGGGGATCAGGAAGAGCGCGCGATAACGGCCCCTCATTCCGACGGTCCCCAAACACGCACCGGAATCTTGTCCAGGCCTGCGCGCTTGGCCGCGTCCGTACGGTGGTGACCATCCTGGATTTCCAGCCGTCCTTGCGCATTACGCGCCGCATCGACGGGGTATCTGTCGTCGTAGCCGCCTTGTTTCATGTCATTGGCCATGCGGTTTACCTGACTGCCGTTCAAGGTGGCCCTCGGCTCGGTCGGGATCAAGTTCCTCGGATTCGTTTGGACCAGCGTCGGAGCCGGCTGCGAGGGGGCAGCGACCTCGTTACCGGATTGGGCCTTCGCCTCGGCCTTGCCGGGCGACGGTTTTGGAACTGCTGGCGTGGGCGCAGCCTGCTTCGGCGGCCCCTTGATCAACGCGCGGATCAGATTGACCCCGCCCTTGATCATCTCCTTCGCTTGCCGCCCATCCGGATCGGCGAATCGATACGGGTTGTCGTTGGCGTAGTGGTAGCGGTTGAAGTCCTCGCCCGTCGATGCGCTGGCCTGGACGGGATCCACACTGACGAAGCGGGCATGCACAGGCCCGATCGCGATGCATGCAATCAACAACCAACACGCCGGTCCCTTTCGAAGTTGCATCCGATCTGCTCCATTGCGAACCGATGCATTGGATCAGAGGCGGTCAGTGACTCCGCAAAGCAAAACGCCCCGCGTAGGCGGGGCGTTTGCAATGCTGAAGATCGGAATCTTCGACGTAATCAGGCCGCCGCAGCCTGCGCCTGTCGCGGACCTTCCACCAACGCGCGCTTGACCATCGACACCAGCAGGTCGATCTCTTCGCTGTCGACCATGAAGTGCGGGGTGAAGCGCAGCGAGTTCGCGCCGCCATGGATCACGCCCATGCCGTGTTCGCGCAGCCATTCTTCGGTCGAGCCCACGCCGTAGCCCTTGAACTGCGGGGCCAGTTCGCACGAGAACAGCAGGCCGGTGCCCTGGACCTTGGTGATCAGGCCGCCGAGTTCCGCCTTCAGCGCTTCGAGCTTGGCGATGGCTTCCTTGCCGCGTTCGCGGATGTTGGTGCGGATCGCCGGCGTGAACTGTTCGAGCACGGCGACCGCCACGTCGAGCGCGCGCGGGTTGGTGGTCATCGTGTTGCCGTAGGTGCCGGCGCGATACAGCTTCTCGGCGCGCTCGGTCACGGCGAGCACCGACAGCGGGTACTGCGCGGCGTTGAGCGCCTTGGAATAGGTTTCCATGTCCGGCGCTTCCAGGCCTTCGAAGCCCGGGTAGTCGACGATCGACAGCACGCCGTTCGCGCGCAGGCCGGCCTGGATGGAGTCGACCAGGAACATCGAACCGTGCGACTTGGTGAGCTCGCGCGCGGCGGCGTAGAACGCCGGCGGCACGCTGCGGCCCGGGTCGCCTTCGCCCATCACCGGCTCCAGGAACATCGCCTCGATGAACCAGTTGTTGGCATCGGCGTCGGCGAAGATCTGCTTGAGCTGGTCGATGTCGTAGGGCTCGACGGTCAGCAGCGTGTCTTCGCCGCGGAAGCTCGCCAGGTGCTGCAGGTAGGTCTTGCGCGAGGAATCCGAATACAGCGCCGGGCGCTCGGTGCGGCCGTGGAAGCTGCCCTTGACCACGATGCGCTTGATGGCGCGGCCGGCGTACTTCGCGCCCGGATCGGTCATCAGCTTGGTGTTGACGTCCGCGATGCGCGCGGCGAGCGAAACGCTTTCCGAACCGGAGTTCAGGCACAGGAACTTGGTATACGGGCTGCCGCCGCGCGTGTGGCCGATTTCCTTGCGCATCGCGCGGTCGAAGCGCAGCTGCGAAAGATTCGGCGTCATGATGTTGGCCATCGCCTGCGGGCGGGCCATCGCTTCGATCACAGCGTCCGGCGTGTGGCCCAGGCCGAGCATGCCGTAGCCGCCCGAATCGTGGAGGACCGCGCCCTTGAGCGTGACCACCCACGGGCCGCGCGCGGCGAGGGCGACGTAGGGGTTCACCGCATCCATCGAATAGAAATTGACGTAGCCGCCCTGCACGGCGCGGATCTGCGCGTCTTCGTCCAGGTCCAGCAGGTCGGCGAACTCGGCGCGCACGCGCGCGTATTCGGCGGCGGCGGCGGCGATGGCCTGCGCGAGTTCGGGGTGGTTCGCGGACAGGCGCAGCAGCGTGGCGTCGTCGAGACCTTGCGTCCGACGCTTGCCGCCGTGGGCGCGCAGGGGGGCGAGGGGAGCGAGCAAAGCGTTGGCGTTCATGGCACGAACCTCGGGAAAATCTTGACGGTGGGAACCCTCCAAAACAAAAACGCGGCGGGGGCCGCGCAGTGCGTGTTTCCGAGGGATTTCAAAAGCTTGCGCGAGTCTACCACCGCCCCGACCCCGATATAACCCCCGCCGGCCGCTACACTAGGCGGCCTTGTTCGACGGCCCCGTGGCCACCCGCCTTGAAGCGCTCCGACTTCCATTACGACCTGCCGCAGGCGCTGATCGCCCAGGCACCGCTGCCCGAACGCTCCGCCAGCCGCCTGCTGGTCGTCGCGCCCGCGCCCGCACCGCTGCAGGACCGCGGCGTTCGGGACCTGCCGGACCTGCTGCGCGCCGGCGACCTGCTGGTCTTCAACGACACCCGCGTGATTCCCGCGCGCCTGTTCGGCCAGAAGGCCAGCGGCGGGCGCGTGGAAATCCTCATCGAACGGCTGCTGCCGGCCGAGGAGGCCCGCGCCCAGGTCGGCGCCAGCAAATCGCCGAAGGCCGGTTCGCGCATCGCGCTCGATGCCGGCGGCGAAGCCGAAGTCCTGGGCCGCGAAGGCGAGTTCTATCGCCTGCGCTTCCATGTCGATGGGCCGTTCGAAGATTGGTTGCAGCACGCCGGCCGCTTGCCGTTGCCGCCGTACATCCAGCGCGATGCCGATGCCGACGACGATGCGCGTTACCAGACCGTCTTCGCGAAGGAAACCGGCGCCGTCGCCGCGCCCACCGCGGGCCTGCATTTCGACAACGCGCTGTTGGAGGCGTTGCGCGCGAAGGGCATCGGATTCGGCCACGTCACCCTGCATGTCGGTGCGGGCACGTTCCAGCCGGTGCGCGTCGACGATCTTGCCGACCATCGCATGCATTCGGAATGGCTCAACGTCGGCGCGCCATTGGTCGAACGGATCCGCGCCACGCGCGCGAACGGTGGCCGCGTGATCGCGGTCGGCACGACGGTGGTGCGCGCACTCGAATCGGCGCTGGTCGATGGCGCGTTGCAGCCGTTTTCCGGCGAAACCTCGATCTTCATCCTGCCGGGCTATCGCATCCGTAGTGTCGATGCGTTGCTCACCAACTTCCATCTGCCGGAGAGCACCTTGCTCATGCTGGTGTCCGCGTTCGCCGGCAAGGCGCGCATCTTCGAGGCCTATGCGCATGCGATCGCGCAGGGCTACCGCTTCTTCTCCTACGGCGACGCGATGCTGTTGTGGCCCTCGAGCGAGGCCGGCGCATGAGCCGCATGTGTTTCGAATTCCTCGGCCAGAACGGCGGCGCACGCCGCGGCCGCCTGCATTTCCCGCGCGGTACGGTGGAAACGCCTGCATTCATGCCGGTGGGCACCTATGGCTCGGTCAAGGGCGTGTTTCCCGAAGACGTCCGCGCGTTGGGCGCCGAAATCATTCTCGGCAACACCTTCCATCTGTATCTGCGGCCCGGGCTGGAAGTGATCGAAGCGCACGGCGGCCTGCATGGCTTCGCGCGCTGGGACGGGCCGATCCTCACCGATTCCGGCGGTTTCCAAGTCTTCTCGCTCGCGCATCGCCGCAAGATCACCGAGAAGGGCGTGACCTTCGCCGCGCCGACCGACGGCTCGACCGTGTTCCTCGGGCCGGAGGAAAGCATGCGCATCCAGCGCGTGCTCGATTCGGACATCGTGATGATCTTCGACGAATGCACGCCGTACCCGGCGACGCATGAAGTGGCGCAGGCCTCGATGCAACTGAGCCTGCGCTGGGCCGAGCGCTCGAAGCGGGCGCATGAAGGCAACGATGCCGCGCTGTTCGGCATCGTGCAGGGCGGGGTGCACCACGACCTGCGCAGCGCATCGGCCGCGGGCTTGCGGGACATCGGTTTCGACGGTTACGCGATCGGCGGCCTGGCCGTCGGCGAACCCGAGCACGAACGCAACGCGATGCTCGACCACACCTGCCCGCAGCTGCCCGACGATCGCCCGCGCTACCTGATGGGCGTGGGGCGGCCGGAGGACCTGGTCGAAGCGGTGGCGCGCGGCGTGGACATGTTCGACTGCGTGATGCCCACGCGGAACGCCCGCAACGGCCACTACTTCACCAGCACCGGGACCGTGCGCATCCGCAACGCGAAATACGAGAAGGACATCCGGCCGATCGAGGAGGGCTGCGGTTGCCCCACGTGCTCGGGCGGCTATACGCGGGCCTACCTGCGCCACCTGGACCGCTGCAACGAGATGCTGGCGCCCATGCTCGGGACCCTCCACAACCTCTGGTACTACGAAAAGCTGATGGCGGACATGCGTTCGGCCATCGAACGGGGAACCTTCGCGGCATTCAGGGAGTCTTTCCACGCCGCCCGCGCCGACCAGCCCGGGGTGCAGCCCACCCACGTGGCATAATCGCCCGCCTTTTCACATTGCCGGACCCAGCTCAATGGACCTGCTCGACCTATTGATCGCCCCCGCCCACGCCCAGGCCGCCACGCCGGCCGCCGGCGGGAGCATGTGGCAGACGCTTTTGCTGCCCGTCGTCTTCATCGGCCTGATGTACTTCCTGATGATCCGCCCGCAGATGAAGCGCCAGAAGGAACACCGCGGGATGCTCGACAAGCTCAATCGCGGCGACGAGGTGATCACCAGCGGCGGCATCGCCGGCACGGTCACCGAGCTGGGCGACAACTTCGTCACCGTCGAAGTGGCCAACGGCGTGCAGCTGCGCGTGCAGCGCGGCGCCATCGCCAACGTGCTTCCCAAGGGCACGCTGAAGTCGGCTTGATTCCTTAGGTTTTTCCGAAGTCTTTTTCACGAAACGCAAGTTGCGGCGGCCTTGAAGGTCGCCGCGGGGTCGCCCGATGCTCGAATACGCGCGCTGGAAATACGTCGTCATCCTGCTGGTCCTGGTGCTGAGCACGCTGTACGCGCTGCCCAACATCTATCCGCAGGATCCCTCGGTGCAGGTCACCGCCAACCGCGGTTCGACCGTGGATGCGACCACCAAGTCCCGCATCGAGGGCACGCTGAAGAAGATCGGCGTGACCCCGAAGACGGTGGAGCTCACCAAGGACGGCAACCTGCTGGTTCGCCTGCGCGATCCGAACGTGCAGATCAAGGCGGCCGACGCGGTCCGCGAAGCCATGGGCAGCGACTATGTCGTGGCGCTCAACCTGGCCTCGACGGTGCCGGAGTGGCTGCAGAAGATCGGCGCGCATCCGATGCTGCTCGGCCTGGACCTCCAGGGCGGCGTGCACTTCCTGATGCAGGTCGACCAGCAGGCCGCGCTGGCCAAGCGCTTCGAAGCCACGGCTGAAGACGTGCGCGTGGCGCTGCGCGAAGGCGGCGTGGCGTACACCTCGGTCGAACGCCGCCCCGACAACAGCATCATCGCCACGCTCGCTTCCAACGCCGATCCGGCGAAGGCCCGCACGCTGCTCGCCAAGCAATTGCCGTCGCTGCAGCAACTCGACAGCCCGCTGCCGAACCAGGTCATCGTGCGCATCCCGCAGGCGGAACTGGACAAGGTGGCCACCGACGCCATCGAGCAGAACGTCAGCACGCTGCGCAACCGCATCAACGAGCTCGGCGTGGCCGAGCCGATCATCCAGCGCCAGGGCACCGACCGCGTGGTCGTGCAGTTGCCGGGCGTGCAGGACACCGCCGAAGCCAAGCGCATCCTCGGCGCCACCGCGACGCTGGAATTCCGCGGCGTGCACGAAGGCAGCATCGAAGATGCGATGAAAGGCAACGTCCCGCCGGACGCGCGCCTGTTCACCGCGCGCGGCCGCAACGGTGGCCCGAGCTATCCGGTGCTGCTGAAGAAGCGCGTCATCGTTTCGGGCGAACAGCTCGTCGGCGCGCAAGCTACGCGTTCGCCCGACGACGGCTCCCCGGCGGTGTCGATCACGCTCAACGGCCCGGGTGGCCAGCGCATGTTCGACTACTCCAGCGAGAACGTCGGCAAGGGCCTGGCGGTCGTCTACATCGAACGCATCCCGGAAGTGAAGCTCGTCGACGGCAAGGAAGTGCGCAGCACCAAGGTCAAGGAAGAGGTGATCTCGGTCGCCAACATCCGCGAACCGCTGGGCAAGAACTTCCAGACCTCCGGCCTGGACAGCCCGAAGGACGCCTCGGACCTGGCGCTGCTGCTGCGCGCCGGCGCGCTCGCCGCGCCCATGGAATTCGTCGACGAACGCACCGTGGGCCCGAGCCTGGGCGCGGAGAACGTCGAGCGCGGCATGACTGCGGTGCTGTACTCGTTCGGCTTCGCGCTGGCCTTCTTCCTCGTCTACTACCGCATGTTCGGCATCATCACGTCGGTGGCGCTGCTCATCAACCTGCTGATGGTGATCGCGGTGATGTCGATCCTCGGCGCCACGCTGACCCTGCCGGGCCTGGCGGGCATCGCGCTGACGGTGGGCATGTCGGTGGACGCCAACGTGCTGATCAACGAACGCATCCGCGAAGAACTACGACTCGGCATGCCACCACTGGGTGCGATCAAGGAAGGCTACGAGCGCGCGGCGGGCACCATCGCCGACGCCAACATCACGGCCATCCTCGCGGGCGTGGCGCTGTTCGCCTTCGGCACCGGCGCGGTGAAGGGCTTCGCCGTCTCGCTGATCGTCGGCATCCTGACGTCCATGTACACCGCCGTGTCGGTCTCGCGCGGCGTCGCCACGCTGATCTACGGCCACCGCCGCAAGCTCAAGTCCATCGCGGTCTGATCGGGAAGCCAAGCAAATGAAACCGTTCAACGTCTTCCCGTACGACAGCAACATCAACTTCATGCGCATGCGCTGGGTGTCGCTGACGATCGCGGCGCTCATCATGTTCGTCGGCATCTTCGCGATGTTCGACAAGGGCTTCAATTTCGCCCTGGACTTCACCGGCGGCGTGGGCGTGGAATTGCGCTTCCAGAAGCCCGCGGACGTCGACGGCATCCGCTCGCGCCTGGAAAAGGCCGGCTACGCCAATGCGGTGGTGCAGACCTTCGGCACCGGCAGCGACGTGCTGGTGCGCCTGCAGGATCGTCCGCACGCCGCCTCGCAGGCCGGCGGCACCTCGTCCAGCATCGCGCAGGAAGTCCGCACGCTGGCGTCCTCGCCCGACAACCAGGCCGAGGTGCGCAGCAGCGCGCAGATCTCGCCGCAGGTGGGCAAGGAGCTGGCGCAGAACGGCCTGTACGCGCTGTTGTTCGTGTTGTTCGGCTTCGGCGTCTACATCTCGGCCCGCTTCGAATGGAAGTTCGCCGCCGCGGCGATCGTGACCACGCTGCACGACGTCATCGTCGTGGCCGGCTGGTTCGCGATCAGCGGACACGAGTTCGACCTGACGGTGCTCGCCGGCGTGCTGTCGGTGATGGGCTATTCGATCAACGACACGATCGTGGTGTTCGACCGCGTGCGCGAAAACTTCCGCGGCATGCGCGCGCCGCCGTACGAGGTGTTGAACAAGTCGGTCAACCAGACGCTCTCGCGTACGGTGATCACCTCGTTCGTGGCCTTCCTGACGGTGTTGGCGCTGTACGTGTACGGCGGCGGTTCGCTGCGCGGCATGGCCGAGTCGCAGATGATCGGCATCGTGATCGGTACCCTGTCGTCGATCTTCGTGGCCTGCCCGCTGCTGATGTGGTTCGGCGCGAGCAAGCAGGACCTGATGCCCAAGGCGCGCGACGAAGCGGCGCTGGCGCGTCGTCCCTGACCAAACGCGACGCCTGTTGGCGTCCGGCTAGAAACAGAAAAGGCCGCGCTTGGTGCGCGGCCTTTTTCTTTGGTGCGGGGTGGCGGCTTGAAGAGCGCCTCTTCGGTTGGACGGCGCGCCACGTGACGTGGTGTGGTTCCCCTGCCGCTCCCGACACGCCATCCATGGCCATCGAGTCGCGGGCGCAAGGCCATCCTTGGCCTTGCTCTGGTGAACCACGCCACGCCACGCGTCACGCCTAACCGCAACTCAAATTGCTGCCGCTTCGGCTGCAGCTTGGGGCACCGAAGAGGTAGAGAACGCAGTTGAGGTGAGACTCGACGTGCGGAGCGATGTGCTGCCCCAGAGCAAGGCCATGGATGGCCTTGCGCTCGCGACTTGGTGGCCATGGATGGCGTTCCAGGAGCGACAGGGGCAGCACATCGATTCGCGCGGCGAGTCGTCAGCCCGAAGGGTCGCTCTTCAAAAACTCAAAACGCCGCAGCGTACCCGGACCCCACGATCGCCTTCTGCAACTGCTCGCTGAGCTTGAGATTGCCCGCGACCAACTGGCGGCCAAGGATCCCGCGCTGGTCCATCGGCCCCGTCGCGGCGCCGCGGAAATCGGTGACGCGGCCGCCGGCTTCGCGCACGAGCAGCACGCCCGCGGCGATGTCCCACGGCTTCACGCCCGCTTCGAAATAACCGTCGACGCGCCCGCAGGCCACGTACGCAAGATCGAGCGCGGCCGAACCGGTGCGACGGATGTCTTCGGCATCGCGCAGCAACTCGCCGACGCAGGCCAGGTGCGGCCCGAGGCGTTCGCGCTCGCGCGGCGGGAAACCGGTGATGAGCATCGCGCCGGTCAGGTCCTTGCGCTCGGTCACGCGCAGCTTGCGGTCGTTGAGCACCGCGCCGCCGCCCTTGCTGGCGGTGAACAACTCGTTGCGCAGCGGATCGAAGATCACCGCGTGCTGCGGCTCGCCGCCTTCGACCAGCGCGATCGACACGCACCAGTGCGGGATGCCGTGCAGGTAATTGCTGGTGCCGTCGAGCGGATCGATGACGAAGGTCGAACGCCCGCGGCCGCTGGCGCCGGTTTCCTCGCCGAGGATCGAGCAGTCCGGCATCGCGCGCTTGAGTTCCTTCACGATCTCGGCTTCGGCCAGGCCGTCGACTTCGCTCGCATAGTCCATGCGCTCTTTTTCGACGACGTTGAGCGCGTCGAGGCGGTTCATGTGGCGCAAGAGCACGTTGCCCGCGGCGCGGGCGGCCTTGACCATGACGGTGACGGCGGGTTTCTGCATGGACGGGGCCGATCGCGAGGGGCGCGGAGTTTAACATTCGCGCCATGAGCGAACCGATTCCTTCCGCTGCCTCTACAGGCAAGCCCCCCCTCGAGACCCTCGCGCGCGATCAGGTCCGCATCGTGCTTGTCGGCACCCAGCACCCCGGCAACATCGGGGCCGCGGCCCGCGCGATGAAGACGATGGGCCTGGCCCGTCTGGTGCTGGTCGCGCCCGAGAAGGCGCCCGACCGCGATACCGTCGCGATGGCCGCCGGCGCCGAGGACCTCGTGGACCAGGCGCCGGTCTTCGCGTCGCTGGCCGATGCCGTCGCCGATTGCGCCCTCGTGCTCGGCTGCACCGCGCGCAGCCGGCGCGTGCAGCTGGAACAGCTCGCTCCCGACGAAGGTGCGGCCCGCGCGCTGTCCTTCGCCGCGCAGGGCCCGGTGGCGCTGGTCTTCGGCCGCGAACGCACGGGCCTGGACAACAACGAGCTCCAGCTCTGCCATGCGGCGATCCACATCCCGTCCGATCCGGCCTTCAGTTCGCTCAACCTCGCCGCGGCGGTCCAGGTGCTGAGCTACGAGGTCCGTCGCGCGGCGCTGGGCGGGCAGGGCGCCGCGCGGCCCGTCGCAGCACCCGCGGTCCTCGCATCGGAAGAAGGCCCCGCGCCCCATGCCGAACTCGAGGGCCTGTTCGCCCAGTTGGCCGAAACGCTGGACGCCATCGACTTCCACAAGGGCCGGACACCGGATTCGGCGATGCGCAAACTGCGCCGCCTGTACCTGCGCGCGGGCCTGGGGAGCGCCGAGGTCCGCCTGCTGCGCGGGGTGCTGGCCGATACCCAGCGGATGGCGATGCTCGCAGGGCGCACGAATCCGCCGGCCGACGACTGATGAAACTGCTTTGTAACGGCGAACAATCGCTGTCTCGGGCCAGATAAATGGGCTAGGCTTCACGCACTTGGGGGAGTCAGCAGGGCTTTCGCTTTGGTTGCGTTCCGTCGCATTGCCGCGGGGCTGTTGTGCATCGCCGCGGCGCTCACATCCCCCCTGATCCATCGTGATGCCCGTGCAGCGGACGCAACGGGCGTCGACGACGCGCACGTGCTCGTCCTGGGCCGCATCAGCGACGACCCCAAGGAACACTACGAACAACTCAAGCCGCTGCTCGACTATGTCGTGCCGCGCATGGCCGACGTCGGCATCCGCGAAGGCCGCATCCTGATGGCCCACGACGTGCAGCAGATGAACAGCTATCTGCGCCGCGGGCGGGTCGACTGGGTCACCGAAACCGCCGGCACCGGCATGCTGCTGAAGCAGGGCTCGGGCGCGCAGCCGCTGCTGCTCACCGAGCGCGACGGCGTCAGCGAATACACGACCGTGTTTTTCGTGCGCAAGGACAGCGGCATCCGCAGCCTGGCCGACATGCGCGGGCGCCGCGTCGCCTTCCAGAACCCGAATTCGACCAGCGCCTACTACGCGCCGGCCTCCGAGCTGCTCGACCAGGGCCTCAAGCTCGAGATCCTGCTCTCGCCGATGGACCGCGCCGAACCCGACAGCGTCGGTTACCTGTTCGCGCGCACCGAGTTGAACATCTCCACGTGGGTGCACAAGCGCATGGTCGATGTCGGCGTGATGAGCAACCTGGACTGGCAGAACCCGCAACGCGTGCCCGCGGCCTTCCGCGCCGATCTGACGATCGTGCACGAAACCCCGCCGTACCCGCGCGCGCTGGAAATGGTGCGCGGCACGATGGATCCGAAGGTCGCCGCGCGCCTGCGCGAAGTGCTGATCGAAGCCTCCCGCGATCCCGACGCGCGCGAAGCGCTGCTGCGCTTCTTCAAGACCACGCGCTTCATGCCCATCGACCCGGGCGCGCAGCAGGCGCTGCAGCGCATCGGCGGCGGCGTGCAGCGCATCCGCGCGGAGGTCGAATGACCTTGCGCTTCGGGTTGCAGGCGAAGTTCCTCGCCGGCATGGCCCTGGTCCTGCTCGGCGTGCTCGCGCTGATGGTGGTGATGTGGCAGCGCCAGGAAGCGATGCAGGCGCAGGTGTTCGACGTCGGCCGCCAGACCATGCGCGAGCTGGTGGGCGAGCGCCTCAAGCGCCGCGGCGAGGCCGGCGTGCAGCAACTCGCCGAATCGCTCACCAACCCGATGTACTACTCCGACCTGGACGCCATCGGCACGCTCGCGCGCGCGGCGATGCGCCAGCCCGATGTCGCCTACGTACTCGTCTTCGATCCGCAGGGCCGCATCGTGCACGACGGCTCGGGCGACATCCCGGCCTTCGGCCAGCCGATGAACGATCCCTTCGCCTTCGAGGTCGTCACCGCGCGCACGACGCACGTGCAAAGTTCCGACCGCATCGTCGACATCTCCGCGCCGATCATGATCGGCGACCAGCGGCTGGGCGGCGTGCGCCTGGGTTACTCGCTTTCGGCGATCAAGCGCGACGAGGACAGCGCGAGCAGCGCGATGCGCGCGCGCCTGGAAGCCATCGGCCGCAAGCACGTGGCGTGGATCGCGATGATCGGCGTAGGCCTGCTCGCGCTTGGTGCGCTCGTGGTCGCGCTCGTGCAGAAGACGCTCGTCCGCCCGATCCGGCAACTGGCCGATGTCGCGCAGGAAATCGAAGCCGGCAATTTCGAAACCGACGCGCCGGTGACCAGCCGCGGCGACGAAGTCGGCGACCTGGTGCGCGCGTTCGGCCGCATGAGCAGTTCGGTGGCGCGCCACGATCGCGACATCCGCCGCATGGCCTACAGCGATGCGCTGACGGGCCTGGCCAATCGCCTGGCCTTCCGTGAATCGCTCGACCGCCGCCTGCTGCAATTGCGCGGCGCGGGCCGACAGCTGGCCTTGCTGTTCGCCGACATCGACGACTTCAAGCGCGTCAACGACACGCTCGGCCACGATGCCGGCGACGAAGTGCTCGTCCAGTTCGCCAACCGCATCCGCGAGACCGTCGAACGCATGGGCGGCGAGGGCGCGATGCTCGCGCGCTTCGGCGGCGACGAGTTCGTCATCCTCATCGAAAGCGTGCTTTCGCCCACGGGCAACCACGGCGACGTACGCACTGCCGCGAGCCGGCTGGCCGAAGCGCTGGTCGCCGAACTCAGTCGTCCGATCGTCGTGCAGGAACGCCAGGTGTTCCTCGGCACGTCCATCGGCATCACGCTGTTCCCGGAAGACGCATCGGGTTCGACGATGCTGATGAAGAACGGCGACATCGCGATGTACCAGGCGAAGGTCGCCGGCAAGAATTGCCATCGGTTCTATTCGCGCGCGATGGACCAGGCGGTCGAACGTCGCGTGCGCATGGAACAGGATCTGCGCGGTGCATGGGATCGCGGCGAACTGAGCCTGGCCTACCAGCCCGTCTACAGCCTGTCGGACAATGTCTTGCGCGGCGCGGAAGCCTTGCTGCGCTGGCAACATCCGGAACACGGTGCGATCGCCCCGTCGGTGTTCATCGATGTCGCCGAGCAGAGCGGCCTGATCGAAACCATCGGCCCGCAGGTGTTGCGCGCGGCGTGCGAAGACACGGTGCGCTGGCAGCAGGCGCATCCGAAGGCCGACAAGTTGTTCGTCTCGGTCAACGTGTCCCCGCGCCAGTTGCGCAGCGGCGATCTGCCGCGCGTGGTCGCGGCCACGTTGAAGGACACGGGCCTGGAAGCCGAACGCCTGCACCTGGAACTCACCGAGACCGCGGTCATCGGCGACGAAATCCACGCCAGCGGTTTGCTGTCGCGCCTGCGCGCGTCGGGCGTGAAAATCTGGCTCGACGATTTCGGCACGGGCTTCTCCGGCCTGAGCCACCTGCGCCGCGTGCCGGTCGACGGCGTGAAGATCGACCGCAGCTTCATCGCCGACGTGTTGCGCGATCCCGACGACCTCGCACTCACCACCGCGATCATCGCGATGGCGCATTCGCTGGGCATCACGGTGGTCGCCGAAGGCGTGGAGAAGGAAGGCCAGTTCGACATCCTGCGCGAACGCGGCTGCGACCTCGCGCAAGGCTACTGGCTCGGTTATCCGATGAATGCCCACGACTTCGGGCAGTTGCTGGCCTGAGCGAGCGATCGGCTCGGGCTCAGATCAGAAGATCGATCCCGTGCGCAGCCTGCAGCGTCAGGTTCCAGCTCAGCGCGGTCGCGATTAGTCCCACGGCCCACGCGACGAGCATCAACACGCCATCGCGTTCCAGCAGGGCCAGCGCGAAGGCGAGCAGGGTGCCGCCGAACAGATAGTTGGTCAGCGGAATCGGCAGCGATAGCAGGAAGCCGAGCAACAACAGCAGCAACCCCGTCACGATGCCCGCCAGCCGGCTGTCGAGCATCCACGGCAAGCGCGGGCGCACGAGTTTTTCCAGGCGCGAAAGCACGGGCGACAGGCGTCGGTCGAAGGTTGCGATCGCATTGCGATGCACGCCGCGCTTGCCGATGAAATCGGGCAGCCACGGTTTGCGCAGGCCGATGCACAGTTGCACGCCGATGAACATCAGCAGCGGCCCGCTGATCGCGCCGCCGATCGGGATCGGGATGAAGGCCGGCAGCACGGACACGAAGGCGAGCATGCCGAATGCGCGGCGACCCAGGCCCGAGAGCAGGTCGCGCAAGGTCAACAGATCGTCGGGATTGCCTTCGGCGAGCGCGTCGAGGATGGCGCGCGTCCCATGCTCGGCGTGCGGCGCTGCGTCCTCGCCCTCATGCATCGCTGGTTTCCCGATCCAGGCGCTGCAGCAGCAACTTGTCCACGCGCGGGCCATCGAGGTCGACCACTTCGATGCGCCAGCCCTCCCAATCGAAATATTCGCCGACGTTGGGAATGCGCCCGAAGTGCGCGATCGCCATGCCCGCGGCGGTGTGATAGTCGAACTCTTCGATGTCCGGCAGCGCGATGCCGCCGAGCAATTCGCGCACGTCCTCGATCGGCAGCGCGCCATCGACGAGCAGCGAGCCATCCTCGCGGCGCGCGACCATCGCATCGGTTTCGTCGGTCTGCATCGACTGCAGGCGGCCGAGGATCGCGCCCATCACGTCGGTGACGGTGACCATGCCCTGGATCTCGCCGTATTCGTCGACGACCAGCGCGATGGATTGCTGTTCCTCGCGGAAGATTTCCAGCAGCTTCAGCGCGTGCGTGGATTCGGAGACGAACACGGCGGGGCGGATGTCGCGGAACAACTCCGGCTCGGTCTTGGCCAGTTCGTCGAGCAGCGTCTTCACTTCGAGCACGCCGATCACGTCGGCGTCGGTGCCGCGATACACCGGATAGCGCGAATAGGGCGTCTCGCGCATGGTTTCCAGGTTGTCTTCGCGATCGGCCGCCGCATCGAGCCACGCGATGCGCATGCGCGGGGTCATCAGGCTTTCGGCCGTGCGATCGCCCAGGCGCAGCACGCGCGTCATCATGTTGCGTTCGTCGGCGTCGATCACGCCCTGCTCGTGGCCTTCGCTCACCAGCAGCTGGATTTCTTCTTCGGTGATCGCACCGCGCGCGTCGTCCTTGATGCCCAGGATGCGCAGCACGAGGCGGTTGATCGCGGCCAGCGTGGCCACCAGCGGGCGTGCGCCGCGCTGCACCCAGTCGATCGGGATGGCGACCGCGCTGGCGATGCGTTCGGGATTGGTCAGCGCCAGGCGCTTGGGGATCAACTCGCCGAAGATCACCGAGGCGGCTGTGATGACGACCACCGCGACGACCGTTGCGATCTTCCCCGCGTAGGCATCGAGCCAGGGCAGGGGCGGCATGTTCGCGGTGATGACGGCGCCGAGCGATTCGCCGCCGTAGAAGCCGGTGAGCACCGTGATGGCGGTGATGCCCACCTGCACGGTCGAGAGCAGGTTGTCCGGATGCTCGGCCAGGGCCAGGGCCGTGCGCGCGCCGCGGCTGTCCTCGCCCATCTGCTTGAGCTTGAACTTGCGCGAAGTCATCAGCGCCATCTCCGACATCGCGAAGAAGGCGTTGAGGACGATCAGGAAGGCGACGATCAGCAGCTCGAGCACGCGGGCGGGTCCATCCAGGGGAAGGCCTTGGGGTGTTCGGCGGGGGCGGTCGGGGCGTCGTCCATGGGCGTGCGCGGGGGCGCGGCGGCATCATAGCAGCCGTCCCGGAAGGGCACTGTCATACGCTTGTCATATGACGGCCTGTCATAATTGCGCCTTCATCCCGTCAACACCGTGAAACGGAGCCGCCCCGCATGTTCTCCCTGCAGACGATCTTCGGACAGGGCAAGCAGTTCTACAGCCTGCTCAACGACGCCGCGGTCGCCGCCCACGACAGCACGGTGGCCCTCCACGAAATGCTGAAGTCGCCCGAGCGCACCCCCGCGCTGGAAGCCTTCAAGCTCGCCCGCCAGCGCGAGCGCGTGGCCTCCGACAAGATCAGCCAGGCGCTGGTCGACAGCTTCATCACGCCGATCGAACGCGAAGACATCGAGTCGCTCGCCTCGGCGCTGTACAAGATCCCCAAGCAGGTCGAACGCTTCGCCGACCGTTACGCGCTCGCGCGCCATCGCCTGGACGGCATCGATTTCGCGCCGCGCGCGGCGATGCTCGAGCAGGCCGCGCAGGTCGTGGTGAAGATGGTCGCCGAGCTGCACGAGCTGCGCCTGGAGCCGATGAAGCAGCTCAACGATCGCCTGCGCGTGATCGAGGCCGAGGCCGACCGCCTGATCCTGGAGTTGCACCGCGACATCTATTCCGGTCGCCTGGACGCCGCGGAGATGTTCCTGCTCAAGGAATTCTTCGAGATCCTGGAGAAGGCGATCGACCGCTGCCGCGAGGCAGGCGTCGTCGCCTATTCGATCGCGCTCAAGAACAGCTGACGCAAGGGCGCCTGCATGCTCACCCTCGTGCTGCTCGTGGTGGCCTTCGCGCTGATCTTCGAGTTCATCAACGGTTTCCACGACACCGCCAATTCGATCGCGACGGTCGTCGCGACGAAGGTGTTGTCGCCCGGCCAGGCGGTGATCCTCGCCGCCGGCATGAACCTGATCGGTGCCTTCTACGGCACCGCGGTGGCCAAGACCATCGCCTCGGGCATCGTCGACACCGACGTCGTCGCCGTCTCCTCGCAGGTGCTGATCTGCGCGCTGCTCGGCGCGATCGCCTGGAACCTCATCACCTGGTGGCGCGGCCTGCCGTCCTCGTCTTCGCACGCGCTGATCGGCGGGCTGTGCGGCGCTGCGTTGTCGGCCGCGCACAACAACTGGCATGCGCTGATCTGGTCCAAGCTCGGCGACGCCGGCTGGGCGACCAACAAGGGCCTGCTCTGGAAAGTGTTCCTGCCGATGATCAGCTCGCCGTTCTTCGGCTTCCTGCTCGGCGTGCTGATCCTGGGTTTGCTGTACGCGATCATCGCCGGGCTGTATCGCCTGGGCGGGCCGTTCCGCCGCGCATCGCGCCCGCGCTGGGTGAATGCATTTTTCGGCAAGGCGCAGTTGGGATCGGCGGCCTACATGGGCTTCGCGCACGGCAGCAACGACGCGCAGAAGACGATGGGCATCATCGCGCTGGCGATCTTCGCCGCGCAGACCGAAGGCGCGTTGAACGGGTTGCCGGACTGGCTGTCGTTCCTGCATCCGGATGGCGGCAAGGACGCGATCGACAGCTGGATCGTCGCGACCTGCGCGCTGGTCATGGCGGCGGGCACCGCGGCCGGCGGCTGGCGCATCATCAAGACGCTCGGCCACAAGATGGTGAAGCTGCATCCGATCGATGGTTTCGCCGCGGAAACCGCGAGCGCGACGATCCTGGTCACCGCCGCGCATTTCGGCATGCCGGTGTCGACGACGCATTCGATTTCCACCGCGATCATGGGCGTGGGCTTCGCGAAGAACCCGCGCGCGCTGAAGATCACCGTGATCGAGCGCATCGTGTGGGCGTGGATCCTGACGATCCCCGCGGCCGGCGGTATTTCCTACGCGTTGTTCCGCGTGGTCGAGGCGATGGGCTGGAACTGACGCCCTAGAGCAGGTCGCCGCCGGCGGAGAGCGCGCGTTCCATGCGGTCGCCCATGCCGCCGATCTCCAGGATCAGGCGGTCGACTTCCGACGGCGAAACGCAATCGTAGGGACGGTTTTCGCACAGCGTGAGGTAAGGCACGCCGTCGAGCTCGCCGATGGCGAGATAGCCCA
The DNA here is from genome assembly GCF_052115395.1 of Lysobacter sp. 2RAF19. Lineage (NCBI taxonomy): Bacteria > Pseudomonadati > Pseudomonadota > Gammaproteobacteria > Lysobacterales > Lysobacteraceae > Lysobacter > Lysobacter sp. 2RAF19. The sequence continues at coordinate 947,837 of NZ_JBFRGO010000001.1, read as the reverse complement.
CGCGGCTTTCCCAATTGAACGCGAGCGCGCGGCGCGCGTCCAGGCCCGTCGTCGGCGCGACCGCCGTGCTCACGCGCAGGTAATTGCGGCCGTCGTCGTCGACCATTTCCGACAGGAAGATGGCCTGGTGCCGCGTCCCCTGTTCGAGCGAGAGTTCGACGCACATGACGTAAGGCTCCTGCATCGTGATGCGGAAGCCGCCCTGGCCAAGGTGCGTACGGATCTGCTCGAAGTTCTGCATTGCGGGGTCCGGGGGGAACGGAATCGCTATGCTAGTCCCTCATGGCCGACCTGTCTCCCGCCGAGCGGATCCTTGCCGCCATCCGTGCCATTCCCCCGGGCCAGGTCGCCGGTTACGGCCACGTGGCGCGCCGCGCGGGGCTGCCGGGGCGCGCACGCATGGTGGCGCGCGTGCTGCGCGAACACAGCGCGCCGGACCTGCCCTGGCATCGCGTGCTGCGCAGCGACGGCAAGATCGCTTTCCCGCCCAACTCCAGGGGCTATCGCGAACAGACGCAACGCTTGCGTGCCGAAGGCGTCGACGTGCGCGCCGGCCGCGTGCGCATCGCAGAGTCGGTGAAAGACCTCGACGGCAACCTCGACGCCGCACTCTGGCGCCCGCGCTGACTCAACGTGGACGGCGGCGCATCCACGCCGCGATGCTGCAGCGCTCGCGCGCGGCGGGCAGCACTTCGTGTTCGAGTTCGCTGAGGAAGCACAGGCTGCCGGTGCGCGGCACGATGTCGTTGTCGCCATCGGGCAGCGACAGCCGCAACGCGCCGCCGTCTTCGTCGCGCCAATCCGGATTGAGATAGGTCACAAAGGAAATCACGCGCGCATCGTCGTCCCGGAATCGATCGCGATGCCGCGCATAACGCGCGCCGGCCGGGTAGGCGGCGTAATGCGCTTCGACCTGGTCGGCGCCGAGGAACAGGCGGCGGTTGAGTTCGACGCGCAATGCGTCGAGCGACGCGAGGAACGCAGCGGCCGCCGGGCCTGCGCGCGCGTCGTCGAGCCAGAGCGTCGCATCGCCGCGAATCTGCGCGTGCTGGCCGAGCGAGGCGCCATGGCCGACGGCCGCCGCGGACAGGGCGCCGGCGGCCTGCAGGCGGCGCAGGTCTTCACGCAAGGCCAGGGAGGTGGCCGCGTCGGGAAAGTCGGGGAGCCGGCACGCGCCATGGGTGCGCAGGGCGTCGGCGATGTCCGCGACGTCGTGCACGGCGGCAAGCGCGATCATGCCGTTATGATAGCCGCGCTCCCCCCGAATCCCCCGTCGAAGAGAGCCTTTCCCGCATGTTCCCCCGCCTGCCGCCCGTCACCAAGGCGTTGCTGATCGCCAACGGTGTCGTCTTCCTGTTGCAGTTGCTCGTCCTGCGCACGCCGCAGCCGGTTGCGCTCGACATTTTCCAGCTTTGGCCGGTCGGGCTGGATCAGCTGGACGTGACAGCGGCGCCGTTCATGCCGTGGCAGTTGGTCACCTACGGGTTCATGCACGATCCGGACAATCTGTTCCATCTGCTCTTCAACATGCTGGCGCTGGCGATGTTCGGCGCGCCGCTGGAATACACCTGGCGCGGCAAGCGTTTCGCGACGTATTACTTCACCTGCCTGGTCGGCGCTGCGTTGTGCCAGTTGGTGGTTGCGTGGTGGTCGATGCAGTCGGGCCATGCGGTGGGGCCGACGCTCGGTGCATCGGGCGGTGTCTTTGGTTTGTTGCTCGCCTATGGGATGTTGTTCCCGAACCAGCGCGTGATGTTGCTGTTCCCGCCGATTCCGATGAAGGCGCGGACGCTCGTCATCGGTTACGGCGTCATCGAGTTGCTGCTCGGGATTTCCGGTGCGCAGCCTGGGGTTGCGCATTTTGCGCATCTGGGCGGGATGTTGTTTGGCTGGTTGTTGATTCGTTACTGGCGCGGGCAGCCGCCGTTTGGGCGGAAGCCACCGCCGAGGCCGCGGATCGTTCGCTGACGCGCTGGGTTCTGCGACTCCAGATTTGCGCGGCGTGTCGCCGCATTGGAGGGCCTCATTGCTCCGCAAGAGCTCACGCTCCGCAATGAGGCCCTCCAACGCGACGACCACCGCGCACCACGCTTGTGGATGCGCGACACAACGCGTTGAGTGTGTTCGTCGCTGCTGACGGAGACGCGCCTACAGCCAGCACACCAGATGGGCGGCGCCTTGCCCGTCGAGGACATCGCGGCATACGTGTATGCACGCGACTAGCGCGATGTCCTCTCTCGGGCATCGGCACCTTCGCGGCGACCTGATTAGGGGTTTTTCGCGTTCTTGCGCGCGCTCACGAACATGCTCTGCAATCAGATCGCCGCGAGGAACGGCGCCTGCCACACGGCGACGCAGCACGCCGATGCGCGCGCCGGGGTGGGTGACGTTCCGTCCGTCTGGTGTGCTGGCAGTCGGCGCGCATCCCCCAACCGCCCACGCACCCATTCACCGCATTGTGTCGCGCAAGAATCAGATGGAGTGCGAAGTGGTCGTCGCGTTGGAGGCCACATTGCGGAGCGTGAGCTCTTGCGGAGCAATGTGGCCTCCAATGCGGCGCACCGCTGCGCCGCACTGGTGGGGTCGAACCGTGCCGCCGAGCGTTGTTCCCTGCGAAACCGCTCTTACGGCCAAACGCGAATCGGATCCTTCGACACCATCGCGCTCCCAGCCTTGCACGTGTAAGCCTCGCCGAACGCAGGCAGGTTCATCAGCGGCCCGTTGACGCGCCACTTGCCCGGCGCGTGCACGCTGGTCGCTGCACGCGCGGTCGCTTCCTGTGCGCTCGTCTGCTGCGCCCACAGATTCGCCCAGCCCTGGAAGAAGGCCTTCTGCGCCGTTGCATCGGCCGTTGCGTTGCCGTTGCGCCACGCATCCCACGCCAACTCGACGCCCGACTGATCGGCGACATTCGCATTGAGCGACTGCGCTGCGTTGAGCTTGATGCCCGGCAATGCCGGATCCTCGAACTGCCCGTACTGCGCGGTCACCTTCTGGCCGATCGCGTTCCACGCATCGTTTTCCGCCGGCGTCCACCAATCGCGCACGGTGTCCTTGGCGTCGACGAAGCGGCCCTTGTTGTCGACCGCGTGCCCGAGCTCCAGGCCCACCAGCCCGCCGAAGGCGCCGTACTGCGCGGCCGGATCGGCGCTCATGTCGAGCACCGGCGCCTGCAGCATCGCGGCGGTGACGATCAGGCGGTTCTGCGCGATGTCGTATGCGAGCGTCGGCTGCTGCGGCAGCACGTCCCAACGGCGATCGGCGTTGCCGCGGCCGATGCGCTTCATCTCTTCGCGATGGCGCCAGGTGGACGCGATCAGCATGTTGCCGCCGAAGCTGCCGCGGCCCATCGGCTGCACGCTGTAATCCAGGTCGCGGCGCGGCGTGCCGATTTCGATCTTGAGGGCGTCGAGCTTCGCCTTGGCTTCGGTCTTCGCCGTGGCACCCATCCACGGGGAACGATCCACTGCGCGGCCCAGTGCGGCGCGCACGTCGGTCGCGATTTGTTCTGCGCGCGCCTTCGTCGCCGCCGGCACGTAACGTGCGGCGTATTCGTGGCCGAGCATCGGGCCGGCCGCGGTGTTGATCGCGTCGAGCACCACGCGCCAGCGTTCCGGCGGCGTCGACTGGCTGCGCAGCACGCGGCCGCGGAATTCGAATTCGGCGTCGCGCCAGGCCTTGGCGAGGTAGGGCGCCATCGCGTTGCCGACCTGGAAGCGCAGGTAGGCCTGCCACTGCGACGGCGGCAAGCCGCCGACCAGGGTGTCGAGTTGCGCGAACAACTGCGGATTGGCGATCGACACCGTGTCGTCGGTGACGCCCTGCGCCTTGAGGAATTCGGCGAGTTGCAGGCGCTTGTAGGTCTTGGCGATGTCCTTCACCGCCACCGGCGCGTAGTTGCCCTGCACGTCGCGGAGCGAAACGATCGGCTTGCTCGCCTGCGCGATGCGCGTTTCCAGGTCGATCACGGCCTTCGCATCGGCGGCGAGGCGATCGGCGGGCGTGCCCGACAAGGTCAGGATCTTCTTGACGTAATCCTCGTAGCGCGACATCACCGCCTTGGTGTCGGCATCCCCGCGCGTGTAGAACGCCGGGTCCGGCAAGCCCAGGCCGCCCTGGCTGAAGTAACCGATGTGGCGCGAGAGATCGTGCAGGTCGATGTCGGCGCCGAAGTTGAAGACCACCGGGATGCCGACCTGGTGCAGCGCGGCGATGGCCGGCGCGACGTCCTTGGCCTTGCGGATGCCGTCGATGCGCGAGAGCAGCGGCGCGACGGGATTGGCGCCGTCGCGTTCGACCGCGGCTTCGTCCAGGCCGCTCGCCCAGAAATCGCCCAGCAGTTTCTGCACGTTGCCTTGCGGGCTTTGCATCGCCGCATCGAGCAGGTCGCGCTGCTGTTGCAGCGAACGCTCGGCGAGTTCGCCCATGGCCGACACGCTGCCCGTCGCCGGCACCGGATGGGCCTTGGCCCAGTCGGCTGATGCGACGCTGTAGAAGTCCGTGCATGCCGTCGGTGCAGCCGGTTCCTTGGGCTTGGCCGATTTCTTTTTCTTGGCCGCGATCGCGTCGGAGGATGCCATGCCTGCGATCAGCACGAAGCTGAGGGCAAGGGCGAGGGGGGCGCGGCTGTGAAAAAGCACGTTCGGCGTCATTGCGTGCAACCCGATGAAAGACCGGTCGAGTGTAGCAAGCACCTCGCCGCCCGCAGGATGAACGGAAGCGGCAGCGGATCACAAAAGGAAAAGGCCCGGTTTCCCGGGCCTTTCCCTGCGTGCCTGGAAGCTTGACGCCGTTACCAGATCAGGATGCGCTTGCCTTCGCCGCGCACCATCGGGTCGGTGGCCTTGCACGAGAACGCGGTGGCGAACTCGGGCATGTTCGACGGCGCACCGATCGCGCGGAAGCTGGCGAGCGCGTGCTCGTCGGTCGCGATGCGGCGGTCGATTTCCTTCTCGGTCATGCTGCGGCGCCACACGGTGCCGAAGTTGAGGAAGAAGCGCTGGTCGTTGGTGAAGCCGTCGGTCTTGGGATCCGGCGCGCCGTTGGTGGCCTTCTTCATCGCCTGGTAGGCGACGTTGAGGCCGCCGAGGTCGGCGATGTTCTCGCCCAGCGTCAGGTTGCCGTTGAGCTTCTTGCCCGGTGCGGCTTCGTAGCCGTCGAACTGGTTGACCAGCATCGTGGTGAGGCTCTTGAAGCCCTTGGCGTCGGCCGGCGTCCACCAGTTTTCGAAGTTGCCGGTCGGCCCGAAGCGGCTGCCCTGGTCGTCGTAGCCGTGGATCATTTCATGGCCGATGACCGCACCGATGCCGCCGTAGTTGGTCGCATCGTCGGCCTTCGGGTCGAAGAACGGCGGCTGCAGGATCGCGGCGGGGAAGGTGATCTCGTTGGCGAGCGGGTTGTAGGAGGCGTTGATCGTCTGCGGCGTCATGCCCCATTCGGTCTTGTCCACCGGCTTGCCGATCTTCGACATCTCGTACTTGTAGTTGAACGCGTTGGCCGCGAGCACGTTGCCGATGTAGCTGTCGCGCGAGGTTTCCAGGCCATCCCACGGACGCCACTTGTCGGGGTAACCGATCTTGGGCTTGAACGCGGCCCACTTCTCCATCGCCTTCTTCTTGGTCTCCGGGCTCATCCACGCCAGGTTTTCCAGGCGCACCTTGAGCGCGTCGCGCAGGTTCTGCACGAGCATTTCCATGCGCGCCTTCGACTCGGCGGGGAAGGCCACCTGCACGTACATCTGGCCCAGCGCTTCGCCGGCCTGGTTGTTGGTGGTGGACAGCACGCGCTTCCAGCGCGGCTTGATTTCCTTCTGCCCGCGCATCGCCGCGCCGTAGAAGTTGAAGTTTTCCTGCACGAAGGCGTTGCCCAGGTACGGCGAGGCCTCGTCGATCACGTGGAAGCGGAAGTAGTGCTTCCACTGGTCGACCGGCGTGTCGCTGCGCATCTTGTTCCACTCTGCGTGGAAGGCCGGCATCGCGAAGGAAAACAGCTTCGGCGTTTCGACACCCTGCGACTTGAAGAATTCTTCCCACGAGAAGCCGGGCGTCAGCTTGTCGGCGTCGGCGGGCGAGATGGGGTTGTAGTACAGCGAGATGTCGCGCTGCATTTCTTCGCTCGACTTCGACGCCTTGGCCAAGCGCGTTTCGAACGCGAGGATGTCCTTGGCCTGCGTCGCCGCATCGGCGGCCGGCGTGCCGCCCAGTTCGAGCACCTTGGCGATGTGCTTGACGTAGTCGTCGCGGTTGGACTGCTTGTCGGCGTCGAAGTAGTAGTTGCGATCCGGCAGGCCCAGGCCGCTCTGCGTGGCGTAGGCGGTGTTCATCGACGAGTTCTTGAAGTCGGCTTCCGGGCCGAAGCCGAAGATCGCCGCTTCGCCCGTCGCCGCGGTGTCGCGCATGTAGGCGGAGATCGAATCGGCGTCGGTCAGCTTGTCGATCGCGGCCAGGCGCGATTCGAGCGGCTTGATGCCCTGCGCTTCGATCTTCGCCTCGTCCATGCCGGTGGCCCACAGGTCGCCGACGATCTTTTCCACGCCCTTGGCGTTCGCATCGGCGGCCGCCTGTTCGGCGAGCTGGCGCTGCACGGCGGTGGAGCGTTCGTCGAGCATTTCGAACGCGCCCCACGAGGTGCGGTCGCCCGGGATCGGATTGGCGGCGAGCCACTTGCTGTTGACGTAACCGTTGAAGTCGGTGCACGCGTTCTTCGAGGTGTCCAGGTCGGTCGCCATGAAGCGGTTCACGCCCGGCAGCTTGCTCTCGTCGAGGGTCAGCTTCGGCGCGGCGCCTTCGCCGGGGGCGGCGACGTTGCCGGCGGGCTTCTCGGCGGGCTTGCACGCCGCCAGGGCGGCGACGATGGACAGGGACAACAGCAATACCTGCGGTTTACGGCTCACGGGACACTCCGGGATGGTCAAGGCGGGGCGCCCACGCGAGGGGCGACAGGCGACTCTACCGGGTGCCGGGGGGCGGGCAGGGGTGTCGAAGGTCACGGGCCGGGTCAGGCCGCGGCGGCTTCCCGCAATTCATGTGCCCGCGATTCACCCAGGTAGGACGTGATGGCCTGCCGGAGCACGTAGATCAAGGGAATCAACACGATGGCCGCCAGCATCTTGTAGGCGTAGTTGACGGTGCTCACCGCCAGGAACAGCGACATCGACCAGTGCTGCGGCCCGATCACGAAGGCGATGTAGAGCACCACGAAACTGTCGACGAGCTGGGACACGGCGGTCGATGCGGTGGCGCGGAACCAGATGTGCTTTTCGCCCGTGCGCAGGCGGATGCGATGGAAGATCGAGACGTCGATCAACTGGCCGATCAGGAAGGCGATCACCGAACCGCCGATCGTCCACAGGCCTTGCCCGAACACCGCGGCGAAGGCCTTCTGGTAATCCGGCACGCCTTGCGACTGCGCCGCGGACACCCACCAACTCGCCGGCGCGAGCGAGATCGCGGCGAAGGCGAAGGCGAAGCCATAGATGATCAACACCACCGCGATCCACGAAATCATGCGCACGCCGCGCTTGCCGAAGAACTCGTTGATCACATCGGTGAAGATGAAGACCATCGGCCACAGCAACGTGCCCGCGGTGAAACTCAATGAGCCGGTCTGCCCGAACAGGTTCCACTGGAACGGCGTGATGCCCAGCGTGTCTTCGAGCGCGAAGATCTTGACGCCGATGAATTCGGCGAGCACCGCGTTGACGCAGAAGAACGCGGACAGCGCGATGAAAAGGCGCGTGGCCCGGTCGGCAAGGGGATTGGGATGCATCAGGCGTCGGCAGGGGCGCGCGGCGGTGGCGCGAAGGGAATCGAATCCGGCGACACCGCACCACCGGAGATGATGAAACTCATGGCCTGGTCGACGGTCCAGTCGGTCGGCGTCATCTTTTCCACCGGCACGATTTCAAGATAGCCGCCCGTGGGGTTGGGCGTGGTGGGCACGTACACCGCCGCCAGTTCGCGCCCGGTGCCTTCCTCGCGCATCACGCGCGTGACGAAGCCGATGCTCTTCATCTCGTTGTGCGGGAAGTCGATCAGCACCACGCGCTGCGTGCCGTCGGGTTTGGTCTGCAGGATGTTGAGCAACTGCCGCGCGCTGCCGTAGATCGTGTTCGCCAGCGGAATGCGTTGCACCAGGCGTTCGAACCAACGCAGCAGCGTCTGCCCGACGACCACGCGCGCCATCACGCCGGACATCAGGATCACCGCGAGCGTGGCCAGCAGCGCGAATGCCGTCTGCACCCAGGACGCGGCCAGCCAACCCAGCGACGGATTCCCGCTGGCCATGCCGGCCAGCAGCGGGCCGATGAGGGGCCGGCTGATGTCGGACAACATCACGAAGACGAACTTCACGACGACCCACGTCAGCCAGATCGGCAACAGGGTGAGGACACCGGTGATGAACAACCGGCGGAGGCTGGGACGGGTGGAGGGTTTGCGCATGGCGCCCATTATGGGGCGCGGCGCCGTCAGTCGTGTACCAACTTCACGGCGACATCGTCGTAACCGCGCTCGCGTTCGATCGCACGCGGCTTCGGCCCGCGCCAACCCGTGCCCGCGACCGACCCGTCGCGCAGCCACGTGGCGTAGTTGCGTGCGCCGGTCTGCGAGGGCGAGGCGCCGACTTCGCTGCTGGTCGGCAGGCGCACCTTGGTCCCGTTGCGGCTGGCCCAATGCGCATACGCCTGCGCATCTTCGTAGGAGATGCAGACCACCGGTTGCGTGTCGGACTGCTCGAAGCCCGGTTCGCGCCAAGTGCGCGGCTTGACGATGCGGAACAGCGACATGCGTTCGCGGCACAGCGCCGATTCGCGGCCGGTGGCGGCGACGAAGCGCGCGTATTCGGCGCGCGTCAGCGTGCGCAGCGTCGGTGGCGCGGACGCGCCGCCGGTGCCGGCGATGATCTCCGCTTCCGGCGTGGCGGCGCTGGCGACCGTGATCTTTTCGGCGCGCGCACGCAGCGTATCGCCGAGCGCCTGGTCGCCGGCGAACTCGTTGGCGAGCGCGGCGGTGGCGAGTGCGTCCTTGCGGTTGCGGTCCTTCTCGTCGGCCTCCATGCGCTTGCGCAGCGCGTCGGCGGCTTTCTCGTGGATGCCGTGCAAGGCTTCGGCGCCGAGCGGCGCGGTGCGATCGGCGAATTGCGTCGCGCGCTGCAGGTAGTCGCGCGCACGATCGGCATCGCCGCGGCGCAGGCGCATCGCCATCTCGTCGCCGAGCGAGCCGAGCACACCCACCACCAGCGGCGGCAGACCCGCGTGCGCCGGATCGGCATCCCACGCGGCGAGCACGCTGTCGTAGGCGTTGTCGCCCTGCGGCGCGGTGAGCTTGCGCGCGGCGAGTTGTTGTTCGGCCGAGGTGACCCATTGCTGCGCCGGCGATTCCGGCGGCGGCTGCAGCATGCGTTCGACCACTTCGGGCACGACGGGCTTGCGGATTTCGGGCAGGGTTTCGACGCGGAAGAAGTCGTCGCCGCCGGCATCGTGCTGCGAGGCCACGCCGATCATCGCCGCGCACAGCAGGCCGCCACCGATCAGCAAGGGTTTCGGCATCAGGCGCGTGCGGCGCCACAGTTGCGCGAAGTTGGCGAACACCGCCGCGAAGGAGAAGCCGCCGCGTTCGATGCGATCGAGCGCTTCGAGCATTTGCTGCGCGCTGCGGAATCGGGTCGCCGGCGACTTCGAGAGCGATTTGTCGATGAAGCGCTGCCAATGCATCAATTCGGCGGGCAGGCGCGGGATCGGATCCTTGGCGTGCATCACCGCCATCGACAGCGCGTCGGCGGCGTTGTACGGCAGCATGCCGGTGAGCATTTCCCAGGCGAGCACGCCGATGCTGTACAGGTCGGCGCGGCTGTCGACTTCTTCGCCGCGCGCCTGTTCCGGCGGCATGTAGGCGGTGCTGCCGACGGCCAGGCCGGTCATCGTCAGGCGCGGGTTGATGCCCTTGCGCAGCGCGATGCCGAAGTCGGCGAGCAGCGGGCGCTCGGCGTCGTCGAACAACACGTTCTCGGCCTTGACGTCGCGATGCACCACGCCGCGCACGTGCGCGTAGTCGAGGGCTTCGAGCAGGGAGCGCAGCGTGGCGATGACGCGCGATTGATCCTTCGTGCGGCCGTCCTGCCGCGCGATGCGCTGGCCGAGGTGCCCGCGCGCCAGGTAAGGCATCGCGTAGAAGGGCAGGTCGTCGGCGGTGCGGCCGACTTCGTAGATGCCGACGATGTTGGGATGGTCGAGGCGGGCGATGGTGCGCGCTTCGTTCTCGAAGCGGCGGCGGCTGACTTCATCGGTCAGCGCCTCGGGCAGCATCACTTTGAGCGCGACCTTGCGGCCCAGCGAAATCTGCTCGGCGAGGTACACCGTCGACATGCCGCCCTGGCCGATCTCGCGCAACAGGCGAAAGCCTGCGATGCGCGGCAGCGCACTGGCGGCGTCGGATGGCGACGACGTATCCACGCTCATTGTTGACGGTCCCCTGTTCCGTGGCGGAAGAATACGCTGGCGCAACACGACCAGCCAGCGGCGGGGAGACCGTTGGCGGCCGCATTCCTGATGGGTTCATGCACCGGGGCGCGTGAAGGGGGTCTTCACGCGACGTTGTGCGTCGCAGCGTGACGCGCAGGGTCGTTGGGTGATGCGCGTCACCCGTGCATACGTCACACCAGCAGCAGGGAGGCCATGCGGCGGCGCATGCGGCCGACGAGTTCGGCATCGTCGACGACCTGGAACGCATCGATCAACGCCTTGCGCGGCAGGCCATCGTCGAAGCTGCGATCCAGCCGCAGCATTTCGAGGAATTGTTCGAGCCCGGCTTCGGCATCGCCGGCGACGATGCGATGCACGCCGAGCAGATGGCGCGCGCGCAGGTCCTTCGGATCGCTGGAGATCGCCGCTTCCAGGACTTGCGGCGCGGGCGCGTCCTTCAACAACGCGGCGAAGCCCAGACGCGCGCGTGCACGCACGGCACGATCGTCCTGCGCGAGGTTGGCGGGCAGGCCGTCGAGCAGTTGTTCGGCTTCGTGCGCATTGCCGGTTTGCAGCAGGGCGAGCGCGAGGTCGAGGCGATGTTCGGGCTTGTCGGTTTCGGTTTCGGCCAGCTTGCGCAGGCGCATCACTTCGGCGTGCGGATCGGCCGGCGGCTCGGGCGCGACGTCTTGCGTGACTTCATCCTGCGGCGCGCCGGGCGCGATGCCGTGGTGGGTGAGGAATTCGCGCAACTGGCCTTCGGGCAGGGCGCCCGGGAAACCGTCGACGAGCTGGCCGTCCTTCACCAGATACACGGTAGGGATCGAACGCACCTGGAAAGCGGCGGCGAGCTGCTGTTCCTTGTCGACATCCACCTTCGCCAGGCGGAAGGCGCCGTTGTATTCGGCCGCGAGCTTTTCGAGGATCGGGCCGAGCGATTTGCACGGGCCGCACCACTCGGCCCAGAAATCGACGAGGACGGGCGTTTGCAGCGACGCCTGGAGAACGTCGGTTTCGAAAGTTTCGGCGGTGGCGTCGAAAACGTGCGGGGAAGCGGTGGTGGCCATGGCGATCGTCGAAGAGTGGATGCGCCACAGATGGGGACGCCCCCGCGGCGCGGCAAGCCCGCACGCTAGCATGTGCGGATGCACACCCCATCCACTCCGCCTGCACGCCTGCCCTCCGTCCGCCTGCTCACGGCCCTGTCGCTGCTGGGCTTCATCGCTGCATTGCTGGGGTTCGGCGCGGCGCTGCACGGGTTTTCCCACGCGATCCATCCCGTCGCGCTGCTCGGCGCGCGCGGCGTGCCGCGCTGGTGGGCGTTCGATCTGTTCGGCTTCCTGCTGCCGGGGTTGCTCGCGTGGGCGGCGACGGTGCGCCTGTCGATCGCCGATCGCGCGCGCGATGCGGACAGCCGCGTGCTGGGCGTGGGCTGGACGCTGTGCGCGTTCGCGGCACTCGCCTTCGCCGCGCAGGGCGTGCTGCCAGTCGATGCGACCCGGGGCCTGGAATATGGCGTGGGCAAGCTCAACACGGCCGCGTGGACCGTGTGGTGGATCGCGTTCGTCGCGGGAAGCGTGCTCCTGGCGGTGGCGTGGCGCGGGCAGGTGGCCTTGCGATTCGCGACCGCGTTTGTCGCTGCGCTGGTGTTGGCGTTCGCGATGTTCGTCGCGGTGCCGGGTGCGCCGGCGATGGGGCAGCGCATCGGGATCGTTGCGTGGTTGGGGTGGCTTGCGTGCGTGGCGTGGGGTGTGTTCGACGCAAGGCGCGCATCAGCCCGGTGAGGCCGGACAGGTGGCGACGGGGATGCCGTCGGACGATGCCGGCCCGACGGTGCAGGGCTGTGGGTGGCCCTCGATGAACCAGGCCGATGCCTGCATCGGAACGCGCGCGAGCCCATCGCGGCCCACGAGCGCGTGCGTCGTCCCCGACGCATCGACCACGCGCGCGCCCAGCGGCGGCGCGCGGCCCTCGCCGATGTCGATGCGCACGAAGTGCATCGGGCGAAAGCTGCTGGCGAGCGGGACATCGATGATCGCGCCCGCGCGCGGCACGACGATGCGCTCGGTCCAATCGAACGCCACGTCGGTCGAAATGCCGCCCACTTCGATGCCCACGCGATTGCGCCGATAGGGCGACAACTGCGGCACGAGCGCACGTCCGCGCCGGTCCAGGCGCACGTTGGGCGCCTGCAGCACGTGCGCGCCGGCGCCGTGATCGGCGCGCACGAGGGCGATGGTGTCGCCGAGCGTCGGACCGAAGGTGACGCCGTGCGCATGCGCGAGCACGCCGCCTTCGGCCGTCAGCGTTGCCTGGCGCACCGCGGGCGACAGGCTCAGTCCCGCGTCGATGCGACCCGCGCGCCCGGCGTGCCCGATCGAAGCGCTCGTCGTCGTCGCACCGCCGCGCGCATCCCCGGCCCGCGAGACACCGAGGTTCCAGGCATTGCGATCGCGCAGCACGCCGCCGACCCCCGATTGCACGTCGAGCCGCTCCGGCCCTGCGCGCACGTGCGCATGGGCGAACGCGATGTTCCCCGCATCGCCGAAGCGCAGGGGCAGGGTGAGCGACAACACCGCGTCGTTGGTCGCGCGATGGGCGATCCGTCGTGTGTGCTCGATGGAGGCATTCAGCACCGCGCCGCTGCGCGCAGTGGGAATCGACCAGCCGAAACGCGCGCTGCGTTGCGGGCCGCCGATGGCGTGGAAGCGACGATCCACGATGGATAGGTGCAGCCCATGCCGCCGGTCGCGAAATGATTTCTGGAGCGTGGCGTCGAAGCGCTGGCGTTCGCGGCGTGCGTCGGGCGCGTGGCGCGCTTCGCGCAGCGAGTGGTAGGCGGTCGGGGTCGAGGTCGCGCTGATCTGCAAGGTCGTGCGCGCGGCCGCCATGTCGGTCGTGAAGGCCGCGCGCGTCGCGGCGCCGCGGGCCAGCCCCGTGTCGCGCGCGGTGCGCGCGTGCAGGCGGTCGATCGACAAGGCGCCCGCGAGCGACGCGAACGCGACGCCCGCCAACGCTTGCGCGTGACCCGTCGTGGCCAGCGCCGCCGCACGCAACGTGACGCGATCCTGCACGCCCGATTCGAGCGCCCCCGCCACGACGGGTGCATCCCATCGGTCGATGTCCGACAGCCAACCCGCGGCCAGGCCGAATCGCTTCCGCCCGGCGCGCAGCACTCCCGGCATCGCCGCGTAAGGAACCGCGAAGGTCCGCACGCGACCATCGGCTTCAACGATGCGCACGTCGAGATCGCCGCCGCGCCCGAGTGGTTGGACGTCGGCGAGCGCGAAAGGCCCCGGCGGCACCGCCGTATCGAACAACAAGCGCCCTGACTGTCGCACTTGCACGCGCGCATTGGTATCTGCGACGCCGCGGATGACGGGGGCGGTGCGCAGTTGCGATGCCGGCAACATGCGGTCGTCGGATTGGAAGCGGACGCCGCGCAGCGCGACCGGATCGAACAGCAATCCGTTGGCATGGAAGTCGCCGAGCGTAAGGCGTGCGTCGAAGCGCGGGACATCGCGTTCCAGGTGCGCGGAGAGCGTGTCGCTCTCGCGACCCTGCGCGGGACGCCACAGGTGCGCGCTGCGGTGGCGCAAGCGCCATGGCCCCGCGTTCATGCCGGCGTCGAGGCGCAGGCTCGCGCGGTCGAAGGCTTGCGTGCCTTCCATCTCGGATCGCAGCAGGGTTGCGCCATATCCGAGGCGGAAGGCGGTGATTCCGGCATCGGGCGGGGCGGCGTCGATCGTCGCGTTTCTCTCGGCCAGCAAGGCCTGCGGGATCGACACGTGCAGCGCGAAATCGCCGGGCACGTAGCGTGCGTTCGCAGCGGGATGCAGCGCATCGATCGTCGGGCACGCCGCCTGCGCAGATCTGCCGCGATTGGCGAAGTCGGCAAGGCGCGCGATGTCCACGCCCACCCATTCGACGAAGCCCGCGTCGAAGCAGGGCGCTGCCTCTGCGCCGTCGAAGCGCACGCGGCGCCGCCCCAGCGGTACGCCATTGCGCCAAACTTCGACGTCATGCACGCCCGCTCGCACGGGTTGGCCCGCTTCGAACACAGAGACGTCCACGTCGCGCGCATGGCGCAACATCGTGGCGTCGAACCGCACGTGCGGCGAGGCCGGTTCGCCTGCGTGCACGGCCGCGCAAGCGAACGCGAGCGCGAAGGCCGGCGTGCCGCGCATCACCGGGCCTGCGCTTCCGACAACGCACTCTCGAACCGATCGCGCCCGCCCAGGTCGTTGATCGCTTCGAAGATGATGCGACCGCTGCGACGCGCCGTCTTCGGCCGCACGATGGTGCTGGCGAATGGTGGAACCATTTCGCCGAGCACATCCCAGGACTCACCGTCGGCGATGCGCGCGATGGTGACGTGATAGGGCGTGGGGTTGTCGATCTCCAGGCGCGCATCGTCGAGCACGCGCCACTGCAATGCGGCCGGCGCCCGACCGGGGGAGCCGGGCAGATCGCTCGGCCGATGCAGCAGCTTCACGCGCGTGCGCAGGGCGATCTTCATCGTCGACGCATCGGCTTCCGCCGGCGGATCCGGTGGTACGTCGAGTACGTTGAGCCAGAACAAGGTCTCGCGATCCGGCGCCAGCGCGCCGGGCAAACGATGCAGGCGCAGGGTTTGCCCCTTGCCCGGATCGATGCGGAACAGCGGCGGGTCGGGCGCGAAGGGGATTTGCGCCGCGCTGATCGGCGATTCCACCCATGCTTCGACCAGGACCGGATGCGCATGGCGGTTGCTCAGGCGCACCGTGACATCACGCGCGTCGCCGGGAAAGACGACGCGCGTGTTGTCGAGCACGACGCCCGCGTGCGCGCAGGGCGCGAACGCGAACGCCAGCAGCGCGATCCCGCAGGATGCGATGCGAACCACGATGCTCACGGATAGTGCAGCGAGTACACGACGCTCGTCGTCACCACGCCGGCCATGGCACCGGCCGCGCCGACGTTCTGGTAGGCGACCTGGTAATCCATGGTGTCGAAGGTCTGGTAGAGCGTGTTGTCGTCGCGCTGTGTTTCGCTGCCGACCGCGATCTGCGTGCCGTCGCCGTTGAACAGCGCGAGGTTGACGTCGGGCAGGCTGGTGGTGAGCGTGCCCGAGGCGGGGTCGACCGTCGGGCCGCCTTCGAAGAACACGCGCACGCCGTTGGCGACGAACTGGCAATTGGACAGGGCCATGCGGAAGTTGGTGCGGCCGGCGACGTCGCCGGGCCCCAGCTGGTTGGTGCTGATGATGGGCAACCGGACGGCGAACGACGGCGTGCCCGTGGTGCCGCCGCTGACGTCGCAGGTGGCGTCGGTGATCTGGCCGTCGAAGGAGATCGTGCCGGAGGTGGCGGCGGCCGTGGGCGAAGTCAGGCAACCGGCGACGAGCAGGGCCGGGACGAAAGCGAAGCTGCGGGAATCGGTGTGGCGCATGGAACACTCCTTGTTGGGTGTGTCCACATCCTCCGGTTCGGCCGCTTCCATCGCAGTCGGTGAACTACGCACTGCAGTGTCAGAAAACCCTGAAACCTCATCCCCAGCGCAACTTCATCCCCAAAATCGCCGCCGACAGCCCCAGCGTGATGGTGTTCGACACGATCATCGGCCACGAATGCAGCGCGATCCCGTAGGCCAGCCAGAACCCCACGCCGATGGTGAACACTACGTACATGTGCAGCGAAATGCTGCGGGTATCGCGGGTGCGGAGGATTTTCACCGCCTGCGGCACGAAGCACAGGGTGGTGAGCGTGGCGGCCACATAGCCGGTCCAGGTGAGGTCGAGGTCCATGCCGGCAGTATCGCCGGTCTGATAGGCTCTCCGGCCCACTATTGTCCGTGCAAACGACCGATGTCCGCCGCCCCCGACGCGCCTGCCTACGACCCCCGCACCCTCGAAGCCGCCGCCCAGCGCTTCTGGTCCGACCGCCGCGCGTTCGAAGTGACGGAAAACGACCCCCGGCCGAAGTTCTTCTGCCTGTCGATGCTGCCGTACCCCTCGGGCGCCCTGCACATGGGCCACGTGCGCAATTACACGATCGGCGACGTCATCAGCCGCTTCCAGCGCATGAACGGCCGCAACGTGCTGCAACCGATGGGTTGGGACGCCTTCGGCCTGCCCGCCGAGAACGCGGCGATCAAGAACCGCACCGCGCCGGCGAAGTGGACCTACGCCAACATCGACCACATGCGCGACCAGCTGCGCACGATGGGCTACGCGATCGACTGGTCGCGCGAATTCGCCACCTGCCGCCCCGATTACTACGTGCACGAGCAGCGCATGTTCGTGCGTTTGATGAAGAAGGGGATGGCGTATCGCAAGAATTCGATCGTCAACTGGGATCCGGTGGACCAGACGGTGCTTGCCAACGAGCAGGTGATCGACGGCCGCGGCTGGCGTTCGGGTGCGCTCGTGGAGAAGCGCGAGATCCCGCAGTGGTTCCTGCGCATCACCGATTACGCGCAGCAATTGCTCGACGGTCTCGACGCGCTGCCGGGCTGGCCCGACGCGGTGCGCACGATGCAGCGCAACTGGATCGGCCGCAGCGAAGGCCTGGAATTCGCGTTCAAGGTCGACGGCAGCGACGAACAGCTGCACGTGTTCACCACGCGCCCCGACACGCTGATGGGCGTGACCTTCATCAGCATCGCCGCCGAGCACCCGCTCGCCAAGCAGGCGGCCGCGAGCGATCCTTCGCTGGCCGAGTTCATCGAAGACATCCGCCACGGCGGTGTGTCGGAAGCCGAACTGGAAACGCAAGCCAAGCGCGGCCGCGACATCGGCCTGCGCGCGCTGCATCCGGTCACCGGCGAGCCGCTGCCGATCTACGTCGCCAACTTCGTGCTCATGAATTACGGCACGGGCGCGGTGATGGCCGTGCCGGGCCACGACCAGCGCGACTGGGAAATGGCGCGCCATTACGGCCTGCCGATCCGCATGGTGATCGTGCCGCCGCAGGTGCGCGATGCCGTCGTGGAAATCGCGTCGGGTGCGCCGATGCAGCACGATCCGATGGACGCCGCCTTGCACGGCGGCAGCGCCGACCTGTACGAAACGCGCGCCGCGGTCGAAGTCATCCAGGAATTCGAGCGCAAGATCCAGGAAGAGGGCGCGTACACCGAGCGCGGCCTGCTGGTGAATTCCGGCGAATTCGACGGCATGGATTACGACGAGGCCTTCGAGGCGATCGCCGCGCGTTTCGAGGCCGAAGGCCACGGCACGCGCCGGGTGAACTTCCGCCTCCGCGACTGGGGCGTGAGCCGCCAGCGTTACTGGGGTTGCCCGATTCCGGTGATCTATTGCGCCAAGTGCGGCGCGGTGCCGGTGCCGGAAGACCAGTTGCCGGTCGTGCTGCCGGAAGACGTCGCGTTCTCCGGGGTGCAATCGCCGATCAAGGCCGATCCGGAATGGCGCAAGACCTCGTGCCCGCAGTGCGGCGGCGCGGCCGAACGCGAGACCGACACCTTCGACACCTTCATGGAGTCGAGCTGGTACTACGCGCGCTACACCTCGCCGGGCGCGGCCGACATGGTCGATGCGCGCGCCAACTACTGGACGCCGGTCGACCAGTACATCGGCGGCATCGAACACGCGATCCTGCACCTGCTGTATTTCCGCTTCTATCACAAGCTTTTGCGCGACGCGGGCATGGTGCACAGCGACGAACCGGCGACGAACCTGCTCTGCCAGGGCATGGTGATCGCCGAGACGTATTACCGCGACAACGCCGATGGCTCGAAGGAGTGGATCAATCCGGCCGACGTCGACGCCGAGCGCGACGAACGCGGCCGCATCACCGGCGCGCACTTCAAGGCCGACGGCAAGCCGGTGCACATCGGCGGCGTCGAGAAGATGTCGAAGTCCAAGAACAACGGCGTCGACCCGCAGGCGATGGTCGACCGCTTCGGCGCCGACACCGTGCGCCTGTTCTCGATGTTCGCCGCACCGCCCGAGCAATCGCTGGAATGGAACGAAGCGGGCGTCGAAGGCATGGCGCGTTTCCTGCGCCGCTTCTGGCGCGAAGTGACGACGCATGTCGCGCAACCGGATCATCCGGAAGTCGCACCCGCGTCGCTCGACGCCGCGCAGAAAACCCTGCGTCGCCAGTTGCACGAAACGATCCAGAAAGTCGGCGACGACTACGGCCGCCGCCACAGTTTCAACACCGCGATCGCCGCGTTGATGGAACTGCTCAACCACGTGTCGAAATTCACCGACATGAGCGACCAGGGCCGCGCCGTGCGCCACGAAGCGCTGCAGGCGATGGTGCTGCTGCTCAACCCGGTGACGCCGCACGTGAGCCACGCGCTCTGGCAGGCCCTGGGCCATCCGGAAACCTTGCTGGAAGACATCCCCTTCCCGAAGGCCGACCCCGATGCGCTCAAGCGCGATGCCCTGACGCTCGCCATCCAGGTCAACGGCAAGCTGCGCGGGACCATCGACGTCGCACCCGATGCATCGAAGGACTTCGTCGAGGCCGCGGCACTCGCCGAGCCCGCGGTCGCGCGCTTCCTCGAAGGCCAGACGGTGCGCAAGGTGATCGTGGTGCCCGGGAAGATCGTCAACATCGTGGCTTCGGCCTGACGTTCCCTGCGGTGGCCTTGCCCACCGCAGCCTCCCTCGTCCAGACTGGCCTCCATGCGAATGCCCCCCACGCTTGTCCGAACCACGATGCTGCTGGCGCTCGTCGCCCTGTGCAGCGCCTGCGGATTCCACCTGCGCAATGCACTCACGCTGCCGGTCGAACTCAACCCCGTGCGCGTGGTGTCGCCCGACCCCTACAGCCCCCTGGCCGAATCGCTGGCCGACCAGATGACCCGCGCCGGCGCGATCCCCGCGACCGACCCCGCGCAACCCTCGACCACCCTGCAGATCATCTCCGAGCGCTGGGGCGATACCCCGATCAGCATCGACGAACGCGGCCGCGCCCAGGAATTCAGCCTGCGCTACGCCGTGATCTTCGCGCTGCTGGACCAGGCCGGGAACGTCGTGGTGCCGCAACAGGCCGTCGAACTCTCGCGCGACTACGTCGCACCGCCGGCCGATGCCGTCGGCGCGACCTCCGAGCGCGAACTGCTCGCCAAGGAACTGCGCCGCGAAATGTCGACGGCCATCCTGCGTCGCGTCGGCGCCGCGTTGAACGTCACGCGCCCCGAAATCCACAACGGCGTGCGCACGACCCCGCCGCCTTCGTCGTCCACGACGCCCACGGCCCCGGCTTCGGCGTCCACGACGTCCACGCCGCAATCCTGACGCGATGGCCGAGCTGAGGCCCGATCGGCTCGCGGCGCAACTCGCCTCCGAGCCCATGCGGCCTGCGTACCTGATCGCGGGGCCCGAAACGCTGGTCGTGCTGGAAGCCGCCGATGCCGTGCGCGCCGCCGCGCGCGAGCAGGGCATCGGCGACCGCGAGGTCTACGACATCGAAGGCCGCGACCCGGATTGGGACAGCGTGGCCGCCGCCTTCCAGGCGCCGGGCCTGTTCGCCGCGCGGCGCGTGGTCGAAATCCGCATGCCCGGCGGCAAGCCGGGCAAGGACGGCGCGGAGATCCTCACCCGATTCGCCAACGATCCACCGCCCGACGTGGTGTTGCTCGTCACCGCCGGCGACTGGAGCAAACAACACGGCGGCAAGTGGAGCGAAGCGCTTGCGCGCATCGGCCATCAACTGATCGCGTGGCAAGTCAAACCGCACGAGCTCAACGGATGGATCGACGCGCGCATGCGTGCGCGCGGTTTGCGCGCCGACCGCGACGCGGTGCAGGCACTGGCCGACCGCGTCGAAGGCAACCTGCTCGCGGCTGCGCAGGAAATCGACAAGCTGTCGCTGCTCGCCGAAGGGCGCACGCTCGATGTGGCGACGATGGAATCGCTGGTGTCCGATTCCTCGCGCTACGACGTGTTCCGTCTGGTCGATGCGGCGATGAACGGCCAGCCCGCACAGGTCTCGCGCATGCTGCACGGCTTGCGCGGCGAAGGCGAAGCGGTGCCTGCATTGCTCGGCATGGTCGCGATGGAATTGGCGCGTGCGGCGGCGCTGGCGCGCGTGGCGGCCCGCGGCGGAAACCTGCAGGCCGAATTCAAGGCGCAGCGCATCTGGGATTCGAAGCAGGCCGCATACACGCGTGCATTGAAGCGCCACGACGCCGCGCGCTGGGAGCGTTTCGCCGCCGAAGCCGGGCGCGTGGACCGCATCGCGAAGGGCCGCCCGCAATGGGGGCGCGATCCGCACGATGCGTGGCTCGCGCTCGAACGCGTGCTGCTCGCCGTCGCCGATCCTCGCGCACTGCGCCTGCTGGGCTGACGCGTGACGCCGCTCGTCCTCTGTTACGGCGGCACCTTCGATCCCGTCCATACCGGTCATCTGTTCATTGCACGCGCGGTGCGCGATGCGTTGCATGCCGACGTGCACCTGCTGCCCGCCGCCGATCCCCCGCACAAGGGACCGACGCACGCCGATGCGGCGCAACGCGCGCACATGCTCGACCTGGGGATCGAGGGCGAATCAGGCCTGGTCGTGGATCGTCGCGAATTGCGTCGCGCGGGGCCGTCTTACACCGTCGACACGCTGCGCGAGTTGCGCGCCGAATACGGGCCGCATGCACCGCTGGTGTGGATGGTGGGTGGGGACTCGGTGTTCGAATTGGACACCTGGCACCGCTGGCGCGAATTGTTCGAACTGGGCCATCTGCTTGCGATCGACCGACCGGGGGCGCCCATCGACCAGGAGGCCCTGGCCGCGCGCGCGCCGGCCGTCCACGCCGAGCTCGCACCGCGCTGGTGCGTGCCTGCGCAACTGCATGCACTGCCGGCCGGTGGCTTCGCGCAATTCCGCCTCGGCGCGGAACGGCCGGAGTCGTCCACCGAACTGCGTCGCCGAATCGCCACCGGCGATCCGCGCTGGGAAGACTGGGTGCCGGCGCCGGTGGCCGCATTCATCCGCCAGTCGGGGCTTTACGGACGCTTGCGCTCGTGATGCCGACAGTTTCACGCCTGCCGGCCGCGAGCGCCTCGTATAATCCCTCCGTCTCCAACGAGCCCAGCTGCCCTTGACCACTGCCGCGCAAGTCATCAAGACCCGCCTTCCCAATCCGCCGCCGCCGGCAGACGTCCTCCTCCAACACGTGCGCAACGCCGTCGAGGAGCTCAAGGCAAAGGACGTCGTCGAGATCGATGTCCGCGGCAAGACCAGCGTCACCGACCACCTGGTCATCGCCTCCGGTACCTCCACCCGCCACGTCAAGTCGATCGCCGACGAAGTCGTGCGTCACGCCAAGAAACTCGACTGCATGCCGCTCGGCGTGGAAGGCGAGCGCGAGGCCGAATGGGTGCTGGTCGACCTGGGCGATGTCGTGGTCCACGTGATGCTGCCGCGCGTGCGCGAGTTCTATGCGCTCGAGCGCCTGTGGACCGTCGGCGACCAGCCGCCGGAAGAGGAAGACGCGCTGGCCACCGGCCGCGCCGAGTAAGCAAGGCGTGCGTTTGCGCACGTCGCGGCGATGAAGGCAAAACTCATCGCCGTCGGCGAACGCGCCCCCGCGTGGGTCGCCGACGGATTCGCCGAATATCGAAAACGGCTGTCGCACTGGCTGCCGCTGGACCTGGTCGAAATCGAACCCGGCGTGCGCGGCAAGGGCCGCGACGCCGCGCGCGCGACCTTCGAGGAGGGCCAACGCGTTCTGGCCGCCATCCCCAAAGGCGCTTTCGTCGTCGCGCTGGATGGACGCGGGCGCACGTGGAGTTCGGAGCAACTCGCGCAGCGCATGGAAACCTGGCGCGGCGCAGGGCGCGATCTGTGTTTCCTGATCGGCGGGCCCGAAGGCCACGCCAGTGAAGTGATCGCGCGGGCCGACGACACGTGGTCCCTCGGCCCGCTGACCTTGCCGCACATGTTGGTTCGCCTGGTGTTGGCCGAGCAGTTGTATCGGGCGAATGCGATGCTCGCGAATCACCCGTACCACCGCGCGTAAATCACCGCAGCACGAACTTCACCGGCACCAGGCCCACCGCCTGCACCGCGTGCCCATCCTGCGTCGCCGGCTTGAACTTCCACTTCTTCAGGATGTGCTTGCGCGCTGCTTCATCGAGCGAGCGGTTGCCGCTGCTCGTCTGCACGCGCACGTCGAGCGGCACGCCATCGACGCCGACCAACACTTCGAGGATCACCGTGCCTTCGACGCGGCGCATCATCGCCTCGCGCGGATAGGCCGGCGGCGGGGCGCTGGCGTATTCGAGGCTGTCGGCGTGGATCGGGCCGACGACGGGCGGCGTTGTTTCGATCGGGATCGCGGTGTCGGGGTTCGGATCGTAGGGCGGTGCGACGTCTTCGCCGACAGGATCGACCACCGGCGGCTGCGCGACGGGGACCGGCGTCGGCGCGACGGTCGGATGCGTCAGGAGGTGACGGATCGGCGGCGGGGGCGGCTGAGGCGGCGGGTGATCGATGTGCCTGGGAAATTGGAAGATCGGAATGACCACGTCTTCTTCCGGCAACGCCTGCGGCGGCGCCATCGGCATCATCAGCAACATCAACGCCGCACCATGCAGCGCGATCACACCGGCGATCGCGGTGATGCGTGCAGGACTCGGGCGTTCGAGCAGATGCCCGGCTTGCGCGGGGCGGCGGGACATCGACGGCGCGATCGTGTGCGACATGGCATGGCCTCCGTGGTGGCATCAGGTCCAACGCACGGGCTTGCACAACGGGGTTGCGGTATCGCGAAACGCGTCGCCTCAGTGGTTCGACGCGTTCTTCGCCGGATCGCCCTGTTCGTCCGTATCGCGATCGATGCCCGGTTCGTCGGGCTGGTTGCCGGGTTTGGGTCCCTTCGCCTGCGCATCGCCTTTGTCGCGCGGCTGGTTCTCGGCATACCCCGGGTTACGACCCGCCCGCGGGTCTGCCGCGGGCGGGGTATCGCGTTGCTTGTCGGCCATGGCGCTGGACTCGCGAATGCGCGCAGGGCGCGATGGCCGCAGTGTCACCGACCGAGTTCGAAAACCACGTCAAGGCTCACCGACAGCGTGGTTTCGCCCGGCGCGACCGAGGTCTCCTTGGCCATCGCCATATCGCTGGCCTGCGCACGCATCATGTAGGGCATCGGCGGGCGCGAGGCGCCGCCCTCGGCGATGCTCACCACGCGGCGCACGCGCAGCCCCATCGCCTTGGCGTAGGTCTCGGCGCGCGCCTTGGCCTTGTCCAGCGCGGCCAGGCGCGCTTCGTCGTAGGCCGGTTCGGGCTTGTCGATTTCGAAGGACGGGCCGTTGACCTGGTTGGCGCCGCTGGCCACCAGTGCATCGAGCACCTTGCCGAGCTTGCCGATGTCGCGCGCCTTGATGTTCACCGTGTTGCTGGCCTGGTAGCCGGTGATCGTCGGCGGCGTGTTCTCGGCGTACTTGTATTGCGGCTGCACCGAGATGCCGGCGGTCTGGATGTCGCGCTCGGCGATGCCCGCCGCGCGCACGGCTTTCATCACCGCGTCCATCTGCGTGGCGTTGTCGCGCATCGCGGCGTTGGCATCGGCGGCCTGCGTGACGACGCCGGCGGAGATCGTCGCTACGTCGGGCACGCGCCGGGACTCGGCCTGGGCCGACACCGAGAGCAGCGTGCCGTCGGCGGGGATGGGGGCGGTCTGGGTGCTCTGGGCGTGGGCGGGCATGGCGGTTCCGAAGGCGAGGGCAAGGCCGAGCGCAGCAGACAGGGTGAGGGGGCGAAGGGTCATTCGTGGCTCCATTGGTGAGGGTGTGCTTTCCGTATCGCGGCACTTCTGGTGCAGCGGAGTGAACGAACTGTGAGCCTTGGCGGGGTCGAGCCGAAGCCATGCGAATGTCTCCGTACAGCCGCGGGTTAGACTCCCGGCGATGCTGCATCTCGCCTCGCGTTCCCCTCGACGCTCCGAACTGCTGTCCCGTTTGGGATACACGTTCGGCACCCTCGAGCTCGACATCCCCGAACACCGCGGGCCTTCGGAAGGCGCGGGCGATTATGTACGCCGCGTCGCCCGCGAGAAGGCCGGTGCCGGCCTGTTGCAGGTGATGGCCACGCCCGGCGCGGTCGTGCTCGGCGCCGACACCGAAGTGGTGCTCGGCGATGAAGTCTTCGGCAAGCCGCGCGATGCCGACGCCGCCGCCGCGATGCTCCGCCGCCTCTCCGGCCGCACCCACCAGGTGATCTCCGCCGTG
This sequence comes from Lysobacter sp. 2RAF19, assembly GCF_052115395.1. Lineage (NCBI taxonomy): Bacteria > Pseudomonadati > Pseudomonadota > Gammaproteobacteria > Lysobacterales > Lysobacteraceae > Lysobacter > Lysobacter sp. 2RAF19. Next base: position 923,205 of record NZ_JBFRGO010000001.1, on the reverse strand, counting down.
AGCGTGGTCAGCGCCGGGCGCGAAGCGCAGGTGGTCTCCGAATCGCAGGTGACCTTTGCCACGTTGTCCGACGAGGACATCGCGGCCTACCTTGCCAGCCATGAGTGGGACGGCAAGGCCGGCGCTTACGGTATCCAGGGGCGCGCGCAGGTATTGATCGCGCACCTGGCCGGGAGCTTCTCCGGCGTGATGGGCCTGCCCATGTACGAAACCGCGCGCCTGTTGCGCGAATTCGGGATCGCGCCGTCGACCGGGGGGACACGCGCATGAGCGAGGAAATCCTGGTCAACGTCACCCCGCGCGAAACGCGCGTGGCGGTGGTCGAGAACGGCATGCTGCAGGAGCTGCACATCGAACGCGGCTGGCGGCGCGGCGTGGTCGGCAACATCTACAAGGGCCGCGTGCAGCGCGTGATGCCCGGGATGCAGGCCGCCTTCGTCGACATCGGCCTGGACCGCGCCGCCTTCCTGCACGCCAACGACATCGTGCGTGCATCGACCTTGCCCGCCGGCGAGGAAGCCCCGCTGCCGCCCGCGCAGACACGCCCGATCCTGGAGCTGTTGCGCGAAGGCCAGGACGTCGTCGTGCAGGTGGTCAAGGACCCGATCGGCAGCAAGGGTGCGCGCCTGACGACGCAGCTTTCGATTCCCTCGCGTTATCTCGTGCTGCTGCCGCAGTCGCGCGTGGTCGGCGTGTCCTCGCGCATCGAAGACGAAACCGAACGCGCGCGGCTGAAAAGCCTCGTCGCCGAATTCGCCGGCGGCAGCGAGCAGGGCTACATCGTGCGCACCAACGCCGAAGGCCAGCCGGCCGAAGCGCTCGCCGAAGACATCGCCTACCTCAGCCGCGTGTGGGCGCTGGTGGAAGACCAGCAGGGCACGACCAAGGTCGGCGCCTGCATCTACGAAGACCTCAACCTGCCGCTGCGCGCGGTGCGCGACCTGATCCGCCGCGACGTGGAAAAGGTGAAGGTCGATTCGCGCGAAACCTGCGAACGCCTGCAGACCTTCGCCGCGCAATACATGCCGGGCCTGGCCGAGAAGATCGAACCCTACAGCGGCGCGCGCCCCATCTTCGACCTGTACGGCGTCGAAGACGAAATCCAGCGCGCGCTCGAAAAAGAAGTGCCGCTGAAGTCCGGCGGCTACCTGGTCATCGACCAGACCGAAGCGATGACCACCGTGGACGTGAACACCGGTTCCTTCCTCGGTCAACGCAATCTCGAGGAAACCGTTTACCGCACCAACCTCGAAGCGGCGCAGGCGGTGGCCCGCCAACTGCGCCTGCGCAACCTCGGCGGCATCATCATCATCGACTTCATCGACATGACCGACGCCGAGCATCGCCGCCAGGTGCTGCGCACGCTCGAGAAATCGCTGACCAAGGACCACGCCAAGACCACGGTGTACGACTTCTCGCCGCTGGGCCTGGTGGAGATGACGCGCAAGCGCACCGTCGAATCGCTCGAGCGCCAGCTGTGCGAGCCCTGCCACGAATGCGGCGGCCGCGGCACGCTCAAGACTTCCGAAACGGTGACCTACGAAATCTTCCGCGAGATCACGCGCGCGGTGCGCCAGTTCGAAGCCGCGCGCCTTTTGGTGATCGCCTCGCCGAAAGTCGTCGCGCGCATCACCGACGAAGAAAGCGCGGCAGTGGCGGAGTTGGAGGAGTTCCTCGGCAAGTCGATCCGGTTCCAGGCGGACGAGCAGTATCTGCAGGAGCAGTTCGATGTCGTGCTGCTCTGAAGCCGGGGCCCGGGACGCGGGGCTCGGGACCCGGTAGATGCCCACGCCTTTTCGACGCAGGATGCGGCACGCGCGGCGCTTCGTCGGCTATGGCGCGCTCGTGGCCGTCATCTTCGTCGCCTTGCTGGTCGGCCTTGCGAAGCAGTTGTTGCCGCTCGCAGAAACACATCCCGACCGCATCGCCGCGTGGCTGAGCCAACGCGCCGGACGTCCTGTGCATTTCGCGAAAGTCGAAACGCAATGGACGCGGCGCGGCCCGTTGTTGCGGCTCGACGATCTGCGCCTGGGCGACGGCGCGCAATCGATCCTCATCGGCGACACCGAAATGCTGGTCTCGCTCTACGGCGGGTTGTTGCCGGGCGGGACATTCTCCGAGTTGCGCCTGCGCGGCCTGGATCTCACGGTCGAACGCGCGGCCGACGGCTTCTGGTCCGTGCGCGGTTTGCCGGGGCAGCAGACCGAAGGCGGCGATCCCTTCGCCGCGCTCGAACGCCTGGGCGAATTGCAGATCATCGGTGGGCGTTTGCATGTGGTCGCACCGACGCTCGGCATCGACGCCACCGTCCCGCGCATCGACCTGCGCCTGCGCGTGGAAGGCGACCGCATCCGCAGCGGCATGCGCGCATGGATGCGGCCGAATGTTTCGCCGCTCGACGCGGCGCTCGACTTCGACCGCAAGCTCGGCGACGGCCAGGCCTACGCCGGCGCGGTGAAGGCCGACCTCGGCGCGTGGGCGCCGCTGCTGCACGTGCTCGGCGTGGAAGCGCAGTCGGGCCACGGGCGTGCGCAGGCCTGGGCGCAATTGCGCGGGCATCGCGTCGCTTCGATCATCGCCGACGCCAAGCTCGACGATGTCGCGTTGCGCGGCGCGCCTTTGCGCGATGCGAGCGGCGTGCGCGTGCCGCAGGCGCGCTTCGGCCACGTGGAATTGCGTGCGCGCCTGAAACACAACGGCGGCGAGTGGCGTTTCGATGCACCCAAGCTGCTCATTCACACCGACAAGAGCCAACAGAAACTCGACGGCCTGTTGCTGATCGGCGGCACGCGCTTCGGCATGCGCGCCGAACGCGTCGACGCCGGTCCTTTGCTCGCCGCCGCCGCGCTCAGCGATCGCATGGATGCGGGTTTGCGCCGCTGGATCCTGCTCGCGAAGCCGCAAGCCCTGCTGCAACAGGTGGAAGTCGTCGGCATGCACGCCGGCGCGTTGCAGGCGCACGGCACGCTTTCGGGCGTGGGCTTCGCGCCCGTCGGCAATTCACCGGGCCTGCGCCAACTCGCGGGTGAAGTGATCGGCGATGGCGATGGCCTGGTGTTCACCGCCGATCCGAAATCCACCGTCGATTTCGACTGGCCGGCCGGTTTCGGCGTCGTGCATCCGGTGACGCTCGCCGGGCGCATCGCGCTGTGGCGCGAAGGCGCAGGCTGGCGCGTGGGCACCGATGGCTTCCGCGTGCGTGGCCGCGATTTCGGCCTGCACGCGCGCGGCGGAATGTGGTTCCAGAACGACGGCACGCGGCCGTGGATCGACTTCGCCGTCGACCTGGATCCGACGCTGCTGCCGACGGCCAAGGGCTTCCTCGTGCGTCACCTGATGCCCGATGCGACGGAGCATTGGCTCGACGCGGCGCTGGTCGGCGGTTCGCTGAAGAACGGCCGTGCGATCGTTTCCGGCGATCTCGACGACTGGCCCTTCCTGCACCAGAACGGCTTGTTCCGCGCCGATGCCGAGCTCGACGACGCGACCGTGAAGTTCTCGCCCGACTGGCCGGCGACCGAACACATGTACGGTCCCATCAGCTTCGTCGGCAACGGGTTTTCGGTCGAAGGCAAAGCGACGATCGCCGGCGTGGACATCCCGCACATCCGCGCGGGCATCCCGGATTTCAGCAAGTCCGAGTTGTACGTGCAGGCGCAAGGTTCCAGCGATGCATCGAAACTCGTGAGCCTGTTGCAGCACAGCCCGCTCAACAAGGAAAACGGCGAAACGCTCGCCAACATCGAAGCCAGCGGTCCGGCGGACGTCACCTTCGACATGCTCCTGCCGCTGCATTCGCCGCACGCGGTGGGTCGCACGAAGGGCACGGTCGAACTCAAGGGCGCGCGCCTGCGCGAAAAGCGCTGGGACCTCGCATTCGAAGACGTGCGCGGCAAGGCCGATTACGGCGATGGTGGTTTCGCGGCGAATGCGTTGACGGTGCTCCACGAAGGCCAGCCGGGCACGCTCGGCCTGCGCGCGGGCACGGCGTTCGTGCGCGACAAGGCGCAGGCCTTCGAAGCCGACATGCAGGTGACGATGGAGGCCAAGGCACTCATCGATCGCGCGGGCAACCTGGGCTGGTTGCGCTCCTACCTGGAGGGGCGCTCGCCGTGGACGGTCTCGCTCGCATTGCCCAAGGCGAGCGGCGGGACGGCATCGCCCACGAAACTCACGCTGCGCTCCACGCTGGTCGGCACCACGCTCGACCTGCCGGCGCCGCTGCACAAGGCGACGAATGCTGCGTTGCCCGCGACGATCGAAGCCGATCTTCCGCTCGGCGAAGGCGAGGTACGCGTCGCCTTCGCGAACCTCCTGGCGCTGCGCGCACGCACGCGCGGCGATCAGACCGGATTGCGCGTGGTGGTCGGCAGCGATCGCGTCGACGAAGCGCCGCCGGCCTCGGGCCTGGTCGCGACGGGCCATGCGCCCTCGCTGGACCTCATCGACTGGATCGGCCTGGCCGAAAGCGGCAAGAGCGGCGGCGACGCGAAGGGCGGCGGCGGATTGCCGCTGCGACGCATCGACGTGCGCACCGACAAGCTGCTGCTGCTTGGTGGTGTGTTTCCCGATGCGCGCGTGCAGGTGTCGCCCGCCAACAACAACGCGAGCAGCGTGGTGGTCAGCGGCCCCGCGCTCGCCGGCACCGCGACCGTGCCCGATGCGCAGGGCGCGGCGATCACCGGCCGCATGGACCGCGCGTATTGGCATTCGCCGGTCAAACCCGCCAACGCACCCGCCACACCGCCGGTGCCCGATGCGCATCCGATCGATCCGGCCACCATTCCCGCATTGAGCTTCGACGTCGCCGATTTGCGCATCAACGCGCTGTCGCTCGGCGCGGCGGTCATCCGCACGCGGCCGACCGCAACCGGCATGCGTTTCGACACGCTGCAAGCGCAGTCCGACCAGCACAAGATCGCGGTGACCGGCGACTGGAACGGCATGGGCGCGGCGGCGCGCACGCGCGTGGGCCTGCAGATCCAGAGCGAAGATTTCGGCAAGTTGATGGATGGCTTCGGCCTGGCGGGCCAGTTGGCCAGCGGGCAGGGCACGGCGAAGTTCGATGCGACCTGGCCCGGTGCGCCGCGCGAATTCGGTGCGCGCGGCGTGGATGGCACGCTGGCGCTGGACGTGAAGGAAGGCACGCTGCTGGAAATCGAGCCCGGCGCCGGCCGCGTGCTCGGCCTGCTGAGCCTGGCCCAACTTCCGCGGCGCCTGCTGCTGGACTTCCGCGATTTCTATTCCAAGGGCCTGGCGTTCAATCGCATCGACGGCCACGTGCGCCTGTCGCAGGGCAAGGCGCGCACCGACGACCTCACCATCGACAGCCCCGCGGCGCAGATCCAGATCCGCGGCGCCGCCGACCTGCAGGCGCAGACCTTCGACCAGACCGTCGAAGTCGTCCCGCGCGCGGGCAACCTGTTGACCGTTGCCGGTGCCGTCGTTGGCGGCCCCGTGGGCGCGGCCATCGGCGCGGCGGCCAATGCGGTGCTGAAGAAGCCCATCGGCCAACTGACCGCCAAGACCTACCACGTGACCGGCCCCTGGAAAGACCCGAAGGTCGAAGTCACCAAGAAATCCGAACCGCAGGGGCGGTCGAGCGCATCGGCCGACGATTCCCCGAACGGATGAGCCGCCGCAGGCGGTTGCGTCACGCGTGTTGCATCACCATCTCAGTCTGCGTCACCGACGCAACAATCCTGGATCGCCCATGACCCTGCCGCTGAAGATCGCCGAAAACCGCCTGCTCGTCCCCGCCGGCCTTGCCACCGGGGCACTCGATACGGCCTTCGGCGCGTTGCTCGGGCCCGGCATCGATTTCGGCGACCTGTATTTCCAGCACGCGCGCCGCGAGAGCTGGACGATGGAAGACGGCATCGTCAAGGACGGCGCGCATGCCATCGAACAAGGCGTCGGCGTGCGCGCGATCTCCGGCGAGAAAACCGGCTTTGCGTATTCCGACGAGATCGACACGCCTGCGCTGATCGAAGCGGCGAAGTCCGCGCGTGCGATCGCGCGCGACGGCTCGTCGGCCTTGCCGCGCGCGCTGGTGCCCGGCACCGGTCGCAGCCTGTATTCGTCGGACGATCCGATCGACGGCATGGCCAACGAAGAAAAAGTCGAAGCCCTGCGCGAGATCGATCGCTTCCTGCGCGCCGCCGACCCGCGCGTGAAGCAGGTGATGGTGTCGCTGGCCGGTGGCGTCGACACGGTGCTGGTCGCGCGCAGCGACGGCGTGCTCGCCGCCGACGTGCGCCCGCTCGTGCGCCTGAACGTGCAAGTGATCGTCGAACACAACGGCCGCCGCGAAAGTGGTTACGCGGGCGGTGGCGGGCGGTATTCGTACGCCGAGTTGCTGGCGGACGGGAAGCCGCAACATTTCGCGCGCGAAGCCCTGCGCCAGGCGCTGGTCAATCTCGAAGCCATCGATGCGCCCGCGGGCCTGATGCCCGTCGTGCTCGGCAACGGTTGGCCCGGCGTGCTGTTGCACGAAGCCGTGGGCCATGGGCTGGAAGGCGACTTCAATCGCAAGGGCACGTCCACTTACGCCGGCCGCATGGGCCAGCGCGTCGCTTCGCCGGGCGTCACCATCGTCGACGACGGCACGCTGCCGAACCGTCGTGGTTCGCTCAACGTCGACGACGAAGGCACGCCGACGGCCTGCACGACGCTGATCGAAGACGGCGTGCTCGTCGGTTACATGCAGGACACGCACAACGCGCGCCTGATGGGCATGCAGCCCACCGGCAACGGCCGCCGCGAATCCTTCGCGCACCTGCCGATGCCGCGCATGACCAACACCTACATGCTCGCCGGCGACCACGACCCCGAGGAAATGATCCGCTCGGTCAAGAAGGGCCTGTACGCGGTGAACTTCGGCGGCGGCCAGGTCGACATCACCAGCGGCAAGTACGTCTTCTCCGCCACCGAGGCCTACCTGATCGAAGACGGCAAGATCACCGCGCCGGTGAAGGGCGCCACGCTGATCGGCAACGGCCCGGAAACGATGCAGCGCGTGAAGATGATCGGCAACGACCTCGCGCTCGACGAAGGCGTGGGCGTGTGCGGCAAGGATGGGCAGAGCGTGCCAGTGGGCGTGGGGCAGCCGTCGTTGCTGATCGATCAGCTGACTGTGGGTGGGACGCAGGCGTGAAGCCGTTTGCGCAAGAGCGGGAATGGGGAATGGGGAATAGTCGTGGCGCGGCGGCTGCAGCCCCTGCGAAATTACTATTCCCCATTCCCCTATTCCCCATTCCCTTCTTCTCGCTCGGCCTGCATCGCTTCGCGTACGACCTGGAAGATCTCGCGGAACGCACGCGGCGGCTTGTTGCGATTGCGTTCCTCGATCGCATTGCGCACCAGCGTGCGCAGGCGCTGGCGGTCGGATTGCGGGAACGCGTCGAGGAATTCGGCCAGCGCTTCGTCGCCGCCGTCGATCAGGCGTTCGCGCCAGGCTTCGACGCGATGCATTTCGGCCACTTCACGCCGCGACGCCTCGCCCTTTTCGTCGAGCGCATCGCGCAGCGCATCCAGCGTTTCTTCGTCTTCCCGGCGCATCTGCTTGGCCAGGAATTGCAGCTGCCGCTTGTGCGCGATGTGCGAGGTGATGCGGCGCGTCTCGAGGATGTGCGGCATCAGGCTGTCGGGAATCGGCAGCTTCGCCAGCTGGGCGTCGCTCAGCACCGCCAGCTTGCCGCCCAGTTCCAGCACGTCCAGCGCCGCGCGGCGCTGTTCGCTGCGGCTGGGGCTGTAGAACTCACCGGTTTGATCGTCCTTCCCGCGCATCGCCCGATCCCTGCCATTGTTCGCTTTCAAGGATAGACCATTGGACAACGCCCCCCTGTCGACGGCCGGTCAGGCCTCCTCCCGCGACGAGAGCGTCGCCCGCATGGGCGTGCTGTCGGACATCGCGCGCCAGCTGCTCGACCGTTGCCGCGCCGCCGGCGCCTCCCAGGCCGAGGTCTCCTGCTCGCAGGAGCACGGCCTCAACGTCAACGTCCGCATGGGCGCGGTGGAAACCGTCGAATCCACGCGCGACCGCGGGATCGCGGTCACCGTGTATTTCGGCAAGCGCAAGGGCAGCGCCAGCACCGCCGACCTGCGCGAGGAGAGCCTGGCCTCCACGGTCGAACAGGCCTGCGCGATCGCGCGGCACACCGAGGACGATGAAGCCTCTGGCCTGGCCGATCCGGAGCTGATGGCGAAGGACCTGCGCGAGTTCGACGCCTGGCATCCCTGGGAGATCGACGCCGACCGCGCGCTCGACATCGCACTGGCGTGCGAGCAAGCCGGCCGCGACCAGGATGCGCGCATCGAGAACAGCGACGGTGCCTCGGTGGGCAGCAGCGAATCGCTGGGTGTGTACGCCAATTCGCACGGCTTCCTCGGTGCCGAACGCAGTACGCAGCACACGATCGGTTGCGCGTTGATCGCCGGCCGCGGCGACCAGATGCAGCGCGACGGTTGGTATACGACGGCGATTTCCGCGGACGACCTGGATTCGGCGGCATCCGTCGGGCGCCGTGCGGCCGAACGCGCGGCCTCGCGCTTGGCGCCGCGTTCCTTGCCGACGGGCGAGGTGCCGGTGTTGTTCGCGGCGGAAATCGCACGTTCGCTGGTCGGGCACTTGTTGGGCGCGGTCTCTGGCGGCGCGTTGTATCGGCGCGCGAGTTTCCTGGTCGATTCGGTGGGCACGCAGTTGTTCCCCGATTGGTTTTCCATCGAAGAAGATCCGTTCCTGATGCGCGGCTTCCGTTCGGCGTCCTTCGATTCGGAAGGCGTGGCGACGCGTGCGTCGTCGCTGGTCGACGGCGGTGTGTTGCAGCGGTACGTGCTCGGGAGTTATTCGGCGCGCAAGCTCGGTTTGCAGACGACGGCGAATGCCGGCGGGGTGCACAACCTGCAGGTGCGTGCGAACGCGGGCGATTTCGACGCGTTGGTCGGCGGGATGAAGCGCGGGCTGTTGGTCACCGAGTTGATGGGGCAGGGCGTGAACGCGGTGACGGGCGATTATTCGCGCGGTGCGGCGGGGTTCTGGGTCGAGGACGGCGAGGTGAAGTTCGCGGTCGACGGGATCACGATCGCGGGGAACCTGAAGAAGATGTTCTCGGCGATTGAAGCCGTCGGATCGGATGTGGATCCGCGTTCGCATATTCGATGTGGGTCGATTTTGGTTGGGCGGATGACTGTTGCTGGCGAATAAGCGAAGAGCCGGCTCCAGCATTAGCGCGCCGCCGGGAACGTGGAGAGTTCCAAATTTTTTTGGGAAAAAAATTTGAAACTCTCCACGCTGCGGCATCACCTTTCGGGTCGCTTCGATCAAGGGGCTTTCGCCCGAGCCGTCATTGGGGGCTGCAAAGCAAGCTTTGCAGGAAGCCGATCGTTTTCGTGAAGGGCGCGCGACCCCGCTTCACCCCTCAAATCGCCGCGAAGGTGCCGATGCCCGAGAGAGGACATCGCGCTTGCGAGGACCAGCACCCACGCGAGTCGTGATGTCCTCGACGGGCGAGGCGCCGGCCCGTCTGGTGTGCTGGCTGTACGCGCGCAAGCTTAAATTCGCAACGTCCCCATTCCCCACAGTGCTGTCGAGCAACCCGACGCCTGGTGCGCGGTCGTCGTCGCGTTGGAGGGCCTCATTGCGGAGCGTGAGCTCTTGCGGAGCAATGAGGCCCTTCAATGCGGCGGCGCGCCGCGCCACTCTGGTGGAGCCGAACACACCCCAACCAGCGAAACCCTCTGCGCCCCAGCTCCAACATCATCCCCGCACCGGCCAGTAATCAATCGCCACAGCCGCAAACGACGCGATCAGCAACGCACTGAACTCCCATCCGCCTTCACCCGGCCCGACGATGAAGAACCCGGCCTGCCAGTGGAAAAGCACGATCCCGGTGATGAAGATCAGGATCAACACAGCGCACATGCTTCGCACGAACAACCCCAGCGCGATCAGCAACGTGCCGCCGGTTTCGGCGAGATTGATCAGCTGCGCCTGGACCTGCGCGAACGGAAATCCCATCTGCGCAAGCACATTCCCGAGCGGCACGATCTCACCGTAAAGATACCGGTGAACCCCGTGCGTAAAAATGATCGCGCACACGGCCAACTTGAGCACATCGATCGCCACGCGCCCCCTGCGAACCACCTGGACACTCGCCAGCATCGCTTCCCCCTTTCGCAACGTTGCCAGACAATTATTTGACCGCCGGCGCAGGCTCATCCGACGGATGATCGACGATGTACTGCCAACGCCCGTCGATCTTCTTCTGCACATCGACATACCGCCCGTGCTCCACCGACTCCGCCCCGGACTTCTTGTCGACGAGCGTGATCGCATACGTCCCCCACGCCACCCGCGTATCGCCCATCGCTTCCTCGCCCATCTGCGCCAGCGAAGCATCCTTGACCGTCATCGCCGCCATGTACCCCGCGAACCCATCCCGGATCGCCGCCCGCCCCTTGGCCATCGGCCCACCCGGGAACCAGATGATCGCGTCATCGGCATAACAGGACGCAACCTTGTCCGCGTCATTGGCCTTCATCCCCGCCAGGAAACAGTCGCCCGCCGGCATCGCCTCCGCGGCAATCACCGCCCCCGACGCCAGCCCAAGCCCACACGAAAACAACACAGCAGCGCCCAACCGGCTTCGTGCACGCATCGCAGCATCTCCGATCAAATGCGGGCCCACCGCCCGTAACAGGCAGATACGCCACCCCCATCCGACAACGGCCATAAAAACAGCGCAGCCGCCCCCAAAAACGATCAGCTACCTGCAAAGCTAGCTTTGCAGCCCCCAAAGACGGCTCGGGCGAAAGCCCCCTGATCGAAGCGACCCGCAAGGTGATGCCCCAGCGTTGTGCGTTTCAAATTTTTTTCCCAAAAAAATTTGGAATGCACAACGTTCGGGCGACGCGCCGATCGGTTTTCCGAGCGCGCTTTACTACGGACAAAAGGACACAAAAAAGGGCGACGCTCTCGCGCCGCCCTTTCGGATCGCCTGAAGCGAATATCAGTTGATCAGACGCAACGTAAACGGATATCGATAAGCCGTCCCCTCGTTCGCCTTGATCGCCGCGATGATCGTCAACACCAACGCCGCCAACCCGATCAGGAACATCAACACGAACCCGATCACCACGAGGATCAGGATCGCCGACACCACCATCGCGATCGTCACCGTGATCTGGAAATTGAGCGCCTCCTTGGCCTGATTGTCGACGAAGGGCATCGTCTCCTTCTTGATCAACCAGATCACCAGCGGCCCGATGATGTTGCCGAACGGAATGACCAGGCCCACGAGCGCGGACAGATGCGCGAACATCGCCCACTGGCGCTCTTCGGGCGGAATACCAGTCGAACCGGTGTTGCTCGGATCAATATCGTTCATTGCGTGTCCCCGTTGAAGTGGATCGCGCCCGCACTGCGGCCCGGTAACCGAACTGTCGGCTGCCCGCCAGCCCGCGTCAAGCGCGTGGAAGAACCGGATTAAGAGAAGCCCGTCACCGTCCCGCGACCTGGTCGCGGTCCAGCCGATCCAGGCGCTCGTCGAGCGGCGGATGCGTCTTGTACAACTGCGCCAGGCTCCCGGAGCTGGTGCCCGCCGCCATCATCTTCTGCAACACCGCATACAACGCCAGCGGATCGTAGCCGGCACGCGCCAGGTACACCTGCGCCGCGTGGTCGGCGTTGTACTCGGCGCCACGATCCAGGCTCGTGGCCATGATCGTCGCACCGTGTTTGGCCACGTACTCCTTGGCCATGCTGCCCGCGATGCCGCCGCCGACGGCGACGTTCGACGAGGCCGCGTCGGTCAACGCACCCTGCGTTTCCTGCTTCTTGATCACGTTGTAGTGATCGCGCTGCACGATGTGCGCGAGCTCGTGCCCGATCACCGCGGCGACCTCTTCGTCGTCGCCGAGCAACTCGTACATTCCGCGCGTGATCAGGATGTAGCCGCCGGGCGCGGCGAACGCGTTGATTTCCGGCGTATCGATGACGCCGAAACTCCAGGGCAGGTCGGGGCGCGAAGTCTGCGATGCCATCCAGCGGCCGATACGATTCACGCGCGCCTGCGCTTCGGGATCGTCGACGAGTTTCGCGGCACCCAGCACGCGACCCGCGATTTCCGGGCCGAGCGCGGCTTCTTCGGCGGCCTGTTCGGTTTCCGACTTGCCCTGCGCGGCCTCGGCGACATTGGCCGCCGAATCCACCGGCGCCGGCGCTCCGAGGCCCACGGCCGACATGATGCCGCGCGCGAGCGAGAACCCGCTGCGCTTCTCCTGCTGCGTCGCCTTCGGTCCGGCGTCGGCGACGGGCTTGAACTCGTTGGGCAGCGCAACCTGCTTCGCGTGCAGTCCCTTCGCGCTCGCATCCGAGGCAGCCGCCTGCGGCGTGACGCGGTTGCTTTCCAGTTGCGCCATCTGCGTGGCGTCGTAGCCCGCGGATTTCAGGTCGCTTTCGTCGATGCCGCGCACGCCCGCGGTTTCGGACACGCGGCCCTTGCCGGCCTTGCCGGTGAACAGCGCGTTGCCGGACGCGCCGGCCTTCGCATACTGCATGCGCACATCGTTCACGCGCAGGAACCCGCTACCGCCAGCGGGCAGGGTGACCTGGAACCACAGGCCCTGCTGGCCGGCGATGGCGACTTGTTCGTTCTGCTTCAGCGTCGCGACGGTCGGCGACTTCAGGTCCGGCGCGCCGTGCACGTCGACCGAGGGCTTGTGGACCGTCGCGGTTTGCCCCGCGGCGAATGCGGCCGCGCTGCACAACGCGAGCGCGCAGCCCAGGATCAGTCGGCGGATGGATCGGTGTCGCATGCAGCAGCTCCGGAACGCGTCTGGTCTGCTTGCATGAACGGAATTTCCCGCGAAAGCGGCCACTCTTCCTGCCGGTCCAGCGCGTGGCCGAGCGCCTCGCGCAAGCGCAGGCGCTCGCCGCGATGGCTGTCGTCGGCGTTGTCGTCCAGCTCGGAGGTGACGACGCAGACCTTCACCGTGCCGTCGTCGTCGAGGCGATCGTTGTGCGCATTCAGATGGTCGTACAGCGCGCCCAGGTCGTGGCGCGCGCGTTGCACCGCTTCGGCGCGCGTTTCGCCTTTCCAGACCAGCACCATCAGATCGTCGAGCGTCTCGTGCAGCCAGCTCTTGCGTTCCACGACGCCCTCGAGCATGACCGCGTGGCTGCCCGCATACAGGTAACGGCGCAGGCGGCGGCGGTATTCGCGGCGACGGCGCGTGGCCGCATGTTCGTCGAGCGAGGGATAGACCGCGAAACGCACGCGCGCGAACACCATCCACCGGTCCCGGTCGGGGTCGAACTCGGGCAGGAAATCCGAATTGCCCACCGCGCGTCCGCGTTGCACGCCCGCATACGTGCGGCACAGGCCGAAGCAGAGGCTGACGAAACCCACGCTCGCGAAGATGTCGAAGAACACGCCGAAGAACGTCAGGCCCGCGTACGCGAGGATGAGCAACAGCAGGTTGGTGGCGACGAAGATCGAGTCGATGTCGGTAGCCGGTTCGCCACGCCAGAAGGCGAAGGCGGTGAGTACGACCAGGAGCGCGGCGAGGAAATACTTCAGCGATGCGGGCGGCAACCAGATCGCGCTGTGGTCGACGAGGGCGGCGACCGCCTCGGCGTGGACCTCCACGCCCGGCATTTGCATGTCCACCGGCGTGGGCTTGGCGTCGTTGAGCCCGGAGGCGGTGTAGCCGACCACGACGACGGCATTCTTGAAGCTGGGCAGCGCCTCTTTGGCATCGCGGCAAACCGGCTTGCCTTCGATCAGGTCGGCTGCGCTGACGTAGGGCAGGCGCGAATTCGAGCGCCAATTGATGCGCACCGATTCGGGAAACGCCGCGAACGGGCGCCCGGTGTCCTGCGACGCCAACCGGAGTGCCAGCGACGGAAGGCCCCAATCACCTGCGGTCTGGCGGAGCGGCACGTCGCGCAAGATCCCATCTTCGGAACGCGTGATGTCGACCAGGCCGCTGTACCTGCGCATCGCATCGCCGTAGGGCAACAACATCGCGACCGGTGGGCCGGGCTTGCTTGCATCTGCCGACAACGCAAACGCACCCGGCACTTTCGACGCGGGAATCGCATTGCCGGCATCGTCGAACGCCGAGTGCTTGCGCGAGGATGCGAACACGAACCGCCCTTCGCCGCCGAACGCCATCGCATCGAGCGTCCCATCGCCATCCGGATCGTTGGTCGAACGATCGGGAAACTGGATGTCGTAACCGACCGACTTCGCGGCGGCGCGGTCGAGTGCGTCCAGCAAGTCGGCGTGGCGTTGCCGACGCCACGGCCAGCCGCCTTCGCCGTGATGGTCGAAGTAATCGATCGAACAATCGTCGATCTCCACCACGATCACCCGCTTCGACGGTTGCGGTTCGATGGGCCGACTCTTGATGACCTTGTCGAACACCGCGTTTTCCGCGGCGCCGAGCGAGCGATCACCGTTCCAGTCGTACGCGAGCCAACCGACGGCCACGAGTGCGAGCAAGGGATAGAACGCGAATCGCACGTGCAGCGCCAGGCGCGCAAGCGGACGCTTGTACGCACGCTCCAGCCGCCCCCATCCATCGATGAAGCCCTGCGCCACGGTGGCCATCACGGCGTCGATGACGCCGAGGAACGTGCGCGAGCGTCGCTTGCGCCGGGCCATGGCTCAGTGTGTCCGGTCGACCGCCGCGCGGCCCAGCGCCGCGAGGGCGTCGGCTTGCGCACCGAAGGGCGCGAGGGCATCGCGCATCGCAACCGACAGCGTCGACAGGCGCGCGCGCGTGGCGTCCAGGCCGAGCAGGGCGGGGAAGGTGGCTTTCTGCTGCGCGGCATCCTTGCCCGCGGTCTTGCCGAGCGACGCGCTGTCGCCTTCGACGTCGAGCAAATCGTCGCGGACCTGGAACGCGAGGCCCAGCGCATCGGCGAAGGTATCGAGCCGCGCGCGCGTGGCGGCATCCACACCTGCCGCGAGCGCACCCAGGCGCACCGACGCACGCAACAGCGCGCCGGTCTTCATCGCATGCAGGCGTTCGAGTTGCGCGAGCGTGATCTTCGCGCCGCCGGTCGCATCGATGTCGAGCGCCTGGCCGCCGCACATGCCGGCGACACCGGAGGCGCGTGCGAGTTCGGCGAGCATTCCGACGCGTCGCTGCG
This sequence comes from Lysobacter sp. 2RAF19, assembly GCF_052115395.1. Classification (NCBI taxonomy): domain Bacteria; kingdom Pseudomonadati; phylum Pseudomonadota; class Gammaproteobacteria; order Lysobacterales; family Lysobacteraceae; genus Lysobacter; species Lysobacter sp. 2RAF19. The sequence goes on along the minus strand of NZ_JBFRGO010000001.1, from coordinate 908,045 downwards.
CATCGACCGGCGCATGCGCGAGCACTTCGAACGCGAGCGATTGCAAGGCATCGCCGGCGAGGATCGCGGTGGCTTCGTCGAAGGCGACGTGCACGGTGGGTTTGCCGCGACGCAGTGCGTCGTCGTCCATCGCGGGCAGATCGTCGTGCACGAGGGAGTAGGCGTGGATGAGTTCGACGGCGACGGCGGGTGCGTCGAGTGCGTCGAGCGGCGCGCCGAAGGCCGTGCCCGTCGCGTAGACCAGTAGCGGGCGCATGCGCTTGCCGCCATCGGTGGCGGCGTAACGCATGGCGGCGTGGAGGCGTTGCGGCGCGGTGTTCGCGTCGGGAAGCGCGGCGGCGAGCGCTGCGTCGATGCGCGCGCGCCAGGCCGCGAAATCGGCGTCAGGCATCCGCGGTCGGCGCGCCGAAGGGTTCGGCGTTGTCGGGCTGTTCCGGATCGGTGAGCAGGCGCACGCGCAGTTCGGCCTGTTCCAGCGCGGTCTGGCATTTGCGGTAGAGGCCCACGCCGCGCTCGTAGGCGGCGAGCGATTCTTCCAGGCTCATTTCGCCGTGTTCCATCTTCTCCACCAACTGTTCGAGCTGGTCGAGGGAAGCCTCGAAATCGGCGACCGGGGAGGGCGGGGTGTCGGGCGAGTGGGCCATGCGCGCAAGTGTGCGGCGGCACCGGGGGCAGGGTCAATGCAGGGCCCCGGGGCGTGCCGTCGTGCCGGGCTACCCCGTCGTCCACGCGATGCGCGCCTCGTGCTTGCGCAGCCAGGCATCGAAGGTCGCCGACAACACGCGGTCGCCGGCGGCGAGCACTGCATCGTCGGCATCGACCAGCAACGGCAGTCGCGCGCGGTCCCATGCGGGGATGTCGGCCTCCTGCAAACAGTGCTTGAGGCTGTGCGAATGCGTGCGACCTGGCAGGGCGATGCGTTCGCCGCCGCGGCGCAGGCGGACGCGCAAGGGCGCGTGGAAGGCCGGCGCACCCAGCAACGCGAGCGTGCCGCCGTCGGGGAGGATCAGCGGCAGGCGGCCGTCCCAGACGTCGGACCAATCGGCCGAAACTTTCGGGGGAATGGGCGCCGCGCGCCAGAGATCGCACCAACGGCGCAGCTCGGCGCCGGCCCATTCGAAGCGGAAGTCGGTGTCGGGTGCGTTGGTCGCCAGGTCGCGCTCGATTTGCGCGATCCCTTCGGCGGGCAGTGGCGGCAGGCCGCGTTCGGCGATCCAGCGTCGCAGGGCGCGTGCGCGGCGCGCGGCGGGCAACGCGCGCAAGGGGTCGATGGCGAGTACGCGCGGGTCGTCGGTGCGTGCCTGCGCGAGGACTTGCGCGTCGTCGTCGGCGAGCAGCGCCGCTGCTTCGGCACTCAGTGCGGCGGAGCGGGCGAGGGCGGCGTCGGCGTGCGGCCAGCGTTCGCGCAGCAAGGGCAGGATCTTGTGGCGCAGGAAATTGCGGTCGTGCGCGAGCGTGTCGTTCGCGGGATCTTCGATGAAGGCCAGGCCATGCGCACTCGCATACGCACGCAGGGCATCGCGTGGCACGTCGAGCAAGGGGCGCCACAGCCAACCGTTCGCGAACGGCCGCAGCGGCCGCATCGCCGCCAATCCATCGGGGCCCGATGCGCGCAATGCACGCAGCAGGAAGGTTTCGGCCTGGTCGTCGCGGTGATGCGCGAGCGCGAGCAGCGACCCGTCGTCCATCTCCGCCGCGAGCGCCGCCTGTCGCGCTTCGCGCGCCGCGGCTTCGAGCCCGAGTTTCGAACGTCGATCGACGACCACGCGCGCCACGTGCAAGGGCACGCCGAGCGCCGCGCACGCGCGTTCGCACTGCGCGGTCCAGGCATCGGCCTGGTCGCTCAGGCCGTGGTGGATGTGGATCGCGCGCAGCCCGCGTTCGCGGACCTCGCGCATCGCCGCGAGCGCATGCAGCAGGACCGTGGAATCCAGCCCGCCGCTGTAGGCGACGAAGACCGGTGCGCCACGCCCGGTATCGGGCAGCACGATGGGCAGCGAAAGGGCGGCCGACATCGTGCGACCGTCGCCGTCAGACGACTTCGTAGGCCCCGTAGGACCGCAGGCGCTGGTAACGGCGTTCGACCAGTTCGTCGACCGGCACCCCGGCCAGCGCGTCGAGTTCGTTCACCAGCACCGCCTTCAGGCGCGTGGCCATCTGGCGCGGATTGCGATGCGCGCCGCCGATGGGCTCGCGCACGATCTTGTCGATCAGGCCGAGTTCCTTCAGGCGCTTGGCGGTCATGCCGAGTTGTTCGGCCGCGTCCTTCGCCTTCTCCGCGGTCTTCCACAGGATCGAGGCGCAGCCTTCGGGCGTGATGACCGAGTAGGTGCCGTATTCGAGCATCAGCGTGCGATCGCCCACGCCGATGGCGAGCGCGCCGCCGGAGCCGCCTTCGCCGATCACCGTGCAGATGATCGGCACCTTGAGCTCCGACATCTCCAGCAGGTTGCGCGCGATGGCTTCGGACTGGCCGCGTTCCTCGGCATCGATACCCGGCCAGGCGCCGGCGGTGTCGATGAAGGTCAGGATCGGCAGGCCGAAACGCTCGGCGAGCTTCATCAGGCGCAGCGCCTTGCGATAACCCTCGGGCTTGGGCATGCCGAAGTTGCGGCGGATCTTGGCCTTGGTGTCGCGGCCTTTTTCATGGCCGATGATCACGACCGGCCGGCCGTCGATGCGCGCAAGGCCGCCGACGATGGCGTTGTCGTTGGCGAAGGCGCGGTCGCCGGCGAGTTCTTCGAACTCGTCGCACATCACGCGCACGTAATCGAGCGTGTAAGGCCGCGCGGGGTGGCGCGCGAGCTGCGAGATCTGCCACGACGACAGGTCGCGGAAGATCTGCGCCGTGCGCATGCGCAGCTTGTCCTGCAGTGCGTGGACTTCGGCGTCGATGTTGACCGCCGGGCCGTGGCTGGCGTGGCGGAGTTCCTGGATCTTCGCTTCCAGGTCGGCGATGGGCTGCTCGAAATCGAGGTAATTCGGGTTCATTGGCGACGCGGGGCGGCCAGGTGAAGGCAAGGTGGGGGAGTGTAGCCCACGGCCCCGGACCGTACGCAGGGGTGCGGATGGGTATGCTTCACGGATTCGGGAATGGGGGCGGGCATGGCAGGGGATTGGCGCGGGTGGTTGGTGTTGGGCTTGTTGGCCTTCGCCGGTTCGGCGCAGGCCTGTCGTCAGTCGCCCCCGGTGAAGGAAGTGGCGTCGGGCATCCTGCGGATTCCGCCCGCCTCGCGCACTGCGGCCACCACCTGGGCGGTGCAGGACGTGGACGAGGCCTTGCGGGGGTCCGACCTGCGCCGCGGCGGCGTCGATACCGATTGCACGATGACCTTCGTCGCCGGCCGCGACACGACGCAGCACTCTTTGACGGCGAAAACCGGCCCGCATCGCCTGCTTCTTTCGCTGCAACCGGGCGACCACGTGTACGGCCTGGGCGACAAGGCCGGCCCGATGGATCGTCGCGGGCGCGTGTTCACGCTCTGGAACACCGACGCCTATGCGTGGGATGCCGCGCGCGACCCCTTGTACAAATCCATTCCCTTCGTGCTGATCGAACATGCGGGCCACGCGTTCGGCGTTTTCGTCGACAACACACAACGCATGACGGTCGACGTCGGCAAGACCGAACCGGATGTCCTGTCCTTCAGCGTCGCCGAAGGCGCGATCGATTGGTATCTCATCGATGGCCCGACGCCGCGCGAGGTGCTGCAACGCTATACCGCACTCACCGGTCGCACGCCCTTGCCGCCGAAGTGGGCGCTCGGCTTCCAGCAATCGCGTTACACCTACCTGCCCGAAGCGCGCGTGCGCGAAGTCGCCAAGACCCTGCGCGACAAACGCATCCCCGCCGATGCGATCTGGCTCGACATCGGTTTCCAGGACGCGAACAAGCCCTTCACCGTCGATCGCAAGGCCTTCCCGGATTTCGAAGGGATGCTGGGCGATCTGCGCAAGGACGGGTTCCACACCGTGCTGATCACCGACCTGCACATCGCGAAACAGGCGCACTACGCGCCCTACGAAAGCGGCAAGGCCATCGATGCGTTCGTCAAACGCGACGGCGAGGATTTCGTCGGCAAGGTGTGGCCCGGCGACAGCGTGTTTCCCGATTTCACGCGCGCGCAGGTGCGCGATTGGTGGGGCAGCTTGTACACCGACTTCGTGCGCATGGGCGCGGCCGGCTTCTGGAACGACATGAACGAGCCGTCGGTGTTCGACGGCCCCGGCGGCACCCTGCCGGACGATGTGGTGCATCGCCTCGACGACGGCACGACACGCACGCATGCGCAACTCCACAACGCCTACGGCATGCTCAATGCGCGCGCGACGTACGAAGGCTTGTTGAAGCTCCAGCCCGACCAGCGCCCCTTCGTCCTCACGCGCGCCGCATATGCAGGCACGCAGCGTTACGCCGCGACCTGGACCGGCGACAACACCGCCGACTGGCAGCACCTCGCGCAGGGCGTGCCGAACATCCTGAGCCTGGGCTTGTCGGGCATGGCGCTGGCGGGCGACGACGTCGGTGGGTTCATCGGTTCACCGCCCGCGGATCTGCTGACGCGGTGGTACCAACTGGGCGCGTGGCAACCGGTCTTCCGCAACCACGCGGCGACCGACACGCGCGATCACGAAGCCTGGGTCGATGGACCCGAGCAGGAAGCGCTCCGACGTGCGGCGATCGAACAGCGCTATCGCTTGCTGCCCTATCTGTACACGGCGGCGGAGGAAAACGCGCGCACGGGGGCGCCGATCACGCGACCGGTGTGGTTCGAGTATCCGGGCGCTGCAGGAAGCGATCGCGACTTCCTCTTCGGTCGCGATCTGTTGATCGCACCTGTGGTCACCGAGCGCCTGGATCCGCATGTCGTGCAATTGCCGGCGGGCGCATGGTACGGATTGCGCGATGGCAAGCGTTACACCGGCATGGTGACCTTTGATCCCGCACCGCGCGACGTGCCGGTGCTCGTGCACGCCGGTGCGATCGTGCCGATGCAGCCGGTGGTGCAGCACACGGCGCAGAAGCCGGAGGGCCCGCTGGAAGTGCATGTGTGGTGGCCGGAGGCCGGCACGCCGTGCGATGGCACGTTGTACGACGACGATGGCGCCTCGCTGGCGTATCGGCGCGGCACGTATTTGCGGATCGAAATGCATTGCCACGTCGAGGGCGAGGCGCTCATCGTCGAGGCATGGCCGTCGAACAAGGCGTTCCGGCCCTGGTGGTCGGCGATCGATGTCATCGCGCACCGCCCCGACGGAACGTTGCGCACGCAGCGCGTGGCAGGCGCGCGCGTCGATTGGCGAGTCACGCTGCGCTAGTTCGGATAGACCAGTGGCGCGCCCGGCCCGACGGGCCAACCCAGTGCGATCCACACCGCGAACAGCACCGACCACGCGATCCCCAGCGCGATCGAATAGGGCAGCATCGTCGACACCAGCGTTCCCAGCCCCGCCTTGGGTTCGTAACGTTGGAAGAAGGCAATGATCAGCGCGAAGTAGCTCATCATCGGCGAGATGATGTTGGTCACCGAATCGCCGATGCGGTAGCCGGCCTGCACCATCTCCGGCGCGTAGCCGAGCAGCATGAACATCGGCACGAAGATCGGCGCCATCAGCGCCCACTTCGCGGAGGCCGAACCTAGGAAGAGATTGGCGACCGCGGTGATCGCGATCAGGCCCAGGAACAGGGGAATCGCCGGCAATTGCAAGGTCTGCAACACGCCCGCGAGTTTGACCGCGAGGATCAACCCCAGGTTCGTCCACTGGAAACACGCGACGAACTGCGCCATGAAGAACACCAGCGCGATATAGGGCCCGAGCGCCGCCATGCTCGCGCCCATGCCGCGGATCACGTCGGCATCGCTGCGCAGCGTGCGCGCGCCCAGGCCATAGGCGATGCCGGAGACCACGCCGTAGGCGAAGATGATCCCGACGATGCCGCGCAGGAAAGGGGAATCGAGCACGCCGCCGGTTTGCGTGTTGCGCAACAGGCCGTCGGCCGGCAGGACGCCCCATGCGATCAGCGCACTCAGCGCGAGCGTTGCGTACAACGCCCAGCGCAGGCCGCGGCGTTCGTTCGCATCGGGCGGCGCGATCGTGTCGGCCGTATCGTCGACATCGGAAGTGGTGTCGAATCGCGGCGCGACATGGCGTTCGGTGACCCACGTCGCGACGCCGACGACGAGCCCCGTCGAGGCCATCATGAAATACCAGTTGGCCGCCGCGCTGACGGTGTAAGCGGGATCGACGAGGCGGGCGGCTTCCTGCGACAGGCCGGACAACAACGGATCAATCGAGCCCAACAGCAGGTTCGCCGAAAACCCACCCGACACGCCCGCGAAGGCCGCCGCCATGCCGACGATCGGATGCCGGCCCGCGCCCTTGAACATCAGCCCCGCGAGCGGGATCAGCAGCACGTAGCCGATTTCGCTGGCCATGTTCGACATCACGCCCGCGAACACGACGACCGGCGTGAGCGCCCAGCGCGGCGCCGCGAATACGAGCCGGCGCAAGGCCGCACCGATCAAGCCCGAATGTTCCGCGACACCAATGCCGATCAGCGAGACCAGCACCGCACCGAGCGGCGCGAAGCCGGTGAAGTTCGGCACCAGGCCGGTGAGCAGGCGATGCAGGCCCTCGCGCGAGAGCAGGTCGACGGGGCGGATCGTTTCGCCGGTGGAAGGATGCGCGGCGGACAGATCCAACCACGTCGCGAGCGACGAGGCGACGATGACGCAGAGCGTGAGCAAGGCGAACAGGGTCGCCGGATGCGGGAGTGCGTTGCCGCCGACTTCGACGACGCGCAGGAAACGGTCGGTCAGGGAGCGTCGCGGTGCTGCGCTTTGCGCGGAAGAGGCCATGGCAGGATCGACTCGGGGAGACCGGCAGTCGAACGCGCAGGCGCGATGCTTTCAATTGTCCCTTCGGGCAAATCCGTCAGGACGAAGCCCAGGGTTTCGCCAATGCCAGGCGCACTGTGCGCACGCCGGGAATGCTGCGCAACACGCCGGGCAATCCGGCATCGGCGCGCACGCCCTGGCCCCCATTGATGCTCAGGCGCCCGACCGCGGTTGCGGTGATCGCTTCGAGCAGCATCGGCGTGGCGCCGGGCAGATAGGGATGCAGGGCGCGTTCGAAATGCGCGAGCGCATCCTTCTGCCGCAGGTCGAGTTTCACCGACAGGCGTTGCGCGTACTGGCTGCACACTTGCGAGAAATCCCAGCAACGCTTCGCACGCAGCGAGAAGCCGCCGCTGAATTCGTCTTCGCGCAGGCCGCCTTCGATCACCAGGATGCGGTCGCGCGTCAGCAACTGCGCGAAGTTGTAATACGCCTCGGCGAAGAACGCGCATTCGATGCGGCCGCGCCCGTCTTCGAGTTGCACGAAGGCCTGGCTGTCGCCGCGCTTGCGCAGGCCGATCACCTGGCCGGCGATCACCACCGCCATTTCCGGGCGCCAGCCCTTGCGTTCTTCGTCCGGGCGCTCGCTCCACATCCGGTCCAGGTCGCTGAGGTCGTGGCCGACCAGGCCGCGCAGTTCCTCGCGATACGGATCGAGTGGATGGCCGCTGAGATAGTGGCCGAGCGTCTCGCGCTCGCCCTGCAGCTTCTGCAGCAGCGACCATTCCTCGGATTCGGGCAGCGACAGGTGCAGTGCGGGTGCTTCGGGCATCGCGCCGAACAGCGATACCTGGCCGGCTTCGCGTTCGCGCGCGAGCTGGTCGGTGGCCTTCAGCACTTCAGGCAACTGCAGCATCAGCGAGGCGCGGTTGCGGCCGAGTGCATCGAGCGCACCGGCGTTGACCAGCGCTTCGAGCGCGCGGCGATTGAGCTTGGAGCCTTCCACGCGCTTGCAGAAATCGAGCAGGTCGACGAACACGCCGTTGCGCTCGCGCTCTTCGGCGATCGCCTCGCACACGCCGCGGCCGACGCCTTTCACCGCGCCCAGGCCGTAGCGGATGGTTTTCGGATCGATCGCTTCGAACATGTACACCGACGCGTTGACGTCGGGCGGCAACACCTGGAGCGACAAGGTGCGCGCTTCGTCGAGGAAGCCGACGACCTTGTCCGTGTTGTCCATGTCCGAGGACAACACCGCCGCCATGAATTCGGCGGGGTAATGCACCTTCAACCACGCCGTCTGGTAGGCGACCAGCGCATAGGCGGCCGAGTGCGACTTGTTGAAGCCGTACTCGGCGAACTTCTCCATCAAGTCGAAGATCGACGAGGCCACGCGCGCGTCGACGTTGTTGGCCGCCGCGCCGGCTTCGAACTTGACGCGCTCCTTCGCCATTTCCTCGGGCTTCTTCTTGCCCATGGCGCGGCGCAGCAGGTCGGCGCCGCCGAGCGAATAGCCCGCCAGCACCTGCGCGATCTGCATCACCTGTTCCTGGTACACGATCACGCCGTAGGTCGGCGCGAGCACGGATTCCAGCAGCGGATGCGGATAACTGACTTCGGCGTTGCCGTGTTTGCGGTCCACCCAGTCGCGGTCCATCCCCGAGCCCAGCGGGCCGGGGCGGAACAACGCAGCGAGCGCGATGATGTCTTCGAAGGTGTCGGGCTTGGCGCGCTTGAGCAGTTCGCGCATGCCGCGCGATTCGAACTGGAACACCGCGACGGTGTCGCCGCGCGCGAACAGTTCGTAGGTCGGTTTGTCTTCGAGTGCGAGCGCGGTGATGTCGAGCGGCGCTTCGCCGGCGACCGCGCGGCGCAGGTTGATCGCCTTCACCGCCCAATCGATGATCGTCAGCGTGCGCAGGCCGAGGAAGTCGAACTTCACCAGGCCGATGGTTTCGACGTCGTCCTTGTCGAACTGGGTGACGGGATTGCGGCCGCGGCCGCCTTCGTCGTGTTCGGCGAACAGCGGGCAGAAGTCGGACAGCGGGCTGGGCGCGATCACCACGCCGCCAGCGTGCTTGCCGGCGTTGCGCGTGAGGTCTTCCAGGTCGCGCGCGAGCGAGAGCAGGTCGCGGACATCGTCCTCGGCCGCGTTGCGCTGCATCAGTTCGGCCGATGCGAGTTCCGGGTTCTTGCGCGCGGCGTCGGATTCGCCCAGCGCATCGTCCAGGCTCACGCCCAGCGTGAGCGGGATCAGCTTGGCGATGCCGTCGACGAAACCGTAGGGATGGCCGAGCACGCGGCCGGTGTCGCGCACCACGGCCTTCGCGGCCATCGTGCCGTAGGTGATGATCTGGCTGACGCGGTCGCGGCCGTATTTGGCGGCGACGTAATCGATCACCTCGTCGCGCCGGTCCATGCAGAAGTCGATGTCGAAGTCGGGCATCGACACGCGTTCGGGGTTGAGGAAGCGCTCGAACAGCAGGTCGTAGGGAATCGGATCCAGGTCGGTGATGCCCAGCGCCCACGCGACCAGCGAACCGGCACCTGAACCGCGCCCCGGGCCCACGGGAATGCCGTGGTCCTTCGCCCAGTTGATGAAGTCGGCCACGATCAGGAAGTAGCCGGGGAAGCCCATCTTGATGATGACGTCGAGTTCGATCTCGAGGCGTTCGAAATACGACTCGCGCGTGTGGCCGGCGGCGATGGGCGCCTTCTCCAGGCGCTTGGTCAGGCCCTCGCGCGCCTGCACGCGCATCCAGCTGTCCAGCGTTTCGTCGTCGGGCACCGGGAAGGCGGGCAGGTAATACGTGCCCAGGCGCAATTCCAGATTGCAGCGCGTGGCGAGCGCGATCGCGTTGTCGAGCGCGTCGGGCAGGTCGGTGAACAACGCCGACATCTGCTCGGAGGACTTCACGTACTGCTCGGGGCTGTAGTCCTTCGGGCGCTTGGGATCGTCGAGTACGCGACCGGTGGCGATGCACACGCGTGCTTCGTGCGCGTCGAAGCCGTTTTCGTCGAGGAAGCGCGCGTCGTTGGTCGCAATGATCGGCACGCCGCGGCGCGAGGATGCATGCAGCGCGAAGGCGTTGAATGCGTCTTCGTGTTCGCGCGCGGTGCGCGTGAGTTCCAGGTGCAGGCGCTCGCCCGTGGCCTGCTGCCACTGCGCGAGCCATTGTTCGGCGAGTTCGTGTTTGCCTGCGAGCGCCAGGCGCCCGGCTTCGCTGTGGCGGCCGGCGAGCAGGAACAAGCCGTTGTTCGCTTCCTCCAGCCATTGCGGGCGCACGACGACACCGTCGTTGCGATGGCCTTCCATCCACGCGCGCGTGAGCAGGCGCGACAGGCTCAGGTAACCATCGCGATCGCGGCACAACACCGTCATGCGCGTGGGGGCTTCGTCGCCGTGCGCGAGCAACAGGTCGGCGCCGGCGATCGGCTTGATGCCCGCGCTCTCGGCCGCCTTGTAGAACTTCACCAGCGCGAACAGGTTGTTCTGGTCGGTGATCGCCACCGCCGGCTGCCCCTGCGCCACGCAGCGGCCGACCAGGTCCGCGATGCGGATGGTCGAATCGACCAGCGAATACTCGCTGTGCAGGTGGAGGTGGGCGAATGCGGGCATGCCGGGACGTTCGAAGGCGTCCCGGCAGGTTAGGGGCCTGACTGGCGTGGCACAAGAATTGACACGCAAGCCTGCAGGTGGGCGATCAATTGCCGACCCGGAACGGCGCCTCCGCATGCCCGCGATGGCTGTAGTGGCTCGCGTTCACGCGCATGTTGTGCTGCCACAACTGGATCTCGGCCAGGCGGTCGCGGATCCACGCGGCGCGTTGCTGGTCGCCGGTGCCGGCCACCGCGGTCTCCGAGCGATAGGCGCAGAAGTCGCGGTAATCCTCGGCCTCCGATGCGAACGCAGGCCACGCCAGTTCGAGCAACAGCACGTCGTCGAGCTTGCCGAGCAGCGGCTCGCGGTCGGGGATGAGGTCTTCATCCTCGTCCAGGTAGCCGATCAGCTTGGCCAGCCGCGCGCGCAGGGCGTCGGGCGGGTCCCAGCAGTCGTCGCTGAGCATCGCCCGCAGCTCCTCGATGCGGCGCAGGCGGCGATCGAGCACGTCCTGCGCGGCCTGGGCGGGCATCGAGGCCAGCCAGACGCACAGGTTGCGCACGCGGTCGGCGTCGACGCGCACCGCATCGGGATAGAGCTCGTGGAGCAGGGCATCGAACTGGACGACCGCCTCGGGCCGGATCGCGGGGCCGTCGCCGGAATCGGTGCCGAAATGCATCGGCAGGGGTTCGTCGGTGATGGTGGGGGCGGATAGACGCATGGCGCACCTCCCGTACCGGCTTTTCCGAAGGTTGCGTGCGCCGGCCGGCGCGGCGCGCGACCGAAAGGTGGGACGGTGGCCGAAGCGGTTCGGTTCCGGGGCCCCGATCCCGATTGGATGCGTCCAGAGTCTCCTCCGTTGCATGCCGGATGTCTCGGCCGGGAAGTCGGGGTGCCGAACGTCCCGACCGGCGGTAGCCGGGATGTGCGGGTTTGCCCGTTGGGCCAATCGATGCAGGACTCCTTTCGCGACCCCGGGCAGGTCTACAAGTTCGACGACGTCGAGGTGCGCGCGCGCCCGATCGGCGTGCGTCGCGGCGACCGGATGATCGGCGTGGAACCCAAGGCGCACGCGGTGCTCCTGCAATTGCTGTCGCACGCGGGCGAGGCGATCGAGCGCGAACGCCTGCTCGATACCGTCTGGGGCCATCGCCACGTCACGCCGAGCGTGCTCAATCGCATCGTGGCCCAGTTGCGGCGCGCGCTGGGGGACGATGCGTCCAACCCGCGCTACATCCAGACCCTGCACGGCCGCGGCTATCGGTTCATGGTGCAGCCCGAGAAGGTGGCCGACGGGCACGACGATCCGACGCAGTCGCCGACGTCGCACTGAGTCGAGGTTTCACCGACGCTGTCACAACGCGCAGCCGCGCGCGTGCATGGAACGCAGGATCACTTCGGCGTTCGCCGCTTTCGCCAGGGCGGCCCGCAGTTCGGCGCAATCGCGCGCGGTGCTGCTTCCCTCCAAAGAGGCTTCGCGCATTTGGAAGCGCGGCAGGTGGTCGACGGTCAGCGATGCTGGCCGAGGCCGAAGGGGATTGGGCGCGAAGGAAACCGGCGCGGTCTCGGGAAGCCGGAGGTTGAGCGGCGCCGCCGGTACGGATGAGATCGGTTCGGACGTTCGTTTCACGACGCGCGCGGCATCCGATGGCTTTCGTTTCGGCGCGGCAGGCCGGGCGGTGCCGCGATGCGTGCTTTCGATGGACGGCGTTGGCTTCGCTCGCGGGAGCCAAGCGACTTGCAGCGCCGTCGAATCGGCCACGATCGTCGGTTGCGTGGGCTTCCACGCCATCAGCCAAGCCAGGGCAAACACCGTGATCGCGAGCGATGCGGTGAGGGCCAACAGGCGATCGCAAACGGGCGTCACTCCGACGCGGTATCCAAATGGAAGCCCTCGTCGAGAAGGACTCGCGCCAGACCGGTGCCATCGAGCGCGTCGCGAAGCGGAATCGAGGCGAAAACGACAGCGTGCTGCGCCGTCGCCTTGCGAAGACCTTCGCGCCATGCGTCGTGCACGTGGGCTTCCAGATCCGCGATGCCCTGGCTTCGCGCGATGGCCGCGTTGGTCAGCGTCGACCAGCAGGCTTGCACCGGTGCCTTCGATCGGACTTCGCGTGCCGCGTTGACGTCGCCCACGGCCCACGCATCGGCAAGGGCCTGCGCCGCGGGCAACCACGCGTCGATCCGCGACAACGTGTCGGACAGGCACGCGATGTCCTGTTCGCGCGGGACATCGAAGGTTCGGACTGCCTTGCGCGCGTCGTCGATCGGCATGCGTGCGCGGACGTCGACGATGGGAACGTTGCGCGCTTTCGCAGCGTCGCTGACGATGGATCCCGCGAGGTCGTCGTTCGAAAGGCCATGCGTTTCGAGGCCCGCCCGGTACAGTTCGAACGCAGCGTACATGGGGCGCAACCGCTCCATGCCATCGTCGCGGCCGACGTAGCGGGTTTTCGCATCCATCCAGCGTGCGTGCACATCCAGCGGCAGCAGGTCCGCCAGGCGCGCGCCATCGGCATTGAAGCGCACCTTCCGGATCGCAGGCCACAAGGTCAGCGTGCGGAAGATCCCGATGTTGTCCCCGACGACGAGGCCCTGGCGCCCGAGCACCGCTCCCGATTCCACGACGCGCGCGCGAATCGCAGTTTCATTGATCTTTGTGCCCTTGCGAACGACGCCAAGGTCGCCGACGACCCAAAGCGTCCTGTCGCCGCGAACGTATTTCCAGAGGGGAGGCCCGGCGGCCGCGCGGACTTCGACGGTGTGCAGCACGGTGTGGGTGGTGCGGTCGGTCGCGTGCGCCAGCGGCGCGAGCGATGTGAGGAGGATAGCCAATGCGAGTCGGATCATGGTGGCTCCAGGACAATGGGTTTGCGGAACGCAGCCCGCATTCGCGGATCTCTGAAAAAGGCCTTGATGGCCGTGCGACCGGACCGTGCGTCGAGCGAGGGGAAGACAGCGCTTTGGGCGAAATGCGACCGGACGTGCTGCCAGTGGATGTACTGATCCTCCATGGCGCATTCGATCTTCCGGAACAGCTCCAGGACGAAGGTGTAGTCGTTGAACTGCTCGTCCTGCGTGGCGTCATCGCCGGCAACAAAGGGTCCGTACTCCATCGGCGCGGAGAAAACGGTTCGAAACTCGGGGCGTCCGATTTCGACTCGCGACACGGCCGGAAGTACGCGGGCACCTGTCCTGCGTGCCAGTACGGCCGGCCCCAGCATCACCGGCATCTGGCGACCCGCGAAGGGAATCAGGAAAGGTGAACTTGCCGCTCGTGTTGCGTCGGGCATCAGGAAAACGACTGCGCCGCGCTTCAATCCCCGCACGACGTCCGCCAGACCTCTGGTTGTGTCGTGGACAACCCGGAATTGGCCATGATCGTCGCCGAGGCGTCGATGCAGATCATCGAACAGCGCATTCCCCGGGCGGGCAGCGGGTGCGCTGTAGAACACCAGCCTTTCTCGATTGCGGAACTGCCGGAGCAATCCAAGCATGGAAAGTACATAGTGGCCATGGTGAGGGATGCAGACCAGCAGCCCCCTCGAAAGATCCGTCAATCCATGGAGCGCGGTGTAATTGGTACGATCGATGCGATCCAGTAGATGCTGCATTGCGCCCGGGGTCGCGGTTTGTGCCGAGCGAGCGACGAGCGCCTTCTGCAGATACCAGTGGTAATAGGCACCGAGTCGAGCCGGTGATCGGCGCCCGCTGGCGCGTATAGCGGCAACGTCGGGATCGGACAAATGCAGTTGGAGTGCGCGCTCCAGCCTTGCAAACCGAACGTCGAATCTGCAAAGCAAAGAGGTGGCAGAGACCAACTTGGGCCAGATCACGACATCTTCCTGAGTGCCGGAGATCGATGAAGCTGTTCGAGTCGGGCAAGGACGGCCCGATAGGCATCGATGCGAATTCGACCCTCCGCCGCAGCCGCCATCAGCGCGGATTGCAGGAGGCGAACGCGCTGCCTTGCGTCAATGCTTCGATGGCTCGGCTGCCGTTCGAACTGCGCATCGCGGGCGAGCCAGTCCTTGCTCCGACCTTCGCAGGCGGCGTGCAGGGCGAGCAGTGCTCCGAGAATGCTGCAGGCCTCCTGGTCGATGCGCACGAAGCCATCCGCCGACCAAGCCCAGATCTCGTAATCGAAATCCTGGGCGAGGCGTATTTCGAGGGCAGGGAGAAAAGTGTCGTCGGCGCCCATAACTACGCGCACCGGAGCATCGATCGCGGAGGTCAGTTGGTCGGAGAAGACCACGATGACGTCAGGTGGAGCGCCTGCATCGAGGTCTCGAAGGAGTTCCGCGACTGGCTTGCCCCAGAGTGGAGCAACGAACGCCAAATGCCCGCACGCTTGCGAACGCCACAGGTCCGTGAGCGCGCGCGTTGCCGTCGTGGAGGGGGCAATGAGCAACCGACGGCGCTCGCATTTGGCTGCGAGCGCCGCCAACTGCTCGGCGGCATTGTCCGGGGTCAAGGAATCAACTTCACCGCTCGTCGTAATTGTTCGACGAGCAACAGTCGCTCACGATCATCTGCGGCTTCGTCGACGACGTATCGACCGGCAGCAGGACATCCATCAGAGAGGCGACTCCCGCTCCGGCTTGGAGGTCGGCCAGCGTGATGTCGCTGAGGCTCAAGGCGTTGGCAGTTTGCATTCGGTGCTCCTTCGATAGTCGCGTCGCCGCTCGGGTGCGGCGACAGCAACATACGAAAGACGCTCCGACCGGGTCTGCTGGACTCCGACGATCTCCCGCAGCGTTATTTCACCGAACCCGCTAGGCGGAAATTCCGCGGCGAAGCAGTGATTTCGCCGTAGTCAGTCTTCGACCGTCGATTCGACGAGCGGCAACAAATTCCCCTGCAACACATCCCGCACGCGCGTGAAACTACGCCGATGCTGCGGGCACGGACCGTGCGTGCGCAGGGCCGCCAGGTGTTGCGGCGTGGAATAGCCCTTGTGCTCGTCGAAGCCGTAAAGCGGCCATTGGCGATGCAGTTCGACCATGTGCCGGTCGCGCGTGACCTTTGCGAGGATCGAAGCGGCCATGATCGCGCGGTCGCTCGCATCGCCGCCGATCAGGGCTTCGGCGCGGCACGACAGGCCCTTCGGGATCGCGTTGCCGTCGATGCGTGCGTATTCGCAGGCGTGGAGCACGCCTTCCACGGCCAGGCGCATGCCGAGCATCGTGGCGTGGAAGATGTTGAGGCGGTCGATGTCTTCGACTTGCACGTGCACGATCTTGTAGGCGATCGCGCGCTCGACGATGCGTTCGTACAGTTCTTCGCGTCGTTGCGCGTTGAGTTGCTTGGAATCGTTCAGGCCGTTGATTGGCGTGCGGCCCGGCGGGAAAACCACCGCGGCGACGACCACGGGTCCTGCGAGCGGCCCGCGGCCGGCTTCGTCCACGCCGGCGAAGCGCGCGGGCGGGGCAGTGGGGTCGGCGGTGGCGGGTTCGAACGACATGGCGCGCGGGACTGTGCGATGCACCGACGCATTCACGCAAGCGGGGCGGGCGCGTCGAGCAGTTCGGCGATGGCGTCGGCGGCGCGCGCGGACGCATCGCGGCGCAGCGCGAGGTGGAGCTCGCGGAAGCGGGCCTGCAGGACCAGTCCGGGTTCCGGAGTGCAGAGCAGCGGGCGCAGGGCGGCGGCGAGCTTGTCGGGCGTGCAATCGTCCTGCAGGAGCTCGGGGACGAGCGCTTCGCCCGCCAGCACGTTCGGCAGCGACACGTGCTGCACCTTGAGCAGGCCGAAGGTGCGCACGATGGCGTGCGTCAGCGGCGCGAGGCGATAGGCCACGACCATCGGCCGCTTGCAGAGCATCGCTTCGAGCGCGGCGGTGCCGGAGGCGAGCAGGACCGCATCGCCGGCGATCATCGCGCGCTGCGCCTGGCCGTCGAGCACGGTCACGTGCGCAAGCTCGGCGGGCAGCGCGGCTTCGATCGCGCGCCGGCACGCCGCGTTGGCCGCGGGTACGAGGATCTGCAGATCAGGCAACGTGGCGGACAATTGCGCCGCGGCCGCGAAGAAGGTCGGCGCGAGGCGGTGGATTTCGCCCAGGCGCGAACCGGGCAGCACCGCGAGTACGCGCGCATCCTGCGCGATGCCCAGCGCTTCGCGCGCTGCGTTGCGGTCGGGTTCCAGGGGCAGTGCATCGGCGAGCGGGTGACCGATGTAGCGCGCATCGACGCCGTGCTGCGCATAAATCGGCGGCTCCATCGGGAACAGGCACAGCACGCGGTCGGCACTCTGTCCGATCTTCGCCGCGCGCGATTGCCGCCAGGCCCAGAGCGACGGGCTGACGTCGTGCACCGTGCGGATGCCGCGCTGCTTCAGCCACTTCTCCACGCCGAGGTTGAAGTCGGGCGCGTCGATGCCGACGAATACGTCGGGTTTCCACGCCAGCATCCGTTCGCGCAGCGCGCGGCGCACGCGCAACAAGCGGGGCAGGTGGGCGAGCACTTCGGCCAGGCCGAACACCGCCAGCTCGGAGGCGTCATGCCACGCATCGAAACCGGCCGCGCGCATGTTGTCGCCGCCGATGCCGGCGAATTCGGCATCGGGGAAACGCGCACGCAGCGCTTGCATCAGCCCTGCGCCGAGTTGGTCGCCCGAGGTTTCCCCCGCGACCAGGCCGATCCGGAGGCGCCGCGCCGTCATGCGTCAGCGCAGCAGGTGGCGTTCGCCACGGCCGATGAACTCGACCATCGCGCGGACATCGTCGCTGTCGTTCGCCATTTCGCGCAGTTGATCGAGCGCTTCTTCGAGCTTGGCGCCCGAAACGTACAGCGCGCGATAGGCGCGCTTGATCGCCGACACGCGCGTGGCATCGAAGCCGCGGCGCTTGAGGCCTTCGGAATTGATGCCGCGCGGGCGGCCGTAGCTTTCCTGCGCGACCATCAGGAAGGGCGGGACATCGCCGTTGACGAAGGCCCCCATGCCGATGAACGCGTGGTCGCCGATGCGGCAGAACTGATGCACGCCGACGAAGCCGCTGAGGATCACCTGGTTGCCGACTTCGACATGGCCGGCGAGCGTGGCGTTGTTCGAGAACACGCAGCCATCGCCGATGATGCAATCGTGCGCGACGTGCACGTAGGCGAGCAGCCAGTTGCCGTTGCCGATGCGCGTGACGTGGCCGCCGGTGCCGGTGCCGCGGCTGATGGTGACGAATTCGCGCACGACGTTGTCGTCGCCGATCACCAGTTCGGTGCGCTCGCCGGCGAACTTCTTGTCCTGCGGGTCGCCGCCGATGGCCGCGTGCCCGTGGAAATGGTTGTTGCGGCCGATGCGCGCGGGCCCGCTGACCGTGCAGTGCGGGCCGACGATGGTGCCCTGACCGATCTCGACGTCCGCGCCGATGACGCAGAACGGGCCGATGCGCACGCCTTCGCCCAGGCGCGCGCCGGCATCGACCACCGCGGTGGGATGCACCTGCGCGGTCATGGGCTCAGCCCTTGACCTCGGCGCACAGGATTTCGGCGCACGCGACCTGTTCGCCGTCCACGCGCGCGATGCCCTGGTAGAGCGCCATGTTGCGGATCGTGCGCTTGAGTTCGACGTGCAGCTCCAGGCGATCGCCCGGCACGACCATGCGGCTGAACTTCGCGTTGTCGATCTTGACCAGGTAGAACAGCTTGTCGGTGGCCGCGGCCTGGTGCGTGAGCTGGGTCAGGATGCCGCCGGTCTGCGCGAGGGCTTCGATCACCAGCACGCCGGGCATCACCGGGTGGCCGGGGAAATGGCCCTGGAAGAAGGGTTCGTTGATCGTGACGTTCTTGATGCCGAGGATGCGCTTGTTCGCTTCGAACTCGGTGACGCGATCGACCAGCAGGAACGGGTAGCGGTGCGGCAGCAGCTTCTGCAGCGCGACCACGTCGAGGGGGAGTTGCACGTCCATCGTCTTCAATCCTTGTCCGGGGCCGCCACGCGGCGGGCCAGTGCATCGAGTTGCTTGAACCGCGCGGCGCTCTTGCGCCAGCTGCGATTGTCCATGATCGGCGTGCCCGAGGAGTACTCGCCGGGCTCGCGGATGGAATGGGTGACCAGGCTCATCGCGGTGACGATCACGCGGTCGCACAGTTCCAGGTGCCCGAGGATGCCGGCGCCGCCGCCGATGAGGCAGTAGCGGCCGACCTTCGCGCTGCCGGCGATCGCCGCGCATCCGGCCATCGCCGTGTGCGCGCCGATCACGACGTTGTGGCCGACCTGGATCTGGTTGTCCAGGCGCACGTCTTCTTCGAGGATCGTGTCTTCCAGCGCGCCGCGGTCGATGGTGGTGTTGGCGCCGATCTCGCAATCGTCGCCGATCACCACGCCGCCGAGCTGCGGCACTTTCAACCAGTGGCCGGCATCCATCGCCAGGCCGAAGCCGTCGGCGCCGAGCACCGCGCCGGGATGGAGGCGGACGCGCTTGCCCAGGCGCACGCGCGTCACCAGCGTGACGCGTGCGATGAGCTCGCAGCCTTCGCCGACGACGCAATCCTCGCCGACGATGCAACCGGGGCCGAGCGTCGCGCCGGCCTCCACGCGGCTGCGCGCACCGACGACGACATGCGGGCCGATGTGCGCCGAGGGATCGACGATCGCGCTGCCGTCGACGACGGCGGTGGGATGCACGCCCGGCGCGACTTGCGGCACCGGTTCGAACAATGCGGAGATGCGCGCGAATGCGGCGTAGGGATCGCGTGCGATCAGCGCGGTGCCCGCGAAACCTTCCGCGTCTTCGGCGCGCATGACGACGACACCGGCCTGCGATGTCGACAGTTGCGCGCGATAGCGCGGGTTGGCGAGGAAACCGAGCGAATCGGGCCGCCCGTTGGCGAGCGTCGATACGCCGCGAACGACGCATTGCGCGTCGCCCGCGACCTCGAGCCCGAAACGCGCCCCGAGTTCTGCAGCGGTGAAAGCCGGGGCGCCCATGGTGTCGTGTCCCGTCGCCGCCGCGGTCAGAACGACCCGCCGAAGGTGAACTGCAGGCGCTCGATGTCGTCGCCCGGGTAGAAGGTCGCCGGATTGGCGTCCTTCGAGCGGATCGGCAAGGCGTAGCTGATCGACAGCGGGCCCATCGGCGAGCGCCACAGCAGCGCGACGCCGGCCGAGGCGCGCAGTTCGCTCGCTTCGAAGGAGTTGATGTCGGCGAAGACGTTACCCCAGTCCAGGAACGCCGAGATGCGCGCGGCCGGCGAGTCGAACAGCTTCGGGAACACCAGTTCCACGGTACCGACGGTCTTCAGCGCGCCACCGATCGGCTGCGAGGTGTAGCCGTTGAATTCGCGCGGGCCCAGCGAGTTGTCGACGAAGCCGCGCACGCGGCCCGACGAGCTGATGCCGCCGGCGTAGAAGCGTTCGAAGAAAGGCAGGCCGTCGGAATTCACCGTGCGCAGGAAGTCGTCCGACGCGGTGGTGCAGGGCACCGTCATGTTGTGGCACAGGTCGCGATAGGTGACGTTGCCGTAGTTGTCGCCGTAACCGAGGTTGACCGCGGTGAGCAGGATCACCGACGGCATCAGCGGGAAGTAGCGCGAATACTGGTATTCGGCCTTCCAGTATTCGGCGGTGGAACCGGGCATCGCGATTTCGATGCTGGCGCGGTGGTAGCTGCCCATCGAGGGCATGAAGTAGTCGTTGCGCGTGTCGCGCGAATACCCGAACTGCGTGCGCCAGGCGTGGAAGGTGCGGGCGCCGATGGCGGTGATGTAATCCTGGATCGACAGCGGCGTGCCGGCCGACAGCAGGATCTCGTTGGAATCGATGCCGACCAGCGCCGAGACGGTGTCGTACTCGGTGATCGGCAGGCCCAGGAAGGTCTGAAAGGCGCCGCTGTTGGTCGAGTAGTTCGCCACGCCGTAATCGCTGTAGTCGAACTCGCGCCACCACAGGTTGTAGCCCAGCGACATGCCTTCGTCGGTGAAGTACGGGTTGGTGAACGAGAAGTCGTAGCGCTTCTGGTAGCTGCTCTGCTGCGCGGCGATCGACACGCGGTTGCCGCTGCCGAGGAAGTTGTTTTCCTGCAGCTGCACCGAGAGGTTGACGCCCGACAACTGCGAATAGCCCACGCCGAACATGAAGCTGCCCGAGGTGGTTTCCTTGACGGTGAAGGTCACGTCGACCTGGTCGTCGGTGCCGGCGACCGGCACGTTCTCGACTTCGACGGTTTCGAAGTAACCCAGGCGCTGCAGGCGGACCTTCGAGCGGTCGACCGCGGCCTGCGAATACCACGCGCCTTCGAACTGGCGCATTTCGCGGCGCAGCACTTCGTCGGCGGTGCGCGTGTTGCCCTTGAAGACGATGCGGCGCACGTTGACGCGCGGGCCGGGCACGACCTGGAAGTTGATGCCGACGGTCTTCTTTTCGTTGTCGACTTCCGGGATCGGATTGACCTGCGCGAACGCGTAACCGATGTTGGCCAGCATCGCGGTGATGCCGTCGGAGGTGTATTCCAGCAGGCGGCGGGAGAAGATCTGGCCGGCCTTCACCGGGACCATCTTTTCGATCTCGGCCAGCGGGAGGATCGTGTCGCCGGTGACCTTGACGCTGGAGATCTTGTACTGGTCGCCTTCGGTCAGGCCCGCGGTGATGAACATGTCCTGGCGGTCGGCGCTGATCGCGACCTGCGTGGAGTCGAGGCTGAAGTCGACGTAGCCGCGGTCGAGGTACCAGCTGGTGAGCTTTTCCATGTCGCCGGACAGCTTTTCACGCGAATACTGGTCGTCGCGGCGGTACCACGAGAGCCAGTTGTGCTCGCGCGATTCCCACTGGTCGGTGATCTGCTCGTCGGAAAACTTCTCGTTGCCGACCAAGTTGACGTGCTGGATCTTCGCCGCCTTGCCTTCCTTGATGTTGATCACCACGTCGACGCGGTTGCGATCCAGGCGCGAAACCGTCGGCGTGATCTCGACGTTGTACTTGCCGCGGTTGTTGTACTGGCGGTTGAGTTCCTGCGTGACGCGGTCGAGGGAAAGGCGGTCGAAGGTTTCGCCTTCGGCCAGGCCGATGTCCTTCAGGCCCTTGGTCAGGTCTTCGGTCTTGATGTCCTTGTTGCCGGTCAGCGTCAGCTTGTTGATCGCCGGGCGTTCCACCACGGTGATCACCAGGATGTCGCCCTGGCGATCCAGGCGGACGTCTTCGAAGAAGCCGGTGCCGTAGAGCGCGCGGATCGCGTCGCCGGCGGTGGACGCATCGAGGCGGTCGCCGCGCTCGACGGGCAGGTAGGTGAACACCGTGCCCGCGGAGATGCGCTGCAGGCCTTCGATGCGGATGTCGCTGACGGTGAAGGCGGCCGGATCGGCCGTCGGGCCCGGCGCCGGGGAGGCGTCCTGCGGCTGCTGGAGCGCGAACGGGTTGGCCGTCTGCGCCGCCGCGGGGGCGGCTATCGCCGAAGCGAGGGCGAGGGCGAGCAGGCGGCGGGAAAGGTGTCGCGTCATCGTCACGTCCGGTTGGGGGTTCGGGCCACCGTGGTGCGGCGGTGGCGGGTCTTGCGGTTGTCGCTTCAGGGTGTCGGTGGCGCGGTGGCTAATGGAAGAAGACGTCGTTGAACAACGCCAAACCCATCAGGCCGACCAGCAGCGCCAGGCCCACGTACTGCCCGGCAGCCATCGTACGCTCGCTCAGCGGGCTGCCTTTGACCAATTCGATAAGGTAATACAGCAGGTGTCCCCCATCCAATAGCGGGATGGGGAGCAGGTTGAGGATCGCCAGTGAGATCGACAGGACGGCGAGGAAGTTCAAAAACCAGGCCAGCCCCAGTTTTGCCGTCGCATTGGCGGCGCGGGCCGTGGTGACGGGGCCCGAAACGTACTTCAGCGAGGCATTGCCGGTCAGCATGCGCCCCATGAAACCGACGGTATCGTGCGCCTTGTGCCAGGTTTCGACGAGGGCCATCGGGATGGCGTCGATCGGGCCGTAGCGGCGGACGGCATCGAATTCCGGCATCGACCCCGAGGTCTTGTGGATCACGCCGATGCGCGCGACGGGCTTGCCGTCCTCGCCCTTGTCCATGCGCGGCGTCAGCGGGAAGGCCTTGCGTTCGGGCTCGGCATTGCCTTCCTTGCGCAGGACTTCGACCATCCCGGGGCCGCCGCGCGCGGCGAGCGCCTGGACGGCGGGCGCGATGTCCGCGTAATCGTTCACCGGCTGGCCGTCGATGGCGAGGATGCGGTCCTTTTCGGCGAGCACGCCCCAGGCCGGCGAATCGGGCACGAGGTCGTCGACGGTCGGCGGTTCGAGCTGGTAGCGCGCGGTGAGGCCGACGAGCGTCGGCGCCTGCAGTTCGTCGAAATCCGCGGGCAGCTTGGTCAGGTCGAGGGTGCGCGTGTGCGTTTCGCCGCCGGCGTTGCGGACTTCGATCGACACGCGTTCGCGATCCAGCCCCGCGAGCGCGAGCGCGAAGCGCACGTCGGTCCATGTCTGGATGCTGCGATCGCCGATGCGCAGCACTTCATCGCCCGCGTGCAGGCCCGCCGCAGCGGCCAGGCCATCGGCACGCCCGACCACGGGCGCGTATTCCTTCAGGCCGACGACGAAGGCGCCCCACAGGAACAACACGCACAACAGCACGTTGGCGACGGGCCCTGCGGCGGCGATGGCGATGCGACGCCACGGCGACTGGCGATTGAAGGCGCGATGCAGGTCTTCGGGCGCGACGTCGGATTCGCGCTCGTCGAGCATCTTGACGTAGCCGCCCAGCGGAATCGCGGCGATGGCGAACTCGGTGCCTTCCTTGTTGCGGCGCATCCACAGCGGTTTGCCGAAGCCCACCGAAAAACGCAGCACCTTGACGCCGCAGCGTTTGGCGACCCAGTAGTGCCCGAACTCGTGGAAGGTCACGAGCACGCCGATGGCGACGATGTACCACCACAGGCTACCGATGGCTTCCATTACTCAGCTTCCGAACGTGCGTTGACGACGGCCTGCGCGTACGCCCGCGCGGCGCGGTCGGCCTCGCGGAGCGTATCGAGCGTGTCGGCCGGCGTGGGCGGCAGGGCGGCGAGGGTTTCGCCGACCAGCGCAGGAATGCCTAGGAAAGCGATCCGGCCCTGAAGAAAGGCTGAAACCGCCACTTCATTGGCCGCATTGAGGGTCGCAGGCGCGGTGCCGCCGGCGCGCAGCGCCTCGTAGGCCAGCCCCAGGCAGGGGAAGGCGTCGCGGTCGGGCGGTTCGAAATCCAGGCGGCCGTGCTGCAACAAGTCGAGCCCGCCCACGCCCGAGGCCACGCGCTCGGGCCACGCCAGGCCCACGGCGAGCGCGGTGCGCATGTCGGGCAAGCCCAATTGCGCGAGCGTGCTGCCGTCGACGAATTCCACCAGCGAATGCACCAGGCTCTGCGGGTGCACCAGTACATCGATGTGGTCGGCCGACACCCCGAACAGGTGATGCGCTTCGATCACCTCCAGGCCCTTGTTCATCAGCGTGGCCGAGTCGACCGAGATCTTCGGCCCCATCGACCACTTCGGATGCGCGACGGCCTGCGCCGGCGTGACGTCTTCGAGCGCCTCGCTGTCCCATCCGCGGAACGGGCCGCCCGAGGCGGTGAGGCAGATGCGCTTGAGGCCGTTGCGCGCGTGCGCATCGGGCAGGCACTGGAAGATTGCGTTGTGTTCGCTGTCGATCGGCACGATGGTCGCGCCCGCGGCGTTCGCGGCGTGCATCAGCAATTCGCCGGCGAGCACCAGCGATTCCTTGTTGGCGAGCAGCAGGCGCTTGCCCGCGCGCGCGGCGGCGAGCGTCGAACGCAACCCCGCGGCGCCGACGATGGCGGCGACGACGGTGCTGCACGCATCGCTGTCGACGAGCGCATCGAGCGCGTCTTCTCCGGCATGCGCCTGCGTCTTCAGGCCGGCATCGTGCAGGCCCGCGCGCAAGCGCGCGAAACCCGACGGATCGGCGATCACCGCATGGTCGGGCCGGTGCGTGCGGCACAACGCGAGCAGCGCGTCGACCTGCGTGCCCGCGGCCAGCACGCTGGCGCGCATGCGCGCAGGGTGGCGGGCGATCACGTCGAGCGCGCTCGTTCCGATCGAACCGGTGGCACCGAGGACTGCGACGTGCTGCATGTCAGAAGCCGAGCAGGCCCTTGCCGAGGGCGAACACGGGCAGGGCGGCCAGCACGCTGTCGATGCGATCGAGGATGCCGCCGTGGCCGGGGATCAGGTCGCCCGAATCCTTCGCACCGACATGCCGCTTGAGCAGGCTCTCGAACAGATCGCCGACCACCGAGAACAACACGGTGACCACGACCACGAGCGCGACCCACGGCAGCTGCGCGACCGTCGCGCCGGCGAAGGGCGCTGCGATCAAGGCGATGACGACCGAAGCCACCATCCCGCCGACCAGGCCTTCGATCGTCTTGTTCGGGCTGATGCGCGGGCTGAGCTTGTGCTTGCCGAACCGGCGGCCTGCGAAATACGCACCGCTGTCCGCGCCCCAGATCACCAGCAACGCGATCAGCAACCAGCGATGGCCGTTGGGCTGCCCGCCGTGGATGAGCGCGAGCGCGCACCAGGCCGGCACCACCGCCAGCGTGCCCGCGGCGAGCTTGAACATGCGCGCGTGCGTGTCGTGGTCGGAGGCGAAGCTGTAATTCTTCAGCCACAGCAGCGACAGCAGCCACCAGACCACGCCCACGACGGTGGCGACCTGGAAGAGCACGAAGCTGTAACCGGTGCCCGAGCGCGAGGCCCAGACGATGGCGACCATCAGCGCGAGGTTGGCGACCAGCAGCACGCTGCGATGGAGCGTGTCGTCGATCTCGGCCAGGCGGAACCATTCCCACAGCCCGGCGAGGAACAGGACCGCCGCGCAGGCGACGAGCCACGGCGTGTCGAGGAACAACACGAGCGCGATCGCGAGCGGGGTCATGATCATCGCGGCCAGCAGTCGCGTGCGGGTCATTCGGGGGTCCCGTGGTCGGGTGGCAGTGGGAAGGACGCGGAAACCTGCGCCCCGGTGAGACCGAAGCGCCGCTCTCGCATCGCGTAGTCGGCCAGGGCCTCGCGGAGTGTGGCGGCATCCACGTCCGGCCACAACGTTTCAGTGAACCACAGCTCGGTGTACGCCAGCTGCCAGAGCAGGAAGTTGCTCACCCTCACGTCACCGCCGGTGCGGATGAACAGATCGGGCGGGGGAAGATCGGCCAGCGCGATGCGCGATGCGAACGCCTTCTCGTCGATGTCCTCGGCCTTCACGCGGCCGGCGGCGACATCGGCGGCCAGCGAACGCGCGGCGTTGACGATGTCCCAGCGGCCGCCGTAACTGGCGGCGATGGTCAGGTGCAGGACGTCGTTGCCGCGCGTGGTCGACTCGGCGGCATCCATGCGCGCGCGAATCGCGGCAGCGAACAGTTCACGTTGCCCGATGAAGCGGATGCGCACGCCGCGGCGGTGCAGTTCCTCCACTTCGCGCTCCAGCGCGTTGAGGAACAACTTCATCAGCGCGCCGACTTCCTCCTCCGGCCGCCCCCAGTTTTCGCTGGAGAAGGCGAACAGGGTGAGCGCGTGGATGCGGTGCTCGATGCAGAAATCCACGCACTTCTGGACCGCGCGCGCGCCGGCGCGATGGCCGATGGCGCGCGGACGGCGACGGCGTTCGGCCCAACGGCCGTTGCCGTCCATGATCACGGCGAGGTGGCGCGGAATGCGCGCCGGCGATGCGTCGGAAGACATGCGAACCGTGGCGTCAGACCGCCATCAGTTCCTGTTCCTTGGCCTTGACCACCTCGTCGACATCCTTGATCGCCTTGTCGGTGAGCTTCTGGATGTCGGCTTCGCTGTTGCGCTCTTCGTCTTCGGTGATCTGCTTGTCCTTCAGCAGTTCCTTGATTTGGTGGTTGGCATCGCGGCGGATGTTGCGGATCGCGATCTTCGCGTCCTCGCCGCCGGCGTGCACGTGCTTGGACAGTTCCTTGCGGCGCTCTTCGGTGAGCGGCGGCAGGTTGATGCGGATGGTGGTGCCCGCCGTGTTCGGGGTCAGGCCGAGGTCGGAGGCGAAGATCGCCTTCTCGACGACCGCGACCATGGGCTTCTCCCACGGGGTGATGGTCAGCGTGCGCGCATCGGCGACGGCGACCGTGGCGACCTGGCTCAGCGGCATTTCCGAGCCGTAGTAGTTGACCTTCAGGTGGTCGACCAGCGCGGAGGTGGCGCGACCGGTGCGGAGCTTGGTGAGTTCCTGCCGGAAGGCATCCACGCTCTTCTGCATGCGGGCGGTGGCGTCTTTCTTGATGTCGCTGAGCATCGCGGGCTCCGGGTCCTTTCGATCAGCCCGGGATTATAAGGGGTCGAACAGCCGGTTCCCCCTGCCGAAGGGCCGGGCCTTAGTAATGGGGGGCCTTGTCGTGCTCGTCGTGGCAGCCCGTACCGAACTCGATCTGCAGCGTCGGGTGGTTGATCCCGAAGCGTTCGTCGAGATCGTGGGACACCGAATCGATGAAGACGTCGTGGTCCTGCGCATTGGCGCGGACCAGGTGCGCGGTCATGGCCACTTCGCCCGCGCCCAGCGACCAGATGTGCACGTGGTGTACGGCGGTCACGCCGGGGCAGGAGCCCAGGAAGGCGCGGACCTGCGCCTGGTCGATCTGGCGCGGCACGGCATCCATCGCCGCGTTGAAGCTGTCGCGCAGCAGGCCGAAGGCGCTGACGGCCACGACCGCGCCGACCAGCAGCGCGGTGAGCGGATCCAGCCAACGCCAGCCGAAGGCCAGCATGCCCGCGCCCGCGAGCACGGCCGCGAGGGACACGGCGGCATCGGCGATCAGGTGCAGGAACGCGCCCCGACGGTTGAGATCGTCGTGGCCGCCATGCATGAACCACGCGGCGCCGAGGTTCACGGCGATGCCGATGGCGGCGACCACCATCACCGTCGTGCCCGGTACTTCGGGCGGCGAGACGAAACGCCGCACCGCTTCCCAGGCGAGCGCGCCGGAAAATCCGGCGAGCACGATGGCGTTGGCCAGCGGTGAGAGCAACGTCGCGCGACGCCATCCGTAGGTGTGCCGCTCGGTGGGCTTGCGCTTGGCGAGCACGGCCGCGCCCCAGGCCAGACCGAGGCCGAGCACGTCGCCGAAGTTGTGCAGCGCATCGGACAGCAGCGCGAGCGAATTGGTCGCGAAACCGTAGCCGGCTTCGAGCACGGTGTAGGCGAGGTTGAGCAGCGTCACCCACGCGAAGGCGCGGATGCCGGCATCCCCGTGGTGGTGGTCGTGCGCGTCGTGCGAATGCCCGGCGCCCATGCCCGGCCTCAGCCCCGGCCGCGGACGAGCGTGCCGATGTTTTCGCCGCGCAGGATCTTCAACAGCACGCCCGGTTGCGACATGTCGAAGATGCGCAGCGGCAGGTCGCTGTCGCGCGCCAGTGCGAAGGCGGCGGTGTCCATCACCTGCAGGTCGCGCGAGATGACTTCGTCGTAGGTCAGCGAGTCGAAACGCACGGCGTCCTTGTGCTTCTTCGGATCCTTGTCGTAGACGCCGTCGACTTTCGTGGCCTTGAGCAGGAGGTCGGCGCCGATCTCGATCGCGCGCAGCGCGGCGCCCGAATCGGTGGTGAAGAACGGCGCGCCCACGCCCGCGGCGAAAATGGTGATGCGGCCCTTCTCCAGGTGCCGGATCGCGCGGCGGCGGATGTAGTCCTCGCACACGTCGTTGATCTTGATCGCGCTCATCACGCGCGCGCGGCCGCCGCGTTTTTCGAGCGCGTCCTGCATCGCCAGCGCGTTGATGACGGTGGCGAGCATGCCCATCTGGTCGCCGGTCACGCGGTCCATGCCGCCGGCGGCCAGGCCCGCGCCGCGGAAGATGTTGCCGCCGCCGAGCACCAGTGCGATTTCGGCGCCGGCTTCGCGCGCTTCCATCACTTCGTCGGCGAGCCGGCCGATGACCTTGGGGTCGATGCCGTAGTCCTCATCGCCCATCAACGCTTCGCCGGACAGCTTGAGCAGGACACGGCGACAGGCGAGCTGGGACATCGGCGACTCCACGGGGGCAAGGGAAAATCCTCGGCGATTCTAGCCGATGGCCAAAGCCCGCCCCATGCCCCGGCCGATCATGCGCGTGCGTCCAGGGTCAGGGCGCCGCTGCGGGCCAGCGCGTAATCGCCATCGCCCGACAGCCAGAGCACGATCGACACGACGATCAGGAACAGCGGGTATTCCCAGCCGCCGCCTGTGGCGGTGAACACCCAACCATTCGGCACGTGGGTCCACAGCGCGACGGCGAGGATCGGCACGAGCAGCAGTGCGACCTGCCGCGCATAGACGCCGGCGAGGATCGCCAGTCCGCCGGCGATTTCCGCGACGACGACCGGGTAGGCGAGAAACCCGGGGATGCCCTTGGATTCGAAGAAGGCGGCCGTGCCGGGCAGGGTGAAGACGAGGATCTTGAGCAGGGCGTGCGACAACCACATCGCGGCCAGCGCGAGGCGGAGCAGCAGCGGGGCGTACTGGCGGGTGTTCACGGGAGACTCCGGTTGCGGGGAAGGTGCCGGAACTCTAGGATTGCGGGCGCGCAATCGGAATATGTGGAATCACAAATGGCCGTTGCATCCGTGCAATACGAGCTTGGGCCCGCGGATCTGCGTGTCGTCCTTGCCCTCGCGCGGCGGGGAACCCTCGCGGCGGCCGGCGAATTGCTGGGCGTGGATGCGTCCACGGTGTTCCGCGCGCTGCAACGCGTGGAGAAGGGATTGCAGCAGCGCCTGTTCGAACGCACGCGCGCCGGCTATCGACCGAGCGAATTGGGTGCGCAGCTGGCGCGGCACGCCGAACGCATCGAAACCGAACTCGACACGGCGCGCGGCATTGCGCAGGCGCCGGGGCAGGCGGTGTCGGGTACGGTGCGCATCAGCACGACCGACACCTTGCTGCACGGCCTCGTGCTGCCGGCGCTGCGCGATCTGTCGCAGACGCATCCGCTGCTGTCGTTCGAAATCAACGCGAGCCACGAACTCGCAAGCCTGACCAAGCGCGACGCGGACATCGCTTTGCGCGCGACCTTGCGTCCACCCGATCACGTCGTCGGTAAACACCTGGGCACGATTCGCGTCGCGATCTATGGCGCGCGTACGCGTGGCCGCAAGCCCGATCCCGCGACGAGCCCGTGGATCGCGCCCGACGAAGCGCTTCCGCAACACCAGAGCGTGCTGTGGCGCAAACGCCACATGCCCGGCATCGTTCCGCGCGTGCAGGTGAACAGCATCCTGTCGGTCGCCGAGGGCATCGCCGCGGGCCTTGGCGTCGGCGTGCTCCCCTTGTTCCTCGCACGCGATCGCAGCGATCTGGTCGCGCTCACCGAACCCCTCGCGGATGCCGAAACGCAACTGTGGTCGCTCACGCATCCCGAATCGCGACACCTGCGGCGCATCGCGACAGTGGCGCAACATCTGGCGGGCAATATCGCGCTGCCGGATTGAGGGATGGTGTTCGGTGGTCGAACAACAAAAAACCCGCGGTTGCCCGCGGGTTTTTCGTCCCAACGCTTGTCGCGATGGATCAGACCTGCATGGCCTTGGCCACTTCGGCTGCGTAGTCTTCCTTCACCTTCTCGATGCCTTCGCCGACGGCCAGGCGCTGGAAGCCGACGACATCGGCGCCGGCGGCCTTCGCCGTGGCTTCGACCGTCTTGTCCTGGTCCAGCGCGTAGGGCTGGCCGTACAGCGTCACTTCGTTGACGATCTTCGCGATCTTGCCGCTGATGATCTTCTCGAGGATTTCGGCCGGCTTCTGCTTGTCCTTGTCGGACATCTTGGCCAGTTCGATTTCCTTTTCCTTCGCGACGAAGTCGGCCGGCACGTCGGCCGCCTTGTTGTACGGCGGGTTCAACGCGGCGATGTGCATCGCGATGCCGCGCGCCAGGTCGGCGTCGCCGCCCTTGAGTTCGACCAGCACGCCGATCTTGTTGCCGGTGTGCACGTAGGCCGCGACGTTGTTGGCGGTGTCGATGCGCACGAGGCGACGGACCTGCACGTTTTCGCCGACCTTGGAGATGACGGCGGCGCGCGCTTCTTCGACCGTTTCGCCCGACGGCATCTTCGCGCTCTTCAGGGCTTCGACGTCGGCGGCGCCGGAGGCCAGCGCGGTCTGCGCGACGGCATCGGCGAAGTTGATGAAGTTGCCGTCCTTCGCGACGAAGTCGGTTTCGGAGTTGATCTCCACCAGCACGGCCTTGTTGCCCGACTGGGCGACCGAGACGCGACCTTCGGCGGCCACGCGGCCGGCCTTCTTGTCGGCCTTGGCCAGGCCCGACTTGCGCAGCCATTCGGCCGAAGCTTCGATGTCGCCGTTGTTTTCGGTGAGCGCCTTCTTGCACTCCATCATGCCGGCGCCGGTGCGCTCGCGCAGTTCCTTGACGAGGGAAGCGGTGATTTCAGCCATGGGGGTTCCTCTTGGAAATGAGTACGTCATCCCCGCGCGTGCGGGGATGGCGAAAATGCAGATCGCAGCCGCGCAGTCTTGCGCGGCTACGTGACAGCCGGTGCTTACTCGGCCTTGGCGGCCGGCTTGCGCGGGGCGGGCTTCTTGGCCGGCGCGCGGCGCGGGCCCTTCTTGTCTTCGCCTTCGGCACCGGCGGCTTCGGCGAAGTCTTCTTCGCGGACGTTGGCGGCCGACGGGGCGGCAGCCTTGCCTTCGAGCACGGCGTCGGCCGCGGCGCGGGCGTACAGCTGCACGGCGCGGATGGCGTCGTCGTTGCCCGGGATCGCGTAGTCGACCAGGGCCGGATCGTAGTTGGTGTCGACGACGGCGATGACCGGGATGCCGAGCTTCTTGGCTTCCTTGACGGCGATGTCTTCGTGGCCGATGTCGATCACGAACAGCGCGTCGGGCAGGCGGTTCATGTCCTTGATGCCGCCGAGCGAGGCTTCCAGCTTGTCGCGCTCACGGCGCAGGCCGAGCACTTCGTGCTTGACCAGCTTCTGGAACGTGCCGTCGGTTTCGCCGGCTTCCAGTTCCTTCAGGCGCTGGACCGACTGCTTGACCGTGCGGAAGTTGGTGAGCGTGCCGCCCAGCCAGCGCTGGGTCATGTACGGCATGCTGCAACGCGTGGCTTCTTCCTTGATCGCTTCGCGCGCCGAGCGCTTGGTGCCGACGAACAGGATGGTGCCGCGCTTCTGCGCGATCGCCGAAATGAAGTTCATCGCGTCGGAGAAGAGCGGCATCGTCTTCTCGAGGTTGATGATATGGATCTTGCCGCGGGCGCCGAAGATGTACGGGCCCATCTTGGGATTCCAGTAGCGCGTCTGGTGGCCGAAATGGACGCCGGCTTCCAGCATCTGGCGCATGGTGACCTGGGACATTGCTTGTAACTCCTGACAGTGGAACCTGCCGCCCAATGGGTTGGGGCGGACGATGGTTCCGGGGTTGGGCCTCCCTGGCGCTTCCGCCTCCGAACCTCTTGCGAGGCACCCCGGGGCGGGCTGTTGCGGCAGGTGTGGATTCGAGGGTGGCGCCCCTCGTGGGCGGCTTCCGGGGGCAGGTGCCCGGGGAAGAAGCGGAATTCTAGCGGTTCCGGGCACTTGCGGGCAAGCCGTGGAACGCTCCGGGACGGGGGCGTGATGGCTTCGACGGCCCCCGGGAGGCGATAATCCCCCCATGTCGATCACCATCAAGTCCCCCGAGGACATCGAAAAGATGCGCGTCGCCGGCCGCCTGGCCGCCGAGGTGCTGCAGGTCGTCGCCCCGCACGTGAAGCCGGGCGTGACCACCGCCGAACTGGACCGCATCTGCCACGACCACATCGTCAACGTGCAGCAGGCGATCCCGGCCAACGTGGGTTACCGCGGTTTCCCCGCCACGGTCTGCACGTCGGTCAACAACGTCATCTGCCATGGCATCCCCAGCGAGGCCAAGGTCCTGAAGGACGGCGACATCCTCAACATCGACGTCACCGTCATCAAGGACGGCTGGCATGGCGATACCTCGCGCATGTATTACGTCGGCACGCCGTCGGTGATGGCCAAGCGGCTGGTGGACACCACGCGCGAGGCGATGTTCCGCGGCATCCGCACCGTGAAGCCGGGCGCCACCCTCGGCGACATCGGCAATGCGATCCAGCAGTACGCCGAAGGCGAACGCTTCAGCGTGGTGCGTGAGTACTGCGGCCACGGCATCGGCAAGATCTACCACGAAGACCCGCAGGTGCTGCATTACGGGCGCCCGGGCGAAGGCATGGTGCTCAAGCCGGGCATGACCTTCACGATCGAACCGATGATCAACGAAGGCGCGCGCCACACCAAGCTGCTGCCCGACGGGTGGACCGTGGTCACCAAGGACCGCAAGCTTTCCGCGCAATGGGAGCACACGGTGGTGGTGACCGACGATGGCGTCGAGATCCTCACCCGCGTCCCCGGCGACGACAACGACCTATGAGCGACCCCGCCGCCGCCTCCAGGCCGGCGGCGACTGCGCCGCCGAGTGAACCCGCCGCATGGGCGATGCAGGCGCGCGCGCGCTTGGTCGAGGCCGACGCCGCACTCGCCGCGCGCTTCGACCGCAACGAAGACATCGACACGCTGCTGCGCGACCGCGCGATGGCCGTCGATGCGATCGTGCGCGAGGCCTGGTCGCAATGCATCACCGACGACGCGAAGCTCGCCCTGTTCGCCGTCGGCGGCTACGGCCGCGGCGAGTTGTACCCGCAATCGGACATCGACCTGCTCGTGCTGGCCGAACCCGACGCGCAGGCCGCGCAGCACGACGCGCTCGCGCGCTTCTTCGCGCTGCTCTGGGATGCGGGCCTGCCGACCGGGCACGCCGTGCGCTCGCACAACGAATGCACCGCCGCCGCGCGCGAAGACATCACCGTGCTCACCGCCCTGTCCGAAGCGCGCCCGCTGGTCGCCGACGAACACGACCTGCGCGCGCTGCTGCACGCGATCGACACGCGCCACGTCTGGCCCGCGCGCGAATATTTCCGCGCCAAGCGCGAGGAACAACGCGTGCGCCAGGCGCGCTTCGGCGACACCTCGGACAATCTCGAACCCAATCTCAAGGAAGGCCCGGGCGGCCTGCGCGACATCCAGACGCTGCGCTGGATGGCCTTGCGCGTACTCGGCCAGCGCGATGCGCAGGGCATGATCGCGCTCGGGCAACTGGGCGCCGACGAATACGCCACGCTCGAACGCGAGCGCCGCGCACTCGCACGCCTGCGCTACGGCCTGCACCTGGTGGCCGGTCGCCGCGAAGAACGCCTGCGCTTCGATCACCAGAAGACGCTGGCCGCGCGCCTGGGCCACGTCGACGCCGACGGCACGCTCGCCGTCGAGCAGATGATGCAGGGCTTCTATCGCAGCGCGTCGATCGTGCTGCGCATCAACGACCGGTTGCTGCAACGTTTCGAAGAACAACTCGAAGGCGAGGTCGCGCCCGAGCCGATCGATGCGGCGTTCGAATTGCGTCGCGGCTACCTCGCCGCGCGCGATCCACAGTGGCCCGAAGGCGACACCGCGGCCATCTTCGCGTTGTTCGCGACCTGGGCGGCGCAACCGCGCATCCGTGGCCTGCATTCGCAAACCGCGCGCGCGTTGGCCGAATCCTTGCCCACGATCCCCGCGTATACCGACGCGACGCCGGCGTTGCGCGCGCGGTTCATTGCGCTGCTGCGTGGGCCGCAAGCAGTGGAAACCGTCGCGCGTCTTGCCCGGCTCGGCGTGCTCGCACGTTGGCTGCCGGCGTTCGCGCAGGTCTCCGGGCGCATGCAGTTCGACCTGTTCCATGTCTTCACCGTCGACCAGCACACGCTCGCGGTGCTGCGCAACATCGCCGGGTTCGCCGCCGGCACGCAGGACGAGCGCTTCTCGATCGCGCATGAAGTCCACCCGCGCCTGCGCAAGCCGGAGTTGTTGCTGCTCGCCGGTCTCTTCCACGACATCGCGAAAGGGCGGGGCGGCGACCATTCCGAACTCGGCGCGGTCGACGCGCGCGAATTCGGCATCGCGCACGGCCTGAGCGAGGCCGACACCGAATTGATCGCCTGGCTCGTGCGCAAGCACCTGCTGATGTCGGTGACCGCGCAGAAGCAGGACATCTCCGACCCGGAGGTCATCCATCGCTTCGCGCATGAGGTCGCCGATCGCGAACGGCTCGACCTGTTGTATCTGCTGACCTGCGCCGACATCGCCGGCACGTCGCCGAAGTTGTGGAACGCGTGGAAGGATCGGTTGCTGGCCGATCTGTACACGGCGACACGCCTGGCCTTGCGCCGCGGCCTGGAACATCCGGTCGCCGCCGCCGATCGCATCGCCGAATCGCGCGCCGCCGCGCAGGTGTTGCTCGCGGAGTTCGGCATCCTGTCCGATGAAGCGCAGCGCTTGTTCGCGCTGATGCCCGATGAAACCTTCCTGCGCGCGCGGCCCGACCAGATCGCCTGGCAGGCCACCGTTGTGCGTGGCGCGAAGGCCGAGGGTGTGCGGGTCAGTGCTCGCACCTTGAACGCGCAGGGCGCGGCGCGCATCGGTGCGCTGGAAGTGTTCGTGCTCGCGCCCGATCGCGACGGCCTGTTCGCGGCGATCGTCGCCACGCTGGATCGCGCGGGACTGGCGATCATGCAGGCGCGTCTGTTCGACGGCCCGGATGCGCGCGTGTTCGATACCTTCGAAGTGCTGCCGGCCGAAGGCCAGCGCGCGGTCGCGGCCGAAGATGTCGAACGCCGCATGGCGGGCGCACTCGCCGTCGCCGACCTGGACACGATCAAGCCGGTGCGCCGCAACCAGCCGCGGCACCTGCGACACTTCCGCATCGCACCGCAGATCGGGTTCGTCGACGCGGCCGACGGGCGCCGCACCTTGCTCAGCCTGGTCTGCACCGACCGGCCGGGGCTTCTCGCCGATGTCACGCAAGTCTTCCGTGCGCAGCGCCTGCGCGTGCACGATGCCCGCATCGCGACCTTCGGCGCACGCGCCGAGGATGTCTTCCAACTCACCGACGAGCGCGACCAGGCGCTCGACGACGCGCGTCGCGACGCCCTGCGCGCGGCGCTGTCGGCCTTATTCGATGGAGATCCACGATGACCGTCCGCAAGACCACGAGGAAGAAGGCCGCCGCGCCGCAGCCCGCACCGGGCCTGAGCGTGGAGGAGTTGAAGTTCCACATCGACAGTGCGTGGGAACGCCGCACGATGCTGACGCCCGAGGAAATCGAGTGGGCCACGCGCCCCTCGGTCGAACGCGTGATCGAAGGCATGGAGAGCGGCGAGTTCCGCGTCGCCGAGCCCGATGGCAAGGGCGGCTGGCAGGTCAACGAGTGGCTGAAGAAAGCGGTGCTGCTGTACTTCCGCACGCGCGACATGACGTTGATGGAAGGCGAGCCGGCGCCGTTCTGGGACAAGGTGCCGCTGCGCTTCCAGGGGTTCGGCGAATCGCAGTTCCGAAAGCTCGGCGTGCGCGTGGTGCCGGGCACGGTGGTGCGCCGCGGATCCTACCTGGGCAAGGACGTCGTGTTGATGCCGAGCTTCGTGAACATCGGCGCGCATGTGGGCGCGAACACGATGGTCGATACCTGGGCGACGGTGGGTTCGTGCGCGCAGGTGGGCAAGCATTGCCATATTTCCGGCGGCGCGGGCATCGGTGGCGTGCTGGAGCCGCTGCAGGCCTCGCCGACGATCATCGAGGATCATTGCTTCATCGGTGCGCGCTCCGAAGTCGTCGAAGGCGTGGTCGTCGGCCACCACAGCGTGATCGGCATGGGCGTCTTCCTCGGCCAGAGCACGCGCATCTACAACCGCGCGACGAAGGAAATCACCTACGGTTACGTGCCGCCGGGCTCGGTGGTCGTGTCCGGTTCGCTGCCCGCGGCCGATGGCACGCATTCGCTGTATTGCGCGGTGATCGTCAAGCAGGTCGATGCGAAGACGCGCGCGAAGACGTCGATCAACGAATTGCTCCGCGGGTAAGCGATGACCACTCTCTACGGCTTGTCCAACTGCGATACCTGCAAGAAGGCGCGCAACTGGTTGGAGCGCTTCGGGATCGAACATACCTTCGTCGACTATCGCGACCACCGCCAGTCCGCGGCCACGCTGGCCGGCTGGGCGCAGCAGGCGGGGAGCTGGGAGGCGTTGATCAACAAGTCTTCGACCACGTGGCGCGAACTGCCGCCGGCCCGCAAGACGCCGGCCAGCGACCCGGAATGGCAGTTGTTGCTGAAGGAATATCCGCAGCTGATCCGCCGCCCGGTCGTCGTGACCGACGATGGCACGGTGACGCAGGGATTCACCGATAGCGGCTTCAAGCTGCGCTTCGGAGTGCGCAAGTGAGCGATGTGCTCGCGTTGACGAAGGCGTTGATCGAACGCGCGTCGGTCACGCCGGACGATGCGGGTTGCCAGGCGATGCTGTCGCAGCGTCTGTCGCATGCGGGGTTCGCATGCGAATCGCTGCGCTTCGGCGACGTCGACAACCTGTGGGCGACGCATGGCAGCGATGGCCCGGTACTGGTGTTCCTCGGCCACACCGACGTCGTGCCGCCGGGCCCGCGCGAAGCATGGGCGAGCGATCCCTTCGTCCCCACCGAACGCGACGGCCTGCTGTACGGCCGTGGTACGGCCGACATGAAAGGCAGCGTCGCGGCTTTCGTCGTCGCGCTGGAGCGTTTCGTCGCCGAGCATCCTTCGCATCGCGGCACGGTGGCGATGCTCGTGACCTCCGACGAAGAGGGCGACGCCATCGATGGCGTGCGTCGCGTCGCCGATGTGTTCCGCGAACGCGGGCAACGCATCGACTGGTGCGTGACGGGCGAGCCCTCGTCGAAAGCGAAACTCGGCGACCTGCTGCGCGTCGGCCGCCGCGGCACGTTGTCGGCGACCATGAGCGTCCGCGGCATCCAGGGGCACGTGGCGTATCCGGACAAGGCGCGCAACCCGATCCACCAGGCGCTGCCCGCGTTCGCCGAACTCGTGGCCCGCAAGTGGGACGAGGGCTTCGAAACCTTTCCGCCCACCAGCCTGCAGATCAGCAACATCCATGCCGGCACCGGCGCGAACAACGTGATTCCCGGGGAACTGCAGGTTCTGTTCAACCTGCGCTTCAATCCGCGGTGGAGCGCGGAGAAGCTGGAAGACGAGTGCGAAGCGATCTTCCGCAAGCAGGCGCTCGATTACGCGATCCATTGGCATCGCGGCGGCGAGCCCTTCCACACGCCCGAAGGTCCGCTGCGTGCGGCCGCGCGCGAAGTGCTCGCGCAAGTCGCCGGCTTCGCGCCGGAGGAAAGCACCGGCGGTGGGACGTCGGATGCGCGTTTCATTGCGCCGCTTGGGGCGCAATGCGTGGAGATCGGGCCGGTGAACGCCAGCATCCACAAGGTCGACGAACATGTGTCGATTGCCGACCTCCAGGCGCTCCCGGATCTCTATCTGGCCCTGATGCGCCGGCTCCTGGCGTAGCGAGCCGGCGCGTTCGACTCAGAAGCGATAACCGATGGATACGCCGTAGAACACCTTGTCGGCGCTGACCGACTTCTTGACGATTTCCAGCGACGAGACATCGTTCGAGGAATCCATCCAGCGCACGTCGCCGCGTGCGAACCAACCCTTGGCCAGGGCGACATCGAGGCCGGCGACGGCGGCGAAGCCGTTGTCGTTCGACAGATCCAGGCCCGTGAGTTCGTCGTAGGCCGGGTTCGTGGACACGCTGCCGACGTTGGTCCAATGCCAGCCGGCGCCCACGAACGGCGTGATGCGCCCCATGCCACCGAAGTGGTACTGCGCCATCAGCGTGACCGGCGAGGAGTCGTACGAGGCCAGGTAGATATCCGGGCCGAATTCGGTGTCGATGTGCAACGACTGCCCGGCGTCCGGCGCGGTCCACACTTCGATGGCCCAGTGCGCGTTGATGAACCACGAGGCCGACAGGCTCCACACATCGTCGCCGTCTTCGTGGTCGATCGTCGCCAGCGGGCCCGGCATGGAGATCGCCTGGCCCGCGAGCGGATTGCCGCCGCCATCGAGGTTGCCGTAGCCGGCGGTGAACGCAAAGCCGCCGCCGTCGCTCGCGAACGCAGTGGTCGGCGCGATGGCGAGCGCCAGCGCGATCAGTTTCAATTTGGTCATGCTCGAATCCTTGGGGGGAGGGAAACGCCGCCGAATCGTAGTGGCGCGTTGCCCCCGACCCTTCTCGGATTCGGCCGGTTGGTGCAGACGAAACGTCGCTATTTCAGCGTCAGCGTGTGTTCCGTCGGGCCCGGGAGAAACGGCGTCGGTCGCCCCTGTACCCAGTCTTCGTGTCCCGCGCCCCAATACGGCGACAGCGGACTGCCGCTCTGTCCACCGGGCATGTGGAAGATCCCCTCGGCTTCGTGGCCCGGCGAGACCACCATGCGTTCGGAGGCGCCGTTGTCGGGCGATTGCGCCCGGGGCGTCGTTGCATCGCCATCCAGCGCCTGCGCCGGCATGCACAACACTCGGCGCGCGAAGAACAAGGCACGCGCCAACGGATGACAGATGCGCGCGGTGTTCGCCTCGCCCCAGGTGCGCTCGGCAAGCGGGCCTTCGTGTTCCAGGTCCGCGCGCACTTCCTTCGCCGCATCTTCGAACAACGCCGTCCACGTCGCGTAGCGCCGTGGCAACAGATGCATCGGCCGCTGCGAGACGAGCGGCCACGCAACGCCTTCGAATTGCGGCATCTGCGGCATCGTGAAGTCCTGCCCGAGTTCGGCCTGCGCCGGCGCGGTCAGCCCGTCGGCCAGGCGATCGTGCACCGCGCGCCGCCATGCCTTCGCGATGCGGAAGCTCACCGACGAGGGCTCGGCGCGGCCTTCCCAGTGGCGCGACGCTTCCGCCAGCGCATGCAGCGCGGGCGTGCCGTCGGCCTTCGCCTGCGATTGCAGGAGTTCCCACCAACGCTGCAGGAACACCGCGCGATCGTCGAGCTGGATCGCGAGCAACGCGCGTTCGTCGAACTGCGGGCGCTCGAACAGATCGTGCTTGATCCGGTTCGCGCGCACGCCGAGCCAGAAGTTGCCGTCGTACAGGCGCGCCGCGCCCGGACGATCCTGGATGACGCGCGCGTTCGCGCTCCACAGGCGCGCGGAAATCGGCCGCGCCACCACGGGCGAGGCGTCCAGCCGCACGCCCCAGGGCGCGCATGTTCCTGCATCGGGCATCGGTGCATCGCAACCGGCCACGCGTTGCGGCAATGGGCCGATCACGCGCCACGCGATGTCCTTCTTGCCCGCGACCAGCAGGTTCTGCGCCGGAATCGCGGCGCGATTCGCACGCAGCAGGGCATCGTCGACATCGCGCGCATACGCCATGTCCATGAACCCCAAGCGCAAGGACCCGGCCAAGTGCGCCGACCAGCGCAGCGCCAGTGCATCGCCATTCTCGGCCTCCGCAAGCACCGGCCCCCACGGCGATTCTTCGACGGCGATGTCGACCGGCGCGCCGCCCGCCACGTCGATGCGCTCGCGATGCACCGCCAAGGGCACGCACGCGTCACCGATGCGATAGCGCGCATCGCCGCACTTCACCAGGCGTCCCCAGTCGGCGTTGTCGATGTAGCCGTTGGTGAAACCCCATGCGACATGCCCGTTGCTGCCGACGACGATCGCGGGCATGCCGGGCAGGGTGACGCCGTTGAGATCGACGCGACCGCCTTCGGCGCGCGCATCGGGATAACGCAAACGCGCGCGGAACCAGATGTTCGGCGCGCGCAGCGCCAGGTGCATGTCGTTGGCGAGGATCGCGCGGCCGTCGCGCGTGGCGTCGCCGCTGACGGCGAAGTTGTTGCTGCCGATCGCGGGCGGATCGGGCAAGGCGTGCACCGATGCGAGCATCGGAACGGGCAGGTCGCGCAGGTTCAACGCGTCCGGGCCGGGCAACACCGCGTCGCCGGTGGGCGCGCCGGTGATCGGCGCATCCCAACTCGACCCATCGTGCGTGAGCAGCGCATACAGCGCCGGCGGAACGTGAGGCTGCAATTTCCACAACGCGAGCTCGCGCTTGTTGGCTGCGTCCTGGAGGTCGAAGTACATCGCGTAGCCGACCAGCGGCGTGTCTTCCGCGCGCCACGGTTGCGGATGTTGTCGCAGGACCAGGTAGGCCCACGGGCGTGCGGACAAGGCGTTCAGGCCGGCATTCACGCCCTGCGCATACGCATCGAGTTGCGCGCGCCGATCGCCCGCGATCTCGTCCAGTCGCTCCTGCACGCGCGCCCGCATCCGATGCACGCGTGCGGCCTTGTCGACTCCCAGCGCGATGTCGCCGAACAGGCCGGACAACTCGCCCGCCGCCGAGCGCCGCATCAGGTCCATCTCGAAGAAGCGTTCCTGCGCGTGCACGTAACCGAGTGCGCGCAGCGCGTCGGTTTCGTTGCTCGCATCGATGGTGACCACGCCGAGCGCATCGCGCTGGATCGTCACCGGCGCCGAAAGCCCGAGCAGCGATTGCGTTCCGTCCAGGGGCGGCAGGCTCGCGCGCATCGCCAACCATGCGGCGATCAGTGCGATCAGCAACAGCCCGAGCAACCCCAGTGCGATCCGGATGATCCAGCGCCGCATGCAGGCCCCTTTGGTGCGGCGCGCCTCAGCGCCGTTGCATTCGATACGCCACCGCGTGCAGCGCGGTCACGCCTTCGTTCCGGAAGGAATCCTGGTAGGCCAGGATGTCGCGCCGCACGAGCAGTTCCACCTCCCACTCGGGCTCGAACAACGCACGCACTTCCGCCTCGGGGACGGAGAAGGGCGGGCCCGGTTTCTGGTGTTGCGGGAATTCGAGCGTGACCATCAAGCCCACGCAACCGCGCGGCAACTTCGCGTAGACCTCGCGCGCGTAACGCCGACGCAAGCCCTCCGGTAGCGCGATGATCGCGGCGCGATCGAAAAACGCCGTGCAATCGGCCAGGTCCTGCGCATCGAGCGCGAACACGTCGCCGTTCAACAGCGCGATCGGACCCGAACGCCACAGCGCACCCTCCGGCGTCTGCTCGACATCCGCCTGCAGCCGCTGTTCTGCGAAAAACTGTTCCACCGCGAGCGCCGCAAGCTCCACGCCGAACACCGCATGCCCGTGTTCGACCAACCACGGCATGTCGACCGATTTCCCCGCGAGCGGCACGAAGACCGTCGCGCCCTGCGGCGCACCGATGCGATCCCAGCATTCGACCAGCAAGGGCGACGGCGTTTCCTGGTGGAAACCGATCCGGCCCTCGCGCCAACGCGACAACCAATTCTCGCGATCGCGAAGCAACTCTTCGCTCATTCGACCGCCAGTCCGTCGACCTTCTGCCAACCGCGCGGCAACAGCCCGCCACGCGACGCACGCGCCCCGACGTACTCGTCGAGTTCCTTGAACGACAGCGTCATCGAACGCGACCCCGACTTCACCGACAGCTTCCCACCCGGCGGCACGACGGCCACCGCGACGACGCGTTCGGTGCCGAGCTTCGCCTTCGGAATCTCGATCAGCTTGTTGCCCTTGCCCTTGTCCAGTTCCGGCAGATCGCGCACGGGGAACGCGAGCAGATGTCCCGCGCTCGTCACCGCGACCACGCGATCGCTCTCGACCGAACCGACCTGCGCCGGCTGCACGACCTTCGCGCCCGGCGTCAGCGACAACATCGCCTTGCCGGCCTTCTGGCGCCCGGTGAGGTTGACGAACTTCGTGACGAACCCGTAGCCATGCGAGGAGGCGAGCACGAAACGCGCTTCATCATCGCCGCTGGCAATCGCCTGGAACGACGCACCCGATGCGAGCTGGAAGCGGCCGCTCAAAGGCTCGCCATTGCCGCGCGCACTGGGCAGCGAATGGGCGAGGGTGGAATAACTGCGCCCCGTCGAATCCAGGAACGCCACCTGTTGCGTACTGCGCCCCCGCACGGCGGCGAGCAAGCCATCGCCTTCGCGATACGACAAGCCGGCCGCATCGACATCGTGGCCCTTGGCCGCGCGGATCCAGCCTTTCTCGCTGAGCACGACCGTCATCGGCTCGCTCGGCACCAATTCGGTTTCGTCCAGCGCCTGCGCGGCATCGCGCGCGACCAGCGGCGAACGCCGCGCGTCGCCGAACTTCTTCGCATCGGCGAGCAACTCGTCCTTCACCAGCTTCTTCAGCTTGGCCTTGCTTTCCAGCGTATTGAGGATCTTCTCCAGTTCCTTGGCGAGCTCATCCTGCTCGCCGCGGATCTTCATTTCCTCCAGGCGCGCCAGCTGCTTCAGGCGCGTGTCCAGGATGTAGTCGGCCTGGTCTTCGCTGAGCGCGAAGCGCGCGATCAACACATCGCGCGGCTCGTCCTCGGTGCGGATGATGCGGATCACTTCATCGAGGTTGAGGAACGCGACCAGCAAACCTTCCAACAGGTGCAGGCGGCGCTCGACCCGTTCCTTGCGATGCTGCAGGCGCCGCACGACGGTGTTGGTGCGGAACACCAGCCATTCGGACAGCAGCTGCTTGAGGTTCTTGACCTGCGGGCGGCCGTCTTCGCCGATGACGTTGAGGTTGACGCGATACGAACGCTCGATGTCCGTCGTGGCGAACAGATGGCCCATCAACTGCTCGGCGTCCACGCGGTTGCTGCGCGGCACCAGCACGACGCGCACCGGATTCTCGTGGTCGGATTCGTCGCGGATGTCTTCCAGCCACGGCAACTTCTTCGCGCGCATCTGCGCGGCGATCTGTTCGATCACCTTCGACGAGGACACCTGGTAGGGCAGGGCGGTGATGACGATGTTCGCCGCTTCCTTCACGAAGGTGCCGCGTGCGCGCACGCTGCCCAGGCCCGTTTCGTACATCGCCAGCAGGTCGCTGGCCGGCGTGATGATTTCCGCCGTCGTCGGGTAGTCGGGGCCGCGGATGTGTTCGCACAGGTCGCGCACGCTCGCGTCGGGATCCTCGAGC
This sequence comes from Lysobacter sp. 2RAF19, assembly GCF_052115395.1. NCBI lineage: Bacteria > Pseudomonadati > Pseudomonadota > Gammaproteobacteria > Lysobacterales > Lysobacteraceae > Lysobacter > Lysobacter sp. 2RAF19. The sequence goes on along the minus strand of NZ_JBFRGO010000001.1, from coordinate 864,797 downwards.
AGGCGGATGCACGCGGCGACGACTTCGTTGAGGTTGTGCGGCGGGACGTCGGTGGCCATGCCCACCGCGATGCCCGTGGTGCCGTTGAGCAGCAGGTGCGGCAGGCGCGCGGGCATCCACGAGGGTTCGTCGAGCGTGCCGTCGAAGTTCGGCACCCAGTCGACCGTGCCCTGGCCCAGTTCGCCCAGCAGCACTTCGGCGATGGGCGTGAGCTTGGATTCGGTGTAACGCATCGCGGCGAAGGACTTGGGGTCGTCGCTCGAGCCGAAGTTGCCCTGGCCTTCGATCAGCGGATAGCGATACGAGAAGGGCTGCGCCATCAACACCAGCGCCTCGTAACAGGCCGAGTCGCCGTGCGGATGGTATTTGCCGATCACGTCGCCGACGGTGCGCGCCGATTTCTTCGGCTTGGCCCCGGCGTTGAGCCCGAGCTCGCTCATCGCATAGATGATGCGGCGCTGCACCGGCTTGAGCCCGTCGCCCAGGAAGGGCAGGGCGCGGTCCAGCACGACATACATGGAGTAGTCGAGATACGCGCGTTCGGCGTATTCGCGGAGGGGGATCTGTTCGAAGCCGTGGAAGACGGGGCGGACGGTGTCGTTCATCGATTGCTGCGAAAGGCGAGTCGCAGGAAGTGTACCCGCCGCCGCCGGATGAAGAATGTTTCATGTTCGGGCAACGGGCCTGCAAGCCGCCGGGGCGCAGCCTCGGTCCTGCGATATCCATCGCCCACATCCACAGGAGTTCCGCCATGATCGCCCGCAAAGCCCTGCTGCTTCTCGCCATGAGCGCCGTTGCCGGCTCCGCCTTCGCGGCCACGCCGCAGGCCGCTTCCACCGCCGCGCAGCCCGCCAAGTCGACGACCGCCAAGTCCGAGCATCACGAAAAGCGCACCTGCGAAAAGCAGGGCAAGACCGGCCATTGCGAGAAGTGGTCGAAGTCGGAGATGAAGTCGGACACCAAGGCTGCCGCCAAGAAGTGATCCCCGAGGCGACCCCGGGCGGCGCGGCGATCCCCTGACCCCGCACCGTCGCGACCGCCCGGGCCATCGCATGCGCACGTCCACATCCCGGCCCGGCGTTATGCTCGGGTCGGAAGGAGACGGCGATGCGCATCCTGTTGATCGAAGACGACCCCGATACCGCCGCCTGGCTCCGACAGGGCCTGAAGGAAGCGGGGCACGCCGTCGACCACGCGGCCGACGGCAAGCAGGGCCTCTTCCTCGCCACCACCGAACCCTACGACGCGCTGGTCCTCGACCGCATGCTCCCCGCGCTCGACGGGCTCACCTTGCTGCGCACACTGCGCGGCGCCGGTAACCGCGTCCCCACCATCGTGCTCACGGCGCTGGGCGACGTCGACCATCGCGTCGAAGGCCTGCGCGCAGGCGCCGACGATTACCTGTGCAAGCCCTTCGCGTTCTCCGAGTTGAACGCACGCCTGGACAACATCCTGCGCCGCAATGACGGCGGCGGCGCCACGGCGGCAGAAACCAAACTCAAGGTCGCCGATCTCGAATTGGACCTGCTGCGCCGCCAGGCACAACGCGGCCCGCGCCGCATCGACCTGCAACCCCGCGAATTCCGCCTGCTCGAAGCGCTGATGCGCCAGGCCGGGCGCGTGGTGACGCGCACGATGCTGCTCGAACAGGTGTGGGACTACCACTTCGATCCGCAGACCAACGTCATCGACGTGCACATCAGCCGCCTGCGCCAGAAGATCGACCACGGCGAGGCGACACCGCTGCTGCACACCGTGCGCGGCGCCGGCTATCGATTCGGCGACGCGTGAACCTCGGACGCGCCCTGCGTTCGACCAGCGGGCACCTGGCCTTCGCGGTGTGCGTGTCGTTCCTGATCGGATTCGCGCTGCTCGGTGGCGCGGTGTACGCGGCCGTCTCGACCCTGCTCATCCGCGATGCGCGCGAAGCGATCATCGCCGAGGGCGACGGCCTGCGCGATGCCTGGCGCGACGGTGGGCGCACGGGCCTGTCCGAAGCGGTGCGCGATCGCATCGCGACGCCCGACGAACCCGATGCCCTGTATGCCGCCTGGTTCGACAGCCGCGCGATCGCGACCAACGTGCCTCCTGCGAGCGTGCCCGCGCACGATGGCTGGCGCGAAGCGCGCGACCACGACAACACGCGCGTGCTCGTCCAACGCACGACGCTTGCGCCCGGCGTGGTGGTCGCCACCGGGCTTCGATTGCGATCGGAAAGCGGCTTCCTAGCCCTGATGGCGCGCACGACGCTGGCGGCCCTGGCCATCGCGGTCGTGCTGGGCCTGGTGATCGGTGCGTTGACCGCGCGTTGGGTCGCGCGCCGCCTGCAAGCGCTCGACGCCACCGCGATGCGCGTGGGCGCCGGCGAAATCGACCTGCGCGCGCCCGTCGACGGGACGGGCGATGCCTTCGACCGCCTCTCGCTGCGTTTCAACACGATGCTCGACCGCATCGAAGCTTTGCTGGCCGGCGTGCGCGAAGCCACCGACCACATCGCCCACGACCTGCGCACGCCGCTCACGCGCATGCGCACGCGGCTGGATCAATTGCGCACGCAAGGCTCCGTGGATCCCGAAGCCCTCGAGCCGGCCATCGCCGACGCCGACCAACTCCTGCAGGCCTCGGGTGCATTGCTGCGGCTGGCCCGCATCGAAGCGCAGGCGCGCATCGAGGATGAGGCGACCGTCGACCTGTCCAAGCTGGCGAGCGACGCACTGGACCTCTACGAACCGATCGCCGCGGAGCGGGGCATCGCGCTGTCCCTTGCCACCGCGCCACTGCACGTGCGCGGCGACGCCGACCAACTCTTCCAACTGGTCGTGAACCTGCTCGACAACGCCATCAAGTACGCGCCCGCGAACACCGGTGTCGAAGTCGCGGTCACGCGGACCGGCAACCACGCCTGCATTTCCGTGGGCGACCGCGGCCCCGGCATCCCCGAGAATGAACGCGACCGCGTGTTCGACCGCTTCCACCGCGGCGAACGCCATCGCGGCACCTCCGGCAGCGGCCTGGGCCTGAGCCTGGTCCGCGCGATCGCGGTGCGCCACCACGCCCGCGTGGTCCTCGACGACAACCACCCGGGCCTGCGCGCGACGGTGTCCCTGCCGCTGGCCTTCGAGGGCGACGTTCCCCCGGGCGAGGGCGCCCAAAATCATGCGCCAGCGCGTTGACATCGGCCCCGCCGCACCGCACCATACGCGCCCACCTGCCCGGGTGGCGGAATTGGTAGACGCACTAGTTTCAGGTACTAGCGAGTAAAATCGTGGAGGTTCGAGTCCTCTCCCGGGCACCAGATTCAAAAAACAAAAACCCCCGAGCGATCGGGGGTTTTTGCTACTGACGGGTTGAAAACACCGGTACTAACCGGGTACACGTAACTCGTCAGGGGGGGGCTCGATATGACAACGCTTCGCACGTTCGGGTACGAGGGACTTGAAGTCGACCAGTTCATTCGGCGCCTCCGAGCCGCCGGAGTTCGAAACGTGGTTGACGTTCGCGAGTTGCCCCTTTCGCGCAAGCGCGGCTTCTCAAAAAAGGCATTCGCTGAAAACCTAGCCGACGCGGGTATTGGCTACTCGCATATGCCTGGCCTTGGTTGCCCGAAGGACATCAGGAACGCCTACAAGGAGGATGGCGACTGGCCCAAGTACGAAAAGGCCTTCTCTGCGCATCTAGCGACAAGAAACGCAGATGTGCGTGATCTGGCAGACATCGCAAGTGCATCCGCGTCGTGCCTGATCTGCTTTGAAGCAGACTTCACTCGGTGCCATAGACGACTCGTCGCCCTAGCAACCGCCAAGCATCGCGATCTTGACGTGGTTCATCTGACCATCAAAACAGCTGTCCCTGAGACCCGTCATCGATAGGTGCCTTGGGTGGATAGATCAAGCTGACGATCAGCCATTGATCGGGGAACCTGTGGATGGTCCCCATCAGGAACATCAGATCCTTGCTCGGCAAGTCTGTCTCCAACTTGGCGCGGAATGGAGCCTCCCAATTCGGGCCATGTGATCTCTGCACGTTCCAATATAGAGCGCCGGCTTCCCAATCGACGATCTTGTGTCGGTACTCTTTCTGCCCAGACTCCTGGATGCATTGATACCGATAGTGAAATTCGTGCGGAAGTTTGCGAAGCGTGCGAATGCTCGCAGGATCCCCTTCGTCGAACAGACCACCCTGGCGTTGGGTTTGAAGTAGCTTGTCTCTCTCTTCGGCAGTCCAGTCCGGATTTCCTGCATTGCGGATGTCGAGTCCGAGTATGCGTTGCGGTCTCAAGAGCGCGAGCGTAACGCCTGTTGACTTACGAGCGGCCTCAAGGTCATCGAAATCATCGAATACGGGAATGCCAGAAATGGGTTGGCGCGTTCCTCTCGGTCGACCCGGTCACCGCCGACGATAGGCTTGGGCACAGCTCCAATCGGTATTGGTACGCAAACAACAATCCATATCGTTTCGTTGATCCGGACGGGCGCGATGCAGCAGATCGGGCTTACGGCGCAGTTGTCGCTTATAGGCTTCGGAACGACCCCGAAAGGCTACGTATCTGGCTCGGTGGGGAAGCGGCTGCGACTACTGAGGGGAGCGCGGCGGAGGAGGGTGCCGCGATGGGCCTAGCTTTCGGACGTTTTGTCGACACTGGCGACTACTCAAGGCAGGCGGTCGCTCAGTTCGCCATTTTTACCGCGTTCGGAATTCTGACCCACGGTAGGTACCGGGGACCAATGCGAGGATTCTGGCCCAAGGTTCACCCCGGAAAACAAGGGAAACACCAGCTTGGGCACAACAACTACGTACCCGGTAAAAGCATATTGACTGCTGATCCCGAGGAGTTGGCAAAATTTGCAGGCACTGGCAAGAAAGCTAATTCGATTGACGTTGGGTTGCCTGGCTCTAAGGAACGCGTCGACTTCGGACGCGTGATTGGAACCTACGTCGACGATAAGACAGGGCTCACAGCACCAACGACCAATGGCATGATCATCTACGCAAAGGACGGCATCCACATAGTCCCGATTAGGCCTAACCCATGATTACACGTGAAAGCATCATCATCAGCGTTGTAAGGGGCTTGTGGGGAGAGATCACTCCCGAGCTGCGGGCAGTAGTATGTATAAGACGCGGTCCAGACGCTTTCGATATTGTTTTCTATGTTGACGGCGAACCAAGTGACGCCCTGCTGGACGCCGCATCTAGCGCGACTGGAGAAGCCTTAGGCGACTACCCGGACACTGCCGAAATCGAGGAACGCATCGAGCGGGTCGACGTGCCGGAAAGAATTCCGTTGAACGAAGATTCAATTTTGATCTTCTTGCGAAAGGAGGCCGACGTAGCGGGGGGGTGACATGTTCGCTGAACAGAACGCGTCTTCGGCGTCGACCTTTAGATGCCCTTAACCTGATGGCGTGACACACTTTGATCGAGTCCTTCGCTGGTGGGAGGCCGGCTGCTCAGGTGTTTTGTGTTGCTTTCGAAAGGCATGGAATTTTGAAGTTGTCCATATCCCAGTCAACCAAAAGGAAAGGCTTGATCATTTGTTCGACGAGGTAGCTCTCTTCAGTCCACTGCCCCGTGAAGTGAGAGTACAGGGATCCCAATGAGATTCGCTGTCTGCGCAAGATGCGCTGCTTGCCGACCGCGTCTTGCGGCGAGCAACGCATTGAGAAGCGCACGTCTCTGGTTTCGAGCTGCGCGCTCGATGAGCGGTAGCCCACTTCGGACTTCCCGTGTGGCGGAGTGGTAGACGCACTAGTTTCAGGTACTAGCGAGTAAAATCGTGGCGCTTCGAGTCCTATCCCAGGCAGCGGTTTGGCCCTCCATTACGCGCCACACGAAGTCGGCGTCGCTTGGGCCTGTATCCAATATGTCGCTGAGCTTTCTGGCGGCAGCAACGGCTTTGTTGTAGCCGAACCAATGCTCTTTGCGTGTCAACGGATGCCGACTTGAACTCGTCCCGGTTGAGTACATTTTTTTCGGCCAATCCTTACGAGACGCGCCTGCGTCCCATGCAGGTAAGTATGTGCTTGCAGTGGCAACGCCGTGGTGAAGTAGCGGCCCGCGCAGGCCGCCGAACATCGAAGTTCGCCGCGTTCGCCTACGGCCCGCGCTGATCAAGGACCAGGCATAGAGCGGCTTCCAGCTCCTTGCGATTTCATGCCCTCTATGAAGTCGAGAATTTCCCCAGCGGGAATCGGTTGGTAGTCGCTATTGTCAAAACTGGCGGAAAACTCGTTCCCGTAGAGGTCCTCGTAGTTGGCCCAAAGTTTCAGACCCTTTGCGGCATGGAAGCTCGCCCGGAAATTATTGGTCGTATCTTTGACGATCAGCATGAGCTGGCTTCTTGTGCCATGCGGAATGGCAGTACCCAATGCTCTATGAGTCTCCCCAGTTAGGTACTCGAAGTCGCAGGGTATTTGAAAATTCGTTGCGTTTGGGATTGCGCGAGGAAACTGCCTTTGTGCAATTGGGTCAAAGAAGTCGTAGTCAGTGCCGTCGAGCGTCGCGCCAATCCGTTTCAGGACCGCGGCGCCGTACCCATGGTTGGCTAACCAGATTCCACCTTCTCCATCCGGCGCCCAAATATCGACATCGAAGTCTAGGAGCGGGCGAACGGAAAGCTCATTGTGCCGTTGGTTCTGTTCCAACTGTCTGATGGACGCAATGTACGCACGGTACGCAATCATTCCGGTGATAAGTGCAGTACCCAACGCAGCCAGGGCGATGTAGTCACCACTTGTCCAGGACGCAGCCTGCTCGGAACACTGTTGCACTGAGTTGAAAATCGGCACGTCAGCCCCCTTTGCTCTACCGTCCGATTGATTGTCACTGTCAGTAGCGCGCCTTGCGTGCCTCCTCAGGCAGATCATTGGCTGGAAACAGAATTGGAACACTGAACTGCACGCGATTGACTGCGAGCTGGCTATTTTCGCTTGCGCCGCCCGCGTTGAGATTCAGCAGCCCCGTTGCCACGCCGATTTTGGCGCCTGTGTTGGTGCCTTCTTGCACCGTAAGCGCAACGTCAAAGCTAATAGATCGAGCGTAGTTGTTGTTGCGGTTATCCCACAAGGCAGACTCACCGCGATCTTTGGTGGACCCCATAAGGTTGCCAGGATTTACGAAGGCCCCGTGGGCGTCGATGCGGGCTTGTGCCTCGACCAAGCCTTCAATGATTCCAGAGATCGTATTTGCGACGAAGTCTTTGAGATCCATGCGTGTCTCCTGTGCGCCCCAACTGCCGACCTGCGGGTCACGTTATACAGATAGGGCGTCCCTAGGCTAGAGACGGCGCTGGAGTCCGAAGGTGACGGAGCTGGTTGCGCAATATAAGGGCGTAAGTATTTGTAGGAGTTGATCGGCGATGATCGGAATTGATCGCCCTCAAAAATGCCGATTCTCAATAGAATCAGCAGCATGCGTGTCTACGCGTGCCCCTTCCGGGTACTAGCGAGTAAAATCGTGGGGGCCGAGTCCTTTCCCGGGCACCAGACATCAGTCACCGGGCACCCCATTTGCGTGACGCCAAAAAATCCCGCCCACGTGCGGGGTTTTTTGTTGTCCGTCGCGGCGAAAAAACGCCCCGTACATCGCTCGATTCGGGTTGCGCGCGTGCCTGACCGCTCGTGACGAAGGAGTGAAAATCCCTTTAAAAATAATAACTTCCATTGTTCGAACGCGCCCCCCATAGTGCCGGACTACTTAGGGGGAACAACAAGATGGCCGTCCTGCAGCAACGCACGATCGAATCGATCCGAAAGAACGAAGCCGGGATCCTGTCTCGCTGGACCCAGAACCTCACCGAGAGCGGTGCCCAGCGCGATACGCGCATCGGCAGCGACGAAGTCGCGCGCCAGGCGAAGGAGTTCCTGGGCCATCTCGTCGAGGCTTCCTCGAAGGGCGACGCCGCGGACGTGCGCGCCAACGAATGGGGCGCCACGCGCGGGTTCCTTGAAAACCTCTCGCGCGCACGCGCGCTGCAAGGCTTCGAGGCCGCGCAGACCGCCAACTTCATCTTCTCGCTGAAGCAGGCGATGTTCGAGCAGATGCGAAACGAGTACCAGGATTCGCCACAGATGATGGCCGACCAGACCTGGCAGGTGAGTGAGCTCATCGACCGCCTGGGCATGCTGACGATCACCGCGTTCCAGAAATCGCGCGAAGACATCATCGCGCGCCAGCAGGAAGAACTGCTGGAGCTCTCCACGCCCGTCGTGAAGCTGTGGGACGGCGTGCTGGCGCTGCCGATGATCGGCACGCTCGACTCGCAGCGGACGCAGGTGGTGATGGAGTCGCTGCTGCAACGCATCGTCGACACCGGGTCGGAGATCGCGATCATCGACATCACCGGCGTGCCGACCGTCGACACGCTGGTCGCCCAGCACCTGCTCAAGACCGTCACCGCGATCCGCCTGATGGGCGCCGACGCGATCATCTCGGGCGTGCGTCCGCAGATCGCGCAGACCATCGTCCATCTCGGGTTGGACCTGCAGGGCATCGTCACCAAGGCCAACCTCGCCGATGCGCTCGCGCTGGCGATGCAACGCCTGAACCTCAAGGTGACGAAGGCGAACTGACGCATGGACCGTATCCCCATCCTGCGCATGGGCCAGTACCTGCTGGTCACCATCCAGGTCGACATGCACGATCAACTCGCGCTGACGTTGCAGGACGATCTCGCCGAGCGGATCCGCACGACGGGTGCGCGCGGCGTGCTCATCGACATCTCCGCGCTGGAAATCGTCGACTCCTTCATCGGCCGCATGATCGGCACGATCTCCGGCCTGTCGCGCATCATGGATGCGCAAACCGTGCTGGTCGGCATGCAGCCGGCCGTGGCGATCACCCTGGTGGAACTCGGGCTCACCTTGCCGGGCGTTGCGACCGCGTTGAACGTCGAACGCGGCATGGCGCTGTTGCGCCAACGCGCGGTCAATCAATGAACACCAGCGCCAGCGGATCGCAACCGATCCTTGTCGAACAGGATGTCGTCGTCGCGCGCCAGACGGTGCGCAAACTGGCGATCCACATTGGCCTGCGCCTGGTGGACCAGACCAAGCTGATCACCGCGGCCAGCGAATTGGCGCGCAACACCGTCATCTACGGTGGCGGCGGCGCGATGGACTGGTCGATCGTGTTCAACGGCACGCACAAGGGCCTGCGCCTGATGTTCCATGACGAAGGTCCGGGCATCCCCGACCTCAAGCTCGCCATGACCGACGGTTGGACCTCGGGCAACGGGCTGGGCCTGGGGCTCACGGGCTCCAAGCGCCTGGTCGACGAATTCGAGATCCAGACCGCCGCCGGCAACGGGACGCGCGTGACGATCACGAAGTGGACCTGAGCGCTCGATGGACGTCGTCCTGGCTGGCCACACGCCGCATCGGATCGCGATCGAGGATGCTTCCTGCGTCGGGCAGGTAAGGCGATACGCGCAGCACGCCGCGCATGCCCTGGGGTTCGACGAAACCGACGCGGCGCGCGCCGCGCTGGTGGCGACCGAGCTGGCCTCCAACGTCTTCAAGCACGCCGGGCGCGGCGCGTTCTACGTGCAGCAGGTCGCCGCGCGCGACGGCGGACGCGGCCTCGAATTGATGGCGGTGGACCGCGGCCCCGGCTTCGACCTGTCGCGCTGCATGGAGGACGGCATGTCCACGCGCGGCACGCAGGGCATCGGCCTGGGCGCGGTGGCGCGGCAATCGCAGGTGTTCGACGTGCACTCCGATGCCAACGGTTCGGTCGTGCTCTCGCGCCTGCACGCGAAGCAGAAGCCCAATGTCGACCTGCGCTATGGCGCGGCGGTGCATGCCTACGAGGGTGAACCGGTGTGCGGCGATGCCTGGCGCGTGTCGTTCGACGCCGGATGCACCAGCGTGCTGGTGATCGACGGACTCGGCCACGGCGCGCTCGCGCACAAGGCCGCGGTGGAAGGTGCGATCGCGTTCGAACAGGATCCCTCGCAGGCCGTCGGCACGGGCATGGATGCCTTGCACGTGGCGATGAACGGCACGCGCGGCGGCGCGGCGGCGATCGCGCGTTACGAACACGACAGCGGCGTGTTGCGATTCTCGGGCATCGGCAACATCTCCGCTGCGCTGCACACGCTCGAAGGTTCGCGCGGGCTCGCGTCGAATCCCGGCATCGTCGGCGTGGCCTATCGCAATGCGAAGGCCTTCGACTTCCCGCAGTCCACCGGCAAGCTGCTGGTGATGTACAGCGATGGCCTGGCGACGCGCTGGACCTTGCGCGACACGCCCGGCCTGATGAACCGACATCCCGCGGTGATCGCCGCGGTGCTGTTGCGCGACCATGACCGCGGCCGCGACGACGCCACTGTCGTCGTCGTGCCACTCGGAGGCCGACCATGACCACACCCGAGCACGCCGACCTCGAACGCCTGCGTGCGGAAAACGCCGCGCTGCGCGAGGAACTCGACGAGACCAACCAGGGCGTGCTCGCGCTCTACGGCGAACTCGACACCCAGGCCGAGCAGCTCAAGCAGGCCTCGGAGCTGAAGTCGCGCTTCCTGTCGTACATGAGCCACGAATTCCGCACGCCGCTGGGCTCCATCCGCAGCATGACGCGCCTGCTCGACGACGAACTGGACGGCGCGTTGAACGAGGAACAACACAAGCAGGTGCAGTTCATCAGCACCGCCGCGGCCGAACTGAGCGAGATGGTCGACGACCTGCTCGACCTGGCGAAGATCGAAGCGGGCCGCATCACGATCTCGCCGGGCTGGTTCGAGATGGTCGACCTGTTTTCCGCGCTGCGCGGCATGTTCCGCCCGATCGTGGAAGGGAAGGACGTCGACCTGGTGTTCGAGGAACCGGTGGGCATTCCCAAGCTGTATACGGACGATAAAAAGGTCGCGCAGATCCTGCGCAACTACATCGCCAATGCACTGAAGTTCACGCCGTCGGGCACCGTGCGCGTCTGCGCCGAGCGCGAGGGCGAGAACCATGTGCGCTTCACCGTCGCCGACACGGGCATCGGCATTCCCGCCGGCATGTTGGACATGTTGTTCGAAGATTTCGCCCAGGTGGACTCGCCGCTGCAGCGCCGCGTGCGCGGCACGGGGCTGGGCCTGGCGCTTTGCAAGCGATTCGCGGCCCTGTTGGGCGGCACGGTCGGCGTCACCTCCGAGGTCGGCAAGGGATCGCAGTTCCATGTGTGCCTGCCGATCGCCTTGCCGTCGGTGGCCGAACCCGAGGCGTTGCTCCATGACTAAGCCCGTGATCCTGATCGTCGACGACAACGCCGTCACGCGGTACGCGATGCGGCGCGTCATCGAGCGCCAGGGCTACCACGTCCTGGAGGCCGGCACCGGGCAGGAGGGCCGCGCGCATATCGCCGCCGACGAGATCGACGTCGTCGTCCTGGACGTGAACCTGCCCGACGATTCGGGCTTCGACATCGTGCGCGACTTGCGCGCCGACCCGCGCACCGCCTTGTTGCCGATCATCCAGGTCTCGGCTGCCGCGATCCACACGCGCGACGTGATCGTCGGCCTCGAAGCGGGCGCCGATTCCTATCTGATCCACCCGGTCGATCCGGGCGTGCTGATCGCCACCGTGCGCACCTTGCTGCGCGTGCGCGCCGCCGAGGAAGAACTGCGCGCCATGCGCGAAGCCGCGCAGCGCGAACGGTTGGAAAACGCGCACACGCAACTGGAACAGGAAATCTCGGCGCACCAGCGCACCGAAGCGCAATTGATGCAGGTGCAGAAGATGGACGCGCTGGGCCAGCTCACCGGCGGCATCGCGCACGACTTCAACAATCTGCTGACCGGCATCCTGACCTCGTTGAGCCTGATGCTGCGCGACGTGGAAGCCGGCAGGACCGACACGGTGCGCGGATTCGCCGAGGCCGCCAGCGATTCGGCCAGGCGTGCCGCCGCACTCACGCATCGCCTGCTCGCTTTCGCGCGGCAACAACCGCTGGACGCGCGCGCGGTGGACATCAACGCACGCATCTCCTCGCTGGGTGACCTGCTGCGCCGGACGATCGGCGAACGCGTGTCGCTCACCCTGGACCTGGATCCGGCGGCGCGCATCGCGCGCGTGGACGCCAACCAACTCGAGAACGCAGTCCTCAACCTGGTGGTGAACGCGCGCGACGCCATGCCCGACGGCGGCCACGTGCGCATCAGCACGCGCCGCGCCGTGTCGGGCGAAGGCGAAGACGTCGCGGCCGGCGAGTACGTGGAACTGACGGTCGTCGACGATGGTGTCGGGATTCCCGCGGACGTGCTCGACCGCGTCTTCGAACCGTTCTTCACCACCAAGCCGATCGGGCAGGGCACCGGTTTGGGGTTGGCGATGACCTACGGCTTCGCACGCCAGTCCGGCGGCGATGCACGCATCGCGAGCGTCCCGGGCCAAGGCACGACCGTGACCCTGCGTCTGCCGAGCGGCGACGGCCTCGCGCTGCCGATGGAAATCGCCCGGGTGGGCCTGTTGCCGAAGGTCGGCAACGGCAAGCACATCCTCTTCGTCGAGGACTCCGACTCGGTGCGCGAGGTCACGACGCTGGTGCTGGTCTCCTTCGGCTATCGATGCACGGCCGTCGACACCGTGGAGAAGGCGCTCGCCCTGTTGGAGAACGAGCGCTTCGACCTGCTGCTCACCGACGTCGGCCTGCCGGGCATGGACGGACGCCAGTTGGCGGATGTCGCGCGTGCGTGCGATGCGACTTTGCCGGTGTTGTTCCTCACCGGCTACTCGCGTCACAGCGCGGAAGTGGGTTCCTTCCTCGGTCACGGCATGGACTTGATGACCAAGCCGTACGAGGTCGAGCATCTGTTGTCGAAGGTGGGGCAGATGGTGCGGGTGGTCTGACCGCTGCTCCAAGGTCCTCGTGCAGGATGCGCAGGACTTCCGCGATGTCGTTCAGAAGTCGAAGCGGATCTGCACCTGCGCGAGGTCCGCGTCGAGATCCTCGATCTCGAATCGGCTGTATTCACCGCGCAGCGCGATGCGATCGTTGATGCGGTACTGCACGCCGACGCCATAGGTCGGGTCGCTGCCACTGTCGTCGGTGCTGCCCGTCAGGGACGGCAGCGCGTTGTCCAGGTTCCAGCGATGCACGCCGGCCTTGCCATAGGCGGAGAACTTGTCGGTGATCGGAATGATGCCCACCGCGGTGAGATACGCGGTGTCGCCTTCCAGCGAAGGCTGGCCGGGGCGGTCGGATTCGATCTGGCCGAAATCGGCGTAACCGCCTTCCAGTGCGAAATAGCGATTGAACTGATAACCGCCGAAGGCGGAGAACGCAGTGTCCTGATCGTCGTAAGCACCTTCGTCGACGAAGGATTGGCCGACGCCGGCACCGGCGTAGAAGCCCTTGTCCTGCGCCTGCGCGCCGAAGGCGGCGGCGCCCAGCGTGGCGGCGAGGAGAAGGGAAGAAACCAGCTTGGTATTGCGCATGATGTGTTCGTTCCTTGTTGGAGGGCCCGGGCGAGCGCCAGGGCAACGTGCAGCGAGACCTTTGTGTGGGCCGCTGTGCGACGAACAATTGCGCGAAACGAAGACAAACATTCCCATGAGTGGGATATTCGTCAGTGCGAGTACGGCTTGCGCCCAAGGACCGATACGCGATATGGACACGATCGAAATCCGCCCGATCACGCCGAACGACCATGCGCAGTGGTTGCCACTGTGGCTGGGTTACAACGCCTTTTACGGCCGCGAAGGCGCGACGGCGCTTGCGCCGGAAATCACCGCCACGACGTGGGCGCGGCTCCTCGATCCGGCCGTGCCCATGCATGCCTTCGTGGCGGAGCACGAGGGCGCGCTCGTCGGTCTGACCCACATCGTCCTCCACCACAGCACGATCCAGGTCGAATCCAATTGCTATCTGCAGGACTTGTTCGTCTCCCCCGCGGTGCGCGGCCGCGGCGTGGCGAAGGCCCTGATCGAAGCGGTGTACGACTTCGCCCGTCAGGCGCGCCTGCCGCGCGTGTACTGGCAGACGCACGAAACCAATGCGGTCGCTCGCAAGCTTTATGACACCGTCGCGGAGCGATCCGGCTTCATCGTGTATCGCCGGATCCTTTGATGGATCGAGCGCCGGCCGCCACCTGTTGCGCCACCCAATCGCGATCATGCGTCGGGGCCGCGTCGACGAGACGATCGGCCAGGCGCCAGTAAGTCGTGCGCAATGCGTCTTCGTCTTCGAGTGCATCCCGCCACAGCGGGACCGACGCGTGGAGCTGGAACAGGGCGGCATCGAGTTCGGCGCGCGACAACTGCATCTTCGATCTCCCGGGGGGCGCAGGCAGGCAAGGATCGTAGTCCCGGGTGGGTCGACGGGCCAGCCCGCTCGTCGTGTTCAGCAAATCGCGGGTCAGCGCCCGTTCCCGGAGCGGGCTGTCAGGCGGTCGCCCCCCGCGCCCGCCACCGCAGCAGCCAGCGCCGCGCACGCGTCCGCAACGGAAGCACCGTCGCGCGATAGACCGCCGACAGCCTGCGTCGCGCCGGCGGGATGCGCCAGCCGAATCCCTCATCGATCACATAGCGGCAGGGATTGCACAGGCCGCAGGGTTGCGCATTGCGCGTGGGGCGATGGCAGAACCAAGTCATGCCCATCAGTTCGCCCCAGCCGTTGCGTTTGACGACCTGCGTCATGTCCTCGCGGGTCGTGCCGATCATGGGGAATGCAAAGGCCCCGAACACCACGCCGATATCCGGATCGGCCGTGTCCGGCGCCACGCGGAAGGTCGGATACCCATGCGCCGATTGCGCGGGCACGGTGCAGTCCATCAACACGCCGCTGGCACCGTGTCGTGCGCGCTCGCTCGACATCTCCATGTCCTGCAGCCCGCGCTGTTTGGCGAAGCGGGCCAGCCAGGCGTATTGGGACCCGATGCCATACCGCAGCGCCATGCGGTCGAACGCATCCTGCACCGTCGGGTCCGGCGCAAGATCCGCAACCCGCACCATCTCGGTGGGGTGGAGCAGTGCACGCGTTTCCGGATGCGCTTGCGTCAGCGCCTCGCGAATGCGGTCCATCGTCTCCAGTTCGATCAACGAAGACTTGCGCGTGGGATCGACCAGGTAGATCGGCACGACGGGAAGGCGATGTTCGAACAGCAGTTGCAGCAGGTGGAAGGTCGAATCCCAGCCGCCGGTCCACAGCATCAGTACGGGCGTTTGGTTCATCGGCGATGCCTAGTGTTCCGTCTTGGCTTCGTGCTTGTCCGCCGCGCGCTCCCTGGCCTGGTCGGCGGGTGTTTCGATTTCCATGCGCACGACTTGCCCGCTCGTCGCGTCGACCTGGATTTCATGGATGTCCTTCGAGGCCGGCGTTGCGATGTCGAAGGACCACACTTGTTTGCCGTGCTCGGTTTCGAGTTCGGCGCTCTTCACCACGCCCGTCGGGACGCGCACCAGTGCGGCCTTTTCGGCCTGGGCGCGCGTCACGGTCGAATCGGCCGCCACGGCGGGAAGCGCCGCGACACACAACACCAACGTCAGGACACGAAAGCGCATGGACCTCTCCCTGCCATGCGAGGGGCACGGCCAGTCCGGCGACACTACCCAAAGGCGGTTACGCCCAGGTGGGGCGAAACTCAGGCATCTGTTACCGCGCGCGATCGCCGATCCCGGACTTAACGCACCGCTGAGTTTCCGCCGAGCATCGGCTAACGCGCGAGGGCGAATAACGGCTGCAAGAACGCCAGGAGTTCGCCCATGTTTCCTCGTCGCGCTGCCCCCGCGCTCTTCCTGGTCGGCGCCTTGCTCGTGCCGTGCCGATCCCACGCCGGCAACCCGTTCCTGATCGACCATCTGGTCACCTACGACGACTCCGGCATCTGGAACCGCGACACGCAGAAGAAATTCGCGCTCACCGCCGCCGTCGTCACGATCGGCGGCGCGCTGTTCGTCGACAACGACTCGCGCATGGGGCGCACCTTCGACCAGGCGCTGGATTCGATGGTGCTCACCGCAGGCACGACGACGGTCATGAAGGCCGTGTTCTCGCGCGAACGTCCCAGCCAGAACACCGATCCCGGCGATTTCTTCGACGGCAGCGGCTATGGCAGTTTTCCAAGCGGCGAAGCCGCCGAAATCAGTTCGATCGTGACGCCCTTCATCGCTGAGTACCACGAGGACCACCCGGCGGTGTGGGCGCTGACCTTGTTGCCGGCCTACGACATGATCGCGCGCGTCAAAGTGCACGGGCACTGGCAGAGCGACGTGATCGTGGGTGCGGGCATTGGTATTGCGTGGGGGATCTGGGCGCACAAGCGCGAGCACCCGTTGATCATGGGATTGCTGCCGCATGGTGGCGTCATGGTCGCCTATCAGAAAAAGTTCTAAGCGTCCGTCGATTCGCGCCACGCACCGCACAGCGCGTGGACCAACAGCACGATCCCCCAACTGATCCACAGCGACCACAGTGTGTGCGAAAGGAAATGCGCGCCCCGGGCCTGCTGTATCCATCCGAGCGCGAGCGCCCACGCCAACGCGATGACACCAACGACGATGCAGCGTCGCGGTTTCTCCGGATACCACAGGCACGCGAAGGACAGCATCCAGGAGCCGACCGTCACGAACCGCGCCGGGAAACAATGGCCGGCGCGAACGCCGACGGCCGGCGCCTGCAGCAGATCGCGGTAAGGCGCGGCGCCGCCGTACTCGATCACGTCCCACGGGCAGTGCATCGTGCTCATGGTCTGCAGGATCGCCATCACCGCCGGCACGGCGAGGAAACAAATCGCGATGCACCACAGCCGTCGCCTGTGCGTGGCCAGGAAGCCCGTGCGTGCGCGCAAGGCACGCAGGGCCATCCACCACATGACCAGCCCCAGGAGGATGGACAGGAGCTTGAGCTGCCGATGGATGGCGTACGTCGTGATCCACGAGGACCGCAAGGGAAACGAATGACTGACCGGGTCGTACCAGGGGTTGGCAAGACGCAGGTCCAGTGCGGTGGCGTGGAAGACCCACGCAAGGGCGACGGCGGCCACCGCCATCGCGATCAACTGCGGGCCATAGAGCCGCGCGGGTGTCATGCGTGCGGCGTCATGGGTTCGACGGCGTTTCGACGCGGAAGAACACGCGCCCGCTGAACGGAGCACCGAGCGCGACGGCGCGCTGGTCGCGCGCGTGCAGGTAGGCCTGGACTTGCGTCCACTGCGCTTGCTGCACGACCCAGACGGTGTGCAGCGGATCGGGATCGTCGAGCAATTCGCGCGCGGCGTCCTCGTCGAAGGGCGCATTGATGGGCGCCTCGCCGGGCGGCGGCATCGGCGCCAGCGACACGTCTTCGATTTCCGCATCCAGATGCACGCGCAATCCGTAACGCGCGGGGTCATCGATGAACACCACCTGGTCGACATGGCCCGGCGCGCGCTGGCGGATCGCATCGGCCCAGGCGCGCGCGTCCTGCGGCGAGTCGATGGACGCGCCCACGATGCGGATCGCGATCAGGATGGGCACCCAGACCATCAAGGCATTCCATTGAATCGGGCGCAGCCCCGGCCGCGGCAGCACGGTCGCGATCGCCAGCGGCACGAACAACGGAAGCAGATACAACGGCAACCGCGAGCGCGCGATGCAGAACACGATCAGCGGCACCAGGATCCAGGCCGCCACGAAGCGGTCGATCGACGTCGGCAAGCGCCCCCTGATCCATCCGAACAACGCGAAGGTCCAGGGAAACGTACCGACCAGCAGCGTCGGAATGTAGACCACCGCCCATCCGTACCACTCCCCGTGCCGGCGGAATTCATTCGTCGTGAGGCGATCGATGACTTCCATCCCGAGGAAGTAGCGCAACAGATGCGGATTGCGCGCGGTGACCGCGACGAACCAAGACGTCGCCAACACCGCGAACACGAAGAACGCCAGCGGCCGGAACACGCGACGCTCGCGCGGCGCCTTCCACTCGGCCCCGATCACCACGAGCATCGGCAACAAGCCCGGCGGCCCCTTGGTCAGGAACGCAAGCGCGAAAGCGATCCACGTCAACCATCGCCAGTGCGCGCGGCCATCGCCCCAATGCAGTTCGATGTACGACCACATCGCGAGCGTTTCGAATGCGGTGAGGAGGAAATCCGTCGTCACCAGTTGCGATGCGATCGCCGGCAACAACATCGTGGCGAACGTGATCGCCGCACGCATCTCCTGGCCGGGCGCGAGCCGGCGCGCGATCCGCGACACCATCCAGATGCATGCGAGGTAGGCGAGGGCGACGGGAAGCCGCGCGGCCCAGGGATTGAGCCCGAACACGCCCATGCTCGCGGCGACCACCCAATAGGTCAGCGGCGGCTTGGTCCAATGGCCGACTTCCTGCTGCCGATGCGGCACGAGCCAATCGCCGCTCGACAACATGTTCGCGGCGACATTCGTATAGCGCCCCTCATCGGGATCCCAGAGGCCGCGGCTGCCCAGGAAGGCGAAGGCCAACGCGAAGAAGACAGCGAACAGGAGTCCGCGTTGGCTTGCTTGCGAGAGACGCAACGCGACCATCCGCCCATCGTGGGCGCGCGAAAGTAATTCCGTCCTTAATGCTGGCTCAGCCGGCCGTTAACGCCGCTGGAAAATGAAGATCCCCAGGCCCGTAACGATGAGTGCGATCCCCATCCAATCGCGCGCCGAAGGCCGCTCCCCCAGAAAGGCGAAGGCGAACAGGATGACGAGCACGACGCTCGATTTGTCGACAAGCGCGACCTTCGTGACCTCGCCCAGTTGCAGCGCCTTGAAGTAACACAGCCACGACGCGCCGGTCGCCAGCGCCGACAACGCGAGGAATACGAGCGTGCGGCCGGGCAGTGCCATCGGGTTCGACCACTTCCCGGTCACCACGACGAGCGGCACGAGCACGAGCGCGACGATGAGCGTGCGGATCGCCATCGCCAGGTTGGAGTCGACCTCGTGCGCGCCGACCTTGGCGAACACCGCCGTCAACGCGGCGAAAGTGGCCGACAGCAGGGCCCACGGAATCCAGCTTTGCCAACTCATCGGAAACTCCAGGCGTGTTCGCGGCGATTTAACGGCCGACTGAGGGAGTCGTGCGTCTGGATGACGTATACAGCAGCCAGCCTGATCGCCTCGAGAGGAGGACTTGCCATGAAGCCCCGCACCCTACTGGCCTGCCTGCTTTCGATCCTGGCCTCTCCCGCGAGCGTCGCCTTCGCAGCCGGCCCCTTCCAACCGGAGTTCC
The DNA here is from genome assembly GCF_052115395.1 of Lysobacter sp. 2RAF19. NCBI lineage: Bacteria > Pseudomonadati > Pseudomonadota > Gammaproteobacteria > Lysobacterales > Lysobacteraceae > Lysobacter > Lysobacter sp. 2RAF19. The sequence goes on along the minus strand of NZ_JBFRGO010000001.1, from coordinate 845,633 downwards.
GCCTTTCCAATTTCCACGCGCCGCTGGTCATCGACAATGCGTATTCGCCGATGCAACCGGGCACGCGCACGGTGTCGTACGAATTGGAAGACGGCGAGTGCAAGGTCAACGACGTCGTGGTCACCCACGCGGCCAAGCATGATTTCAAGGGCGCCTACGCGGGCCTCGCCGCACGCAAGGTCACCGACAAGGTGTGGTCGGATCCGCAGTGCAATGGCAAGCGCGCGCTGTTGCTGGAAGACACGCAGGACTGGTACGGCCAGGACAACGGCGGCAACGTCTGGTATTTCGGCGAAGCGACGGTCGAATACACCTACGACGCCGCAGGCAATCGCATCGATGCGTCGCACGAGGGTTCGTGGCAGGCCGGTTCGCGCGGCGCGAAGGCGGGCATCGTGATGTTCAATCGCCCCGTGGTCGGCACGTCTTACTTGCAGGAGTTCGAAGCCGGTGTCGCCGAAGATGCTGCGCTGATCCAGAACGTGGGCATCCGCGTCGAAACCGGGCTGGGGCGCTTCCACGATTGCATCAGGACGCGGGAGACCACGGCGCTGACGCCCGGCGATGTCGAATACAAGTATTACTGCCGCAACCTCGGCGTCGTGCGCGTCGAAGCGCCCCTCGTGCATGGCGGCGCGGAGTTGGTGCAGTTCGGGCTGCGTTGAGTCGCACGCCAGGCCCAAACGAAAAACCCCGCACGAGGCGGGGTTTTCCGTTCCTGCATTCCACGCGCCCGAATCAGGGCATCGTCACCGCATCCCACGCCGCCGCGACGGCCAGCTGGTTCGGCGAACCCACGCCGTACAGATCGCCCGCGGCGTTCATCGTGGCCACGCGCGCGCCGGCGTAGTCCGTGTTCGAGACCATGTACAGCGTCAGGGCGCGGTACCAGATCTGCGCGGCGGCATCGCGGCCGATGCCGGCCAGGCCGACGTTGCCGTTGCACACCAGGTCGCTCGCGCCCAGGTTGGCCGGCGTGTTCGCACCGTAACCGTTCGGGACGACCGCGCCTTCGGCGAGCAGGTAGAAGAAGTGGTTCGCCACGCCCGAGGAGTAGTGGACGTCCATCGCCTTGAAGTTGCCCAGCGTGATCCCGTTGGAGGGCGTGGTGGCGCTCGGGTAGCAATCCGGCGAGATGCCGTCCAGGTGCGGCTTGAACATCGTGCGGATGAACTTGTCCGGCGCCGGCGTGGTGAAGATCTGGTCGCCGATCACGTAGTTCGGCGGCTGCTTCGGATTGTTGGCGAAGTATTCCACCATCGTGCCCAGGATGTCGGAGGTGGCTTCGTTGAGGCCGCCCGATTCGCTGCTGTAGACCAGCCCGGCCGTCGCCGCGGTCACGCCGTGGCTGACCTCGTGGCCGATGATGTCGATCGACACCAGCGGACGCAGCATGCTGCCGTCGCCGTCGCCGAAGGACATGCAGGAGCAATCGTTGCTCCAGAACGCGTTGGCATAGTTGATGCGGTAGTGGATCGCACCGAAGGCGCCCACGCCGTCGCCGCGCACGCCTGCACGGCCGAAGGCGGTCTTGTAGAAGTCCCAGGTCTTCGCGAAGCCGTAGGCCGCGTCGACGCCCGCGCTCGCGCGATCGCTCTGCGCGCCGTTGCCCCACTTGTTGTCGCCGTCGACCAGCTGCGTGCCGGTCCCGCGGTAGCCATTGCCCATGTCGGTGATGGCGATGCCGCCGCGCGTGGTGTCCTTCAGCTCGTAGATGTGGCGCGTGGCGTTCCACTGCGTGTTCAGAGTGACGTTGCCCGCGAACAGCGAGAAGCCGGGGCCGATGGCCGGCGTGGTGACCGGGGTGGTCGGCGTCGTGCCGGTCTGCGCGCCGGTGCCGGGCAGCGTGCCGGTTTCGATGGCGTCGACCTTGCCGAGGATCGCGCCGTTGGCGGCGTCGACGTAGTAGTGCATGCGCGTGGGCGTGCCGTCCTGCTTCGCGCCGACGTACAGCACGTCATAGGCGAGCTTGGGCTGCGCGGTGCGTGCGTAGACGACCAGGCGCGAGGTCGGCACCACGTCGAACTTCGTGCCGAACTGCGTGCCCGCCGCGGCGATGGCGGCCTTGGAATCGATCTTCGGTGCGACCGAGAGGTTGAGTGCCGCCGCTTGCGTGATGCTGGTGCGCTTGAGCACGCCGGCCTTCGAATGCACGACCAGGTCGCCGCCGATCACCGGCAGGCCCTGGTAGGTGCGATCCATGCGCACGTGTTCGGTGCCGTCGCGATCGACCACGACGCCGCGGACCTGGAAGTTGTCGTACGCCGAGAGGCGCGCGGCCGCCGGATTCTGGCGGATCGCGCCGAGTGCGCGGGTGGCGGGCGAAGCAGCGTCGGCCGCGACGGCGTGGCCGGCGGCAGACATGAAAATGGCCACGGACAGGGCCTTGGCAAGCGGCGACATGTTTTCCCCTGGAAGATGAATTCGGATCGGCGCGGACGACCGCGACAACGAAGACTCCGGCGTCGCGTGCGGGCATTGAAACTCCCCATTTCAGGGGGGGCGGGGGGCGGGGGCGCGGTGGTCAACTGGCGTTTGCGGGCGCGCGCCTCGCCCCGGTCATTCCCCCATGCAGCAACCCGATCTTCCGGCCTTGTGGCAGCAGGCCATCGACCATTTCCAGCACAAGCGCCTGGCCGAGGCCGAAGCCTTGTGCGTGCAGTTGATCCAGCACGCGCCGGACCAGCCGCTCGCCTACGCGATGCTGGCGCAGATCTGCCACGCGGTCGGGCTCACGCGCGAAGCGACCTTCAACGCTTTCCAGGCCAGCGCGCGCGCCGTGCACGCGCCGCCCGCGGAGTTGCTGGAAATCGCGCAGGTGTTGCTGGACGTCGGCGAATGGCAACTGGCCCACGCCACGCTGGGCCTGGTGGATGTGGAGCATCCGGACAACGCGTCCCTGATGGTCGACCTGGCGCGCTTGTACAGCAGCCTGGAAGACCAGCCGCGCGCGTTGTCGTGCCTGGACCGCGCGCGCGACACCGGCTTCGACCACCCGATGGTCGCGAACATGCAGGCCATCGTCCGCAGCTTCGTCGGCCAGCTCGACGGCGCGGTGGCGTCCTGCGAAGAAAGCATCGCGCAAGCCCCGTGCTTCGGCCATGCGCATTGGTTCCGCGCCCAACTGGGGCGCAAGGACCACGCACGCGAGCGCGTGGCGCGCATGCAGGCGGCGCTGCGCCATCCCGAACTCGACAACGACGACGTCACCTACCTGCACTACGGCCTGTTCAAGGAACTCGACGCGCTCGGCGAGACCGACGCGGCGTGGGACGCGCTCATGGCCGGTGCGAACGCCCGCCGCAGCGTGACCGAACACGACTGCGCGCAGGAAACCGCCGCATACGACGCAATCATCGCCGCCACCACGCGTCGATGGATCGAAGACTGCGGCGACGTGCCGCGCGAGGCGACCCCCATTTTCGTCGTCGGCATGCCGCGCACCGGCACGACGCTGCTCGAACGCATCCTGGGCAATCACCCGCAGATCAAGACCTGCGGGGAGCTCAACGATTTCCGCCAGCAGATGCAGTGGGTCAACAACCACCGCCTCAACCTGGCGCTGGAACCCTGGTTCGGCGATTACCTCGCGCGCCTGGACCCGACCCTGCTCGGCAACCGTTACCTCGCCAAGACGGCCTGGTTCGCCGAAGGCAATGCGTTCTACGTCGACAAACACCCGATGAACTTCCAGTGGTGCGGCGCGATCCTGCGGGCACTGCCGCACGCGAAGATCGTGCACCTGCGCCGCCATCCGATGGACAGCTGCTTCTCCAACCTCAAGGAGCTGTTCGCGCACAAGTACTACGCGTACAGCTACGCGCTGGACGAGCTGGCGACGCATTACCGCAACTACGCCCGCCTGATGCGCCATTGGCACGCGATCGCGCCCGGCCGCATCCTCGACGTGCGCTACGAAGACCTGGTCTCGCATCCCGACCTGGAAGCCGCGCGCGTCCAGGCCTACCTGGGCCTGCCGGAAGTGCGGGGCGTCACCGACATTCTCGCCAACAAGACGGTCACCACGACCGCGAGCACGCTGCAGCTGCGCCAGCCGATCCATGCGCGCAACGTCGGCGGTTGGCGCCGCTATGCCAAGGGCATGGCACCGGTGCAGGCCCTGCTTGCGGACCTGGTCGACGCTTACGAATAAAAACAGGAGCACCGTGCCGGTCCGTCGCCACAACGGTACCGGCACGGCGTCCTGCGCGGCGCTCTCTCCCCCGAGCGAGCGCCGCTGACCGGTTCCCTTACAGGTCGATGCCGAAGCCGATACCGGCCGAGCTGTCGTCGCTGGTGAAGGCGCCACCCAGACTGAAGGACGCACGGTCGCCGATCTGCTTGGAGTAGCCGACCGACAGCGCGCTTTCGCCATTCATCCAACCTGCGCCGACGCCGATGCGACCGTTGTCGCTGCGGCTGTGCGCGGCGTTGATCGCCATGTTCAACATCGCCGCGCTCATCGCGCCCTGCTGGTCGATGCGCTGGTCCTGGTGGTTCAGGCGCAGGTTCACGTCGTCCTGCAATTGCGTGAACTGGTCGTTGAAGGCCTGCATGTGGCTGTCGGTGTACGCGTTGGCCGAATGCAGCGTCGCCGTGTCGCCGGCCTGGACCTGGCCGACATTGGCGGCATCGGTGGTGGCCGTGCCGGAGGCGACGTTGGTCACGCGGCGTTCGGCGCCGGCCGAACCGACGGACACGGTGTTCGCCTGGTCGGCGACCGAGTTGGCACCGATGGCCACCGCGCTCGTCGCGTTCGCGGTCACGGTCGCGTTGCTGCCGATCGCCGTGCTGCTGTCGGCGCCGACGTGCGCGCCGGGGCCGAAGGCCACGTCGGTCGGATCGGCCGTGCTGCTGTCCGGACCGAGCGCCAGGCCCGAGCCATCGCCGACCGGCAGGCCGAGACCCGGCGTACCTTCGAGCGACTCCACGCGCGTGGAAAGCGTGGAGATTGTGGTGTTCAGGCTGCTCATGAAGCCGTCGACCGCGCCGAAGGCATCGCCGACGTTGTAGTAGCTGGTGCCCTGCAGGTTGTAGGTCGGCATCGCGAGCAGGCCGTTGACGTCGATCGACGCACCGCCACCGAAGGCGGCCGCGACCGTGTCCAGCTGCGCGGCGCTGCTTGCGCCCACCGCGACCAGCGCGTTGTTGAGCTGGCCGACGTTGACCGCGTCGGTGTCCTGCGAACCGGCGGCCACGTTGGTGATCTGGCGCTCTGCACCGACCGCACCGACGGACACCGTGTTGTCGCGATCGGCGACCGAGTACGAACCCAGCGCCACGCTGTTGTTGGCCAGCGCCGTGCTGTACGCACCGAGCGCGGTGGCGTAATCGCCGACGGCGGACGCGGTATCGCCCAGCGCGGCGCTCGAAACGCCACCGGCGGTGGCCAGCGGGCCGACCGCCGTGGCGTAGTCGCCGACGGCCATGCTGTACGCGCCCGTCGCGACGCTGACTTCGCCGCGCGCCTGCGCATACGCGCCTTCGGCGGTGCTCATCTTGCCCAGCGCCGTGGCGTAGGCGCCGGTGGCGCTGCCGAAATCGCCGGCCGTCCACGCATACGCACCGGTGGCGTTGCTGAATGCACCGAAGGCGTTGGAATACGTGCCGATCGCGGTGCTCGCGAAGCTGTAGGCGTTGGCGTACGCGCCCAGGCCCGTCGCAAAGTCGGCGTTGGCGGTGGACACCAGGCCGATCGAAACGCTGTTCTTGCCCGCGGCCCACGCATAGGAGCCCACGGCGATGGAGTCGTCGCCGATGCCGGCTGCGCTGTAGCCGACGGCGGTCGCGTCCCAGCCGTTGGCGTAGGCTTCGTTGCCGATCGCCATCGCGTAAGCGCCGGTGGTGTACGCGCCCGTGCCGATGGCGATGCCGTACTTCTTCATCGATCGCGCGTAGGAACCGATGGCGAGCGAGTTGTCCTGGTAGGCGTGCGAATCGGTGCCCAGTGCCACCGAGAACTTGCCCAGCGCTTCGGTGACGACGCCGACGGCCGTGGACATCTGGCCCGACGCCTTCGCCTGCGCACCGAGCGCAGTGCCATAGGCGCCGCTGGCGTTCGCCGACTTGCCGACCGCCGTGCTCCAGGTGCCGCCCGCCGTGGAACGCGCGCCGAGCGCGGTGCCGTATGCGCCGGCAGCCGCCGCGCGATCGCCGACGGCGGTCGCGTTGGCGCCCGAGGCGTTGGTCGAACGACCCACTGCCGTGGTCGCCGTGCCGGTGGCGCGCGCGAAGTAGCCGAACGCCGAGGCGTTGCTGCCGGTGGCGTTGGAGTAGGCACCGATCGCGTTGCTGTAGGACCCCTGCGCATTGGCGAGGTAACCCATGGCATTGGAGTAGATGCCGATGCCCTTGGCGCCATTGCCAATCGCGGTGCTGTTGTTGCCGCTGGCGACCGCGTTGTTGCCGATGGCGACCGCATTCAGGCCGCTGGCGTTGGCGTTGTTGCCGACGCCGACGGTATTGGTGTTGGTGGCCTTCGCGTTGTAGCCGAACGCGGCACTGTTCGTCCCGGTGGCGGTGGCGAGGTTGCCGACGGCGGTGGCGAACGCGCCCGTCGCGGTCGCGCCGACGCACTGGGTCTGGCCCGGCGTGGCCGTGGCGCAGTCCTGCGCCATCGCGATCGAGGGAGCCAGGCCCATGGCCATCAGCAAGGAAGCGGTGAGGTTCGCGCGGACGAGAGTCCTGGAACGCGCGTGTCGACGAGCGGTTTTCACGAAATGGAGTCCCCTGGAGTAATCGGATCGGCAACGCCGAGCGGGTTGGGCCTGACGCGCCAACCATCCGACTCTGCTGTCATCGCAAGGCCATTGGCTCCCCCCCGTTTTGGGGAGGTGCATGGAAAAGCGCGGTTACCGCTAATTGCGCATCCCCCGTACTCCGTCAACGCCATGCGCTCTCTCGTTCTCGCCACCTCTCTCGCGCTCGCAACCATCTCGGTCGGCCCGGTGTTCGCCCAGGCGAACGCGGCGTCCATCGGTGCGCCCGACGCATCGCCCGCTGCACGGGAAGCAGCGCAAGTCGTCGACACGTTCATGTCGGCGATGGTCGGCGGCGATCTCGAAACGGCGCGCGCGCAAATGACGCCCAACGCGGTCGTCGTCTCCAACGGCCAGGTGCTGGGCGAGCGCGACGCTTACATCGACGGCGCGGCGAAGGGCGATTCGACCGCGTTGCGCACCGTCCATCGCGAGCTCGTGCGACGCGACGCGCGCGCCGGCACCGACGTGGCCTGGGTCGTGAGCGAAAAGCGCCTGCGCGCCATCGCGACGCCGGGCAGCGGACCGAGCGAAGTGGTGGTCGAAACCATGCTGCTCGCGAAAACCGACGCAGGCTGGAAGATCACCCACGTGCACTGGTCGGGCCGCCACGGCTGACTTCGCGTTGCCGCGCTGACCGCTTCCGACGAGCGTCCGCGTCGTCTTGGACGTAATGAACGTGTCCGAATTCGTCCTCAAGGCCACACCCCCCCGCATGCCCCGCGCCGCGCTCGAGCGTGAACGCCTGCACGCGGCCTGGCAGAAACACCACGCCGACGCCGTCCTGGCGATCACGGCGCCCGCCGGCTACGGCAAATCGACGCTGCTCCTGCAATGGCGCCGCTGGTGGATGGACGCAGGCACGCACGTGGCCTGGATGACCTCCGGCGAAAACGACCACCCGGCGCGTTTCGTGATCGCGCTGGGGCACGCACTGCGCGTGGGCGGCGTGCTGGACGTCGACACCGACGATGCGGGCGACGACGACGCAGTGTCGGGGCTGACCAGGTTACTCGCCGCGGTCGCGGCTTGCCGCAAGTCGATCGGCCTGGTGATCGACGACGCCGAACGCCTCCCCGCCGACAGCGTGCGCAGCGCGCTGCAATACCTGTTGCTCAACGCGCCGTCGAACCTGCACGTTGCGATCGGCTCGCGCGTCGAGTTGCCCTTGCAACTGTCCGAACTCGCGGCCAAGGGCCAGCTGGGCAAACTCGGCACCGAAGACCTGCGCCTGCGCTTCGAGGAATCCAACGCGATCGTCCTCACGCGCCTGGGCGAACGCCTGACGCTCGACGAATGCGCGCAACTGCACGAAGCCACCGAAGGCTGGCCCATCGGCCTGCAACTGGCGATCGGCGAAATCGAACGCGCCGACGATCCGGGCCTCGCGGTGCGCACGCTGTCCGCGCGCCATGGGCCGCTGCAGGCCTACTTCGACACCGCCTTGCTCGCCGGCCTGTCGCCCGAGGTCAGCGAAGCGCTGGTGCGCGCCTCGATCCTCGAACACTTCGACGCCGACCTGTTCGAGGCCGTCACCGGTTGCGCGGAACCCCAGGCGATGCTGGAACACCTCGTGCGGGAAACCCCGCTCATGGTGACCGGCGAACACACGCAATGGGTGCGCCTGCATCCCCTGGCCCGCGACTTCCTGTCGAGCCGGCTGGAAGCCTTGCCGGCCCGCGAACGCAAGGCCCTGCATGCACGCGCCTCGCGCTGGTACGCAAAGCGCGAACGCTTCCATGAAGCGGCGACGCATGCGCTCGCCGCCGGCGATGATGCCCTTGCCGAAGACTACGCCGCGCGTTCGCTGTGGGCCCTGAGCACCGTCGGCAAACTCGCCGAAGCGCGCGAATGGCTGGATCGCCTGCCGCCGGAGATGATCGCCAACAACCTGGAACTGCGCCTGGTCGGCGCATCGGTGCTGGCCTTCGGCGATCGCAACGCGGATGCCTTGGCGATGGCGCGCGAAGTCCTCGACGCACCCGGCATGACACCACGCGCACGTGCGACCGCATTGCGCATCGGCGCCGGTTCGGCCGTATTCGCCGATCGCCTGGGCCTGCTGCCCAGCTTCCTGGAACGCTGGCCCGGCGAAGACGAGGAGGGCAGCGGCCCGCTGTATGCACTGGCGGCCCTGAACACGCGCGCCGTCTACACGCTCCACCAGGGCCAGACCGCGCAAACGCGCGACTGCATCGCACAGCAACAGCCCTACGGCAACGCCGGCACCCTGCGCCTGGCCGCCGCGCTCGGGCAGATGCTCGGCGCGATGTCGCACCTGTGGGACGGCCAGCCCGTGCGCGCCGAAGCCGCGTTGCTCCCGGCCCTGCTGCACGCCGAACGCGAAGGCCGGCGCAGCGTCATCGCGTGCCTGCTCGCTTCGGTGGTCGCCACCGCCGTCTACCAGCGCGGCGATGCGGCGCAGGCGCAGGCCATGCTCGCCAACCGCCTGGACGTCATCGAGCGCAACGGCTTTCCCGACAACGTCTTGTTCGCCTATCGCACGCTCGCCTTCGCCGCACTCGAACAAGGCGACGAACGCAACGCGATGGCCGCGCTGGAACAACTCGACGCCCTGGCCGTGCGACGCAAGCTGCCGCGCCTGCGCGCCGTCGCACTCTCCGAACAGATCCGCCTGCATGCCGCGCACGCGCGCCGCGAGACCGTCGCGCGCCTGCTCGCCACGCTCGAAGGCCTCGCGTCGGCGTTCGACGTCGACGACCTCAAACCGCTCCGCGGCGAATACCGCCTCGCCGCCGCGATCGCCCGCGCGCATGCCGCCATCGGCGCCGACGACCTCGGCGCCGCGAAACTGCACCTCGCCGAAGCCGACGGACTGGCCGCAAGCATCCATCGCGGCTACGACGTCCTGCGCATCAAGATGCTGCGCGGCATCGTCGCCACCCAACTGCGCGACGCCGGCGCCGACGCCCTGCTGCACGAAGCGCAGGCACTGACCACGATCACCGGCCACGCACGCCTGTCCACCGATTCGCACCCGCAGGCCGAGAAACTGATCGCACGCGCACTCGTGCCGGAACGGGCGCCCGTCATCGCCGCCGGCGACCTGCAGTCGCCGATGCTCACCTCCAAGGAGTCGGAAGTCCTCAACCTCCTTGGCCGCGGCCTACCGAACAAGGCCATTGCGCGCGTGCTCGACGTCAGCGGCGAGACGGTGAAGTGGCATCTGAAGAATGTGTACGCGAAGCTTTCGGCTGGGTCGCGGAGCCATGCGTTGGAGCGGGCGCGGATGTTGGGGTTGGTGGCGTAGTTCGCGGGGCTCCGCGGGGCTGGCGCGGAGTGTTCGTGTAGGCTGCTTCGAAGGACGGGGAGTCGACGATGACGATCGTGTTGATCGCTGCGCTTTTCATGGCGACGGCCGGCGGCGTAACAGCGGAGAGCGCCGGGCCAGCCCCGGACAGCGAACTGCTGGTCCTGGTGCAAAAGATCTCCGTGGAACAGGACCAGGGCGTACGGGTGCACGAGGCAGAAAGGCTGCTCGACATCGCCTCATCCCTCGGACCCGCAGAGCGCGCGCACCTGAGGGATGAAACGGTGCAAGCCGTGGCCTCGCTGCTTCGCCATCCGAACAATGAGGTGAAGGTCAGCGCGGCGATTGCACTCCGCGAGTTCGGGGCGCGCGCAGCGAGTGCGCTCCCGGCGCTTCGTGCGGCGCGAAAGGCCTGGCACGAGGAACCTGTACAGCGAGTCGCGGGCGTGGGCATCTATTCGCCTGTCGCCGGCGATACCGAGATCGATTCTGCAATCAGCGCGATTGAGTCTGCGTTGCAGCAAACGCGATAGACCGGTGGATGACATGAACACCCAGCCAAAGATGTCGATGACGAAGCACTATGCCGCCGCGCTCGGATGGATCGGATTGTTTGTCTATTCGATTTTCCTGCTCGCCGGGAAACTCATTGTTTCCGAGACGCCCAGCATCGTGCATCTCATTGCGCCATTCGTCTTGTTGCTCGTTGCCATTCGCGCAACGCGCAGGTTGTGGGCGTTGCGCCGCAGTAGGGTGGCTCAGTGATGCGTGATTCCGAGATATTCTCGAAGCGCGCGAGCGCCTGATCTCGGTCGTCGAGTGCCGGGACAGTGACATGGCAAACGCAATTGTCCGCATCGATCTGCATTTCGAGCGCTCATGCCTGTCGATTGATGTCGGAGACGATGACGAACTTCGCGTCACGCCTTCGGGCGTGTCTGAGCTTGGTGCATCTGATTTCCGGAGCCTTGTTTGGAAGCAGGCCCTTGGCAGTCCGTTGTTCTCGTATTGGCGGATGACGAACCACCAAGGTTATGCCGACGCGATTCAGTTGTTCTTTGGCCCGGATACCTCGGATCGTCGGCCGATGATCCAAATGCAAGCGATGGCGTCTACGGTTGTCGTTCTTGAAGTCGCGGATGCGGGCGCCGTTTGCCCAGCCGATAGCCGTTATGAAGAAAGACATTGTTCAGGCCGGCCGCGTACTGAATCATTTGTTTGACTTCCGTTTGCGTCGGCCTGTAGCACGCGTCTTCCGCGCAACACGCGACGCGTCATAAGCCTTCGCCAGCTGCATCGAGAACGTGCTCGCCGCGACGATGCCAGCGAGGTCTTTCTCCAGCCGCGCGAACCACCAGGCGAGGGCGTCGTCGCGAAGGCGGGCTTCGACGGTGCTGGCGTTCGACTTCAGTGCCGAGAGCTTCGACATCATGCCCAGATGGTCGCGCAAGTGTACGAGTTCAAAATGCGCGGCTTCCGGCAGCGCGTAGACGGTGGGCGCGCGCTCGGGCGCGCCGGTGGCATGTGACATGACTGCTTCCTCCGAACGGGGTGACCCTGCGCCACGGCGACGCAAGGATGTCGGGAGGCTCAAATCCGGGCAAAAGATCCGGCGGACTGATTTCCTCTTGCGAGGTCTTGTATTCGTCCCCTCCCGACGCAGAGGACTTGCGTTTGACGCTTGGTCTTTTGCACGGAGATTTGAGTCTCCGAAGACGATCGTGCGCCTGCGTCTGACTTCAACGGAATCAGACGCCGACGCACGATCCGCAAGACGCATCCCGAGTCGTCGCCGTTGTCGGCCTTGTTCGTCGTTGGAATGTGGCGTCGGTTCTTTCCTACGCGGCCCAAAATGCCCTCGGCCAAGCCACGAAGGCAGGCACGTACGCCACGGGCGTGAGCTATCACCCCAACGGCGCCATCGCGCAGTTCACCTACGGCAATGGCGTGCTCCACGTCATGACGCAGAACGAACGCTTGTTGCCCGATCGCAGCCGCGATTACAACGGCGGCATCGCGATCCTCGACGACTACTACGACTACGACGCCAATGGCAACGTCGTGGCCATCACCGATGGCGTTGCAGGGAATCGCGGCAGTCGCGACATGACCTACGACGACCTGGATCGTCTGAAGTCGACGACCTCGGCGGGCTGGTTCGGCGGCACGATCAGCTACACGTACGACGTGCTCGACAACATCCAGTCGGTGACGCGACCCGACTCGAACCAAACCTATCGGTACTGCTACAACACGTCGTGGCAGTTGGAGTTCCTGCGCATCGGCGCAACGACGGCGTGTAACACAGGCCCTGCTGCGTACGCATTGACCTACGACCCGCAAGGCAACCTGTACCAGAAGAACGCACAGCGGTATGTGTTCACGCAGGACAACCGCCTGCGCAACGTCACCGGGCTGGAGTATTACCGCTACGACGGCTATGGCCGCCGCACGCTGAGCTGGAGCCCGACGCTGGGCAGCCTGACGTATGTGTATGGTCAGGATGGGACGCTGCGCTACATGCAGGATGCGCGGCGGGGGAAGAGCGAGCAGTACGTGTATCTGGGTGGGAGTTTGGTGGCGATTCGGGAGGTCGCTGGGTCGACGACGACGATCAAGTATCAGCACACGGATGCGTTGGGGTCGCCGGCGGCGGTGACGGATGCCGCGCGCGGGGTGGTTGAGAGGAGCGAGCGGGAGCCGTACGGGAAGCTGTTGAATCGGCCGATGCATGATGGGCCTGGGTTCACCGGTCATGCGGAGGACTCGGTGACCGGGCTGACGTATATGCAGCAGCGGTATTACGACCCGCAGCTTGGAGTTTTCTATAGCGTCGACCCAATATCTGCAGAAAGCAATCCCATCTCCTTCTTCCACCGCTACAAGTACGCAAATAACAACCCATTCAAGTTCACCGATCCTGACGGGCGCTGCTACACGAGCACAGGCGAGTGCATGACTCCGCAAGAGTTCGACGCGGCGTGGAGAAATGAGGGGCGCAAGGTCATGACGATTGTTGCTGCTCCAGCGGTGATAGGCGCTACTGGTGGCTTAGCAGCTGAGACAGGTGCGGTAGGATCAATAGGATCGGCGGTGAGGAGCAACGTTACAAAAAATGTGCTGTGTGCTGCTCTTTCGCTCGGAGACTGTCGCGGGAAATCAATCGACCCTGTCAATCCGCGCCAGGAGCATCAGTGGGCAGAGGACGTTGCGAGGATCAGGGAAGCCCTGATTCGTATGATAGAGCGGCTGAGAAAGGAGTCTCCAGTCGAGCCAGCGCCCCCGCGTCCCCCCACCGAACCCACTCCAACACCTCCTCCCACCCAAACACCCAAGCCTCAGGAGCCGCCACCCATGCCTCGACCAAAGCCGGAAGTTCGGCCGACAACTAGTCAAGGTTGACAAAGATGATCGATAACCTTGATCAACTTGAATTGGCGAAAGTTGCATACGCGCGAGGGGACTTCTCCGCCGCCAAGGTCCTCCTCGACGGAATCATTGGCACAGCATCCACTTCGCCGCATGTACTGGCGGCTCGCTACCTGAGAGCGCGTGGCTATGAGGACGGCTATTTTGGAACGAAGGATTTGAAAGCCGCCCTCGCGGACTATCGGCCGCTAATCGAACATGCGCAGTTGTTTGGAAGTGATGGACTAGTGGGGTTCGCAAGGGTCTTGCTTGAGACTGACGGAGCGGCGAACAAGGATGAAATAGTTGACCTTTGCTTGCGCGCCGTTGCCCTGGACAAAAATGTCAAGGCGATGATGTTGCTGGGCGTGACCCATGAAGAAGTTGAGATGAATTTTTCCTCCGCTGGCCGTTGGTATTTGCGTGCCTACGGCGCAGGTTTGCCTTGGGGCATGCGTTACTTTGCGCGAATGCATCGAAAGCAGGGCCATTACTTGCGAGCGATGCTTGCTCACTTGGTCACAACAATCACAAGTCCTTTCATGGTTGCAATCGGGGGGGCGAGGTCAGCATTGAAGTGACGATCCCAGGCGGGCGCGACAGATGGAGCCCCTGAACAGAATTTTGGATTGACAACTGAAGATGAGATTTCCACCAGCGATCCTTTTTCTTGGTCTCCTATGCGCTTCTTGCCTCTCAGCGCAGGGTCAAGCGCCATCGGCTGGCGAAACCGAGTTGTCGACGGAACAGGTGAAGGTCTTGGCTGCCGCCTCAGCGCGGTATGAAGCTTTGGCTGACCATTCAAGCCTCTACTATTGCCTGATTTCGGAAGAGGGAGACAGCTTTGTCGTCCTGGTAAGGCCCTACTCAGCCGACGAGCTGAGGTCTTCGGTCTTTGATTCGCCAAAGCTTCAGCTACCGACGGGGCCTTCGGTCGCATACACGTTTGACAGGAAGACTCTGCGTTTTCTCTCACAGCAACGTCAACGATGATTCAATCGAAGCCCGTCCCCCATGCCTGATCTCACGGCGATAACGCTGCTCAATCTCTTCAACGCGAAGCGATATTCTTCGTGCGTGAACGAGCTTGAATCACTCGCCGAGTACGGCAGCGTGGAAGCGGCGAAAGCTGTTGCGTGCATCTATTTCCATGGCGGGGATGGAATACCTAAAGACGTTGGAAGAGCCAAGCGCTGGCTGGATGCCAGCGAGGGCAGGGATTCCACTGGCCGCTCTTCGTACATGCTTGGCGTCATGTTTTACAAAGGCCTTGGTGTAGAAGTCGATCATGATTCCGCCTACAGGTGGTTCAGGCGAGGCGCAATCAAGCGACATGCGCGTAGTCTCCTGATGGTCGCAGCGTTCCAGTCGGAACGCGCCGGATTCATCGGCAAGCGCCAAGCGGCGAAGGTCATTTATTGGCATGCCGTTCGTGATCGGAGATTGGACGTAATGACGCGGGCGCTCACTTTTTATCGATGGCTCGTTCTGTGAAAACCGCGAAACGTGGGCGAAAAATGGTGCGGTTCCTCCTGGCGGCCGCGGTGCTTGCGAGCGCAGCATCGACCTTGTTCGTAGCGGCAGCCGAGCCCGCCCCATGGTCAATTGTCTCCGCGTACCAACACGCCAAACTTGCCGGCTTTGGTCAGGTTGTCGAGGCGAAGCAGATTGGTCGTGGTGACAGCGCTGTCTTCCTCTACGTAGTGGACTACGGTCCGTCGCGTGCGAGCGTCACCGTTTGCGCGTTCCAACAATTGAAGATTGGTTCGCCGCTCCTGTTTGTCCTGGGCGAAGAGCTCTCGTCTCCCGGCTGCCCCCAAGGTAGTTACTTCGTGCCTCCCGAGAGCAACTCCACGTTCCTCATGCCAGGCGTCGAGGATTGGTACTCGAAAAAGACGTACGTCCGGGTTCGCTACCCTCAGGACAGATCCATTGGTTGCGCGCTGAGCACCATCACCGCTTCGGAGTCGAGCGTCAGGACCGACAAGCAATCGCAAGTCGAATTCGGGCCATTCGACATTTCGGGGAAGTACTTTTCAAAGGATGATTTTCTGCGCTGCGTCAGCCATCAGGGAAAGAAGGAGTCGCGATGGGATTGAATATCCAGTTCACAGACGGCGAGATCGCGATTATTCAATACTCGCTCAATGAAGCGCTCGAACAAGCTACGTCGAGCGCAGGTGGATGATGGGCAGGATCCTGGCAGGCCTGATTGCACTCTGGATTTGCTTCGGATTCTTCCGTTCGGCGAAGGCTGGCGTGATTCCCTTTAGCCACGATCCGCGACTCGCGGTCCGTCGAAGCGAGTCGCCGATCTTTTTTTGGGTCTATGCAGCGGTGATCGTGGGGGTCATCGTGTTCCCGGGGCTTTATGCGGGGACCGGCATGTGGTGACCACGGTCCTTTCGCTACTGCAAATCCTCTCCCTGCCTCTCATGTTCGGGTTTGCGATCGCTTATTTCATTGAGCTCCACGGATTCAACACGCGATTGGTCAAGGAGTTGCCAGAGGTCTGGACCCTCGAACGGGCCAGGGCGCGGCCCATGGAGTCGTGGGCGCCGACTGCCTACAAGCTGATGCAACGCACGAAGGGCGGGGTGCTTGATGGGCATCCGGTTTCGTCGGAGTTGGAAGCTTCAAGATTGAGCGCGGTCAAAATGCTCTATACGACCGTCAGCTGCTTCATGGATCGCTGTTCTCGTCATTGACAGACCTGAAGGTAGGAAAATGACTTCTAAACCTTTTCTAGTGCACGATGTTCAAGAGTTGCGCACTATGCAGCGTGTTTTTCGCGAAGCAAAGTTTTGCACGGAGGCAGACGACGATGAGGTTTCAGAAAGTCCAACGGTTGCGAGGCTGTTCGAACGACTGATGGCGTCGCTCATCGATGCTGAGGTAGCGATTTCGGGTGATTCCGCCCGCGACGAGTGGAATAAATGGCTCTTGATGACCGACAGCTCACGCGACGAGTGGGCGGCTGCTTTGGGGCGAGCGCGAAAGAATCGAATGTGGCAGACGTGGACGGAGAAGGAGAAGAAAGCCTGCATCAGAACGCTTTTTAGCCCGTTCGTGCTATCGGATAGCATGGTCGATAGTTTTTTGGTCTCAGTGTAAATCTGGCCCGATCCACTAATGAATTTCGATCGACTCGTCGCAGACCACCAAGCCTTCTTCGCGACCCTCGGCTCCCTGGCTTTCGTGAACGGAGCACTCGCCTACGGCGCGCTATTCCGGCTGCGACGCGAGCATCCCGCGCGCTTGCAGGCAGCAGGCATCATCGAGATCGATGGGTGGCTTCGCCCCGGTTTTCTCGAAATCTAACGCGCCCCAGACCGGTCCCACCGACCTCCCCCGTTGGATGGAGTGTGCCGGTGTCTCCCGGCCCACGCCGGAGAGCCGATGTCGCTGCTCGCGGAGCCCAAGCGCCGCAAGGTCTTCCAGGTCGCCGCGGGCTGGCTGCTCGCGGGGCTCGCCTTCACGGCCCGCGCCCAGGACATCGAACCGCGCGCCTATTCCAACGCCCCGATCGGCGTGAACTTCGTCATCGCCGGCGCCGTCGCGACACGCGGCGGCCTGTCGACCGATCCGTCGATCCCGGTCACCGACCCGCAGTTGAATACCTCGAGTCTCCTCCTCGCCTACGCGCGCGTGCTCGACATCGGCGGGAGGTCCGGCAAGTTCGACGTGATCGCGCCTTACACCTGGCTCAACGGGAATGCGCTGTATCAAGGCGCGCCCGTCGAACGCAGGGTCGACGGCTTCGCGCGGCCGGCCTTCCGCCTGTCGATCAACCTCATCGGTGCGCCCGCCTTGTCGGCGCAGGAATTCCGCGGGTGGAAGCAGGACCTGATCGTCGGCGCGAGCCTGCAGGTCTCTCCGCCCCGGGGCCAGTACGACGCGGACAAGCTCGTCAACATCGGCACCAACCGTTGGTCGTTCAAACCGGAGGTCGGGATTTCCAAGGCCTTCGGGCCGTGGACGCTGGAAGGGCAGGCGGCCGTGACCTTCTTCACCGACAACACCGATTTCTACGGTGGCCGCACGCGCGCGCAGGATCCGCTGTATTCCCTGCAGGCGCACGTGATCTACGGGTTCGCCTCGGGCAAGTGGTTGTCGGTCGACGGCACGTGGTTCGCCGGCGGCCGTTCGACCATCGACGACCGCTTGAGCAACGACCTGCAGCAGAACTGGCGCATCGGCGCGACCCTCGCCATTCCGGTCAACCGCCGCAATTCGATCAAGTTTTCCGCGAGCAGCGGTGTATCCGCGCGCACCGGCAACAACTTCGATGCGCTCGGCGTGGCGTGGCAATACCGTTGGGGAGCAGGCCTGTGAGGAAGCCCATCGATTCGGAAGAAAAGCTGCCCAGCTCCGCCGAGGCGCTGGAACGGCTCAAGCGCGGCAACGAGCGATTCCTCGCTGGGCACGCACGCTTCCCGACCGTGCAGAAGGACATCCTCGCCGATCTCGCCAAGGGCCAGCATCCCTTCGCGACGATCCTGGGGTGCAGCGACAGTCGCGTGCCGCCGGAGCTGGTGTTCGATGCGTCCTTCGGCGAGTTGTTCGTGATTCGCGTCGCGGGCAATGTCATCGATCCGGCGATCGCCGGCTCCTTGCAATACGCCGGCGAGCATTTGGCGACCCCCTTGCTCGTCGTCCTCGGGCACGAAGGCTGCGGCGCGGTGGAGGCGGCGATCGACGAGAAATTCCACGACGCCACGCACAGCAGCCGGATCGCGTTGTTGCTCACCAACATCACGCCGGCGTTGGAACAGATCGATGCATCGCTTCCGCACGATCAGATGATGGACGCCAGCGTGGAAGCCAACGTGCGCTGGACGCTCCGCCGCGTCATCGAATCGCCGGAATGGCAGGCGCGCCTGGGGAAGGTGGATCGGCAGGCGGTGGGCGCGATCTACGAAATGACGAGCGGCCGCGTGCGGTTCCTCGAGTGATGTCTGCAGTTGCTTTCGGAGGTGCATCATGACGACGTACAAGATCGGCTTCCTCGTCGGAAGCCTGGCGAAGGGTTCGATCAATCGCCTGCTCGCGCAGGCATTGGCGAAGATGGCGCCCGCGGCGAATCTCTCGCTCGAGGAGATCCCCATCCGCGAGTTGCCGCTGTACTGCTACGACTTCGACGCCGACTATCCGCCGGTGGCGCGCGCCTTCAAGAAGGCGATCGAAGGCATGGACGGCATCCTGTTCGTCACGCCGGAATACAACCGCTCCATCCCCGGCGCGTTGAAGAACGCCATCGACTGGGCCAGCCGCCCCTGGGGCGAGAATTCATTCGCGCGGAAGGCGACCGGGATCATCGGGTGCTCGCCGGGCGCGATCGGCACCGCCGTCGCGCAGCAACACCTGCGCAGCGTGCTGTGTTTCTGCAACTCGCCGCTGATGAATACGGTGGAGGCCTATCTCCAGTTCAAGCCCGGCCTCATCACGGAGCAGGGGGAGGTGACCGATGCCTCCACCGAGGAGTTCCTGCGCAATTACCTGCGGGAGTTCCACCTGTTCGTGGCCCGCGTGCTGACGGTGCTGCCGCGCGACGCGTGAAGGCCGGTCAGGCAGGGGCTTCGTAGGATGTCCGCCAGCTGATCCGGACCGGGTGCGCCACATGGCCAACAAGTTGGCGGACTTCATCGAGTTGCACGCCGATGCGATCGTGTCCCACGCCGTGACGTTCGCACGCTCGATGGAGGTCGGCGTGCCGCTGGACGACGAGGCGCTGACCGATCACCTGCCGGACATCGTCGCGGCGATCGTCGCCGACCTGCGCACGCCGCAATCGCGCGCGCAGGAGATCGAGAAGTCCGAGGGCCGATCGCACGCGCCGCCGGGCAGGCCACGCGCGGCCGCGGGCACGCACGCGCTGTTCCGTGCCCACAGCGGATACAACATCTCGCAATTGGTGGCCGAATACCGCGCCCTCCGCGCGTCGGTGTTGCGCATGTGGGCCGACTCGCCGGGCGCGTCGGCCGGCACGCCCGATGAGATAACCCGCTTCAACGAGGCCATCGACGAAGCCATCGCCGAATCGGTCACCCACTTCGCGGCCGAGGTCGGGCGTTGGCGCCACATCTTCCTCGGCGTGCTGGGCCACGACCTGCGCAGCCCGCTCAGCGCCATCCTGATGACCTCCGAGCTGATCGCGCGCATGGCCGTCGACGCGCCGGTCGCCGACGCGGCGCAGCGCCTGCTTCGCAGCGGACAGCGGATGAGCAAGCTGCTCGACAACCTGCTGGTCTACAACCGTGCGGAGATGGGCGTGGGCTTCGAGCTCGAGCGCGAAGACGTCGATCTCGTCGATGCCTGTCGCGAGGAGGTCGAGATGCTCCAGGCGGCGATGCCGGACGCGCGGATCCATTTCTCGGTGCATGGTTCGATGCGTGGTGCGTTCGACGCCGGCCTGATCCGCGAAGCACTGGCCAACCTCGTGGTGAATGCGGCGAAATACGGGACGCAGGGCGGCGAGATCCATGTCGAACTGCGCGACATGGGCGACGGTCCCGATCTCATCGTGCGCAATGCCGGCGCCGCCATTTCGCGCGAGGCCCTGGAGTTGATGTTCGATCCGTTGCGGCGCGGTGGTGTTTCGGCAGGCCCTTCGGAGCGCGTGAGCCTGGGCCTGGGCTTGTTCATCGTCAGCCAGATCGCGCAGGCGCACGGCGGCAGCATCCGCGGCGAATCGACGGACGGGACGACGACGTTCCG
The DNA here is from genome assembly GCF_052115395.1 of Lysobacter sp. 2RAF19. Taxonomy (NCBI): domain Bacteria; kingdom Pseudomonadati; phylum Pseudomonadota; class Gammaproteobacteria; order Lysobacterales; family Lysobacteraceae; genus Lysobacter; species Lysobacter sp. 2RAF19. The sequence continues at coordinate 825,479 of NZ_JBFRGO010000001.1, read as the reverse complement.
CTTGCACTTGCCGCGGGAGTGAGCGGCGCGAAGAACAGCATCCGCATCGGTTGCGCGGGGTGGGCCATCGCTTCGCGGCACGCGGCGCTGTTCGGGCCCGGCGATTCCGTCCTCGCGCGGTATGCGACGCGCTTCTCCGTCGTCGAGGTGAATTCGACCTTCTATCGCTCGCACCGTCCCGACACCTTCGCGCGCTGGGCAGATGCAGTGCCGCGCGCCTTCCGGTTCTCGGTGAAGCTGCCCAAGGCCATCACGCATGAAGCGCGGCTGGTGGGCGCCGGTCCCGCGATCCGGCGTTTCGCGGAAGAGGTTGCTGGCCTGGGGACCAAGCTCGGCGGCGTGCTCGTGCAATTGCCGCCGTCATTGGCGTTCGACGCGCGGGTGGCGGGCACGTTCTTCCGGCAGATGCGCGCCGTGTTCGATGCGCCGATCGCCTGCGAGCCGCGGCATGCCAGCTGGTTCGAACCGCGCGTGGACGCGTTGTGGGCGCGCCATGACATCGCACGGGTCGCGGCCGATCCGCCGGTGCCGGAAGGCGCGGGCGTGCCCGGCGGCGCGGGGGCGTGGTCCTACTTCCGATTGCACGGCGCGCCGCGCATGTATTACAGCGCCTACGACGATGCGCGCCTGTCGGGGTTTGCCGATCAGTTGCGTGCGCTCGCCCGCCAGCGTCGACCGGCCTGGTGCCTGTTCGACAACACCGCGCATTCGCACGCGGTCGACGATGCGGCGCGGCTGCAGGCGCTGCTGTCGAGTTGAGCGGGCAATACCAAGGTCCAATCGAATCCGCACACGCGCTCTGCTGTGATCCCCCTCCAAGGAGGATCCACCATGAAACGCGACAGCCGATACACGTTTGTCATCGCAGCGGCCGTGGCCGCCGTTCTCTGCGGCACGGGCCTGTACGCGCAGGCCAAGGGCGACAAGTACGCCCTCAAATCACCGAGCGGCATCGCCTTCGCCGACTTCCGCGGCTACGAAGACTGGTCGGTGGTGTCGTCGGCGCGCACCGATGAAGTGCTGAAGGTGATCGTCGCCAACCCGACGATGATCAAGGCCTACAAATCCGGCATCCCGGGCAACGGCAAGCCCTTCCCCGACGGCTCGAAGATCGCCAAGCTGCAATGGAAGCCGAAGAAGAGCACCACCGCGCCCTTCGTGGTCGACGTGCCCGATGTCTTCACCCAGGCCTTCGTGATCGAGAAGGACGCCAAGCGCTTCCCGAAGAGCGGGGGTTGGGGCTATGCGTTGTTCAACTACGACGCCAAGGCCGACACCTTCTCCGCCGATGCGTCCAGCAAATCCGACTGCGGGCATGCGTGCCACCTGAAGGTGGCCAAGCAGGATTTCATTTTCCACCCGTACCAGAAGCGTTGACGCGGGCGCTAACATTGGCGGGATGACCCGCATCGCCGATTACGACCCCCGCTGGCGCGCCGATTTCGCGCGCCTCAACATCGACTGGCTGGAACGCTTCTTCGTCGTCGAAGACGTGGACCGCGCCGTGCTCTCCGACCCGGACACGCACATCCTCGCCCGGGGCGGGCGCGTGCTGTTCGCGCTGGATGAGGAGGACAACGCCATCGGCACCGTCGCGCTCAAGCACGAAGGCGAGGGCGTGTACGAGCTGACCAAGATGGCGGTGGATCCCGCGTTCCAGGGGCAGGGCATCGGCCGGCTGTTGATGGAAGCCGCGCTCGCGACGTATCGCGACATGCACGGGCACGCGCTGTTCCTGGAATCGAGCAGCAAGCTCGCCCCCGCGCTGGCCCTGTACGAAAGCGTGGGGTTTCGCCATCGGCCCGCGCCGCGGCCGGGGTCGCATTACGCGCGGGCGGATGTGTACATGGTGCTGGAGACGCCGCCGCTATAGCTGCGTGATGCCGCCCTTCGCGACGATCGGGCCGGTCGGTGCGGCGTGCGGGATGCCGGTCGGCGGTTCGAGCGAGACCGCGAGGGTTGCGCCGACCGCGAGTTCGCGCCGCAGCGTCGCGGGCACGTCGATGTTGAGCGCCTGCGCGTTGGAAATCTTGCCCAGCGAAATCGGCGCGCGGCCTTCGGGGATGACCCACAGTTCATTGACACGGCCCTTCGCGTCGGCGGGCGTGGGCACCGGCACCATCAACACCTTGCCGTTTGCCGGATCGATCCGCGCGATCCATCCCGTGCTGCCGTCGTCGCGCGCGAGTACGGTGACGGGCAGGGCCGGCGCTTCGACCGCCGGCGGGCGCACGACGACCGTCGGCGGCGTGGGCGCGGGGGCGCGTTGCAACAGCAGCGCGATCGCCGCGACGCCGGCGGCGGCCGCGAGCGTCGTCGCGACGCGCCAGAAGGCGACGCTGTTCCACAAACCGGTGCGCGCCGGTTCGACCGCGCTCCAGCCCAATTGCGTGCGAATGCGTGGCCATACTTGCGCGCCGGGCGCGACTGCGTCCACGCGCTCGGTCCAGGGCGAGAAGTGCGCTTCCCACGCTTCGACCAACGCGGTGAACGCCGGTTCGCGTGCGATGCGCGATTGCACGCGCTCGCGTTGCGCGCGATCCAACACGCCGAGCACGTATTCGCCGGCGAGCACGCCATCGTCGGGCGGCGTTTCGTCGATGCGGTCGGCCGTGGTGTTCATCGTTCCAGGCACGCCTTGAGTTGCGCGAGCGCGCGCCGGATCCAACTCTTGATCGAACCCAACGGCGACCCGGAACGTTCGGCGAGTTCCCCGTAGGTCGCGCCCTCGTAGAACGCCGTGCGAATCAAGGCCTGGCGACGCGGGTCGAGTTCCTCGATGCAATCATCCAGGCGCCCGTGATCGGCGGCGCGTTGCGCGGAGGTTGCGGGGGAAGGTCCGGGATCGGGGATCGCTTCGGCCCATTCGATCGAAGCGCGCGTTGCGGTCGCGGGGAGGGTACGCAGGCGGTCGATCGCGCGATTGCGCGCGATGCTGCACAACCAGCCGATCGCATGCGAACGCGCGGGGTCGAATTGCGCGGCCTTGCCCCATACGAGGACGAAGACATCCTGCAACACGTCTTCGGCTTCCGCGCGATCGGGCAGCACGCGCAGGCAGATGCCCATCAGGGTCGGCGCGGTCTGGTGGTACAGCGCTTCGAACGCGATGCGGTCGCCGGCGGCCACGCGGGGCAGCAGGCGGTCGGCGTCGGCGAAACCCGGAGCGTTCATGCGGGTCCTTATGCCATGGCGGCACGTCGATACCCGATGACGGGCCATACACCCACGTCGGCGCGGCAAGGGCGCGGCGCTGTGCACTTCACGCCGTCAACCGCTGCATCAGCCACACGCTCGCGCAGCCGGCGATGGCCAGCGAGGCCGCCGGCATGGCGCGGCGTGCGTACCAGTCGCGATAGCGGATCGCGAGCAGGAGCGAGAGCGCGATCGCCACTATCACGATCTGCCCGAGCTCGACCCCGAGGTTGAAGCCGAGCAGCGACACCAGGCGCACGTGTTTCGACAGCCCCAGTTCGGCAAGCGCGCCCGCGAAACCGAACCCGTGAACGAAGCCGAACCCGAATCCGATCAGCCATGCGCGCCGCTCCACCACGGGCCAGACGTTGTTGAGCGCCGCGAGCACGACACTGGCGGCGATCGCCGACTCCACGAGGCGCGAGGCGGGCACGATCCAACCCAGCGCCGCCAACGACAGGGTCACCGAATGTGCGAGCGTGAAGGCCGTGGCGATCCCGATCGCGCGCGTGATGCAGGCCCGAGGGCTGGGTGCGGGCGCCCATGCGCTGCCGGTGCGGACCAGTGCGGCGGTCAGCAGCAGCGAGATCAGGAAGGCGAGGTGGTCGTAGCCGATGAGGATGTGGTGCGTGCCTTCGCGCACGAATTGCAGGAAGGTCGTTTCGATGCCGGCCTCGAGCGAAACCTCGCGCGCGTCGGCTCGCGCGATGCCGGTGGCGAATTGCGTCCCCGAATGCAAGGTGACCAGCGCGCGATGCTGCGGGTCGCGATCGAACAGGAGGGCATAGTGCACCTGCACGCGACCGGCATTCGGGCAGCGCACGTGATAACGCAGCGCGGCGTGCGTGCCTTCGTCGTAGGCGCGGACGCCAAGGCCCGCGGGTTCCAGCGCACATCGAGTGCCGCCGCGCGTGATGGTGATCCCTGTATCGACCATCGCGCGCAGCGGCGCCTCGATCTCCTGCAACTCGGCCCAGGTCACCTGTTCGTTGCGGTCGCGATCCAGCGGGAGCGTCAGCGCGATGTCGCGCAGGGAGAGGTCGACTTCCATCTCGAGCGTGTTGTCGCGTGCTTCCACCAGGTCGACGTGCGAGACCGACAAGGTGTGCGCCAGGGCGACCGGGCTCGCGAGCAGGAACAGCAGGAGCAGGAGCCGGCTCATCGCGACGCCACGCGTCGGCCGTCGATGCCGGATTGCTGCAGCCAGGCCATCGTGTCCGCCACGATGTCGGCGCGATTGGCGGCGCGGGCGGTGCGCAGCAGGACGTCGACGTCTTCGTAATCGCGTTGTTGCCGGAAGTTCTTCTGCGCAAGTTCGAGTGCGGCGGCGGGGTTGTTGTCGATGATCAGGCGGAAATCGGCTTCGTCGCGCAACTCCGGCTGCGTGCCCACCGCGTGCGCGAGTGCGTAGCGGCGTCGCATCGAAGCGGCGAAGCGTGGCGCGTCTGGATTGCCGATTGCGTGCGCGGCGAGGGTCTTTTGCAGGGCGAGGCCGTCGCTGTCGGGCGCGTTTGCGAGCAGCTTCAGGGCTTCCGCGTTGCGACCGCGCGCCCGCAGGGTTCGCGCATACGCCGCCAGCGTGCGCACGTCCTGCGGATCGATGGCCAATGCGCGCGCGAAGACAATGTCGGCTCTCGGATCGCCCATCCGTGCGGCGAACTCGGCGCGGGAGACGAGCACGCTGCGCAAGGCCTGCGGATCGCGCGCGGTTTGCGCAAGCCATTGGTCGAGCGATGCGTTCGCTGCGTCATACCGGCCTTCCCGTCCGACCAGCGCCGCGACGCACAGCAAGCCGGCTTCGCTGTCGATGCCCAGCACCAGGGTCGTGCAATCGGAGCGCGCTTCGGTCAAATGCCCCTGCACGAGCAGGATCTGCGCACGCGACAGGCGCGCGCCGCTGTCGCGCGGATGTTCGACCAACACCGCGGACAGCAGACGCCGCGCATCGTCGAACGCATGGCGATGCTGCGCGGCGAACGCGCGCGCCTCGCGCACCTGGACGGTTTGCTTCGGTATGCCGACGAGGATCGCCTCGGCGCGCGCGGCCAGGCGGGCATCGCCCGTCCGCGCGGCGGCGGCGAGGAGGGCGTTGGCCTGCGCGAGCGGCTGCGCGCGCGGGCCGGGGACGGGTTCCAGCGCCGCATATCCGCGCGGAAGGCGTTCAAGCACCATTTCCTGCGAAGTCGGAACGACATACGGCGGCTGTTGCGCCTGCGCCATCGCCGAGGCGAGCGAGAGGAGGAAGAGCAGGGCGATTCGCAGGCGCATGGGAACCCTCAGAACGCGTAGGTCGCGCGCAGCCGCAACGACCGCGGCTCGAACGCATGGAAGTGGATGTCTTCGACGCCTTCGTCGGGCTCGCCAGGCAAACGCGAGGCGTAGAAGTAGTCGATGTCGTGGTCGTCCGAATTCAGCGCGTTGAGCACGTCGAGTTCGAGGTTCCAGCGCTGCCAGCGCTTGCCGATGGCGAGGTTGAGCATCGTCGCGCTCGTGCTGCGAACGCGATCGTCCTCGATCAGCGGCGCGCCACCGACGTAGCGGATGCGCGCCGACGAATGCCAGCCACGCGCCCAATCCGACGACCACGCCGCCGATACGATCCAGGGCACCGCGCCGGGAATGCGATCACCGGCCGGGTCCTCGTCGGCAAAGCGCGCCTGCGTGTATGCCACTTCCAGTTCCAGACGCGCGCGCGGGTCGGCGAACCAGTACGCGTTGGCTTCCACGCCGCGGCGCTCGCTCGGCCGGCTCGGCTCGGTGTTGCCCGCATCGCCGACGAAGAGCAGCTCGCTGGCCAGGTCGAGCCGCCAGAGCGCCAACGTCGTCTGCCATCGGCCCTCGCTCGCAACGCGCAGGCCGAGTTCGCTACCGCGCGAACGCACGAGCGGTGTCACCGGATCGACAGGATCGCCGGTCACCGGATCCACGCGGATCGTCGTGCCGCGCGCGTCGTTGGAGTGGAATCCCTGGCCCCAGTCGAGATACAACTCGGCCGGTGCGGCGATGCGCCATGCCAGCCCACCCTTGAAGGAGGCGATCCCGGCTTCGGTGCGTCCGCTGTTCTCCGGCTGCAGCGCATCGACGTCGAACGTGTAACGATCGTAGCGACCGCCGAGTTGCACGCGCAGCGCCTGCGTCAGCGAATACTGCGCATCCATCCAGGCATCGAGGCTGCGTTCGTCCACACGGTCGTCGCGGATCGGCGAAACGAAGGCGCGCGCCTGCGTGTGTTCGAGCCCGACGCTGCCGATGTCGTCGCGGCGTCCGTCCAGGCCTGCGCGCACGCGCCACCCGTCGGCTTGCCAGGTTTGGCGCAGGTCGAAGCCGGTGATGGTGCGCTCGTCGAACTGGCGGAATTGATCGCCGCGCACTGGATCGTCGAGGGAATAGGTGAAGTTGGACCAGAGAGAGAGCCGGTAGCGGATCGCGTAGGCGTTCGCGTCGAAGGTGCCGCCGAGTGCATCGCCGCTCCAACTGCCGGAGAGCGAGTAACGCGACGAATCACCGCCGAGCGTCGTATCGATGGAACCCAATCGATCGATCAGTCCTTCCGTGACGGCGCGTTGCGGAATCTGGTCCGGCGAGTTCCAGCGGTTGTCGTAGCCCATCGCGGTCAGCGAAAACCGGCCGCTCCCCGCAGGCGCGCTGTAACGCAGGAACGCGTTGCGCTTGTGGACGTCTTCGTCGATGTCGTGCCAGGGGCCGTCGTAACCCTGCGCTTCGACGCCCCAGGTCAGCGCGCCGGCGCCGATGTCGTGGCTCGCGGCGCCGACGATGCGCGCGTACTGGTCGCTGCCGTATTCGAGTTGCACGAAATCTTCGGGCAGGGTTTCGACCAGCCGGTATTCCACCGAGCCCGCCGCGGAGAAATCGCCGACATCCGCGGCGTACGGGCCCTTGCGATAGGTCAGGCCGTCGACGAGTTCGGGAATGAGGAAGTTGAGGTCGGAATAGCCTTGCCCGTGGCCGTGCGAGCGCATGTTCACGGGCATGCCGTCGACGCTCTGCGCGAAGTCGGTGCCGTGGTCGAGATTGAAGCCGCGCAGGAAATACTGGTTCGCCTTACCCGAGCCCGAATGCTGCGTGGCCGCCACGCCGGGGACGTATTCGGCGAGATCGCCCGGGCGCAGGCGCGGTCGGCGTTCGAGTTCCGCGCGCGAGAGCGATCCTTCCGAAGCGGAGGTCGCGGTGCCGACCAGGTTGTCCTCGCGGCCGATCACCGTGACGGTGTCCAGTTCCACGGGCGTCGGATCGATGGATTGCGCAAGGCATGGCGTGGCCGACAGCCACGACACGATGCCCAATGCGATGTGTTTGCGGAGGAGGGTGTTCATGCGCTCGAACTTAAGCGTTCCCCGGTGGCGAATGGGCCACCGGGGCATTCGGAAGGTTCGATAACGGACTCAGTCGGTCGCGCCCGGGAGCGGCGTATTGAGATAAGGGAACGTGTTGCGGAACTCCGTGGCGCGCACGTCGGCGCCATCGGTGAACGGCAGGTTGCGCGACGGCGCCTGCTGGTCGTTCAACAACACGCCCATCGCCACGCGCAGTTCGATGTCCACCACGTCGTCGCCCGGGCGTCGCCCGTTGGGGAAGCCCGCGGTGTCGCCGGCGAGCACGCCGAGCGATTTCTGCCGGCTCGCGACCTTGGGCGCGATCGACGTGTTGAGCCGCATGATCTCCGCTGGATGCACGTTCGCGGGCTGGTTGAGGCCGGGGACGCCGGTGAGGAATGCGGCCACGAGGTCGGTGCGGGGGAACACGGTGGGCGCGGTCACGCTCGGATACAGCACCTGGATCAATGCGGGCAGCGTCGGGTTGGTCACGTACTTCGCGAATTGCGCGTCGTCCACCGGCTGGGAGGCGTTGAACTTGTCCTTGTCGGGCAGGCCGATGATGACTTCGTTGACCAGCGGCGACGACAGGCGCGAGACCTGCACTTGCGCGCCGGTCTTGTCCGGCAGCGTCGCCGTGCTCCATGCGCCGATGATCGGGCTGCCGGCGGTCAGGCAGCCGATCGGCATTTCCAGCGCGATCGTGGTGATGTTCTTCTTCGCGAGCGAGTTGCTCTCGCCGTTGGTGGGGCCGACCGGATTGGTGTGGATGAGGTCGAAGATCTCGCCCAGGTTGACGGCGAATCCTTCGCGCCGTTGCCCGACGAACACGCGGCCGGTGCCCGCGCAGCCCTCGACGTTGATGCGAGAGATGTATTTCTCCGCATACGTGGCGTACTTGGGGATCGACTTGGTGCCGATGTTGTCGAAGGGCTTGATGAACAGGCTTTTGTTGGTCGCCGCGTTCGTCGCCAGTTTGGGCTGGGCGCCTTCGCGCAGCGTGGTGACCGAGTAGGCCTCGACGACGTTGAGCGTCGGGTCGCCGCTGGAAGAGAACGCACCGATGTTGCTCAGGGGCACCGCCACGCTGGTGCCGCCGATGTCCAGGGCCGCATTGCGGTAGATGTTCGAGAACTGGAACCGGAAGGTGAGGTCGGGCTTGGCATCGCCGTCGTTGTCGATGTGGATTTCGTAACGGGCGTTCGGGTCCATCAGGTAGTAGTTCGGGCCGGCGTATGCGTCTTCGCCCGGCTGGAAGTTCGCGAGGATGGTGACGTAACCGCTGCGGCCGCTCTCGTAACTGCGGAACAGATAGACGTCGGTGTTGTCGACCTTGGGGAGCTTGGTGATGTTGGGGGCCTCGCGATGGCTCGATGCGAGGGCCGTGCCCGTGATCAGCAGTGCCGCGCAGGCGCCGGTGAGAATCGTGTGCTTCATCTGGATGTTCCTGTGTATCGGCGGGCAGCGGGGGAAGTGCCGGCGACCGCTCGTCGTTCGCCGCCGGCATCGGCAAGTCGCCAATGGCTTGCCCAAAGGGCTCTACGACCCGGATGCGGAAGCGGATGCAGCGATTCGGAAATGCGGGCCTACCGTCGAGTTCGCGCGTGCCGACGTCCATGTCCGAAAACGGCGAGTCGGCGCCTTCCGCGGGTGCTAGCCTGCGGGCATGACGCATTTCGCCTCGCTCGTCGCCACCGCGCTGCCGCCGCACCAGGTGTGCGAAGAGGCGCGCACCAGCCGGGACATCCGCTTCGACGGCCTGTTCTTCACCGCGGTCAAGACGACGCGCATTTATTGCCGGCCGGTGTGCCCCGCGCCGGCGGCGAAGGCGAAGAACGTCGTCTATTACCCGAATGCCGCCGCTGCGGAGGCCGCCGGTTACCGCCCGTGCCTACGCTGCCGGCCGGAGTTGTCGCCGGGCGATGGCGCATGGCGGCAGGGCGATGCGGCGGTGTCGCGTGCGATCAAGCTGATCAACGAAGGGCTGTTGTCCGAAGTGCCGGTATCGGTGCTGGCCGAGCGCGTGAATCTCGGCGAGCGGCAATTGCGGCGGTTGTTCGTCGAACGCCTGGGCGCGACGCCGATCGATGTGCATGGCACGCGGCGCCTGTTGTTCGCCAAGCAGTTGCTCACCGAAACCGACCTGTCGATCACCGACATCGCGCTGGCTTCGGGCTTCGGCAGCCTGCGGCGCTTCAACACGACCTTCAAGGATGCCTACCGCATGGCGCCGCGCGAGTTGCGCAAGCGGCCTGCGCCCTCGCGCGGCGAATCGCTCGTGCTGCGGCTCGGATATCGGCCGCCCTACGATTTCGCGGCGATGTTGCGCTTCCTGCAGGGGCGCGCGTTGCCGGGTGTCGAAGTGGTCGACCAGACGGCGTATCGGCGCGCGGTCGCGCCCGTTGCGCCGGGTGCGGCGCCCGGATGGCTCCGCGTGTCCGCGTGGCCCGGCGAAGCGGCGCTCAAACTCGAAGTGCAGGGCATTGCGCCGCTGCAGTTGCAATCCGTCGTCCAGCGCGTGCGGCGCATGTTCGACCTGGATGCCGATCCACAGGCGATCGCGACGGCACTGTCGGTCGACGGGCGCCTGCGGCCGCTCGTGCAGCGACGCCCCGGCTTGCGCCTGCCCAGTGGTTGGGACGGGTTCGAGATCGCGGTGCGCGCGATCATCGGGCAGCAGGTGAGTGTCGCGGCGGCGCGGACAGTTGCGTCGCGCGTTGCGCGTGCGTTCGGCACGCCGCTCGAGCCTGCAGGCGAGTTCGAACATCTGTTCCCCGCGCCCGAGGTGTTGGCCGATGCCGATCTGTCGGCGGTCGGGTTGACGCAGGCGCGTGCCGCGACGATTCGGACCGTCGCACGCGCGTTGCTCGACGGCAGCGTCGATTTCGCACCCGAGCGCACGCTCGATACGTTCGTCGAACGCTGGGTCGCCTTGCCGGGCATCGGCCCGTGGACGGCGCATTACATCGCGCTGCGTGCGCTCTCGCATCCCGATGCGTTTCCTGCCGAGGACCTCGTGCTGCAGAAGACCTTGCCCGTCGATGGCACGCGCCTGACCGCCCGCGCCTTGCGCGCGCACGCCGAAGCCTGGCGGCCGTGGCGCGCCTATGCGGTGTTGCATTTGTGGAATGCCGCCGCATGAGCACCGTCATCTTCCATCGCGTGCACGAAAGTCCCGTGGGCCCGCTGGCCATCGCCGCCTCCGACGGGGGCGTGCATGCGATCGAATTCCACGCGCCGCGCCATGCGGTCGTGCGCGACGTGCGATGGCGTGCGGGCTCGCATCCCTTGCTCGATGCGGTCGCGACGCAACTCGACGAATACTTCGCGGGCGTGCGTCAGTCCTTCGACCTGCCACTCGCGCCCGAAGGTACCGATTTCCAGCGCACGGTCTGGCATGCGCTCGCCGACATCGCGTACGGCGAAACGATCAGCTACGCGCAGCTGGCCGCGCGCATCGGCAGGCCGAGCGCCGTACGCGCCGTGGGCGCCGCCAATGGCCGCAATCCGATTCCCATCGTCCTGCCGTGCCATCGCGTGATCGGCGCCGACGGCAGCATGACCGGCTTCGGCGGCGGCCTCCCGACCAAGCGTTTCCTGCTCGCACTGGAAGGGGCATTGCCGCAAACTCCGATGCCTGCCGATCTGTTCGCCTGATCACCGCCCCGACCGTCGAGGACGCACCCCCATGCATGCCCGATTCCTTGCCCTGCACCACGGCGACAAACCGCTGCTGATCGCCAACGCCTGGGATGCCGCGAGTACCGCCTTGTGGCAGCACGCCGGTGCGCCGGCCATCGGCACCAGCAGCGCCGCGCTCGCATGGGCGTGCGGCTACGCCGACGGCGGTCCGCTCGAACACGATGCGCTGCTGGCCAAAGTGCGCGAGATCCTGCGCGTCGCGCGCGTGCCGGTCAGCATCGATCTCGAGGATGGCTACAGCGACGATCCGCAACGCGTGGCGAAGCTCGTGCGCGAACTCGTCGACCTCGGCGTCGTCGGCATCAACCTCGAAGACGCCGGCAAGCCTGCGGACGTCATGGTCGACAAGATCCATGCGATCCGCGCGCACCTCGGCGATACGCCCTTGTTCATCAATGCGCGTACCGATATCTATCTGCGCGGCATGGCGAAAGGGGAGGCCGCGGTCGCAATGACGAACGAGCGCCTCGCGCAATTCGAGAAAGCAGGTGCGAACGGTGTGTTCGTGCCGGGCCTGAGCGCGCTGCCCGACATCGCCGCCGTCGCGTCCGCCACGCCCTTGCCTTTGAATGTCATGACCGTGCCCGGCCTGCCGCCGCTGGATCAGCTGCAGAAGGCCGGCGTGCGCCGCGTGAGCGCGGGCATCGGTTTGTTCCAGCACGCCTTCGCCGCGGGGCTGCAGGCGACGCGCGCGTTCCTGGAAGGCGACATCACGCGGCCCTTCGACCGCGCGATGCCTTACGACGATCTCAACGCATTGTTCGAATCGTTTCGCTGATTCCTCACGCGCCCTGCAAGCGCTGCACGTACTCGCGCTCCAGCCGCGTGTGCTGGCGCCAGAAGCCTTCGGGCTGCGTATCGTCGAGGCGGGCGCGCAGGATGTCCAGGTGCGTGTGCCAACCGGCGGCGACGCTGGTCATCTGTTCGGCCGACAGGCGGCGGTGGGTCAGCACGAGGTGGACGTCCTTGCCTTGCGGCGTGAGTTCGTAACGCACTTCCGAAGATGAGCTCGCGTCTTCGCCCCAGATGTAGGCGAGCGCGTGCGGCGGATCGAATGCGGTCACGCGGCCCTGCATGCGCGCTTCCTCGGCGATCTTTGCGTACTTCGGCGGTGCGGGATCATCGTTCTGCGTCAGCGCGTTGTTGTGCCACACGTGCTCGACGCGACCGCCGACGCGCGGTTCGATCTCGCCCGCGGCGAACCATTGCGCGCGCAGATCGGAATCCACCAGGTATTGCCACACACGGTCGATGGGGCCGGGGAGGGTGCGCTCGATGCGCACGGTGTCGGACGAAAGCGGAACGGCGTAGGGGGAGTTCATTTGGCTTTCCTCTTTTTCGAATCCTGCTTGAGCAGACGTTCCAGCGCGTCGAGGCGCTGGTTCCAGAAGCGTTCGTAATGCCGCAGCCATTCGGCGCCTGCGTGCATGGGCGCGGCCTGCAGCGAACACTTGTGCGAGCGGCCCTCGATCTCGCGGCGCACGAGGCCCGCGCGTTCGAGCACCTGGATGTGTTTGGACGCCGCGGCCAGCGACATCTCGAAAGGCGCGGCGAGTTCGCCGACGCTGTGCGGCCCTTGTGCAAGGCGTTCGAGCATCGCGCGGCGCGTGCCATCGGCGAGGGCGTGGAAAACGGCGTCGAGGGGTTGTTCAACCATGTGGTTGAATATCCGCCCGCATCGGATGACTGTCAACCATTCGGTTGAACGTTCCGACGGGCGGTCGGGGAACTCAGTGGCTCGAGGCGGAGGGCGTCAGGTACGCGCCGCGGAATTTCTGCACGATGCGCTTGGCGGTTTTTTTCATCGGGCCCAGGGTCGCGCGATGCACGTGGCCGAGTGCGCGCCGGCTGGGCGGAATGCGCCAGCCGAAACCGTCGGTCATCACGCCCTGGCAGGGATTGCACATGCCGCACGGTTGCCCGGCGAGCGGCTTGTGGCAGAACCACGTCATCGCGAGCAGCGGAATCCATCCGCGCAAGTCGGCTTCCTTCTTCATCGCGTGCTTGTCGGTTTGCGCGAGCGGGAAGCACAGGCGCCCGAACAACAGGCCGAGGTCGGAGTTCCGCACTTCGGGCGACAGGCGGAAGGTGACATAGCCTTGCCGGGCCATGTACGGCTCGACGCGGTCGATCAGCAGCAGGCTCGCGCCGTGGTGCGTGAACTCCGAGCCCATCTCCACTTCGCGCAAGTCGTTCTGCCGGAGGAAGCGCGCGATCCACGGATACTGCGAACCGATGGCGTTGGTGCGCAGGATGCGGTGGAAGGCGTGTTCGATTTCGGCATCGGGCGCGAGATCGGTGATGTCATGGAATTGCGTGGGCAGCAACAGCGTGCGCGTCTGCGGGTAGTCGTGCCCCAGGGTTTCGCGCAGGCGGTCCATCGTGCGCAATTCCACTTCGAGCGAGCCGCGCGAGTGGTCGAGCAGGTAAAGCGGTTCGACTGCGACGCCGTGCACCAGCAACAGGCGCAGCAACTGGAAGGTGGAATCCCATCCACCGGTCCACAACAGCCTGACGGGTATGCGTTGCATCGGCGTTCCTCCGACATCCACTGTTCGAAGGAAACGCAGCGGCGCTGCATGTGAGGTCGTTTCCGCGCAACGACCTCACATGCGCCAATTCATCGATGTGATCTCGACGTCAAGCCAGGGATTTGGAGTCGATGACGAAGCGGTATTTGACGTCGCTGCGGATCATGCGTTCGTACGCGCGATCGATGTCCTGGATGGGGATCATCTCGATGTCGCAGACGATGCCGTGTTCGGCGCAGAAGTCGAGCATCTCCTGCGTCTCGGGCATGCCGCCGATCAGCGAGCCGGCGATGGACTTGCGGCCGAAGATCAGCACGGCGGCGGTGGGGCTGGGGTGCGGATGTTCGGGGGCGCCGAGCAGGCACAAGGTGCCATCGCGCTTGAGCATCGCGGTGTAGGCATCCAGGTTGTGGCTGGCGGCCACCGTGTCGAGGATAAGGTCGAAGCTGCTGGCGTGCGCGCTCATCTGGTCCTGGTCGCGCGAGATCACCACCTCGTCGGCGCCCAGGTCGAGTGCGTCCTGCCGCTTGCCTTCCGAGCTGGTGAATGCAACCACATGCGCGCCCATCGCATGCGCGATCTTGATGGCCACGTGCCCGAGGCCGCCGATACCGACGACGCCCACTTTCTTCCCCGGCCCGGCCTTCCAGTGGCGCAACGGCGAATACGTGGTGATGCCCGCGCACAACAGCGGCGCGACCGCCGCGAGCTGTTCTTCGGGGTGGCGGATCTTCAGCACGAAGTCCTCGTCGACGACGATGCGCTGCGTGTAACCGCCGAAGGTGTGGCCCGGCGGATCCTTGGTCGGCCCGTTGTAGGTGCCGATGAAGCCCACCTCGCAATACTGTTCCAGGCCTTCCTTGCACGACGCGCAGGTGCGGCAGCTGTCGACCAGGCAGCCGACGCCGACGGTTTCGCCCACCTTGAACTTGGTGACCTTCCCGCCCACGGCGCTGACCTGGCCGACGATCTCGTGGCCCGGCACGCACGGGTATTTCGTGCCGCCCCATTCCGAACGCACGGTATGCAAGTCCGAATGACACACGCCGCAGTAGCGGATTTCGACCTGCACGTCGCGCGGCCCGGGCGTGCGACGCGTGATGTCCATCGGTTCCAGCGGCTTGTCGGCGGCGCGAGCGCCAAAGGCTTTGGTGGTCATGGGGGGCTCCGGGGCATGAGTGCGCATTCTGCAACGATCTGCGTGACACCGCGGTGCAGTAGAAATACTGAAGCGGCCCCGGTAGTTATTGCGTAGCTGCGCAGCCGTCGTGTTCCCGATGATGGGTGACCCACGATCGGAGTCGCGCGCATGGCCAAGACCAAGACCGCATCCCCACCGAAGACGAAAAAGGGCGGCAGCAGCACCGGCCGCAAGCCCAACATCCTGGTGATCTGGGGCGACGACATCGGGATCGCCAACCTGAGCTGTTACACGCACGGCCTGATGGGATACCAGACGCCCAACATCGACCGCATCGCCAATGAAGGCATGCGCTTCACCGACTCCTACGGCGAACAGAGCTGCACGGCGGGGCGTTCGTCGTTCATCACCGGGCAGAGCGTGCATCGCACGGGGCTGTCGAAGGTGGGCATTCCCGGCGCGGCGCAGGGCATGATGGAATCGATCGTCACCATCGCCTCCTTGCTGAAGGACCAGGGCTACAACACCGGGCAGTTCGGGAAAAATCATCTGGGCGATCTCAACAAGCACCTGCCCACGCTGCATGGCTTCGACGAGTTCTTCGGCAACCTCTACCACCTCAACGCGCAGGAAGAGCCGGAGATGGAGGGGTATCCCAAGGATCCCCGCTATCTTGCGAAGTTCGGGCCGCGCGGCGTGATCCACAGCTGGGCGAGCGACAAGGACGACAAGACGACCGATCCGCGCTGGGGCCGCGTGGGCAAGCAGAAGATCGAGGACACCGGTCCGCTCAACACCAAGCGCATGGAAACCTGCGACGACGAATTCGTCGCCGCCGCCTCCGACTTCATCAAGCGCAGCGCCAAGAAGGACACGCCCTTCTTCGTGTGGCTCAACACCACGCACATGCACTTCATCACGCACACCAAGAAGAAGAGCCTGGGCCAGGCCGGCGACGATCAATCGGCGTACCACGACACGATGGTCGACCACGACAAGAACGTCGGGCAGATGCTCGACCTGCTCGACGACCTCGGGCTCGCCGACGACACCATCGTGGTCTATTCGACCGACAACGGGCCGCACATGAACAGTTGGCCGGACGCGGGCATGACGCCGTTCCGCAGCGAGAAGAACACGAACTGGGAAGGCGCGTTCCGCATTCCGGAGATGATCCGCTGGCCGGGCCACATTCCCGCGGGAACGGTGTCCAACGAAATCATCCAGCACCACGACTGGCTCCCCACGCTGTTGGCCGCCGCGGGCGACACGACGTGCATGGATCGCCTGAAGAAGGGCACCACCGTCAACGGACGCAAGTACAAGAACCACATCGACGGGTTCAACTTCCTGCCGCACCTGACCGGCGAAACCAAGGAAGGGCCGCGCAAATGGTTCTTCTACTTCAGCGACGATGGCGACGTGCTCGGCATTCGCTGGAACAACTGGAAGATCGTCTTCATGGAACAGCGTTGCAAGGGCACGATGCAAGTGTGGGCCGAGCCCTTCACCGTGCTGCGCATGCCGAAGATGTTCAACCTGCGCACCGATCCCTACGAGCGTGCCGACGTCACGTCGAACACGTACTGGGATTGGGTCATCCACCACGTGTACTGGATCTACGGCGCGCAGGCGGCAGCGGCGGCGTTCCTGTCCACGTTCCGCGAGTTCCCGCCCGCGCAATTGCCGGGCAGCTTCAACCTGGAACAGGCGCAGCAGAAGATGACGGAAGTGCCGCAAGGATCCTCGTGACCCACGCGCGCCAGGCGTGTTGCCTGCTCCTGGCCGTGCCCTTCGCGGCGCACGGCCAGGATGCCGACGAGTTGGCGAAGAAGCTCTCCAACCCGGTTTCCGACCTGATCAGCGTGCCGTTCCAGTTCAATGACGACGACGGCTACGCCGACGGCGGCAGGCGCACGTACATCAACGTGCAGCCCGTCGTGCCGATTTCGATTTCCGATCACTGGAACATGATTTCGCGCACGATCCTGCCGGTGGTTGACCAGCATGACGTGCCGCCGGGATCGGGCGACGAATTCGGCCTCGGCGACATCACGCAGAGTCTGTTCTTCACCCCGAAGCAGCCGACATCCAATGGCTGGGTGATCGGCGTGGGGCCCGCGTTCCTGATCCCGACCGCGACCGACGATCTGCTCGGCACGGAGAAGTGGGGCATCGGCCCGACCGCTGTCGTTCTCAAGCAAGAGCACGGATGGTCCTACGGCGCGCTGGTGAACCACATCTGGTCGGTGGCCGGCCAGGACGATCGGCAGGACATCAGTTCGACCTTCCTGCAGCCATTCCTGTCGAAGGCGCTCGGCCAGGGACGCACGCTGTCGTTCAATTTCGAATCCACCTACGACTGGAAGCACGCGCAGTGGACCGTGCCGTTCAACGTCGGCTACAGCAAGGTGACCAAGGCCGGTTCGCAGTTGTTGAGCTGGCAGATCGGTGCGAAGTATTTCTTCGAAACGCCCGAAGGCGGCCCGGACTGGGGCGTGCGGGCCACGTTGACGCTGCTGTATCCCGCGCACTGAGCGACGCGTTGCGTCGCGCTCACCCTTCCGGCAACAGGCGGATCCGTTCCTGGTTCGCCTGCAGCGTCGCAAGCCGGTCCCCGCGCCCTTCGCACATCAGGACGAACAGGCGATCCAGCAGGTGCTGCACACCCGCCTGGTACAACAGCGGCGCCACGTGCGGACGATCGTCCTGGCCGCTCACCAGCAAGGCGATGTCCGCGTGCGCACGCAAGGCATTGGACGAATGCCGCGTGATCGCGACCACCTTGCCCTGGCGTTCGCGCATGCTGCGCGCCAGTTGGCACAGCGCCGGTTGCTTGCCGTATTCGCTGATGGCCAGCAGCACGTCGCCGGCGCGGCAGGCGGCGATGCTCGCGCCCAGGTGCGCATAGTCGAAATGGTGCACGCTCGCGATGCCGAGCATCGCCAGGCGATAGGCGAAGGCGCGCGCGGTCGTGCTGTCTTCGGCCGCGCCGATCAGCAGCACGCGGTTGGCGCGGCCGAGGATGGAGGCGACGTACTCCAGGGCCGAAGGCGGGTTGATCGCGCGCGTTTCGGCTTCGGCTTCGCTCTTGCGGCGCCACAGATCGCCCGAAATCAGCTCCGGGACTTCCGCCGCCGCCGGCACACCGGCCGCGCCGGGCTCGGGCGTCATCGCTTCGGCGATCGAGTACTTCAGGTCCGGGTAGCCGCGATAACCGAGCTTCTGGCTGAACTTCACCACGCTGGACTGGCTGATGCCCAACGCCGCGGCGAGTTGCTGCGAGGAGTAGTCGCGCAGCAGCTGCGCGTTCTCCAGGATGAAATCGGCGATGCGCCGCTCGATCGCGGACATCTGCTCGCGTTCGGCGCGGATCTTGGGCAACGGCTTCATGTCAGCTGGCAATGGGTTCGAGGCCGCGGATCGACTTGATGCCCAGGCCCGGTGCGTCGGTGATCGTGATCTCCGACTCGTTGAAGATCACGCCGCCGTCGACGGGGTTGAACTGGCTCAGCGACGGGCCATCGAGGTCGACCTTGGTGATCGCATCGGACTTGGCGACGGCCAGGTGCGCGGCCGCGGCGACGCTGATGGAGGATTCGAGCATGCAGCCGATCATGCACTCGATGCCGTGCAGCGCGGCGATGTCGGCGATGCGGATGGCGTTGGAGAGGCCGCCGGTCTTCATCAACTTGATGTTGACGATGTCGGCCGCGTGCATGCGGATCAAATCGATCACCTGCGCGGGGCCGAACACGCTTTCGTCGGCCATGATCGGCGTGCGCACGCGTTCGGTGACGTAGCGCATGCCTTCCAGGTCGGCGGCCTTCACCGGTTGCTCGACCAGTTCCAGGATGATGCCGGCGTCTTCCATCGCGCTGATCGCGTGCACGGCCTGCTTGGCCGTCCAGCCCTGGTTGGCGTCCAGGCGGAGCAGGGCGCGGTTTTCGACGGCGGCGTAAATCGCCTTGGCGCGTTCGATGTCCACGCCGATTTCCTTGCCGACCTTGATCTTCAGCGAATCGAAACCGCGTTCGACGGCCGCCAGCGAGTCGGCGACCATCTTGTCGATGGTGTCGACGCTGATGGTGATGTCGGTGGTGATCACCGGATCGCCGCCGCCGAGCACCTTGTACAGCGGTGCGTCGAAGGATTGCGCGAACAGGTCGTACAACGCGATCTCCACCGCCGCCTTGGCGCTGGTGTTGCGTTCCATCGAGGTCTGCACCAGGCGCGTGAGCCGGTTGAGGTCGCCGACCTCCTGGCCGATCAGGCGCGGCGCGATGTAATGCGAGATCGCCTCGATGATCGAGCCGTGCGTGTCGCCGGTGATGACCGCCGTGGCCGGCGCCTCGCCGTAGCCGACATGGCCGGTGTCGGTGTGCATCTTGACGATGACGTCCTCGACCTTGTCCACCGTGCGCAGCGCGGTCTTGAAGGGCGTCTTCAGCGGCACGCGCAGCATGCCGAATTCGATGCGGGTGATCTTCATGCGAGTCGGTCCCCGGAGATGTCAGTGCGAGGTGGCGACGCGGACGACGCTGGTCATGCGGTCCACGTAGCGGTGCGTTTCATCCCACATCAGCGGCAGCAGCGGCGTCACCGAGACGCCGTTGAGGTGCAGCGAACGCAGCTTGCCGTCGGCGGCGCGCATCGTGCCGCCGTTGGTGTCGTGGATGACGTAGGGCTGGTCGCCGATCCAGCCGATCACCATCATCACGTGGCCGGGGATGTAGACCAGGTCGCCGGTCTGCAGGTCCTTGATCGTCGCCTCGCGCTGCTCGCGCGTGCTGTTCTCGTCGAACAGGGTCTTGTGCAGGGACGGGCTCTTGGATTGATCGCGCGTGTTGCGCGGCATCAGGATGCCCATGCTGGCGTAGACGTCGGAGACGAAGCCGCTGCAGTCGCGCGCGTCGTAATCGTGGCCCCAGCCGTAGCGCTCGCCGAGGAACTTGAAGGACTGGCGCAGGATATTGGCGTGGGTGAGCGGCAGGTAGTCGCCCTGCGTGTCGGTGTTCTTTTGCAGCAGCGTCGGTGCGATGCGCAGCGCGCCATCGGCTTCGCGCACCGGCAGGTCGACGATCCACGACGAATACGGATGCTGGCCGTTGACGATCTGGTCGGGCGCGGCGTTCGCGAGCGGCAGGCGCGTGCTCATGTCCAGCGAAAGCTCGGAGCCTTGCGGCAACTCGGGCGAATACACCGTCCGCACCTTCGCGCCGGTGACGACACGGAAGGGCGTGCGCTGCGGGAAGCCGAGGACGACATCGCGCGCGCCTGTCGCAAGGTGTTTCTTTTCGACCCAGGCGCGATACCGCGGGCTGACCACGAAGGCCCATTGCCCATCGCGGCTCTCGTGCACGATCGCCACCGGCGTGCCGGGGAACAGTGCGCTTTCCTGGAAGCGATCGATGTCGGTGTCGTCATCGCTGGAGAACACGCGCAACATCGTCGGGAAGGTGCGCAGCGCGGCGCGATCGACGACCAGCGCGAAGCGGGTCGGCGTCGACGCGGGGAGCTTATCGAGCGCGAGTGCATCGATCAGGCCATCGAGCGTCGCCGCGGGAACCACCTGGTGCTTTTCGTCGTACAGCGTGCGCGTCGGACGCTCGGACATGTCCTGGATCCACTCGCGCGCCTGCTGCGCGGTGATCGAAGCGGGCAGGGCGGACAGATCGTGGAGGGTCGGATCCTGCGCGCGCATCGCGGTGTTGGCCGCGTCGATCGCGGCCTTGTCGAGCAACACGCGGTTCGCATCGGCACCGAGCTTGCCGATCCAGAAGTTCGGATCCAGTTGCGCGTCTTCCACGCCGACGACACCGCTGGGCGGACGCACGAGCTGCGTGGGTTCGCGCGCGAAGGCCGGCGCCAGCGCGAGCAAGAGCGCGGCGGCGATCAGGGAATGGGCGGGACGAATGCGCATCTGGATCTCCTAGGGCTGCAACTGCGCCAGCACTTGCGCCATGAGCAGGCCGAAGCCCGTGCCGAGGATGTAGCCGAGCAACGCCAGCAGGATGCCCACGGGGACGAGGGCAGGGGAATACGACGCAGCGAGTACGGGCGTGGCCGCCACGCCGCCGACGTGGGCGAGCGAGGAAATGCCGCACAGGTACAGGTCGAAACGGAAGAGCTTGGCCAGCAGCGCCAGCAGGACCGCGTGGATGATCAGGATCGACAGGCCGCAGGCGATGTACCAGGGCGCCGATGCGATGCCTTCGAAATTACTCTGCGAGGCGAGGATCGCGACGATGAAGATGAGCAGCGCGCTGGCGATCTTCGACGAGCCTGGGAAGCGCGCGAGCGGCGTGTGCGCGACGACCAGGCCCAGCCCGGTCGCGATCATGATCGTGTAGGAGGTCGCGCTGACGTAGGCCGATTCGGGCAGCAATTCCGTCAGTGCGCGCGAAATCACGCCTGCGCCGAGTGCCAGGCCCAGCCAGAGCAACACCGCGTCGGTCGTGATCGGGCCTGCGGTCTCGGGCACGGTCGCGATGATGTCGGTGCTGGGCTTGGCGCGCGTCCAACGATCGAAGACCGGCGCGAGGCGACCGACCGAGAACAACACCGCCACCCACACCGAATAGCAGAGCGCATCGGTGAGCAGCGCGAGTCCCTTGGATTGTTCCGACAGCCCCGCGCCCTGCGCGACGGCGACCAGGTTCGCCGAACCGCCGACCCAACTGCCGGACAACGCGGCGAGCGGCTGCCATGCGGTATTCGGCGGCAACGCGTAGCGGAACAGGAAATACGTCGAGACGAAGGCGACGAACAAGCACAGCGTCGTGCTGAAGAACACCGCAAGCACGCGCGGGCCCAGTCGGAAGATGTGGCGCAGGTCGCAGTGGATCATCAGCAGGAACAACATCGCCGGCAGGATCTGCGCGATCAAAGTCTTCTGCGCAGCCTGGATGTCGCCGTCGATCTTCCATGCACCGGCGACGGACAGGCCGGTGACCAGCAGATACACCATGACGATGGGCGGCATCACCGAGAACACGCGCCACTGCGTGCGGCGTTCGAGCATCGGGAACACCCCCGCGATCAGGAGCATGAGCGCGAGGTAGGGCCACACCGTCTGGATCATCGGGTCCCCCGTCGCTCCCGGGTGGGGAGCCGGCTGGAATATATATTCATCGATCGTCGGAAAGGAAGAATAATTTATTGACCGACTGTCATATTGGTGCTACACAACGCTCCGCAGCTCCCACATGCAGGGGTTCAGTGCGCTTGGACACGATCGGTCGCCACCGGATGTCCGCATCCCGTTCCGCGCGATGGCGCAGGGGAACGCCGCTGCTGTCCCTCGCATTGTCCGCCGTGCTCGCCGCCGGCGCCGCCTTCGCCTTCGACCCGCCGCCGGCGCCGCCCGACATCGTCGCGATGATCGACCGCGGCGACTTCAAGGCCGCCAACGCCGCCATCGACGCCGCGCTCGCACGGAAGAACGTCTCCGCCGACACCGCCCGCGCCCTGGCCTTCGAACGCGAGCGCATGCGCCGCATCCGCCTGGACTTCCCGCACGATGAAGCCAAGGTCCGCGCGGACATCAGGAAGCAGGTCCCCGACCTGCGCGACGATGAGTTCGCGCGATGGGAAGCCGACAACACGCTCGAGCACATGACCATCGACGGGCAGAAGCGCTACTTCCAGCGCTCGGTCAGCAATTTGTGGCGTTTGAACCCCGAGGCGCTCGCCCGTCGTACGGAGCCGCCGAAATACACCGAAAGCCCGCTGGAATCGCTCAATCCGCACCACCAGCAAGCGCGCGCCGCCGCGATCGCCAGTGGCAAGTCCAGCGTGTTGCCGCAACGCTTCCGCATCACGCAGACGCTCACGGTCAACGCCGATGCCGTGCCCGCGGGCGAAACGATCGATGCGTGGATTCCGTTCCCGCGCCACATCGTGGGCCAGCAGGACGACATCAAATTGGTCGGCAGCATGCCGGCCAGGGGCGATCTCGCGCCCGAATCGGCGCTGATGCGCACGATGCACCTGCAGGGCAAGGCCGAGAAGGGCAAGCCGACCAAGTTCGACGTCACCTATGAAGTGACGATCTCCGCGCAATCGCACCAGATCGATGCGTCGAAGGTCGTGCCGCTGAGCGAGAAGGCAAAGCGCGACCTGGCGCCGTATCTGTCGCAGGAATTGCCGCACGTGCAATTCACCGATGCGATGCGGGCTTTGTCGAAGCAGACCGTCGGCGACGAAAAGAATCCCTACGAAATCACGCGCAAGCTCTTCGCCCTGGTCGACGACAAATACCCGTGGGCGGGCGCCCGCGAGTATTCGACGATCCCCAACATCGGCGATTACGCCTTGCACGCGCACCACGGCGACTGCGGCCAGCAGACGCTGCTGATGATCACGCTGCTGCGTCTGAACGGCATTCCCGCGCGCTGGCAGTCGGGAATGATGTTCTCGCCGACCGATTACTGGAACCTGCACGACTGGGGCCAGGTGTACCTCGCACCCTATGGATGGGTGCCGATGGACGTGACCTTCGGCCGCCTGAAGGGCGACCCGGCCACGGAGTGGTTCTACCTGGGCGGGCTCGACGGCTGGCGCATCGCTTTCAACGATGCATGGGGCGTCGACTTCGTGCCGCACAAGACGCATTTCCGTTCCGACAACGTGGACTCGCAGCGCGGGGAAGCGGAGTGGCGGGGCGGAAACCTGTACTTCGACCAATTCGATTACGACTTCGAATGGAACGTCGTTCCAACCACACCGCCGGAGGGGGCATGAGTGGCATGAAGAGCACCAGGAAGAACACGATGCATCGCACGTCGCTCTGGCTCGCCCTGGGGATGGCGTTGACCGCGCCGCTCGCCTTGCCGGCGTTTGCGGCGAATACCGATGGTTCGCTGGTCGGCCATTCGGCCGCCGGCGCGACGATCACGGTCAAGAACCCGGAGACGGGTTTCGAGCGCACGGTGACGGCCGATTCGCAGGGCAACTACCGCTTCCCGTACCTGCCGGTGGGTTCGTACACCGTCGAAGTCCGGCAGAACGGCCAGGCGATCGGCAGCCCGGTCACGGTCACCATCAGCCTGGGCAACGCGACCACGCAGAACCTGGCGGGCGCGTCGGCCGAACTGGAAACCGTTGAAGTGCAGGGCTCGTCGATCTCGCCGATCGACGTGACCTCCACCGAGTCGGCCACCAACATCACCGCAGAACAATTGCTGCGCCTGCCGATCGAGCGCGATGCGCTGGCGGTCGCGCAGTTGGCGCCCGGCGTGGTGAAGGGCGAATTCGGCGGCGTGTCCTTCGGTGGTTCGTCGGTCGCGGAAAACGCCGTGTACATCAACGGCCTGAACGTCACCGACTTCTACAACCGCGTCGGCAACTCCAACGTGCCGTACTCGTTCTACCAGGAATTCCAGGTCAAGACGGGTGGCTATTCGGTCGAATTCGGCCGCACCACCGGCGGCGTGATCAACGCGGTGACCAAGTCGGGTACCAACGACTTCAAGTACGGCGCCGAGTTGGTGTGGGAGCCCGAATGGCTGCAGTTCACGCAGAAGAACCAGGAAGGCCGCATCTCGCAATTCGATGATTACGACCGCGCGAGCCTCAACCTCTATGCGTCGGGCCCGATCGTCAAGGACAAGCTGTTCTTCTACGCCATGTACGAAGGGCGCGACTACGAGCCGCGCAATTCGGATGACGGCTACTCGTCCTACTTCGATGGCCGGTCGAACAGCGGCTTCTGGGGCACCAAGCTGGATTGGCAGATCACCGACGACCACCTGCTCGAATTCCTCGCCTTCTCCGACAACGACAAGCTGACGACGGACGAATTCAAGATCGTGCCCAAGGGCGATCTGAATGGTGCGCGCCAGTACACCAATACGACGTTCAACGACACCGGCGGCGACAACTGGGCGCTCTCGTATACCGGTTATCTCACCGACGCCTTCTCGATGAAGGCGATGTACGGCGAGAACCAGCGTTCGACCGACGTGCACAGCCTGGCGGATGATTCCTGCCAGCTCGTGCAGGACCGCCGCGTCAGCGACGACTTCATCGGGTGTACGAGCAATACGTCCATCGTC
Source organism: Lysobacter sp. 2RAF19 (assembly GCF_052115395.1). NCBI lineage: Bacteria > Pseudomonadati > Pseudomonadota > Gammaproteobacteria > Lysobacterales > Lysobacteraceae > Lysobacter > Lysobacter sp. 2RAF19. The sequence goes on along the minus strand of NZ_JBFRGO010000001.1, from coordinate 800,518 downwards.
ACGCGCGAAGACGACCGCGAGCAGGCCCGCATCGACTTCGAATGGACGCTGGGCAAGCACCTGCTGCGTTTCGGCTACGACCACGAATCCAACACCAGCGACTACAACAGCCGCTATCCGGGCGAGGGCCTGCGTTACGAGATCCGCAACGCCGGCTCGATCGTCAACGGCGTCCCGGTGCCCCCGGGCACGACCGCCTACGTGCGCACGCGCGAAGTGCGCAACAACGGCACCTTCGAGACCACCAACTCGGCGTACTACATCGAGGACAACTGGCAGATCGCCGACGACTGGATGTTGAACATCGGCGTGCGCAACGAAGAGTTCGACAACAAGAACGGGCAGGGCGAGAGCTACATCAAGATGGACTCGATGTGGGCGCCGCGCCTGGGCTTCTCCTGGGACATCAACGGCGACTCCAGCATGAAGCTGTACGGCAATGTCGGCCGTTACTTCCTGCCCGTGGCCAACGTCATCAACATCAAGCAGGCAGGTCCCTTCCTCGATCGCCGCACGTTCTACGTCTTCAACGAGCAGTACGACGCCAACGGCGTGCCGATCCTCGGCCAGCAGATCGGCGACGTGGATGTCTCGCAGGGCGACGGCACCGTGCCCGACGTGCGCGGTGAAGTCGACGCCGACATGGATCCGGTGTACCAGGACGAGTTCATCCTGGGCTTCCAGCAGCAACTCACGCCGTCGTGGTCGTGGGGCGTGCGCAGCATCTATCGCAAGCTGCACAACGCCATCGACGACATGGAAGTGACCTACAACGGCTTCTGCGAAACCGACTTCTTCATGATGGCCAACCCGGGCGAAGTCGCGACCGTCTACGGCGACACCGACTGCGACGGCGAGAACGACAACTGGATCAACATCGATACCGCGCGCACCGGTTGGGCGCTGTACGACGTGAACGGCGACTTCGTCGGCACCACCGGCTGGGTCAAGCCCAAGCGCGACTACAAGGCGCTGGAATTCGTCCTGGATCGTGCGTGGGACAACCGTTGGTCGTTCAACGCGTCCTACACGCTGGCCTACAGCCAGGGCAACGCCGAAGGCCCGGTGAACTCGGATACGAACTTCTCCGATTCGGGCCGCACCGAAGCCTTCGACAACCCGTGGGTGAACTACAACGCCGAGGGCTACCTGCCCAACGATCGCCGCCACCAGATCAAGATGCACGGTGCGTATGCGATCAACGATGCCTGGGAAGTCGGCGCGGCGCTCGATGCTCGTTCCGGCCGCCCGATCAGCGCTTTCGGCGTCGCCAACCCGTTCGACGACACGCAATTCCACAGCCTGTATATCTGCGTCGCCAACTGCGGTGCCGCGGACACGCACGACCGCACGTACGTGAATTACGGCCGCGGCGGCTACGGCCGTCTGCCGTGGACCGCGGATGTCGGCGCGGACATCACCTACAAGCACTCCTTCGGCACGGCCGACCTGCGGGTGAAGTTCTCGATCTACAACATCTTCAACATGCAGCGCGTCACCGAGGTCGATGAAGACCTGCAGCTGGAAGGCGACATCGACCACCTGAACACCGATCAGTTCCTGCGTGGCACGTCCTACCAGTCGCGGGCCTACAGCCAGCTCACCGTTTCGCTTGACTTCTAAAGTCGGCACCCCCGGCGGCCCGCCCTCCGGGCCGCCGTTTTTTTCGGGGAATCAATGAAGCGATTATTTGCATCGGCCCTGTGCCTGCTCGCCTTTGGCGCGCAGGCACAGTCGTCTTCGTACGACCGCATCGTCGACGACACGGTCGCCCGCTACAAACTCCCCGGCATCGCCGTCGGCGTGATCGAAGGCGGGAAGGTCGCCTACGCGACCACGCGCGGCGAAACGCTGGCCGGCAGCGGCCACGCACTGACCTCGAAGTCGCTCTTCAAGATCGCATCGAACTCCAAGGCGATGACCGCCAGCGTGCTCGCGCGCCTGGTCGACCAGGGCAAGTTGCGCTGGGACGATCCGGTCACCAAGTACCTGCCGCAGTTCGCGATGTACGACCCGTGGGTCACGAAGAACATGCAGGTGCGCGATCTGCTCGTGCACAACAGCGGCCTGCCGGAAGGCGGCGGCGATCTGATGCTGTGGCCCGAGCCGAACCACTTCACGCGCGGGGACATCATCGGCGGGCTGAAATACATCAAGCCGGCTTACAGCTTCCGATCGGGGTATGCGTACGACAACCTGTTGTACGTCGTCGCCGGCGAAGTCGCCGCGGCCGCGGGCGGGGCCTCGTATGAAACGCTCGTGCAACGCGAGGTTTTCGACCCCCTGCGGATGACGCGTTGCAAGGTCGGTGCGTTCGACCGCGACTCGGTGGGCGATGTCGCACAGCCGCACGCGCGCGGGGAGGGCATGCATTACAAGCCGGGCGACAACGTCGATGGCGCGCAGGTGCCCGAGATCACGTCGGCCGCCGCCGGCGGCATCCGCTGTAGCCTGGACGACATGTTGCGCTGGATGCAGGCCTGGCTCGCGCCCGATGCACGGGACAAGGCGTGGTTGTCCGATGCGCAACGCAAGGAAATGTGGAAGGCGCGCACGCCGATGCCGATTTCGGCGCGGCGCGTGAAGTGGGACAAGACGCACGCGCTCGCGTATGCGTACGGCTTCCGCCTGGCCGATGTGGACGGGCAGTGGACGGTTTCGCATACCGGCACCTTGTCGGGCATGTATTCGTCGATGGTGTTGCTGCCCGACATGCGCAGCGGCTTCGTCTTCATGATCAACGCGGATGCCGACGATACGCGCACGGTGCTGTCGGAAGTGTTGACCAAGCACTTCACCAAGCCCGGCGCCGACACGACGATCGCGCCTTACGCCGACGAAATCGAAGCCGAGTGGAAACAAGCCGAGGCCGCGGCCAAGCCCCACACCAAGCCCGACGGGAAGCGCGTCGTGCTCAAGCCGCCGATCGATGCGCAGCGCATGGGCACCTGGCGCGATCCGTGGTTCGGCGTGGTGCGCCTGTGTCCGGTCAACGGCCGCTTGCAGTGGACGTCGGAGAAATCACCGCTGATGACCGGTGCCATCGTCACCGTCGATGGCCAGTGGCGCATCGATTGGGACGAAGACCGCATGGATCTGGAAGCCTGGGTCGATTTCGACAAGGGCCACATGCGCATGCGCAAAGTCGATCCGGAAGGCGATTTCAGCTCCGATTTCGAAGACCTCGATTTCACGCGAACGGGGGATTGCCCGCCGTAAGGCGTTACATTGGTGCCCCGCGGCCCTCGGCAACGGAGCGCCCCATGCGATCGCAGACCCTGCAACGCTTCCTCGCATCGATCTTCCTCGTCCTCGGCACGTGGTGCATGTTGCTGCCGCGGATGGTGGAGCAACTGACGATCCGCCCCGAGCACCAGGTGCTTACGCCGGCCTCGTCGGTGTTCATCGCGTGCTTCGGGGCGCAGGCGGTGCTGTGCGGGGCGATCATCTGGTTCGCGAAGTTCACGCCGAAGACCTTCCTCGCCTTCGGGTTGCTCGGGTCGATCCCGTTCTTCGTCTTCAATTGGTACTTCTACTTCGTGCAGCCCATCTTTACGAAGTGGATGCTGCTCGACTTCGCCGGCAACGTCCTGATCCTCGCCTGCGGGCTTGTCGGCTACCGCATCTCGCATCGCGAGCACCCGCTCGGCTGAGCGGGCGCCCGCGCGCGCCCCTCATTGGACAAAACTGATGTGCTTGAGTTGGGCGGCGTTCGCATCCGCCAGTACGCGCGTCACCAGGCCGTAATCCGAATCGCCCCTGGCGTCGATGACCAGCATCGGCGGATGCGCGGGATCGCGCTGGGCTTCCACTTCCAGCAGCGACCGCAGGCCGGAGACTGGCTGCACGGCGCCATTCCAGGTGAGCGATCCGTCGGCGTGGATGCCGATCTCGATACGTTGCGGTTTGATTGGGCTGGGCGGGCCGGGATGCGGGAGCGTGAAGTCCACGGCCTTGGTGACCGCCGGTGCGGCGACCATGAAGATGATCAGCAGGACGAGCAGCACGTCGACGAGCGGGGTGATGTTGATCGCGGCGAAGTCGCGGTCGTTGGAGCCCTGTGCGAAAGCGGAGACGGCCATGGCGCATCCTCCTGACGCGGGCGCGTTGCCCGGTTGCCTGTAACGCTACGCCGGACCTCACATTTGGCGCAAGGGCGTGGTTTTCCGGAATTCCCGAAGCCGATTTCACGTGAAGCCAACATCACGCCGCGCGCATGATTCGCGCGTTTCACGCACGGCTTCTCGGTTTAAGGTTTTCCTAACATCACGAAAACACCGCGTTGAGCGCGTTTTTTTCGCATTCAGATTTTCAAACTGAACCATACATGCGGCGCAATCCGCAGTTTTTGCATTTCGCGCTAGCCAAAATTCACGCGGTCTCTACATTTGCCCTCGCCGAGCGGGAAACCGCTTTCTCTCCAAGACCCGAGGGTTTCTCCAAATGTTGCAGTCCAACATCGCGCGCCGCACCTTCCTCAAGAACTCCGCCCTGTGCGCGGTCCCGCTGCTGATCGGTGGCGTTTCCCTGCCGGCCTTCGCGCTGACGACCCCGCCGACGCGCGCCCGCGGCACGGCGCTGTTGAACGTCAAGAATTACGGTGCGCTCGGCAATGGCGTGAAGGACGACACCGCCGCCATCCAAGCCGCCATCAACGCGCTGCCGACCACCGGCGGCACGGTGCAGGTCCCGGCCGGCACGTACATGATCGACACCTCCAAGAAGATCAACCTGCGCAGCAAGATGCACTTCCAGCTGCTGCCGGGCGCGATCCTCAAGGCGAAGACCTCGTCGCTGACGCGCCACTACATCATCTACATCAACGACAAGTCCGACGTCGAAATCTCCGGCGGCCAGCTGATCGGCGACCGCGCCACGCACGTCTACGCCGGCGGCGGCACGCATGAGTGGGGCCACGGCATCCAGTGCCTCGGCGGCGTTCGCGTCACCATCCGCGACACCCGCATCGCCGACTGCACCGGCGACGGCGTCTGCATCGGCGGCTCGGCCAGCGACGTGGTGATCGCCAACATCATCTCGACGAACAACCGTCGCCAGGGCCTGTCGATCACCAACTGCACCAACGTCAAGGCGTACGACTCGGAGTTCAGCTTCACCAACGGCACCGCGCCGGAGTGCGGCATCGACATCGAGCCGGACAACGACTGGACCGCCAGCAACGTGCTGATCCAGAACTGCCGCATGAACGACAACAAGAAGTACGGCGTCAACATCTGGAACCGTTCTTCCAACATCACGTTCGACGGCTGCACCTTCGAGCGCAACGGCAGCCTGGGCATGGGCACGGTCGGCGTCACCGGCCTGACGGTGAAGAACAGCACGTTCCGCCTGAACTCGGCGACCGGCGTGGTGTACAACACCAACTCCAAGACCGTCTCGCACAGCAACAACCTGTCGTACCAGAACTACACCCGCCTGGGCGCCAAGGTCCGCACGCCGTTCACGCAGACCGGCTGGACGAGCAAGATCGAGCGCGACCTGCTGATGCGCAACGGCGCGCAGGTGGTGGTCGGTACGAACAACTTCCAGTAAGGAAGTACGCAAACGCTGTCGCACTCGTCGGCGACAACGCAGGAGGGCCCCCGAGCTATCGATCGGGGGCCTTTTTTTTGCGCGCTCAGTGCACCGGGATCATCAGGTGCTGGTAGGGCGTGCCGGCCCACATGACGTAGGGAACGCCGGTGTCGGGATCGGCCTTGCCCGGGTACATCGCGTAAAACTCGGGCGAGGCGCCGACCACCATCACGTGCGGGCCGGTCTGGACCCAGTGGTTCGCTTTCGATGGCGCGGTCGCATACGGATCGGTGTTGCTCGCGTCCGTCCCGCCTTCGAGCATGTACATCAGCCCGATCTTGCCGGCGGTCGGCGTCTTCTTCGCCATCCATGCGTTCGCCCACTCCATCGCGGAGGCATCCATGCACATCGGATCGGGGCCGGGCGTGGTGGGGTTGTCGGGCATGCAGGTGAATCCGTTGCTGCCTTCGCGCAAGGTGCGCGCAACCCCCTTGTCGTCGACGACGATGACCTTGGCGCCCGCGGCGACTTTCGCCGGCGCGGCCTTGGTGGCGCTGTGGATGAGTTGGTCGTCGGAAGGCGCCGCTTTTTTGTCCTTTTCGCTCGCGGCGGTCGCGCAGGCGGCCGTGCACAGGGCGAGCACCAGGAGGGTTCTGGACATGGGGGATCTCCACGGTCGGAAAGCCGGATGCATCTCCGGCGGTTCCAACAACGCAAAGCGTGCGGGGCGACGGTCGGGTTAACCCGTTTTGTCGGCACCTTGTTGCGATGCGCGACGCTTGGGGTATTGCGTGAGCGCGCGCGCGTAGGCGGCGTGCGCATTCGCGCGCTGGCCGAGTTGCAGATACAGATCGCCGAGCAATTCCTGTGCGGGGAGCGTCGGGCCGGGCGTGACGGCATGTTTCGGCGTCGAGGCTTCCAGCGCGGCGGCGGCTTCGAGTTTTTCGATCGCTTCTTTCGGATGGCCGTTGGCGTTGGCAATCGCGCTTTCCAGTTCCAGCCGCAGCATGTGGATGTTGCGCTCGAACAGGGATTCGCCGGCGGCCCCCATCTTCTGTTGCAACACGCCCAGGCGATCCATCGCCGCGAGCGCATCGGCTTTCGCGCCGGTATGCGCCGCACCCAGGCCGTGCGCGAATTGCGCGATGGCTTCCGGCCACGCGTACTTGTCCCATTCCACCCACGCCGGCGTGCGCGGTTGCAGCTTCGCGGCCGCGGCCCAGTCGCGCGTTTCCAGCGGAATGCGCGCCTGCACCGACGCCAGGTGGAACGCGGTCTTGAACGAAGGCTGCAGATGTTGCGTGGCGAGCAGGCGATCGCGCTGCTTCTTCGCATCGGCGACATCGCCCTGTTGCAGATAGCCGTAGACGAGATATTCGATCGCATGCGGGAACTCGTCCCACACGTACTGGCCTTTGTCGCCGGCCGGATACCGAAGCGCCGCATCGGCCGCGCGCAGGTTGCCGCGCACCACGCCGGCCCAATCCCCCTGGCGCGTGTAGACATGCGTGGGCATGTGCAGCGCGTGCGGGTTGTCGGGGGCGATGGTTTCGTAGCGATGCACGACGTCGGCGGACTCGCGTTCGCGACCGGGCACGTCGTCGGCATGCACGAGGTAATGCATCGCGCCGGGGTGGTCGGGGTCTTCGCGCAACACGGCCGTCAGCAGCGCCGCGGCGGCGTCGGCGTTCTCGCGCGTCGCGCGATCCTGCGGCGTGGTCGCGAGCAATCCCAGCGCGGCGAAGGCGCTGGCGTCGTGGTCCTTCGGGAAATCCGCGTGCACTTTCTGCGACGCATCGGACCAGCGCCGGATGCGCGCCCAGTAGTCATCGGCCTCGGGTTTCTCGAAGAAAGCCGCGGCCGCGTCGATGAATTCGCGCTCGCGCGCATCCTCCGAACCCAGGGCGCGCGCTTTGCCGACTTCCTCCCAGCCGAGCTTGCGCTCTGTCAGGTCCGGCCGCGTGGGCCATAGCGGCTGGAAGTGCGTCATCGCCACGCCCCAGTGGGCCATGGCGCATTTGGGGTCCTTCCCGGCGATGGCGGCGAAGGCCTTGCGCGCCTGCGGGTAGGTCATGTGGTGGAGCAGGGTGAGCGCGCGGTCGAAGTCGGCGCGCACGCCGGGCGCGCAATGGACGTGGAAGTCGGCCGTGCCCCCATGGCCGGCGTGCGGGTCGCCCGCGCCGGCCTGGCCGATGAAAACGCATGAAAACGCGAGCGCCGCGCGACGCAGAGTCTGTTTCATGGTCCGTCTCCCGGGTCTGGCCGGATCGTAGCAGCGCCTTTGCATACGTAATCACCGCCGCCGTCACCGCAGATACGTCCAATGCGGTTTACGCTTCGGGCTCGCCCCTTCCCCATTCAGGTCGCATGCCCGGCAACTGCGCTTGTCTCCTCGTGATCTTCGGCGCCTCCGGCGACCTGGCGCAGCGCATGCTGCTGCCTTCGCTCTACGGCCTCCAGCACGCCGGGCTGCTCACGCCCGAGCTGCGCATCCTCGGCACCGCGCGCAGCGCGATGGACGACGCGACGTTCCGCGCGCAGGTCGCCGATGCGGTGCGCCGCAACGTGCCGGAAGCCGATCTCAACGAAGCCTCGCTGGAAACACTGCTCGAACGCATCACCTATCACGCGGCCGACAGCGGCGACGCCGAATCGATGCAGCGCCTGGGCGAACGCATCACGTCGCTGCGCACCGGCGAAATCCTCTATCACCTCAGCACCGCGCCGCGTTTCTACGTGCCGATCTGCGTCGCGCTCGGTGCGCTCGGCCTCGCCGGGCCGGGCACGCGCGTGATGCTGGAAAAGCCGATCGGCACCGACCTGGCCAGCGCGACCAACATCAACGACGGCGTGGCGCGCGTGTTCGACGAGGACCGCGTGTTCCGCGTCGACCATTACCTGGGCAAGGAAGGCGTGCAGAACCTGATCGCGTTGCGTTTCGGCAACGCGATGTTCGAACCGCTGTGGAATGCGCGCCATATCCAGCACGTGCAGATCACGGTGGCCGAGACCGTCGGCGTCGAAGGCCGCGGCGATTACTACGACACCAGTGGCGCGATGCGCGACATGATGCAGAACCACCTGCTGCAACTGGTGTGCCTGACCGCGATGGAGCCGCCGGCGCGTTTCGAACCCACCGCCGTGCGCAACGAGAAGATCAAGGTGCTGCGTTCGCTGCGCCGCATCGGGCCGGGCGAGGTGCAGACCGAAACGGTGACGGGCCAATACACCTCCGGCGCCGTCGGCGGCAAAGTCGTGCCGGGTTATGCGGAAGAACTCGGCCGGCCCAGCCGCACCGAAACCTTCGTCGCATTGCGCGCGCACATCGACAACTGGCGCTGGTCCGGCGTGCCGTTCTACCTGCGCACGGGCAAGCGCATGCCGCGCCGCGCCACCGAGATCCACCTGCAGTTCCGCGCCGTGCCGCATTCGATCTTCGATCCGCGCGCGAAGATCGCGCCCAACGCGCTGACCATCCGCCTGCAGCCCGAGGAACGCATCGAGCTGCGCCTGATGAGCAAGACGCCGGGCCTGGATCGCGCGGGCCTGCAGTTGTCGCAGGTCGCGCTGGACCTGGACATGCACGAGGAATTCGCCGCGGCCTCGCGTCGTCCTGCCTATGAGCGCCTGTATCTCGACGCGCTCGAAGGCGTCGGCACGCTGTTCGTGCGCCGCGACGAAACCGAAGCGGCGTGGGAGTGGGTCGATGCCGTCATCGACGGTTGGCGCACGAACGACATCTCCCCGAAACCGTATCCCGCCGGCACCTGGGGCCCGGCCAGCGCCGTGGCGATGACCGAACGCCACGGACATACCTGGCGCGAGTGATGGGCTGGGTCGAACACGATTACCGCGATCCGGACGCGCTGGCCAAGGCGCTCGCGCAGACGCTGCACCTTGCGTGCCGCGATGCGATCGCCGCACGCGGCCGCGCGGTGCTCGCGCTTGCCGGCGGTCGCACGCCGTTTCCCGCGTATCGCGCGCTCGCATCGATGCCCCTGGATTGGGCGAGCGTCGTGCTGATGCCGAGCGACGAACGCTGCGTGCCGCACGATCATCCGGCGTGCAACGTCGCCGAGTTGCGCAATGCCTTCGCCGACGCACGCGGGGTCGTCATCGAATCGCTGACCACGCCCGATGGCGATCCGGCGCGTTCGGAAGCACACGCGCGCACGCGCCTGGCCGCGTATCCCGACGCGTTCGATGCGATCGTGCTCGGCATGGGCCAGGACGCGCACACTGCCTCCTTGTTTCCCGGTGCGCCGCAGTTGCACGCGGCGCTCGACCTCGACAACGCAGCCGACGCCCTACGCGTCGACCCGCACCCCCTCCCACCCGAAGCGCCCTTCCCGCGCATCAGCCTGACCCTGTCGCGCCTGCTGCGCACGCGCGCGCTGCACCTGGCGCTCACCGGCCAGGCCAAGCGCGATGTCCTGCAGGCCGCGCGCGCATCCGGCAACATGGCGCGTCATCCGGTCGCCGCGCTGGCCGAAGGGCAAGCGACCGTGCAAACGCATTGGAGTCCCTGATGATGCATCCCGTCGTCGCCCGCGTCACCGAACGCATCGTCGAACGCAGCCGCACCACGCGCGCCGATTACCTCGCGCGCATGGCGCAGGCCGCGGCCGATCGCGAAGGCGGGCCGTCGCGGCAACGCCTGAGCTGCGGCAATCTCGCGCACGGCTTCGCGGCCGCCGGCGACGACAAGCCGCGCCTGCGCGGCGGCAGCGCCGGCAATATCGGCATCGTCACCGCCTACAACGACGTGATCTCCTCGCACCAGCCGATGGAGCAGTACCCGACGCTGATCCGCATGGCCGCGCGCAATGCCGGCGGCAGCGCGCAGGTCGCCGGCGGCGTGCCGGCGATGTGCGATGGCGTGACGCAGGGCCGCACGGGCATGGAGTTGTCGCTGTTCTCGCGCGACAACATCGCGATGGCCACCGCGGTCTCCCTCTCGCACGACATGTTCGACGCGGTGCTGTGCCTGGGCGTGTGCGACAAGATCGTGCCGGGCCTGTTGATCGGCGCGCTGAGTTTCGGCCACCTGCCGGCGATCTTCGTGCCGTCCGGGCCGATGCCGCAGGGGCTGACCAACAAGGAAAAGGCCGCGGTCCGCCAGCGTTATGCGGAAGGCAAGGCCACGCGCGAAGAGTTGCTCGATGCCGAAGCCGCGTCCTACCACGCGCCGGGCACCTGCACGTTCTACGGCACCGCCAATTCCAACGAGACGATGATGGAAGCGATGGGCCTGCACATGCCGGGCACCGCGTTCGTCAATCCCGGCACGCCCTTGCGCGATGCGCTCACCGTCGCTGCGGCGGAGCAGGCGCTGCGCATTTCGAAGCTCGGCGACGACTATCGTCCGCTGTGCAAGACCGTCGACGAACGCGCGATCGTCAACGCGATGGTCGCACTGGCGGCCACGGGGGGATCGACCAACCATGCGATCCATCTGGTCGCGATGGCGCGCGCGGCCGGTGTGCGGATCGATTGGGACGATCTGGATGAACTCTCGCGCGTCACGCCGCTGATCGTCCGCGCGTATCCCAACGGCGCGGCCGACATCAATCATTTCCACGCCGCCGGCGGCATCGGGTTCGTGCTGCGCGAGTTGATCGACGCCGGCCTGGTGCACGCCGACATTCCCTGCGTGCATGGCGGCGACCTGCGGCAGCAGGCGATGGAGCCTTGGCTGGATGGCACGACGCTGCGCTGGCGCGAAGGCCCGAAGGATTCGCTCGACCTGACCGTCGTGCGCCCGGTCGCCGATCCCTTCGACAAGGAAGGCGGCCTGCGCCGCGTGCAGGGCAACCTCGGGCGCGGAATCGTGAAGATTTCCGCGGTCTCGCCCGAATACCGGAAGATCGAAGCGCCGGCGCGCATTTTCGAATCGCAGGACGATTTGTTGGTGGCCTTCAAGGCCGGCACCTTGCAGGGCGACCTGGTCGCCGTCATCCGCGGGCAGGGCCCGCGCGCCAACGGCATGCCCGAGTTGCACAAGCTCACGCCGACGCTGGCGGCGATGCAGGATCGCGGGCAGCGCGTGGCCTTGCTCACCGACGGGCGCATGTCGGGCGCATCGGGCAAGGTGCTCTCGGCCATCCACGTCACGCCCGAAGCGGCCGATGGCGGGCCGATCTCGAAACTGCGCGACGGCGACCGCATCCGCATCGATTCCGATGCCGGCACGATCGATGTCGACGTCCCCGCCGCGGAGTGGGACGCACGCGAAGTGCAACACGGCGACCTGCGCGCCAACCGCGTCGGCTTCGGCCGCGAGTTGTTCGCGATGATGCGTGCGCAGGTCGGTACGGCGGAGTCGGGCGGCAGCGCCTTGTTCCTCGATGAAGACCGGAGCGCGCGATGACGTCGGTCGCCCTGGTCGCCGACATCGGCGGCACCAACGCACGCTTCGCGCTGACCGATCTCGACGCGCCCACGCCTGCACTGCGCGAGATGCAGGCGCTGAAGGCTTCGGAATTCGCGAGCCTGGAGCATGCGATCGAGCATTACCTCGCCTCGGTCGGCGTCGCGCCCAAGCGCGGCGCACTCGCGGTCGCGAGCCCCGCCGACACCGACGAGATCCGCCTGACCAATCGCGCGTGGTCGTTTTCGCGCTCGGCATTGCAGCGCACGCTCGGGTTCGACGAATTGCGCGTCATCAACGACTTCGGCGCGATCGCGTGGGCCGTGCCCGCGCTGACGCAGGCCGATCGCGAAACCCTGCACGGGCCGGTCTCGGGCCCCTTGCATGGCCCGGTCACCGTGATGGGGCCCGGCACCGGGCTGGGCGTGGCCTTGCTCGTCGGAAGCGATGCGCATGGCTGGCATCCGGTCGAAACCGAAGGCGGGCACGTGACCTTCGCGCCCATCGGCGACGAAGAGCAGGCGATCGCGCGCTGGCTGACCGCATTGCACGGCCGCTGTTCGAACGAGCGCGTGTTGTGCGGGGCGGGCCTGGCGCAAATCGATGCGGTGTTGCGCGGCATGGCCAACGACATCGGCGCCAAGCCGGCCCTGCGCGATCCGGCGGTGATCGTCGCCGCGGCGCTGGAGGGCCACGACATGGCTGCGCGGCGTGCGTTGGCGCGTTTCTGTTCCGTGCTCGGCAGCGTGTCGGGCGATGCGGCGCTGATCCATGGCGCGCGCACGCTGGTGATCGCCGGCGGCATGGTGCCGCGCTTCGTGCCGTTCCTGCGCAGCAGCAATTTTCGCGAACGATTCCTGGCGAAAGGGCGCTTCGTCGCCTATCTGGAAGGCATCACCATCCACGTGATCACCCATCCGCAGCCGGGCTTGCTCGGCGCGGCGACCGCTTTGCGGGCGAGGGCGGGAGGCAACGCATGAACTGGACCAACGAAAAACGCATGGCCGCGGCCGACGCGATCCTCGACGCGGCCCCCGTCATGCCCGTGCTCACCATCGCGCACCTGGACGATGCCGTGCCGCTGGCGCGCGCGCTCGTCGACAACGGGTTGCCGGTGCTCGAAATCACCCTGCGCACGCCGATCGCGCTGGAAGCCATCGCACGCATCGCGCGTGAAGTGCCCGATGCGATCGTCGGCGCGGGCACGGTGTTGCGTGCCGACGACCTGCGCGCGATGGTGGATGTCGGCGCGCGTTTCGCGATCGCGCCGGGTTCGACCGATGCCTTGTACGAAGCCGCCGCGCAATCCCCGATTCCCTTCATTCCCGCGATCGCCACGGCGAGCGAGTTGATGCGCGGGCTCGAATTCGGGCATGCGCGCTTCAAGTTCTTCGCGGCCGAATCCTCGGGCGGCATCGCGGCCCTGAAGGCCTTCGCCGGGCCCTTCGGCCATGTGAAGTTCTGCCCGACCGGCGGCATCGATGCGGCGAAGGCGCCGGCCTACCTGGCCTTGCCGAACGTTTCGACCGTCGGCGGTTCCTGGATGGTGCCGAAGGCCGCACTCGACGCGCGCGACTGGACGACGATCGGGCGCCTGGCCGCCGAGTGCACGCGCCTGCGAGGCGCGTAAGTCTTCCCGAACTCCTACAGCGCGCCGCGGCATCCACCGATGCCGCGGCGTTTTCGTTTGCGCGAGGCTGGCGCCAACATCACAGGGAGCGTGACATGCGCATCGAAGCGGTCCACATCGGCATGAAGGAACCCGAACTGCGCGCCGCCCTCGGTGCGCCGTACCGCGTGCAGCTGGCAGGCGCGTCGATGATCTACCGCTGGCAGGACGCGCACGAAGAGGCGCAGGCGTGCCAATGGTTGCGCGTGCGCCTGAAACGCGTGCGCGGGCAGGGCCTGGCGAACGCGGTCGTGGATGAAGTCGTGGGCCGCTGCGATGGGGTTGCGATCGCGATGCCGTGAGCCTCGACATCGCGCGCCCAAAAAAACCCCTGCCGGAGGGCCGGCAGGGGTGGAGGGTCACACGGTCTCGCGTTTGATGCGTTGGATCAGAACTTGTAGCTCACGCCCAGCAGGTAGGTGCGGCCCCACTCGATGTTCTCGAGCGGGCGGTCCTTGGAGGTGGTGTAGGTGCGGTACGGCGCGTTGGTGAGATTGCTGGCCTGCAGGAGCATGGTGAAGCCCTTCAGTGCCGAACCCTCGCCGAACGCGTAGCTCACCTGCGCGTCGGTCTGGTCCTCGCCTTCGACGAACCGCAACGTGCGCTCGGCGGCGAAGTTGCTGATCTCGCCGATGAAGTCCGAACGCCAGCGCTGGTTGATGCGCGCTTCGAAGCCGCCGTGCGTGTAGTACGCCGTGAAGTTGTACACCTCGTCCGACAGGCCCGGCAGCGAGATGTCCTGCGAACCCACGCTCGACACGCTGCCCGGATCCGGCGGGATCGAGATGTTGCTGTCGAAGAATGACGCGCTGGCGACGACGCCGAAGCCTTCGGCCGCGTCCCAGAACAGGTCCAGCGGCAGCGAGGCCGTCAGTTCCAGGCCCTGCAGGTAGCCGCCCTTCGCGTTGTACGGCGCGGTGAAGCTGCCGATCGGCGTGGTGGGCTGCGGGGTGAGGTCGGGCGTGATGAAGGGCGTGAAGTCGTACGCGCGACGCTCGGTGTAGATGTAGGTCACCAGGTCCTTGTAGAAGGCCGCGGCGGACACGTAACCCTTGGTGCCGTCGAAGTACTTCTCGTAGGAGACGTCGTACGCGTTCGCGCGCCACGGATCGAGCAGCGGGTTGCCGCCCGAGCCGACGACCGTGCCGATGTCCGGGCCGCCGGTGGCGACGCCGAATTCGAACGAGGAGCGCAGCTGGTCGAGGCGGGCGCGCGCAACCTGGCGGGCGGCGGCGAAGCGCAGCGTCTGGTCGTGCGAGAACGAGAACGCGAGGTTCAGACTCGGCAGCCAGTCGGTGTAGGTCTTGCCATTGCCGTACGGGATGCGGTTCTGGCCGGCCGGCTGCGAGGGATCCCAGTAGTACGAATCCGACGACTGGTCGGTGTGCTGCATCTGGATGCCGACGTTGCCGCGCACCGGGATCGAGCCCCAGGTCGTGTCGATGTTGCCGCGCAGCCAACCGGAGGTGATGTCTTCGTTGATCGTCCAGGCCTTGCCGACCAGGTACGACGCGTCCTCACCCGGGTTGAAGGTCATGTAGCGCGCCACGGCGCCCGGCACGTTCCAGGACGGCACGTAGCCCACGCCGGCGAAGGTCAGGTCGACCAGGCCGTACTGCAGGTCCGGTGCGATCGTGGTGACGCCCTGCGGGCCGAGGTTGATGTTGCCTTCGGGCTGGCGCTTGTCCTTCTCGCGCGTGGCGTAGTTCGCGCCGACGTCCCAATCCGAGAACATGCTTTCGAGGAAGGGCGAGGCGAAGTTCAGGTTGAACTTGGCGCTCTTGAGTTCATCGACGACCTTCGGCGTCTTGCCGTAACCCGAACCGTAGATCGTGTTGGCGAGGAACAGGCTGTTGGAATCGGAGTAATCGCGGCCCGGATGGATCGTGGCGAAGCCCGATTCGGGGAAGTTCAGCTGCAGCGTGTCGAACGACGGGTTCGGCAACAGCTGCGTATTGTTTTCCAGGCTCAGCTCGTCGCGGTGCGACTTCGACCAGCTGATGTCGGTGGTCAGGTTCACCCGGTCGTTGAGGCGGATCGCATTGGCCCAACCCACGCCGTCGATCGTGTCTTCGCGCTTGTTGTACATGCCGCGCACGAGCGGGTAGGCGTTGGTCAGCGTGCCGCCGACGAGGGTGCCGTTGCCGTTGACGTTCGGCGTCCACACCTGCCCGACGGGATTGCCGTTGTAGTTGAAGTTCGCCTCGAACTGGTTCGCGGTGTCTTCCTGCACGGCCGAGGTGTGGAAGATGTCCAGCGTGGAGGTCCACTCGCTGATCGGCGCGAACTGCACGGTGGCCATCGCCGCGTTGCGGCGGATGTAACCGGTGCGGCGCAGCGCCTTGCCGCCGTCGGTGACGAAGGTGTTGTCCGGCACGCCGTTGCGGTTGATGTTGGCCGCCGCATTGGTGCGCGTCCACGGCTCGTACAGGCCGGTCTGCTCTTCCTGGATCGGAATGTCCGAATGCGAGAAGCCCAGCGCCAGGCCGAGGTCGCCGCCGGCCATCTGCGTGATCGCGCTGGCGTTGATGCGGTTGCCGTCGCCATCGGCGTTGGCCGCCGAGCCGAGCGAGTTGCGCTGGTAACGCGCGCTGAGCGCGTACACCGGCTTGTCGAAGTCGAGCGGGCGCACGGTGCGCATGTCGATGGTGCCCGACAGGCCCTGGCCCACCAGCGCGGCGTCCGGCGTCTTGTAGACGGTCACGCCCGCCATGAGTTCGGAGGGGTACTGGTCGAATTCGACCGAGCGGTTGTCGCCGGTGCTGACCATTTCGCGGCCGTTGAGCAGCGTGGTCGCGAAGTCGGGCGACAGGCCGCGGACGCTGATCACCTGCGCGCGTCCGCCGACGCGTTGCGCGGCAAGGCCCGGCAGGCGCGAGATCGATTCGGCGATGGAGATGTCGGGCAGCTTGCCGATGTCTTCGGCCGAGATGGCTTCGACGATCGAGGTCGATTCCTTCTTGATCGTGTTGGCTTGCTCGATACCGACGCGGATGCCCTGGACGGTGACCGTCTGGAGCTGCTTGGCCTGTTGCTTGGCGGCCAGTTGCTCCGGCGTTTCCTTTTCCTGCGGCTTGGCTGCGGTGTCGCTGGTGGTGCTGGTGGTCGACTGCGCCCAGGCGCCCGTCGCCAGCATCATCGTGGCCGACGCGAGCGCCACGCTGAGCAGGTTGCGTTTCAGATGCTGCATTTGGTCCCCTCCGAAAGATGTTTTCCCCGTGACGGATGGTAGGCGCAGGGCCGGGGCCGCCGACGTTTTCTGCATACGTATTCATTACGGCCGCTTGTCGGGCCATCCGCGCCGGTGTCGCGATGCGTGGAATAGTCCGGACCACGCCTTCCTCGCCCGACCTCGCCCCATGCATTCAGCTCCACGCTCGCCTCGCACCGCGCAGTTACGGGCCCCGGCCCGGCTCGGGGCATGGCTGGCGTGCGTGCTCGCGAGCGCGGGGACGGCCTGGGCGGCGGCGCCGCAACAGGGTCCGCAGCACATTCCCTCGCCCGACTGGCGCGACCAGGTCCTGTATCTGTTGATGATCGATCGCTTCGCCGATGGCGATCGCAGCAACGACGACCAGCACGCCGGCGAGTTCGATCCCGGGGACGGCGCCAAGTGGAGCGGTGGCGACCTGCGCGGCGTGACCGAACACATTCCCTATATCAAGGCGCTCGGCGCGACCGGCGTGTGGATCACGCCCCCGGTGGCCAACCAGTGGTGGAGCCCGCGCGCGCACTACGGCGGTTACCACGGGTATTGGGCGACGGATTTCTCGAAGGTCGACGCGCACTTCGGCACGCTCGCCGATTACCAAGCCCTCGCGCGCGCGCTGCACGGCGAGCAGATGGTGCTGGTGCAGGACATCGTGGTGAACCACACCGCGGATTTCTTCCGCTACGAAGAGGTGCCCGATCCGGCCGATCCCGCGCGTGGCCTGTCCTTCGTGCGCGACACGCAGGGGCAGGGCGCGCCGACGCAGACGCCGTTCGACCGCAACGATCCGCGCGATCCGGCGCAACGCGCGCAGGCGATCTATCACTGGACGCCCGACATCCGCGATTTCGGCAGCGACACGCAACGCCTGACCTGGCAATTGGCGGGCCTGGACGACATCGATACCGAATCGCCCGAAGTGCGCCGCGCCTTGCGTGCCACCTACGGGAACTGGATCCGCGACGTGGGCGTCGACGGGTTCCGCGTCGACACCGCGTTCTACGTGCCGCCGGCGTTCTTCGTCGATTTCCTGCACGCCGACGATCCGCAGGCGCCGGGCATCGCGCAGGTCGCGAACGCGACCGGGCGCAAGGAGTTCCATGTCTTCGGCGAAGGTTTCGCGCTCGACAAGCCTTTCGACGACACGCAATCGCGGCGCATCGATGCCTATATGCGCATGCCCGACGGGACGCGCGCGTTGCCGGGCATGATCGACTTCCCGCTCTACGGCACGGCGCTGGATGTCTTCGCGCGCGGCGCGCCGACGGCGCAACTGGGCGATCGCATCCGCCGCCGCATGCAGGTGTTCGCCGATCCGTGGCGCATGCCGACCTTCCTCGACAACCATGACGTGGACCGCTTCCTCGCCCAAGGCGACGAGACGGCGTTGAAGCAGGCGCTGTTGATGTTGATGACGCTGCCCGGCATTCCCGTGATCTGGCAGGGCACCGAGCAGGGCTTCACGGAAATGCGCGGATCGATGTTCGCGGGCGGATACGGTTCGGGTGGCCACGACAACTTCGATGTGTCCTCGCCGCTGTACCAGTACCTGCAGCGCGTGATCGCACTGCGTCGCGGCGACACGCTCTTTTCGCGCGGCACGCCGACGGTGTTGCGCGAAAACCGCGTGGGCCCGGGCCCCATCGCGTGGCGCGTGCAGGGGCCGGACGGCGCCATCGCGATCGTGGCGATCAATACCGCCAGCCACAGCGTGTTGCTCGACAACCTCGACACCGGCGCGGCGCCGGACTCGGCGCTCTCCACGGTATTCGCCGTCGATGCGGAGATCCCGTCGATCGCCGTCGACGCGCACGGCCGCGCGACCGCGCTGTTGCCGCCGCGCTCGGGCGTGGTGTGGAAGGCGCTCGGCGCATGGGCGCCGCCGTCGATCGGCATGCGCCCGCCGACGATCGATCCCTTGCCGCAGGACCTGTTCACCGACGACTTCACCGTGCGCGGCACGTCGATCGGTTCGGAGCCGGTGCGGATCGTGATCGACGACGATGCGGTCCACGGCCGCGTCGTCACGCCGAAGGACGGCCACTGGGAAGCGCTGATCGATACCACGCGCATGATCGACCCCGAAGTCGAACACGCCGTGGTCGTCTACGAGAGCGCGACGAAGAACGCGAGCGAACGCCGAACCTTCAAGGTCGCGCGCCCCTGGAAGCTGGGGGTGTTCCTCGACGATCCGCAGGGCGACGACACCGGCCCGGCTGGGCGCTACACCTATCCCACCGATGCCGGTTATGCGGACCATCCGGGCGACATCGAACATGTCGCGATTTCCACCTCGGGCGGCGCGATGCAGATCGTGCTGCGCATGCGCGCGCTATCGACGGCGTGGAATCCGCCCAACGGGTTCGACCACGTGGCGTTCTCGATCTTCATCGACCTGCCGAAAACACGCGGCGGCGCCACCGCGATGCCGCTGCAGAACGCCGTGCTTCCCGACGGGATGGAGTGGGACGTCCACCTGCGCGCGAACGGGTGGACGAACGCCGTGTTCTCCGCCAGCGGCGCGTCGCCGACCATCGAAGGCATGCCGATCACGCCGGCCGCGCGCATGCGCGTGGATGCGAAGGCGCGCACGATCACCTTCACCCTGCCGCCCACGACGCTGTTGCGCGCGAACGACCTGGAAAACGCGCGCGTGTACGTGACGACCTGGGACTACGACGGCGGCTGGCGCGCGCTCGCGCCGCAGGCCGGTCCGCATGCCTTCGGCGGTGGCGACGCGACGCGCGATCCGCGCGTGCTCGACGCCGTCGGCCCGCTCAAGATTCCGTAAGCACACCGCACACCCTGGGGGAAAGATCGAATGAATACAGCCGCACCCGCGATCGAACAGCACGCCACCATCCGCGTGTTGTTGATCTCCGCCTGCGCCGCATTGGGCGGCTTCTTGTTCGGCTACGACACCGCGGTGATCAACGGGGCGGTCGACGCGATCCGCGGTGAATTCGGATTGAGCGCGACGGCGACGGGATTCGCGGTGTCCTGCGCCCTGCTCGGTTCCGCGCTGGGCGCGTGGTACGCAGGGCCGCTGGCCGATCGCTTCGGGCGCGTGCACACCATGCGCGTGGCGGCGGCCTTCCTTGCCGTCAGCGCGCTGGGGGCGGGGCTCGCGTTCGGCGTGTGGGACCTGATCCTGTGGCGCATCGTGGGCGGTATCGGCGTTGGCGTCGCGTCGGTGATCGCGCCGACCTACATCGCCGAGGTCTCGCCGGCGCACGTGCGCGGACGCCTGGGTTCGATGCAGCAGCTCGCCATCGTGCTCGGCATCTTCGCTTCGCTGCTCACCGATGCCTGGCTGGCGAACAGTGCGGGCGGTGCGGCGCAGCCCTTGTGGTTCGGGCTGGGCGCGTGGCGGTGGATGTTCCTGGCGGCGATCGTGCCGGCGCTGATCTACGGCGTGCTCGTGTTCGGCGTGCCCGAATCGCCGCGCCATCTCGTCGCCAAGGGCCGGCTGGAGCAGGCCAAGCGCGTGTTGCGCGATGTGCTCGACATGAAGAGCGAAACGGCGCTGGAGGCGAAGGTCGCCGATATCCGCGACAGCCTGCGTTCGGAGGTCGTGCCGCGCCTGTCCGATCTGCGCGGGCCGCGCATGGGGCTGTTGCCGATCGTGTGGGTGGGGATCCTGTTGTCGGTGTTCCAGCAGTTCGTCGGCATCAACGTGATTTTCTATTACAGCGCGACGCTGTGGCATTCGGTCGGGTTCAGCGAGGCCGATTCGTTCGAGATCACGGTGGCGACGTCGGTGGTCAATGTGTTGGTGACCCTGGTGGCGATCGCGTTGGTCGACAAGGTGGGGCGCAAGCCCTTGTTGTTGGTCGGATCGGCGGGGATGGCGGTGACGTTGGGCGCGATGGCGCTGTGTTTCGCGAATGCGGTTGCGACGGCCGATGGGCTGTCGTTGCCGGCGCCCTGGAACATGGTGGCGTTGGTGTCGGCGAATTTGTACGTGGTGTGTTTCGGGTTGAGTTGGGGGCCGATGGTGTGGGTGTTGTTGGGGGAGATGTTCCCCAATCGGATTCGGGCGATTGCGTTGGCGGTCGCGGCTTCGGCGCAGTGGATCGCCAACTTTGTGATTACGGCTACGTTTCCGGGGCTGGCTGAGGTTGGGTTGGCGTTTGCCTACGGGTTGTATGCGGCGTTTGCGGTGGTGTCTTACATCTTTGTGTATCGCGCGGTTCGTGAGACCAAGGGGATGGAGTTGGAGCAGATGACGGGGTGAGTGCGTAGTAGAGCGCGCTCGAAACCGGGCTTGCGCGTCGCCCGAACGTGGGGAGTTCCAAACTTTTTTGGGAAAAAAGTTTGAAACTCCCCACGCTGGGGCATCACCTTGCGGGTCGCTTCGATCAGGAGCTTTTCGCCCGAGCGGTCATTGGGGGCTGCAAAGCTAGCTTTGCAGGTCGCCGATCATTTTCGGGGGAATGCCCACTGCAGGAACTGGGCCAGCATTTCTGCCCACGAGGATTGGCGGTGAATGCCGCCCTCCAGTTCTACGACTTTGACGTCGTTGTTGCCGCGTTTGCGCAGTAGCATGGCCACGTCTTTCGCGTCGTCGATCACGTCGATGACGCCGTTCTTGTCGCGGTCGCTGTCTTCTTCCTTGGTTCCTGCCGCGAAGTACGCGCGCAGGCCGTGCTTGGGCGGGGAAGTGGCGAGGAGGTTTTGTGCGATGCCTGCCTTGTTGTCGTTCGACAGCCAGAACGAGGGGGAGAAGGCGCCGATCTGGCCGAAGACTTCGGGGTAGTTCCAGCCGAGGGAGAAGGCGTTGATGCCGCCGAGGGACCAGCCGAGGATGGTGCGGCCGTTTGCGTTGGGCTGGGTGTTCCAGTGGGTGTCGACGTAGGGGATCAGTGTGCGGACGACCCATTCGGAATAGGCCTGTGCGTTCGCGCCGACGGGGCCGTATTTCGTGGGTGCGATGACGCTTTGTGCCTTGGCGCGGTCGGCGAGGCCGTAGCCGGCCATGCGGTCTCGCGGCATGTGGATGGCGACGAGGATGAAGGGGGCGACGTCGTTGCGCAGTTTTTCCATCGTGTCGCGGACGTGGACGTCGGGCAGGTCCTGGCCGTCGTCGAGGTAGAGGACGGGGTAGTGCTTGTTCGTGTCGTAGTCGGCGGGGCGTTGGATGTCGACGGTGATGTCTTCGTCTTCCGGCAGGTGTGCGGGGAGGTGGATGGTCAGCAGGTCGGGGAGCACCTTGCTCTCGGGCTGCACGAACACCACGGCGGTGCGCGGGGGGATCGTGAATTGGCCCGTTGCTTTGTCGAAGCGGGCGTCGCGGGCGCGTTGGTCGCCGGCGGTCGGCGAGAGGTGGACGGGGTGCAGGATCCAGGGTTCGCCGCGTGAGGCGGGCAGGATGACGGTGCGCGCTTGCGTGGCGGCGTTGAGGAAGTACTGCACGGCGGGGAAACGCGCGCCTTCCAGGCCCTTGCCGTCGATGCGGGCGGCGATGAGGTCGGGCGTGTTCGTTTGCGGGAACGTGAGTCTTGCGATGACCGCGTCGCGGGTGGGCAGGCGGAAGAGGGTCGAGCTCGCGCGGATGCGCAGCAAATCGCGGAAGGCATCGCGCATGAAGGCGATGTCCTGCGGGCGTGCGCCCTGGCCGTTGTCGCGATAAGACCAGTCGAGGTGGTTCGCCGCGTCGCCGGAGTCGAAGCTGTTTCCATCGAGTTTCTTCGAGCGCAGCACGTCGATGCCTGCGTGGAAGTAGGCGATGCCCTGGCTGAAGGCCGTGGTCGCGGTGCCGAGCAGTTGCACGCGCGCGCGTTCGTCTGGCGGCGTGTCCTTCGGCAACTTCAATTGGTCGATGTCGTACAGCGTCTGGTTGTCGTGGTTCTCGACGTAGTTGACGACTTCGCCGGGTTGCGTTGCGTAGCCCGCGGGTTGGCCGTGATAGTCGATGTTCGACAGCGGTCGTCCGTCGAGCAGGTAGTCGCGCAGCGTGCCCGCCAGGCCCACGCGCACCATGTCGACGTTCGTGGGGTTGGCGCCACCATTGATCCAGCCCTTCGATTCGACCAGTGCAGGCATCTTGTCGCCGGGGCCGCCGCCGCGCACGGCGTCGCGTGCGCGGTCGCTGAAGGTCGCGATGCCCGAGCCACCGAGCGAAAGTTGCGAGGCCTGCACGAACCGCTTGCCGTCGGCGACTTCGCCGAAGTTCCAGCCTTCGCCGATCAGCGGGACATCGTGGCCGGTCGCGGTTTTCAACGCACGCTGCAAGTCTTCCATCGCCGCGCGGGGTTGGTGGCCCATCAGGTCGAAGCGGAAGGAATCGATGCCGTATTGCGTGGCCCACAGCACGACCGAGTCGCGCATGAGCTTGGCCATCATGCGATGTTCGGTGGCGGTGTTCGCGCAACAGGTCGAGGTCGCGAGCGTGCCGTCGTCGTTGTAGCGGTGGTAATAGCCGGGCACGATGCGATCGAGCACCGACCACGGCGCCT
This sequence comes from Lysobacter sp. 2RAF19, assembly GCF_052115395.1. NCBI lineage: Bacteria > Pseudomonadati > Pseudomonadota > Gammaproteobacteria > Lysobacterales > Lysobacteraceae > Lysobacter > Lysobacter sp. 2RAF19. The sequence continues at coordinate 777,275 of NZ_JBFRGO010000001.1, read as the reverse complement.
GGCCGGCGGCCATCGTGTGGTTGTAGACCACGTCCATGCCCACGCGCAGGTTGGCGGCGTGCAGCGCCTGCACCATGCGGCGGAATTCGACGATGCGCGCGATGCCGTCCGCATCGCTCGCGTAACTGCCTTCGGGTGCGTTGAAGTGGACCGGGTCGTAGCCCCAGTTGAAGCAATCGTGCGCGGCGTCGCCATTGGGATCGCAATCGCGCTCGGGAACGGTCGCGAAGTCGAACACCGGGAGCAAGTGAATGTCGGTCACGCCCGCGTCGGCGAGTGCGCGCAGGTGGCGCATGCCGGCCGATTGCGTATCGGTGAATGCGAGGTACTTGCCGCGATGCGCGACGGGAACGGTGGCGTCGTCGCGCGAGAAATCGCGGACGTGGAGTTCGTAGATCACCAGGTCGGTTTGAGACGCGATGCGTTTGGGCGTCGCTTTCGGGTCCCAGCCTTCCGGTTTGGTGGCCGCCGAATCCAGGTCGACGTACAGGCTCCGCGTGCCGTTCGCCGCGAGCGCAACGGCGTAGGGGTCGGTGACGCGTTGGCGGACCAGGTTGTTACCGACCACGACGTCGACCAGGTACAGGTAATACGTGCCTTCGCGCAGGGGCACATCGGCGCGCCAGCCGCCGGTGCGTTCGTCGCGTTGCATCGCATGCAGGGCCGTCGATGTCGAACGCGGGCCGTCGTACACGCACACGGCCACGCTTCTCGCGGTCGGGGCCCACAGCACGACGCCCTTCCACGAAGCACCCAACGCGAGCGATTCGGCCGCATCGCCGTATTTCGCGTCCAGCTCGACAGGCGAAAGTGTTTCGTCGGCCAGCGGGTGCACGCGCGTGGCGAGCACCGTCGACGGCGCGGGATCATCGCAATCGGCGCGCGTCGGCAACGCAGCGAGCGCGGGCCCGGCGCTGCACGCGACGCAAAGCGCCGCGAGCGCTTTCAGAGCGCGGCGTACACCACGCCGCGCGGCGGCAGCAGCAGGCGCCCGTCGCGGATCGCCCCGGCCGTCGTGCCCGGGGCTTGCAACGGCGTCGCCCCGCCATGCTCGGGAAGTGTCCATTCGACCTCGGCGTCCGACAGATTGAAGGCGACCAGCATGGACTGCGCCGCGTCACGGCGGACGAAACACAGGATCGGCTCGGGCGCATCGAGGAAGGCGATGGCGCCGTCCACGAGCGCGGCCTGCTGCTTGCGCCACTGCAGGAACGCACGCGCGCCGTTGAGCACCGAGCCGGCGTCCGCCGCCTGCTTGGCGACATTGATCGCGCGATGCGCCTCCGGCACGGGCAACCACGGCTTTTCGACCGAGAACCCGCCGTTGGGCGCATCGGACCACGGCATCGGCGTGCGGCAGCCGTCGCGGCCCTTGAAGTTCGGCCAGAAGGTGATGCCGTACGGATCCTGCAGATCTTCGAAGGCGACCTCGGCTTCGGTCAGCCCGAGTTCCTCGCCCTGGTACAGACAGACCGAACCGCGCAGCGAACTCACCAGCGCAATCAATTGCCCGGCCAGCGCCGCATCGTCCTTGCCATTGCCCCAGCGCGACACCGCCCGCACGACGTCGTGGTTGGAGATCGCCCAGCACGGCCAGCCATCGGGCATCTTCGCTTCGAGCGTTTCCACGGTCATGCGGATGTAGGCCGCACTGCGATCGTCGGTCAGCAATTCGAAGCTGTAGCCCATGTGCAGGCGTTTTTCACCGACGTACTCGGCCATCGTCGCCAGCGAGTCTTCCGAAGAGATCTCGCCGAGCGAAGTCGCGCCGGGATAACGATCGAGCAGGGCGCGCAGGTCTTCGAGGAAGCGCAGGTTTTCCGGCTGCGTGTTGTTGTGCCAGTGATACTGGAACGCATACGGGTTGTCGGCGCTGAAGCCGCGGCCGGTGCGCAATTCGGCGGGCTTGGGCGGGTTGTCGCGCAGCTTTGCGTCGTGGAAGCAGAAGTTGATCGCATCCAGGCGCAGGCCGTCGACGCCGCGGTCGAGCCAGAACTTCACGTTGTCGAGCGTCGCCGCCTGCACGTCCGGGTTGTGGAAGTTCAGGTCGGGCTGCGAGGCGAGGAAGTTGTGCAGGAAGTATTGGCCGCGGCGCGGTTCCCAGCGCCATGCCACGCCGCCGAAGATCGACAGCCAGTTGTTGGGCGGCGTGCCATCGGGTTTGGCGTCGGCCCACACGTACCAATCGTGCTTCGGGTTGGCGCGCGAAGTGCGGCTTTCGGTGAACCACTGGTGCTCGATCGAGGTGTGGCTGAGCACCTGGTCGATCATCACGCGCAAACCCAGCGCATGCGCCTTGGCCAGCACGCGGTCGAAATCGGCGAGCGTGCCGAACAAGGGATCGACCGCGCGATAGTCGGCGATGTCGTAGCCGAAGTCGGCCATCGGCGATTTGAAGAACGGCGAGATCCAGATCGCGTCGACGCCGAGGCTGGCCACGTAGTCCAGTCGATCGAGGATGCCGGGGAGGTCGCCGACGCCGTCGCCGTCCGTGTCCAGGAAGCTGCGCGGGTAGATCTGGTAGATCACCGCGCCACGCCACCAGCGATTGTTGTCCATGCGTTCCCTCGAAATGCCTGCTGCGCGCGTGCGGTTCCCGACGCAGCGCCGTGCGCCATCTTCCACGGCACGGGCGGAGCCGCGCATTGAATACGTTTGCAGGCGGGCCGTCCATCCGAAGGTCGCTCGACTACCATGGGGCAACGAAAGGGGGGCGCATGGCCGGTGGGTTACCGCGGGGCTTGGCAGGAGTGGCGGGCTGCCTGGTGGCATTGCTCCCGGCGCTCGCCATGGCCGGCGCCCCGGCGATGGAAACCCGGACGGCCAGCGCGGAATTCGACCGCCTGTTCGTGCTCGCGCAGACCGAATTGGAGAAGGACAAGGTCGACGCGATCACCGACTGGTCGTTCAACGATCAGAAACCGTACCCGTGCGTGTGTTTCGAAACCGGCGAGAAGTGGCATTACGTGTGGACGCGCGATCTGTCGTATGCGGCGGACCTGGCGTTGGCGCGGCTGGATCCGGAGCGGACGAAGACCTCGTTGCGGTTCAAGCTGGGCGCGGTGCGCAACCCGAAGGTCGCCGGCTACGACAGGCCCGGGTTCCTGGAAGTCGCCCAGGACACCGGCTCGGGCGGGAGTTGGCCGGTCAGCACCGATCGCGTCGCCTGGTTCCTCGCCGCGCGCCACCTGGTGGACGACGCGGCCTTCCGGGGCGACGTCGAGCGCGCGCTCTTCGGCACGTTGATGGCCGATCGCACCTTCGCGTTCGATGCGCGGATGGGCCTGTATCGCGGCGAGACCTCCTTCCTGGACTGGCGCGAACAGAACTACCCGGCGTGGACGGCGAAGGACACGACCTTCATCGCCGAATCCTTCGCGCTGTCGACCAACGTGCTGCATTACCAGGCGCTGCGCCTGGCCGATCGCCTGGACCGCGAACGGAGCGGCCGCGCGCTCCCCGGGCATTACACCCACGAAGCCGACGCACTGCGCGATGCCATCAACCGCCACTTCTGGAATGAAGACCGCGGCATGTACATGAGCTACATCGGCACCGCGTTCCATCCGGTGCCGGTGGAGAGTTTCGACCTGTTGGGCACGTCGCTGGCGATCACCTCCGGCGTCGCGCCGTCCAATCGCGCGCAACGCGCGCTGGCGAACTACCCGGTCGCCGAACTCGGAAGCCCGGTCATCTGGCCGCAGCAGCCCGATACGCCGATCTACCACAACCGCGCGATGTGGCCCTTCGTCAGCGAGTACGCGCTGCGCGCCGCACGCACCACGCGCAACCCCGAACGCATCGTCTTCGAGATCCGTTCGCTGATGCGCGGCGCGGCGAAGGCCGGTTCGAACATGGAGAACTTCGAACTCACCACGCAAAGCGTGCATTTCGACGACGGCAAGCTAAGCGGGCCGGTGGTGAATTCGCCGCGACAACTGTGGTCGGTGGCCGCGTACCTGGACATGGTGATGCGCGGCGTGTTCGGCGTCGAAGACGACGGGTCGGTGCAGCCGATGATTCCGGCGCAGTTGGTGCCGGACCTGTTCGGCGCGAAGGACAGCATCGTGCTGGAGCTGCCCGAGCGCAGCATCGTCCTGCGCAAGCCGAAGTCGCTCGGCAATGCCACGCTCCTGGTGGGCGGAACGCAGCGCACGGAGGGACGGCAGACCATCGTCGATCTCGTGCCACGCGACGTTCCCGTGCAGCGGCTGCATCGCAACGGCGCGCAATTCGCACCCCCGCAGCCGCAGGCGCCGCAACCGGTGCGCGACGGTGATGCCTGGGCAATCGCCATGGCGGCGGGCACGGTGCTTTACGCCGACGGAAAGCGCGTCGAACGAGTCGATGGCGATACGTCGATCAAGGTGCCGGTAACGGGTGTCTCGCAGTGTTTCAGCGCGACGCGCATCGCCGACGACATCGAATCGCTGCCGTCCCGCACCACCTGCGTGGGTCCCTCGCAAACGCTGACCGGCGATTGGCCGCGGACCTGGAAGGTGCCGAAAACCGGCCGCTATCGCGTCACGCTCCGCTATCGAAACGCCAACGGCCCGATCAACACCGGCATCACCGCCGGCGTCAGAACCCTGAAGCTGTCGTGCAGCAAGAAGAGCGATTGCGATGGAGCGCGCTTCGGCAAACTCGTCCTGCCGCACAACGAAGCGCAGACCGATTCGACGTCCGCCGTCTTCGAAGCGAAGGCCGGCGCCGAATGCAGGTTCAGCATCGGGGGCGGCACGAACATGAGCGACCTGGATCACTTCATCCATTACACCGGCGGAAAGGGCGGGGCTTCGGGCCCGCTCAATCAAGCCGATATCGGCACGCTCACGATCGTGCCGCTACCCTGAGTTCCCACGAGGACACCCCGCGATGACCGCGACGCCCACCGCCAAGCCGACGCTGAGTTTCTGGCAGATCTGGAACATGTGTTTCGGGTTCCTCGGCATCCAGTTCGGCTTCGCGCTGCAGAACGCGAACGCCAGCCGCATCTTCCAGTCGCTCGGCGCGTCGATGGACGACATCCCGATGCTGTGGATCGCCGCGCCGCTGACGGGCCTGATCGTGCAGCCGATCGTCGGATATCTGTCGGACCGCACGTGGACGGGGCTCGGGCGGCGACGGCCGTATTTCCTGGTCGGCGCGGTGCTCGCGTCGATCGCGCTGTTCGCGATGCCCAACTCGCCGGTGCTGTGGATGGCCGCCGGCTTGCTGTGGGTGCTCGACGCGTCGATCAACGTTTCGATGGAACCCTTCCGCGCCTTCGTCGGCGACCAGTTGCCGGTGAAGCAACGCGCCTCCGGTTATGCGATGCAAAGCTTCTTCATCGGCGTGGGCTCGGTCGTCGCGAGTTTGCTGCCGTTCCTGCTCGCGAAGCTGGGCGTGTCGAACACGGCCGGCCCGGGTGAAGTGCCGGCGACCGTGCATTACGCGTTCTACTTCGGCGGCGCGGTGCTGCTCTTCGCGATCGGGTGGACGATCTTCAGCACGCGCGAATACCCGCCCGAGCGCCTGCAGGCATGGGATGAAGCACCGCCGATCGCCCCGCGCGTGCGCGTGGCCACGCGCATGCGCAAGTCCGCGTTGGCGTGGCTGGTCGCCGGCCTGGCGTTCATCGCCGCCGTTGCGACGCTGGGCTGGGCGCGCGAGTTGTATGTGCTCGGTGGCCTGGTCGCGGGTTACGGCCTGGCGCTGTTCGTTCGCACCACGCTGCAGCGCGGTGGCGGTTTCGCGAACATCATGGACGACCTCTACGACATGCCGCCGACGATGCGGCAGCTCGCGGTGGTGCAATTCTTCTCGTGGTTCGCCCTGTTCGCGATGTGGATCTACACCACCGGCGCGGTGACGCAGGTGCACTTCGGCAGCAGCGACACGACGTCGGCCGCCTACAACGAAGGCGCGAACTGGGTCGGGGTGTTGTTCGCGGCCTACAACGGCTTCGCGGCCCTGGCGGCGATCGTGATTCCGTGGATGGTGAAGCGCTGGGGCCTGCGCACGAGCCATTTGATCAACGCAGTGCTCGGCGGCCTGGGCTTGTTGTCGATCGCCGTGATCCGCGATCCGCACTGGTTGCTGCTGTCGATGGTCGGCGTGGGCTTCGCGTGGGCCTCGATCCTCTCGCTGCCGTACGCATTGCTGTCCGATTCCTTGCCGGCGGGAAAAATGGGCGTCTACATGGGCATTTTCAATTTCTTCATCGTCATCCCGCAGTTGGTCGCTGCGAGCCTGCTGGGCTTGATGCTGAAACTGTTCTTCGGCAACCACCCGCTGTATGCCCTGGTGATCGGAGGCGTGAGCTTGATTGTCGCCGGCGTGTGCGTCCTGCGCGTGCGCGAACCGGCACCGCGCGTGGCCGCGGCGGTGTCGCCGTGAGGCGCGCGCTGCTCGCCCTCGGAGTGATCGCGTTGGCCGGCTGCGCGCCGTCCGCGCCGCCCGCTGCGCCCGCGAAAAAGGCCGAAGCGCCCAAGCCCGTCGAGTACTACGGCACCAACGAACCCTTCGCCGCCGACGCCGTCTATTTCGTCCTCACCGATCGCTTCGTCAACGGCGACAAATCGAACGATCACCGCAACCAGGGCAAGGGCCCCGCGCTGCACACCTTCGATCGCCCGGTGCCCAACGCGCCGAAAGGCAAGTCGGACAACATCGGCTATCTCGGCGGCGACTTCCGCGGGGTGCTCGACAACGCCGACTACATCAAGGACATGGGCTTCGGCGCGGTGTGGATCTCGCCGATCGTCGACAACCCCGACGAGGCCTTCACCGGCGGCCAGCCGGTGAAGTGGGGCGGCATGTGGACCGACAAGGGCAAGACCGGTTACCACGGCTACTGGGGCGACAACTTCTACAAGCTGGACGAACACCTGCCGAGCAAGGACCTGGATTTCCGCGGCCTGACCAAGGGCTTGAGAGCGCACGGCTTGAAGACCGTGCTCGACATCGTGCTCAACCACGGCTCGCCCGCGTACACGATGCCCAAGGCACAGCCGAAATACGGGCAGATCTTCGACAAGGACGGCAAGCTGATCGCCGACCACATGAACCTGCCGCCAGAGAAGCTGGATCCCAAAAATCCGCTCAACGCCTTCTACAACACCAAGGGCGGGCTGGCGCAGTTGTCGGACATCAACGAGAACGACCCGCGCGTGCTCGAGTATTTCGTCGGCGCGTACGAACAGTGGATCGGGCAGGGCGCCGACGCGTTCCGCGTCGACACGATCGGCTGGATGCCGCATCCGTTCTGGCACAAGTTCACCACGCGCATCCGCGAGAAGCATCCGGGCTTCTTCATGTTCGGCGAGGCTTTCGACTACGACGCCAACAAGATCGCCGAACACACCCTGCCCGAGAACGCGGGCGTAAGCGTGCTCGATTTCCCCTTGCAGAAAGCGATGGGCGAAGCCTTCGGCAAGGCGCAGCTGGGGTTCGAGCGCATCGACCAGGCGCTGTACCTGACCAACGGCCCGTACGCGAATCCGTACGACCTGATGATCTTCTACGACAACCACGACATGGCGCGCCTGGACGCGACCGACGACGGCTTCGTCGACGCCAACAACGCGCTGTTCACCCTGCGCGGCACGCCCGCGGTTTACTACGGCTCGGAAACGGGCTTCGAACGCGGCACCGCCGAACACCAGGGCAATCGGAACTATTACGGCCAGGAACGCGTGGATGCCGCAGCGGGCAGCCGCATCTATCGCCAGTTGCGCCGCATCGCGAACCTGCGTGCGCAAACGCCGGCGTTGCAGCGCGGATTGCAGGTGAACGTCGAAATGCAGGGCGACCGTGCGGCGTTCTATCGGGTGCTGCAGCAGGGCGGGACGGCGCAGATCGCGCTGGTGCTGCTCAACAAGGGCAACGCACCGGCGGCGTTCAGCGTGCGCGCGTCGCTGCAGCCGGGACACTGGAAACCGGCGTTCGGCGGCACGGCGATCGAGGTTCCGCGCGGCGGAACGCTCGATGCGACGGTCGCGCCGCACGATGTCGCCGTGTTCCTGCTCGATGCCCCCGTGGACGATCCGACCTTGAAGACCGAGCTCGACCGCGCCATGTCGCGCGCGCGTCGCCACGTGGGGACGTGATCAGGATCCGCTCATGCGACGCCGCAGGACGAACTTCCTCGCGGCTTTGCGCAGGGGCCACAGCGTGGATTTGTAGAGCGCCGACAACACGCGCCGCGAGCGCGGAATGCGCCAGCCGAAGCCTTCGTCGATCGCGTTGATGCAGGGATTGCAGAGCCCGCAGGGCTGTCGGTCGCGCTTGGCGCGGTGGCAGAACCAGGTCAGGCCCATCAGCTTGTCCCAGCCGTTGCGGCGCGCGGTTTCGATCATCTGCGCGCGCGTGGTGTCGATCAGCGTGAAGGAGAACGCGCCGAACACCAGGTAAGCGTCGTGGTTCGGCGCGTCGGCGAAAATCCGCCGCGTCGGATAACCGCGCGCCGTGAGGAAGGGCTCCGACAGATTGTCGAACAGCACCACGCCCGCGCCGTGGACGTGCCGCGCCCGTTCGGCGCCGATTTCCACGTCGTCCTTTCCGTGTTGCTTGCAGTAGCGCGCAAGCCAGGGGTACTGATTGCCGACGCCATGCACCGCGCAAAGCCGGTCGCCGGCGGCCTGGATCTCGGCGTCGGGCGCGATGTCGGCGACCTCCGAGATTGCCGTGGGCCTCAACAAGGTGCGCGTTTCGGGATGCGCCTGTGCGAGGGCCTCCCGGATGCGGTCCATCGTTTCGACCTCGATCTGCGTGGACGCGCGCGTGCGGTCCAGCAGATAGATCGGCGCCACGGGCAAGCGAAGTTCGAGCAGCAGGTACAGCACGCGGAAGGTGGAATCCCATCCACCGGTCCAGAAGATTTCGACGGGCTGCTGCGTCTGCTGCATCGATCAATACCGCTGCTTGACCTTCTTCGCCGGCATGCCGCGCGGCGGCAAGGGTTTCTCTCCGCGTTCCTCGACCAGGCGGAAATCGATCTTGCGATCCTCGACGCTGGCCTTCAGCACGACGATGTCGGCGCGATCGCCCAAGCGGAACTCTCGCCCGGTGCGTTCGCCCTTGAGCGTCTTGCGGATCGGATCGAAGTGGTAATAGTCGTTGGGCAACTGCGTGACGTGGACCAGGCCGTTGACCTTGGATTCGTCGAGTTCGATGAACAGGCCGAAGCTCGTCACGCCGCTGATCGTGCCGCTGAATTGCCCACCGACGTGTTGTTCCATCCACGCGGCGCGGTAACGCTCGTCGACTTCGCGCTCGGCCTCGTCGGCACGGCGCTCGCGCTCCGAACATTGCAGGCACAGCGCCGCCATCTCGTGCTCGCTGTACTTGAAATCCACCGCCGTGCCGCCGGCCAGCGCGTGCTTGATCGCGCGATGGAGCAGCAGGTCGGGATAGCGGCGGATCGGTGAAGTGAAATGCGCGTAGGCATCCAGTGCCAGGCCGAAGTGGCCAAGGTTCTCGGCCGCGTAGACCGCCAGCGACTGGCTGCGCAGCAACACCGATTCCAGCAAGGTGGCATCGGGGCGCTCGCGGATCTTCTTCAGCAGCGCGGTGAAGTCGCGTGGTTCGACCTTCGACCACGGCGGCATCTTGAGCGCGAATTCCTTGAGGAATTCCAGCAGGTCGGTGTACTTCTGTTCCGGCGGCTTGTCGTGCACGCGGAACGGTGCCGGGATCTTTTTCTTCAGGATGTAGCGCGCGGCTTCGACGTTCGCCGCGATCATGCATTCCTCGATCAACATGTGCGCGTCGTTGCGCTGGAGCATGCCCGCTTGCGTGACTTCGCCCTGCGGGCCGAGCACGAAACGCACTTCGGAGGATTCGAACTCGATGGCGCCGCGCTTGCCGCGCGCCTTCTTCAACACCTGGAACAACTGGTGCAGGCGCTGGACCTGCGGGAGTTGTTCGCCGATCACCTGCAGGGCCTCGTCGCGCAATTCGGGCAACGCGGTTTCGTCGATCGCGTTCCAGACCTGCGTGTAGGTCAGGCGCGCGTGCGAGTTCATCACCGCTTCGTAGAACTTGGACTTGGTGACCTGGCCTTCGCGATCGATCTGCATGTCGCAGACGAAGCACATGCGGTCCACGCTCGGCTTCAGCGAGCAGATGCCGTTGGACAGGGTTTCCGGCAGCATGGGAACGACGAAGCCGGGGAAGTACACCGATGTCGCGCGCAACTTCGCTTCATCGTCGAGCGGCGTGTCGGGGCGCACGTAGTGCGAGACATCGGCGATGGCCACGACCAGGCGGAAGCCATCGCGCGTGGGTTCGCAGTACACGGCATCGTCGAAGTCTTTCGCATCTTCGCCATCGATGGTGACCAGCGGCAGCTTGCGCAGGTCGACGCGGCCCTGCGTCATCGATTCTTCGACGACGAGCGGGACGAGCGTGGCTTCGGCCAGCACTTGCGGCGGGAATTCGTGCGGGATCTCGTGCGCGTGGATCGCCGCTTCGACCGCGAGCGAGGCCGTCAGCTTGTCGCCGAGCACCGCGAGGATCTTGCCGATCGGCGGGCGTTGCGGATCGGGCGCCTGCACCAGTTCGGCGACCACCAGTTGGCCGGGCTTGGCATCGCTGGTTTCGCCCGGCGGGATGAGCACGTTGCGCTGGATGCGACGGTCGTCGGGCACGACGTAACCGATGCCGGCTTCGACCGTGTATCGGCCGATCAGGCGATTGAGGCGACGTTCGAGCACTTCGACGATCGCACCTTCGCGGCGACCGCGACGATCCATGCCGGTGACCGAGGCGAGCACGCGATCGCCGTGCATCACCTTGCGCATCTCGAAGGGCGGCAGGAACAGATCGTCGGCGCGCGCGCCCGCATCGGGGCGCAGGAAGCCGAACCCGTCGGGGTTGGCGATCACCACGCCCGGGATCAGGTCCATGCGCTGCGCCGGTGCGTAGGAACCGGTGCGGTTCTGCAGCAGCTGGCCGTCGCGCACCATTGCGCCCAGACGCTTGCTCAGCGCGTCGAAGCGGTCGGGTTCGGTGAGCGAGAGCTTTTGCGCGAGCGCATCGGCATCCATCGGGCCATCGTTGGCTTCGAGGATGCGCAGCAACATTTCGCGGCTGGCGATGGGTTGGTCGTAGCGGGCCGATTCGCGCGCGTGGTGCGGATCGCGATTGGGCGCCGGCCGTGGCGGACCGGAACGCGAAGGCGGTGCGCCACGCAGCGGCGGCGGCGGGGCGGGCATCCAGCCGGGGCGTTGCGCGGCCTTGTGTTTCGGGGCACCGGGCTTGGCGCCCTTGGGCGCACCGGCGGAATTCGGGGTCTTGCCGCGGCTGCTGCCGCGCTTGCTGGGGGGTTTGGCCATGCGCCCATGGTCGCACGCCCGTTCATGTCGGGACCGTCAACGCCCGGCCCTTCACACGACGGCCCCGGCCCTGTCATCCTCGCCCGCTATGGGGAAGAAGCCGAAAGCCACCTCCGTCGACATCGCCTACCACGCCGGCGTTTCGCAGGCGACGGTCTCTCGCGTGTTGCGCGGCAGCCCCCTGGTCAACATCGAAACGCGCAAGCGGGTGGAAGCGGTCGCGCGCGAACTCAACTACAAGGTCGATCGCCACGCCTCGAGCCTGCGCACGCAACGCGCGGGTTGCATCGCGTTGTTGCTGTTCGAAGATCCCACGCCCGACGAATCGCACATCAACCCGTTTTTCCTGTCGATGCTCGGCTCGATCACGCGCGCGTGCGCCAGGCACGGGCAGGACCTGCTGGTGTCGTTCCAGCAGTTGTCCAACGACTGGCATGCCGATTACGAAAACAGCATGAAGGCCGACGGCCTGATCCTGCTGGGCTACGGCGACTATCTGCTGTACCAGAGCACGCTGGAAAGCCTGGTGGAGCAGGGCACGCATTTCGTGCGGTGGGGCGCAGTGCTGCCGGGGCAACCGGGCGTCTCGATCGGCTGCGACAATTTCCACGGCGGGCAACTGGTCGGCGAACATCTGTATGCGGTCGGGCGGCGCAAGGTCGCCTTCCTCGGCGATGCGAGCACGCGCTATCCGGAATTCTTCGCGCGCTATCGCGGCTGCGACGTCGCCTTGCACGACCTGGGCGTGGGCATGGACCCGGCCTTGCAGGTGGATGCGGAGAGCTCGGAGGACGCCGGCTACGCAGCGGCGCGCACCTTGCTCGAACGGGGCCTGCCCTTCGATGCGGTCTTCGCGGCGAGCGACCTGATCGCGATCGGCGCGATGCGTGCATTGGCCGAGCAGCGCTTACGCATTCCGGACGATGTCTCCGTGGTCGGGTTCGACGACATCCCGATGGCGCGCTTCGCCAACCCACCGTTGACGACGGTGTACCAGAACACGCAGCGCGCCGGCGAAATGCTGGTGGAGGCGCTGCTGCGGCAGATCCGCGATGAGCCGGTCGAAAGCCAGATGATCCCGGCGAGCCTGATTGTCCGGAAGTCGAGCGGCAGTGTTGCGCTCGTGGACGAGATCACGGAATAAGGTCTTCGCGTCGCGCACGTTTCGTGCGCGCAACACAGGCAAAAGCCGTCGGATGCGTCCTTCGCGACCTTCCGCCGCAAGACGTTGCCCGTTCGGGCAACGTGATCGGAAAGGGCTCGAATGCCCCAAGTGTCAATGTCGATTCGTCCCGCGAACCCGTAGCGTCCTCGGCAATTCCCCGGGGATAGTGCGATGAATCATGTCTTCCGTGTCATCTGGTCGCGCGTGCTCGGTGCGTGGATCGTCGTTTCGGAACTGGCGCACTCGCGCACCGCAGCGCGTCGCACGCTGCGTCGCGCTGCAGTGCCCTCGCTGCTCGCATTGGCCTGCGCACAGGCGCATGCGACCGATATCTGGTGGGACGGCGGCACCGTCAACGGCGGCAACCCGGCGGCCAACGCCAACGGCGGCACGGGCACCTGGGACACCGCGCTGACCAACTGGGACAACGCACTCACTGGTGGCGCGAGTGTCGCGTGGGTCAACGGCGACAACCGTGCGTTCTTTCCTTCGAACGGCACCTATACCGTCACGCTCGGCACTGCGATCACCGCCGGCGACCTGCAGACAATCGGCGGCAACGTCACGCTGACCGGCAACACACTGACGCTGACGGGCACGCCGGTGCTGGATGGCGCGGGCACCCTGACGATCGCTTCGACGCTCGATGGCACATCGGGTCTGACGAAATCCGGTGCCGGCACTGTCGACCTGAGCGGCACGAAGACATTGTCGGGCGCGATCGATGTGTCGGCCGGCACCTTGCAAATCAGCGGCTCGGCGTGGAACGGTGCCGGTCCGGGCACCGTCACCGTCCGTAATGGCGCAGCCCTGAACCTCTCCGTCGCGAATGCGCTCGGCAGCAATACATCCGCGGCGCGACTCGTACTGGAAGGCGGTGGTCGCATCAATGCCATCGCCTCGGCGGTGTACGCGTACGACACGACCCTCACCGGCGGCGCGCCGTCGATCGCCAACAGCGCCACGTGGAACGGCAATTTCGTGCTGACGGCGCCGACGACGCTGACGTTGAGCGGCGGAACCTACGGCGGCAGCCTCGCCAATACCGGCGCCAACGTCTTGTCGCTCACGACGGGCGCCGCTGGTGCGATTCTCAACGGCAACAACACGTACAGCGGCGCGACGACCGTAACGACCCAGTTGCGTTTGGCGAGCGCGACTGCGTTGTCGCCGAACACGAACGTCGTGCTCGCCGGCAGCAGCGTCGGCAACGGCGTCATCGAACTGGCCAGCACCAATCTGTCGATCGCGCTCGGCACCGGCGCCGGGCAACTGCAGTTCACCAACACCGGCGGCTTCCGTTCGATCGGCGGCAATCGCACCGTCACGCTCAACGGCGGCGCGGGGCTGACCTGGGGCAGCGGCAGCTTCGTGCCCGCGGCCAACACCTTCTACCTCGGTACCGACGGTGCGTCGTCGCTGACCTTCGTCAATCCGATCGACCTGGGAAGCGCATCGCGCACGATCGCGCTCGGCACCGGGACCGGCCCGTTGCACGCGGTGATGTCCGGCGCGCTGTCGGGCGCAGGCGGCGGGCTCAATGTCACGCGCCAGGCGGGCAACGGCGTACTGGAACTTTCCGGCGCCAACACCTACACGGGGCAGACGAGCGTCGGCCCCTTGGTCAACCTGATCTTCGGCAACGCCAATGCCTTGCCGGGTGGGCAAGGAGCGACGGGCGGCATCAGCAATCTTTCGCTGCAGGGCGGCGTCGTGTTGCTCAAGCCGAGCGCCGGCGACTTCCTGCGCGGCACGGGCACCGGCGCCAGCCAGGTGCAGTGGACCGCCAGCGGTGGCTTCGCCGCGCTCGGCGGCGACCGCACGATCAACCTCGGCGGTGCCGGCGGCGTCGTCACCTGGAACGCGGCCAATTTCGTGCCGACGGGCAGCCAGCTGATCCTCGGTTCGACGCTCGCCGATTCGATGGTCACCTTCGTCAACCCGATCGCACTCAACGGCGCCACGCGCAGCCTCTTCATCGCCGACGGCACCGCCTCGCTCGACGCCACGATGACCGGCGCCATCTCCGGCGCCGGCGGCCTGCAGCTCGACGGATCGGGCGATGTGCGACTGTCCGGCGTGAGCGCATTCACCGGCACGGCGTTCCTGGGCGCGACGGCCGGCGCCAGTTCGAGCGACAACCAGAATGTCTTCGTTTCGACGATCGGCAACAGCGGCGTCAACGGTAACCTCGGTGCGGGATCGACCATCGCCCTGAGCGCGCACAACGGCAGCCTGACCTACACCGGTGCCGGTGAATCGACGGATCGGGCGTGGACGATCGGTGGCCGCAATACGTCGACCCTGAGCATCACCAACAACGGCACCGGTGCGCTGACGCTCACCGGTGCGTTCACGAAGGATGCCACCGGCGCGTCGAACCTGATGCGCTTCAACGGCACCTACGCGGCCGGGACCAACATCGTCGACGGCTTGATCTCCGAGTCCAGCGGGACGCTCAGCGTGATATTCAACGGCGCCTTCAACCACTGGAAGCTCACCAACGACAACACCTACAGCGGCACGACGACGCTGCAGAACATGGTCCTGGAAGTCGACGACCTTGCGAACGGCGGCATCGCCTCGAGCATCGGCGACAGCTCCAACGCCGCGACGAACCTGGTCTTCGCGAACGGCAACTTCGCCGCGCCGACGACGCTACGCTACACCGGCGCCGGAGCCACCACCGACCGCAGCTTCCGTTCGCCCATTTCGTCGGGCGCCGTCTTCGCCATCGATGCCAGCGGCACGGGCGCCTTGATCTGGAACGGTAGCCTCGATGGCAGCGGCAGCTCCGTCAACAATCTGTTCCTGCGCGGCACGAACACCGGCGGCAACACGTTCGCCGGCACGCTGACCGACAACAACGCCGCCAACGCGTGGGTCGCCGATCTGATCAAGGCCGACGCGGGAACGTGGATCCTGTCGGGCAACAACAACGCACAGGCGCTCGGTTACGCGGGCAACACGGTGCTCAACGACGGTTTGTTGCGCCTGGATTCCGCCGGTGCCATCACCGGCGGCCTGGGCACCACAAGCATCCACGGTGCGACCGGCTCTGCGCAGCGCAGCAGCCTGGTGGTCTTCGGAAACGCGGCGATGGGCCCGTCGGTCAACGGCGGCGTGCTCGGGTTGACCGCCGCGAGCGGCGATTTCCTCCGCGGCCTCTCGACGGCAAACACCGCGTTCCTCAGCAACTCCGGCACCGCCGGCAATGCCGACGACGACACCTACGTCCAGGGCGTGCGCTGGATCGGCAGCGGCGGCTTCGCCGCGTTCGGTGGCACGCGCACGGTGAACCTCGGGGGCGCAGGGGCCGGCGTGACATGGAATACCGGCGGCTTCGTTTCCACCGGCCAACGCCTGATCTTCGGCGACGCGAGCGCCGACGGAACGCTGGTATTCGCCAACGCGATCGCGCTCGCATCGGCCGTGCGCGACTTCGAAACCCGCGACGGCAGCGCCGACATCGACGCGGTGCTGGCCGGCACACTCACCGGCACGACCGTAAGCGGCGTGCACAAGACCGGCACCGGCACGCTCGCCCTGGACGCGAACAACAGCTACAACGGCGTCACCACCATCGATGCCGGCCGCCTGATGGTCGGCACCGGCGGCGCGACCGGCACGCTGGGCGCCGGCAGCGTCACCCTTGGCAATGGCGCGACCCTCGCGTTCAACCGCAACAACGCGCTGTCGGTGGCGAACACGATCACCGGCGCGAACGGCACGCTCTCGCAGATCGGGACCGGCACGACGACACTCTCCGCCGCGACCAACACCGTGGGCACCACGCAGGTCGCCGGCGGCACGCTCGCTGTCACCAACACCCTGGTGTCCGGCGCGTTGCAGATGGGCGCAGGCACGCTGACGGTGAACGGGACGATGCAGGCGACGGGCGCGACGGCGGTCGCGGTCAGCGCAACCGCAGGCACCGACAGCCGCATCAACGTCAATGGCACGCTGCGCGCCACCGGCGACCTGGGCGACGGCAACGACACGCTCGACGTCACCGGCACGCTCGACACCGGCGCCGGCATGCTCACGCTCGGCGACGGAACCGACACCCTGGTCGTGCACGACAACGCGGTGGTCGGCAACGTCGATGGCGGGCTCGGCGTCGACACCCTGAACACGAACATCGCGACGACGGCGCACGTCAACGCGCTGACCGGTTTCGAAACGCTGCTGAAGACCGGCGCGGGCGTGCTGCAAATCGGCGGCGCTTCGAACTTCGACACCGTCTTCGTCAACAACGGGCGCCTGCACGTGCAGGCGGGCGGCAGCATCGTAGGCGGCGGCTCGGGCGCGCTGCAGGCGACGGTCGCCAATGGCGCGCGATTGACCGTCGACGGCGCCTTCGGCTGCAGCGCGGGCGACGACAGCATCACGGTGTCGGGGCAGGTCGACGGGACGGGCACGCTCGACCAGTGCGGCGGCGACGATACGCTCACGCTGCGCGATGGCGCGGCGATCACGATGTCCGGCCCGATTTCCGGCGGCGGGCAAACGCTCGGCGACCGCGTCGTCCTGGACAACGCGCTTGCGGTCACGCTCGGGTCGGGCACGGTCACCGGCTATGAATTCCTGACCAAGCAGAACACCGGCACCGCGACGCTCACCGGCACGCACGTTTACGGCAACGGCGCGACGATCCTCGGCGGCACGCTCGACGTCGACGATTCGTTGACCACCGCGTCGATCGCGATGAACAACGCATCGTCGCTGCACGTGGACGGCACGGTCGGTGCGAATGCCGGTGGCGCGCTGGCGCTGACCGGCGACGGCGGCGCGCAGGCGATCACCATCGCCGCCGGCGGCACCCTGCACGCAAACGGCACGCTCGGCGATGGCGCCGACACGCTGGATGTCGCGGGCACGCTCGACACGGGTGCCGGCACGCTCGCACTGGGCAACGGCGACGATGCGCTGATCGTGCACGACGGCACCGTCATCACCGGCGGCGTCGACGCCGGCGCGGGCATCGATACGCTGACCGCGGACATCGCGACGACGGCGACGCTCGGCACCGCAGCGGGCTTCGAATCGCTCGCCAAAACCAACACCGGCACGCTGATCCTGGCGGGGCCGGGTACATCGTCGTTCAATTCCGTGTCGATCGCCTCGGGGCTCCTGCGTGTCGATGCGGGCGCGAGCGTGGTCGCGGCCAGCGGCGCACTGGCCACGACCGTGAGCGCCGGGGCGACGCTGCAGGTCGACGGCAGCTATGGCTGCGGCACGGGCGCGGACACGCTGGACATCGCAGGCGCCATCACCGGCAGCGGCAACATCAATCAATGCGGCGGGGACGACACGCTGACGCTTCACGACGGCGCGGTCCTTGCCATCGCCTCACCGATCTCGGGCGGCGCGGAGGTCACCGGCGATCGCCTCATCCTCGACAACGCGAGCGCGATGACGCTAGACGGCGCGCCCATTTCCGGCTACGAGCTACTGCGGAAGCAGGGCGCGGGTGTCGCGACCTTGACCGGCACGCATGTCTACGCCAACGGCACCACGCTCACCGGCGGCACGCTCGACGTCGATGGTGTGCTGGCGACCGCGTCGATCGACATGCAGGGCGCGACGACGCTCGACATCGATGGCACCGTCCAGGCCGGCACCAGCGGCGCAACCCCGATCGCGCTCACCGGCGACAGCGCCGTGCAGACGATCACCGTCGCGGCCGGCGGGATCCTGCGCGCGAACGGCACGCTCGGCGACGGCGACGATCGCATCGACATCGCCGGCGTGCTGGACACCGGCGCGGGCACGCTCGCGCTCGGCAACGGGAACGACACCTTCGTCGTGCACGACAACACCGGGCTGCTCGGGACCGTCGATGCCGGTACCGGCGCCGACACGCTGGAAACCGACATCGCCGGCACGGCGCAACTCGGCGCGTTGCTCGGCTTCGAAGCCCTCGACAAGCAGGGCGTCGGCACGCTGATCATCGCCGGGCCGGTTGCGTCGGCGTTCGATTCGGTCCGGGTGTCGCGCGGCACGCTGCGCGTGGGAAGCACCGCCAGCGTCGGCTCGGCGACGATGTCCGCGCAGGTCGATGCCGGCGCGACGCTGGCGGTGGATGGTGCATTCGGTTGCGGCACGGGCAGCAACACGCTCTCCATCGCAGGCACGGTGACGGGCCTGGGCACGATCGACCAATGCGGCGGCGACGATCTCCTCGTTCTGGCCGATGGCGCGGTGTTGTCCGGCGCCAATCCGATCAGCGGCGGCGGGCAGGCGCTCGCCGATACCGTGCGCCTGGATATCGCCGGCGCATACACGCTCGATGCGTCGGACATCATCGACTACGAACGCCTGGAAAAGACGGGCGCGGGCACGGCGACGCTGACCGGCTCGCAGGTGTACGCCTTCGCAGGCGTTGGCGGGGGCACGCTGCGCGTCGACGGAACGCTCGGCGCCGGGGCCATCAACCTCGCATCCAATACCGAACTCGCCGTCACCACCGGCGGTCGCGTCCAAGGCGCAAGCAGCGCGGCGACCGTGATCACCGGCAGCGCCGGTTCGGAAACGATCACCGTCGACGCCGGCGCGACCCTCGTCGCGAACGGCGACCTCGGCGATGGCGACGACGTGCTCGACGTCGCCGGCACGCTCGACACCGGTGGCGGCACGCTGCTGCTCGGCGCAGGCGACGACCGCGTGCGCATCCACGACACGACCGTGCTGGGCGCGGCGATCGTCGACGCGGGTGCGGGCAACGACATGCTCGACGTCAACGTCGCGACGACGGTGACGCTCGGCGCGACGACGGGCTTCGAATCGCTCGGCAAATCGGGCATCGGCACGCTGGATGTCCTGGGCGCCAATACCTTCTCGACCGTCGCCGTCGACGCCGGATTGCTGCACATCGCCGCCGCCGGCAGCGTGCAGGCGAATACCCTCACGGTCGCCGCCGGCGGCACGCTGGGCGTGGACGGCACCTTCCTCGGCACAACCGGCAACGACACCGCGACGATCGCGGGCACGGTGAGCGGCAACGGCACCGTCGATTTCGGCAACGGCAACGACGTCGTCACCCTGACGGACAATGCCAGCGTGCTCGCGAACGGCTTCTCCGGCGGCGCGGGGAACGACGCGTTGCTGGTGAACACCGGCGCGTCGAAGACCACGACGATCGAACGCACCTCCGGCTTCGAAACCCTGCAGAAGAACGGCACCGGCACGCTGGTCTTCGGCGACCAGGCCGAACTGGCGAACGTCGCCATCAATGCCGGCACGGTGCGCGTCGATGGCACCGTCACCGGGATCGCGGGCAACGCGTTCGACACGACGCTGGCCGCCGGCGCCACGCTCGACATCACCGGCTCCTATGGCTGCGGCGCCACCGACGACAGCGTCACCGTCGCAGGCAAGGTGACCGGCAGCGGCACCATCGACCAATGCGGCGGCAACGACACCCTGCGCATCCAGGACGGCGCGGACTTCGCGTCCTTCGCCGGCACCATCGACGGCGGCGCGGACACCCTCGGCGACACCGTGCAGTTGGACAACGCGAGCGGCCTGACCTTCGGCGCGGGCGCGGTGCTGAACTACGAAAACCTGGTCAAGACCAACACCGGCACGACCACGCTCACCGGCACGCAGACCTACAGCGGCTCCACTTCGTTGCAAGGCGGCGAGGTGGTCGTCGCGGGCACGCTGCAAACGCCGACGCTGGCGATGGGCGACGACACGACGCTCAGCATCGAAGGCATCGTCGAAGGCCTCGGCGGCATCGCCGCGGCGCTGACGGGCAGCGCGGGCGCGAACACGATCACCGTCGGTGCCGGCGCCACGCTGGTGGCCACCGGCACGCTCGGCGATGGCGACGACCTGCTCGATGTCGTCGGCACGCTCGACACGCAAGGCGGCGCGATCACCCTCGGCGATGGCGACGACACGCTGTTGATCCACGACGGCAGCGTGGTCGGCCAGGTCGACGGCGGCGCGGGCCACGACACCTTCGGCACCGACATCGGCACGAGCGCGACGCTCGGCGCGGTGAACGGCTTCGAAGGCCTGGCGAAGTCGGGCGCCGGCGTGTTGCACATCGACGGCCCGGGTGTGTCGGATTTCGCGGTCGTCGACGTCCTCGCCGGCACGCTCGACATCGGCGCGGCCGGTGGCTTGCAGGCGACTGCGGGCGGCACGCTCGAAGTCTCCGTCGCCAGCGGCGCGACGCTGCACGTCGACGGCCAGCTCCTCGGCGGCGCGGGCGACGACACGCTGGCGCTCGGCGGTACGCTCTCGGGTGCGGGCACGGTGGCGCTCGGCGCGGGCGACGATCGCCTCGTGTTGTCCGATGGCGCGTCGCTGGAGCGCATCGTCGACGGCGGCACGCAGACCACCGGCGACACGGTCGTGTTCGACAACGCGGTCGACACGAGCTGGAACCTGTCGGACGTGGTCGACTTCGAATTCCTCGACAAGCAGGGCGCCGCCACCACGACCTTGACGGGTGCGAGCGCGTTCGATGCAACGCGCGTCCTCGGCGGCACCTTGCGCATCGATGGTTCGCTCACCACCGCGAGCGTGGCGCTTGCCGATGATGCGACGCTTTCGGTCGGCGGCGGCGTCGCGGGCGCGGGCGGTGCGGCGATCGCGTTGACCGGCTCGGCCGGCGCGAACACCGTCGTCGTCGATGCCGGCGCCACGCTCGCCGCCAGCGGCGACCTCGGCGCAGGCAACGACGTGCTCGACGTCGCCGGCACGCTCGACACCGGTGCGGGCCTCGCGCTCGGCGACGGCGACGACCGCTTCGTCGTCTACGACAACACCGTGATCGTCGGCGGCGGCATCGACGCTGGCCTGGGCAACGACATGCTCGACGTGAACGTCGGCCCGGGCTTCCTCGTGCCGCTGCCGGGCCTGGCCGGGTTCGAATCGCTCGGGAAATCGGGCGCCGGTACGTTGCAGATCAATGGTCCGTCGGACTTCCTCACCATGCATGTGTTCGGCGGTGTCCTCGACATCGCGGCCGGTGGATCGGTGCAAGCCGCCACGACGCAGATCGATGCGGGCGCCACGTTGCAGATCGACGGTGCGTTCACCGGCACGGCGGGCGACGACAGCCTCGTCATCGGCGGCACGGTCGCCGGTGCGGGCACGCTGACGCTCGGCGATGGCGCCGATCGCCTCACCGTGCTCGACGGCGCGGACCTCTCCGGCCTGCTCACCGCCACCGACGGCGGCGCGGGCACCGACCTGCTCGAAACCGACATCGCGACGTCTGCATCGCTCGGCGGCATGCTGGGCTTCGAATCGCTGCTGAAGACGGGCGTCGGCACGCTGCACGTCGACGGGCCTGCAGCCTCGGCATTCGAAAGCGTCAACGTGCAGGCCGGCACGCTCGACATCGGCGCAGCGGGCGCGATCGACGGCGTCGCCAGCACGACCGTGGCGCAAGGCGCGACGCTGGTCGTCGATGGCGCGTTCACCGGCACCGCGAACAACGACACGATGGTGGTCGCGGGCACCGTCAGCGGCGGCGGCACGATCAGCCTCGGGGCGGGCGACGACACGCTGACCCTGCTGGACGGCGCGGATCTCTCGCAATTGCCGAATCCGCTCGACGGCGGCGCCGGCCTGGACACCATCGACGCACAAGTGCAGACGGGCACGGTCGCGCTCGCGCCCACGGTGAATTTCGAAGGCCTGTCGAAAACCGGCGCGGGCACCCTGGCGCTTGCGGGCACGCAGGCGTTCGATACCGTGCAACTCGTCGGCGGCACGCTCGACGTCGCCGAAGGCGGCACGCTCACCAGCGCCGATACGTTCGTCGGCACCGGCACGACGCTGGAAATCCGCGGCGCGTTCACCGGCATCGCCGGCGACGACCGCTTCTTCGCCGCGGGCACCGTGAACGGCGCGCTGGATTTCGGTGCCGGCAACGACACGGTCGAATTCGCGCAGGCGACCATCGACGCCGCGACGATCGCCGGCGGCGCAGGCAACGATCGGCTGCTGTTCCGCGGCATGACGATCGATGCGCCGATCACCGCGACCGGCTTCGAACGCACTGAACTGCTCGACGGCAGCGCGATGACCCTGTCGACGCCGATGGTCACCGGCACGCTCGCGATCGATGCGACCTCGATGCTCGACGCGCGCGCCGGCGCGCGCATCGACGGTGCGCTGGAGAACGCGGGCCACCTCCAGGTCGGCGCGAACCGCCTCGCGATTTCGGGCGACTACACCGGGTCGAGCGGCAGCCTGCTCGACGTCTTCGTCTCACCCGGCAACGGCAGCGCGGGCGGCCTGGAGATCGGCGGCAACATCATCGGCACGACCGGCGTGCGCTTCACGAGCGACGGCACGGATGCGATGACGAAGAAGCTGCGCGTCATCGACAGTCCGAATGACACGCCCGGCGACGGCGGCTTCGTCGCCGCGGAGGCCGACGCCGACGGCCTGGTGCGCCTGGATGGCACGCCGTGGCTGTGGGCCTTCGGCCAGGACCAGGCCGACCGTGCGTGGTATCTGACGACGACGCAGGAAGAAGTCGTGCCAGAGATCCCCGGCGTCGCCGTGCTGCACACCATCGGCGGCCTGCCGGTGCGCGATGCCACGCAACGCGTGTTCGGCCGCCTCGACGACGCTCGTGCGCATGACGACTGCCGCGTGCAGGACGATCGCGACGCCCGCGCCAAGGCCGAGCTCGCGACCGACTGCAACGGCTTCTGGATGGCCGTGTCCGCCGACGAAACCAACGTGACCAAGGGGCGCGGTTACGCCTTCGACGGCGACATCAACGGCGTGTACATCGGCGCCGACACGCAGATGCGCGACACGGGCGAACGCACGCTGCGTGCAGGCTGGGTGCTCGGCTACATCGACGGCAACCACTGGACCGACGGCAGCGTCGCCGGCACGGGTCCGGTGGGGAAGGGCGAAGCGAACATCCGCACGCATACGCCGATGGCCGGCTTCTACCTGGGCAACACCTGGAAGAACGATATGTGGGCCGACTTCGTGCTGTCGGCTTATCTGCACGACGCGGATGTGTTCACGGACGGCTCGCACGACGAATTGCGCGGGAATACGCTGTCGGCGTCGACCAACGTCGGGCGCAAGTTCGCGATGGGCGATACCTGGACCCTCGCGCCTGAAGTCGAAGTGGGGGTCGACGCCGTGCATTGGCAGGACCGCCATGACTTCAACGGCATGGACCTGAATCTCGCCGACGGTCTGCTCGGTCACGCGCGCACCGCGGTGCGGGTGGAGCGCGACATCGAGATGAAGTCGGGTATGTGGCGGCCGTGGGTGTTGGTGGGTGTTGCGGACACGATCGGTGAGCCGACGGTTGCTGCGTCGGTGCTGCGCATGGATACGTCGGAGACGATGCAGAGCTATGCCAACCACGATCTGGGTTTGCAGGCGACGGTGGATGTCGGTGTGTCGGCGAAGTTGCGGATGGGGGCGACGGCGTTCTTGTCGCTGTCCTATGCGCAATCGCTGGAGGGTACGCATGTCGATCGTCGCGGGGCGGACGTGGGGGTGCGGTGGACTTGGTGATTGCGGAAAGCCCGCTCGAAACCGATTAGCGCGCCGCCCGAACGTGTGAAGTTCCAGATTTTTTTGGGAAAAAAATCTGAAACTCCCCACGCTGGGGCATCACCACTCGGGTCGCTTCGATCAGGGGCTTTCGCCCGAGCCGTCATTGGGGGCTGCAAAGCAAGCTTTGCAGATGGCCGATCGTTTTCGGGAAGCGTCAGGCAACATCACCCGCCAACGCATGCTGCGAAAACCGCGCCCGGTAATCCGTGGGACCGACGCCTAGCTGCCGCTGGAATGCACGACGCAACGCTTGCTCGTCGACATAGCCGGCCTGCGCGGCGACGGCCTTCAATGGCAGCGCGGTTTCCTCCAGGGAGCGGCACGCGGCTTCCAGGCGCATCGCGTCCACTGTCTTCGCCGGTGTGCGCCCGACGTTCGCCGCATAGGTGCGCGCGAAGGTGCGCGGGCTCATGCCCATGCGTTCGGCGAGCAGTTCCACGTGCAGGTCGCCGCGGAGGTTGGCGGCCATCCATGCGTGCAGGTCGGCGAAGCGTGCGTCTTTGCTGGTCTGTGCTTTCAAGGGCACGCTGAATTGGGATTGGCCGCCGGCGCGTTTCACGAAGACCACGAGTTCGCGCGCGGTTTCGATGGCGATGCGATGTCCGTGGTCTTCTTCGATCAAGGCGAGGGTGAGGTCGATGCCTGCGCTCACGCCGGCCGAGGTCCAGATCGCGCCGTCCTTCACGAAGATGCGGTCGGCGTCGACGTCGATCGCGGGGAAGCGTTCGCCGAGTTGGTCGGCCCAATGCCAATGGGTGGCGGCGCGGCGGCCGGCGAGCAGGCCGGCTTCTGCAAGGACGAAGGCGCCGGTGCAGACCGAGGCTACGCGGCGCACGGTCGATGCGGTTTCGCCGACCCATTTGGCCAACGCGGCGGGGGCTTCGAATCGCGCACCTGCGCAGCCGCCGGGCACGATCAAGGTGTCGACGCGCAACGCGTCGAGCGATTCCACCGGATCGGACATCACCTGCAAGCCGCAGCCCGTCGTGATCGGGCCGCCATGCACCGACACGACATGCACTTCGTAACGCTGCTTCGGATCGACGAGCCGATTGGCCGTGGCGAGCGCCTGCAGGGGGCCGCTCAGGTCGAGCAGGTTCATGTGGTCGTAGGTGGTGACGGCCACCACGCGCGCGGCGCTGGACATTGCACTCTCCCGGGCAGCGCTCATTCGGCCGCCGGCGCCCAAGGGTACTCAAAGTCGATCGCAACGCCCCGTGCAGTCGAACGGCCGTAGCGGCCTTCGATCGCGGCCAGGACGGCGTCGAAGAGCGGAACGCCTGCGCTGGCGGTCGCGGCGGCGATCTCGTGCTGCATATCGCCGGGCCGCGCGCTGTCGGGCAACCAGACGAGCCCGGAACGACTCCGCACGCTTTGCGCAGCCGCAAGGCCGTAAGCCTGGCTTCGGCCCGTGCGCGACCAGGCATCGGCGGTCAAGGCGACCGCGATGTCGTCCATGCCGTCCTGCAGCGGCAGCCCGAGCTTTTCGTTGGAATGGAACCACTTGTTGGTCGCGTTGGTCTTCGCGAGGGCGACCAGGTTGCCCATGCGCGGTTTGAATGTGTCGCTGTCGTGTTCGGTCGTCCAGGCGGTCACGCCGAACTGCGCGCCGACCGCGAGGGCCTTCTCGTGGCCGGCGATCGATTCGAGCAACGCCAGCGACGCGGGAATCGCGGCGCTGATTCCCGCGCTCGACGCGACGCGCCCATCGACCACATAGCGCGTGTTCGACACCCACGTGATCTGCGGATACGTCTTCCGGCGATAGGACTCGGTGGCCCAATGCGCGGTGGCGCGGTGGCCGTTCAACAGGCCCGTGGCGGCGACGACGAGGGCGCCATCGCAGATGCTGACGATCGTTGCGCCTTTGGCGTTTTGTGCGTTGATCCAGGCGAGCAAGGTCGCGTCGTCGCGATGCACGATCGCGGGGACGATGACGTAGTCGGCGCCTTCGGGGAAACGCGCGTCGAACGCCCGCGCATCGAACTCGGGCCGCAACCGCAGGGCGGGGCGCATCTGCATCGCGCCGGGCTGCGTGGAGACCGCGAACGTATCGACCGCGCCGGAGCGTTGCAGCACGGCGTAGG
The DNA here is from genome assembly GCF_052115395.1 of Lysobacter sp. 2RAF19. Taxonomy (NCBI): domain Bacteria; kingdom Pseudomonadati; phylum Pseudomonadota; class Gammaproteobacteria; order Lysobacterales; family Lysobacteraceae; genus Lysobacter; species Lysobacter sp. 2RAF19. The sequence continues at coordinate 751,143 of NZ_JBFRGO010000001.1, read as the reverse complement.
GAATCACGAAATCGGTGAGCTCGGTGCCGGCGTTGTGGCCGATGACGGCGACGACGGGCTTGGCGTGGCCGTGTTGGGCGACGTAAGGCGCGAATTGCGCTTCGGCGTGGGCGGGGGCCGCGGCGAGGGCGATTGCGAGGGTCGAGGCCGTAAGGAGATTGAGGCGGGACATGGCAGGCGGGCACCTTCGGGTGGGGCCTTCAATGTGCCGCCGGGGCCTTCGCGTCGTGCGCCAACGAACTGTCAATTCCTGCCAAGGAAAACGGCAAAGCCGACGCCGCCTTGCCACGTATCGGCCTTGCCGCCCAGGCGATGACGGACACCGATGTCCAGTTGCACACGCGGTGTGGCCTGCCAAGTCAGACCAGCGCCGCCCATGCTGCCATCACCGATTCCGTCAAGGTGTTGTGCCGCCAGTTCCACGTACATCCCCAGCGCCGGGGTCAATGTCCAGCCGTCGTTGATGGCCAGCAACTGACTGTCGGTGCTTCCATGCACCGCTTCGGCATAAAGGCCGAGCGAATGCTCCGCGCTGCGCTGCCAATCGACGCTGGCGCCGAGTAGGTATTGTTGTGATTCGGCGCGAAATGCCCGCGCTCCGTCGGTGAGCTCAACGCTACCAAGCAGTCCCCAGCTGACATTGCCCGTGGTCGACGGTGCGAACTTCACCGCCAGCGAGGTATCGGAACGGCCATCGATGGTGGCGCCTGATCCTTCGAGTCGATCCCAGCCCGTGCCGAGTTGCAGTTCCAGCGAATGGCCGATGCCCAGTCGAAAAAGGGTGTCGGCGTTGTACAGGGTGATGCCGTCGGCACGACTCCAGTCGGGTAGCCCCTGTTCCAGCGTGAAATCGCCGAATTGAAGTGCGGCAGGCGTAAACCCCAGGCCAGGACGGTCGTATCCAGGGTTGTCCGAAGCCCACGCTGGTGCGGGCGTGATGACAAAGATTCCAAGAAACAGAGTCAAGGCCGAACCCAGATTGGGGGTCCGCCAACCCGTCAAGCGCATGATTCCTCCGTTCGAGCGCATCGATTCATGAGGCCCAAGTGCTGATTGGACACTGGTTATGCGCGATCCATCATGAGGCCGCTGGGTACAGCCCGCTCGAAACCGACCAGCGCGCCGCCCGAACGTGTGAAGTTCCAGATTTTTTTGGGAAAAAAATCTGAAACTCCCCACGCTGGGGCATCACCTTGCGGGTCGCTTCGATCTGGGGCTTTCGCCCGGGCGGGTATTGGGGGCTGCAAAGCGCAGCTTTGCAGGGAGCTGATCGGTTTCGGGAAGCGAAAGCGCGGGGCGCTGCGTCAGTTGAGTTTGCGGCGGTTGCGAGGTGCCGGCTTGGTTGGCCGCGGCTTCGTGCCTTCGTCGGCGAGGTAGGTGGCGTCGATGATCGCGTCGAGTTCCTTCGACAGGTTGGAGAAGCACCAGCCAAGGGAATTCGGACGGAGGATCGCGTCGTAGTTGCTGGCGTTGGTGCCGGGCTCGGTCAAGTGCGCCATCAAACGGACGAAGTAGGCGATTTGCACCAGCGAGAAGTGCGCGGGTTCGGGGATGGCGAGGACAGCGGTGCTGGTGCGCGGGTCGTGAAGATCTTTGGACATGGCAACCTCCTGGACTGGAAGGACTTGCGTCGCGAATGCGACGCAAGGTGTCGGGAGGTGGAAAACCGCTCAGAAGTCGGTGGACGTATTTCCTCTTGCAAGGTCTTGTATTGGTCCCCTCCCGACGTGGGAGGCTTGCGTCTGCACTGTTCTGAGTGGAGTTTCCAGCTCCGTCTCGAATAGTGCAGATCAACGAAGATCAACAAAATCAGACGCGAGCGCGTTACGCGTCCGACGCGTCACAAGCCTTCCATCATTGCTCGTTCGCGGTCGCGGGTTTCTTCTTGCGCCGCGCCCAGCGATAGCCCAATTCCTTGACGGCGTCGTCCAGACCGACGGCTTTGCCGAGGACTTTGAGGATTGCGTAGCAATTGTGTGAGAAGGCCATCAGATCACTGCCGAGTGCGGTGACGGTGTCCTGACACTTGTCGGCGAACAGCTTCGCCCGGTTGGCAATGCGCTGCATGCGGTCGCGGGCTTCAAGGTCGGCGTTGGCGCCGGCCAGGTTCATGTAGGGCGGGATCAGGTCAGCGTTTTGGTTCGCCAGGTCGAGGTTCAAGCGCACGTAGCGCTCGCTCTGCGGTCCCATGATGTTCATGGTCTTCCGATCACCGATGGCCAGGCTGAGCAGCCCAGGCAGGAGTTCTTCGAGGCGCGCGAACAAGGCCATGACCTCGTCCTCTGTCTCCTGCGTGATCCTGAGGGAAGCGAGGTCTTGCGTCATTGCGGTACTCCAAGGGGGAAATTTCACTTGGAGTTATCGATCTGCGAGGAGAGGGAAGGCAACAGAGGAAAGTTTGGGTGTGTCGCGGATACATTCGAAGTGGAAACGCGCCCCGGGATAGGCGTCGAGGACCTTGCGCTAGGCCCCTGTGACCGAGGGCAAGGAGGTCGCGAGCTATCCCAATAGGACTGGGATGTCGCGCGAGGACTCTGCGACGTTGCAAATAGGGCGCGGCGCGCTTATGCCAGAGTTTCCTCCACTCACCGCCAAGGTTCGCGAGCTTGCGACAACGGATCGAGAATTCGCGCCAAGGGGTCGCGACCTCGCACCAAGGTATCGCGACCTGGCACCAAGGTATCGCGACCTGGCACCAAGGTATCGCGGCCTCGCGCCAAGGTATGGCAACCGCCTGCGACAAAGGGCGGCGACGTTACCCTAGGTGCTCCCCGACCTTGGGCGAGCGTCCGAGATATGCGGTAGCTGTCCGGGCGTTTGTGCTTCGGATCAACAACCGTAAGTGACGGCCCGCAAAAGCGACTGGGAGGGGTCGTGACTCCAGCGTCAGCCCTTTGATGCCCCTGGCCCGGAGCCTGGCTCGTACACGAGGTAGCAAACATGCGATCCGTCGGTCATGACAGAACGCTCAATTGTTAAATCCAGATCAACAAGAAGAGGACTGTCACTGCGGAGTCGCACTGTTGCTTCTACCAATCGGTCGTCTGCAAATTCTCTGAAAAGTACCTTCTGGAAGATCGATTTGCTCAGAACGATCGAGCGACCGGCGGCCAGAGGCGCCGAATACACGTGAACGTTGTTGAAGTCGCACACGTAGCCGTCGCCACGTTCGTCCCGTCGAACGTTTAGGTCGCTGGGTCGCGGAAAACTGTCCTCGTCATCAGTGGGATACTGCCACTGCCAGACCCATTCGGGTCGGGTCGCATTATCCAAAATAAGAATCGGCTGCTGCCCCTCCGATGTAATCAGTGATGCCTCGCGCTTAAGCGCATTCCAATAACTCTGTGGATCAGCCGCCGAAATCTCGCGAATCTGACTCTGCCCAAGCACATCGCTGAGCACCAACGTGCCCACGAGGTTTGACATTGTGTCGGCCCAGAATTGTGATTCGTTGACCGCAAGGGGCTCAAATATCGTCCGCGTGAGCTCGCCTCTTCGCACTTGGCGCATTGTGAAAGTGTGCGGTGATAACGAGCTGACTGACTCCTCGACTGAGCCGAACAGGGCAATAGGGAACTTGGCGGTCTGCGCACTGAACGCCTTGGAAGACGCATCGTGGCTAATCGCGATAAGTCTATTTTCGTCAATCGGCGAGCTCTGAATCGCTTCAACCTGAACTTGGTCAAGATTCTTCAAAAAGTCACGCAGACTCTGACGGCTGTGATTCGTCGCATCCGCGGCGCTGGGGGACGCCTCGCCAGACTCTAAGAGGGCGGTGAGCGTTTCCTCGTACGCTTTTGAGGGCGATTCGATTTCGGCGAGCCAATCGCGGACCAAGCTCTTCGTCCGCTCCAGGTTGATGGGGCTTTGCGTCGTCCACAAATCCATTTGTCGACTTATTTCTTCCGAAACCTGCCAACGATCTCCCGAAAAAAGAGAAAGCAGAACCGCTTGCGCCGGCCGGCTTGTCTCGCTCCCAGCACTCCCGAAAGAAGTGTAGGTGCGGCCGCTGACCATGACGTCTTGCTGCAAATCGCGCGCGCGCTCAAAGAAGCGACCTATTCTCGCCTCATACTGGCCGTTGGAGTGTGAGCTGTGTTGTCGAATTTTGGCGGCAAGGAAACTGTTTGCGGAGATCTGATTCGCCGACTGAGTGCCGCCGCCTCGCCAAGGCAGGCCCCGCGCCATGCCTTTTGCAATATGGAGGGAGAGAGAGGCGTTGGTCAGTAATGGAGATGTCTCCAGGGTCCAAGTTGTCAGTATTTCCAGCACAACCAGTCTGACGTCCTCCCAATAGTTCTGAAGAGCGCCTAGAGTTACTGCGCGGTGCAAGGATCTCACCGTCGTCTGCTCCAACTGCAGGTCATCAGGAGAGATGCCTACATGCTCCTCCGTATTGGATAAATACAGGGGCAAGTCATCCAAGTTGAGAAAGGCCGTCTTGCCGTAAAGCGCGAAGGGCACATTCTCGTACCGCAGTACTCCCCACCACTTCTGTAGAACGTCAGCAAACCATTCTGCTGCCTCACGGTCGCCCCGAAACACTGCGGCGAGCAGCATTCGCGCCGTCTCGCTGACATGCGACGCGGACAGTTGCGCAAAATCCAGAAGAGTGTTCTGTGGTGCGGCACTTTCTTTACTAATGTCCCGAAAGGAGTGGCGAGCCGCTTCCCATCCCCCTACGAAAGTGACGATTTGTTCGGTGTAAACGCGACGTAGCGGCGGTGCCAGAAGCACCATCCTATGAGGGCCGCGATCCGAGGCGCCCTGCTGTTCAATCCGGTTAATCCACCATTTGCTGAGTTCAAACATCAGCGTTGTGGGGGAGGTCAGAATGTAGTCGCGAATTGCCAGGGGAGAAGCATCGATCCCCGGGTTTCGAAGGCGGCTCGCAAGGTAACAGAACCGACCAAAGGCATGGTCGTTTTTGAGAATTTCATCGACCGACGACTTGAAGATCGGGCGATAAGCGTGAACCCACTCTTTGTGAAATGGGTGTGCGAATAGCCCGGTTTCCGCTAACAGCGCACAGCTTTCGACTTCTCCGGTTTCCGAAGTGAATGTCGAAGACGCTAGTAGGGCGCCATGTACATCAGCTAACAAATCGTAGGCGCGGTCGAACGATTCGGAGTTGGCGCTAAGTACAGCATTCTGGGTGTCGTCCCTTAGTTCAGTGAGAATGTTGTCAACGGTCAAACGCAAGAAGTGGCTGGAAGGACGCCTGAAGACATATGCGTGCCTTATGAGAATTGCTTGCCACTTCGCCAGTTGCGGACCCCGCTTTGTAACCGCGTATACAGTCCTTCCTCTCGCATAAGTACGGCCTACTTCTAAGGGCAATATCAGTTCCGGCCCTCGATGTCCGCCGATTGTGCGGCTCTGCGGGGTGGGGGCGACATATTTGCGGGCCCCATGCATCCAAGAGGTTGTGACGAACTTGAGTAGCCAAAGTCGAACATCAACCAGGGTCTTTGTTCGTCTCAATTGGAATTCCGTTGCCTGCGCATCGGTTTTCAGATCGAAGGAAAGAAAGCTTATTTTGGGTGCGTTTGGCTCATCGCTGCTCTTGCCGATCCAGCCCTTCTGCGAGGAGTTTAGAAGAACGTGCTCCGCATACACTTTCGCAACGTCGCGCGGCAAAGCGACGTTGGACGTGTAACGCTCGATTATTCTCTGTTGAACTTCTGGCCGAAGAAAAACGATGGTTCGGTACAAGAAGTATGTTGTGAAAAGAGAGTTTGAAACGAACCAAATCCAGTCCACGCTCATCAGCGCCGCAGTTCCTCGGTCGTTGATCTGAGGCAAAAGAAAAGACTGGATTCCCATCGAAAATACGAGTGTCAGCGACGAGATTCCGGCCACCAGCGCGCCCGTGTCAACAACATAGAATTGGAGAATTGCTTGGCTCGCGGGTCTGCGTTGGAGAAACAGACTAATAAAGGCAATAACGATCGGGTAAACAAGCGCCGCAAGCGTCGCCTGAACTGACCAGAGAGTCGTGAAGAACGATTGCGGGGATTCAAATCCCCCAGGCCACCACTTCTCGATGCGTGGAAACCAAATGTATATGGCCCAGGTTGTTGCCGTCGTCCAAAGAAGGAGGGAGAGAACGAGCCGTCCTACGCGTTCGCTGTAAAAGATTAGTTCTCTTTCGAGGGCCGAGGGACGGAGTGTGCGAAGGGCGTCGTTTGAACGTCTCCATTCGGCGATATCGCTACGAACTCTCGACCTGATCGTCCAAGGGTTGCCAGAGGGCATGCGCGCATTCCTTCGCTACGGCTACTTTTGACATGTTAGCGTCCACGGCGATGCCTAAATGGCTTCTTGCGGTGCACAATATTGCCCATGAACAAACAATCCCAATGGATCGCCGGCATCAACGCCGTCGCTTCCGCCGTCGAGCACGACGGCGAGAACGTGCGGGAGGTCCTCCTCGACGCCAATGCCAAGAACCCGCGCATCACCGAGATCGAAACCCAGGCCCGGCGGTTGGGGATCGAGGTTCGGCGGGTGGCGCAAAACGCGCTCGACGGGGTGGCCGGCGGGCTGCGGCACCAGGGGGCGGTCGCGCGGTATGCGGCGGCCAAGACCTGGGGCGAGGATGAGTTGGAGGGGTTGGTCGAGGCGGCGGCGGGGAAGGCGCTCGTGTTGGTGCTCGACGGGGTGCAGGATCCCCACAATCTCGGCGCGTGTCTGCGCAGTGCGGCGGCCGCTGCGGTGACGGCGGTGGTGATTCCGAAGGACAAGGCGGTGCAGGTCAATGCGACGGTGCGCAAGACCTCGGCGGGTGCGGCGGACAGTATCCCGGTCGTGCGCGTGACCAATCTCGCGCGGTGCCTGCGCGATCTGCAGCAGCAGGGTGTGTGGATCTACGGGTTGGCGGGCGAGGCCGAGGCGTCGCTGTATTCGATCGACATGAAGGGCAATGTCGCGTTGGTGCTCGGTGGCGAGGCCGATGGGCTGCGCCGGTTGACGCGTGAGCATTGCGATCAGTTGGTGCGCATTCCGATGCCGGGGGAGTTCGAATCGCTCAACGTGTCGGTCGCCACCGGCGTGGCCTTGTTCGAAGCGGTGAGGCAGCGGCTGTGAATTTCGCCTGGTACGACGTCGTCGGGTTCGCGGGGACGTTGATGATCCTCGCGGCGTTCGCGGCGCAGCAGATGGGCAAGATGCGCGGGGACGGGGCGACGTATCAGTTGCTCAATCTGTTCGGCGCGCTGGGCATCCTCGTGTCGTTGATGGGTTCGTTCAACATCTCGGTGTTCGTGCTCGAGAGTACGTGGGTGCTGGTGAGTGCGTATGGGTTGTGGCGGTCGCGGAGTTTGCGGGCGCGCGCGGACGTGGCGGACAGATGAAGGGGTTGACCCCGTCGCTGGAAGTTGCGTTCTGCGTCGTCGGCGTGTTCGTGCTCGCCTCGATCGTGCTGCGCAATCGGGTCATTTCGTGGCTGCATCGGACCGGCCAATACGAAGAGGCGGGCAGGCCGCCGAGGTTCTTCTACTCGGGCATTCTTCCGACGCGCTTGTTTTGGGATTCGTGGCGTCTGGAGCGCGCTGACCGAAGGTTGATCCGCGCCTATTTCGCGACAGAGATCGCCGGGTTGGTCGGGATGCTCGTCGTGTGGCTGGTGTGGTTCTTCAGCCGGTAAGGTTCCGCGAAGTCGGCTTAGAAGCGATTCGGACCAGTCGGAGGCGATCTCTCAGCGGTCGTGAGGAGGCGCGCCATTGCCCATCTCGGTAGCGAGCGCAACGAACACGAGTTCCAGGCGATAAGCCTCGGTCGCCAGGACTGCCTTGTGCAGTGTCCTGCCGAGCCGCGCTTCCCATCGCCGCAGGTCGTCGTCTTCGACGAGGCTGATTCCAGAATGGGCGGTCGATGACCCCACGCTCCAATCGAATCCATCGCTTCCGGACGACACTTGTCGCACATCCACGGCCGACAAGTTCGCATACTCCGACGCATCGACTCGCGTCTCGACAGAGGCAGAAACGCAACCGACGAATCGATACAAGCGTTGCCCGACCAGGCGCGTTCCTTCGTACTGTGCGGCGACAATATCGTAATCGCGCATGTACGCAGTGAAGCCATGCCGGCAGATCACCATCTCGAACGCTTGGGACTGGTCCGCGATGGCGACGGTGTCATTCACGGGCGCCTTGCCCCATGCCGATCCCCCACTTGTTCGCCACGCTGCAGAACAACGCCGCGGTCTTCTCCGCGTCGTAAACCGCCGAGTGCGCTTCCTCGCCGTTCCATTCCATCCCCGCGGCCTGCACCGCGCGCGCGAGCACGGTCTGACCGAACGCCACGCCACCCAGGGTCACGGTGTCGAACACGCTGAAGGGGTGGAAGGGGTTGCGCTTGTGTTGCACGCGGGCGACGGCGGCGTTGAGGAAGTTGAGGTCGAAGTGGGCGTTGTGGCCGACGAGGATCGCGCGCTGGCAGTTGTGTTTGCGCACGGCGGCGCGCACGGCGGCGAAGACGTGGTCGAGGCCTTCTTTCTCGTGTTTGGCGAAGCGGAAGGGGTGGTCGAGGACGATGCCGGTGATTTCGAGCGACTTGGGATCGATCGCCAGGCCGGGGGCGGGGATGAAGTGGGAGCTCGCGACTTCGCCGGGGATGTAGCGGCCCTGGGCGTCGAGGTCGATCGGGATGACGGCCATTTCCAGCAGCGCGTGCTTCTGCCAGTCGAAGCCGCCGGTTTCGACGTCGACGACCACGGGCAGGTAGCCGCGGAAGCGATCGGACATGCGGCGGAAGGTGGGCGTCTCGCTGCCGGGTTCGGTGGCGGGCGGGGTGTCGGACTGCGTCATCGCGACAGCCTAGCAGCGCGGCACGGTTCCCAGCAGCACGCCTTGGGTCTGGAGGTCGCGGAGGGTGGTTTCGCCGCCTTGCAGGAAAGCGGCCGGATCGGGTGGCTGGGCTTGCGTGGCGAGGGTTTGCAGGAGGCCGCGGCCGCTTTCGCTCGCATTGGCGTCGATCATCGCGAGCAGGGCGAAGGTGACCGGCGAGAGCGTGGAGAAGTGGACGTCGCCCGCCGGGTCGCGATGGAGCAGGAGGAGGGTGGGTTCTGCCGGCCGCGCCTCGGGTTGGAAGCCGGGGCCGATGCGATGGACGGGCCAGGTGTAGGCGAGGGGCCAGGCGTTCGGGGAGGCGACGGGGATGGCGTCGAGGAGATCGCCGTACGGGTCGTGCGGGGGCATCGGTGGGTCGGAGATCGACAGCGCCAGTTCGGCGTATTCGTAGTGCGCGAGTTCGGGGAGCCAGCCGTCTCGCGGCGACAGCCACTGTACGAATTCGTTACCGACTTCGGTGAACAGCGGCGTTTGCGCGCGATGGGTTGCATAGAACTCGCGAGCGAGTGCGCGCCAGGCGTCGTCGCCGAGCGTCTTCCGGATCACCGGGAAGTTGGACGCCAGCAGACCCTGGAGGCTGTTGAAGAACAGGTCCCGGTAAATCGCCATGCGCCGGTCTTCGATGCCGTCGGGCGCGGGGTTGTTCGCGGGGTCGCGCACGTGCGCCGCGAAAGCGAGCTGCTGTTCCCGCAATGCGTCAGACATGGCGGCGTTGGATCTCGCGGATCCGCTCGACTTCCGCGAGCAACACGTCGAACGCGGGGAAGTTGAAGTCGCGTTCCAGCAGCGTCGGCCGCACGCCGTGCAAGGCATACGCGTGATCGAGCAGCGCCCACACATCGTCTTTCACCGGCGCGCCGTGCGTGTCGATCTTCAGGTCGTGCGCTTCGTCGTAATGCCCGGCGATGTGGTACTGCGTGACGCGTTCCGTCGGCATCGCCGCGAGGAAGGCGCGTGCGTCGTAGCCGTGGTTGATCGCGTTGACGTAGACGTTGTTGACGTCGAGCAGCAGGTCGCAGTCGGCGGCATCGAGGACGGCGTTGACGAAGTCCGCTTCGTCGAGTGCGCGATGCGGGGCTGCGTAGTAGCTGACGTTTTCGATCGCGATGCGGCGGCCGAGGCGATCCTGCACGTTGCGAATGCGGTCGGCGACGTGTTGCACGGCGACATCCGTGAACGGAATCGGTAGCAGGTCGTACAACTGGCCGTCGTCGCTGCAATAGCTCAGGTGTTCGCTGTAGTGCGCGATGGCGTGGCGGTCGAGGAACGTGCCGACGCGATCGACGAAGCCGGCGTCGAGTGGCGAGGGCCCGCCCAGGGACAGCGACAACCCATGACACGTGATCGGATGCCGCGACGCGAGCGAAGCGAACCCATCGCCCAATCGCCCGCCCACGCCGATCCAGTTCTCCGGCGCGCATTCGAGGAAATCGAACGCGTCCATCGGCGCGTCCTGCAGCGCGCCCATCAGGGCGCGCCGCAGGCCGAGCCCCGCGGATGCGGCAGGCAGTGCCATCAGCCGATTACGCGCTGGCGCCGCACTTCCCTTCGCCGCACTTGCCTTCTTCCATCATCTTGCCCGCGCCGCCGGAGCCGCCCATGTGGGCTTCCATTTCGTCGGCGGTGATGAAGCCGTCGCTGTTGGTGTCGTGCGAGGCGAACTTGCTGTCGTCGTTGTCGTGCGCGGCGGCGAACTCGGCCTTAGAGACCTTGCCGTCCTTGTCGCTGTCCATCTTCGCCACGCCGCACTTGCCTTCTTCGGCCTTCATGCCGCCTTCGGCCTTCATGCCGGTGTCGGCGGTCTTCTTCGCTTCGGCGGCCTTGTGTTCGGCGCCGCACGAGCCTTCGGCGACGGCCGAGTCCGAGGCCATGTAGCCGCTCGACAGCGGCTGCATCGCGAACGCCGAACCGGTCAGCACCAGTCCACCTGCGAGCGCGGCACTCAGGGCCAGGGGGGATTTGATCTTGCTGGACATACGCATCTCCATGACGCGGCTTGGCCGCAGGGGCGAGCAGGCGGGCAATGATGCCTGAGCTCGGGGGAGATACGCAGGGGGATGGGCGACGGATGCAAAAGGCGGGAATGGGGAATGGGGAATGGGGAATAAGGAGCGCCTTCCTATTCCCCATTCCCTATTCCCCATTCCCGCTCTTTTCCCTCAGCTATTCGTGGCGTCGCGCTTTTCCCGCGGCGGCAGCGGTTCTTCGCCATGCACCAGGAACCAGATGTTCTCGGCGATGTTGGTCGCGTGGTCGCCGATGCGTTCCAGGTTCTTCGCCATGAACAGCAGGTGCGTGCACGGGGTGATCGCGCGCGCGTCTTCCATCATGTAGGTCAGCAGTTCGCGGAACAGGCCGGTGTACTGCGTATCCAGTTCGGCGTCGCGGTTGCGGACGCGCTGGGCGGCGTCGCTGTCGCTGTCGCGGTAGGCGACGATGACATCGCGCACTTGTTCCAGCGCCAAGCGGCCGAGTGCATCCAGCCCGCGGGTATGCGGCAGCGGCGGCGAGAGGTTCAGCGCGCACGAGCGCTTGGCGACGTTGGCGGCGTAGTCGCCGATGCGTTCGATATCGGAGGAGACCTTGAGCGCGGCGAGGATCGTGCGCAGGTCGCGCGCCATCGGCCCGCGCAGCGCGAGCTTCATCACGCCGTGGTCGATTTCGCGCTCGATGGCGTCGATCGCTTCGTCGTTGGCGACGATGCGTTCGGCGGCCTTGTCGTCGCGGCGTTCCACCACGTCGAGCGCGGCTTCCAGCTGCGCCGCGGCCATCGTGCCCATGCGCACGATTTCGTCGAGCAGGCGGCGTTGTTCTTCGTCGTAGCTCTTGACGATGTGGTCGTGGACCTGGTTCATCCGAAACGCCCCGTGATGTAGTCCTCGGTCTGTTGCTTCGAGGGGTTGGAGAAGATGACTTCCGTCGTGTCGTGTTCGATCAGGTCGCCCAGGTACATGAAGGCGGTGTAGTCCGAAACGCGCGCGGCCTGCTGCATGTTGTGGGTCACGATGAGGATGGTGTAGCGCTGCTTGAGTTCTTCCACCAGCTGTTCGATGCGGCTGGTGGAAATCGGGTCGAGCGCGGACGTCGGCTCGTCGAGCAGCAACACATCGGGGCGCAGGGCCACGGCGCGCGCGATGCACAGGCGCTGCTGCTGGCCGCCGGACAGGCCTAGCGCGCTCTGCTTCAACTTGTCTTTCACCTCGTCCCACAGCGCGGCCTGGCGCAGCGCTTCCTCGACCCGCGCGTCCATGTCGGACTTCGACAGGCGTTCGTGGTGGCGGATGCCGTAGGCGACGTTCTCGTAGATCGTCATCGGGAACGGCACGGGCTTCTGGAACACCATGCCGACCTTGCTGCGCAGGCGGTTGAGCGGGTACTTCGGGTCGAGCACGTTCTGCCCGTCCAGCAGCACTTCGCCCGTCGCGGTCTGCTTCGGATACAGCGCGTAGATGCGGTTGAAGATGCGCAGCAGCGTCGACTTGCCGCAGCCCGACGGCCCGATCAGCGCGGTCACGCGATTCTCGGGGACCTCGAGGTGGATGTTCTTCACCGCGTGGAATTTGTCGTAGTGGAAGTTCAAACCACGCGCGGCGAGCTTGATCGGCGAGATCGTCGCCAGGGTGTTGTCGCGTTGCGGGGTGGCGACGGCGATGCGTGCGTCGTTCATGTCCGGGATCCGCTGGAGGAGCGTCATAAGGGGAAGATCAGTCGTGGACCATGCGCGAACGGGAGACGATCGCGCGGGCGGCAAGGGAAACGAGCAGGACGAACACCGTCAGCACGAAGGCGCCGGCCCAGGCGAGCGTGTGCCACGCTTCGAAGGGGCTCATGGCGTACTGGAAGATCACGACCGGCACGTTGGCCATGGGCTGCGAGAGGTCGGTGGTCCAGTACTGGTTGTTGAGCGCGGTGAACAGCAGCGGCGCGGTTTCGCCGGAGATGCGGGCCAGGGCGAGCAGGATGCCCGTGACGATGCCCGGCAACGAGGCGCGATAGAGCACCTGCACGGTCACCTTCCACTGCGGCACGCCGAGCGAGAGCGCGGCTTCGCGCATTTGCGCGGGCACCAGGCGCAGCATTTCGTCGGTGGTGCGCACCACGACCGGCAGCACGATGAAGGCGAGCGCGATCGCACCGGCCAGCGCGGAGAAGTGCCCCATCGGCGCGACGACGAGCGTGTACACGAACAGGCCCAGCACGATCGACGGCGCCGACAGCAGGATGTCGTTGACGAAGCGGATCGTTTCGCCCAGGCGCGCGGTGAAGCGCGTGCGGGCGAACTCGGCGAGGTAGGTACCGGCGAGCACGCCGATCGGCGCACCGAACAACACGCCGAGCAGGCTCATCGCCACGCTGCCGAAGATCGCGTTGAGCAGGCCGCCGTCGTCGCCCGGCGGGGGCGTCATCTTGGTGAAGAGGTCGAGGTCGAGTGCGGCGATGCCGTTGGTCAGCGTCGTCCACACGATCCACGCCAGCCAGAACAGGCCGAAGATCGTCGCGAAGGTGGCGAGCACCTGCGCGACGAGGTTCTTCGCGCGACGGAACTTGTAGAGGGCTTCCATGCTGGCCATCAGTTGCCTTCCTTGCGCGAGAGCTGGCGGAGCATCAGGCGCGCGATGGTCAGCACGGTGAAGGTGACCAGGAACAACACGAAGCCCAGCGCGATCAGCGCGCTGCGATACATCTCCGAATCGGCTTCGGCGAATTCGTTGGCGATGGTCGCGGCGATCGAGTTGCCCGGCATCAGCAACGAGGCGGTGAGTTCATGCGCGTTGCCGAGCACGAAGGTGACCGCCATCGTTTCGCCGAGTGCGCGGCCCAGGCCGAGGAAGATGCCGCCGATGACCGCCGAGCGCGTGTAGGGCAGCACCACGTCCCACACCACTTCCCAGCGCGTGGCGCCGAGGGCGTATGCCGATTCCTTCAAACGCCCCGGCACGGTGAGGAACACTTCGCGCATGACCGACGCGATGAAGGGAATCACCATGATCGCGAGCACCAGGCCCGCGGTCCCCATGCCCAAACCGAGCGGCGGGCCGGAGAAGAAGCGGCCGACGAGCGGCCACGTACCCATGTGTTCGTCGACCCACGGATAGACGTGTTCGGACAGCACGGGCACCAGGACGAACAGGCCCCACATGCCGTAGATGATCGACGGGATGCCGGCGAGCAATTCGATGCCGGCGCCGACCGGGCCGCGCAACCACTTCGGCGCGATCTCGGTAAGGAACATCGCGATGCCGAAACTCACCGGTACGGCGATGAGCATCGCGACGAAGGCGGTGACCAGCGTGCCGTAGATCGGAACCAGCGCACCGAACACCTGGTTCACCGGATCCCAGGCATCGGTCCACAGGAATTTCAGGCCGAAGGTCTGGAAGGCCAGGCGGCCGCCCCAGAACATCGAGAAGGCCGCCGCGATGAGCGCGACGAGCACGAACACACCGGCCGTGCCGACGATCCAGGCGAAGGCGCGGTCGTTGCGGACGTCGCGCGAAGAGCGCGCATCGGTGTGGTCCAGGGGCAGGGCGATCGAATTCATGGCGTTAGCGTGTGGCAGTTCCGTGACACGCGGATGACAGGGCGCCGGACAAAAAGAACGCGGGCATTGCGCCCGCGTTCTGGAAGGTCCGGGAGGAGGGGTCGGACCTTGTTCAGTACTTCAGGTTCGTCGACCAATACGCCTCGATCTGCTTCACCAGGTCATCCGGCAGCGGCACGTAGTCCAGCTTCGTCGCCGACGCATCGCCATTGGTGTAGGCCCACTCGAAGAACTCCTTGGCGTTCTTCGCACCGGCCGCATTCTTCGGCTGCTTGTACATCAGGATGAAATTGGTCGCGGTGATCGGCCAGGACTGCGCGCCCGGCGCGTTGGTCATCACCAGGTAGAAGTCCTTCGCGTTCGCCCAGTCGGCGCTCGCGGCGGCGGCCTGGAAGCTGTCGTTGCTCGGGTTGATGAAGTTGCCCGCGGCATTCTTCATGCGCGAGTAGGTCATCTTGTTCTGCAACGCGTAGGACATCTCGACATAGCCGATGCCGCCGTTGATCTGCTTGACGTACGCAGCGACGCCTTCGTTGCCCTTGCCGCCGATGCCGCCCGGCCACTTCACGGCCGTGCCTTCACCGACCTTGGTCTTCCACTCCGGGCTGACCTTGGACAGGTAGTTGACGAAGTTGAACGTCGTACCCGAACCATCGGAGCGATGCACGATCGTGATCTTCTTCGCCGGCAACTTCAGGCCGCCGTTGATCTCGACGATGCGCGGGTCGTTCCACATCGTGACCTTGCCGAGGAAGATATCGGCCAGCAGCGGACCGTCGAGCTTCATCGCACCGGCCGCAACACCCGGCACGTTGACCACCGGCACCACGCCGCCGATCACCGAGGGAAACTGCGCCAGCCCGAACTTCGCCAACTCTTCCGGCTTCAACGGCGCATCCGACGAACCGAAGTCCACCGTACCGGCCTTGATCTGCGCGATACCGCCGCCCGAACCGATCGACTGGTAATTCACTTTCTTCTGGGTGGCGGCGGCGTAATCGGCCGACCACTTCGACATGATGGGATAGACGAAGGACGCACCCGCGCCCGTGACGTCGGCGGCGTGGGCGGACGCGGCGAACCCGCCGGCCAGGACGATTGCCAGCGACAGTGCGGTGGTGCGGAGCGGAGCGAAGTAGGACACGGATGTCTCCTGAAGGGATATGCACGAGCGACGTCGCCCGGATGCGTGCATTCCATAACCGTTGCGTGACACTCGGATGTTGGGGATATGACAGCGGCGTGACATGGGGTTCGCGATTCAGGGCAGGCTGAAAAGCGGGAATGGGGAATGGGGAATAAGGTGCAACTCCCATTTCCCTATTCCCCATTCCCCATTCCCCGGACCAAAAGAAAAGGCGCGACCTCCCGGCCGCGCCTTCCATAGCCCCGTGGGGGAGCCGGTATTACCAGTAGAACTGAATGCGCGCTTCCAGGATGTTCGGCTTGTCGTCGACAACCCGGTTGAAGGCGCGATTGTTGCTGATCGGATCCTCGGCGTACGTCGACGACGTCGTGCCGATGTACTTCGAGCTGTCGACGATCACGTAGTCCAGCATGAACTTGAAGTTCGAACGCCAGTACCAGTTCACCCCGAGCGTCCAGGAATCCATCTCACCGCCGAGCGCACCCACCACCTTCGGACTCGAAGTCGGCGTCGAACCCGGAACCACCGACCCATCGTTCAGATCGATCGTGTCGTAGCGCAGACCAACCTGCCACATACCGCCGGCCGGATTGTTCGGCAGCGGAGTGGTCGGCACGCCGTTCTTGTAACCGAACGACTCACCCGTGATGTTCCAGAGACCCGAGATGTACGCACCGTCGGCCGAATAGGTTTCCGCATTCGGGCCCAGGCCGTAGCGATCGGTTTCCGTCTTCATGTACTCGCCCTGGATCTTGAACGGGCCATGCGCCCAGAACGATTCCAGGCCGAGCGTCTTGTTGCGGTCGGTGTTCTTCAGGTCGCCCGTGTCGATGATGCGGTTCGACAGGTCGGCCAGCGGACGCGCGCGCCAACGAGCGGTGTCGCCGAAGGTGTCGTACTCGTTCCACGAAGCGCCGACGTGGAAGATGTTGCCGTTGCCGTTGATCGGCGCCCAGTAACCGCGGATGCCCCAACCCGGGCCGTGCGGCGTCGGCGACGGATGCTCGGTCAATTCGCGCGTGAACATGCTCGCCGCGATCGCCCAGTTGTTGTCGCCGTAGGAGTACATGCCGCCGAGGCGACGCGCGACGCCGAAGGTGTTGGTGATCGAGGCCTTGGCGATGAAGTCGTTGTTCTTCGTCGAGGACAGCTCTTCCAGCGACATCAGCTGCTTGTACTGACCGAACTGCACGTAGTGGTTCGGGTTGCCGCCGAACTTGTACTTGGCGTTGACGTCGAGCCACTTGTCGGCCTTGGCGTCGTAGCCCATGACCCACTCGATGTTGCCCGGGCCCTTGCCTTTCAGCACGAGCTCGGCGCGGCGCATTTCATAGTCGCCGTCGCGGCCGTCCGGGCCGTCGTTGTTGAGCAGCGCGAAGTCGGCGTCGTACCAGTACAGGTCGGCCTGGACGAGGCCTTCGAAGGTCACTTCGGAGTCGCCGATCACGTCGATCGCGACCTGGGCCTTCGCGGCCGGGGCGGCGAAACAACCGATGGCGCCGAGCAGCGCGAGGGCAAGGGTGCTGCGGGTCAGATTCATGGCGGGCCCTTCTGGGCGGGTGGTGGATGAATGCCGCGCAGCGTAGGGCGTGAATCTTTCGTTATTGTGACAAGTTGCGCCTACATGACATCCGGGCGTCATTCCAGCTCGGTTGTCTTCTCCCTGTAGCGACAGATGTCGCGGATGGGGCAGGCCGGGCAACGCGGCTTGCGCGCGATGCAGGTGTAACGCCCGTGGAGGATCAGCCAGTGGTGTGCGTCGTGCAGGAATTCGGGCGGCACCACGTGCAACAAATTGTCCTCGACTTCGCGCACGTCCTTGCCCGGCGCCAGGCCGGTGCGGTTGGACACGCGGAAGATGTGCGTGTCCACGGCCATTGTCGGTTCGCCGAAGGCGGTGTTGAGGACGACGTTCGCCGTCTTGCGGCCCACGCCCGGCAGCGCTTCCAGCGCGGCGCGGTCGCGCGGCACCTGGCCGTCGTGTTCTTCCAGCAAGCGGTGGCTCAGCGCGACGACGTTGGCGGCCTTGGTGTTGAACAGGCCGATGGTCGCGATGTAACGCTTGAGTTTTTCTTCACCGAGTTTCGCGATCGCGGCCGGCGTGTTGGCGACGGGGAAGAGTTTGCGCGTGGCCTTGTTCACGCCCACGTCGGTGGATTGCGCGGAGAGCACGACGGCGACAAGGAGCTCGAACGGCGTCTTGAACTCGAGTTCGGTGGTGGGGTGCGGGTTGAGTTCGCGCAGGCGCGAGAACAGTTCGACGATCTGGGGTTTGGTGAGGAGCGTTCGGCGGGCGCGCCGCTTCTTCACGACGGCCACGCGTCAATCCTTTTTCTGGGCAGCGCGTGCCTTTGCACGCTCGAGCGCGGCCGCTGCGGCGGCTGGCAATGCGGGCGCACCGGTTGGCGTCTGCACCGGCGCGCGCTGCGCGTCGCGTTCGCGTTGCAGGCGGGCCAGGCGCAATGCGCGGTCGCGGAAGCGCTCGCGGGCGGCGAGGGCGCGACGTCGCGTGTCGCGCGCATCGGCGAGTGCATGCGCGCATTCGGCGCTGCATCGCGGGCAGGCGATGTCGTCGAGCAGGCCGAGCGCGATCGCGCGATCCAGATCATCTTCGCGCAAGGCCGCATTGATGCGATGCGCGGCCTCGCCCTCGGGCGAGGCGCACGCGCAGGCGACGCACGCTTCCATCAGCGGCCGGCGAAGGTGGGCTTGCGGCGCTCGAGGAACGCCGTGGTGCCTTCGCGCATGTCGTCGGTGGCGAACATCAGGCCGAACTGTGCGCTTTCGTATTCCAGGCCTTCTTCGATGCCGCACTCACCGCCGACGTTGATGCAGTCCAGGATGCCGCGCAGGGCGAGCGGCGCGGCGTTGGCCAGTTGGTCGGCGAGCGCCATCGTCTGCGCTTCAAGCTCCGCCGCGGGCACGACGCGATTGACGATGCCCAGTTGCATGGCGCGCTGCGCATCGATCGGTGCGCCGGCAAGGCACAGTTCCAGCGTCGCCGCGCGGCCGGCCAGGCGCAACAGGCGCTGCGTGCCGCCGAAGCCGGGGATGAGGCCGAGGTTGATTTCGGGCTGGCCGACCTTGGCGGTGTCGGCGGCGATGCGCAGATGGCAGCTCATGGCCAGTTCGAGGCCGCCGCCGAGCGCGAAGCCGTTGACCATCGCGATGACCGGCTTGGGCATCTTTTCGATGCCCCGCATCATGCGTTGGCCGCGCAGGGAGAAGTCGCGACCCTGCACCGGCGTGAGCGCATTCATTTCGCTGATGTCGGCACCGGCCACGAAGGCCTTCGGGCCACTGCCGGTGAGGACCACGCAACGGACGCTTGCGTCCTCGGCGGCCGCGCGGAAGGCCACGTGCAGGGCATCCAGGGTGTCGGCATTGAGGGCGTTGAGCTTGTCGGGGCGGTGCACGGTGAGGGTGCGAACGGCGCCGCGGTCGGCGGTCAGCAGGACGGAATCGGGCATGCTCGGGGCTCGTGAAGTGTGGGGGCGAGTGAGGGGCGAACAAGGATTTGGGCGGCTTTCGCCGGGCGCGGAACTTCTCACGCCGGGCCCGGTCACAGGGCCCGGTCGTCAGTGGCGATTCAGCGCTCGCGCCGCTATCCTAGCGCGCCCATCCGGGACCGACGGACGGGCATTCCCATTCCAAGAGGTACGTTCCGAATGAAGTTGCGTCTGCTTGCCGCCACCGTCGCGGCTTTGACCCTGTTCGCGGGCTTCGCCCACGCCCAGGAGACCACGAGTGAAAAGGGCAAGCTCAGTTACTACTTCGGCTACCGCTTCGGCAGCGATCTGGCTGCAAGCGGCGAGCAGGTCGACATGGCCACTGTGTACAAGGCCATGCAGGACGCTTACGCCAAGAAGCAGCCCGCTGTCGCGGAGAAGGACCTCGAACCGGTGATCGCCGGCCTGCAGAAGCGCCAGCAGGCGCGCGCCGAACAGCGCAAGGCCGAGTTCACCAAGGCTTCGGCCGACAACAAGGCCCAGTCCGACCAGTTCCTGGCCGCCAACAAGGCCAAGGCCGGCGTGAAGACCCTGCCCAGCGGCGTCCAGTACCGCGTGCTCGAAACCGGCACCGGCGCCAAGCCGACCGCTTCCAGCACGGTCGACCTGGAAGTCACCGGTCCGTTCCCGCTCAACAAGCGCCCCGAAGCGGCCCCGGCCGCCGAGAAGCTCACGGGCATCAAGATGAGCGCGGTGGAAATGAAGGGCATGCGCGAAGCGCTGACCAACATGCCTGCCGGTTCCAAGTGGGAAATCGCCCTCCCGCCGGACCAAGGCTTCGGCGCCGATCCGCGCAGCCCGTACCCGCCGAATGTCGCGGTGGTGTTCGAGGTGAAGCTGGTTTCGGCGAAGTAATCGCACAACGCAGCAAGGACGAACGCCGGCCCAGCGCCGGCGTTCTCTTTTTCCGGCAACGCAATCCGTCAAAATCGCACCGTGCACCCAGCGCCCACCTCCCGCCCGATCCTCAGCCCCTGCATCGGCATCTGCGAGCTCGACACGCAGG
Source organism: Lysobacter sp. 2RAF19 (assembly GCF_052115395.1). Classification (NCBI taxonomy): domain Bacteria; kingdom Pseudomonadati; phylum Pseudomonadota; class Gammaproteobacteria; order Lysobacterales; family Lysobacteraceae; genus Lysobacter; species Lysobacter sp. 2RAF19. Next base: position 731,084 of record NZ_JBFRGO010000001.1, on the reverse strand, counting down.
ACCTGTGCTCGGGTTGCCGACGCACGACCAACGAGATCGCGCGCTGGAGCCTGATGAGCGACGAAGAGCGCCTGCACGTCATGGACGTCGTGCTGCCCGCGCGCCCGCCTTACGCGCCGAAATGAGCGTCGGCCTGGACCTGGTGCACCTGCGCGCGGTGCTGCATCCCATCGACGCGCCCCCTGTCGGCCCCGGATGGAACCACGAGGACCTCGTCGATCTGTTGCCCCAGGCGCCCCTGCGCGAAGCCGCGGTGCTCGTCGGCCTGGTCACGCGCAGCGAAGGCTGGCAGGTGTTGCTCACGCGCCGCACCGACGAACTGCGCCACCACGCGGGGCAGGTGAGTTTCCCGGGCGGGCGCATCGAACCCGACGATCGCGACGCCATCGCCGCCGCGCTGCGCGAAAGCCGCGAGGAAATCGGGTTGCAGGCCGCGCAGGCCGCGCCGCTCGGCTTCCTCGATCCGCTTTGCACGATCACCGGTTTCCGGGTGCTTCCGCTGGTGGCGATGGTCGATCCGGAATTCGTGCCGCGGCCCGATCCGGGCGAAGTGGCCGAAGTCTTCGAAGTCCCGCTCGACTACCTGCTGGACCCCGCCAACCTCAACGCGACCGATGTGGCGACCCTGCTGGGTCGGCCGATTCCGGGAGGACGGCCGCGCCGGGTGCTGGAATTCGTGGATAGGGGTAACCCGCGGCAACGGATCTGGGGCGCCACCGCCTCGATCCTCTTCAACTTGCGCGAACGCATCGCTGCGGCAAGCTAGACCCATCAGGACCGCGGGCCCCCGCCCGCACCGGAGGAACCGATGTCCGGCTGGAACACCCTCGTGCAGGCCGAAACGCTCGCGATCGCGATCGGCAGGCCCGACGTCAAGATCGTCGATTGTCGCTTTTCCCTGACCAACCCGACGGCGGGCGAGAGCGCGTATCTCGTCGGCCACGTGCCGGGCGCCGTGTATGCGCACCTGGACCGCGACCTGTCGGACATGAAGCGCACGGGCGCCGGTCGCCATCCGTGGCCCGACGCGGCCCGCTTCACGCAACGCCTGGGCGAATGGGGCATCGGTCCCGACGACCAGGTCGTCGCCTACGACGACGGCGACGGCGCGCACGCCTCGCGCTTCTGGTTCCTGATGCGCGCGCTCGGGCACGAGAAGGTCGCCGTGCTCGATGGGGGCTGGTCGCGCTGGTCCTCGCTGGGCTTGCCGGTGGATTCGTCGCCGAAGAAGCCGATCACCACGCGTTACAGCGGCACGTTCGATACCACGCGCCTGCTCGATGCCGAGCAGGTGCAGGAAAGCCTCGACGCCGGTTACATCCTGATCGACGCGCGCGCGGCCGATCGCTTCCGCGGCGAGAACGAGATGATCGACCGCATCGCCGGCCACGTGCCGGGTGCGATCAATCGCCATTTCGCGATGAACCTCGACCACGGCAAGTTCAAGCCGCCGGCGGACCTTGCCGACGAATTCCGCGCCTTGCTGCACGGCAAGCCCGCAGGCGAAGCGATCGTGATGTGCGGCTCGGGCGTGACCGCATGCCACCACCTGCTGGCGATGGAGCGCGCCGGCTTGCGCGGCGCGCGTTTGTTCACCGGCTCGTGGAGCGGATGGATCTCCGATCCATCGCGCCCGATCGCCGAAGGCGCCTGACTATTTCCCGAGGCGCGCGATCAACGCGCGCAAACCCTGCTGCGTATCGGGCGCCGTCCACGCATCGATGAAGCTTTCGAGCTGGATGCGCTCGGGCTGCATCGCGGCCACGACATCGGCGCGCGAGATCGAACGCGTGCGCAGCATCGGCTCGCGCGGCAAGGCGACGAGCCCTTCGAGCCACAGGCGCGCGCGCGTGGCGACCTCGTCGATCGCCGCGAGTTCGTCGACCAGGCCGATCGCATGCGCCTGCGCGCTGTCGAGCATCTGGCCACTGACAAGTAACCGTTCGGCGCGATGCAGGCCGACGATGCGCCGCATCAGCCACTGGATGCCTTCGGGCGCGACCAGGCCCACCTGGGTTTCGTTGAGGCCCAGCCGATACGGCCCTTCGGCCATGACGCGATAGTCGCAACACAGTGCGAGCACGCAGCCACCGGCGGGTGCATGGCCGGCGACGGCGGCCGCAACGGGAACCGGCGATTCGGCGAGCGCGCGCGCGGCATCGAAGAACGCGGACCACGCGCTCAGCAGCGCCGCGCGATCGTCCCCGAGCGACAGCAAATACGGAACGTCGAGGCCGGCGGAAAACACCTTCGGCCCACCCGACAACACGATGCCTTGCGCGCCGCCTTTGATCGCGTCTGCGAGTGCGGTGCGCAGGTCGTTGCAGAGCGCGGGGTCGAGCGCATTGACCGGCGCACGCGCCAGCTTGAGTTCGACGATGGGGCCGTGCGGAATGCGTTCGACGAGCATGCGGGGGAGTCCGGGGTGGGGGCGGCGCTATCATAGGCGCATGAAGACTTTCCGCTCCATCGCCGTCCTGGCGCTCGTTTCGGTCTTGTTTGCGACGCCCGCTTGCGCGAAAGGCAAGCCCGATACCTGTGCGCCGGTCGTGCGCGATGGGTGGATTCGCCTGGTGCCGGGCGGCATGCCGATGCATGCGGGTTTCGGGCGGATCGAGAATGCGTGCAAGACGCCCGCGACGATCGGCAGTGCGAAGAGCGCAAGTTACGGGAGTGTCGAGATGCACGAGACGACGCTCGTGGATGGGGTGAGTCGGATGCGTGCCGTGCCTTCGTTGCCGATTGCGCCGGAGGGCAGTGTGGAGTTCAAGCCGGGTGGCTTGCATCTGATGTTGATGGGTCCGAAGTCTCCGCTGAAGGCGGGCGACACGGTGAGGATCGATTTCTCGCTGCAGGATGGGCGGGTGGTGCGGGGGGCGTTTGTGGTGCGCAATCCCTGAGGGTGCGTTGGTCCGAAAGGGCTACACCCTCCGCTTTCGCGCCGCCCGAACGTCGTGAGTTCCAAATTTTTTTGGGAAAAAAATTTGAAACTCACAACGCTGGGGCATCACCTTTCGCGCGCTGGCTCTCGATCGGGGGCTTCGCTCGAGCCTTCGTTCTGCCGGTGCGAAGCTCGCTTCGCACTGCGCCGATCGTTGTCGGAAAAAGCAATGCGTTCCGAAGTCGAGGTGCTTACGCGCGGGAAGCAGCCATCTCGCGCACACCATCCGGCAACGGAATCGGCCGTCCGCTCTTGGGGTCGATCCAGACCAATACGACATGCCCGTCGGAATACAACGTCGCGCCATCGATTGATTCGATGCGGTGGCCGACTGTCACGCTCGTATTACCGACGCGATCGGCGAACAACGCGATCGCGATCTTCGACGGGTACGGAATCGGCGCGCGATAGTTCAGTTGCACCGCCGCGAGCAGGGGCATCATCGTGTCGCTGAGCCACTCGCGACCCAGCGATGCGAACCACTGGATGCGGGCCTCTTCCAGGTAGGTCAGGAAGTTGCTGTTGTTGACGTGGTTGAACGCGTCCAGGTCGCGCCAGCGCGGCGCGATCTCCATTCGGAACAGCGCATCGCCGCTCACGCCGCGGACTTCCGCGTCGTCTTGGCCGCCTTTTTCGCGGCCTTCTTGGCGGCGACCTTTTCGGCCTTCGACGGCGGGCGCGGTGCTTCGGGGCGCGGTGCCGGCGCGGGTTTCGTCGGCTTGGCGTCCGTGCCGAGCACCTTCGCGAGGAAGCGGCCGGTGTGCGAGTGGCCGATGCCGGCGATGTCTTCCGGCGTGCCGGTCGCGAGGATCGTGCCGCCGCGGTGGCCGCCTTCGGGGCCCAGGTCGATCACCCAATCCGCCGTCTTGATCACGTCGAGGTTGTGTTCGATCACCACGATCGTGTTGCCGTCGTCGCGCAGCTTGTGCAGCACGGCGAGCAGATGTTCGATGTCGTGGAAGTGCAGGCCGGTGGTCGGTTCGTCGAGGATGTACAGCGTGCGCCCGGTGTCGCGGCGCGAGAGTTCCTTCGACAGCTTCACGCGCTGCGCTTCGCCGCCCGACAGGGTGGTCGCCGGTTGGCCGAGCTTGACGTAGGTCAAACCGACATCGACGAGCGTTTCGAGCTTGCGCGCGATCGCGGGCACGGGTTCGAACAGCGACAACGCGTCTTCGACGGTCATCTCCAACACGTCGTGGATGCTGTAGCCCTTGTAGAGGATTTCCAGCGTCTCGCGGTTGTAGCGCTTGCCGTGGCAGACGTCACAGGGCACGTACACGTCGGGCAGGAAGTGCATTTCGACCTTGATCAGGCCGTCGCCCTGGCACGCTTCGCAACGGCCGCCGCGCACGTTGAAGCTGAAACGCCCCGGCGAATAACCGCGTGCACGCGATTCGGGCACCGACGCGAACAATTCACGCAGCGGCGTGAACAAGCCCGTGTACGTGGCCGGATTCGAACGCGGCGTGCGGCCGATCGGCGACTGGTCGATGTCGACGACCTTGTCGAACAGATCCAGGCCATGCACTTCGCGATGGGCCGCCGGCTTGTGCGAGGCGCCGTTGATCTCGTTGGCCGCCAGCGCGTACAGCGTGTCGTTGATCAGCGTGGATTTGCCCGAGCCGGAAACGCCGGTGATCGCGGTGAACAAACCCGCCGGGATTTCCAGGTCGACGTTCTTGAGGTTGTGGCCGCTGGCGCCGAGCAGGCGCAGCGACATCTTCTTGTTCGGCTTGTGGCGGTGCGCGGGAATCTCGATGCGCTTCTTGCCGCTCATGTACTGGCCGGTGAGCGAGCGCGGTGCCTTGAGCACGTCGGCGAATACGCCCTGCGCCACGATTTCACCACCATGCACGCCCGCACCGGGCCCGATGTCGACGATGTGGTCGGCCAGGCGGATCGCATCTTCATCGTGTTCGACGACGATGACCGTGTTGCCCAGGTCGCGAAGGCGCGTGAGCGTGCCGAGCAGGCGTTCGTTGTCGCGCTGGTGCAGGCCGATCGAGGGTTCGTCGAGCACGTACATCACGCCGACCAGGCCCGCGCCGATTTGCGACGCCAGGCGGATGCGCTGCGCTTCGCCACCGGACAGCGTGTCGGCCTTGCGTTCGAGCGTGAGGTAATCCAGGCCCACGTCGACGAGGAAGCGCAGGCGTTCGCCGATTTCCTTGACGATCTTGACCGCGATCTCGCCGCGCCAGCCCGGCAGTTCCAGGTGCTGGAAGAAGGTGAGCGCTTCGTCGACCGGCAGCACCACGATGTCCGACAGCGGGCGATCGGCGACGAACACGTTGCGCGCGCTGCGGTTCAAACGCGCGCCGCCGCATTCCACGCAGGGGCGCTCGCTGATGTACTTCGCCAGTTCTTCGCGCACCGCGGCGCTTTCGGTTTCCTGGTAGCGGCGTTCGAGGTTGGGCAGGATGCCTTCGAACTTGTGCTTGCGCGAGGTGCGCCCGCCCGCCTCGGTGAGGTAGGAGAAGGTCACGACGTTGTTGCCGCTGCCGTACAGCACCGCCTGGCGCTGGTCTTCGCCCAGGTCCTGCCACGCGGTGTCGACGCTGAAGCCGTAGTGCTTGGCGAGCGAGGCGATCAGTTGGAAGTAGTAAACGTTGCGACGGTCCCAGCCGCGCACGGCGCCGGCCGCGAGCGAGAGCTCGGGATGCACGACCACGCGCGAGGGATCGAAGAACTGGCTCACGCCCAGGCCGTCGCAGGTCGGGCAGGCGCCGACGGGCGAGTTGAAGGAGAACAGGCGCGGTTCGAGTTCGGGCAGCGAGTAATCGCAGACCGGGCAGCTGTACTTCGAAGAAAACAGTTGCGGCGCGAGCGAGGCATCGTCGATGGCCTGCACGATCGCCATGCCGTCGCCGAGCTTGAGCGCGGTCTCGAAGGATTCGGCCAGGCGCTGCTTGAGATCGTCGCGCACCTTGAAGCGGTCGATGACCGCGTCGATCGTGTGCTTCTGGCGCAGCGCGAGCGGCGGCACGGCGTCGATTTCGTGCAGCACGCCATCCACGCGCACGCGCACGAAACCCTGCGCGCGCAGTTGTTCGAAGACCTGCGCGTGCTCGCCCTTGCGTTCGCGGATCACGGGTGCCAGCAGCATCCAGCGTTGCTCGGCAAGCTTCTCGTCCTTCGCCAGCGCCATGACCTGGTCGACCATCTGGCTGACGGTCTGCGCTTCCAGCGGGAAGCCGTGGTCGGGGCAGCGCGGGGTGCCCACGCGCGCGTAGAGCAGGCGCAGGTAGTCGTAGATTTCGGTGATCGTGCCGACGGTCGAACGCGGGTTGTGCGAGGTGGCCTTCTGCTCGATCGCGATCGCGGGGCTGAGGCCCTCGATGTGGTCGACGTCGGGCTTCTCCATCACGCTGAGGAACTGGCGCGCGTAGGCCGAGAGCGACTCGACGTAGCGGCGCTGGCCTTCGGCGTAGATGGTGTCGAAGGCGAGCGACGACTTGCCCGAACCGGAGAGGCCGGTGATGACGATCAACTTCTCCCTCGGCAGGTCGAGGTCGATGTTCTTGAGGTTGTGCGTCCGCGCGCCGCGGATGCGGATGAAGTCCATCGCCATCGAGTAGGGAGTCCGGTGCGGGAGCCGAGGTCGAACAGGGGAGCGTAACGAGCCGAATAGGTGGGGGCAAATCCGCGCAACGCCAGCCTGTGCGCGCGAGGGCGCACAGGCTGCGACTCAGGCTCCTGAACGGGCCTGCCCGTCAGTGAAGGACCGTGAACTCCATCCGCCGGTTCTTCGCGCGACCGGCGTCGGTGGTGTTGTCGGCGACCGGACGGTCCTGTCCGTAACCCTGGCTGGTGAGGTTGGCCGGGTCCACGCCGTCGCGGGTCAGTTCCGCCACCACGGCGGCGGCGCGCTCGCGCGAGAGTGTCATGTTGGCGGCCGCATCGCCGGTGTTGTCGGTGTGGCCCCCGACTTCGATGCGGGTGCCGGCCGGGGCTTTCTTGATGACGCTCGCGGCCTTGGCCAGCAACGCCGTGCTGTCGGCGGAGATGCGGGCGCTGCCGGTGTCGAAGTGGATCGTCATCAGGTTCAGTGCCTTCACCAGTTCGTCGGCGCTGAACGTGCGCCCGAGCAGCGCATCCAGCGCGGCGCCGGCGTCGGGCAATGCCATCGACGGGGCGGCGGCCGTCGGGGCGCCCGGCATGGCTTCGCGCTTGCAACTGCGGAAGGCGAAGATGGCGATCAGCGCCAGGGCGATGATCGCGATCCACGGCAACCACCGGCCCATGCCGCCGCCTGCCGCGCGGACCACCTCGCCGCCGGTCGCAGCCGCTGCGCGCGCGCCGGTGCCCAGCGCGGCGGCACCGCCGCCGAGCAGGCCCGCGAGGCTGGCCGGGATCGAAGTGGGGATGCGGCCGCCTTCGGTCAGCCCGTTCACCATGTCGGGCAACAGGCCGCTGAGCGCGCCGGAGACCGCGTTGCGATCGGCGCCGACCTTGCTGGCCATCTCGTTGACGGCCGAGGGGCCGAGCGCGCTTTCGACCTGCCCGGGCGAAATCGGCTGGTTGGGCCCCGTGCCCACCCACGATTGGACGACATCCCCCAGTCCCTGCTGGCGGAATCGGTCGAGGAATCCGGCGAAACCGCCGGACTGGTTGAACATCAGGCCGGCCAGCAGGGGAAGCAGTTGGCGGACTTTGTCGGGGCCGATGCCGAAGCGTGCGGCGACCTGGTCGATGAGACCCTCGAACATGGGACGACCTCCCTGAGCGTGGTGGGGGAGCGCCGCGCCCCTCTCGCGGGCCCGGGAATCAGGCGCCAAGGCCGGTTAAGCCGGCATCACACCGGCAGCAAGCGGCCTCAGTTGACCGTAAATCGCTGAAACCCCTACAATTCCGCTTCTGTCCGCCCTCGAAGGCGTTCAGGCGACCACAATAACTACAGAGGAATGCCTGGTCATGTACGCAGTACTGGTCACCGGCGGTAAGCAATACCGCGTGATGCAAGGCGAGACGCTCCGCGTCGAGCTGCTCGATGTCGAAGCCGGCAAGTCGATCACGTTCGACAACGTGCTCATGCTCGGCGACGGCGAAGGCGTCAAGCTCGGCGACGCGCTCAAGGGCGCGAGCGTCACCGCCACCGTCAAGGGTCACGGCCGCGCCGACAAGGTGCGCATCGTGAAGTTCCGCCGCCGCAAGCACCATCGCAAGCAGATGGGCCACCGGCAGCACTACACCGAAATCGAGATCACCGGCATCGCCGGTGGCGACAAGAAGTAAGGAGAAGCAGCCATGGCACACAAAAAGGGCGTAGGTTCCTCGCGCAACGGCCGCGACTCCAATCCGAAGTACCTGGGCGTGAAGCTCTACGGCGGCCAGGCCGTCGAAGCCGGCAACATCATCGTTCGCCAGCGCGGCACGCAGTTCCACCCGGGTTCGGGCGTCGGCCTCGGCCGCGACCACACCCTGTTCGCGCTGGTCGATGGCAAGGTCGATTTCTCGACCAAGGGCCCGAACAAGCGCCGCACCGTCAGCGTCGTCGAGTAACCTCGGCGCGCCGGTGTCCGACGAGCCCCGCTCCGGCGGGGTTCGTCGTTTCTGCAGCAAGGAATGCAAGTGAAATGAAACTCGTCGACGAAGCAGACATCACCGTGATCGCCGGCAACGGCGGCGATGGATCCATCAGTTTCCGGCGCGAGAAGTTCATTCCGCTGGGCGGCCCCAATGGCGGCGACGGCGGCAGCGGCGGCAACGTCTGGCTGCAGGCCGACGAAAACCTCAACACGCTCGTCGACTTCCGCCACGAGAAGACCTTCCGCGCACAGCGCGGCGAGAACGGACGGGGCAGCGAGATGTACGGCAAGGGCGGCGAGGATCACACGATCACGGTTCCGGTCGGCACGGTCGTGCACAACATCGAGACCGACGAGATCATCGGCGACCTCACGCGGCACGGCGATCGCCTGCTCGTCGCCAAGGGCGGCAAGGGCGGCCTGGGCAACATGCATTTCAAGAGCTCGACCAATCGTTCGCCGCGTCGTTCGACGCCGGGCGACGAAGGCGAGCAACGCACGTTGCGCCTGGAACTCAAGCTGCTCGCCGACGTGGGCCTGCTCGGCTTCCCGAACGCGGGCAAGTCGACGTTCATCCGCGCGGTTTCCGCCGCGACGCCGAAGGTCGCCGACTATCCTTTCACCACGCTCTATCCGAACTTGGGCGTGGTTTCGGTCGAACACCATCGCAGCTTCGTGATCGCCGACATCCCGGGGATCATCGAAGGCGCGGCCGAAGGCGCGGGGCTGGGCAGCCTGTTCCTTCGACACGTCCAGCGCACGCGTTTGCTGCTGCACCTGGTCGACATGGCGCCGATGGAAGGCGGCGTGGAAGCCTCGCCCGCAGAACAAGTGCGCGCGATCGAACACGAGTTGCGCAAGTACGATCCGGCGATGCTGGAAAAACCGCGCTGGCTGGTGCTCAACAAGGCCGACCTGATGTTCGAGGACGAAGCGCGCGCGCAAGCCGAAGCGGTCGTGCAGGAACTGGGTTGGACGCAGCCCTGGTACATGGTGTCCGCGCTCGCGCGCGAAGGCACGTGGCCGATCATGCTCGCCGTGCAGACCTTCTTCGATCGCCTGCGCGAAGAACAGCTGGAGCAGGGGCAGGCCGATGCGTGAGGCCTGCGCACAGGCAACAAAAAACCCGGCCGAGGCCGGGTTTTTCTGGACCGCAACTGCGCTGATCGAATCAGGCAGCCTGCAGCGCCTTGATGCGCGCCGTGAGGCGGCTCTTGTGGCGGGCGGCCTTGTTCTTGTGGATCAGGCCACGCGCGCTGAAGCGGTCGAGAATGGGCTGCGCCACGACGAACGCGGCCTGGGCGGCGGCGGCGTCATTGGCGTCGAGCGCCTTCAGCACCTTCTTGACGGCGGTGCGCAGCATCGAGCGCTGAGCGGCGTTGCGAGCGTTGCGCACGACGGTCTGCTTGGCGCGCTTCTTGGCGGACTTGATATTGGCCACGACGGGAATCCTGGGAACGAAACGATGAGGGTGGAAATGGATCGGTACCAGGGCTTTCCCGGCACAACGAAGCGCGGAAGTATGGGCGTTTCAACCACTTGCGTCAACCACGGGGCCCACGCCGCATGAGTGGTCCCGGTCCGTCCGCCCCGCGCCCCCGGATGCTGCGGGGCCTGCTCTCCTTCGGCAGCATGACCATGGTCAGCCGGGTCTTCGGCCTGGTCCGGGACATGGTGATCAACAGCGTCTTCGGCGCCAACGCCATGACCGACGCCTTCTGGGTCGCCTTCCGCATCCCGAATTTCATGCGGCGGCTGTTCGCCGAAGGGTCGTTTTCGACCGCCTTCGTCCCGGTGTTCACGGAGATCAAGGAAAAGCGGACCCACGCCGAGCTGAAGGAACTGGTCTCCCGCACGGCCGGCACGCTGGGCGGGGTGCTCCTGGTGATCGTTGCCCTCGGGGTGTTCTTCGCGCCGCAGGTGACCTTGCTGTTCTCGCCCGGCGCGGCCGACGAGCCGCAGAAGTTCGCCCTCACGGTCACGCTGCTGCAGCTCACCTTCCCGTTCCTGTTGTTTGTCTCGCTGACGGCGCTGGCGGCCGGCGCGCTCAACAGCTTCCATCGCTTCGGCATGCCGGCGCTCACGCCGGTGATCCTCAATGTCTGCATGATCGCCGGCGCGCTGTGGCTCTCGCCCTTGCTGCAGGTGCCGATACTCGCGCTGGGCTGGGCGATCCTGGCGGCGGGCGTGCTGCAGTTGCTGTTCCAGGTGCCGCAGTTGGCGAAGCTGGACCTGCTCTCGTGGCCGCGCTGGGGCGCGCGCCATCCGGACGTGCGCAAGGTGATGCGCCTGATGGTGCCGACGCTGTTCGGCTCCTCTGTCGCGCAGATCAACCTGTTGCTCGATACGGTGATCGCCTCCTTGTTGATCGCCGGTTCGCAGACCTGGTTGTCGCAGGCCGATCGCTTCCTGGAGCTGCCGCTGGGCGTGTTCGGCGTTGCGCTCGGCACGGTGATCCTGCCGGCGCTCGCGCGGCACCACGTCAACACCGATCGCGCGGGATTTTCGGCGGCGCTGGACTGGGGCCTGCGCACCACGCTGATGATCGCCACCCCCGCGATGCTCGGCCTGATGCTGCTGTGCGTGCCGCTGGTGTCCACGCTGTTCCAGCATGGCCACTTCACCGCATTCGACACGAAGATGGCGGCGCTGTCGGTGTTCGGCCTGAGCTTCGGCCTGCCGGCCTTCGCGCTGGTGAAGGTCGTGTTGCCCGCGTTCTACGCCCGCCAGGACACGAAGACGCCGGTGCGCGCGGGCGTGGCCTCGCTGGTGGCGAACATGGTGTTCAACGGCCTGTTCCTCGCGATCCTCTACGTGGTCTGGGTCTCGCCGGCGATGAAGCAGGGCCCGGTGCTGGTCGCGCTGTCGCACACGCCCGGCCTGCATTTCGCGCTGGGCATGGCCTCGGCCGCCGCGAGTTACCTCAATTTGCTGCTGCTGTGGCGCTGGCTGCGGCAAGCGGGCGTTTACGAACGCAAGCCCGGTTGGGGCAAGTTCCTGGTGCGCCTGGCCGTGGCCTGCGGGGCGATGACGGTGGCGCTGATCCTCGGCCTGCGCATCGCGCCGGATTTCACGACCGTCGCGGTGACGACGCGGATCCTGTGGCTCGGCCTGCTGGTGGGCGGCGGCGTCGCGGTGTACGGGGCGGCGATGGTCGCGATGGGCTTCCGCCTCTCGGACCTGAAGGAACATTGAGATCGCTGTGTTCCGCGGGGCGGAGGGCAGGGCGGCAGCTATACTCCCGCGTTCCATGAGCAGGCTGTTCCGTGACGTCGAAGGCGGGCCCTTGTGCCCCCAAGGCAGCGTGGTCTGCATCGGCGCATTCGACGGCCTCCATCTCGGCCATCGCGCGCTGGTGCGCCGCGCCGTCGAGCGTGCGCGTGCGCTGGGCGTGCCCGCGGTCGCGCTGAGCTTCGAACCGCTGCCGCGCGAATTCTTCGCACCGGCCGAACCACCGCCGCGCCTCACGCTCGCCCGCGCGAAGTTCGAAGGCCTGCGCGATCTCGGCATCGACGTCGTGGGCCTGCTGCGTTTCGATGCAAAGCTCGTCGCGATGTCCGCCGAACGTTTCGTCCGCGAAGTCCTGATCGATCGCCTGCAAGCGCGCGAAGTGTGGATCGGCCCCGATTTCCGTTTCGGCAAGGGTCGCGCCGGCGACCTTGCGTTGCTGCGCACCTTCGGCGAATTCGAAGCGCATGCGATCCATCCGGTCGTCGTCGACGGCGAACGTGTCTCGAGCACGCGCATCCGCGCCGCGCTGACCGCCGGCGATTTCGACACCGCGCGACGCCTGCTGGGTCGCCCTTACGCGATCGCCGGCCGCGTCGTGCGCGGCAAGCAACTCGGTCGCACGCTCGGTTATCCCACCGCGAATTTGCGTTACGGCCGTCGCCGTCCGCCGCTGCAGGGCATCTTCGCCACGCGCGTGCATGGCCTGGGCGATGCGCCGATCGATTCGGTCGCGAGCTTCGGCACGCGCCCGACCGTCGCCGGCGTGGAGCCCTTGCTCGAGGCGCACCTGTTCGACTTCGACGGCGACCTGTACGGTCGGCACATCGCAGTCGAATTCGTGGCGCATCTGCGCGACGAGGCGACCTTCACCGATTTGCCCGCGATGGTCGAACAGATCCATCGCGACGCGCGCCAGGCGCGCGACCTCCTCTCTTCCCTCTCGCAACAGGCTTGCGCGTGACCCAGGATTACAAGCCCACCATCCACCTGCCCGCGACGGACTTCCCGATGCGCGGCGACCTGCCCAAGCGCGAGCCCGAAACGCTCAAGCGTTGGGAGGCCGACGGCCTTTACGCGCAGATCCGCGCGAAGGCGCAGGGCCGCCCGCGTTTCGTGCTGCACGACGGCCCGCCGTACGCCAACGGGCCGATCCACATCGGCCACGCGGTCAACAAGGTCCTCAAGGACATCGTGGTGAAGTCCAAGCTGATGGCCGGCTTCGATGCGCCCTACGTGCCCGGTTGGGATTGCCACGGCCTGCCGATCGAACTGGTCGTCGAGAAAAAGCACGGCAAGGTCGGGGTGAATCTCGACGCCGAAGCCTTCCGCGCGAAGTGCCGCGAATACGCCGCCGAGCAGATCGACGAACAACGCAAGGGCTTCAAACGCCTGGGCGTGGTCGGCGAATGGGAGCGTCCGTATCGCACGATGGACTTCCGCTACGAAGCCGACATGTTGCGTTCGCTGGCGAAGATCATCGACCGCGGTCATCTGGCGCGCGGCGTGAAGCCGGTGCATTGGTGCTTCGACTGCGGTTCGGCACTGGCCGAAGCGGAGATCGAATACCAGGACAAGGCCTCGCCGGCGATCGATGTCGCGTATCGCGCGCGCCAGCCGCAAGCGCTCGCCACGGCGTTCGGCGTCGCGTTGCCTGATGGCGTCGACGTCGCCGTGCCGATCTGGACGACCACGCCCTGGACGCTGCCCGCGAGCCTTGCGGTCACGCTCGGCCCGGAACTGGACTACGTGCTGGTCGAAGGCCCGCAACGCGACGGCAAGCGCACGTGGCTCGTACTCGCCGAAGCGCTCGCCGAAAAGGCCCTCGCGCGTTACGGCGTCGAGGATTACCTCGTGCATGGCCGTGCGCAGGGCGTCGAACTCGAAGGCCAGCGTCTGCAGCATCCCTTTTACGAACGCGAGATCCCGCTGATCCTCGGCGAACACGTGTCCGCCGAAGACGGCACCGGCGCCGTGCACACCGCGCCGGGCCACGGCCAGGAAGACTTCGCGGTCGGCCTGCGTTACGGGCTCACCGATGCCTACACGGCGGCGCAGGTGAATCCGGTCGATGGGCGCGGCGTTTATCTGCCGTCGACGCCCGCGGCGGATGGCACGCAACTCGCGGGCCTGCACATCTGGAAGGCGAACGACGCGATCGTCGAAGTGCTGCGTGCGAACGGCGCGTTGCTCGCGCATTCCACGCTCGTGCACAGCTATCCGCATTGCTGGCGCCACAAGACGCCGGTGGCTTTCCGCGCGACGCCGCAGTGGTTCATCTCGATGGAGCAGGCCGGCCTGCGTCGCGATGCGCTCGCGGCGATCGGCCGCGTGCAGTTCTTCCCCGACTGGGGCGAGGCGCGCATCTTCGCGATGGTCGAAGGCCGCCCCGACTGGTGCATCTCGCGCCAGCGCACCTGGGGCGTGCCCATCGCGCTGTTCATCGATCGCGAAACCGGCGAACCGCATCCGGATTCGCCGGCGCTCATGCGCCAGGTCGCCGATCGCGTCGAGCAATCGGGCGTCGATGCGTGGTACGCGCTGGACGCCGCCGAGCTGCTCGGCGCCGATGCGTCGAAATACGAAAAGGTGCGCGACATCCTCGATGTGTGGTTCGACTCCGGCGTGAGCCACGAATGCGTGCTCGCGCAGCGTCCCGACGACATGTTGGCAAAACCTGCCGATCTCTACCTCGAAGGCTCCGACCAGCATCGCGGCTGGTTCCAGTCCTCGTTGCTGACCGGCGTGGCGATGGATGGCGATGCGCCGTATCGCCAGGTGCTGACGCACGGCTTCACGGTCGACCAGAACGGCCGCAAGATGTCCAAGTCGCTCGGCAACGTGATCGATCCGCACAAGGTCATCGACCAGATGGGCGCTGACGTGCTGCGCCTGTGGATCGCCTCGACCGACTACCGCAACGAGATTTCGGTGTCCGACGAAATCCTCAAGCGCAACGGCGATGTGTATCGCCGCATCCGCAACACCGCGCGGTTCCTGCTCGGCAACCTGCATGGCTTCGATCCGGCGCGCGACCTCGCGCCGCTGGATGCGATGGTCGCGCTGGACCGCTGGATCGTGCATCGCGCCTTCGAAGTGCAGCAGAAGATCGCGGACGCCTATGCGCGCTACGACTTCGCGGAGATCGTGCAGGCGCTGGTCAATTTCTGCAGCGTGGACCTCGGCGCGTTGTACCTGGACGTGACGAAGGACCGTTTGTACACGCTGCGCGAAGACGCGCCCGCGCGCCGTTCGGCGCAGTCGGCGATGTATCGCATCGCCGAAGCCTTCGTGCGCTGGATCGCACCGATCCTCTCGTTCACCGCCGATGAGATGTGGACGCAGATCCCCGGCCAGCGCGAGGGCAACGTGTTGTTCGCCACGTGGTACGACGGCCTGGCGCCGCTCGACGATCGCGCGGTGCTCAGCGTCGAAGACATGGATCGGTTGCTGGCGCTGCGCGACAACGTGGCGAAGGTGCTCGAACCGATGCGCGCCAATGGCCAGATCGGTGCCGCACTGGAAGCCGAGATCGGCATTCGTTGCGGCGTCGCCGACCAGAATTGGCTTGCGCCGCTCGTCGACGAGTTGCGCTTCCTGCTGATCAGCGGCGACGTGCATCTGAACGCCGACAACACCGACGAAATGCAGATCACCGCCGCACCCACGCAGAAGACCAAGTGCGTGCGTTGCTGGCAGCATCGCGGCGATGTCGGCGCGGTCGCGGCGCATCCGCAGTTGTGCGGGCGTTGCGTCAGCAACGTCGAAGGCCCCGGCGAAACAAGGATGTATTTCTGATGCGCACTTCCCCGAACGCAACCCCGTGGTTGCTGCTCTCCGCCGCGATCATCGTGCTGGACCAGCTCTCGAAAAGCTGGGTGCTCAACACGCTTCCCGAATACCAGCCCGTGGTCGTCGTCGACGGCTTCTGGAACTGGTACCGCAGCTACAACACCGGCGCGGCCTTCAGTTTCCTGAGCGACGCCGGCGGCTGGCAGAAGTGGATGTTCACCGCGCTGGCCTTCGTGATCAGCGGCCTGCTGGCCTTCTGGCTGGCGCGCACGCCGCGGCGCGACTGGCGCACCGCGGTGCCCTTCGCGCTGGTGATCGGCGGCGCGCTGGGCAACGTGATCGACCGCCTGCGCCATGGCCACGTGGTCGATTTCATCCAGTGGCATTGGCGCGACCACGCCTGGCCGGCCTTCAACGTGGCCGACTCGGCGATCGTGGTCGGGGCCATCGGCATCGCCCTGTTCGGGTTGCTGCAAGGCAAGCGGGCGCCGGAAGCGCGATAATCGGTCCCATGGACATCCTGCTGGCCAATCCGCGCGGTTTCTGCGCCGGCGTCGACCGCGCGATCGAGATCGTCAAGCGCGCCCTCGAATTGCTGGGCGCGCCGATCTACGTCCGCCATGAAGTGGTGCACAACCGCTTCGTGGTCGACGACCTCAAGCATCGCGGCGCGATCTTCGTCGAGGAGCTCGACGAGGTGCCCGACAACGCGACGGTCATCTTCTCCGCACACGGTGTTTCGCAGGCCGTGCGCCAGGAAGCCGCGCGCCGCGGGTTGAAAGTCTTCGACGCCACGTGCCCGCTGGTGACCAAGGTCCACCTGGAAGTCGCGCGCCAGTGCCGCGCCGGCCGCGACATGGTGCTGATCGGCCACGCTGGACACCCCGAAGTGGAAGGCACGATGGGGCAGTGGAACATGCAGGCCGGCGGCGGCCGGATCTACCTTGTCGAAGACATCGACGATGTCGCCACGCTCGACATCGCACAGCCCACCAACTGCGCGTACACGACGCAGACCACGCTCTCGGTCGACGACACGCGCAGCATCATCGATGCCTTGCGCGTGCGTTTTCCGCAGATCCAGGGCCCGAAGAACGACGACATCTGCTACGCCACGCAAAACCGCCAGGACGCGGTGCGCGAACTCACGCAGGCCGCGTGCGACCTGGTGCTCGTCGTCGGTTCGCCCAACAGCTCCAACTCCAACCGCCTGCGCGAACTGGCCGAACGCGAGGGCGTGGAAGCCCACCTGATCGACGGCGCGAGCGAAATCGACCCGCGCTGGGTGGTCGGCCGGCGCCACATCGGCGTGACCGCGGGCGCCTCGGCCCCCGACGTGCTGGTCCGGGGCGTGATCGCGCGCCTGCGCGAGCTCGGCGCCGGTGGCGTGCGCGAGCTGGACGGAAAACCCGAGGACATGGTGTTCGCGCTGCCGAAGGAATTGCGGCTGACGCTGGTCGAGTGACCGGAGCGACGCTTCAGTCGCTCCCCGCCCTCATCGCTGGATCCGACGCATCGCGCTCGCTTTCGCAGGTGCCGATGCCACCGCGCGCGGCATGCGCACGGCCTTGCCGCAGTTGTGGCCCTGCATCACCTGCAGGCCGTAGTACGAGTAGGACATGACGGCATCCGGGCAGCCATCGCCGTTGATGTCGCCGACCGCCAGGCCGGTCTGCGAGACACGGCCGTCCGTGCCGCCGTTTTCCTTCATCTGCGACGCCAGGAGCGCGCCGCCGGATTGCAGGAGCCACGACGAACGGGCCCAGCCATCGTGCGCGAGGATCAGGTCGTCGGCCCCGTTGCGGTCCAGATCGGCGGTGCGGATCACGTTGCCGATGGGCTCGCCCAGGCGCGAGACCGGCGTGGTGTCGAACTTGCCGGCCGCGGATTGGTGCACGACCCACGTGCGGGTGTTCATCGCGGCGCCGGCGCCGTCGGCGGCGGCGATGTCGGTGCGCCCGTCGCCGTTGAAGTCGCCGAGCGCAAGGAAGTCCATCGACGAGGTGTTGCTCCCGGTCTCCATTATCGGATTCATTTCGAACCCGGGAACCAGGCGCCCGGATCCGTTCGTGAACCAGGTGCGGAGCACTTGGCGCTGGGCCCCGTTGAATTGTTCGACGCGCACGATCAGGTCCCGTCGGCCGTCGTTGTTCAGGTCGCCTGTCGCAAGCGAGATGGCCTTCTCGACATCGTGGGCCTCGGTGGTGCCGAAGGTCACCGTGGACCAGCGCGTCGGGAATTGACCATGGCCATCGCCGTACCAGACGACCAGGCGGCTGAAAGTGTTGACGTTGGGGCCGATCGGGGCGCTGCCGCCGGCATGCGTGCGCGAGAGATGGAACACGACGTCCAGATGGCCGTCCCAGTTGACGTCCATGAGCGCCGCGGGCGTGAGCGTGGCCAGTTCGACGGGATCCCAGATCTGCCTGGTGTAGGAATCGAAACCGCCGGCAGCCTTCGAGACATAGACCTGCATGCTCTTGTCGCCGATCACCAGGACATCGCCGCGCCCGTCCTCGTTGAAATCGCCGATCTGCAGGTGGTACGCACTGACCAGGCCCATCTTGTACCGCGCCGGCTGCGCGAGCAGGCCGCTGGGCTGCTGCCTGTAGACCAGCAATTCGCTGTCGGTGTCGGGATACAACTCGCCGGAGGCGACGCCGTTGCCCAGGGCAACCACGTCGGCGCGGCCATCGCCGGTGACATCGCCGATGTCGACCGCCCCAAAGGAGGAGGCCCAGTTCTGCTGGTCCGGCCCGAACCATGGCGCCGGGATCGCACCGGCGACATCGAACGAATAGCCGGGCGTCGCCGGCGGCGCGACGGCCGCGGCGGACGCGATGGGGGCGAGCGGCCTGGGAGCGGGGCGTTTGATCGCGGACCGTTGCGTCGTGGCCACCGTCACCTGCGCCGACGCGATCTTCGGCGCCTGCGGTTCATCGCGGCGGACGGAAACCCACACGAGCGACGCGAGGCTCACCCAGAGCCAGACCCATTTCCACGAAAACATGAAACCCCCGATTGCGATGAAGCTCGATTCGATGCGTTTCCAACGTTTGACCTGCGCCCCCGCCGGCCCCTAGAATTCACGGCTCAGCCGGAATAGCTCAGTTGGTAGAGCGGCGCATTCGTAATGCGTAGGTCGTAGGTTCGATTCCTATTTCCGGCACCACGTCATGGAACAAGCCCCGCCCGAAAAGGCGGGGCTTTTTCTTTACGGCGTCCCCGGCTTGGCGACGGTCTGCTTCCACCCCGAATCGGTCGCGAGGAACCGCTTCTTGCTGTGGCAGCGGAGCGCATACAACACGCGTTCGCTCGCGTACTGGTCGGGGAAGGCGGCGTCGATGCATCCGTCGCCATTGAGATCGCCGAGCGACATGCCATGCATGTTGTGCGGGCTATAGCCGTACCAACCCCAATCCACGCCATTCGCCCAGTCGCCGCCCGAGTAGATCGTGACTGCGCCCCATCCGGAGTGTTCGACCGCCAGGTCCACGCGTCCGTCGCCGTCGACGTCGCGGGCGATCAGCGTGTTCGGAATATCCAGCGCGGGGATGCGCGTGGAGCGCACCCAGTTCCCGGTCGCGTCGCGCTTGACGATCTGCACGACCGAGGAGGGCATGTTGCCGTTCATGCCGACCGCGATTTCCTTGACGCCATCGCTGTCGAAGTCGCCGGCGGCCACGCCGTTCGGGCTGTCCACCAGAGGCAGGTCGAAGGTTTGTACCGGAGCGAATTGCGTCGTGCCGTCGTTCAAGTAGATCGCGAGCTTCGCCGGAATGGACTCCGATGGCAGGCCAGAGAGGACGAACAGCAGGTCCTCGTAACCGTCGCCATTGAGATCCACCGCCTTGCCATCGAATGCGTTGCCGGACATCGACAGAGGCGTTGCAGGCAGGAAGCCGCCCGCACCGTCGCCCAGGAAGAGCGACTTCCCGTTCGGCGAGTGCGTCACCGCATCGGTGAACCCATCCCGGTTCGCATCGAGCAGGAGCAGGACGCGGGCCCCACCGGGCACGGTGTACGAGGTCGCGGGGTAGTTTGCGATGGCGTCGTTCTTCACGACGAACAGGCCGGGGCTCGCGCCGCTGACGATGAAATCCAGGTCGCCGTCGTGGTCCAGGTCGTTGAGCAACAACCACGCTTCGGCGCTCATGGAAAAACGCGGGTTGTGCGTCGGCCGGTAGCGGATGGCGCGCGCCGGCATCTTCAGGGTGCCGTCGGGCTTCTGTTCGTAGATGAAGATCCGATTGGAAACCAGATCGCCGGGGTCAAGGGGCGTTTCGACCGACAAGGACACCAGGTCGTCGCGGCCGTCGCCCGTCACGTCGCCGATGGCGTTGGCGTAGACGTCGCCGTCGTCGTCCATCTGCGGAGGCTGCTGGCTATAGACCTTGCTCTGCGGAACGAACGCGAAGCCTTCGGGATTGCGCATGTGCGCAGTGACCGTCTGCCCGAGCGTGCGCACCGGCGCCGTCGACGCGGGTCGCGCGATCAGCCGTTGCTGCTGCGCGCGCGTCGAAGCGGCGGCGACGGGCTGCGCGATCGGTTTGCGTGCCGGCACCGGTTCGGCGACCACCCAGCGCACGAGCACGACGAACGCGGTGAACGTGAGCACCGGCGCCCACCAGAACCATTTCGACATCGACGATTTCCCCCTGATCGGGGGCGAGTATACGGGCCGGTGTACGCCCGCGCGGAAGGCGTCCGAGAGTCACCCGGTGACCTGTTGGAAGCGCATTGCCCAGTCGTCGAAAAGAAAGTTGGAACGCATCAGACCGCCGTACCGAACAAGCGTCCCACGCCCGCCGTCAACGCCATCGCCATCGCCCCCCAGAAGGCGACGCGGATCGCGCCCTTGGTGACCGGCGCGCCGCCGGCATACGCCGCGAGTCCGCCCAAGCCGAGCAGTGCGACGACGGTGGTCGACGTGATCCAGATGGAGGTGTTCGCCCTCGCGGCGAGCGCCGTTGCGATCGGCAGCGCGGCGCCGACGGCGAACGACGCCGCCGATGCGATCGCCGCCTGCACCGGACGCGCGCGCAGCGTTTCGGTGATGCCCAATTCGTCGCGCACGTGCGCACCGAGTGCATCGTGCGCCATCAACTGCGCGGCCACTTGCGTCGCCAGGTCGTCGTCCAGTCCACGTTTGCGATAGATCGCAATCAGTTCGGCGCGCTCCAGCTCCGGTTGCGTCTCCAACTCGTGGGTCTCGCGCGAGATGTCCGCGCGCTCGGTATCGGCCTGCGACTGGACCGACACGTATTCGCCCGCCGCCATCGACATCGCACCCGCGGCGAGCCCGGCGACCCCGGCCGTCAGGACGGTCGCCGGCGTGGCGCCGGTGGCGGCGACGCCGACCATCAGGCTGGCGGTCGAAATGACGCCATCGTTCGCGCCCAGGACCGCCGCGCGCAGCCATCCGATGCGCGAGGCCTTGTGCCATTCGGTGTGGAGATGCGGCATGGGGGCGCGCCTGTGGGTCGGGTGCTGCGGACGATACCGCGTCGGCGCCGACGCGCGTGGCGGGAGTCGATTTGCTGGGCGCCCATTGCACGGGCATCGAGGCGGCGTGGCCGTCGTTGCGACCGTGGTCCACAGGAACCAGTGCGTCCATCGCGGCATCGCTTGCGATGCAAGCAGGCCTCGGGCGACGACCAGCCCCGCCAGGATGGCGATCAGGCTGAGCGCGACGTGGGCCAGTGTCAGCGGGTGGGTCAAGGGCAGGACGGGTTGCATCGGGAGTCCTCGCTAAGGCCTTAGACTGCGCGGATCATGATCCATCGCATCCTCATCGTCTGCGTCGGCAACATTTGCCGCTCCCCCATGGCCGAAGTGGTGCTGCGCAAGCACCTCGGTGGCGGCGACCAGGTGCGCGTGGAATCGGCGGGGCTCGCCGCGCTCGTGGGCAATCCGATCGACCCGCTCGCGCAACGCGTGTTGATCGAGCATGGGCTGTCGGGGGAGGGGCATTCTGCGCGGCAGGTCACCGAAGCGATGATTTCGCAGTCCGATCTCGTGCTCGCGATGCAGAGACGTCATATCGGCGCGATCCATGCGATCGCCCCGCAGGCACGGGGCAAGACCTTCCTGGTGGGAAAGTGGGAAGGCGACGACGAAGTGCCCGACCCCTATGGCAAGACCATGCCGGTTTTCGAGGAGGCCTACCGCCGCATCGACCGCATGCTGTACGCCTGGCGAATGCACCTTTAGGGCTGCTCAGTGCGGTAAACGGACGTCGGCAATGGCACCGGCCAAGCAGACGAACGTTGCTGAACGATTCGACGATCGGCACCCCTTGATCGGCATTTAACTGTTTTTCTTCATCTTTTCGTCAAGTCCTCATCCATAGCCTTTTCGAACCTGTCGCGTTGCACCCGGCGTTAACGGAGTGCTTGCGGCAGGGAAGGGGGCGGACGACGAAGTTCGGCGCCCCATGACCCGGTCATCGAGAGGCGCACATGGAAGAAGCAAAACTGGTGGCCGCGAGTGCGATTGCATTGGCTGTCACCCTCTTCGCGATCTTTTCGCTTCGCCCCGTGGCGAAGCGACTCGGTCTCGTCGACAAGCCGGGCGGACGCAAGGCGCACAAGGGCCGCGTGCCCCTGATCGGCGGGCTGTGCTTCTTCCTCGGCACGGTGGCGGGCCTGACCTACCTCGGATACGTGGACGCCTTCGTCGCGAGCCTGCTCGTGCCCTGCGCACTGATCGTCATGACCGGCGCGGTCGACGATTTGAACAACATGAGCGTCAAGTCGCGCCTGATCATCCAGGCGAGCACGGCGTGGCTGGTCATCGGCGCCACCGGCATCTACCTGGATAGCGCGGGCCACCTGCTCGGCGACGGCATCGACCTGCAGCTCGGCCTGCTCGGCATTCCGATCACGATCGTCGCGGTCATCGGCCTGGTCAACGCGTTCAACATGATGGACGGCATCGACGGCCTCGCCGCGGGCATGGCCATGGTGAGCATCGGTTCGATCCTGTTGTTCGCCGCTTCCGGCTGGCCGGCGCTCGGCGTGGTGTTGTTGCTGCAGGTGTTGTTCGCGGCGCTCGTGCCGTACCTGGCCGTCAACCTCGGTTGGCCCGACGGCCGCAAGATCTTCATGGGCGATGCGGGCAGTACGCTCATCGGCTTCCTGATGGCGTGGTCGCTGATCTACCTGAGCCACGGCAAGGTCGGTGTGCTCGCGCCGGTCGACACGCTGTGGTGCGTCGCGATCCCGGTGATGGATACCCTCGGTGTCATGCATCGCCGCCGGAAGCTGGGGCGCTCGCCGTTCGAGCCCGATCGCCAGCATTTGCATCATCTGTTGTGCGACGCCGGTTTCTCCGCGCGCGCCACGCTCGGCATCATCGTCGCCGCGGGCCTGACGCTCGGCTGCATCGGCTACCTGCTGCGCGGGTTGCCGGAGATGGCGAGCCTGGGCGCCTTCGTCTTCGTCTTCGCGCTGTACCTGTCGAAGTTGCAGCAGGCGATCAACGCGCTGGCCACGCTCCTGCCGCAGCGCGTCGTGCCGGTGGCCGTCGCACCGCAAGCCACGGTGGAAGACCGTGCGCCGATCTACGCCCAGGCCGCTGGCTCGGGCGTCACCAAGGCGCTCTACGTGCTCAGCGCTTCGATCGATGCCGCGCAGATCGCCCCGATCGTCGAACAGATGTCGCGCGATGCGCGCTTCGAAACACGCGTGTGCGTCGCCGCGCAGGCCGACAGCCATTCCGAAGGCGTGCTCGACCTGTTCGACCTGTCCGCCGACGTGCGCATCACGCTGTCGGAAGACGATGACGTCGCGCAAGTGACTTCCGCCGCGCTCGGCACGCTCGACCGCGTGCTCAGCGACTTCCATCCCGACATCGTGGTCGTGCCCGCCGGTGCGCCGACCAGCGTGGCGACCATGCTCGCGGCGACCTACCAGCACATCCCCGTTGCCTGCGTCGAACCGGCGGGCGCGGTGTTGCGTGCCTCACACGACGCCGGCCGCAAGGTGATGAGCTCGCTCGCCGCGATGCACTTCACCGCGACCGAGTCGATGAGCCGCTCCCTCGTGGCCGACGGCGTGCCCTTCGACCGCGTGCTGATGACCGGCGATCCGGCCGCGCGCACGCTGCACACGGCGGTCGATCGCCTCCACGAAAACGGCGTTTTGAATCGCGAACTCACCCAGCGCTTCGGGTTCCTGCGCGAGAACGCGCCGATGCTGCTGGTCCTGGGCCGCGAAAAGATGGGCGAACGCATGGAGCCGCTGGCCCGCGCGCTGCGCCGCATCGCCCTGCGCCGGCCGGACCTGGACGTGGTCTGCCTGATGCCGCCCTCGCGGAACATGGACGGCATCGACGGCATGCTCGGCGCCTTCGCCAACATCCATCTGGTCGCCCCGGGCGATTACCTCGGGTTTGCCTACCTGGCCGACGCGGCCTATCTCTCGCTGGCCGTCTCCGGGGAGTGCGCGTCGGAGGTGGCCCCGCTCGGGAAGCCTGTCCTGCTGCTGAATGCCGCGGGGGAGCCCAGCCTCGCCGGACCGCTCACCAGCGAGGTTCCCAACGTCCGCCGGATCGACGTTCACGAGCAGACGATCTCCGATGTCGTACTCAACCTCCTCTCCGATCGCCGTGCGTGGGAAACCCTGCGCAACGACGAGCGGCCGCGCGTGGATGCGTGCGAGCGGATCGTGGAAGCGCTGGCCGCCATGCGGCCCAGCCCGGCCGCGGTCGTGCCGTTGTTGCCGGCAGGCGAGCTGCCGCGCTTCGCGGCCGGCGCCGAACGGGTCCGCGAGGTTTCCTGACCGCCCGCCAATGAGGGCCGGCAGGGGGCCGGCAACGACGCGGGGCGGCGGCACGAAGCGGCCGTACCCGCGGAGCAAGGATGTTCCAACGTCGATGCCTGCGCACCGATGCCTTTCATTTTCCTGAGCGAGATTTATGGCGACCTACCTCTCCAACCGCACGACGCCGCCTCCCCACATCGCGCCCACCTCGGTGCGTGACGAGGAGATCGACCTGCGCACGCTGTTCACGACGGTGGGCGACCACAAGAAAGCGATCCTCTTCGGCACATTGATGTTCTTCCTGGCGAGCGTGTTGTATTGCGTCCTGGCCACGCCGAAGTACGAAGCCAATGCGACGGTGCAGGTCGAGCGGCGCACGCCGACCTTCCCGGGCCTGTCGGCGAATTCGGCCGCGCAGTCCACCGCCGCCGAATCCCCGGCCGCCACCGAAATCCAGTTGCTCACCTCGCGCAGCGTGCTCAGCGAAGCGCTCGACAACCTGGACCTGGACGTGCAGGTCAAGCCCGCGCGCTTCCCGGTGTTCGGCAATTACATCGCGCGCAACTTCTCCTCCGACCGCCCGAACGACGTCAACGCGCCGTGGTTCGGCCTCTCGCGTTACGGCTGGGGCGGCGACAGCGTGTCGATCTCGCGCCTGGACGTGCCGGCCGAACTGGTCGACCAGCCTCTCAAGCTCGTGGCCGGCGACTCGAACCGCTACACGCTCTATGACCCCGACGGCGACATCCTGGTCAACGGCATCGTCGGCAAGCCGGCGCAGGCCGCGGGCGTCAACGTGCTGGTGCGCGGCATGGCCGCCAACCCCGGCATGCGTTTCGACGTCACGCGCTTGAACACGCTGGCGATCCTCTCGCAACTGCGCAAGGACATCAGCGCGAGCGAGCAGGGCCGCGATTCGGGCGTGATCGCGCTGAGCTACCAGAGCGAAGACCCGATCCTCGCCCGCTCGGTGCTCGAGCAGATCAGCCGCGCGTACGTGCACCAGAACGTGGCGCGCAACTCGGCCGAAGCGGCCAAGCGCCTGCAGTTCGTCAAGCGCCAGCTGCCCATCGTGCGCAAGGAATTGGACAAGGCGCAGGCCGCGCTGACCGATTACCAGACGCGCACGCAGACGCTCGATGTCACCGTGCAGAACCAGTCGCTGCTCAACCAGACGGTGTCGATCGACTCGGCGATCAGCCAGTTGCGCATCCAGCAGGCGGACCTGGCGAGCCGCTTCACCCCGAACCACCCGACCTACAAGGCGCTGCTCGCGCAGATCGGCCAGTTCGAAGCGCAGAAGGGCCAGTTGCGCGGACAGATCGCCGCCTTGCCGGAAACGCAGCAGAACCTGTTCCGCCTGACGCGCGACGTGGAAGTCACCAACCAGACCTACGCCAGCCTGCTCGACCAGGCGCAGCAGCTCGACATCGCGCGCGCCAGCGCGATCGGCAATGCGCGCGTCATCGATCCGGCCGCCGTCGACTACGAAAGCCCCGCGTGGCCCAAGCCGATCCCGGTGATCGCCGGCGGCACGCTGCTCGGCGCGCTGCTGATGTTCGCCTTCGTGTTGCTGCGCCAGATGATGCGTCGCGGCGTGGAAGACCCGGCCGACATCGAACTGCTCGGCCTGCCGGTCTATGCGTCGATCCCCTACAGCGAACGCGGCCGCGAGCTCACGGTCAATCCGCAGCGTTTCGCCCAGGGCCACCAGCGCTTGCTCGCACTGAGCTCGCCGACGGATCTTGCGATGGAAGCCTTGCGCAGCCTGCGCACGAGCCTGCACTTCGCGCGCTTCAAGACGAAGAACAATCTGCTGATGATTTCCGCGCCCAGCCCGGGTGTCGGCAAGACCTTCGTCTGCGCCAACCTCGCGGTGACGATGGCGCAGGCCGGCCAGCGCGTGTTGCTGATCGACGCCGACATGCGCCGCGGCACCTTGCACCATGCGGTGGGCGTGCGTTCGGAAGGCGGCCTGTCGGAATTGATCGCCGGCCAGATTCCGCTGGAGGAAGCCATCCGCAAGGTCGCGGGCGCCGACAACATGTCGTTCATTTCGCGCGGTGCGATTCCGCCGAATCCCTCCGAGTTGCTGATGAACCCGGCGTTCAACGAATTGCTGGAACAGGTCGGCCCGAACTACGACATCGTGATCATCGATACGCCGCCGGTGCTGGCGGTGACCGATGCGGCGGTGATCGGCCACATGGTCGGCACCTGCCTGATGGTGGTGCGCTTCGGCCTGAACCAGCAGCGCGAGATCGCGCTGGCCAAGCAGCGCCTGGAACAGAACGGCGTGGAAGTGAAGGGCGCCATCTTCAACGGTGTGCAGAAGCGCAGCGGTGGCCACTACGCCTACACCTATTACGAATATCTCCCGAGCCAGCAGACCGGAACGCACAAGGCCTATCGCTGACCCCATGAACGCCACGACCACGCTCGACGCGCGCACCTTCTCCTCCCCGGTGGGAACCCACCGGGGACCGCTGCAGATCACCATGTCGCCTTACTACGGGCGCCCGGATTTCTCGGGCGTGTCCCGGAGCGATGCGCCGACACGCAACATCGACATGGTTTCCGTCGCAGACATCCTGCGCAACGCCTTCGTCTATCCGCCGCACTCGATCTTCGAAGACATCAAGCTGGTGACCTTCGGCTTCTCGCCCTCGCAGGACATGCAGGCCTCGCCGGAGTTCCACTTCAAGTTCCGCGATTCGGGCAAGCGCGCCGACACCGAAGGCCATCCCGACCACGACATGGATTGGGTCGGCACTTACCACCGCCTGCTGTGCGAAGCGGTTTCCGAATCCACGCGCGATGTCGGTTCGCCCTGGCTGCTGCAGAGCGGCGGCAAGGATTCCACGACGCTCGCCATCGCGGTGGCCGACGCGCGCCCCGACACCACGTGCATCACCTATCTGGGCGGTCGCGAGGAAAACGAAATCGATTCGGCCACCTTCGTCGCGCGCACGCTCGGCCTGCGCCACGAAACGCTGCAGTGCGATCCGGGCCGCGCGTACGACCGGTACCTTGCGATCGCCGATCGCATGCCCTTGCTGACCGCCGACTTCGCGTTGCTGTCCTACGTGGACCTGGCGACCGAAATCGCCGGCCATGGCGGCCACGGCGTGATCGACGGGCTCGGTGCGGACAGCTACTTCGGCACGCCGATGTCGCGCCAGCAAAAGACGCTGATGCGCCTGGCCCGCGGCGTGCGCCTGCCATCCACGCTCTCCGAGCTACCGCTGGTCTCCAGCAGTTTCGAACTCTGCTTCCTGCTCGGCACCTTGCAGATGAACTCCATCGAACGGGTGTTCCCCGGTTCGCGGTTCACCGACGCGGAAACCGACGAAATCTTCGGAAGGCCGGTTTCGCAGGCTTCGCGGGCGCGCCTGAAGCCGTTCATGGCGGAAATCGCCTCGGCCACCAGCCTGGACGAGTGGCGCGACATGTCGACGTCGATCGCCGGTTCGGCCGGTGCATTCGCCAAGGGCCTGTACACCTGCAGCGCGCTCGGCATGCACGCGTCCTATCCGTTCTGCGATGTGCGTTTCAGGGAGTGGGTGTATCGGGAAGTACCCCCACACCAGATGATCGACCCGCAGACCAGGATGAACAAGGTGCTCGTCCGTAACCATATCGCCACGCGTTTCCCCGAATTGCCGTACGTGAAGAAGAAGGGCAGCTTCCGCTTCGACGTGCGCGGCCTTGCGGAAAAACGTTTCGACACCGTCCACGATTTCGCCGTGCAGGCGCGCGACGTGTTGCCCGGCGCGGTGACGTGGCTCGAACGCAATCGCCATCGCCTGGGCAACAAGTACCACGCCTCGAAGTTCTACCTGCTGGCCGTGGTGCTCCCCTGGATCCAGTTGCATCGCACCCGCCCGACGCTGCCGTGAGCCTCGTGATCCCGCAACCCATGCAGGCGACGCTCGCGCCGCCGCCACCGGCGCATTCGACGGCCCGGCCGATCGACGCGGTCTCGGTGGCCGACGTGTTGCGCAATGGCTTCGTGTATCCGCCGCATTCGATCTTCGAAGGGCAGGACATGGATTCGCTGTCGGCGAACCTGGCCGGTCGCGATCCGCAAGGGTCGACGGCCTACGGTTTCCGTTGGCGCGACAGCGGCAAGCGGCGCGATGCCAAGGCCACGCCGAGCAAGCATTGGGTCGATGCCTACCATTCGCACCTGTGCCAGGCGATCGAATCCAGTTGCGCGACGATGCGCGGCCCGTGGTCGCTGCAGAGCGGCGGCAAGGATTCGACGACGCTGGCGATCGCGCTCGCCGATGCGAGGCCCGACACAACGTGCATCACCTATCTCGGCGGCGTGGAAGAGAACGAAGTCGAATCGGCGAAAGTCGTCGCGACGACGCTCGGCCTGCGGCACGAATCCATGGTGTGCGATCCGGCGCGCGCGTACGACCGCTATCTGTCCATCGTCCAGCACATGCCGTCGCTGACGGCGGACTTCGCGTTGCTGTCGTATGTCGACCTGGCCTTCGAAATCCAGGCCGGCGGCGGCGACGGGATGGTCGACGGGCTGGGATCGGACACGTACTTCGGCATTCCGGTCAATTCGCAATACAAGGTGCTCAAGTGGCTCGCGCGCGGGATCCGCCTGCCGCGCATGGCCACCGAACTGCCGTGGGTGAGCAACAACTTCGAGTTGTGCTTCGCGCTCGGCACCTTGCAGATGAACGCCGTGGAGCGCGTGTTCCCGGGTTCGCGCTTCACCGACGGTGAAGTCGACGAATTGTTCGGGCACGGCATCTCGCGGCGCTCGCGCGACCGGCTGGTGCCGTTCCTGTCGGAAATCCAGTCGGCGACCAGCGACGAGGAGTATCGCGTCATCTCGCTGTCGATCGCCGCGGCCGCGGGCGGCTTCGCCAAGGGCATCTATACCGCCGAAGCGACGGGGCTGAAGATCGCCTATCCCTTCTGCGATGCGCACTTCTGCGATTGGGTCTACAACGAAGTGCCGGCCGAATTGCAGATGGATCCGGTCACCGGCATGAGCAAGGTGCTGGTGCGGCAACACATCGCGACGCGGTTTTCGAACCTGCCGTACGTCGCGCACAAGGGCAGCTTCCGCTTCGACGTGCGCGGCCTGGCCAAGACGCGCTTCGACGCGGTGCATGCGCAGTCGCGCGAAGCGCGCTACATGCTGCCGGGTGCGACGCACTGGCTCGAACGCAATCGTTCGCGCATGGACAACAAGTATCACGCCTCCAAGTTCTACCTGCTCGCGGTGTTGCTGCCGTGGCTGACAGGCCGGGCGGCGCGTTGATTTCGCGACGTTCGTTGCTCGCGCGCCTGGCGGGCACCGGCACGATGCTCGCGCTTGGGCGCGAGGCGTTCGCGAAATCCGCCCGCAAGGTGAGCGTCCGCGACTTCGGTGCGCACGGCGATGGTGCCAACGACGACACGCAAGCCTTCCAGCAGGCGATCGATGCGCTGCCCGATGGCGGCACCGTCAATGTCCCCAGCGGCATCTACCGCATCGATCCCCTCCACAGCGTGCGCCTGCGCAGCGGCATCCATCTGAAGATGGCGCGCGGCGCCGAGTTGCATGCGATCCCCAACGCCGCGCCGCGCGCCTACGTGCTGCTGGTGCAGGCGGTGACCGACGTGCGCATCAGCGGCGGCCGCATCGTCGGCGATCGCGACCGCCACCTCGGCACGGACGGCGAGTGGGGGCACGGCATCGCGATCTACGACGGCGTGCGCGTGGTCGTGCGCGACATGCAGATCTCGCGCTGCTGGGGCGACGGGATTTCGATCGGCGGCAAGAAGCGCAGTCGCGACGACCTGCGCCCGAGCACGGACATCGAAATCGCCAACGTCAAATTCATCGGCAATCGCAGGCAGGGCCTCACCGTCGGCCGATCGCGCCGCGTGTGGGTGCACGATTGCGAGATGGCCGACACCGGCGGCACCGCGCCCATGGCCGGCATCGACGTGGAGCCCGACAAGGGCGACATGGCGAAGGACGTGCGCATCGAACGGTGCCTGGTCCGCCGCAATCTCGGCCCGGGCATCCAGGTGTGGCACGACACGCAGGATGTGTTGATCCGCGATTGCACGATCGAGGACAACCGTAATCCGGGGATCCTCGCGGTGGGCACGCAGGGCCTGTCGATCCGCGGCAACCGCATCCGCGGCAATGCGAAGGTCGGCATCGCGCTGCGCAAGCAGGCCCGCAACGTCGATATCTCCGGCAACACCTTCTCCGACAACGCGCCTGGCCGCCCGCGCAAGCCGACCTTCGGCACCGATCCGCGCTGGGCGCACAACCTGGAAGTGGCCGAAGACGCCTCCCTGCCCAAGGTCTCGGGCGACAACCGCCTCGACTAGACCCCCGATTTCCCCCAGTCAGCTGGGTGAATTGGAGGCGGCGTCCACGTTTCGCGCATTTGGTGCGTGTATTCACGCCAACCGACGACCAAGATCGGCCCGCAACGCCTTGTTAGCAGGGCGTGAAGGGGAGGGTCGGGGATGGACGGACTCGGTGAGGCGAAGCTTGCGCGGCGTGCCTTCCTGCGCAATGCGTTGATGGTGGCGGCGCCGGTCGTGCTGGGGAGCACGGCGTTCGGTGCCGCGGCGATGTCCAACGCGGTGTATCTGCCGATCGCGCGCGTTCGGGGAAGCGCCGCGCTCGACGTGCGCGACTTCGGCGCGAAGGGCGACGGCACGCGCGACGACACCGCGGCGATCAACGCCGCGATCCAGGCATTGCCCGCCGAGGGGGGCACGGTGTTCGTGCCGGCGGGGCGTTACCTGATCGATGCGGCCAGGTCGATCAACCTGCGCAGCAACATGCACCTGCAACTGGATCCCAAGGCGATCCTGGTCTGCAAGCCGAACACCCTGGACAAGGCCTACGTGGTCTACGCCTACAAGGTGACCGACGTGGAGATCTCGGGCGGGCAGGTCATCGGCGACCGCTACGGGCACCTGGGGTCGACGGGCGAGTGGGGGCACGGCGTGTTCGTGCGCGGCTGCCAGCGCGTCACGGTGCGCGACATGCGCCTGTCCGATTGTTGGGGCGACGGCATGTCGATCGGTGCCGCGCTGGTGTTCGGTGCCGCGCCCATCCCCTGCGAAGACATCGTGGTGTCCAACATCGTTTCCACGAACAACCGCCGGCAAGGCCTGTCCATCGGCCGCGGCACCAACATCACCATCCGCGACAGCGAGTTCTCCTACAGCAACGGCACGGCGCCGGAGTGCGGCATCGACATCGAACCCGACGACCCGGGCATCGCCGACCACGTCTCGATCGAGAACTGCGTGTTGCGCGGCAACCGCAAGTACGGCCTGCTGGCCTACAAGCGCTCGCAGAACACCACCGTCCGCCGCTGCACGGTGGCGAACAACGGCAGTTGCGGCATCGTGACCGTCGGCAGTACTGCGATGGCCATCACGCAGTGCACCGTCCGCATGAATTCGGCGACCGGGATCTATCTCCAGGACGGCACGAGCGGGTGCGAGATCAGCGAGAATGTTTTCTACGGTAACTATGCCCGCAACGGCATCGTCGACCGGGTCGACTTCTCGATGTCGGGGTATTCGCAGAAGGTCGAACGCGACATCCTGGTGCGGGGGATCACCTCGAACATCAGCGTGGGCGTCAACCGCTACAAATAAGTTTCAAGGGACGGAAGGGTTCCGCGCATCGCGCGGGCCCGCCGCGGGGGGAAGCGCTGGGGGGCGCTTCCCCCTTTTTTTGCCCTGTCCAACCCGGTCTTCACGTCTCTGGCGATAAGGTCCCGCGAATTCGCAGGGGGCAATCGCGTTCTCATGGATTCGGAACAGGCAGGCGCCGTCACGATGGAAAGCCCGTCGCGCGTCGCGCAATGGCTCATGCCCGGTTGGAAGCGGGCGTTGAAGACGATCTCGATGCTGGGCGCGGCGACCGCGATCGGCGCGGTGTGCGTGTTCCTGACGCAAACGCTGCTCGCGCGCGAACTCGGGCCGAACGACTACGGTCTGTTCGCCTCCTCGCTGGCCACCATCACGATGATCGCGCCGCTCGCGGGCTTCGGCCTCGCGCAGTTCCGCCTGCGCGTGTACGGCGTGGAAGGGTGGGCGGCGCGGCGATGGATCGGCCCCTCCCTGCGCTTCACCGTCGGCACCTGCGGGCTGGCGATCGCGATCATCGTGTGCTGGGCCTTGTTCGTCGCGCCCGATGCGGACACGCGCTTCGACTTGCTCGTGCTCGTTCCCATCGTGCTGCACATCCTGACCATCGAGATGTTGAGCACGAAGTACCGCCTGGAAGATCGCTACGCGCGCATGGCCAGTTGGCAGCTCGCGATCCCGGCGAGTCGTTTGCTCGTCGCGCTCGCGTTGTTGCTCGTGCCGCAGCTCACGGGCCGCTTCGTCGCGACCAGCTACGCGGTGATCTCGCTGGCGATGGTCGTCTGGGCGTTGCCGTTGTTGCGCTCGGTGATGCGCGGGGAGATCGACCTGCGCGGCCACGGCCCCGAGCCGGTGGCGCAGGCGCCCGTGCAGGAACCGCGCGTGGCCGAACTGTGGTCGCAGGCCTGGCCCTTCGGCATGGTCGCGATCCTCTACCCGGTGTTCTTCCAGGTCAGCACGATCCTGCTCAAGTACCTGGGCGGCGACAAACAGGCGGGCTTCTGGGCGATCGGCCTTGCGGTGATGACCGCCATCTATCTGATCCCCGCGACGATCTACCAGAAATTCCTGTTGTCGAAGTTGCATCGCTGGGCCGCGCACGACCCGGTGAAATTCTGGATGGTCTACAAGCGCGGCAACATCGGCATGTTCGCGATGGGCGTGATGGTGAGCATCGGGCTCGCCGTGGTGTCGCCCTTCGTGATTCCGATCGTGTTCGGGCAGGCCTATCGCGGTGTCGTGGTCATCCTGCTGATCCTGTCGCTGTGCCCGCCGATCCGGTTCCTCTCCACGGCGATGGGCTCGGCGCTGCTCACCGACAAGCACATGCGTTACCGCGTCTACGCGATGGCCTGGGCGACCGGCGTGGCGATTTTGCTGAACGCCGCCTTGATCCCGGCGTACGGCGTGGTCGGCGCCGCGTGGGCGACTGTCACCGCGGAACTGGTCCTGCTGGCGGGCACCTGGCACGGCGTGCGGCAGTTGCGCCGGGCCAAGGGCGTCCATTCATGACCTCCCTCTCACGCCCCAATCGTTATCAGAATGTCATGACCGAAGTGCCCTATGCCGACCTCGCGGCAGAACACCAGGCGCCGCCGGCCCGCAACCGGCTCGGCAAGGCGAGCGTGTACGCGATCTTCGTGGGATGGACGCTGTTCGCCGTGTTCATCTACAGCCGTTTCAGCCAGTTGGGCGATGCGCGTTCGTATCTGACCGGCGCTTACGACGATGAAGCGTCGGCGCGCACGTATTTCGTCACCCAACTCGCCACGACGGTGGTCGGGCTGCTCAAGGTCGACGTGTTGGCGCACTTGGTGTTCTCGCTGTTCGCCGCCAGCGGCGTGGCCTACCTGGTCGGGCAGGCGCGCGTGCACGGGCCGTATCGCTGGCCGCTGCTCGCCATCCTGCTGATCCCCAGCTTCGGCGTGTGGGCCTCGGTGGTGGGGCGCGAGTCCCTGTACATCGGCCTGCTGGGCTACTTCATGGGCGCGATGGCGGGGTATTTCCGAAAACCGTCGTGGAGCAAATGGTGGTTCGCCGTGTTGTGCATCGCCGGCATGGTGTTCATCCGCGCGCCCTTCGGTGGCGCCATGGGCCTGTTCTTCCTGATGGCCTGGATGTTGCAACGCGGGCCGCGCGTCGGTTTGAGCCTGGGCGTGCAGGCCTTCCTGATGGTGTTGATCGCCGGCGTGGCGTGCATCGTGTTGTGGCCGCAAATCGACGATTACATCGCCAACGAAGTGCTGCCCAAGGCGCGACTGTATTTCACGATCGACTCGGGCACCACGCGCCTGTGGATCAACATCGAAACCACGCAGGCCTACCTGACGAGCCTGTGGTGGACCTTGCCGCTTGCGATCGTCGGGCCGACGCCGGCCGAAGTGTTCGCACGGCCGGTGATGCTGCCGTTCATGGTGTCGGGACTTACAGTGTTCTTCCTGCTGCTCTATGCCATCCAGCAGGCGTTCCGCATTCCCGACACCACCGGTCGAAAGATCCTCGTGCTCGCGTGGCTGCCGGCGGTGCTGGTCACCCTCGTCGCCTACGTCCCCTTCGGCATGTACAACCCCGGGTCGGGCATTCGTTACGCGTCCTGTTTCCTGTTGTTCCTCGTCTTCCCGTGGATGCTGCGTTCGGTCGTGGCGTCGCGTGCAACCGAGATCGCCACGGCAAAGCCCTACGTGCCGTACCTGCACCACCATCGTCTGGCGGAGTCCACCCGATGAAGTTCGTCTTCTATGCCAATACGGATTGGTATCTCTACAACTTCCGACTGTCCACGGCCCTGAAATTGAAGGCCGAGGGCCACGATGTCGTCATGCTCTCGCCACCGGGCGAGTTCGGCGAACGGTTCCAGGCGCACGAGCTGCGCTGGATCCAGTTGACGATGGATCGCGCGAGCCTCAATCCCTGGCGCGAAGCGCAAACCATCAGTGCGCTCACGCGCATCCTGCGCGCCGAGCGTCCCGACCTGTTGCACAACTTCACGGTGAAGTGCGCGATCTACGGTGCGATCGCCGCGCGTGCGGCGCGCGTGCCGGCGGTGGTCAATGCCGTGGCCGGCATGGGCTACGTGTTCGCCAGCGATGCCGTGCTCGCGCGCACGCTGCGCCCGATGGTGAAGCTGCTGATGCGCGGCACGCTCGGCGGCAAGCAGTCGCGCCTGATCCTGCAGAACCCCGACGATGCCGATGCCTTCGTGCGCGCGCGACTGGTGCCGCAGCAACACATCCGCGTGATCCGCAGTTCCGGCGTCAACCTCGAACGCTTCCTGCCCGTCGACCCCATCGGCGAAGCGCGCCCGCTGCGCGTGCTGATGGCCGCGCGCCTGTTGTGGGAAAAGGGCATCGGCGAGTTCATCGAAGCCGCGCGCCTGTTGCATGCGCAGGGACGCAACATCGAGTTCGTGATCGCCGGTTCGCCCGATCCGGGCAATCCGCGTTCGGCCAGCCGCGAACAGGCGCAAGCCTGGGTCGCCGAAGGGCTCGTGGACTGGCGCGGCCACGTCGACGACATGCCGACGCTGATGCGTTCGATGGACGTCATCGCCTTGCCGAGTTATTACCGCGAAGGCGTGCCCAAGAGCCTGATCGAAGCCGCCGCCTGCGGGCTCGCGGTGGTGACGACCAATCTGCCGGGCTGCCGCGAAGTGGTGAGCGAAGACGGCGTCGATGGACTGCATGTCGAACCGCGTTGCGCGCGCTCGCTCGCCGAGCGCCTGGCGATGCTCGACGATGATCGCGTGCTCGTGCGTCGCCTCGGCGACGAAGCGCGCCGCAAGGCGATGGAACACTTCGACGAGCAGATGGTCATCCGCCGCACGATCGAGGTGTATGACGAGTTGCTGCCGTCGCGTCGCATGCCGAAGCGGGCGGCGGCCTGATTTGCAGTTCCTGCGCGACATCGTCGTCGGACTGACGTTTCCGCTCGCGTTGACGCTGGTGCTGCTCGCGCTGGCCGGCGCGATGTACGCGCTGCTGAAGTTCAAGCGCGTGGCGATCGCCTTGGCGGTCTTGGCGATCGGCTGGTCGGCGTTCTGGTCCTTGCCGGGCAACGCCGAATGGTTGCGTCTGTCGCTGGAGGACCGGTACGCCGTCGAATCGCCGAATGTCCTGCCCAACGCCGATGCCATTGTCGTGCTCGGAGGTGGCGGTTACACCTGGATCAACCGGCCGGGCGTGACGCTCGAGGATCTGAAATACAGCCGGCTCGCACAGGGCGCGCGCCTGTACATCGCCGGCCGCGCGCCGCGCATCATCCTCTCCGGCGGCGGCGAAGGCGGGCATACCGAAGCGCGCAACATGGCGCGCGGCATGCGCAAGTTCGGCGTGCCCGGCGATGCCTTGCTGCTGGAAGAACGCAGCACCGACACCACCACCAACGCGCGTTACTCCGCGCAGATCGCTCGCGCCAACGGCGTGCGTTCGGTCCTGCTGGTCACCTCGGCGATCCACATGCCGCGCGCGAGCGTGCTCTTCCGCGGCGCGGGGCTGCAGGTCATCGAAGTGCCCGTGGCCGAGCCGCCGTCCGTCCGCGGCGACCGCTGGGTCGACCGGTGGCTGCCGAGCGGCCGTGCCCTGTGGCGCAGCGGCCGTGCGTTGAAAGAGTACGCAGGCCTGATGGCCGCTTGTTTCGAGAGAAAAACGGCGTGAACCCGGCAGGGCCGGTGTAGCCCGGCAATTTCACGCGACGCCGATAACCCTGTCCGTAGGCTGCCGCCGACAACCTGAATTCGGCTCGCCGGACGTCCGCGGGGCCGGATCGCGGTATCCAAAACATCGGCGCGCAGGTGCGCGCTTCCCAGCTAGGAGGGCTCCACCTTGAACACCCAACTGACGCGCGTCGCCACACTCGCGATCGCACTGGCACTGACCGGCTGCATCCCGGGCCAGAAGATGTCGGCGCGGGGCCCGTCGACCATCGTCGACAACGGCCAGGAACTCGCGGTGACCCCGATCACGGCCGACCTGGTGGCCGCCAAGCGGCAGCCCGTCGTGTTGCCGGCCGAGCTCACGGCGTTCCAGCCGACCTCCTATGAAGTCGCCCCGGGCGACACGCTGATCATCACCGTGTGGGACCACCCGGAACTGACCACGCCGGCCGGTTCGCAGCAGCAGGCGATCACCAACGGCCGCCAGGTGCAGTCCGACGGTACGTTGTTCTATCCCTACGCCGGCAAGTTCAAGGTCGGCGGGCTGACGGTCGAGCAGGTGCGCAACACGCTCGAGAAGCGCCTGGCGCGTTACCTCAAGGACCCGCAGGTCGACGTCAACGTCGTCGGCTTCGGTGGCCGCGTGTCGCTGCAGGGCGCCTTCACCAACACCGCGCCGCAGGACACGACGACCGTGCCGCAGACGCTGGCGCAGGTGATCGGTCGCGCGGGTGTCGACGTCGCCAACGCCAATCTCTCCGGCCTGGTGCTCACGCGCGATGGCCGCAACTACCCGATCGACTTCGACGCGATCAATCGCGATGGCGTCGCGCAGGACATCTACCTCAAGCCCGGCGACCGTGTGTACCTGCCGTACAACGATCGCAACGAGGTCTACGTGGTGGGCGAAGCGCGCGACCCGAAGGCGATTCCGTTCAAGACCAGCGACATGACGCTGGCGCAGGCCCTCGGGCGTGCCGGCGGCCTGAACCCGGAAACCTCGAAGGGCAGCGCGGTCTACGTGGTGCGCGGCATGGACGACAAGGGCAATCCGGCGGCGGTCTTCAATCTCGATGCGACCTCGCCGGCGGCCTTCGCCGTCGCCTCGCGCTTCACGCTCAAGGCGGGCGACGTGGTGTGGATCGGCCCGGCCGGTATCACCCGCTGGAACCGTTACATCACGCAGTTGCTGCCGTTCTCGGGCTTGATCCGCAACGCGGCCGCGGCCGGGAGCGACTTGTAAGGAACAACGTGGGGAAAAACAGTTCGACCAACGCTCGCGCGGCGTAAGGGACGGCGCTCGCGAGCCTCCGGGCAGGGAAGCCCGGACGGATTCAGACAGGGACGCACGCCAGGGATGGCGTCGCAGGCCGGGGACCGCCCCGGCCTTTTTTTCTGCGCGATCCATGCGTTTGCCGACGCGGTGTCGCACGTCGTGGGATTGCAGCGGCTACAGTGCTGCATCGTCCAAGCACGTGCGTTGCCCATGTCCAAGCTCGCCGCCGGCAAGAAACTCAGGAATTCCGCCTACGTCTGCAACGAATGCGGCGCCGACCACGCCAAGTGGCAAGGGCAGTGCGACGCCTGCGGTGCGTGGAATTCGTTGGGCGAAGTCGTGTTGGAATCGGCATCGGCGGCAGCGCCGGCCGCGCGGCGTGGCGGTTGGGCGGGCAAGGTCGACGCCCCGCAGGTCACCGCCCTGCGCGAAGTGCGCCACAGCGAAGAAGCGCGCGTGTCCACCGGCATCGGCGAGTTCGATCGCGTGCTCGGCGGCGGCTTGGTCGAAGGGGCGGTGGTGTTGGTCGGCGGCGATCCGGGCATCGGCAAATCCACCCTGTTGTTGCAGGCGCTCGCGCAAATGGGCGCGACGCTGCCGGGCCTGTATGTCACCGGCGAGGAATCCCTTGCGCAGGTGGCCGGGCGCGCGGTGCGCCTCGGACTGCCGATCGATCACCTGCACGCGCTCGCCGAAACCGGCGTGGAGCGCATCCTCGAACAAGCCGTCGCGATGCGCCCGAAGGTGATCGTCGCCGACTCGGTGCAGACGCTGTGGACCGAATCCCTGGGCGCGGCGCCCGGTTCGGTCAGCCAGGTGCGCGAGAGTGCAGCGCGCCTGGTGCGCTACGCGAAGGAAACAGGAACGACGGTCTTCCTCGTCGGCCACGTCACCAAGGAAGGCGGCATCGCCGGCCCGCGCGTGCTCGAACACATGGTCGACGCGGTGCTGTACTTCGAAGGCGAAAGCGGCAGTCGCTTCCGCGTGCTGCGCGCGTTCAAGAATCGCTTCGGCGCCGTCAACGAACTGGGCGTATTCGCGATGGGCGAGAAGGGCCTGCGCGAAGTGCCCAATCCTTCGGCGATCTTCCTCTCCGGCGGCAGCACGCCGCAGCCGGGCAGCGCGGTGATGGTCACGCGCGAAGGCACGCGGCCGTTGTTGGTCGAAGTGCAGGCGCTGGTGGATTCCTCGCCGCTTTCCAATCCCCGCCGCGTCGCCGTCGGCCTCGAACAGAATCGCCTCGCGATGTTGCTTGCCGTGCTGCATCGCCACGGCGGCGTGGGCGTCGGCGACCAGGACGTGTTCGTCAACGTCGTCGGCGGCATCCGCTTGCAGGAAACCGCCGCGGACCTGCCGGTGCTGCTCGCGGTGTTGTCGTCCCTGCGCGACCGCCCGCTTGCCGAGAAGACCGTCGCCTTCGGCGAAATCGGCCTCTCCGGCGAAATCCGCCCGGTGCCCAACGGCGAAGAACGTTTGCGCGAAGCGGCGACGCACGGCTTCAAGCGCGCCATCGTGCCGAAGGCGAATGCGCCGAAGGCCGGCGCCTACAAGGGCCTGGAAGTGATCGCGGTGGAGCGCTTGTCGGATGCGTTGTCGGCGGCGAGTTGATCGCCGCCGCGCAAAGCCCTAATGCCCGGCCGCAGCCTCCGGCCCGGCCTTCGCCTGGAACGGCGGCTTGGCGATCCACACGAACGCGATCACGATCAGGAACACGATCCCGAGCAGGTGGAAGATCTCGTTGAAGCCGATCTGCGCGGCCTGGTTGGAGATCAGCCGTTCCAATACCGCCGCGCCGCGTTGCAGGTCGCCGTTGCCCAGGCGCGTGGTCGCTTCGATCGTCGCCGGGTCGTAAGCCGACAACTTCTCGGTCAGGTGCGCGTGGTGCACCGCGCCGCGCTCGCTCCACGCATACGTGGTGAGCGAAGCGGCGAATGAACCGCCCAGCGTTCGCATGAACGTCGCCAGGCCCGAGCCCGCCGCGATCTCGTGCGGCTGCAGGTCCGACAGCAGGATCTGCAACACCGGCATGAAGAACAGCGCCACGCCGAAGCCCTGCAGCAGCTGGATCATCGCGATGTGGTTGAAGTCGACGTCGAGGTTGAAGCCTGCGCGCGCGAAACTTGTCAGCGACAGCGCGATGAACGCCGTGGTCGCCAGCGCGCGCAGGTCGAACTTGTGCGCGTACTTGCCCACGAAGGGTGTCAGGATCACCGGCAGGATGCCGATCGGCGCCGTGGCGAAGCCCGCCCAGATCGCCGTGTAGCCGAGGTTGCGCTGCAACCACAGCGGCACCAGGATGCTGGCGCTGAAGAACGAGGCGTAGGCCAGCACCAGCGCCGCGGTGCCCGCGCTGAAATTGCGGTGGCGGAACAGGCGCAGGTTCACGATCGGGTCCTTGTCCGTCATCTCCCAGATGACGAACACCGCGAGCGAGATCGCCGAAAGGATCGCCAGGCCGACGATCAGGTTGGAGCGGAACCAGTCTTCGTCGTTGCCCAGGTCGAGCAGGATCTGCAGCGCGCCCACGCCCAGCACCAGCGTGATCAGGCCGACGTAATCCATCTTCGGGCTTTCGAGCTTTTCCGGCCGCCCCTTCAACTGCCGGCCAACCACGAACGAGCAGAACAGCCCGATCGGCACGTTGATGAAGAAGATCCATTCCCACGAATAGTTGTCGGTGATCCAGCCGCCGAGGATCGGCCCCGCGATGGGCGCGACGACCGTGACCATCGCCAGCAAGGCGATCGCCTGTCCCCGTTTGTGCGCGGGATAGATCGAAATCAACAAGGCCTGCGTGATCGGATACATCGGGCCTGCGACGAAGCCCTGCAGCGCGCGCGCGGCCACCAGCAGGCCCATGCTGTTGGCCAGGCCGCACAGGAAGGAGGCCACGACGAACAGCGCGGTGGCCCAGACGAACAACTTGCGCTCGCCGAAATGCCGCGTCAGCCAGCCGGTGAGCGGCAGGGCGATCGCGTTGCTCACCGCGAAGGAGGTGATCACCCACGTCGCCTGGTTCGCGCTGCCGCCGAGGTTGCCGGAGATCGTCGGCAACGAGACGTTCGCGATCGTCAGGTCCAGCACCTGCATGAACGATGCGAGCGCCAGGCCGATCGTGGTGAGCGCCATGTTC
This sequence comes from Lysobacter sp. 2RAF19, assembly GCF_052115395.1. NCBI lineage: Bacteria > Pseudomonadati > Pseudomonadota > Gammaproteobacteria > Lysobacterales > Lysobacteraceae > Lysobacter > Lysobacter sp. 2RAF19. The sequence goes on along the minus strand of NZ_JBFRGO010000001.1, from coordinate 690,126 downwards.
GGCGGGCGGAAGCCGGCCTGCGGCATCGGCGCCGCGTTTGCGGTCGTTGCGGACATGGGCGTGGCTTAGCCGCGACGGCCCAGATTCGCCTCGACGATCTTCGCGATGCGCGCGTTGGCGTCGGCCAATTGCTTGGCGTACGCGTTCGTCGTCAGCAGCGGTTTGGCGGGCGGCGCATCGGCGAGCAGCGGACCACTGCGATCGCGGATGCTGACATCGGTATGCATCGACAGGCCCAGGCGCAAGGGATGTTCCTTCAGCTGCTGCGTGTCGACCGAGATGCGCACCGGCACGCGCTGCACGATCTTGATCCAGTTGCCGCTCGCGTTCTGCGCCGGCAGCAGCGCGAAGGCGCTACCCGTGCCCAGGCCGAGGCTCACCAGGTGGCCGTCGAAGCGCACGTCCTTGCCGTACAGATCCGAATGCAGTTCCACCGGCTGGCCGATGCGCATGTTGGCCAGCTGCGTTTCCTTGAAGTTCGCCTCCACCCACACCTGTTCCAGCGGCACGACGGTCATCAGCGTGACGCCCGGCTGCACGCGCTGGCCGAGCTGCGTCGAACGCTTGGCGACATAACCGGTCACCGGCGCGACGATCGCCATGCGCTGCAGGTTGAGATACGCCTGGCGCACCTGCGCGGCGGCGGCGGCGACCTGCGGCTGCGTCTGCACGGTGGTCGCATCGACGAGCGCACGGTTGCGCGAGAGGTTCTCGTTCGAACCGGCCAGCGCGGCTTGCGCCGCCGCCAGTTCGTCGCGCGCATGCGCGAGTTCTTCGGCGGCCACCGCGCCGGTGGCGACCAGGCCCGCGCGGCGCGCGACGTCCTGCTTGGCCTGCTCCACTGCGACGCGACGGGCGGCGATGTCGGCCTGGTTGGCTTCCACCGCGCTGTACAGGCCGCGCGCCTGGCGCACCGCGTTGGCGAGGTTGGCTTCGGCCTGCTCGTAGGCCACGCGCGCGTCGTTGGGATCCAGTTGCACGAGCACCTGGCCGGCGACGACCTTCATGCCATCGTCGGCACCGATGCTGACGACCGTGCCCTGGGTCTGCGGCGTGATCGAAACCACGTTGCCCAGGACGTAGGCATCGTCGGTGTCTTCGTGCCAACGGGCGACGAGGAAGTAGTACGCGGCCCACGCGATGGCGGCGACCACGACCACGAGGGCGAGGATCGTGAGCGCGCGCTTGCGCTTGTTCACCGTTGCGCCGGCCGGCGCTGCGGCATTGGGATTGATTTGCTGGGTCATGGTTGGGCGCGGGAGAAAGTGGGAGAGGGGATCAGTGCGTGGAGGCTTGGGCGTTCGCGGCGTCGAGCGCGACCGGATGGGCGATCTGCAATCCGCCGCCGAGCGCGCCCTGCAGGTCGACCGTGGCCTGCAGGCGTTGCGCGCGCAGCGCGTCGATCTGCTGGTCGAACTGCAACAACGGGGCTTGCGCGGCCAGCACGTCGAGTTGCGTGCCCAGGCCTGCCTTGTAACGTTGCGAAGCGACCGAGTACGCCGATTGCGCCGCTTCGCGCGCCTGCGCGAGCGTTGCCAGTTGCGATTCGAGCGCGCGCGCCGATTGCACGGCATCGGCGACTTCGCGCACCGCGCCGACCAGCGTCTGGTCGTAATCGGCCACCGCCAGGTCGTACGCAGCGTCGCTCTTGGCGAGCGAGTTGCGCAGGCGGCCGCCGTCGAAGATCGGCAGGCTCAACGCAGGACCGCCGTTGACGAGCGCGGCGTCGCCGGAAAACAGATCGGACAGATGGCCGGATGCGAGCCCGACGAGCGCGTTGAGGTTCACCGCCGGATAGAACGCGGCCTTCGCGACGTGGATGGATTCGCCCGCCGCTTCCACGCGCCAGCGCGCGGCGACGACGTCGGGGCGATGGCCCAGCAGGTCGCTCGGCAACACATCGGGCACGCCGGGGGCGGGTGCCTGCAGCAGCGCAGGCTTGGTGATCGCAAGGCCGCGATCGGGGCCCTTGCCCAGCAGTGCGGCGATTGCATTGCGCGCGAGCTGCGCCTGGTGTTCGGCGGCTTGCGCCTGTTGTTTCGCCGCGCCGACGTTCGCTTCGGCGTTGCGTAATTGCAGTTGGTTGTCGATGCCGGCGTCGACGCGCTGCTTCGACAGCGACGCCAGGCGCGACCCGCGCGCCGCCTCGGCATTCGCCGTTTCTGCCGCGTCGTGCGCGAGCGCCAGGGCGATGTAGGTGCGGGCGATGTTGGCCGCCAGCATCAGGCGCGCGGCTTGTGCGTCCACTTCGGTGGCGCGCGCCTGGTCGAGTGCGCCGCGCCATTGCGCCGCGTGCGCGCCCCACAGGTCGATGCTCCACTTGAAGTTGAGCCCGAGCAGGAAGATGCCCTGGTATTTGCCGCCGAAGTTTTCCGGCGCGATCGTTTCGGGAACCAACAGGCCGAGGTATTGCGCGCTCGCGCCGAGCGTCGGCTTGCGTTCGGCATCGGCCAGGCCCGCCTGCGCGGCGGCCTGGCGCACGCGCGCATCGGCGGCGGCCAGCGACGGCGTGCCGGCCAGCGCTTCGTCGATCAGTGCGTTCAATTGCGGATCGCCGTACGCGGTCCACCAATCGTGCGCGGGGAACTGCGCGTCGGAGGCGGCGCCGAAGGACTGCTTCGTGGCGAGCGTGGCGTTCGCGTCGCGCGGCTGCGTTTCCGGGGCCAGGCCGTGCGAACTGGCGCAACCGGCGATGAAGACGGTGGCGGCGAGGGCGAGGGGGATCAGGGGCAAGCGCATGTCAGTCCTGTGCCGCGAGGTTGTCGCGGACCTGGGAAAGGAGTCGGAGGAGTTCGTCGCGTTCGGTGGGGCTCAGGTGCGCCATCGCGAGGTCGTGCACGCGTTGCGCGGAGGGCGCGATGTCGTTCCACATCGCGCGGCCGGCGTCGGTCAGCATGATCGTCAGCGCGCGGCGGTCGCCGGGGACCGCTTCACGGGCGAGCAGGCCGCGCTCTTCGAGCTTGTCGAGCAGGCGCGTCATCGCGCCGGGATGCAGGTAGGCCGCGCGCGCCAGTTCGGTCGCGCCCGCCGGCCCGTGGGCCAGCGTCTTGAGGGTGATGTACTGGGTGAAGTTCAGGTCGTGGCCGTTGGCCGCGAGTTCGGCTTCCATCCGCGCCCACATGGCGTCGCGCACCTGGCGGAAAAGCAGGCCCAGGGAGGAGCCGTTGCAGGGAGGGGTCGTCGACATGGGGCGGCATGATGCGTGCCCCTGCAATAGTTGTCAATGCAATTATTGTGAAAGCAGCCTTCCCATGCCACCGGCCGCTTAGACGCGCTTTAGCACCATCTCAAGCACGAACTGGCTGCCGAAGAAGGCCAGCATCAGCAGGACCATGGCCACCAGGGTCCACCGGACCGCCTTGGCCCCGCGCCAGCCCCAGCGCCAGCGGCCGAGCAGGAGCACGCCGAAGGCCAGCCACGACAGGACGCTCAACACCGTCTTGTGCACCAGGTGCTGGGCGAACAGGTTTTCGACGAAGAGCACGCCCGTCAGCAGGGTGGCCGTCAGCAATGCGAAGCCGACGGCGATCGTGCGGAACAGCAGCGACTCCAGTTGCGTCAGTGGCGGCATCGCGCGCAGCCAGCCGTGGAATTCGCGGCGGCGCAGTGCGCGTTCCTGCGCCCAGAGCAGGACTGCGATCAGGGCCGCGATCCCGAGCGTGGCGTAGGCGAGCAACGCGCACCACGCATGCAATTGCAGGCGCCAGTCCAGTTGCGTGGTGTTGACGTGCCCGCGCGATGCGTAGGCGATTGCGACCACCGATGCGATCGGAAACACGATCACGCCCAGGGCCGCCATCCGCCCGCTCGCGCCGAACGCGGTCGTCAGCACGGCCATGCCCAGGCCGACCAGCGACAAGGCGGAGAAGAAGTGCAGGTCCAGCGCGCCGGCGCCATGCCAGGTGCTCGCATGCAGGGCGACGTGCAGGGCCAACGCGATCAACGCGGGCAACAGCCACGCACGTCCGCGCGCATCGCGCGCGACGTCGCGGGCAAGCAAGCCGGCGGCGCAGAGGTAGGCCAGGGCGGTGATGAATGCGAGCGTCATGCCGGAAGTGTGCCACGGCCCAAGGGCTATACTGCGCGGCCTGGTTTTCGCCGCATTTCAAGACCCCCATGTTCGAATCCCTGACCCAGCGCCTCTCCGGCACCATCGAGCGCCTGCGCGGCCGTGGCCGCCTGACCGAGGAGAACATCCGCGAGGCGCTGCGCGAAGTGCGCATCGCGCTGCTCGAAGCGGACGTCGCGCTGCCGGTGGTGCAGGCGCTGGTCGAACGCATCAAGGTGCGCGCGGTCGGGCAGGAAGTCCTGAAGTCGCTGACGCCCGGCCAGGCGCTGATCAAGATCGTGCGCGACGAGCTCACGTCGGTCATGGGCGCCGCGGCCGCCGATTTGAACCTCAACGTTCCCGCACCGGCCGTGATCCTGATGGCCGGCCTGCAGGGCGCGGGCAAGACGACTACCGTCGCCAAGCTCGCTAAGCACCTGAAGGAACGCCGCAAGAAGAAGGTGATGGTGGTGTCGGCCGACGTGTATCGCCCGGCCGCGATCGAACAGTTGAAGACCCTCGCGCAGCAGGTCGACGTGCTGTGGTTCCCGTCCGATCCCTCGCAGAAGCCCGAGGCGATCGTGCGCGCGGCGATCGACGATGCGCGCAAGTCCTTCGCCGACGTGCTCATCGTCGACACCGCCGGCCGCACGAGCATCGACGAAGCGATGATGCGCGAGATCCAGGCGCTGCATGCCGCGGTCGCGCCGGTCGAAACGCTGTTCGTCGTCGACTCGATGACCGGCCAGGACGCCGCCGTCACCGCGAAACATTTCGGCGATGCGCTGCCGCTCACCGGCGTGGTGCTCACCAAGACCGACGGCGACGCGCGCGGTGGCGCCGCATTGTCGGTGCGTTACATCACCGGCAAGCCGATCAAGTTCATCGGCACCGGCGAAAAGCCCGACGGCCTGGATGTCTTCCATCCCGATCGCGTCGCCAGCCGCATCCTCGACATGGGCGACGTGCTCTCGCTGGTCGAGCAGGTCGAGCAGCAGGTCGACAAGGACAAGGCCGCCAAGCTCGCCGAGAAGGTCGCCAAGGGCAAGCGCTTCAACCTCGAGGACATGCGCGACCAGCTCGAGCAGATGCAGAACATGGGCGGCCTGCACGGGCTCATGGACAAGCTGCCGGGCATGGGCCAGGTGCCCGAACATTTGAAGAACCAGGTCACCGGCAAGGAAGTGCCGCGGATGATGGCGATCATCGGTTCGATGACGCCGAAGGAACGCCGCAACCCGCACCTGCTCAACGGCTCGCGCCGCGCGCGCATCGCGAAGGGCTCGGGCACCTCGCCGGCCGACGTCAACAAGCTGCTCAAGCAATTCCAGCAAATGGAAAAGATGATGGGCAAGCTCGCCGGCGGCGGCATGAAGGGCCTCATGCGCGGGATGAAGGGGATGATGGGCGGCCGCGGCGGGATGCCGTTCCGCTGAGGATCGTCGGCCGGGTAGGGCGGCCACGGCCGCCTTCACGCGCGGCTTGGCCCGGTGCGGGCGAATGGTCTACAATCGCCGGCTTACCTCGGCACGTCCGCCGACTGGGCAACACAGGAAACTCCGCACCATGGTCAAGATTCGCCTTACCCGCGGCGGCGCGAAGAAGCGCCCCTTCTACCACATCATCGTCACCGACAGCCGCAGCGCGCGCGACGGCCGCAACATCGAGCGCCTGGGTTACTACAACCCGATCGCGTCGGGCGCCGAGAAGTCGGTCGAACTGAACACCGAACGCCTGAATTTCTGGGTCGGCCAGGGCGCGCAGATGAGCGACAAGGTCGCCAATCTCGCCAGGCAGGCCGCCAAGGCCGCTCCGGCTGCCTGAGTTCCGCAGTCGCGCCAACGCGCGACGCGTATCTCATGAGTGAACAAGACGCCCCGCAGAAGGATCTTCTGGCGGGGCGTCTGCTTTTGGTCGGCAAGCTGCATGGCGGCTTCGGCATCAAGGGCGAAGTGAAACTCGAAAGTTTCACCGACCCGCCGGAACGCATCTTCAAATACCAACCGTGGACCTTGCGCGATGCGCAGGGCCGCGAGCGCACCTGCACCGGCGCGAAAGGCCGCGTCACGCCGAAAGGCGTCGTCGCCGTGCTTCCGGACATCGCCGACCGCGACGCCGCCGACGCACTGCGCGGCACCGAACTCTACGTCCCGCGCTCCACGCTGCCGCCACCGGCGCCCGGCGAGTATTACTGGGTCGACCTCGAGGGCCTGCGCGTGGTGAACCTGGAAGGCGTGGCGTTCGGCACCGTTTCCCACCTGTTTTCCACCGGCGCCAACGACGTGCTCGTAGCGCAGGGCGATCGCGAACGCATGATTCCGTTCGTCGAACCGGACTACGTCAAATCCGTCGATTTCGATGCCGGCGTGGTCACCGTCGACTGGGACGCGGACTTCTGAGCATGCGCGTCGACATCGTCAGCCTGTTCCCGGAATTCGTCGCGCAATGCGCGGCCTTCGGTGTGGTCGGGCGGGCGCAGGAACGCGGCTTGCTGTCGCTGCATGGGTGGAACCCGCGCGATTACGCGCCCGGCAATTACCGCCGCGTGGACGACCGCCCGTTCGGCGGTGGCCCCGGCATGGTGATGCTGATCGATCCGCTGCGCGATGCCATCGCCGCCGCGCGCGCCGCCGATCCGCTCGAGGCGCACGTGGTTTACCTCACCCCGCAGGGCACGCGCCTGACGCAGGCGAAGGTGCGCGAGCTCGGGGCGCTGCCGCGTTTGGTCCTGTTGTGCGGCCGCTATGAAGGCGTCGATGAGCGCCTGATCGAAGCCGAAGTCGACGAAGAGTTGTCCATCGGCGATTACGTGCTCTCCGGTGGCGAGCTCGCCGCGGCGGTCCTCGTCGACGCCGTCGCCCGGCTCCAGGAGGGCGCGCTGAACGACGCCGAATCGGCGCTGCAGGACAGTTTCGAAGGGGGCCTGCTCGATTGCCCGCACTACACGCGGCCGGTCGAACACCCGCTCGGGAAGGTCCCGGACGTGCTGCTCTCGGGCAACCACGCCCAGATCGCCCGCTGGCGGCGGATGGAAAGCCTCGGCCGCACCTGGCTGCGCCGGCCGGACCTGCTGGATGAACAGGCCCTGCCCAAGGCCGACCGCGGCCTGCTCGAGGACTTCCGGGCCCGTTACATGCGGGGCATCGAAGAACCCGACGGCGACGCGTAACTCCCGGCTTCTCAAAAGAAAAGCTGGCATTGGGCCCCAATGGCCCGCTAGAATGTGCGGCTTCGCTCCAACAGCCCCGGTACCGGCCCTCCGCTGGTGCCCGATAACAAGCGTCGCGCAGCTGCGCGAACACCAACAGGCCGTCCCATGAACAAGCCCTCGCTCAATACGCTGCTGCAGAACTTCGAAACCGACCAGATCCAGCGCCAGCTGCCCGATTTCGGCCCCGGCGACACCGTCGTGGTGAACGTCAAGGTCAAGGAAGGCAACCGCGAACGCATCCAGGCCTATGAAGGCGTGGTCATCGGCAAGAAGAACGCCGGCCTGAACTCCGCTTTCACCGTGCGCAAGATCTCGCACGGCTACGGCGTCGAGCGCGTGTTCCAGACCCACAGCGCCGCCATCGACTCGGTCGAAGTCAAGCGCCGCGGCGACGTCCGCTCGGGCAAGCTGTATTACCTCCGTGGCCTGGAAGGCAAGGCTGCGCGCATCAAGGAAGACCTGGCCGGCAACGCGAAGGCCAAGGCCGCTGCGGCCGCCGCCGCTGCTGCCCAGCAGTAAGCTTCCCCGCACGATGCACCCGAAACGACCGCCTTTTGGCGGTCGTTTTGTTTATATAGACCCGTGACGACCGAACACACCGCCACCGCGCCGCAACCCGGCGTCCGCATCGACGTCTGGCTTTGGGCCGCGCGCTTCTACAAGACGCGCAGCCTGGCCAAGCAGGCCATCGAGAACGGCAAGGTCGAGATCGCCGGACAACGGGCGAAAGCCTCGCGGCAAGTGCACGTCGACGAAGCGATGACGATCGTGCGCGGCGAGGAACGCTTCGAGATCCACGTGCGCGGTTTGTCCGATACGCGCGGGCCGGCGAAGGTCGCGCAGGCCTTGTACGAAGAAAGCGTTCAATCGCGCGAACGCCGCGCGGCCGAACGTGCAACGCGCGCGGCCGAACGCGCCGGTTACAAGGCGCCGGAAACCAAACCCGACAAGCGCGCGCGACGTTTGATCCGCGCGCTCGGCGACATCGACGCGTTGTAGCCTTACACCAGCCCCTTCAACCGATACAGCGCTTCCAGCGCCTGCCGCGGCGTGAGCTCGTCCGGTTCGATTCCCGCCAGGGCTTCCAGCGCCGCCGACGAAGGCGCGAACAAACCGAACTGCTGCGGCGATTCCAGCGCTTCGACCGTTAGCGGCATCGTCGGCGCGTCGCGTCCCTGTTGTTCGAGTTCCGCCAAGCGCCCGCGCGCCTGCCGCACCACCGACTTGGGCAAGCCCGCGAGCGCGGCGACCTGCAAACCGAAACTGCGATTGGCCGGCCCGTCCTTGACCGCGTGCATGAAGACCAGCGTGTCGCCATGTTCGACGGCGTCGAGGTGCACGTTGGCGATGCCGCTCCCCGGTTCGGCGAGTGCGGTCAGTTCGAAGTAATGCGTCGCGAACAAGGTGTAGCTGCGATTGACCGCCGCCAGATGGCGCGCGCACGCATCGGCCAACGCGAGGCCGTCGTAGGTCGACGTCCCGCGCCCGATTTCGTCCATCAGCACCAGCGACTCGCTCGTCGCGTGGTGGAGGATGTAGCTGGTCTCCGCCATTTCGACCATGAAGGTCGACTGCCCGCGCGCGAGGTCGTCGCCGGCGCCGATGCGCGTGAGGATGCGGTCGATCGGCCCGATCTGCGCGCGCGATGCCGGCACGAAGCTGCCGATGTGCGCGAGCAGCACGATCAACGCGTTCTGCCGCATGTACGTGGACTTGCCGCCCATGTTCGGTCCGGTGATCACGCGCATGCGCACCGCGTCGTCGAACACCAGGTCGTTGGGTTCGAACGGTTCGTTGCGCACCGCTTCGACCACCGGATGGCGGCCGCGTTCGATGCACAGGCCCGGTGCGTCGCGCAGTTCCGGGCGCGACCAGTCCAGCACCTGCGCGCGGTCGGCGAAACACGCGAGCACGTCGAGTTCGGACAATGCCGAAGCGCAACGCTTGAGCGCTTCCAGGTCCTGGTTCAAGGCATCGAGCAAGCCTTCGTACAACAGCTTCTCGCGCGCGAGCGAACGTTCGCGCGCGGAGAGCACCTTGTCCTCGAATTGCTTGAGTTCCTCGGTGATGTAGCGCTCGGCGCCGGTCAGCGTCTGGCGGCGCGTGTAGTGCGTCGGCGCCTTGTCGGCCTGGCCCTTGCTGATCTCGATGAAATAACCGTGGACGCGGTTGTAGCCGACCTTCAGCGTCGCGATGCCGCTGGCGGCGCGCTCGCGGGCTTCGAGGTCGACGAGGAATTGATCGGCGTTCGTCGACAGGCGCCGCAGTTCGTCGAGTTCGGCGTCGTAGCCTTCGGCGAAGATGCCGCCGTCGCGTGCGAGCACCGGCGGTTGCGGGACGATCGCCGAAGCGAGCAGGGCCGCATGCGCGGCGTGCTCGCCCAGCGCGTCGGCGAGTGCCTGCAGACGCGGGGAATCCAGCGGCGCGAGGACGCCGCGGACGTCGGGCAGCAGGTTCAGGCCGTCGCGCAAGGTCGACAGGTCGCGCGGGCGCGCACTGCGCAGCGCCACGCGCGTCAGGATGCGTTCGAGGTCGCCGAGTGCGCGGAAGCGTTCGCGCAGGGCAACATCGCCGCGCTGGTCGATCAGCGTCGCGACCGCGTGGTGGCGCTCGCCGACGATGCGCCGGTCGCGCAGGGGACGATGCAGCCAGCGGCGCAACAGGCGGCCACCCATCGGCGTGATCGTCGAATCCAGCACGCCGAGCAGGGTGGTGCGCACGTCGCCGTCGACGCGCGTATCCAGTTCCAGATGTCGGCGCGTGGCGGCGTTCATCGCGATCGCGCCGTCGCTGGCTTCCAGCGCGATCGACGACAGGTGCGGCAGTCGTTGCTTCTGCGTTTCCTCTACGTAACCCAGCAGCGCGCCGGCGGCGGCGATCGCGCGCGGACGGTCTTCGATGCCGAAGCCGGTGAGGTCGTGCAGGCCGAAGAATTGCAGGAGTTGTCGGCGGCCGCTGTCGGCGTCGAACAACCACGGTGGGCGGCGTCGCACGCCGGTGCGCGCCAGGAGCGAAGCGGGGACGCCGTCTTCGTCGGGCACGAGGACTTCGGCCGGTTCGAGGCGCGCGATTTCCGCGTCGAGCGCGTCGTCGCCGTCGACTTCGTTGACCAGGAAGCGGCCGCTCGACAGATCCATCCAGGCAAGCCCGTAACCGCGCTTGTCGCGCGAGAGGGCGAGCAGGAGCGTGTCGCGGCGTTCGGACAACAAGGCTTCGTCGGTGACTGTGCCCGGCGTGACGATGCGGACGACCTTGCGTTCGACCAGGCCCTTCGACGTGGCCGGATCGCCGATCTGTTCGCAGATCGCGACCGACTCGCCCAATGCGACCAGCCGCGCGAGATAGCCCTCGTACGCATGCACCGGCACGCCCGCCATCGGGATCGGCTGGCCCGCGGACGAACCGCGCTGGGTCAGCGTGATGTCGAGCAGGCGCGCGGCCTTGCGTGCGTCGTCGAAGAACAGTTCGTAGAAGTCGCCCATGCGGAAGAACAGCAGCACGTCCGGGTGCTCCGCCTTGGCGGCGAAGAACTGGCGCATGAGCGGCGTATGGGCGTCGTTGCGCGCGGCGGCGCGCGGGTCGATCGATTCGTGGAGGGACACGGCGTCGGGCAGGGCGGGATGCCACCGCAGTATGACAGCGCGCCGTCGGACAGCGGCATCGGGCGCACGATCCCTGCGCGCGTCGCCGAATTGCGCTACAAGACGCGACTTCCCCCACGGCCGCCCCGATGACCGTCCCCGACGACCGCGCGCTGCACGCGCTTTCGCAAGATCTCGGCGAGCGCCTGCGCGCCGCACGCCACCGCCTGGTCACCGCGGAGAGCTGCACCGGCGGCTGGATCGCAAAGGCGGTGACCGACATCGCCGGTTCGTCGGATTGGTTCGACTGCGGCCTGGCTGCCTACAGTTACGAGGCCAAGCAGGGGTTGCTCGGCGTGCGACCCGAGACACTCGAGCGCTTCGGCGCCGTGAGCCGCGAGACCGTGATCGAAATGGTGTCCGGTGCGCTCGTGACCTCGGGCGCGACGCTCGCCGTGGCCGTGACGGGGATCGCGGGGCCGGGCGGTGCCACGCCCGGCAAGCCGGTCGGCACCGTGTGGCTGGCCTGGAAACGCCGGGGCGGCTACCCGAAGGCCGAGGTCTTCCACTTCGACGGCGATCGCGAGGCGGTGCGGCGGCAGACCGTCGAAGCCGCGCTCCAGGGCTTGGGCGCACTGCTGGATTGAGAAAGTGTTGACGGCCACCCGTGGTTAGCAGTAATACTACTAACCATGGACCTGACCGATACGCAGCAAGCCATCCTCGCCCTGATCGCCGAGCGCATCGAGCGCGACGGGCTCCCGCCGTCCCAGACGGAGATCGCCCACGCCTGCGGCTTCAAGGGCGTGCGCGCGGCGCAGTATCACCTCGAGGCGCTCGAGCAGGCAGGCGCCATCCAGCGCATCCCGGGCGTGGCGCGCGGCATCCGCATCGTCGATGCGGGCCATGCCAGGTCGGCCATGCCCGCCGCCAACGAGGACATGCTCCGGCTGCCGGTGCTCGGCCGCGTTGCCGCGGGCGTGCCCATCGGCGCGGATGTCGGCGGCGACAGCTATGTGTTGCTGGATCGCGTGTTCTTCTCGCCCACGCCCAACTACCTGCTGAAGGTGAAGGGCGATTCGATGATCGACGAAGGCATCTTCGACGGCGACCTGATCGGCGTGCATCGCACGCGCGACGCGCGCTCGGGCCAAATCGTGGTCGCGCGCGTGGACGACGCGATCACCGTCAAGCTCCTCAAGCTCTCGGCCGATCGCATCCGCCTGTTGCCCCGCAATCCGGACTACGCACCCATCGAAGTGCAGCCCGGCCAGGATTTCGAGATCGAAGGCCTGTACTGCGGCCTGGTGCGACCCAATCGATGACCCCCATGACAGCTTCGTATCGGTGTTTTCCTGACACGCGCGCGCGGCATTCCCTGATACCGCTGACCAGCGCGAAGGAAAAAAATACCAACCCATGCGAACTCGTCTCAATCCGCGCGACCGCCGCTCCGTAACGTCGCCGCCAACGCAAAGCCATCCCAAACAGGACACGACCATGGACGAGAACAAGAAGCGCGCCCTATCCGCCGCCCTCGGGCAGATCGAGAAGCAGTTCGGCAAGGGCTCGGTCATGCGCATGGGCGACAAGGCCGTGGAGCCGGCGGAAGTCATCGGCACCGGCTCGCTCATGCTCGACATCGCGCTCGGCATCGGCGGCCTGCCCAAGGGGCGCGTCGTCGAAATCTATGGTCCGGAATCCTCCGGTAAAACCACGCTGACGCTGCAGACCATCGCGCAGTGCCAGAAGGCCGGCGGCACCGCGGCCTTCATCGACGCCGAGCACGCGCTGGATCCGATCTACGCGCAGAAGCTGGGCGTCAACATCGACGACATGCTCGTCTCGCAGCCCGACACCGGCGAACAGGCCCTGGAAATCGCCGACATGCTCGTGCGGTCCGGTGCGGTGGACATGGTGGTCGTCGACTCCGTCGCCGCGCTCACGCCGAAGGCCGAAATCGAAGGCGAAATGGGCGACCAGTTGCCCGGTCTCCAGGCGCGCCTCATGAGCCAGGCGCTGCGCAAGCTCACCGGCAACATCAAGCGCAGCAACTGCATGGTCATCTTCATCAACCAGTTGCGCATGAAGATCGGCGTGATGATGCCGGGCCAGAGCCCGGAAGTGACCACCGGCGGCAACGCGCTGAAGTTCTATGCCTCCGTGCGCCTGGATATCCGTCGCATCGGTTCGGTGAAGAAGGGCGACGAAATCATCGGTAACGAAACGCGCATCAAGGTCGTCAAGAACAAGATGGCGCCGCCGTTCAAGCAGGTCATCACCGAAATCCTCTACGGCGAAGGCATCAGCCGCGAAGGCGAGCTGATCGAAATGGGCGTCAACGCCAAGCTCGTGGAGAAGTCGGGTGCCTGGTACAGCGCGTACGACGAGCGCATCGGCCAGGGCAAGGAGAACGCCCGCCAGTTCCTCAAGGACAATCCGCAGATCGCCGTCCGCCTGGAATCGGAACTGCGCGCGAAACTCGCGCCGGCACCGGACGCACCGCGCGATGCAACGGAAAGCAGCGCCGAAGCCTGACCCATCGTCCTCCCCGCTGGCTATGGGATGGCGCAGCGGGGAGGACGATCGGGTCTCCGATGAGGGCGTGTCGGTCGGCGGCACGTCGGGTGCGGGCAGCGATTCGCCCGCGCCAAAACCGCGTCGAAAGAGACCCGAACCCACACCGGCGCAGCGCGCGCTCGGCTTGCTGGTTCGTCGCGAACACTCTCGCGTCGAACTGACCCGCAAGCTCACCGCGCGCGGTGTCGAACGCGAAGACGCGGTCGCCGCCATCGACAAGCTCGAGGCGGCTGGCTGGCAAAACGACGCGCGTTTCGCCGAACTCCTGGTGCGCAGCCGTGCGGCCACCGGCTACGGGCCGGTCCGCATCCGCGCGGAGCTCGGCATGCATTCCCTGGGCCGCGAGGCCGTCGCCACCGCCATGGAAACGGCAGAGGTGGATTGGGAGGCGCACGCACGCGACCTCGTGCGCCGCCGCTTCGGCGAGGACCTCGCGGGCGACCGCGACCGCCAGCGCAAGGCGGCCGATTGGCTCCTGCGTCGAGGTTTCACCGGCGCGCACGTGCGCGCGGCCACGCGATTCGATCCTGAAGACTGAGGCGCGCCGGCGCGGTTGAATCCCCGGCGCACGGCCCATACGCCTGCGGACACTGCTGCGCACGGCCTGATACGCTTGGCGCCTTCGGGAGCGCCGCTTCCGCGAGCGCCGGTCCGGCCACGCGGGGGCAGGTGCGTCCGCCGGAAACGTCCCGGCCCCTTTCCCCCGGTTGCCTCATGAATTCGCCAAACGCCATCCGCACCACCGATCAGATCCGGTCCGATTTCCTCGCGTTCTTCCGCTCCAAGGGGCACACCGTCGTTCCGTCCAGCCCGCTGGTTCCGGGCAACGACCCCACGCTGCTGTTCACCAACGCGGGCATGGTGCAGTTCAAGGACGTCTTCCTCGGCGCTGAGAAGCGCAGCTACACGCGCGCGACCAGTTCGCAGCGCTGCGTGCGCGCCGGCGGCAAGCACAACGATCTCGACCAGGTCGGCTACACCGCGCGCCACCACACCTTCTTCGAAATGCTGGGCAACTTCAGCTTCGGCGATTACTTCAAGCGCGACGCGATCGCGTGGGCGTGGGAGTTGCTGACCCAGGTGTGGAAGCTGCCGCCCGAGCGCCTGCTCGTGACGATCTACCACACCGACGACGAAGCCTTCGACATCTGGAACACGGTCGTCGGCCTGCCGCCCGATCGCATCATCCGCATCGGCGACAACAAGGGCGCGCCTTACGCGTCGGACAACTTCTGGCAGATGGCCGACACCGGCCCCTGTGGCCCGTGCACGGAAATCTTCTACGACCACGGCGCGCACATCCCCGGTGGCCCGCCGGGTTCGCCCGATGAAGACGGCGATCGTTACATCGAAATCTGGAACAACGTTTTCATGCAGTTCGATCGCCAGCCCGACGGCACGCTCGTGCCACTGCCGGCGCCCTGCGTGGATACGGGCATGGGCCTGGAACGCCTCGCGGCCGTGTTGCAACACGTGCACAGCAACTACGAGATCGACCTGTTCCAGCACCTGATCCACGCCGCGGCGGAGATCACGCACACCGCCGATCTCGAACACAAGTCGCTGCGCGTGATCGCCGACCACATCCGCGCGTGCAGCTTCCTCATCGTCGACGGTGTGTTGCCTTCGAACGAAGGCCGCGGCTACGTGCTTCGCCGCATCATCCGTCGTGCCGTCCGCCATTTCTGGAAGCTCGGCGCGCTGCAGGCCGATGGCGCGTTCTGGCGCATGGTCGCGCCGTTGTGCGAAGCGATGGGCGCGGCGTATCCGGAACTGATCGCCAAGCGCGATCTGGTCGAACGCTCGCTCAAGGCCGAAGAAGCCGCGTTCGCGCAGACGCTCGATGCGGGCATGCAGCGCCTGGAGGGCTACCTGCATCAATCCGACGGCGCGCTCACGGGCGAACAGGTCTTCCAGTTGCACGACACCTACGGCTGCCCGCCGGATCTGATCGCCGACATCCTGCGCGAGAAGGGCATGACGCTGCCTGCGCAAACGACGGCCGAGTACGAACGCCTGATGGAGCAGCAGCGCGAACGCGCGCGCGCCGCGGGCAAGTTCGGCGGCGGCATCGCCTTGCCGGGCGAATTGATCGCGCAGCTCTCGCCGACGCAGTTCGAAGGCTACGACCACACCGAAGAAGACGGTCTTCTCGTGCAGGCCATCGTGCGCGACGGACGTCCGGTCGACGCGCTGCGCGCGGGCGAAGAAGCGGTGATCGTGCTCGATCGCACGCCGTTCTATGCCGAGAGCGGTGGCCAGGTTGGCGACACGGGCCAACTCGCGTCTGCGAACGCGCGCTTCGACGTGCGCGACACGCTCAAGCTCGCGGGCCAATTCCACGGCCACGTGGGCACGCTCTCCGCGGGCGAAGTGAAGGTCGGCGACCGCATCAGCGGCAGCATCGACACCCAGCGCCGCGCCGCCACCGTCCTCAACCACAGCGCGACGCACTTGCTGCACGCGGCGCTGCGCACCGTGCTCGGCACGCATGTCACGCAGAAGGGCTCGCTGGTCGCGCCCGATCGCCTGCGCTTCGACTTCTCGCATTTCCAGCCGGTCACCGCGCAGGAGCTGGCGACGATCGAGCGCATGGTCAACGCGGAAATCCGCGGCAACCACGCGGCCGACATCCACCACATGGGGATGCAGGAAGCGCTGGATTTCGGCGCGATGGCGCTGTTCGGCGAAAAATACGGCGAGCGCGTGCGCGTGCTGCGCATGGGCGAGACCTCCACCGAGTTGTGCGGCGGCACGCATGTCTCACGCACCGGCGACATCGGGCTGTTCAAGATCGTCTCCGAAGGGGGCGTGTCCGCCGGCGTTCGCCGCATCGAAGCGGTGACCGGGCAGGGGGCGCTCGACTACGTCACGGACGAGGAGCGCCGCTTGAACGACGCCGCCAGGCTGCTGGGTGGAAACGCCAGCGATGTGAACGAAAAACTCCGCGCACTGCTCGATCGGCAAAAGAAGCTGGAGCGCGAACTCGAACAAATGAAGGCGAAGGCCGCGTCGGGTGCGACGTCGGACCTCGCCGGCGGCGCCGTGGACGTGAACGGCACGCGCGTGCTCGCCGTGCGCCTGGAAGGCTTCGATGCCAAGGCGCTGCGCGATGCGATGGATCGTTTGAAACAACAGCTCGGCGACGCGGTGATCGTCCTGGCCGGTGCGAGCGAAGGCAAGGCCGCGCTGGTCGCGGGCGTGAGCGGTTCGGCGGCCGGAAAGGTCAAGGCCGGGGAACTGCTGGCGCATGTCGCGAGTCGTATCAACGGCAAGGGTGGTGGGCGTCCGGACCTCGCGCAGGGCGGGGGCGACGACGGCCCTGCATTGCAAGCGGCGTTGGAGGCGGTTCCGCAGTGGGTGGCCGAGCGCCTACACTGATTGAACGGGCCCCGGCGTCTGTTTCCGGGGTGCATGACGAGTTGCGGTTGTGGGTGAACGTGGCCCGCGACTATGATCGTTCAGCTTCGAGCACCAATGGATGTGCCCCTCCGCACGGTTTGTGCGGCGGGCTGGCCCAGCGGGATGGCCGCTGGCGAAGGAGACTCAACATGTTGATCCTCACCCGACGCGTCGGCGAAACACTCATGATCGGCGACTCGGTCACCGTCACGGTGCTGGGCGTCAAGGGCAACCAGGTCCGCATCGGCATTACTGCGCCGAAGGACGTCGCCGTGCATCGCGAAGAGATTTACCAGCGCATCCAGCGCGGCGAAGAACCGGGCGATCCGGGCAAGACGGGTTTGCCGGACGCAGGCTGAATCTGTAGACTTCGCCGCTCTCCGGAGACGTGCCCGAGAGGCCGAAGGGGCTCCCCTGCTAAGGGAGTATGGGGTCAAAAGCTCCATCGAGGGTTCGAATCCCTCCGTCTCCGCCAGTTGCAACGGGTCACGCGTTGCAACGATGGAAAAGAAAAAAATTCGTTGACGAAGCAGCGACACGTTCTTCATAATTCCGCTCCTGCGCCCGTAGCTCAGCTGGATAGAGCACCAGGCTACGAACTTGGTGGTCGGGAGTTCGAATCTCTCCGGGCGCGCCATCCAAATAAAAAGGCCGATGCTTGAACGCATCGGCCTTTTTATTTGCTGGCGCTAAAGCGCGTCATGCCAATTTCCCCGCGCTGTCGCGCGCGCCCTTTTACTAAAAGGGGGCTCTTCCACCAGAGGGATTCGTCGCGGGGCTTCGCTTCGCTCGCCTGCCACTATTCGTTGGGCTGCGCTGCTTCTGTGGGAGCGGTGGTTGCGTGTTTGCGCAGCAGCGTTGCTTCGCGGTGTGCGATGTAGACGTTCGCGCCGAAGATGATGCTTGCGCCCAGGACGGTGTAGCGGTCGAGGGCTTCGCCGAAGAGGAGCCAGCCGGCGACGGCAACCACCGGCAATTGCATGAAGCTGATGGGCGTCAGTGCGGAGACGTCGCCGAGTTTCAGGCCGCGGGTCCACAACAGGTGCGCGCTCGTGCCCAGGACGCCGGCGGCGGCGACCCACAGCCACGTGATGCCGTGCGGCCATTCCCACACGAACAAGGCCGGCAGCAGCGACATCGGCACCCACAGGCCCGTCGTGTACAGCACGATGCGGTCGGCCGGTTCGGTGCGCGAGAGTTGCTTGATCTGGATCGCCACCAGCGCGCTCAACACCGCCGCGCTCAGTGCGACCAGCGTGCCCAGGGTGAAGTTCGCGCTGCCGGGGCGCACGATGATGAGCACGCCGATGAAGCCGACCAGCACGGCCGCCCAGCGTCGTGCGCGCACGTGTTCGCCGAGCATCCACACGGCCGCGACGGTGACGAACAGCGGCGTGGAATACGACAGGGAAATCGCCTGCGCGAGCGGCAGGTGGCCGATGGCCCAGAAGCCACAGAACATGCCGAGTACGCCGATCACGCAGCGGAGGATGTAACGGGGGAATTGGGTCGTGCGCAGGATCTGCGTGCCGTGGCGCGCCAGCAGCGGCGTGGCCGCGAGCAGGCCGAAGAAGTTGCGGAAGAAGGCGATCTCGAAGGTGTGCAGCGTCTTCGAGGCCAAACGGATCGCCACCGCCATCAACCCGAAGAGCAGGGCGCTGCCGAGCATCAGCGAAGCCGCGCGCCAGTACCGTGCACCGTGATCGGCCTGGGCGGTCACCAACGTGCGCCGATGATGCGGGGTTCGGGTTCGATCGCCACGCCGAAGCGTTCTTCCACCGACGCGGCGATGCGCCGCGCCAGCGAGAGCAATTCGGCGCCGGTCGCGCGCCCATGGTTGACCAGCACCAGCGCATGCGACGGCGCCACGCCCGCATCGCCTTCGCGGAAGCCCTTCCATCCGCATTGATCGATCAGCCACGCGGCCGAGAGCTTGCGTGAGTCGTCGTCGGCGCCGCGGAACACCGGTGCGTGCGGATGCGCTTCGACAAGCGCTTCGGCCTGCACGAACGGCACGATCGGATTCTTGAAGAAACTGCCCGCGTTGCCGATCACCGCCGGATCCGGCAGCTTGCGGCGGCGAATGCGGCACACCGCTTCGGCGACTTGCGAGGCGCGCGGCGATTCGATGCCCATCGCGGCCAGTTCGTCGCCGACGCCCGCGTAGTCGACCCGCACGCGCGTGGCGCGCGAAAGGCGGAAGTCGACGGCGGTGACGACGTAACGCTCGGGGTCGTGCTTGAACACGCTGTCGCGGTAGGCGAATGCGCAGTCCGCCGCCGTGAGCGAGATCACGCCGCGCGTCGTGCGATCGAAGGCATGCACCGCGTGGATCGCCTCGCGCACTTCCACGCCGTACGCACCGATGTTCTGGATCGGCGCCGCGCCGACCGTGCCGGGAATGAGCGCCAGGTTTTCCAGCCCCGCCAGGCCGTGGCCCAGGGTCCACAAGACGAAGGCGTGCCATTCGACGCCGGCATCGGCGCGCACGATCGCGGTGTCTCCATCGTCCTCGACCAACGCGATCGATTGCGCCGTCAACGCAAGCACCACGCCTTCCGGATCGCCGGCGAACAACAGGTTGCTGCCGCCGCCGAGCACGAGCACCGGCCCGTCGCGCAACATCGCGTAGCCGAACAACTCGGGCAGGGCCTGCGTGTTCGCCACTTCGACCAGCATGGGCGCGCGCGCGGCGACGCCGAAGGTGTTGCGCGCACCGAGCTTCGCGTTCTCCACGATGCGGTACTGCGACGACAGGGACTCACCCATTCGGCGGCAGGTTCCCGCGGCTCGGTGCTTCCTTGCGCCGGCGCAGCGCATCGACGCACTCGCCGATCAACGCCGGCCCGCGATACACCAGGCCCGTGTACATCTGCACGAGCGAGGCGCCCGCGGCCTGCTTGGTCGCCGCATCGGCGCCCGAGAGGATGCCGCCCACGCCGATCATCGGAATGTGCTCGGGCAGGCGCGTGCGCAGGCGGCGCAGCACCAGCGTCGACTTGCCCATCAGCGGCTCGCCCGACAACCCGCCGGCTTCGTTCGAATGCCGCACGCCTTCCATGCCGAAACGGCCGACGGTCGTATTCGTCGCGATGACGCCGTCGACTTCCAGATCGGAGAGCACGCGACCGGCGGCATCGATGTCTTCGTCCGACAGGTCCGGCGCGATCTTGACCAGCATCGGCGCACGCCGCCCGTGCTGCGCGGCCAGGCGTTCCTGCGCTTCGCGCAGGGTGCCGATGAGGCGGCGCAGTTGTTGTTCTTCCTGCAACTCGCGCAGACCCGCGGTGTTGGGCGAGGAAATGTTGACCGTCACGTAATCGGCGACCGGATACACGCGCTCCAGGCAATACAGGTAATCGGTCTCCGCCGAGTCGTTCGGCGTGTCCTTGTTCTTGCCGATGTTGATGCCCAGCACGCCGCGCCGCCGCGCACGTTCGACATTCTTCACCAGCGCATCGACGCCGGTGTTGTTGAAGCCCAGGCGGTTGATCACCGCGCGCTGTTCCGGCAGGCGGAACATGCGCGGTTTCGGATTGCCTTCCTGCGCGCGCGGGGTGGTCGTGCCGATTTCGACGAAACCGAAGCCCAGCGCGAGCAGCGCATCGATGTGCTCGCCGTTCTTGTCCAGGCCCGCGGCCAGGCCGACGGGATTGGGGAACTGCAGCCCGAACACCTTCGTGGGCAGCGGCCTGGGCGCGCGCGACACCAGCGGATTGACGCCGCTGCGATACGCGGCCTCGAGCGCGGCGAGCGTCACGTCATGCGCGCGCTCGGCGCTCAGGCCGAAGAGGAAGGGGCGGGCGAGTCCGTACATCCGTGTCAGTGGCCCGTGGTCACAGGTCGAACTTGATGCCCTGCGCCAGCGGCAGCGCGTCGGAGTAGTTGATCGTGTTCGTCTGGCGGCGCATGTAGGCGCGCCACGCGTCCGAACCCGATTCGCGACCGCCGCCGGTTTCCTTCTCGCCACCGAACGCGCCGCCGATCTCCGCACCCGAGGTGCCGATGTTGACGTTGGCGATGCCGCAGTCCGAACCGGAGGCCGCGAGGAAGCCTTCGGCCGCCTTGAGGTCCTGGGTGAAGATCGCCGACGACAGGCCCTGCGGCACGGCGTTCTGCATCGCGATGGCCTGATCGAGCGTGGAGAACTTCATGACGTACAGGATCGGCGCGAACGTCTCGTGCTGCACGATCGGCGTGTCGTTGGTCAGGCCCGTGATGATCGTCGGCAGCACGAAGTTCCCCTTGCCTTCGATTGCGGAACCACCGGTCTCGACCTTGCCGCCGGCCGCCTTCGCCTTGGCGATGGAATCGAGGTAGGCCTCGACCGCATCGCGGCTGTTGAGGGGCCCCATCAGGTTGGCCGGATCGGTCGGATCGCCGATCTTCTTCTCCACCTGCTTGTACGCGGTGATCAGCTTCGACAGGACATCGTCGTGGATCGATTCGTGCACGATCAGGCGGCGCGTGGTCGTGCAACGCTGGCCCGCGGTGCCCACCGCGCCGAACACGATCGCGGGGATGGCGAGCTTCAGCTCCGCCGACTTGTCGACGATGATCGCGTTGTTGCCGCCCAGTTCCAGCAGGGAGCGGCCCATGCGCTGCGCGACGCGTTCGCCGACCATGCGGCCGACCTTGGTCGAACCGGTGAAGGAGATCAGCGGGATGCGCTTGTCGTCGACGAAGGCCGAGGCCAGGTCGCTGCCCGCATCGTTGAACAGGAAGAAGATGTCGGGGAAGCCGCCCTTCTTCAGCGCTTCGTTGCAGATCTTCATCGCGGCGATCGCAGACAACGGCGTCTTGGGCGAGGGCTTCCAGATCGCGACGTCGCCGCACACCGCTGCGATGAAGCTGTTCCAGGCCCACACCGCGACCGGGAAGTTGAAGGCGCTGATGATTCCCACGATGCCGATCGGATGCCACTGCTCGTACATGCGGTGGCCCGGGCGTTCGGAATGCATCGTCAGGCCGTAGAGCTGGCGCGAGAGGCCGACGGCGAATTCGCCGATGTCGATCATCTCCTGCACTTCGCCGTCGCCCTCGGGCTTGGACTTGCCCATCTCCAACGCGACCAGCGAGCCCAGCGCGTCCTTGTGCACGCGCAGCGCTTCGGCGCACAGGCGGATGGCTTCGCCGCGGCGCGGCGCCGGCGTGGTGCGCCACACCTTGAAGGCCTGCTGCGCACGCTCGACGATGGTGTCGTAGTCGGCCTGCGAGGTCGCATGGACCTTGGCCAGCACGCTGCCGTCGGTGGGGTTCACCGGTTCGATGACGCCCGCGTCCGTGGTCTTGGACCACTCGCCGTTGCCGAGGTAGGTGCCGGATTCGGTCTGGTTGAGGCCGAGCGCTTTGAGGACAGGATGCATCGCGAAACTCCAGAGGGGGGAACGGCCCCGACACGATTCGAACGTGCGACCTGTCCCTTAGGAGGGGACCGCTCTATCCAACTGAGCTACGGGGCCAAAAGGCTGCCGGATTATCGCAGAGGAAACGACCGCGCGGCCCACTACAGGTGGGTCAGCTGCCCCCGGCCGATCACGAATCCCGAGGGTTGGCCCGTCTTCGAGCCGCCCGGTGGCTCCATCGACACCGCGAGGGTCTGGTCGTCGCGCAACAAACGTGCGCGCAGGGCGTTCGGAACGGTCATCGATTGCAGCGGCGCGTCGTTGCCCACGCCCAGCGATTGCGCGGCGCCGTCGCTGGAGACCAGCCACACCTGCGGCACTTCGCCCGGCGACGGATCCTTGACCAGCGGCATCAGCACCAGCGTGCAGGCATCGTCGTCGACGGCGGCCATGTAGGTCGTGCGGCCCTTGCCGTCGCTCATCGTGGTCATCAGGCGCACCGGATGCGGCAGCGCCGAATGCACGGGCGCCGGCACGGCGGTGTCGGGCGTGCGGGGCAGGGCGACGAGCGCGATCACGCACGCGGTGGTCGCGGCCAGGCCGGCCATGCTCGCGCCGCGCCAGAACGCGATGCGATCCCACCAGTGCGTCTGTTCGACATCGGGCTTCGGTGGCGCGTCGATCCCCGAACGTACGCGCACGCGCGACCACAGAGACATCGGCGGCACCACCGGTTCGATTTCCTCCGCGAGCGGCGCCAGGCGCATGCGCCACGCATCGATCGCGCGCGCAAGCTCCGGTTCGCGCGCGATGCGCGCGGCGAAGGCCTCGCGCGCGGCGGTGTCCATCGTGCCGAGCACGTATTCGGCCGCGACGATGTCGTCGCCGCCCGGTCCGTAGATGTCGTCGATCGTGCTCATGATTCCAGACACGTGCGCAATTGGATCAGGCCGCGGCGGATCCAGCTCTTCACCGTGCCGATGGGGGTGTCGGTGCGGCGCGCGAGTTCCTCGTACGTCGCGCCTTCGAAGAAGGCCGTGCGGATCAGCGTGCGCCGCCGTGCTTCGAGTTGGTTGAGGCAGCGATCGAGCTGGCGCGTTTGTCCCGCGTGTTCGGCCAGCGCCGGTGCGGTGGGTGCGCTGTCGCTCACCTCGGAGGCGAATTCGATCGGCACCGTGTTGCGCGCCGTGCCATCGCTGCGCAGGCGATCGACCGCCTTGTTATGCGCGATCATCGCCAGCCACGAAATCGGGCTCGCGATCGACGCGTCGTATTGCGCGGCCTTGCGCCAGATCGCGGCGTAGGCTTCCTGCACCGCGTCTTCGGCTTCGTCGCGATCGGCCAACAGGCGCAGGCACACGCCGAACATCTTCGCGGAGGTCGCGTGGTACAGGCGCTCGAAGGCCTGCGCATCGCCCGCGGCGACGGCGGCGAGCAGCCGTTCCAGGCCGCTTCGGTCCATCGGTGGGTCTGCAGCAGCATTGCGAAGGGCGAGGGTGTCTTCCATGCACGGTTCCACGCGGGGGCGCGGGTCGATCCTACGCCCAACCCGGCAGATACGCGTCGAACCCGACAGCGGATGCAGTCAGCGCAGCAGCGCCTCGACGGTCGCGGCCGGATGCTTCATCCAGTGGTAGTGATCGGCACGCACGCCGGGCGCGGCGACCTCCAGTGCGGTGATCTCGCCGGGGGCTTCCGGCATTTTCGCGAGCAAGGCCTGCAGCGACGATGCCGGGGCGAGCCAGTCGTGCACCATCCGCACCGCGTGGATCGGCACGGTGACGCGACGCAGGGCGACTTCCAGGTCCACCGCCAGGTCCGCGGCGGCGTAGCGGCCGGTCAACCCGCTGCGCGACCAATCCGCCATCACGCCCCGCGCTTCCTGCCCACCGAACCCGAGCCGACGGCCCGGCAGTTTGCCCGCGACGCTGGCGATGCCGTTCAGCAGCCGATACGCCGTCGGCAACCACCAGCGCGAGCGCGGCGGGAATGCGCGCGAATCCGGCGTGCCACTGGCGACCAACCACACGGCCTGCGCGTTGCCCGGGACGAGGCCGGCGCGCACGCACGCCAGTTGCCCGCCGAGGCTGTGGCCGCCGACGATGCGCGCCATGTCGGGCAGCGCATGTTCGATGGCGGCTTCGCACGCGGGCAAATCGGTCATGAGCAATTCGCGATACCCCCAGGTCACGCTTCGCGACGCGCGCACGCTGCTGCTGCCGAGCCCGCGCCAATCGGCGGCGAACACCGCGATGCCGCGCGTCGCCAGCGCATCGGCGAAGGGCATGTAGTGCCGCGCGGCGATGCCCATGCCGCCCAGCCACAGCAGGCTCGCGCTCGGTTGGGATGGAATGCGCGCGGACAGGACGAAGCGATGGCCGTCCTTCGCGACGACGGGCACTTCCATCGATCGCACTGTCATTGCGCGGCCCCGAAATGATCGAGCACGACGATGTCGCTGCGCCCGGGGCGATAGCCGCCCGACAACGCGCGATGCACGTAATCGGAAGCGGCGATGCACGCAGCGCGCACGTCGTCGCCGAGCGCGATGCGCGCGGCGATCGCCGAAGCGAGCGTGCATCCGGTGCCATGCGCTTCGAGCGCGAGGCGCGGGTGGGTGATCGCGTGCGTCCCGGAGGCATCGACCAGGATGTCGACGACGTCGGCGCCACCGTGCAGGTGCCCACCCTTGAGCAACACCGCATCCGCGCCGCTTGCGCGCAGCGCGCTTGCGGCCTCGCGCATCGCTTCGATGGACTCGATCCGCGTGCCGAGCAGCAACTCCGCTTCGGGCAGGTTCGGCGTCGCGATCCTCGCGCGCGGCAGCAATCGCGTGCGCATCGCGTCCAGCGCGTCGTCCGCGAGCAACTTCGCGCCGCTGGTGGCCACCATCACCGGATCGAGCACGACCGGAACATCAGGGCGTTCGTCGAGCAACGCAGCGACGGCATCGATCACCTCCGCCGTCGCCAGCATCCCGAGCTTCACCACGCGCACGTCGAAATCGTCGAAACACGCCTGTACCTGCGCACGCAGGAAGGCGATGTCCGGCACGTGCACCGCGGTGACGCCGCGGGTGTGCTGCGCCGTCAACGCGGCGATGGCCGACAGGCCATGCACGCGATGCGCGGCAAAGGTCTTCAGGTCCGCCTGGATGCCGGCGCCACCGCCGGAATCGGATCCGGCGATGGTCAGCGCGGCGCGCGTGGTCACAGCACTTCGGACGCGTAGTCGGCCAGGCGCGAACGCTCGCCGCGACGCAGGGTCACGTGCGCGCTGTGCGACCAACCCTTGAAGCGATCCACCGCGTAGGTCAGGCCCGACGTGGTTTCGGTGAGATAGGGCGTGTCGATCTGTTCGACGTTGCCCAGGCACACGATCTTCGTCCCCGGGCCCGCGCGCGTGATCAGCGTCTTCATCTGCTTGGGCGTGAGGTTCTGCGCTTCGTCGAGAATGAGATAACGCGACAGGAACGTGCGGCCGCGCATGAAGTTCATCGAGCGGATCTTGATGCGCGAGGCGAGCAGGTCGTTGGTCGCCGCGCGGCCCCAGCTGCCGCCTTCCTGGTTGTGCGTGAGTACTTCCAGGTTGTCGGTGAGCGCGCCCATCCACGGCGTCATCTTTTCTTCCTCGGTGCCCGGCAGGAAGCCGATGTCCTCGCCGACGCTGACCGTCGCGCGGGTCATGATGATTTCGCGGTAACGCTGCTGGTCCATCGTCTGCGCCAGGCCCGCGGCGAGCGCGAGCAGCGTCTTGCCCGTGCCGGCGGTGCCCAGCAGCGAAACGAAATCGATGTCCGGGTCCATCAACGCGTTGAGCGCGAAGTTCTGCTCGCGATTGCGCGCGGCGATGCCCCACACCGCGTGCTGGGTGTGGCGGTAGTCGTCGACGATCTGCAGCACGACCTTGGCGTCGTTGACGCGCGCGACCTTCATCTCCGCTTCTTCTTCGCCCGGCAGGAAGAGGAATTGGTTGGGATACCAGTCGTCGTCGTCGCGGCGCGCGATCTCGTAGAAGGTGCGGCCCTTCTCCGTCCACGACTTGAGTTCCTTGCCGTGGATCGACCAGAAATCTTCCGGCAACTCGGTGGCGCCGGTGTAAAGCAGGCTGAAGTCGTCGAGCGCGCGGTCGTTCTCGTAGTCTTCCGAGTCGATGCCCGCGATCGCCGCCTTGATCCGCAGGTTGATGTCCTTGGAGATGAACACCACCGGCGTGCCCGGTTCCTCGTCCTTCAGCGCGAGGATGGCACCGAGGATGTGGTTGTCCGGAATCACCGCGCCGAAGCGCTTGCCCGCGTCGAAATTGGCGATCTGGAAGCGCAGGCGCCCGGCGGCTTCCTTCCCGCGCAGTTGCAGCCCGTTGGGGTTGGCCAGCGGAATGCCGGCGGCGATGTCCTTGACGCCCTGCGCTTCGATCAACTCGTTGAGGAAGCGGCTGACCTGGCGCGCGTTGCGCGAGGGCTCGGATGTGCCTTTCTTCGCGTTGTCGAGCTCCTCCATGACCTGCATCGGCAGGTACACGTCGTGCTCCTCGAACTTGAACAGCGCGGTCGGGTCGTGCATCAGCACGTTGGTATCGAGCACGTAGATCCGCGGGCTTCGGGTCATCAAGGCTTCCTGTGCGAGGTCAATGCATCGAGCACGGCCTGGGCGTGGCCGGGGACTTTCACGCCGCGCCAGCTTTGCGCGACGCGGGATTCTGGATCGATCAGGAACGTACTGCGTTCGATGCCGATGTACTTGCGGCCGTAAAGCTGTTTTTCCTTGATCACTTCGAACGCGTTGCACAGCGCTTCGTCGGGATCGCTCACCAGTTCGAACCCGAAGCCCTGCTTGTCGCAGAAGTTCTGGTGCGATCGCGCCGAGTCGCGCGAGACGCCGAGGACGTCGGCGCCGAGCTTGCGGAATTTCGGGAGGAGGGCGGCGAAGTCGCGGCCTTCGGTGGTGCAGCCGGGGGTGTTGTCCTTCGGGTAGAAGTACAGCACCAGCCAGCGGCCGGCATGGTCGGACAGCGTCGCTTCTCGCGTGCCGTCCTTGCCCGCGAGCGCCAGCGGCGCATCGAGGACCTTGCGGGGCAGCGGTTTGGCGGTCGCCATCAGAACTTCATCGGATCCATGATGGCGTCGAGGTTCAGGTGGTCGCAGAACTCGAGGAAGTCGTCGCGCAAGGCCGCGATGTGCATGTCCGACGGGATCCCGATGGTGACCTGCGCGGAGAACATGTCGGCGCCGGTCTGCATCGCACGGTAGCGCGAGCAGTGCAGGCTTTCGATGGTGATGCCCTGGCGGTCGAAGAAATCGGCCAGCTGGAAGAGGATGCCGGGCTTGTCGGCCGCCACCACTTCCACGATGTAGGGCAACAGGTTGGACTGCACCTGCTTGGGGCCGGTGCGATAGAACACCAGCTTCAGGCCTTCCTCGCGTTCGAGGCGGCCGAGCATGGTTTCGAGTTTGGCGACGGCATCCCACGACCCGGTGGCGAGCGCCGTGACCGAGACATCGCGCCCCACGGTACTCAGGCGCGCATCGACCAGATTGCAGCCGCTGTCGGAAATGCGGCGGGTGACCGCGAGCAGGGGCGACTGCGGGTGCGTCGTGTACGCGTTGATGAGCAGGTGGTTCTCGTTCGGCGCAGGACGGGTGGGGGTTTCGGTCAAGGCGGCCTTCCGAGGTCTGAACGAGTCCCCGAAAATCCTCCGGGGCCGCGGCCAGCATACTTGCCGCTGGTTTCACGCCGCAAGTAAGATCGCGACGGGCGGCGACGCTTCCGCTCATCCGTTGCCGTGCAAAACACGCGCAATGCCGGAGGATTTCCGGCATCTTTGTCCACTTCACCCAAGAGCCCACCGTCTTGCGACCGACCGGCAGCATCACTGCGCTCGCCACGCCCTTCACGGCGAAAGGCGAACTCGACCTCGACGCCTGGCGTCGCCTCATCGATCTCCAGCTCGCCGGCGGCACGCAAGCCGTGGTCGTGGCCGGTTCGACGGGCGAAGCGGCGGCGTTGTTCGACGTGGAATACGACGCATTGCTGCGCACCGCGGTGGAACGCATCGCCGGGCGCATTCCGGTGCTCGCCGGCACGGGCCAATCCAATACCGAGAAGACCATCGAAGCCACGCGCCGCGCGAAGGCGCTGGGCGCCGACGCCGCGCTGGTGGTGACGCCCCCCTACGTGCGCCCGACGCAGGCCGGCCTGGTCGCGCATTACCGCGCGGTCGCCGACGACGGCGCGCTGCCGATCGTCCTGTACAACGTGCCCGGGCGCACCGGCTGCGACATGCTGCCCGAGACCGTCGCCGCGCTCGCCGGCCATGCGCGCATCGTCGCGCTGAAGGAAGCGCGCAGCGATGTCGAACGCATGGAGGCGCTGCTGCCGTTGCGCAGCGCGTCCTTCGCGATCCTCAGCGGCGACGATCCCACCGCCTGCCGCGCGATGCTCGCCGGCGCCGATGGCGTGATTTCGGTCGCTTCCAACGTGTTGCCGGCCGCTTTCCGCCGCTTGTGCGACCTGGCGCGCAAGGGCGATCGCGACGGTGCGCAAGCGCTCGATGCGCGCCTGCGCGATGCCAACGATTTCCTCGGCGTGGAGCCCAATCCGATTCCCGTCAAGGCGCTGCTCGCGCACATGGGCATCGGCCACGGTCTGCGCCTTCCCTTGTTGCCTCTTTCCGCGACACATGCCGTGCGTACGCCGGTCGTCGCCGCGGCCATCCTCGAAATCGAAAACGCGATCCGCGACGCGCTCGCGGCCTGACAGGAGTTTTTCCAATGCGCCTTACCCCCATGTTCCTCCGTTCGGCCGTTGCCGCCGCGCTGCTCGTCGGCCTGCTCGGTGGCTGCCACTGGTTCAAGAAGGACAGCGAGCTGTACAAGGAAGATGTCGCCGCGCGTCCGCTCGAAGTGCCGCCCGACCTCGACAAGCCGGCCGTCGACGCCGCGATGAAGATGCCGCCGACCGCTTCGGCCGCGGCCGCCACGCCGGTCGCCGGCGCGGGCACCACGCCGCTGGGCTTCACCGTCGCCGGTGAGCGCGATGCGGTGTTCGCGAAGGTCGGCGACGCGCTCGGCGGCATCGCGGGCGCGACCATCGCCAGCCGCGCGCAGCTGCTGGGCACCTACGACGTCGACTTCGAAGGCGCGAAGTTCCTGATCCGCGTGACCAAGACCGACGCCGGCGTGTACGTCAGCGCGGTGGATCCGCGCGGCCTGCCCGCGACGGGCGAAGCGCCGGTGAAGCTGATGGCGTCCCTGAAGACCGCGCTCGGCGGCTGATCCAGGCGCCATCGCCGGAAACGAAACGGGCGCCCTGGGCGCCCGTTTTTTTTACTTCTCGAGAAGCGGCAACTTGTCCGGCTTGCCTTCCCAGTCCTTCGCATCGGCCGGTGCGTCCTTGCGCACCGTGATCACCGGCCAGCCCTTCGACAGTTCGGCGTTGAGCTGCACGAACTGCTCCTGGCCCGCGGGGACATCGTCCTCGGGGTAGATCGCGTTCACCGGGCACTCGGGCTCGCAGAGCGTGCAGTCGATGCACTCGTCGGGGTCGATCACCAGGAAGTTCGGGCCCTCGTGGAAGCAGTCGACGGGACACACCTCCACGCAGTCGGTGTATTTGCACTTGATGCAGTTTTCGGTGACGACGAAGGGCATGGGCGCAGGCAAAGGCGATTTCGGAGGCGGAAGTGTAGCGGCTGCGCACGCATGAGGGCGTCCGACGTACGGTCACCCCGCAGTGCACAACGGCGTTACTGTTGGGCTCGGCCTGGGGGGCAGGCCGACTACGCAAGGGGAAACACCATGAGTCATGAGCCCGGTTCACCGGATGCGTTCGCGCAGGCGATGCTCGAGCGTGCGCAGGATCCGTCCATCGCCGCCCGGCCCGAGAAGGGCATGCCGATGGAAATGCTCGCCGCCGCGCTCGTCGCGGTCGCGCTCGCCGGCCTGGCGTACGCACTGGCGACTTGATCGGCGCTGATCGCGCGGGCCTGGCCCGCGCGGTCGGACCCGAAGCTCCCACGAGGTGGGGGTAGGGGGACCGTTCCCTTCGTGTTTGGTACTCCCAACGGGATTCGAACCCGTGTGTCCACCTTGAGAGGGTGGTGTCCTAGGCCTCTAGACGATGGGAGCGTAGGGGGTGCGAGGGCGCCTTTCCGTGTGCAAACAAGGCCCTGCGCGAAGGCTTGCTACTATACGGGCCGCCGTGGCCCCAGGCAACGGAACGTCCTTCCACCGGCCCTGAATGTCTACCATCACCGTTTCTCCTCCCGCCGCCATCGCCGTGCATGCGCGCAGCATCGCGCGCGACGCGCATCCGATCTCGCGCAAGGACATCAGTCCCAACGCCCTGCGGGTGCTTTATCGCCTGCGTGAAGGCGGCTTCGGCGCCTATCTCGTCGGCGGCGCCGTGCGCGACCTGCTCGTCGGCGGGCATCCCAAAGACTTCGACGTGGCCACCTCGGCCACGCCCGAGCAGGTCAAGGCGCTGTTCCGCAATTGCCGCCTGATCGGCCGGCGCTTCCGGCTCGCGCACGTGGTCTACGGGCGCGAAATCATCGAAGTGGCGACCTTCCGCTCCAATGCCGACGACGGCAGCGGCGACCGCGAAACCCACGAAGGCGGGCGCCTGCTGCGCGACAACGTCTACGGCACGATCGAGGAAGACGCGATCCGCCGCGACTTCACCGCCAACGCCCTGTACTACGCGATCGAGGATTTCTCGGTGCGCGATTTCGTCGGCGGCTATGAAGACGTGCAGGCGCGCGTGCTGCGCCTGATCGGCGATCCGGAAACGCGTTATCGCGAAGACCCGGTGCGCATGCTGCGTGCGATCCGCCTGGCGGCGAAGCTCGATTTCACGATCGAAGAAAACACCGCCGCGCCGATTCCCGCGCTGGCGCCGCTGTTGCGCGAATCGGCGCCGGCGCGCCTGTTCGAAGAATCGCTGAAGATGTTCCTGTCGGGGCATGCGGTGGCGAGCTTCGAACGCCTCGAACAACACGGCCTGCTGCCGGTCTTCCTGCCCGAAACGGCGAAGGCGCTGGCGTCCAACCGCAGCGGCGCATTGCGTCGCATGCTGATCGAAGGCCTGCGCAGCACCGATATGCGCGTGGCCAACGACGAACCGGTCTCGCCCGCGTTCCTCTTCGCCGTGCTGCTGTGGCCGGCGTATTGCCGCGACCTGATGCAGTTGCAGGCGCAGGGTGTGCACGCGGCCGAAGCGCAGCGGCGCGCGGCCGATCGCGTCACCTTGCACCAACTCAA
This sequence comes from Lysobacter sp. 2RAF19, assembly GCF_052115395.1. Taxonomy (NCBI): domain Bacteria; kingdom Pseudomonadati; phylum Pseudomonadota; class Gammaproteobacteria; order Lysobacterales; family Lysobacteraceae; genus Lysobacter; species Lysobacter sp. 2RAF19. The sequence continues at coordinate 658,700 of NZ_JBFRGO010000001.1, read as the reverse complement.
CACCATCGCATTGCCGCGTCGCTTCTCGCTGCCGATGCAGGAAATCTGGATGCTGCAATCGCGTTTTTCGCAGCGCCAGCGCAAGCGCGTGTTCCGCCTGTTGTCGCATCCGCGCTTCCGCGCGGCATTCGATTTCCTGCAGTTGCGCCAGTTCGCATCGCCCGAACACGCCGAGGACATCGCGTTCTGGGCGGACGTGCAGACGCAGCCGGGCGAAATGGTCGCCGCGCAGCTGGAGGCCCAGGCCATCGAAGCGGCCGAAGGCGAGGCGCCGCGTCGCCGTCGCCGTCGCCGGCGTCCCACCAACGGCGGCGGCGCGGCCGAGTGATCGGCCGCGTGCAGGCGTGCGTCGGCCTCGGCGCCAACCTCGGTGATGCCCTTGCCGCCGTGCAGGGCGCATTGCAGGCGCTGGACGCTCTGCCCGACACCCGATTGCTGCACGCCTCGCGCCTGTACCGCACGCCGGCCTGGGGCAAGACCGACCAGCCGGCGTTCGTGAACGCGGCCGCCGTGCTCGAGACCACCCTGGATGCACGCGCCTTGCTCGATCAGATGCTCCAGATCGAACGCGATTGGGGACGCGACCGCGCCGGCGACGGCAGCGACCGCTGGGGCGCACGCACGCTCGACCTCGACCTGTTGCTCTACGGCGATGCGGTCATCGACGAACCCGGCCTGCGCGTGCCGCATCCGCATCTCCACGAACGCGCCTTCGCGCTGGTGCCGCTGGTCGAAATCGCGCCCGACATCGTGATCCCCGGCCACGGCCGAGCCGCCGACATCGTCGCGGCGATGGTCACGGGCGACATTCATGCCCTGTGACATTCATGCGACGTCCGCGCACCGGGCCGACGCGCTACGCTAGCCATATGTATACGAGCACCGACGCCAAGCCCTGGACCGTTCCCATGCTCGCCGACGCCAAGCGCGACGGCCGCAAGCTGGTCATGCTCACATGCTACGACGCCGGTTTCGCGCGCGTCATGGACGACAAGGGCGTGGACCTGGTGCTGGTCGGCGATTCGCTCGGCATGGTGGTGCAGGGCCACGACAGCACGCTGCCGGTCACCGTTGCCGACGTCGCCTATCACGTGGCCTGCGTCGGTCGCGGCTTGCAACGCGCGCTGCTGATCGCCGATCTGCCCTTCGGCGCCGACGCCACGCCCGAGCGCGCCCTGGATGCATCGCTGAAGTTGCTGCAGGCGGGCGCGGCGATGGTCAAGCTCGAAGGCGCCGACCACAAACTCGACGTCATCCGTTTCCTCGTCGATCGCGAGATCCCGGTTTGCGCGCACCTGGGCCTGACGCCGCAATCGGTGCTGCGCCTGGGCGGTTACAAGGTGCAGGGGCGCGAAGACAAGGCGGCGAAGAAGATCTGCGAAGACGCGCTGGCCGTCGCGAAAGCCGGCGCCGCGTTGCTCGTGCTCGAATGCGTTCCCTCGTCGCTGGCCGCCGCCATCACCGTCGCCAGCCCGATTCCCACCATCGGCATCGGCGCGGGCGCCGCGTGCGATGGCCAGGTGTTGGTGCTGCACGATCTGCTCGGCGTGAACACCGGGCATCGCCGTCCGAAATTCGTGAAGGACTTCCTCGCCCAGGGCGGTTCGATCGCCGGTGCGATCCAGGCCTTCGCCGACGACGTGCGCAGCGGCGCGTTCCCCGACGCCGCGCACGCCTACGAATGACGCTCGAGGTCGCCACCGGCCTCGACGAGCTGCGCGCGCACGTCGGTGAGTGGAAGCGCGCGGGCCTGCGCGTGGGTTTCGTGCCGACGCTCGGCAACCTGCATGCAGGCCACTATTCGCTCGTCGAACTTGCGCGCAGGCACGTCGATCGCGTGGTCGCGAGCGTGTTCGTCAATCCGACCCAGTTCGGGCCGAACGAAGACTTCGCGCGTTATCCGCGCACGCCCGACGCCGATGCCGCGGGCCTGGCGGCCGCCGGTTGCCATCTGTTGTGGATGCCCGAGGTGGCGACGATGTACCCCTACGGGTCGGACAACGCGGTGCGCATCCGCGTGCCCGGCGTGACCGAGGTGCTGGAAGGCGCGCATCGCCCGGGGCATTTCGATGGGGTGGCGACGGTGGTCTCGCGCCTGTTCCTGCAGGTGCAGCCGGACGTGGCCGTGTTCGGGCGCAAGGATTACCAGCAGCTCGCCGTGATCCGCTACCTGGCGCGCGACCTCGCGTTCCCGATCGAGGTGCTGGCCGCCGAGACGTTCCGCGAGTCCGACGGCCTGGCCATGAGCTCGCGCAACCAGTACCTGTCGGCGGAAGAACGGCCGGTGGCGGCGACCATCCACCGCACGCTGTTGCGCATGCGCGAGGCCACGCTGGCCGGAACACCGCGTTCCGCAGTCGAGGGGCAGGCGAGGGAGACGCTCACGGCGGCTGGCTTCGACGTCGACTACGCTGTCGTACGCACACCGGAACTGCTTGAACCACAAGACATTCCCGGTCCGCGCGTGGCGCTGGTCGCGGCCCGACTGGGCCGCACCCGCCTGATCGACAACCTCGAATTCTGAACGCAGGGCCCGTCGCCGGCCCCCTTTGTTGCGGCGCGGAAAACCCCTATCTAGACTGCGCACCTTTCCCGGGCCCCACGCCCGGCCTTCCCGCGGAGCCGTTCCATGCAGCTCAACCTGCTCAAAGCCAAGATCCACCGCGCCACGGTCACGCATGCCGAGCTGCATTACGAAGGCTCGTGCGCGATCGACGGCCGCCTGCTCGACATCAGCGGCATCCGCGAGTACGAACAGATCCACATCTACAACGTCAACAACGGCATGCGGTTCGTGACCTATGCCATCCGCGGCGAAGAAGGCTCGGGCGTGATCTCGGTCAACGGCGCGGCCGCGCACTGCGCCTCGCCGGGCGACCTGGTGATCATCTGCGCCTACGCGTCGATGGACGAAGCCGAAGCGGCGAAATACAAGCCGACCTGCGTCTACGTCGATCGCCACAACGCGCTGACGCACACCAATCACTCGATGCCGAAGCAGGCTGCGTGATACTGGGGCGCATGGACGCCAGCCCCTTCAAGCAGCACTTCCAGGCCCTGCGCGCGCACGCCGCGCGCCTGGGCGCCACGCCGATCCGGACGCTGGTGCAGGCGCCGGGCCGCGCCAGCGACCTGGCATTCCGCGTCGGTCCGGTCTATGCGAACTTCGCGCGCCAGCGGTACGACGCCGCGGCGATCGATGCGTTGTTCGAACTCGCCGATACGGCGCAATTCCCCGAACGCGTGCGCGACCTGTTCGACGGCAAGCGCGTGAATCCGACCGAAGACCGCGCCGCATTGCACACGGCCTTGCGCAGCGCATTGAGCGATGCGCCCATTGCGGTGGCCGCGCATGAACAAGCGCAGGCCGCGCTCGCGCGCATGCGCCGCGTGGTCGATCTGTTGCAGGACACGCCGGTCACCGACGTCGTCAGCATCGGCATCGGTGGATCGGATCTCGGTCCGCGCCTGGTCGTCGATGCCTTGTCGCCGCCGAAGCCCGGTCGCTTCCGCGTCCATTTCATTTCGAATGTCGACGGCGCCGCCGCACAGCGCGTGCTCGCCGGCCTCGATCCGAAGCGCACCGCGGCCATCATCGTTTCGAAAACCTTCGGCACGCAGGAAACGCTGCTCAACGGCGGCATCGTGCGCGAATGGCTCGGCGACGACACGCGCCTGCTCGCGGTCACCGCGAACGTCGCGCGTGCGGCAGAGTGGGGCATTCCCGAAGCACGCATCCTTCCGATGTGGGATTGGGTCGGCGGCCGATATTCCCTGTGGTCGGCGGTCGGCTTGCCGATCGGCCTGGCGCTGGGCATGCCGGCGTTCGAAGCGTTGCTTGCCGGCGCGGCGGAGATGGACGCGCACGTGTTGCAAGCCGCGCCGCGCGAAAACCTCGGTTATTGGCACGCCTTGACGGCGGTGTGGAATCGCAACGCGATGGGCTTGTCCTCGCACGGCGTGTTCCCGTACGACGATCGCCTGAAGCTGCTGCCGGCGCACCTGCAACAGGTGGTGATGGAAAGCCTGGGCAAGTCCGTGCGACTCGACGGCACGCCCGTCGCCGAGCGCACGGTGCCGGTGTGGTGGGGCGGTGCGGGCACCGATGTGCAGCACAGCTTTTTCCAGGCGCTGCACCAGGGCACCGACATCATTCCCGGCGATTTCGTCGGCACGCTCCAGGCCGACCACCCGCATCGCGAAAGCCACCGCGCCTTGTTCGCGAACCTGCTCGCGCAGACCGAAGCCTTCGCCAACGGGCAGGACAGTGAAGATCCGCATCGTCGCTACGCGGGCAATCGCCCGAGCACGATGGTGTTGCTCGATGCGCTGACGCCGCGTTCGCTCGGTGCGCTGATCGCGCTGTACGAGCACAGCGTCTACCTGCAATCGGTCGCGTGGAGCATCAACGCCTTCGATCAATTCGGCGTCGAATTGGGCAAGCAGGTCGCAAGCAGCCTGTTGCCGGCGATGCGCGGGCAGAAGGCGGAGATCGCCGATCCGGTGACGCAGGCCTTGCTGGACCAGATCCTGCGCGACTAATGCGCATGGCGCGCGAGCGCCCATTCCACGTGCTCGCGCACGACCGGATCGTCGATGTCCCTGCGCGCGTCCAATGCAGCCAACACCTGCGGCGTGGTCGGCGCATTGCCCAGGGCCACGGCGATGTTGCGTAGCCAACGCGAATAACCGCTGCGACGGATCGCCGAGCCTTCGGTGCGCCGGAGGAATTCGTCTTCCGTCCACGCGAACAGATCCGGCAAGGTCGCCGTATCCAGGTCGTTGCGTGCGCGGAAATCCGGTTCGTCGGTGCGCCGCGCGAACTTGTTCCAGGGGCAGATCAACTGACAGTCGTCGCAACCGAAGATGCGATTGCCCATCAGCGGGCGCAACTCGGGATCGATGCTGCCTTCGTGTTCGATCGTCAGATACGAGATGCAGCGCCGCGCATCCAGGCGATTGGGCGCGATGATCGCCTGCGTCGGGCAGATGTCGATGCAACGCGTGCACGTGCCGCAATGCGCGCTCGCAGGTTCGTCGACGGGCAAGGGAATGTCGACGAACACCTCGCCGAGGAAAAACCACGAGCCCGCGTCGCGATCGATCAGGCAGGTGTTCTTCCCGATCCACCCCAGTCCTGCGTTGCGCGCCAGCGCGCGTTCGAGCACCGGCGCCGAATCGACGAACACCCGATGTCCGAACGGGCCCACGAGCGCGGCGATGCGATCGGCCAGGGTCTGCAGCCGATTGCGCATCAGCTTGTGGTAATCGCGGCCCAGCGCGTAGCGCGCGACGTAGGCGCGCTCGCCATCGTCCAGCGTCTGCCACGCGAAGGCGTCGTCCTGCGCGTAATCCAGCCCGACCGAAATCACCCGCACGGTGCCCGGGACGAGTTCGCCGGGGCGCGACCGCTTGTCGCCGTGGCGCGCCATCCAGTCCATCGACCCGTACAGGCCCTGCATCAGCCAATCGCGCAGGTGGGCCTCGTCGGCGCCCAGCTCCACGCCCGCGATGCCCACGCGCTGGAAGCCCAGTTCGTTGGCCAGCACACGGATCTGCGCGGCCAGGACATTGCCCTCGGGTGCAGGATGCGACGGCGTTGGCGTCTGGGAGGCCATCTGCCAAGTATAGAATCCGACGATGCTTGCGACCCTTGCGCTGTACGACACGAAGGCCGCGCGCGCGCTCGATGCGCGCGCCACGGCCGAAATGGGCGGCGACGCCTTCGAACTGATGCGACGCGCGGGCCGCGCGGCCTGGCACTGCGCGCTGCGCCACTGGCCGCAGGCGCAACGCATCGTGGTGGTCTGCGGCCCGGGCAACAACGGTGGGGACGGGTACGTCCTCGCGCGTCTTGCGCTGGAAGCGGGCCGCAACGTGCGCGTGGTGCGCCTGCCGGAGCATTCGCCCACCACGCCGTCCGCGCAGCGGGCACGCGACGAATTCCGCGATCGCCAGGGCCGCGTCGAAGCCTTCGTCGACACGCTTCCGCCGGCCGACCTGATCGTCGACGCCTTGTTCGGCATCGGCCTGACGCGTGCGCCCGAGGGCGCCGCGAAGACGCTGATCGACGCGATCAACGCGCAGGGCGCGCCGCGTCTGTCGATCGACGTGCCCAGCGGCATCGACGCCGACACCGGCGGGATGCCCGGCGTGGCCGTCGCCGCCACGCGTACGCTGGAATTCATCGTGCCCAAGCCCGGCTTGCACACCGGCCCGGCGATGACGATGCGCGGCCGCCCGGAGCTGGCCGAACTGTCGATGCCGCCGCACATGTTCGATGGCATCCAACCCCATTCGGCCTTGTTGTTGCCCGAATCCCTGAAAGGCGCGCTGCGTCCGCGTGCCCGCGACGCGCACAAGGGCGATTCGGGGCGCGTGCTGTGCCTGGGCGGCGACCATGGCAGCGGGGGCGCGATCATGCTGTGCGCCGAAGCCGCGTTGCGCGCCGGTGCAGGGCTCGTGGATGTCGCCACGCGCGAGGAATACGTGGGTGCGTTGCTCGCACGCCGGCCCGAAGCGATGGCGCGCGCGGTGGAACGCAGCGAAGACCTCGCGGGCCAATTGGAACGCGCGGATATCGTCGCCGCCGGGCCCGGCTTGGGGCAGGGCATGTGGGGGCGCGTGTTGTTCGGTGCGGCGCTGGGGTCGGGCAAACCGCTCGTGCTCGATGCCGATGCGCTGAACCTGCTCGCCACGCGCGAATCCGTCGCATTGCCGCCGGGCACGATCCTCACGCCGCATCCGGGCGAAGCCGCGCGCCTGCTCGGTGTCGCGACGGCGGAAATCCAGAACGATCGCTACGGTGCGGCGAATGCGATCGCGGAAAAATTCAATGCCGTGGTCGTGTTGAAGGGCGCGGGCACCGTCGTGGTCGAACGCGGCCGGCGCACGGGCGTGATCGGCGCGGGCAATCCCGGCATGGCCGTCGGCGGCATGGGCGATTTGCTCACCGGCGTGATCGCGGCCTTGCGTGCGCAGGGCATGTCGGCCTTCGACGCTGCGTGCATCGGTGCATTGCTGCATGCCAGCGCCGGCGACGAAGCCGCACGCGATGGCGGCGAGCGCGGTTTGTTGCCGTCGGATTTGCTGCCGCGCCTGCGTCGCCTCGCCAATCCCGACGCCGTGCGTTGATGCGCGCCTTCCTGCCCACGCCCGACGATACCGATCGCATCGCCGCGGTTTTCGCGCGCACGCGTCCGCCGCGCGCGGTCGTGCATTTGCGCGGCGACCTGGGCGCGGGAAAATCCACGTTCGCGCGCGCGTTGTTGCGCACGCTCGGCGTGCGCGGTGCAATTCGCAGTCCGACCTACACGCTCGTGGAGCGTTATCCGCTCGACGAGGGTGGCGATGCCTTGCACCTGGACCTGTATCGCATCGGCGATCCGGGCGAACTCGAATTCCTCGGCCTCGACGCGGGCGAAGGCGCACTCTGGCTGGTGGAGTGGCCTGAGCGCGGAGGGCGGGCCCTGCCGCCGGCCGACCTGGACCTCCTGCTGGCCCTGGAAGGCGACGGGCGGTCGCTCGATGCCGTCGCGGGGTCCCCGGTGGGCGACGAGTGGTTGCGCCGTTTGGCCGGTTTACCCGACTTGCATGCGTTTGTTCCCCCTCGCTGAGAACAAACGACGGCAGGTGCCGGATAGTTAAGGGAAAAGTGGTTGCAAATCCTTGCGGCCGGTGCTTAACTCCCGGCCATGCGTATCAAGGGGGCCACCGTGCAGCAATGGGCACTCGGCGCAGCGCTGATCTTCGCGCTGTGCTGGAACATCGCGCGCGCCGGTGAAATCAAGGGCCTGACCATCGACGAAGGCGCCACCGGCACCCGCGCCGAACTGCTGCTCGATGGGCCCGCCAGCTACTCGACCCTGACCCTCGCCGGCCCCGACCGCCTGGTCGTGGACCTCCCGTCCTCCAAGCTCGGCCGCTTCGCGCTGCCCGAGGGCGCCGGCGTCGTGAAGTCGGTCCGCACCGGCCAGCCGGTGCCGGGCACGGTGCGCGTGGTGTTCGACCTGGCATCGCCCGTCGTCGGCCTGAAGCCCCGCATCGAAACCACCGACGGCGTCACCCGCCTGGTGCTCGAGTGGCCGGGCGACGGCAAGGCCGTGGCGGCGACCGCAGTCGCCGCTTCGCCTGCGCTGGTCTCGAAGCCCATGGTCGACGATCCCATCGGCGCCTTCGCCAACAAGCCCGAAGAACCCTCGCCGCAGGAAACCGCCGCGCGTTCGGCCGAAGCCACCTCGCGCCTGGTCGCCAGCTTGCCGAGCGGGCAGGTCGCGTCGATCAGGCCCGCGACTACGGTGCCGACCACCGCGTCGACGCAGCTTCCGAAATACACCGTCGTTCCCGCGCCGATCGCCTCGCCCACGCCGCCGCCGGGCGCGACCAAGTCGATGCAACAGTTGCGCGGCAGCGGCATGCGCGAGTTGGTCATTGCCATCGACGCCGGCCACGGCGGCCAGGATCCCGGTGCGCGCGGCGGCAAGGGCACGCGCGAGAAAGACGTGACGCTCGCGATCGCGCGCGAACTGGCGCGCCAGATCAACGCCACGCCCGGCCTGAAGGCCTACCTCACCCGCGACACCGACGTGTTCATCCCGCTGGCGCAGCGCTACCAGAAGGCGCGCGCGGCGAAGGCGGACATGTTCGTGTCGATCCACGCCGACGCCTTCAACAATCCCGATGCCAGCGGCTCGTCGGTGTTCGTGCTGTCCCAGCGCGGCGCCTCGTCGCAGGCCGCGCGCTGGCTGGCGAACCAGGAAAACGCAGCCGACCTGGTCGGCGGCGTGCGCCTGCAGGACAAGGACAACACGCTCGCCTCGGTCCTGCTGGACCTGTCGCAGAGCGCGACGATGAAAGCCTCCGAAGACATCGCCGGGCACGTGCTGGTCGGCCTGAAGAAACTGGGCCGCACGCACAAGGCCGGCGTTGAGCGCGCGAACTTCGTCGTGCTGCGCTCGCCCGACGTCCCCTCGATGCTGGTCGAAACCGCGTTCATCACCAATCCGGAAGAAGAACGCCGCCTCAACGACCCGCGCCACCAGGGCGAACTCGCGCGCGCGATCCTCGATGGGGTCAACACCTACTTCACCCGCCAGCCGCCGCCGGGAACGCTGTATGCCGCGCGTGCGGAGGCTGCGGAGAATCCCACGGCGAGCGCCGCCGGCAGCCGCTGACGGCGGGTATGATCGGCGCTGCTCTTCCGTGCAGCGCCGCGCAGTGCCCATCCGCCAACTTCCCGACACCCTGATCAACCAGATCGCCGCAGGCGAGGTCGTCGAACGGCCCGCGTCGGTGGTCAAGGAATTGGTGGAAAACGCGCTGGATGCCGGCGCCCGCCGCGTCGAAATCGACCTGGAAGAAGGCGGCATCCGCCTGATCCGCGTGCGCGACGACGGCGGCGGCATCGCACCGGAGGAACTCGCGCTCGCCGTGCAACGGCACGCGACCAGCAAGATCGCTTCGCTCGACGATCTGGAAGCCGTCGCCACGCTCGGTTTCCGTGGCGAAGCGCTGCCGTCGATCGCCTCGGTCAGCCGCTTCATGCTCGCCTCGCGACGCACCGACGCCGACCATGGCGCGGCCCTGCAGGTCGACGGCGGTCGCTTCGGCGACGTCGCACCGAAGGCGCATCCGCACGGCACGACCGTCGAGGTGCGCGACCTGTTCTACAACGTCCCCGCGCGTCGCAAGTTCCTGCGCGCCGAACGCACGGAGCTGGGCCACATCGAGGAGTGGTTGCGTTCGCTCGCGCTCGCGCGCCCCGATGTCGAACTGCGCGTCTCGCACAACGGCCGCCCCGCGCGTCGTTACCGCGGCGACGGCATGCTCGCGTCCACCGACCGCCTGTTCGAAACCCTGGGCGAAGAGTTCGCGAAGCATGCGCTGCGCGTCGAACACGCAGGCGCCGGCTTGCGCCTGCATGGCTGGATCGCGCAACCGGTGTACAACCGCGCGAGCGCCGACCAGCAGTATCTCTACGTCAATGGCCGCAGCGTGCGCGATCGCAACGTCGCGCACGCGGTGAAGCAGGCTTACGCCGACGTATTGTTCCATGGGCGCCAACCGGCGTACGTACTGTTCCTCGAGCTCGATCCGCGCACGGTCGACGTCAACGTGCATCCGGCCAAGCACGAAGTGCGTTTCCGCGAATCGCGCCTGGTGCACGACTTCGTCTATCGCACGCTGCATGCCGCGCTGGCCGAGACGCGCGCGGGTTTGACCGCGGAAACCGCGGCACCGGCCGTTTCCGAATCGGCATCGCGCACCTGGGTCGGCCCCTCGTGGACCGGCGCGGATCAGTCCGGCCTGTCGCTGCGCGTGGGCGATGCGCGCGCGGCGTACGCGGCGCTGTACGCGAACGACGAGGTCGCGCTCGCCCAAGCCCCGCGTTCGATGTCGATGCCCGACGCGCGCGACGACGCCGCGCCACCGCTCGGATTCGCCATCGCGCAACTCCATGGCATCTACATCCTCGCCGAGAACGCCGAGGGCCTGATCGTCGTCGACATGCACGCCGCGCACGAACGCATCGGCTACGAAAAGCTCAAGGGCGCGCACGACGGCGAAGGCCTGCGCACGCAACCGCTGCTGGTGCCGATGAATGTCGCGGTCTCCGAACGCGAGGCCGATGTCGCCGAACGCGAGGCGGGCACGCTCGCCGCGCTCGGTTTCGAACTCACGCGCAGCGGCCCCGGTTCGCTGTTGTTGCGCAGCGTACCGGCCCTGCTCGTCGACGGCGACGTGGAAGCCTTGCTGCGCGACGTGCTCGCCGACCTGCGCGAGCACGGGGAATCACGCCGCATCGCGGCCGCGCGCGACGAGCTGTTGTCGACGATGGCCTGCCACGGCGCCGTGCGCGCCAACCGTCGCCTCACCATCGCCGAGATGAACGCGCTGCTGCGCGAAATGGAAGCGACCGAACGTTCCGGCCAGTGCAACCACGGACGTCCCACGTGGACGCGTTTTGCATTGGCCGACATCGACAAATGGTTCCTGCGAGGGCGTTGAACATGGGGAAGGGGAAGCAATTCGCGTTGGCCCTGTTGGCCTGCACGCTCGTCCTGGGCGGCTGCGGCAAGGGCAACGACGAAGCCGCGGCGAAAGCGGCGGCACAAGCGCGCGCGCGTGCATTCGCCGCATCGGAAAAGCCGTGGCGCGATGCGCGCGTGGCCGAGTTGACGGCGCCCGATGGTTGGACGTCGGTCGTCGGCCTGCACTGGATCGACCCCGGCTCGCATTACGCCGGCACCGCGGGCAGCAACGGCCTGCGCATGACGATGGGCCCCGAACACCTGGGCATGTTCGTCCTCGGCGCCGATGGCCACGTCACCTTCGTGCCGGACAAGAGCGTGGCGGTGACGCTCGATGGCACGCCCTTCGTTGGCGCGACGGTGCTGAAGACCGATGCGGACGAGGGTGGCCCGGACAAGATCGGATTCGATGGCGGCAAGGGCGTGGCGACGATCATCAAGCGCGGCGATCGCGTCGCGCTGCGCGTCAAGCACAGCGACGCCGCCGCGCGCCTGCATTTCGCGGGCCTGCAGTTCTGGGCCGGTGGCCCCGAATGGAAGGTCGCCGGGCGCTTCGTCCCGCATCCGGCGGGTACGACCTTGCCGATCGTCAACATCGTCAACATGGTCGAACAAGTGCCCAATCCCGGCGCCGTGGAGTTCGTGCAGGGCGGCAAGACGCATCGCCTGGAACTGCTGGACCAGGGCGAGCCGACGCTCTTCCTCGTCTACGCCGATCGCACGAGCGGGCACGGCAGTTATCCGGCGGGGCGCTATCTCGATCTCGCGCGTCCCACCGCCAACCGGCAGATGACGATCGACTTCAATCGCGCAGAGAATCCGCCGTGCGCGTTCACCGCGTTCGCCACCTGTCCGTTGCCGCCGGTCACCAATCGCCTCGACCTGGCGGTCGAAGCCGGCGAACGCGTCTACGAAAAGCATTGACCAAAGGATCCTCCATGCGTCGCACCTGGCTGCTCGCCGCAACGCTCGCCTTCGTTTTCCCGTCGTTCGCCGCGGACAACATCGCGCCGGTGGCGAAGTCCTCGGCGCCGGTGCCCTTGTTGTGGAAGGTGTCCGACAAGGACAACACCGTGTACCTGCTCGGCTCCTTCCACATGCTGACGAAGGACGACTATCCCTTGTCGAAGGACATCGACGCGGCCTATGCCGACGCCGAAGAAGTGGTGTTCGAACTGGCGCCGGAGGAAATGTTGTCGAAAGACCTCGGCCTGGCGATGACGCAGGCCGCGCTGCGCACCGACGGCAGCAAGCTCGACGATGATCTTTCGCCCGCGTTGCGCGCGCGCCTGGCCACGTGGCTGCGCGAGAACGACCCCACGCTCCGGCAGATGGGCCTGCAGCCGGAGATGTTCCAGTTGGTCGATGCCTGGTACGCCAGCCTGCTGGTGACGATCGCCGAAGCGCGCACGGCGGGCTTCGATTCCGAACTCGGCCTCGACGCGCACCTGGGCAAGCAGGCCAAGGCCGACGGCAAGCGCATGCAGGGCCTGGAAGGTGGCATGAAGCAGCTGGCGATGTTCGAGAACATGGGCAAGGCCGAGCAATTGCAACTGATGGCCGAATCGCTCGACGAGAAAGAGGGTGGCCCCGAGGCACTGCGGGAACTGCACGTGCTGTGGCGCAGCGGCAATGTCGACAAGTTGTGGAACAAACTCGGCGTCGAATTCCGCGATGAATACCCGGGGCTCTACAAGACGATCAACAGCGATCGCAATGCGGCGTGGGTGCCGATGCTCCGCAAGCGCCTCGATACGCCGGGCACCGACGACACGCTCGTCGTGGTCGGCGCGCTGCACCTGCTCGGCAAGGACGGCGTGGTCGAACGCATGAAGGCGCAGGGCTACACGGTCGAGCGCGTTTGCTCGGCCTGCGCGAAGTGACCCGCATGGCCACGCTCACGCCCATGCTGCAGGTGCCCGACATCCGCGCGACGATCGCGTGGTACCTCTCGGTCGGGTTTACCTTGCTCGAGTCGGCGGAAGAAGAGGGCGAACTGACCTGGGCGCTGCTCGGCTACGGCGAGGGCCGCGTGATGTTCAACTGTGGCGGCCAAGCGAGCGATGCGCCGCGTCGCGACGCGGACCTGTACCTGCAGGTCGAAGACGTGGATGCGCTCTACGAATCGCTTCCCGGCGGCATCAACGTGTTCGAGGCGCCGCACGACACCTTTTACGGGATGCGCGAGTTCATCCTGCGCGACAACAACGGCTTCTGGTTGACCTTCGGCGAACCGATGCGCCGGCACTGAGCGATCGTCAGGGCGCGATCATCACGATGCAATCCACCGGGCATGCGGGAACGCAGAGTTCGCAACCGGTGCACAGCGGCTCGATGACGGTGTGCATGCGTTTGCTGCCGCCGACGATCGCATCGACCGGGCAGGCCTGGATGCACTTGGTGCAGCCGATGCAGTCGGGTTCGACAATGTAGGCGAGCAGCGGCGGCTTGTGTTCGCCGCGCGCGCGATCGAAGGGGACGGGCGCGACATCGAGGATCTTCGCGAGCGCACGTGCGCCGGCATCGCCGCCGGGCGGGCATCGTTCGACACCGGCTTCGCCGCGCGCCATCGCTTCGGCATAGGGCCGGCATCCGGCGAAGCCGCACTGGCCGCACTGCGTCTGCGGCAGGACGCGATCGAGACGTTCGACGAGATCGATCGCGGTCACCGGTCCCACATCACTTCACGGGCGAACCCGCGGGCGCGCCCGGTGCGTCGAGCAAGTGCAGGCCGCCGCCATCGGCACCGGCGGACAGGATCATCCCTTCGCTCACGCCGAAGCGCATCTTGCGCGGCGCGAGGTTGGCGATGAACACCACGTTGCGACCGACCAGCGCCGCCGGATCGGCGTAGGACGCGCGGATGCCGGAGAAGATCTGGCGCTTGCCCAGTTCGCCCGCGTCGAGTTCGAAGCGCAGCAACTTGTCGGAGCCTTCGACGAACTCGCAGGCCAGCACCCTCGCCACGCGCAGGTCGAGCTTGGCGAAGTCGTCGATGCCGATGTGCGCAGCGTCTGCGGCCACGGCCTTCGGCGCCTCGGGCTTGGCGGCGGCAACGGCGACGGGCTGCGGCGCGGTCGGCGCCATGGTGTCCTTGCTGGCTTCGGTCATTTGGTCGATGTGCTTGGGGTCGATGCGGGTGAAGAGGGGAACGTAAGCGTCGATGCGATGCGCGAGCAGCGGCTGCGCCAGGTCCTGCCAGCCTGCGACGGGCGCGCGCAGGAAGCCTTCGGCGCGCTGCGACAGCAAGGGCAGCACCGGCTTGAGCATCGCGGCGAGCACGCGGAACAGGTTCAGGCCCTGCGTGCACACGGCCTGCAGCTGCGCATCGGCGCCTTCCTGCTTGGCGAGCACCCAGGGCTTGGTTTCGTCGATGTAACGGTTCGCTTCGTCGGCAAGCGCCATCGCGTGGCGCAACACGGCGGCGGGCTGGTTGGCTTCGTACGCGGCGGCGACTTGCGGGATCGCGTCGACGAAGCGCGCGTACATCGCCGCATCCGGCAACGCATCGGCGAGCTGGCCGTCGAAACGCTTCTCGATGAAACCGGCGCAACGACTGGCCAGGTTCACGAACTTGCCCACCAGGTCGCTGTTCACGCGTGCGACGAAGTCGTGCAGGTTGAGGTCGAGGTCGTCGACACCGCCGCCGGATTTGGCCGCGAAGTAATAGCGCAGCGCTTCGGGTTCCAGGCCGGCGTCGAGATACGTGCGGGCCATGACGAAGGTGCCGCGCGACTTGGACATCTTCGCGCCATCGACGGTGAGGTAACCGTTGACGTGCAGCTTCGTCGGCGCGCGGAAGCCCGCGCCGTGCAACACCGCCGGCCAGAACAGGCCGTGGAAGTTGACGATGTCCTTGCCGATGAAGTGGTGCAGCTCCGCTTCGCTGTCGTGCGCGAGGTACTGCATGAAGTTCGCGCCGTCGCGTTCGCACAACACCTGCAGCGCCGAGAGATAACCGATCGGCGCGTCGAGCCACACGTAGAAATACTTGCCCGGATGCCCGGGAATTTCGAACCCGAAGTAGGGCGCATCGCGCGAGATGTCCCACGCGCGCAGGCCGCCTTCGGCGTCGAGCCATTCCAGCAGCTTGGCGCGCACGCCGGGGACCGCGACGTCGCTGTCCAGCCATTGGCGCAGGAAGTCGCTGAAGCGGCCGACTTCGAAGAAGAAGTGATCCGAATCGCGAAGTTCCGGCGTGGCGCCACTGAGCACCGAGCGCGGTTCCTTCAAATCGGTCGGCGCATACGTCGCGCCGCAGTTCTCGCAGTTGTCGCCGTACTGGTCGGGCGTGCCGCAATTCGGGCAGATGCCCTTGATGTAACGGTCGGGCAGGAACATGCCCTTCGCCGGATCGTAGAACTGCGCCACGCTGCGCCGCGCGATGTGGCCGCGTGCATCGAGCGCGGCGTAGATCGCTTCGGTCAGTTGGCGGTTGGCCGGCGAGTTGGTCGAATCGTAGTGGTCGAAGGCGACGTGGAAGGCGGCGAAGTCGCGCTCGTGCTGCGCCTGGATCGCGGCGATGAACGCCTCGGGCGTCGTGCCGGCCTTCTCCGCCGCGAGCATGATGGGCGTGCCGTGCGTGTCGTCGGCGCACACGAAGCGCACCGCGTCGCCGGCCATGCGGCGCGCGCGCACCCAGATGTCGCCCTGGATGTAGCCCACCAGGTGCCCGAGGTGGAGCGGGCCGTTGGCATAGGGCAGGGCGCAGGAGACGGCGACGTGGCGGGGCATGGCGCGTGTTTCGAACAGGGCCGGCGATTATGGCACGGACACGAAAAAGCCCGGCTTGCGCCGGGCTTTTGCGGCCGATCGCGTGGACGCGAACGTCAGTCGGTGCGTTCCCACTTGCCGGTGCGGCAGAACACGAACTTGCAGCCGGTGATTTCCAGGTGCTTGCCGTCGGCCGAGGCCTTGACGCTCTTGACCTTGAAGTGTTCGCCGGCAGAAGGCTTGAAGCCCTGGCCGCCGCCCCACACGCCATCGGTCTGCTTCACGTCCCAGAACACCAGCATGCCGGTGACCGGCTTGCCCTTGTCGGCGCCGTCGCACTTGTCGCAGGTGGCGTTGGGCTTGTTGAGGGTTTCGACGACCTTGGCCGCGATGCCGCCGTTCTTGGTGCGATACACCTCGGTGATCGACATGGCCTTGCCGGTCTCGTCGTCGAAGGTCTTCCACTTGCCGATGACCGGATCGGGCGTCTGGGCCGACGCGGCAAACACAGCGGCGAGCAGCGGCATCGCCAGCACGGACGCGAAGAACTTGGTGCGCATGGGTCCCCTCCCAGGGATCGTTGAACATGCCCGCACGAATCCGGCGGACTGGCGGCTTTATACCGCATCCGGGTGCGTACGGAATCCGGGGTCGCGCCGCGGTTCAGCCTACAATGCGCGCCTTCCCCCGCAGTGCCCGCCATGACCCCGCTCGAATCCCGGATCGCCGCCCTCCGCGACCCCGCCGCGGGCCTGACGCTCGCGCAAACCGGTGCGCGCATCCGCGCCGCCGTCAGCGACGGCCAGGCCGCCGTCGCCGTCACGCTGGGCTATCCGGCCGCGAGCTGGCACGAGGTGCTGCGCGCGCAGGTCGCCGAAGCGGTCGCGGCCGAAGGCCTGAAGCTCGCCAGCCTCGAACTGCAGACGCGCATCGACGCGCACGCGCCTCAAGGGACGCTCGCGCCGCTGGCGCGCATCCGCAACGTCATCGCGGTCGGCTCGGGCAAGGGCGGCGTGGGCAAGTCGACGACCACGGTGAACCTTGCGCTGGCGCTGGCCGGCGAAGGCGCGCGCGTGGGCGTGCTCGATGCCGACGTTTACGGCCCCAGCATCCCGACGATGCTCGGCCTCACCGGCCGGCCCGACAGCCCCGACGGCAAGGCGATCGAACCGATGCACGCCCACGGCGTGGAAGCGATGTCGATCGGCCTGATGGTCGAGCAGGACACGCCGATGATCTGGCGCGGCCCGATGGCCACCTCCGCGCTGACGCAGTTGCTCGAGCAGACGCTGTGGGGCGGCGAAGGCCAGCTCGATTATCTGTTCGTCGACCTGCCGCCGGGCACGGGCGACATCCAGCTCACGCTCGCGCAGAAGATCCCCGTCGCCGGCGCCGTGGTGGTCACCACGCCGCAGGACGTGGCGACGCTGGACGCGCGCAAGGCGCTGCGCATGTTCGAAAAAGTCGAAGTGCCGGTCCTTGGCCTGGTCGAGAACATGGCCGTGCATACCTGCTCCAACTGCGGCCACGTCGAACATGTGTTCGGCCATGGCGGCGGCGAGCGCATCGCCGCGCAGTACGGCACCCCCTTGCTCGGTTCGCTGCCGCTGGAAATCGGCATCCGCCAGCAGGGCGACGCCGGTACGCCGATCGTCGTCGCCGTCCCCGATTCGCCGGCGGCCGCGGCCTACCGCGCCGTCGCGCGCCGCATGGCGGCGGAACTGGCGAGCCGCCCGCGCGCGCCGGTGTCGCTGGGCGCGCAGCTGCTGTAGAACGCCCTACAATCCCGAAATATCGCCAACCCGCACGAGACCGCATGAGCATCAAGAGCGACCGCTGGATCCGCCGCATGGTCGAACAGCAGAAGATGATCGAGCCGTTCGAACCCGGTCAGGTCAAGCACGCCGCCGATGGCCACCGCATCGTCAGCTACGGCACCTCCAGCTATGGCTACGACGTGCGTTGCTCGCGCGAGTTCAAGGTCTTCACCAACATCAACTCCACGATCGTCGATCCCAAGCATTTCGACTCGGGCAGCTTCGTGGACATCGAATCGGACGTGTGCATCATCCCGCCCAATTCCTTCGCGCTGGCGCGCACCGTCGAATACTTCCGCATCCCGCGCGACACGCTCGTGGTGTGCCTGGGCAAGAGCACGTACGCGCGCTGCGGCATCATCGTCAACGTCACGCCGCTGGAACCGGAATGGGAAGGCCACGTGACGCTGGAATTCAGCAACACCACGCCGTTGCCGGCGCGCATCTACGCCAACGAGGGCGTGGCGCAGATGCTGTTCTTCCAGTCCGACGAAGTGTGCGAAACCTCGTACAAGGACCGCGGCGGCAAATACCAGGGGCAGACGGGGGTCACCCTGCCGCGGACGTAAGTTCCAACATCCACCAGGGGAAGGGGAAAACCGATGGACGACAATCCGTATCAGGCGCCCAGCGCCAACGTGGCAGAGCCTGTCGAAGAAGCACTCGCCAGTCGCGGTGAACGTTTCCTCGCGGCCTTCATCGACGGCATCATCCTGCTGGCGATCATGCTGCCGGTGATGTTCTCCACGGGCTACTTCACCCGGATCCAGGGGGGCGTTTCGCCGGGCATCTCGGTCCTGCTCGGCTATGCGTTCGCAGGCTTCCTCGTGTTCCTGATCGTGCAGGGCTGGCCGCTGTCGCAGACCGCGCAGACCTGGGGCAAGAAGATCATGAGCATCCGCATCGCGCTGCTCGATGGCACGCAGCCGGCCTTCGGTACGCTGATCCTCAAGCGTTACCTGCCGGTGCACGTCGCAGGTTCCATCCCGGTGCTCGGCACCGTGCTCACCCTGATCGACGTGTTGCTCATCTTCCGCGCCGACCGCCGCTGCGGCCACGACCTGATCGCGGGCACGCAGGTGTTGAAGGGTTGAAGATCCACATCCTCCGCCGCGTGCGCGGCGGAGGATGCATTCGCGATCAGGGCTTCTGGTAGGTCACGAAGAAGCCCTGCAGGTCGCCGTTCTCGATGTACGGCTCCACGCTCTGCACCTTGTAACCGCGCGTGGCGAAAGCCTGGTGCGCGCGGCTGAGCGCATTGGCCGCACCCTGGTTGCGGAACCCCCAGGTGGCATCGACCCAGATCGTCACTGCGATCAGGTTGTTCTTGACCGCTTCGTTCGCGACGTCGTCGGGCTTCTTGTCGAACAGCCCCGCTTGCGCAGGCAGGGCGAGGACGGCCAGCGCGGCGGCCAGGAACAACTTGCGCATTGCGAACTCCGGAGGGGTCAGGGACGTTCGCCGATTGTCGCGCGCAACAGCTGAATCCGCTCGATCAGCAACTCCGGTGCGTAGGGTTTCGCCGCCGCCATGCCCCAGACCGGGCGCGGCCAGGCGATGTCCTCGCGGTAGCGGGCGATGACGTGGATATGCAATTGCGGGACCAGGTTGCCGAGTGCGGCCACGTTGAGCTTGTGCGGACGGAACACCTGCAACGCACGGCACGCGCGATCGATCTCCTGGACCATCACCAGTTGCTGCGGCGGTGCCAGGTCGGTGACCTCGGTCGCTTCGGCGATGCGCGGGACGAGGATCAACCAGGGGTGGTTGGCATCGTCCATCAGGCGCACTTCGCACAGCGGCCAGTTCGCGACCGGATGCGTGTCGTCGGCCAGTTGCGGGTGCAGGTGCCAGGCGTCGAGGTTCATCGCAATTGCGCCTCGAGGAAATCGCAGGTGCGTCGCCAGGCGAGCTTCGCCGCGTCGGCGTCGTACACCTTCGGGTCCACGTCGCGGTTGAACGCATGGCCGGTGCCTTCGTAGACGAAGGTCTGCGCCTGCGGTTGCTTCTGCCGGTGCAGCGCGACGTCCTGCGGCGGAATGCTGTTGTCGTTCGCGCCGAAGTGGAACATCAGCGCGGCCCCGGCCTTCTCGTCGAGGAAAGGCACGCTGCGCGCGCCGTAGTAACCCACCGCGGGCAACGAAAGTCGTGTCGCGCACAGGAAGGCGAGGGTGCCGCCCCAGCAGAACCCGACCGCGCCCACGCGCAAGCCTTCCATCTGCAGTTTTTCGGCGGTCGCGTTGACCACATCCATCGCGCGCTCGGTGCCCAGCGCCGAAACCAGGGCGCGGGCGCGCTGGATGCCTGCATCGTCATAGTCCAGCTCGACCCCGTGCTCGACCGGATCGAACAGGGCCGGCGCGAGCGCCACGAAGCCGGCATCGGCCAGCCGGTCGGCGACGCTGCGGATGTGCGGGTTCACGCCGAAGATTTCCTGGATCACCACCACCGCGCCCTTCGAGGGGCCTGCCGGCTCGGCGCGCCAGCCGCGCACCGGCCCGTGCGGGGTCTCGATATCGATCCATCCGTGCATGGCGCGGGCCTCCTGGCGATGGGCACGGGGGCATCGTACTCCTTGGAAAATGGCTGAATCATCAAGCGCGGATCGATGGACAAGCGGCCGTAGGGACCCGCCCCGCCTCTATAATCCGCGACCTTCCGCAGCCCCCCGGTCCGCCCCGCGATGTCCACCGCCACCAAGCCCAAGTCCGCCAGCCAGGGAGGCAGGGTCGGGTTCGTCAGCCTCGGGTGCCCGAAGGCGCTCGTCGACTCCGAACGCATCCTCACCCAGCTCAAGGTGGAGGGCTACGACATCGTGCAGACCTACGACGATGCCGACATCGTCGTGGTGAACACCTGCGGCTTCATCGATTCGGCGGTGACCGAATCGCTCGAGGCCATCGGCGAAGCCATCGCGGAAAACGGCAAGGTCATCGTCACCGGCTGCCTGGGCAAGAAGCCCGAACAGATCCGCGAAGCGCACCCGGGCGTGCTGTCGATCAGCGGCCCGCAGGATTACAAATCGGTGATGGAAGCGGTGCATCTGGCGCTGCCGCCGTCGCACGATCCCTTCGTCGACCTGGTGCCCGATTACGGCCTGAAGCTCACGCCGAAGCATTACGCGTACCTCAAGATTTCCGAAGGCTGCAATCACCGCTGCACCTTCTGCATCATCCCCTCGATGCGCGGCGACCTGGTCTCGCGCCCCGTCGACGATGTATTGCGCGAAGCCGAAAAGCTCGCGATGGGCGGCGTGCGCGAGTTGCTCGTGATCTCGCAGGACACCTCGGCCTACGGCGTCGACGTGAAGTACGCCGAGCGCACCTGGCGCGGCAAGGCCTACCAGACGCGCATGAAGGCGCTCTGCGAAGGCCTGTCCGAGCTCGGCATCTGGACGCGCCTGCATTACGTGTATCCGTATCCGCACGTCGACGACATCATTCCGTTGATGGCCGACGGCAAGTTGCTGCCTTATCTCGACATTCCGTTCCAGCACGCCGCGCCGCGCATCCTCAAGCTGATGAAGCGCCCGGGTGCGGTGGAGAAGACGCTCGAGCGCGTGCACAAGTGGCGCGAGATCTGCCCGGAACTGGCGATCCGTTCGACCTTCATCGTCGGCTTTCCCGGCGAGACCGAAGCCGAATTCGAA
Source organism: Lysobacter sp. 2RAF19 (assembly GCF_052115395.1). Classification (NCBI taxonomy): domain Bacteria; kingdom Pseudomonadati; phylum Pseudomonadota; class Gammaproteobacteria; order Lysobacterales; family Lysobacteraceae; genus Lysobacter; species Lysobacter sp. 2RAF19. The sequence goes on along the minus strand of NZ_JBFRGO010000001.1, from coordinate 637,491 downwards.
ACGCTGCTGGACTTCCTCGATGAAGCGCAGCTCGACCGCGTCGGCGCCTTCGCCTACTCGCCGGTCGACGGCGCGACGGCGAATGCGTTGCCCGATCCGGTGCCCGAAGACGTGAAGCAGGACCGCCTGGCGCGTTTCATGGAGCGGCAGGCCGCCATTTCCGCCTCGCGCCTGGAGGCGAAGATCGGGACGACGCAGCGCTGCATCGTCGATGCGATCGACGGCGACCTGGCGATCGCGCGCTCGCGTTTCGACGCGCCGGAAATCGACGGGCTCGTGCAGATCCAGGATGGTCGCGAAGCGGGCCTGAAGCCGGGCGATTTCGTCGACGTGGAGATCCTCGGCTCCGACGAACACGACCTCTACGGTGAAGTGAACTACGCCGAGGGTTAGTACGTCACCTCGACGATGAAATAGCGCGCGACGCCGCCCGGCAGCGTCGCTTCGAATTCATCGTCCACGCGTTTTTTCAACATCGCGCGCGCCAGCGGCGAATCCACGCTGATCCATCCCAGCTTCGCGTCGGTCTCGTCCGGACCGACGATGCGGTAGCGCTGCGTTTCGCCGGTGGTCGCATGTTCGATCTGCACCTGCGCGCCGAAGAACACCGCCTCGCGATCGGCCGGTGCGGTGTCGACCACCCGCAAGGACTCCAGCCGCTTGGACAGGTAGCGCACGCGCCGATCGATCTCGCCGAGCTGCTTCTTGCGATACGTGTATTCGGCGTTCTCGGAGCGATCGCCCTCGGCCGCGGCGGCGGCGAGGGCCTTCACCACTTCCGGCCGGCGCACGCGCCACAGGTCATCGAGTTCGGCCTTCAGGCGCGCATGGCCCTCGCGCGTGATCAGCGCGGTGGCTTTTTCCCCGGGTGGCCGCCAGCGTCCCATCGCGTTACGTCAGGCTCAGCGCCGCGTCGATCTTCTGCAACAGCGCCGGATCCTGCGTGCGCGTACGCGCGCGTTCCAGCAAGACCTTCGCTTCGGTCGGGCGGTTGAAGCGCTCCAACAGCAACATCGCCGCCGTGAGGCCCCACTGCGCCGACGCCGGATCGCCCGGATGCGCGTTGAACAGCGCATGGAGCGCGTCGACCGCCAGTTGCGCCTGACCGCCGAGACGGGCCTGTTCGGCCAGGCGTGCGCCGTGTTCGGGCAACAGCGTGACGAAGGCCGGATCGGCGTCGAGGCTTTCGCGCAACAAGGGCAGGGCCTTGCGGTCCTGCTTTTCCATCATCAGCTGATGCACGAACTGACGCGCGTGTTCCAGCACCACGCGGACATCGCCGGCCTGCTGCAACAGGCGGCGATACAGCTCGTGCACCTCGACCGAAACCGCGCGCGTGCGCACTTCGGTCCGCAACAGCGCGATCGCATCGGTAATGCGTCCTTCGCGGATCAGCGGCTCGGCCTGGGCGATCACCGGATCGGTGGCGCCGCCGCCGATGGCCGGTCGCGCGGCATCGGGTTGCAGCGTCGCGGGCGCGTATCCGAGTTCCTCGTGCGCCTGGAAGATCAGGTAGCCCATCAGGTGGAACGCACAGAACAAGCCCCAGAACCCCAGCACCGTCGCCAGCCAGTTCGCGACGAACGACGGCATGATATGGCCGAACCACGCGCCGGCCATCACCGCGCCCAACTGGATGACGAACAGCGCGCCGACGACGGCCAGGTACGGCCAGCCGATGCGCGCGACGACCGAAAACGACGTCGCCGGATTCAGGGCCGCCGACAGACTGCCGGTCATCGCCAGCGTCATCGTCAACGCCGGTTGCAGGAACACCAGCAAGGCCAGGCCGCCGACGATCAGCAACACGTGCTTGGTGAGGATCAACGCGAAGAAGAGCGCACCGAGCAGGATCTGCAGCGCGAGGAAACGCCACACCACGCCGTTGTCGACGGTGAGGATCACTTCCGGCGATTCCATGTCGCCGTCCGCCGAGCGCCGCAGGATCTCGAAGGCGTACTTGTAGGCGGCCAGCCACATCGCGATGCCGATCAGCCACCCGATGAAGGGGAGCACGCGCGCGAGCGCGAGCAACGCGAGCATCACCAGCGTGACGAATGCCGCGCCGCGGACCGGATACAACGCGATCGCGGAAATGCGTTGCCAGAACGGTTCCGGCGCTGCCGCGGCGCGGGGCGCCGTATTCATTGCGCGATGCCTGCGCGACGCAGTACCTGCGGGCCGTTCGCGGCCTTGAGGTGGTCGTTGTCGACCAGTTCGTACACGCGGTCGTCCTCGGACTTCGCGTTCGGGTCGAGGCGGATGTGGCGCGCGTCGGGTTCGAGCGACCACGTGCCCGTGCTCGCCTGTGCCGCATGCGAGTTCAAGGTGTACGTGCCGTCGGCGGCGAACGCCACGTCCATCCCCTCGCTGGTGAAGGTGCCGGCGAAGGCTTTCGCATCGAAGGTCGTGTGTTCGCCCGGTGCCGGCGATTCGGAGACGCCCATCGCGGGCGCGACGGTCGCCGGCGCCGGCGCCGGCGCCTGCAGCGTCGCGGGTGCGGCGAGGGTGGCGGCCGGAGCGATCGGCGCGGCTGGTTCGCGCTTGCACGCCGACAAGGCGAGCAGGGCGAGGACGGGCAGCAGGAGGCAGACGGACTTGCGCATTTCAATTCCCCCGAAAAAGTGGATCGTGCGTTGTCGTTCTTGTTTTCGAATCAGCGGCGCGAGCCGCCGAAGATGCTGCCCAATACGCCGCGCAAAATCTGCCGGCCGATCTGGCTGCCGACGGTGCGCGCGGTCTGCTTGGCCATGGTTTCGACCATGCCCTGTCGCCGCTTGGTGCCGAAGACAGCGTCCTTCACCGCCTGGCCGACGCCGGGTTCGTCGCGTTCGTCTTCCTCGCGCGACTTCGCCTTCGGTGCATCGACGCGCTCGGCGGCGGCCTGCGCGTGTGCGGCGAGTTTTTCCGCCGCCGACTCGCGGTCGATGCGCGTGTCGTACTTCGCGCCGACGGGGCTGCCCGCGCGCACCTGTGCGCGTTCGGCATCGGTGATCGCACCCATCCGGCAGTGCGGCGGCGCGATGAGCGTGCGTTCGACGGGCATCGGCACGGCGCGCGCACCGTCGTTGTCGTGCAGCGTGGAGACGAGCGCTTCGCCGACGCCGAGCGCGGAAATGGTCTTGCTCACGTCGAGATTCGGATTCGCCACGAAGGTTTCGGCGGCGGTGCGCACGGCCTTCTGGTCGCGCGGCGTGAACGCACGCAGCGCGTGCTGCACGCGGTTGCCGAGCTGGCCGAGGATCTGGTCGGGCACGTCGTCGGGGAACTGCGAGCAGAAATACACGCCCACGCCCTTGGAACGGATCAGGCGCACGACCTGTTCGACACGCTGTTGCAAGGCGGGCGGGGCGTCGTCGAACAGCAGGTGCGCTTCGTCGAAGACGAACACGAGCTTGGGTTTGTCCAGGTCGCCCACTTCCGGCAGCGTTTCGAACAATTCCGACAACAGCCACAACAGGAAGCTCGAATACAGCCGCGGCTTCAGCACGAGCTGCGAAGCGGCGAGGATGCCGATGACGCCGCGGCCGTCGGGCGTGGTGCGCATCAGGTCGGCCAGCTCCAGCGCCGGCTCGCCGAAGAATTGTTCGGCGCCGTCCTGTTCCAGACGCAGCAATGCGCGCTGGATGGCGCCGATCGATTGCGTGCTGACCAAGCCATAGGACGTGGAGATGTCCTTGCGCTCGTCGGCGACCACGCCGAGCAGGGCGCGCAGGTCTTCCAGGTCGAGCAACAACAGGCCGCGGTCGTCGGCCAGTTTGAAGACGATGTCGAGCACGCCCGACTGCGTGTCGTTGAGCTCCAGGATGCGCGCGAGCAGGGTGGGGCCCATTTCGCTGACGGTCGTGCGCACCGGGTGTCCGAGTTTCCCGAACAGATCCCAGAAGATGACCGGATTGGCGGCGGGCGCGTAATTCGCCACGCCGATCAGCGCCGCGCGATCGAGCACCTTCTGGTCCGGCATGCCGGCGACCGCGAGTCCGGCGACGTCGCCTTTGACGTCGGCGAGGAACACCGGCACGCCCAGCCGCGAGAAGCCTTCGGCGAGCGTCATCAGCGTCACCGTCTTACCGGTGCCGGTCGCGCCTGCAACCAGGCCGTGGCGGTTGCCGTACTTGGGCTCCAGCACCACCGCGCCACCCTGGGGCGTGGTGACCGACTTGCCGACGAGGATGGGATCCATGGGAGCGCCTGTTCAGAGTCGGTCGGTAGGTCGGGAGATTCTAGCCGTGCGTCGGCCACGCGAGGGCATTCCACCAACGGGTCCGCAGTTTCACATCGCCGATGGGTTGCAGTGCAGCACGCGCGCCGATACCTTCGACCGCACTTTCGTTCGTAAAGCCCCCATTTCGATGTCCGATCCGGTTTTCCCGCGCCTTGCCGCACTCTGCTTCGCCACCACGCTGGCGCTGGCCGCCGTCGTTTCGCCCGCGCATGCCGCATCCAAGCGGGACCAGGCCGCCGCCGAGGCGTTGAACGCGCGCATGGCCGCCGCCGAGCAGCGCTATCGCGCCGCGCTGGTGCGCATCGGCAACGCCGATCCGGGCGGCACGGCGGAAAGCGATGCCGCGCTGGAGGACATGGAGGATGTCATCGCCGCCTGCATGCAGCTCAAGGGCTGCTCGGTGCCGACGATGCTCGCCACCTACAAGCGCCTGCTGAAGTCCAAGGCCGACAGCGAAGCCCAGTCCGCCGACGACGACGTCGCCGCCGACGACGAGGGCGACGACCATGCGATTTCGTCGGTCGCCACCGACGTGCCGGAGGCCGCGCGCGCCGCGCAGCTGTTGTCGGACGACCACCGCTTCGACCAGATGGTGCAGTACAACCCGGCGGTGCAGGCCGGTATCCGCAAGTGGTTGACCGACATGCGTCCGGCGCTGATCGGCAGCTACGAGAATTACCAGTACATGCGCCACCTGATGTGGCCGGAGTTCCAGCGCGCGGGCCTGCCCGAGGCGTTGTTGTTCGGCATCATGGCGAAGGAATCCAACGGCAAGGTCCATGTCAGTTCGCGCGCGGGCGCGGCGGGGCCGATGCAGTTCATGTACAACACCGGCAAGCGCTTCGGCCTCGGGCCGGACGGCACGGGCTTCGACACGCGCTTCGATGCGCGTTCGTCCGCCGAAGCCAGCGCGGCCTATCTCAACGAGCGCATGTCCCAGCTCAATCGCAGCATCGAGCTGGCGCTGGCCGCCTACAACGGCGGCGAAGGCCGCGCGTTGCGCGTGTTCAACAGCGCGAACGGGCAGGGGTTCTGGGACGCGTCGGTCTACAACCAGTTCCCGGCCGAGACGCGCGATTACGTACCGATGGTGGTCGCCGCCGCGTGGTTGTTCCTGCATCCGAAGGAATACGGGCTGACGTTCCCGAAGGTCGATGCGAAGCCGGCGATGCTGAAGTTGACGCGCGCGGCGTCGATCTACGAGTTGACGATCTGCCTGGGCAACGGTGGGACGCGCGACGGGTACATGCGTGCGTTGCGCAATCTCAATCCGCGTTACGAGGCGGACAGTTGGTTGCCGGCGGGTGCCACGCTCAATGCGACGACGAAGATCGTCGGTCTGTACGGTCGTCATTGTGCGCAGGGGGCGCGTGCGGATCTGGCGCATCAGTTGGTCATGAGTGATGCGGCCTCGGCGGTGCGCGGTGCGGCCGCGGTGGCGAGCATCGACGACACGCCGCGTCCTACTCCGGTCGCTTCGGCCGAGACGCCCAAGCCGGCGAAGGCCGCGAAGTCGAGCAAGTACAAGGTGCGCGGGGGCGAGACGCTGACGGCGATCTCGAAGAAGTTCTCGTGCGACATGCGGGAGTTGGCGCACGCCAACAGCATCAAGGCGCCGCGGTATGCGATTCGGCCTGGACAGACGTTGAAGCTGGAAGGGTGTTCGGCCGACTGAGGTGGATTGCACCTCCCCTCCAGGGGAGGTCAAAAAGAAGCCCGCCGCATGGCGGGTTTCTTTTTGGGTGGGGTAGAGCGGGGTGCGCAGGATTGTCGTCGTGTTGGTGGGTGCTGCGACTCCATCCGGGCGCAGCGGCACGCCGCATTGAAGGCCACATTGCTCCGCAAGGGCGCACGCTCCGCAATGTGGCCTTCAACGCGACGACCGCTGCGCTGGCGGCTGGTGGTTTCGCGACAGCACTTGGGGAAGGTGCCCGTCGCGGGTTGATCGATGCGCGCCGACTGCCAGCACACCAGATGGACGGAACGTCGCCCACCTCGGCGCTCGCGCCGTCGCACATGGTCGCCTCTGGCAGGCGACGTTCCTCGCAGCGATCTGATCGGAAGGCGGATTGCACTTCCCCTCCAGGGGAGGTCAAAAAGAAGCCCGCCGCATGGCGGGTTTCTTTTTGGGTGGGGTAAAGCGGGGTGCGCAGGATTGTCGTCGGCTGTTTGGGTGCGCCTCCACCAGGTGGGCGCAGCGGCACGCCGCATTGAAGGCCACATTGCTCCGCAAGGGCGCACGCTCCGCAATGTGGCCTTCAACGCGACGACCGCTGCGCTGGGGGCTGGTGGTTTCGTGACAGCACCTGGGGAATGTGTCCGTCGTCGTTGATCGATGCGCGCCGACTGCCAGCACACCAGACGGACGGAACGTCGCCCACCTCGGCGCTCGCGCCGTCGCACATGGTCGCCTCTGGCAGGCGACGTTCCTCGCGGCGATCTGAGCGGAAAGCGGGGCCTCTCCCTCCGGGAGGGGCGTTGGGAGCGGGCTCGGGGTTGGAGCCGCCATCGATGGCGTTCTCAATGCAACTGGTTGCCTCGCAATCGGCATCAACGGCGCTTTTCGACGCCACGAGTTGCGTTCGAACGGGCATCGATGGGGTTCTCAACGCAACGAATTGCGTTGGCGCCGGAATCGATGGCGCTCCCAACGGCACGCGTTGGCCTGGAACGGGTATCGATTGCGCTTTTCGATGCCACGAGTTGCGTTCGAACTGGCGTCGATGGCGTTCTCAAGGCCCCGAGTTGCGTTGGACCTGGCATCGACGGCGTACTCAACGCCATGAGTTGCGTTGGCGACGGGACCGATGGCGTTTCCAACGCCTCAAGTTCTGTCCGCACGGCCAATAACCGTGATTCCGTTATGGCGGAAGACGTTCCAAGTGCATGCCCAGAACCCGCTGACCGCATTTGCGCCGCTGTCTCGTATGCGTTCGCATCTGGACAGGGCACGCTGGACACCGGAGATCAAAAACCTCCACATACACGCGATACGCCGCAAGGCAGTTGGCCGACGTGATCCACGTTGGGAGGGTGGCTAATACAAGACCCCGCAAGGGGAAATACCCACATCCGTGCGTGTACGGGTTTTTGCCTCCTGACACCCTCGCGCCACTGGGCGCGAGGGCACCCCGGATCATGGAGGTCCCAATGCGCCAGAAGAAGAGAACAAAACGCCCACCCGCGGTCTATGCGCTTCCCGAGAAAGCGCATCTCGAGTTAGTTGAACTGCGCGAACATATGCGCGTCATGGGGCGACTCGCAGAGCCCGGCACCGAGGCATCCAGCGGCTACGACAAACTGCTGCGCTCGCATTCGTTTGCATGGATCTTCAAGCGCATCGGCCGCGACATCACCCGCGTCCTCGATTCGACGTACTGGTCCGCCGAAGTGCAGAAGCGCGCGCGCTGAAGCGCCGGACCTACTCCCCCCAACGCCTCTCCGGGGAGGGAGAGGCCCCGCTTTCCCATCAGATCGCCGCGAGGAACGTCGCCTGCCAGAGGCGACCATGTGCGACGGCGCGAGCGCCGAGGTGGGCGACGTTCCGTCCGTCTGGAGTGCTGGCAGTCGGCGCGAATCGATCAAACCGCGACGGACACACGCATCAAGTGCTGTCGCGAAACCACCAATCGCGAGCGCAGCGGTGCGTCGTGTTGGAGGTCCTTTTGCGGAGCGTTGCTTTTCAGCGGAGTCAAAAGGACCTCCAACACGGCGTGCCGATGCGCCCATCTGGTGGCAACGCACCCAAAACCACAACGCTAAATCAGCGTAGCCAACCTCTCCCCCAACAACACAGCCCCCTGCGGCCGCAACCCAGGCGCCAACGCCGCCACACCCTTCGGCAACAACACGATCACCGTCGACCCGTAATTGAAACGCGCCATCTCCGCGAACCGCTCCAGAACGACCCCTTTCCCGCGCCAATCCTTGCGCACGATCGGCCCACCGTAAGGCGGAATCTCCACGCCACTCCACACCGTCTCCACCCCCGACACCAACAACGCCCCAACCATCACCAGCGTCATCGGCCCGAAGTCCGTCTCGAAATGACAGACCAACCGCTCATTGCGCGCGAACAACCGCGACACATTGCCGACCGCATCCACCCCGACACTGAACAACCGCCCCGGAATGTGGACCGTCTCCACCAACGTCCCCGTCCACGGCATGTGCACCCGGTGATAGTCGCGCGGCGACAGATACACCGTCGCGAACGCACCACCGACGAAAGCCTTCGCCTTCTCCGCATCGCCCAGCAACTGCGCCGTGCTGAACCCGTGGCCCTTCGCCTGGAAAATATGGCCCGGATCCTCGTGCTCGGCCTCGCCCGCGAACCCGATGTGCCCGCATTCGCTGATGCGCCCGTCGGCCGGCATCGCCAACGCGCGCGGATCGGCATCCGGCGTGCGCACACCCGGCCGCAATGCACGCGTGAAGAAGGCGTTGAACGACGCATAGCGCGTCGCGTCCGGTTCCATTGCTTCCGACAGATTCACGTCGAACTTGCGCACGACGGTGTCGATCAACCACTGCTTCGTGCGCGGATTCGTCGAATAGGCCAGCTTGCGCGCCAGCGACGAGACGAACCGGTGCGGCAGGACGTAGGTGAGGGCGGTGATGAGCTGCATCGGCCTACCGTGCCACGGCCGACGTGAGCATCCGGAAATCGGCGGCGATCTCCTGCGGCACCAGCGGCGGCGAAATGATGCCGGCCATGCGCCCCTTGGGGTCGAGCACGGCGAGGACGGCGCTGTGGTCGACGTTGTAGCGATCCTCCGGCTGGCCCGGCTCCGCCGGCACCTTCATGAAGACCAGCGACAGGCTGCGCGCGAAGCCTTCCAGCGCGGGCAGGTCGCCGGTGGCGGCGAGCGTGTCGCGATGGAAGGCGTGTGCGTACTCGCCGGTGCGGATGGCGGTGTCGCGCTCGGGGTCGACGGAGACGAACAGCACGCGCGGGCGCACCGAGTCGGGCATCGATTCCCACTGCTTCTGCGCCACGCCGAGCTCGGCCAGGGTGGTCGGGCACACGTCCGGGCAATGCGTGAAGCCGAGGAAGACGATCGTCCAATGCCCCTGCAGTTCGCCGGGCACCAGGCGCGTGCCGTCGGACTGCTGCAGCGAGAAGGCCGGCAGCGTGCGCGGCGCGGGGAACAGGCGCACGGCCTTGGTCTGCGGCAGCGCGGGGGCGGCGGGGCGGGTGAACCAGCGATGCCCGGCCCACAGGCCGATGGCGGCGGCCAGCGCGACCACGAGGATCCAGGCGGTGGTGCGGTTGAACATGCGTGGGCTTCCGTCGGGCGCCGCGAGGTGCGGCGCGAAGCGGTGGATGATACCGGGCGCGCTATCATGCACGGCCCCTTCGAACCGCGGCCTCGCCGCTGCGCCGCGCCCATGACCGACGAGTTGGCCACGATCATCGACCTGATCCGCTACGGCGCGAGCCGTTTCAACGCGGCCGGCCTGACCTTCGGGCACAGCTACGACAACGCGCTGGACGAGGCCACGCAGCTCACGCTGCATGCGCTGCACCTGCCGCACGACCTCAGCCCGGTGTACGGCAACGCGCGCATCACCGAAGCGGAGAAGGAAGAAGTCCTCGGCCTGTTCCTGCGCCGCATCGAAGAACGCATGCCGGCGGCCTATCTCACCGGCGAGGCGTGGTTCGCGGGCCTGAGTTTCAAGACCGATCGCCGTGCACTCGTGCCGCGTTCGCCCATCGCCGAGATGATCGAGCACGGCTTCCAGCCCTGGCTCGGCGATCGCGAAGTGCGCCGCGCGCTCGACCTGTGCACCGGTTCGGGCTGCATCGCCATCGCAATGGGCCACTACAACCCCGACTGGCACGTCGACGGCGCCGACATCTCCGACGACGCGCTGGCGCTGGCCAACGAAAACAAGGCGCGCCTGCACGCCGACAACGTCCGCCTGCTGAAGTCGGACTTGTTCTCCGGCCTGCAGGGCGAGCATTACGACCTGATCGTCACCAATCCGCCCTACGTCACCAACGACGAGACCGACGCGCTGCCGAAGGAATACGCCTACGAGCCCGACCTGGGCCTGCGCGCCGGCGACGACGGCCTGGATCTTGCGTTGCAGATCCTGCGCGATGCACCGCTGCACCTGGACCGCGACGGCCTGCTGGTCTGCGAAGTCGGCGAATCCGAAAAGGCGCTCTCGCAGCTGCTGCCCGAACTCCCGCTGGCCTGGGTGGAATTCAAGGTCGGGCAGATGGGCATCTTCGTCGCCGAATGCGCCGACCTGGTGCAGCACAACGCGCGCATCCGCGAACTCGCCGACCTGCGCCGCCCGAGCCGCTGATCTCGTGAACACCTTCGGCACGCTGCTGCGCGTCACCACCTTCGGGGAGTCGCACGGCCCGGCGATCGGCTGCGTGATCGACGGTTGTCCGCCGGGCATCTCGATCGCGCCGGAGGATTTCGTCGACGACCTGGCGCGCCGCGCGACCGGCCGCACGCGCCATACCTCGCAGCGCCACGAGTCCGACGTCGTCGACATCCTCAGCGGCGTCTACGAAGGCCGCACGACGGGCACGCCGATCGCGCTGGTGGTGCGCAACACCGACGCCAAGTCGAAGGATTACGACAACATCGCGCAAACCTTCCGCCCCGGGCATGCCGATTACACGTACTGGCAGAAATACGGGCATCGCGATCCGCGCGGTGGCGGTCGCTCGTCGGCGCGCGAAACCACGATGCGCGTGGCCGCCGGCGTGATCGCCAAGCGCTGGTTGCGCGACAAATTCGGCGTCCGCGTGCGCGGGCACCTGGCACAGATCGGCGATGTGGTGCCGCGCGGTTTCGATTGGGATGCCGTCGAAGGCAATCCGTTCTTCTGGCCCGATGGCGCGCAGGTCGTCGAACTCGAGACCTACATGGATGCCCTGCGCAAGTCCGGCGATTCGGTCGGCGCGCGCATCACCGTCGTCGCCGACGGCGTGCCGCCGGGGTGGGGCGAGCCGATCTACGGCAAGCTCGATGGCGAACTGGCCAGCGCGCTGATGTCGATCAACGCCGTCAAGGGCGTGGAAATCGGCGATGGTTTCGCGGTCGTCGCGCAGCACGGCAGCGAACATCGCGACGAGATCACGGCCGACGGCTTCCAGTCCAACCACGCCGGCGGGATCCTCGGCGGCATCTCGACGGGGCAGCAGGTCATCGTGTCGGCGGCGTTCAAGCCGACCTCCAGCCTGCGCTTGCCCGCGCGCAGCCTGGACCTGGACGGGCAGCCGGTCGAAGTCGTCACGCATGGTCGCCACGACCCCTGCGTCGGTATTCGCGCCACGCCCATCTGCGAAGCGATGGTGGCGCTGGTGTTGATGGACCAGGCGCTGCGCCATCGCGCGCAATGCGGCGACGTGGGCGACGTCACGCCGCGCATCAAACCGGGCAAGGCCAAACGCTGAGCCCGCTCCTGCTTTTTTCGAACCACGAATCACGAACCCGGATCACATGACGAACAACTCCCTCAAGGTCGCCATCGTCGGCGCCACCGGCGCCGTCGGCGAAACCATGCTGTCGATCCTGCACGAGCGCAATTTCCCCGTCGGCGAACTGATCGCGCTCGCCAGCGCGAAATCGGCGGGCTCGCGCGTCAAGTTCGGCCATCGCGACGTCGTGGTGCAGGACCTGGCGACCTTCGATCCGGCCGGCGTGGACATCGCGCTGTTCTCCGCGGGCGGTTCGACGTCGAAGGAATACGCGCCGAAGTTCGCCGCCGCCGGTGCGGTGGTGATCGACAACTCCTCGGCCTTCCGTTACGACGACGACGTGCCGCTGGTGGTGTCGGAAGTGAACCCCGAGCAGGTGCGCAACCGCCCGCGCGGCATCATCGCCAACCCCAATTGCTCGACGATGCAGATGCTCGTCGCGCTCGCGCCGATCCATCGCAAGGTGGGCATCGAACGCATCAACGTGGCGACCTATCAGTCGGTCTCCGGCGGCGGGCGTTCGGCGATGGAGGAACTGGGGCGCCAGACCGCGGGCATCCTCAACTTCCAGGACCCCGAACCGCAGCGCTTCCCGGTGCAGATCGCCTTCAACCTGATCCCGCACATCGACGAGTTCCAGCCCAACGGCTACACGAAGGAAGAGATGAAGCTGGTGTGGGAGACGCGCAAGATCCTCGGCGACGACAGCGTGCGCGTGAACCCGACCGCGGTGCGCGTGCCGGTGTTCTTCGGGCACTCCGAGGCGGTGAACGTCGAGACCCGCGAGAAGATCACGGCCGCCGAAGTGCGTGCGATGCTGCTGACCGCGCCGGGGGTCGAGGTCGTCGACCAACCCGTGCCGGGCGGCTACCCGACGCCGGTGACGCACGCCTCGGGCCGGGACCCGGTCTACGTCGGGCGGATCCGCGACGACGAATCGCACCCGCGCGCCGTCAATCTGTGGATCGTTTCGGACAATATCCGCAAGGGCGCCGCGCTGAACGCGGTGCAGATCGCCGAACTGGTCGCTGACGAGCGCTGATTGCGTTGTAAGGCAGGGAGGGCCGCGCCACGCATTGCCAGTCGCAAGCGTGCGCGGCTACAGTCTTCGCAGGCCTGAGGGGAGAAGGGCATGACACTTCGACGCATCGCGCTGGCGATCGCCCTGGCCATTGCGGCCGGGCCGGCCGCTGCGCTGGGCCTTGGCCAGATCCAGGTGAAATCCAGGGTCGACCAGCCGTTGCTGGCCGAAATCCCCATCGTGTCCAGCGATCCGGCCGAACTGGAGCAGCTCCAGGCGCGCCTGGCCTCGCCGGAAACCTTCCGCCGCATCGGCCTGGAACCGCCGAGCGGCGCCGCCGCCGACCTGCAGTTCTCCGTCGCGCTGGACGAGCGGGGCCGCCCCGTCATCCGCGTGACCAGCAACGCGCCGGTCAGCCAGCCGTTGGTGACCTTCCTGGTCGAAGTCGACTGGGGCAGCGGCCGCCTGGTCCGCGAATATTCGGCGCTGCTCGATACGCCGCGCACCGTGGCCGCGCCCGCGCAGCCGCCGATCCAGGCGCCGACCGTCGCGCCGTCGAACGTGATCGAGCGCCCGGTGGCCGCCGCGCCGCCGCCGCAAGCCGCGCCCGAACCGCCGCCGCCGGCCGAGCACGCGCCCGCCGAACCGGCGCCCGCCGACGCGAATGCCGTCGCGACCCAGCCCGAACCGAAACCCGAACCCGCGCCGGTCGCCGCACCCGCACAGGCGCCGGCGCCCACGCCGGCCGACCGCATCGCGGTGCGCGACGGGCAGACGCTCTCGGCGATCGCCGGCAAGGTCGGGCAGCGCGGTTACACGCTCGACCAGACCATGCTCGCCTTGTTGCGCGCCAACCCCGACGCCTTCATCCGCGGCAACGTGAACCTGTTGAAGGCCGGCGCGGTGCTTCGCGTGCCGCCCGCGCAGGATGCCGCGCAACTGGCCCCGGCCGAAGCCGCCGCCGTGGTGCGCGACCATCTCGAACAATGGCGCGCGCTGAACGCGCCCGCGCCGCAACCGGCGAACGTCGCGGCCGACGCCGCGCCGGCGAACACCGCGAAAACGGCGGGCACCCCGGCCAAGGGCGCGCCCACGCGCGTGGCCGGTGCACGCCTCGAAATCGTGCCGCCCGTCCAGGCCGGCGCGAAAACCCCGGGATCACGATCCGGCGCAAGCGCCGGAGGCGAGGGCGACATGCTGCGACAGCAGGAACTGAACCAGGCGAAGGAAGACCTCGCAGCGCGCGATGCCGAAGTGCAGGAGCTCAAGTCCCGCGTCGCGGAACTGGAGAAGCTGCAGAACGACCAGGCGGCGCTGATCGCGATGAAGGACAGCAAGCTCGCCGCGGCCGAACAACGCCTCGCGCAATCCAACGCCGCCGCGACGAAGGTGGCCACCACCGCCTCGACGACCACGCCGGCGCAACAACAACCCGCGCAACCGTCCACGCCCGCGTGGCTGTGGGGCGGCGCCGGCCTGGTCATCCTCGGCGTGCTCGCCTGGTTGTTCACCCGTCGTCGCACGTCCAGTGCGCAACCGCGCCGCGTGTACGACACCGAAGCGCTCGCGGCCGGCATTCCGACCTCCGATGACGTCGCGCCGCGCGCGCCTGCGTTCGAGAAGCCCTCCGAGCCCGAGCCGGCGCCGACCTTCTCCGAGCCGGCACCGCGCACGAAGGCGCCCGCGCCGCACTGGACCTCCGCGCCCGCGACGCTCGGCACCGCGCCGACGTGGCATGGCGGCGCGCAGGCCGACGACACCGCCGTCGCCGAACCGCAGACCGCCAAGCAGCAGCTCGAACTCGCGCGCGCCTACCTCGACATGGGCGACGACGACGCGGCGCGCGTGATCCTGCGCGACGTGCTCGACGGTCGCGATCCGGCCGCGCGCGACACCGCCGCGCGCATGCTGCGCGAGCTGTGATGCGCGCGCGCCTGTCCTGATGTCGGTCGCGTAGTGGCGCGTTTCGCGCTCGGCGTCGAATACGACGGCGGTCAATTCCTCGGCTGGCAACGATTGAGCAAGCCGGGCGTTGCCGGCGATGAAACCGTGCAGCAGGCGCTGGAAACCGCGCTGTCCTTCGTCGCGAATACGCAGATCGACACGATCTGCGCCGGACGCACCGATGCCGGCGTGCACGCGGCCTGCCAGGTCGTGCATTTCGAAACGGATGTGCAGCGTGCTCCTCGCGCCTGGATGCTCGGCGCGACATCGCGCTTGCCGCCCAGCGTGAGCGTGCGCTGGTGCGTGCCGGTGCCGGACGATTTCCACGCGCGCTTCTCCGCGGTCGCGCGGCGCTACCGCTATCGCATCCTCAACCGCGCCGTGCGCCCGGCGATGGGCCGGCAATACGTGACCTGGGAGCGCTTGCCGCTCGACGTGGCCGCGATGCACGCCGCGGCCCAGGCGCTGGTCGGCGAACACGATTTCAGCGCCTTCCGCACCGTCCACTGCCAGGCGCCCCATGCGCGGCGCGACCTGCAATCGATCGCCGTCGGGCAAGCGGGCGATGAGGTTTGGATCGATGTGAGGGCGAATGCATTCCTGCATCACATGGTCCGCAATATCGTCGGCTCCCTGACCCTGGTCGGACGCGGCGAACAGCCGCCGGCCTGGATCGCCGAGTTGCTGGCCGGACGCGACAGGACAGTCGCCGGTCCCACCGCGCCGCCCACCGGGCTGTGCTTCCTCGGTCCCGTGTATCCCGGCCTGTTCGGCCTGCCCGACGAGGTGAGCGCTTGAGCAAGACGTTGTTCCGCACGCGCATCAAGTTCTGCGGCATGACCCGCCCGGGAGACGTGCGCCTGGCCAGCGAGCTGGGCGTGGACGCGGTCGGCTTCGTGTTCGCCGAAGGCAGCCCGCGCCGCCTGCAGCCCGAGGAAGCCCGCGCGATGCGCAACGCGATGGAACCGCTGGTCGATGCGGTCGCGCTGTTCAAGGACAACACCGCCGACGAGGTCCGCGCCGTCATCAAGCAAGTGCGCCCGAGCCTGCTGCAGTTCCATGGGGCGGAAGACGACGCGTTCTGCAAGGGCTTCGGCGTGCCCTACATCAAGGGCATCCCGATGCGGGGCCTGGACCCGGCCCAGCGCGCCCAGCACGCCATCCAGTTGTTGACGCGGTTCCCCGGGGCCTCGGCGTTCCTGTTCGACGGCCATGCCGAGGGGCAGCAGGGCGGCACCGGCGAGGTCTTCGACTGGTCGACGGTGCCCACCGGGCTCGGCAAGCCCTTCGTCCTGGCCGGCGGATTGCGGCCGGACAACGTGTTCGATGCCGTGATTTCGACGCTGCCGTGGGGCGTGGACGTGGCTTCCGGGATCGAAAGCGCCCCCGGGATCAAGGACGGCGATAAGATGCGTCGTTTCGTCGAAGAAGTCCGTCGTGCCGACTGCCACCCAGACTGAGCCCGCATCCCCCGGCTCCGCGCTGATCGATTTCAGCAACACGCCCGATCCGACCGGCCATTTCGGCCGCTTCGGCGGTCGGTTCGTGGCCGAAACGCTGATCGGCCCCCTGGATGAACTGGCCGCCGCCTACGACGCGGCGCGCGTGGATCCGGCCTTCATCGCCGAATTCGAACACGACCTCAAGCATTACGTCGGCCGCCCGAGCCCGATCTACGAAGCCCGGCGCCTGTCGGAGGAAAACGGCGGCGCGCGCATCCTGCTCAAGCGCGAAGACCTGAACCACACCGGCGCGCACAAGATCAACAACACCATCGGCCAGGCCTTGCTGGCGCGCCGCATGGGCAAGCCGCGGATCATCGCCGAGACCGGCGCGGGGCAGCATGGCGTCGCTTCGGCGACGGTGGCCGCGCGGCTTGGCCTGGAATGCGTCGTGTACATGGGCGCGACCGACATCGAGCGCCAGAAGATCAACGTGTATCGCATGCAGTTGCTCGGCGCGAAGGTCGTGCCGGTGACGAGCGGTTCGCAAACGCTGAAGGACGCGCTCAACGAAGCGATGCGCGACTGGGTGACGAATGTCGCCGACACCTTCTACATCATCGGCACCGTCGCCGGTCCCGACCCGTATCCGCGCATGGTGCGCGATTTCAACGCCGTGGTCGGTCGCGAAGCGCGCGCGCAGATGCTCGCCGATTACGGTCGTTTGCCGGATGTGGTCACCGCGTGCGTCGGCGGCGGCAGCAATGCGATCGGCATCTTCCACGCCTTCCTCAACGACCGCGACGTGCGCATCGTCGGCGCCGAAGCGGCGGGCGAGGGCATCGAAACCGGCCACCACGCCGCGTCGCTCGCAGCCGGGCGCCCGGGCGTGCTGCACGGCAACCGCACCTACGTGCTGTGCGACGACGACGGCCAGATCATCGAGACGCATTCGGTGTCGGCGGGCCTTGATTATCCGGGCGTCGGCCCCGAACACGCATACCTGAAGGACACCGGTCGCGCGGAATACGTCGGCATCACCGACGATGAAGCGCTGTCGGCCTTCCACCAACTCGCGCGCACCGAGGGCATCCTCGCGGCGCTCGAATCCAGCCACGCCGTCGCGCAAGCCCTGAAGCTCGCGCGGGAAATGCCACGCGATGCGATCGTGCTGTGCAACCTGTCCGGCCGCGGCGACAAGGACGTGCACACCATCGCCGCGCGCGACGGTCTTACTTTCTGAACCTTGCCAGGAGCAAACACCCCATGACCGACGAAACCAACACCGACGCCCAGGCCCAGGCCGACGAGCAGCAGAACCAGCTCGACCCGGGTTTCTTCAAGGTGGTCAACGAATACCTCGAACTGACCAACAAGCAGTCGAAGGAACACGGCCTCAAGCGCATCAGCATGGCGTCGCTGTACGCCGCCGCGCGCTTCAACGTGCATACCTTCATGGGCGCCGCGGGCGCCAGCGTCGCCGACGAGCGCCAGGACTTCCTGAACTACATGACCAAGCTGTACCGCACGATGCTCAACGAGCATCTGGACGGCCTGGGCCAGGAGCGCGGCATCGACGTCGGCCCTTCGGAACTGCAGGCCGAACTCGCGCGCCAGGCCGCTGCCCGGGCCGCCGCACAGGACGCGTCTGCGCAGAACCAGCCGAGCGCGTGAGCCGGCTGCTCGACACGTTCGAAGCCCTGCGCGCGCGCGGGCGCAAGGCACTGGTGCCGTTCGTCACCGCGGGCGATCCCGCGCTCGAGGCGACGGTACCGGTGCTGCATGCGCTCGTCGCCGCGGGCGCGGACGTGCTCGAACTCGGCGTGCCGTTCTCCGACCCGATGGCGGACGGCCCCGTGATCCAACGCAGCTCCGAACGCGCGCTCGCGCGCGGTGCGGGGCTGTCGTACGTGTTCGAAACGGTGCGTGCATTCCGCAAGACCGACGCGACCACGCCGGTGGTCCTGATGGGATACCTCAATCCCGTCGAGATCCGCGGCGCCGAGCGCTTCGCAAGCGAGGCATCCAACGCGGGCGTCGACGGCGTGTTGCTCGTCGACCTCCCGCCCGAGGAAGCCGGCGATCTGCGCGCGGCCCTGGATGCGCACGGCGTCGCGCTCATCCTGCTGGCCTCGCCGACCACGCCCGAAGCGCGCCTGCGCCGCTTGTGCGACGACGCGCAGGGCTATCTGTATTTCGTGAGTTTCGCCGGCGTGACCGGCGCCGACCGGCTCGATGCGGGCGCTGCGTCCGAACGGCTGCACGCGCTGCGCGAGCAGGCGAAAGTGCCGGTGCTCGCCGGTTTCGGCATCAAGGACGCCGCATCGGCGGCCGCGATGGCCGAACACGCCGACGGCGTGGTGGTGGGCAGCGCGCTGGTCGCCGCGCTTGCCGGCGCCACCGATCCGCCGGCCGAAGCCACGCGTTTCCTGGCACCGCTGCGCGCCGCGCTGGACGCAATGCCCGGTGCGCGGGCCGCATAGTCCCTCGCATTGCCCTCGCGGGGCGCTGCGCTAGACTGCCGCGCCTGCGGGACCGCAAGTCCCCCATCCATCCCCAGCACCACAGAAACGGGAAGATCGCCACGTGTCCTGGCTGAAGAAATTGATGCCCTCGCGCATCCGCACCGAAGGCGGCAACAAGCGCTCCGTGCCGGAAGGCCTGTGGGAAAAGTGCGACAAGTGCGGCTCGGTGCTGTATCGCCCGGAGCTGGAGGAAAACCTCGAGGTGTGCCCCAAGTGCGGTCACCACATGGCGATCCGCGCGCGTGCGCGCCTGGCCTCCCTGTTCGATCCGGGCGCGGCGACGTTGGAGATCGGCGCCGAGCTGGGCCCGACCGACGTGCTGAAGTTCAAGGACCAGAAGAAATATTCCGACCGCATCAAGGCCGCGCAGAAGGCGACCGGCGAGCGCGATGCGCTCGTGGCGATGGAAGGCAAGCTCAAGGGGCGCGACCTGGTCGCCGCTTCGTTCGACTTCGCCTACATGGGCGGCTCGATGGGCTCGGTGGTCGGCGAGCGCTTCACCCGTGCGGCCGAACGCGCGCTGGCCCTGCGCGCGCCCTTCGTGTGCTTCTCCGCCAGCGGCGGCGCGCGCATGCAGGAAAGCCTGTTCTCGCTGATGCAGATGGCCAAGACCTCGGCCGCGCTCGCGCGCCTGCGCGATGCCGGCGTGCCGTACATCTCGGTGCTCACGCATCCGACCACCGGTGGCGTGTCGGCGTCCTTCGCGATGCTGGGCGACATCAACATCGCCGAACCGGGCGCGCTGATCGGCTTCGCCGGCCCGCGCGTGATCGAACAGACGGTGCGCGAGAAACTGCCCGAAGGCTTCCAGCGCCCGGAATTCCTGCTCGACCACGGCGCGATCGACCAGATCTGCGACCGACGCGAAATGCGCGACCGCATCGCGCACCTGGTCGCGATGCTGCAGAAGCAACCCGAACCGGCGAACGATCCGGAGACCATCGCTTGAGCCGCCGGTATTTCGGCACCGATGGCATCCGTGGCCGGGTGGGCGAGGGTGTGATCTCGGCGGACTTCGTGATGCGCCTGGGCAATGCCTACGGGCTGGCCCTGCGTGAATCGCAGCGCCTTTCGCATCGCGAATGGCGCAAGCCGGTGGTGATCATCGGCAAGGACACGCGCATTTCGAACTACATGTTCGAAGCCGCGCTGGAAGCCGGCCTGGTGGCCGCGGGCGTCGACGTGCAACTGATGGGCCCGATGCCCACGCCGGCCGTCGCGCACCTGACGCGCTCGTTGCGCGCCGATGGCGGCATCGTGATCTCCGCCTCGCACAACCCGCACCACGACAACGGCATCAAGTTCTTCTCGGCCGAGGGCGAAAAGCTCGACGACGCGACGGAGCTCGCGATCGAAGCCGCGCTCGACCAACCCTTCACCACCGTCCCGTCCGAACGCCTCGGCAAGGCGCTGCGCACGCGCGGCGCGGTCGAGCGTTACGTCGAGGCCTGCAAGAATTCCGTGCCCAAGGGCTTCGACCTGACCGGCGTGCGCATCGCGATGGATTGCGCCAACGGCGCGACCTACCA
The DNA here is from genome assembly GCF_052115395.1 of Lysobacter sp. 2RAF19. Lineage (NCBI taxonomy): Bacteria > Pseudomonadati > Pseudomonadota > Gammaproteobacteria > Lysobacterales > Lysobacteraceae > Lysobacter > Lysobacter sp. 2RAF19. The sequence continues at coordinate 617,358 of NZ_JBFRGO010000001.1, read as the reverse complement.
GATCGCGCCGCTGGTGTTGCGCGAACTCGGCGCGCGCGTGGATGCGATCGGCATCGATCCGAACGGCCTGAACATCAACGATGGCGTCGGTTCGACGCATCCCGAAGCGCTGGTCGCGCACCTGCACGCGACGAATGCCGATCTCGGCATCGCCTTCGATGGCGACGGCGATCGCGTGCTGTTCGTCGCCGACGACGGCACGGTGTGCGACGGCGACGACCTGCTGTACATCCTCGCCACCGATTGGCAGGACAGCGGCCGCCTGCGCGGCCCGATGGTCGGCACGCTGATGACCAACTACGGCCTGGAACGCGCGCTGGGCGAACGCGGCATCGCGTTCCTGCGCTCGAAGGTCGGCGACCGCTACGTGCACCAGATGCTGGTCGAACACGAAGGCGTGCTCGGTGGCGAAGCATCGGGCCATTTGCTGTGCCTGGACCGCGCCAGCACCGGCGACGGCATCGTCAGCGCGTTGCAGGTGCTCGAAGTGCTGCGCCGTCGCGGCCTCACGCTGCGCGAAGCGATCGCCGGCATGCGCAAGGTGCCGCAGAAGACGGTCAACGTGCAGCTCGCGCCGGGCGCCAAGCCGGTCGAGCATCCCTCGGTGCAGGCGGCGCTGGCCGATGCGCAATCGGCGGTCGCCGGTCGCGGTCGCGCGTTCCTGCGGCCCTCGGGCACCGAGCCGGTCGTGCGTGTGACGGTCGAAGCCGACGACGACGCCCTGATGCGCAACACCCTGGACAAACTGGCCGACGCCGTGCGCGCGGCCGCGCAGTAATCAACGAACGACAGATGACTTCCGAAATCCGTATTCCCACGCTCGACATCGCGCGCTTCACCCATCCGAAAAGCCCCGAAGACCGCGACGCATTCGTCGCGGAACTGGGCAACGCCTATCGCGAATGGGGCTTCGCCGGCATCCGTAACCACGGTATCCCGCAGGAGCTGATCGACCGCGCGTACGACTTGTTCCAGCGCTTCTTCGACTTGCCCGAAGACACCAAGCGCCAGTACCACGTCGCCGGTGGCGGCGGCGCGCGCGGGTATACGCCCTTCGGCGTGGAAACCGCGAAGGGCGCGCAGCACCACGATCTCAAGGAGTTCTGGCACATCGGCCGCGAGATCCCGCGCGACCATCATTGCGCCGACGTGATGCAGGCCAACCTGTGGCCGGATGAAATCCCGGAGTTCCGCGACGTCGGCTACGGCCTGTACCAGGCGCTCGACCAGCTCGGCGCGCAGGTGCTCGCGGCGCTCGCGCTGCACATCGGCTTGCCGGAAGACTATTTCGTCGACAAGACGCACTACGGCAATTCGATCCTGCGGCCGATCCACTATCCGCCGATCACCACGCACGACATCCCGAACGTGCGCGCCGGTGCGCATGAAGACATCAACCTGATCACGCTGCTGGTCGGCGCGAGTGCGGCCGGGCTGGAAGTGAAATCGCGCACGGGCGAGTGGGTGCCGTTCACCTCGGACGCCGACACCATCGTCGTCAACATCGGCGACATGCTGCAGCGCCTGACCAACCACGTGTATCCCTCGACGACGCATCGCGTGGTCAACCCGCCGGGCGAACTCGCGCGCCAGCCGCGCTACTCCACGCCCTTCTTCCTGCACCCGAATCCGGATTTCCTGATCGACGTGCTCGATTCGTGCGTGGGCGCCGACAATCCGTCGCGTTATCCCGAAGCGATCACCGCACAGGGCTATCTCGAAGAACGCCTGCGCGAGATCAAACTGAAATAAGCGCGTCGCCTACGCCTTCGCCATCCAGAAAAACACCGCCGCCATGCGCTTCTCCGCAAGCGTGCGGCCGTGATACGCCGTGGCGCTGTGCATCAGGTTCGCGCGATACAGCAGCAACCGATTGAAGCGATGCGCGACGGCGATGTCTTCGGCGAACGACTCCGGCGGCACGAAGCGCGTGCCCAGCGCCTGCACGAGCGTCTGGTGCGGCGGCATCACGATGTTCCCGCCGCGTTGCCCGCCGGCCAGGCGCTGGCGGTAGAAGGTCGTGCCGCAGTCGTCGGGGACGTTCGGGTTGAGATAGAGCACGGCGGCGAAACGGCACAGGGCGCGCGAGTCGGTGTGCGGCCGCGTCTCGCATTCCTCGGCGCCGACGACCTGGATGCAGTTGTGGTTGAGGTGCGCGCCGTCCGGTGCCGATTCGACCCAGAGCTTGTCGACGCCCGTGGCCTTGCGCACCAGGGTTTCGACGATCGCCAGCTCCTCCGGCGACAGGCCCGGCATCACGCGCATGCCCGGCCACGACTCGGGTTTGTGCGGATAGCCCTCGATCCAGTCGGTGCGCGCGAGCGTGCGGGTTCGCACGGCGTCGGGATCGGGCAGGACGTCGTCGAACACCCAGTAGTCGCGTCCCTGCGTGGGCTTGCGATAGGGCAGGACGGGGAGCGTCGGGCGTGCGGGCGGGCGGAGCATCGACATCGCCCGATCATAGCCTTGCCCCGGTTTGCGCTGCGATAGACTTGCGCGCTTGACGGTTCATTCCCGGAAGGCAGCACATGCGTCGCAAGATCGTGGCGGGCAACTGGAAACTGCATGGCGATCGCAACTTCGCCTGCGGGCTCGTGGAAGAGATCGCCAGCGTCGCGCCCGCGGCGGGCGTGGAGCGCGTGGTGCTGCCGCCGCTGCCCTACCTGGGCGAGTTGGTCGAACACTTCGGCGAGCGCGGGGTGTCGTTCGGGGCGCAGGACGTGAGCGTGAACGAGAAGGGCGCCTACACCGGCGAGGTCTCGGCCGCGATGCTGCTGGATGTCGGCGCCAAATACGGCCTGGTCGGGCATTCCGAGCGCCGGCAATACCACGGGGAATCCAGCGCCCTGGTCGCACAGAAGTTCTTCGCGGCCAAGCGGGCGGGGCTCATTCCGATCCTCTGCGTGGGCGAAACCCTCCGCGAGCGGGAAGCCGGCCAGACCGAATGGCGCATCGAAGAGCAGCTGGAGGCGGTGTTCGCCCTGGGCGGCAAAGAGGCCCTGGACGGCGCGGTCATCGCCTACGAGCCGGTCTGGGCGATCGGAACCGGCCGTACGGCCAGCCCGGAACAGGCGCAGGCGGTCCACGCCTTCATTCGTGGCGAGGTCGCTTCGCGCTCTGCTAACATTGCCGGCTTGCTGCCCATCCTCTACGGGGGCAGCGTGAAGCCCGACAACGCGAAGGCGCTGTTCTCGCAGCCCGACGTCGACGGCGGGCTGGTGGGCGGCGCCTCCCTCGTCGCCCGTGATTTCCTGGCCATCGCAGACGCGGCGGCCTGAGCCAAAGGCAGAGTTCCCTCCCGATGTTGATGACGATCCTCAACGTGCTGTACGTGCTCATCGCGGTCGCGATGATCGTGCTCATCCTGATGCAGCGCGGCGCGGGTGCGCAGGCCGGTTCCGGTTTCGGCGCGGGTGCGTCGGCGACGGTGTTCGGTTCGCGCGGCGCGGGCAACTTCCTGTCCAAGAGCACAAAGTGGCTCGCGATTTCCTTCTTCTGCATCGCCCTGTTCATGGGCTGGCACTTCACGCACAGCGTGAAGGCGCCGGCCGAAGCGCAGAAGGCGCAGGCGGACCTGGGCCTGATGTCGGGCGTGCCGTCGGCCCCGGCCGCGCAGCCGCCGGCCAACACGGCCGTGCCTGCCGCGCCTGCCGCCAACACGGCAGCGCCGACGGCGAACGGCGCAGTGCCCGCGGCACCGGCGGCGGCGACGACGAAATAACGGCGCGAGTCTTCGCACCACGATTGTTACGACATACAATGTCGAACTCCGCAGCGCGCGATGCGCGATGCGGGACCTGATTGCCCAGGTGGCGGAATTGGTAGACGCACTACCTTGAGGTGGTAGCGGCTTCGGTCGTGGGGGTTCGAGTCCCCCCTTGGGCACCAAACAAAACAACCCGCCTCGCGCGGGTTTTTTTGTACTCGAGAGTCCACAAGGCTGGTTGTCCTCGTGCGTGCCCCGTTACAATAGCCGGCTCGTGCGAGCCCCCTGCCCACGAGCGAATCCAGAGGTGCGAGCGTGCTGGCTGAATATCTGCCGACCCTGCTGTTCCTGATCGTCGCCCTTGGCATCGGTGTCGCCCTGATCGTCGTGGGCAACGTGCTCGGGCCCAAGCGCCCCAGCGCCGAAAAGCTTTCTCCTTACGAGTGCGGCTTCAACGCATTCGAAGACGCGCGCATGCAGTTCGACGTGCGTTATTACCTCATCGCGATCCTGTTCATCGTCTTCGACCTGGAAATCGCGTTCGTCTTCCCCTGGGCGCTCGTGTTCCGCGAGCTCGGCGTGTTCGGCCTGGTGGAGATGGGCGTGTTCCTCGCGCTGCTGGTGATCGGTTTCGTCTACGTCTGGAAGAAGGGCGCACTCGAATGGGAGTGATCCAAACTGTTTCGGGGTTGATGCACAACCCGCTGCCGGACGATCGCGTCGGCGACATCCTGCGCCCGGAAGGCGAGAACCCGTTGCTCGAGCAGGGCTTCGTCACCACGAGCTTCGACGCGCTGTGGAATTGGGCGCGCACCGGTTCGATGTGGCCGATGACCTTCGGCCTGGCGTGCTGCGCGGTGGAAATGATGCACGCCGGCGCCGCGCGCCTGGACCTGGACCGCTACGGCGTGGTGTTCCGTCCTTCGCCGCGCCAGTCCGACGTGATGATCGTGGCCGGCACGCTGGTCAACAAGATGGCGCCCGCGCTGCGCAAGGTCTACGACCAGATGCCCGACCCGAAGTGGGTCATCTCGATGGGCAGCTGCGCCAACGGCGGTGGTTACTACCACTATTCCTACGCCGTCGTGCGTGGTTGCGACCGCATCGTGCCGGTCGACATCTACGTGCCGGGTTGCCCGCCGACGGCCGAAGCGCTCGTCTACGGCATCCTGCAATTGCAGAAGAAGATCCGCCGCAACGAATCCTCGCCGTTCACCGGCCCGCGCACCGACATCGCCGGCAAGCAGGGCGCCACCGCATGAGCACCGCCTTCGTCGAGCGCCTGCGCGCGCACTTTTCCGACGCGCGCTTCGATGGCGCGGTGGTCAGCGTCGCCGCGCCGCGCAACGAAATCACGCTCGAAGTGCCGCCGACGGCATGGCACGCCGCGTGCACCGAGCTGCGCGACACCTTCGGCTTCGAACAGTGCATGGATGTGTGCGGCGTGGACTACCTCGGTTTCGGCAACGACGAGTGGGACACCACCGACGTTTCGTCCGAAGGCTTCAGCCGTGGCGTCGAAGGCCGCGGCCCGGGTCGCTTCAAGTGGGGCGAACAACCCAGCGGCCTGCAGGAAGAACCGGCGCCGAACCGCCGTTTCGCCGCCGTCGCGCACCTGATGTCGATGCAGCACAACCAGCGCCTGCGCGTGCGCACCTTCGCCGCCGACGACGCCTTGCCGGTCGTGCCTTCGATCGTCGACCTGTGGCCGGGCGTGAACTGGTTCGAACGCGAAGCCTTCGACATGTTCGGCATCCTGTTCGAAGGGCATCCGGACCTGCGCCGCATCCTCACCGACTACGGCTTCGTCGGTCATCCGTTCCGCAAGGATTTCCCGCTGATCGGCAACGTCGAAGTCCGTTACGACAACGAACGCCAGCGCGTGGTGTACGAGCCCGTGACGTCCGTCGAACCGCGCGTGGGCGTGCCGCGCGTGATCCGCGACGACGCGCGCTATGCCACCGCCGCCGGCGAAGAGAAGGAGGCGCGAAAGTGAGCGCCCAGATGCTGCCGTCCGTCACCAACACCTCGGGCCTGAACAACGCCGAGATCCGCAACTACACGCTCAACTTCGGCCCGCAGCACCCGGCCGCGCACGGCGTGCTTCGCCTGATCCTGGAAATGGATGGCGAAATCGTGCAGCGCGCCGATCCGCACATCGGCCTGCTGCATCGCGGCACCGAGAAGCTCGCCGAATCCAAGCCTTTCAACCAGTCGATCGGTTACATGGATCGCCTGGATTACGTCTCGATGATGTGCAACGAGCACGCCTACGTGCGCGGCATCGAAACGCTGCTGGGCATCGAGGCACCGGAACGCGCGCAGTGGATCCGGACGATGTTCGACGAGATCACGCGCATCCTGAACCACCTGATGTGGGTCGGTTCCAGCGCGCTCGACCTCGGCGCGATGGCGGTGTTCCTCTACGCATTCCGCGAACGCGAAGAGCTGATGGACGTCTACGAAGCGGTGTCGGGCGCGCGCATGCACGCCACGTACTACCGCCCCGGCGGCGTGTATCGCGACCTGCCGGACCACATGCCGAAGTACCGCGAGTCGCCGTGGCGAAAGGGCCAGAAGCTCAAGCGCTTCAACGAATGGCGCGAAGGCTCGCTGCTCGATTACCTGGATCGCTTCACCCAGGATTTCCCGAAGCGCGTCGACGAATACGAGACGCTGCTCACCGAGAACCGCATCTGGAAGCAGCGCACCGTCGGCATCGGCGTGGTGTCGCCGGAAGATGCGCTCGCGTGGGGCATGAGCGGCCCGATGGTCCGCGGTTCGGGCCTGGCATGGGACCTGCGCAAGAAGCAGCCCTACGCCAAGTACGCCGAAGTCGACTTCGACATTCCGCTCGGCACCAACGGCGACTGCTACGACCGTTACCTGGTGCGCGTGGCCGAAATGCGCCAGTCCAACCGCATCATCGCCCAGTGCGTGAAGTGGCTGCAGGCCAACCCTGGCCCGGTGATGCTGGACAACTACAAGGTCGCGCCTCCCTCCCGCGAGGAGATGAAGGACGACATGGAAGCCCTGATCCACCACTTCAAGCTGTTCACCGAAGGGTATTGCGTCCCGGCAGGGGAGACGTACTCGGCGGTGGAAGCACCGAAGGGCGAATTCGGCGTGTACCTGGTCAGCGACGGCGCCAACAAGCCGTTCCGCTGCAAGTTGCGCGCGCCGGGTTTCGCGCACCTCTCGTCGATGGACGCGGTGGTGCGTGGCCACATGCTGGCCGACGTCGTCGCGATGATCGGTACCTACGACGTGGTGTTCGGCGAGATCGACCGCTGATCGCACCGCGATCGGCAACACAGATGCGAGCAAGGCAGACCCGATGAGAGCGACCGGCAACTTCGAGAACGCGCGCAACGTCGATCCGCAGCAAGTGCTGTCGGACGCAACGCGTGCGCACATCGACCACTGGCTCACCAAGTTCCCGGCGGACCGCAAGCGGTCGGCCGTGCTGCAGGGGCTGCATGCCGCGCAGGAACAGAACGGCGGCTGGCTCACCGACGAGCTCATCGCCGCGGTGGCCAGGTACCTGTCGATCCCGCCGGTGTGGGCGTACGAAGTCGCCACGTTCTATTCGATGTTCGAGACCGAAAAGGTCGGCCGCAACAACGTCGCCTTCTGCACGAACATCAGCTGCTGGCTCAACGGCGCCGAAGACCTGGTTGCGCACGCAGAGAAGAAGCTCGGCTGCAAGCTCGGCGAAAGCACGAGCGACGGTCGCATCTTCCTCAAGCGCGAAGAAGAATGCCTGGCCGCGTGCTGCGGCGCGCCGATGATGGTGATCAACGGCCACTACCACGAGAAGCTCTCGACGCAGAAAGTCGACGAGCTCCTGGACGGCCTGGAGTAACGCATGGCAGGTCACGGTCACTACGCAGATCCCACCGGTCCCGTCGGCCCCGCGCCGCAGGAGCACAACGTCGTCTACACGACGCTGCACTTCGACAAGCCGTGGAGCTATGAAAACTATCTGAAGACCGGCGGTTACGCCGCGCTGCGCAAGATCCTCGAAGAGAAGATCGAGCCCGCTGCCGTGATCGAGATGGTCAAGGCCTCGGGCCTGCGCGGCCGTGGCGGCGCGGGCTTCCCGACCGGCCTGAAGTGGTCCTTCATGCCGAAGGGTCCGGGCATCAAGTACATCCTGTGCAACTCCGACGAATCCGAACCGGGCACGGCGAAGGACCGCGACATCCTGCGCTACAACCCGCACGCGGTGATCGAAGGCATGGCGATCGCCTGCTACGCCACCGGTTCGCCGGCCGCGTACAACTACCTGCGCGGTGAATTCCACCACGAGCCCTTCGAGCATCTGGAAGAGGCCACGCGCGAGGCTTACGCCAACGGCTGGCTCGGCAAGAACGTGCTCGGCAGCGGCGTGGACATCGACATGTACAACGTGCTCGGCGCCGGCGCGTACATCTGCGGCGAAGAAACCGCCTTGATGGAATCGCTCGAAGGCAAGAAGGGGCAGCCGCGCTACAAGCCGCCGTTCCCGGCCAACTTCGGCCTGTACGGCAAGCCGACCACGATCAACAACACCGAAACCTATGCGTCGGTGCCGGCGATCGTGCGCAACGGCGCGGAATGGTTCCTCAACCTGGGCAAGCCGAACAACGGTGGGCCGAAGGTGTTCTCGGTGTCGGGCCACGTGGCCAGGCCGGGCAACTACGAGATCCGCCTGGGCACGTCGTTCGCCGACCTGCTGCAGCTCGCCGGCGGCATGCGCGACGGGCGCAAGCTCAAGGCCGTGATCCCCGGCGGTTCGTCGATGAAGGTGTTGCCGGCCGACGCGATGATGGCCTGCACGATGGACTACGACTCGATCCAGAAGGCCGGTTCGGGCCTGGGCTCGGGTGCGGTCATCGTCATGGACGAAACCACCTGCATGGTGCGTGCGTGCCAGCGCATCGCGCGCTTCTACTTCAAGGAAAGCTGCGGCCAGTGCACGCCGTGCCGCGAAGGCACCGGCTGGATGTACCGCATGCTCACCCGCATCGTCGAAAAGCAGGCCACGCTCGACGACCTGCAGATGTTGCGCGCCGCCGCGGGCCAGATCGAAGGCCACACCATCTGCGCGTTCGGCGAAGCCGCCGCGTGGCCGGTGCAGGGCTTCCTGCACCACTTCTGGGACGAATTCGAATACGCGATCGTCAACGGGCGTTTCCTGGTCGACGACCAGCGCGCCGGCACGGTCGTCGCCAAGCAAGGTGTCGCCGCATGAGCGCTGTCGAAACCGACGTCACCAAACCCGTCGTGCCCGAAGGCCACGTCGCCATCGAGATCGACGGCGTCGCGATGACCGCGCCGAAGGGCTCGATGATCATCGCCGCCGCCGACAAGGCCGGCATTCCGATCCCGCGCTTCTGCTACCACGACAAGCTGAGCATCGCGGCCAACTGCCGCATGTGCCTGGTCGAAGTCGAGAAGATGCCGAAGCCGGCGCCGGCGTGCGCCACGCCGGTGATGGACGGCATGAAGATCGTCACGCGCAGCGAGAAGGCGTTGAAGTCGCAGCGCAACGTGATGGAATTCCTGCTGATCAACCACCCGCTGGATTGCCCGATCTGCGACCAGGGCGGCGAGTGCGAACTGCAGGATCTCTCGCTCGGTTACGGTCGTTCGGTTTCGCGTTTCTCCGAGCGCAAGCGCGTGGTCGCCGACGAAGACTTCGGTCCGCTCGTCGCCAGCGACATGACGCGCTGCATCCAGTGCACGCGTTGCGTGCGCTTCACCGCGGAAGTCGCCGGCACCTACGAGCTGGGCGGCATGATGCGCGGCGAAAACCTGCAGATCGGTACGTACGACGGCAAGCCGCTGACGACCGAGCTGTCGGGCAACGTCATCGACGTGTGCCCGGTCGGCGCGCTGACCAACAAGGTGTTCCGTTTCCGCGCGCGTCCGTGGGAGCTGGTGGCGCGCGAATCGCTCGGCTTCTCCGACGCGCTGGGCAGCAACCTGTTCCACCATGTGCGTCGTGGCGACGTGCTGCGTTCGGTGCCGCGCGACAACGAAGCGGTCAACGAATGCTGGCTGTCGGATCGCGACCGCTACGCGCACCAGGGCCTGTATTCGCAGGACCGTGCGGTGAAGCCGATGGTGCGCGACGGCAACGATTGGCGCGAAACCAGCTGGGAAGAAGCGCTGGCCAAGGCCGCGAAGATCCTGCGCGACAACGGCGGCGACCAGCTCGGCGTGCTCGTGCATCCGGCCACGTCGAACGAGGAGGGCGCCTTGCTCGCGCGCCTGTCCGACGGCCTGGGCACGGGCAACCTCGACCATCGCCTCGCGCAGCGCGACGTCTCCGACGGCGTGGTGTCCGAAGCCTTCGCGATGCCGGTCGCCGACATCGACAACGCCGACACCATCGTGATCGTCGGTTCGCACCTGCGCCACGAGTTGCCGCTGCTGCACCAGCGCGTGCGCAAGGCGCAGCGCAAGGGTGCGCGCGTGCACATGGTCAACCCGGTGGATTTCGACGTGGCGTTCGAAGTCGCTTCCAAGACCATCGTGCCGATGGCCGAGCTGCCGACGGCGCTGGCCGGCCTGGACATCGCGGGCGCACAGCGCGCCGTGGTGATCCTCGGTGGCGTCGCCGAACTGTCCGAACACGCCAGCGCGATCCGCGCGGCCGCGCGCGGGTTCGCTTCGGCGAACAACGCGCCGCTGTGCCGCATCCCGCAGGGCGCCAACGCACTCGGCCTGTCGCAACACGGCGTGCTGCCGGCGTCGCGCGGCACGCAGGCGATGCTCGCCGATGCGCGCAGCGCGTACGTGATCTACGGCATCGAACCGGGCCTCGACTTCGCCGACCAGGCGCTCGCGCTCAAGGCGCTGTCGGGCGCGCAGGTCGTCGCCTTCAGCCACTACGCGTGCGAATCCACGCGCGCGGTGGCCGACGTGATCCTCCCGATCGCGGCGCTGCCGGAAAACGAAGGCTCGCTGACCAACCTGGAAGGCCGCGTGCAGCACTTCGCCGCGGGCGGCAAGGCGCCGGGCGAAGCGCGTGCCGGTTGGCGCGTGTTGCGTGCGATCGGCGCCGACCTCGGCGTCGGCGGTTTCGACTTCACCGATTACGCGGGCATGCGCAAGGGCCTGTCGCTGCGCAACGTGGACGTGGCCAAGTCCGCCGCGCCGGCGCACGCCGCCGTGCATGGCGCCGGCCTGGCCATCGTCGCTTCGCAGGCGATCTATCGCAGCGACGCGACCGTGCGCCGCGCGGCCGCATTGCAGGCGCATCCGCTCACCCTCGGCGCGCGCATCGTGTTGCATCCGGCCGATGCCGGCGACGCGGGCGTGCACGCCGACGGCGTGGCGAAAGTGAAGAACGCCCTGGGCACGGCGACGCTGCCGGTCGCGATCAGCGACAAGGTCGCGCGCGGTTGCGCATGGGTGGAATCGGGGTATGGCGCGACCGCCGCGCTGCTCTCGGGCAACGTGGAGGTCAGCCGCGCATGATGTACGTCGACGCCTTCCGCGATTGGCTCGTGGCCTTCGGGCCGCTGGGCCTGCTCGCGTGGATCGTGCTGAAGATCCTGCTGATCGCCGTGCCGGTGATCATCAGCGTCGCCTTCTACGTGGTGTGGGAGCGCAAGCTGATCGGCTGGATGCACGTGCGCCACGGGCCGATGTACGTGGGCAAGGGCATCCTCCAGGCCTTCGCCGACGTCTTCAAGCTGCTGTTCAAGGAAGTGGTGCAGCCCACCGTGGCGCAGCCCTTCCTGTATCGCATCGCGCCGCTGATCACCCTGGTGCCTGCCTTCGCGGCGTGGGCGGTGGTGCCCTTCGATGCGAAGGTCGTGCTGTCCAATGCGAACGCGGGCCTGCTGTACCTGCTGGCGATGACCTCGCTGGGCGTGTACGGGATCATCCTCGCCGGCTGGGCGTCGAATTCGAAGTACGCCTTCCTCGGCGCGATGCGCGCCGCGGCGCAGGTGGTGTCGTATGAAATCGCGATGGGCTTCGCGCTGGTCGGCGTGCTGATCGCCGCCGGCAGCCTGAACCTGACGGACATCGTCATGGCGCAGGCGGGCGACGCGGGCCTGTTCGAATGGTTCATGTGGCCGCTGTTGCCGCTGTTCGTGATCTATTTCGTCTCGGGCGTGGCCGAAACCAACCGCGCGCCGTTCGACGTGGTGGAAGGCGAATCGGAAATCGTCGCCGGCCACATGGTCGAATACTCCGGTTCGCAGTTCGCGCTGTTCTTCCTGGCCGAATACGCGAACATGATCCTCGTCAGCTTCACGACGTCGATCTTCTTCCTCGGCGGCTGGCTCAGCCCGCTGCACGGGTTGGGGATCCCGTTGCTCTCCGTGGACGGCTGGTGGTGGCTGCTGGTGAAGGTGGTGTTCTTCGCGAGCTGCTTCATCTGGTTCCGCGCCTCGTTCCCGCGCTACCGCTACGACCAGATCATGCGACTGGGTTGGAAGGTCTTCATTCCGATCACGATCGCCTGGATCTTCGTCACCGCGTTGCTGGCGTACTTCAACGTGTTCACGCCGGGGCAGTGATGACTCGCTTGCTTTCCTATCTCAAGAGTTTGCTGCTGATCGAGCTGGCCCAGGGGCTGCTCCTCACCGGCAAGTATCTGTTCCGTCCGAAGTACACGCTGATGTACCCGATGGAAAAGACGCCGCAGTCGCCGCGCTTCCGTGGCCTGCACGCGCTGCGCCGCTATCCCAACGGGGAAGAGCGCTGCATCGCCTGCAAGCTGTGCGAGGCCGTGTGCCCGGCGCTGGCCATCACGATCGACTCCGAACAGCGCGAGGACGGCACGCGCCGCACCACGCGCTACGACATCGACCTGTTCAAGTGCATCTACTGCGGCTTCTGCGAGGAATCCTGCCCGGTCGATTCGATCGTCGAGACGCACATCCACGAATACCACTTCGACAAGCGCGGCCAGAACATCGTGACCAAGCCGCAGTTGCTGGCGATCGGCGACCGCCTCGAAGCCGAGATCGCCGCGCGCCGCGCGGCCGACGCACCGTATCGCTGAGGAACGCATGGATTTCCCGACCCTCACGTTCTACGCATTCGCCACGCTGGCCATCGCTTCGGCGATCGGCGTGATCAGCGTGCGCAACCCGGTGCAGGCAGCGTTGCTGCTGGTGCTGACCTTCTTCTCCGTCGCCTGCACGTGGATCCTGGCCGGTGCCGAGTTCCTGGGCATCGCGCTGATCCTGGTCTACGTCGGCGCGGTGATGGTGTTGTTCCTGTTCGTCGTGATGATGCTCGACATCGACGTGGCGCCTTTGCGCGAAGGCTTCGTGCGTTACCTGCCGATCGGGCTGATCGTGGCCGTCGTGATGCTGGTGGAGATCTGCCTGCTGATCGGCGTGAAGGTGCTCACGCAGACGCCGCTGGCGCCCGACGCCGCGGCCGCCGCCGACATCTCCAACACCACGTGGCTGGCGCGTGCGCTGTTCACGCAGTTCCTGCTGCCCTTCGAAGTGGCCGCGGTCATCCTGACCATCGCGGTCGTGGCGGCGGTGATGCTCACGCTGCGCCGCCGTGGCGGCGTCAAGCACCAGAACCCGGCCGACCAGGCGCGCGTGCGCGCTTCGGACCGCCTGCGCATGGTGAAAATGGACGCGACGCGGCCGGCCGCGACGCAGGAGGAGGGCACGCCATGATCGGAACGCTGTCGCTCGGGCATTTCCTCTTCCTCGGTGCCGCGCTGTTCTGCATCGCGGTGGCGGGCATCTTCCTCAACCGCAAAAACATCATCATCCTGCTGATGTCCATCGAGCTGATGCTGCTCGCGGTCAACATCAACTTCGTCGCGTTCTCGCGCGAGCTGGGCGATGCCGCGGGGCAGGTGTTCGTGTTCTTCATCCTGACGGTGGCCGCGGCCGAAGCCGCGATCGGCCTGGCCATCCTCGTCACGCTGTTCCGCAACCGGCGTTCGATCAACGTCGCCGAAATCGACTCCTTGAAGGGCTGACCGATGCCGCCCGTTGAATTCTCCCTCTCCAAGTCGATGCTCGTCGCGGTCGTCCTCGCGCCGCTGATCGGCGCGATCCTCGCCGGCCTGTTCGGCCGCCGCATCGGCCGTGCCGGCTCTCACACCGTGACCATCGCGGGCGTGGCGATCAGCTGCGCGCTGTCGATGTACGTGCTGTGGCAACTGGTGTGGCAGGGCGCCGCGCCGTTCAACCAGAACCTCTACACCTGGTTCGAGATCGGCGGCTACAACGCGCACGTCGGCTTCATGGTCGACAAGCTCACCGCGATGATGATGGTCGTGGTCACCTTCGTCTCGCTGCTCGTGCACGTCTACACGATCGGCTACATGTCCGAAGACCCGGGCTACCAGCGCTTCTTCAGCTACATCTCGTTGTTCACCTTCTCGATGCTCATGCTGGTGATGAGCAACAACTTCCTGCAGCTGTTCTTCGGCTGGGAAGCGGTGGGCCTTGTGTCGTACCTGCTGATCGGCTTCTGGTTCAAGCGCCCGTCGGCGATCTTCGCCAACCTCAAGGCCTTCCTGGTCAACCGCGTCGGCGACTTCGGCTTCCTGCTGGGCATCGCGGGCGTGTTGTACTGGTTCGGCACGCTGGATTACGCCACGGTGTTCGCCAACGCCGCCTCGACCATCGGCGCCGGCGAAGTCTTCGAATTCCTGCCCGGCCATGCCTGGTCGGTCGCGACCGTCATCTGCGTGTGCCTGTTCATCGGCGCGATGGGCAAGTCGGCGCAGGTACCGCTGCACGTGTGGCTGCCCGATTCGATGGAAGGCCCGACGCCGATCTCCGCGCTGATCCACGCGGCGACCATGGTGACCGCGGGCATCTTCATGGTGGCGCGCATGTCGCCGCTGTTTGAGCTCTCGCCCGCGGCGCTGGGCTTCGTGTTGTTCATCGGCGCGACGACCGCGTTCTGGACCGGCCTGATCGGCATGGTGCAGAACGACATCAAGCGCGTGGTGGCCTATTCCACGCTGTCGCAGCTGGGCTACATGACCGTCGCGCTCGGCGTGTCGGCGTACTCGGCGGGCGTCTACCACCTGATGACGCACGCGTTCTTCAAGGCGTTGCTGTTCCTCGGTGCCGGCTCGGTGATCATCGGCATGCACCACGAGCAGGACATGCGCCGGATGGGCGGCCTGAAGAAGTACATGCCCATCACGTACTGGACGATGGTGATCGGCACGCTGGCCCTGGTCGGCACGCCGTTCTTCAGCGGCTTCTATTCGAAGGACACCATCATCGAAGCGGCGGCCGAGCATGCGCACGAAGCGCACAACTGGGTCGCGACGTATGCCTACTGGGCCGTGTTGCTCGGTGCCTTCGTCACTTCGTTCTACAGCTTCCGCCTGCTGTACCTGACCTTCCACGGCAAGGAGCGCTTCCACGATCCGGTGCCGGACCACTACATCGCGCCCGAAGCGGATTCGAGCGAGCACGAAGATGCGATTTCGCACGCGCACGACGCGCACGATGCGCACGACGACGCGCACGGACACGACGACCACGCGCACACGCCGCACGAATCGCCGTGGGTGGTGACGCTGCCGCTGATCCTGCTGGCGATCCCGTCGATCCTCATCGGTTACTTCACCGCCGGCCCGATGTTGTTCGGCACCGACTGGCTCGGGCACGAAAAGATCGCGCCGTATTTCACCGGTGCCATCGAAGTGCTGCAGGAGCACGACGTGCTGGGCAAGCTGGCCGAGGAATGGCACGGCCCGCTGGCCTTCGCGCTGCACGGGTTCATGGCGCCGGCGTTCTGGCTCGCCTTCGGCGGCTTCCTGCTGGCGACGTTCCTCTATCTGTTCCGTCCGGAGTTGCCGGCCAAGATCGCGCACGCGCTGCGCTGGCCGGTCCGCGTGCTGGAGCGCAAGTACTTCATGGACGACCTGTGGATCGACGGCTTCGCCGGCGGCGGTCTCGCACTCGGCCAGGCTTCGCGCGCGGTCGACGCGAAACTGATCGACGGCGTCGCGGTGAACGGCAGCGCCCGCGTGGTCGGGCTGGTGTCGGGCATCGTGCGCCAGGTCCAGTCCGGTTACCTGTACCACTACGCCTTCGCGATGATCGTCGGTTTGATCGTGCTGCTGGCTGTGATCCAGAAGCTCTGGGTCTGACGACCCCGGGCCCACCAATTTTCATGGAATCGAACACGTGGCGAACGCGCCCCTGCTGAGTCTGTTGATCTGGCTGCCGATCCTCGGCGGCGCGCTCGCGCTGATGCTCGGGCAGCAACGCGCGCAAGCCGCGCGCTGGCTTGCGCTGGGTACGGCCCTGCTGTGCCTGGGGTTGTCGATCCCGCTGTTCAGCGGGTTCGACATGGCCAACGCGAGCATGCAGTTCGTCGAACAGCATGCGTGGATCCCGGCCTACGACATCCGTTATGCGCTCGGCGCAGACGGCATCTCGGTCGCACTGATCGGGCTGACGACGCTGACCACCGTGCTGGTGCTCATCGGCGCGTGGGGTTCGGTCGACGATCGCGTGAACCAGTACGTCTCGGCGTTCCTGATCCTGGAAGGCCTGATGATCGGCGTGTTCGCCGCGCTCGACGGCATGCTGTTCTACGTCTTCTTCGAGGCGATGCTCATCCCGATGTTCATCATCATCGGCGTGTGGGGCGGCCCGCGGCGCGTGTACGCGTCGATCAAGTTCTTCCTGTACACCTTCCTCGGGTCGGTGTTCATGCTGGTCGGCATCATCTACCTGTACCTCAAGGGCGGTAGCTGGCAGCTGGCGGACATGGCGGCGCTGCCGCTGACGATGCGCGAGCAGACCTGGTTGTTCTTCGCCTTCCTGGCCGCGTTCTCGGTGAAGGTGCCGATGTTCCCGGTGCATACCTGGTTGCCCGATGCGCACGTGGAAGCGCCGACCGGCGGCTCGGTGATCCTGGCCGCGATCATGCTGAAGATCGGCGGATACGGGTTCCTCCGTTTCACGCTGCCGATCGTGCCCGATGCGGGCCACGAGTTCGCGTGGGTGGTGATCGCGCTGTCGCTGATCGCGATCATCTACATCGGCCTGGTCGCGCTGGTGCAGGACGACATGAAGAAGCTGATCGCCTATTCGTCGATCTCGCACATGGGCTTCGTCACGCTGGGCACGTTCATCGCGTTTTCGCTGGTGCGCGACACCGGCAACCTCGACGCCGCGCGCCTGGGCCTGCAGGGCGGCATGGTGCAGATGATTTCGCACGGCTTCATTTCCGGCGCGATGTTCTCCTGCGTCGGCGTGCTCTACGACCGCATGCACACGCGCATGATCCGCGACTACGGCGGCGTGGCGAACACGATGCCGTGGTTCGCGATGTTCATGGTGCTGTTCGGCATGGCCAATTCGGGCTTGCCGGGCACCTCGGGCTTCATCGGCGAGTTCATGGTGATCCTCGCCAGCTTCCAGCAGCATCCGCTGCTCGCCTTCGGTGCGGCGACCACGCTGATCACCGGCGCGGCGTACACGTTGTGGCTGGTCAAGCGCGTGATCTTCGGCGAAGTGGCCAATGCGCACGTCGCCGAGCTGGAGGACATCAACATGCGCGAATGGATCGTACTCGGCACCTTCGCGATCGGCGTGCTGCTGCTCGGCGTGTATCCCAAGCCGCTGACCGACCTGATGGAGCCCTCCATCGCCCAGCTCGCGAGCCAGCTCGCGGCCAGCAAGCTTTGATCAGAGAGCCAGCATGACCCCGAATATGCCCACCGCCGCCGAACTGCTGCCGCTGCTGCCCGAACTGGTGCTGGTCGGCGCTGCCTTCGCGCTGCTGATGCTCGACCTGTTCCTCAACGAGCGCCAGCGCTGGATCACGCACGTGGCGAGCATCGCCGTGCTGGCCATCGTCGCCGGCATGATCGGCTTCGGCACGGGCGGGCAGGGCACGGTGCTCAACGGGATGTTCATCCGCGACATCGCGGCGGACGTCATGAAGTTCTTCACCTGCATCGTCGCGGCCCTGTCGCTGGTGTACATCTGGCCCTTCCTGCGCGAGCGCGGCCTGTACAAGGGTGAGGTGCCGATCCTGGTGCTGTTCGCCACCGCCGGCATGATGCTGATGGTGTCGGCGGGCAGCCTGGTGATGGTGTACCTGGGCCTGGAAATGCTGGCGCTGTGCCAGTACGCGCTGGTCGCGATCGATCGCGACAGCCCGCTCGCCTCCGAAGCGGCGATGAAGTATTTCGTCCTGGGTTCGCTGGCCTCGGGCATGCTGCTGTACGGCATGTCGCTGATGTACGGCGCGACCGGCACCCTCGACCTGATCGGCATCCGCGACGCGATGGGTTCGGCATCGCCCGGCCTGCTGCTGACGGGCATGGTGTTCATCGTTGCGGGCATCGCCTTCAAATTCGGTGCCGCGCCGTTCCACATGTGGCTGCCGGACGTCTACCACGGTGCGCCGACGCCCATCACCTTGTTCATCGGTTCGGCGCCGAAGATCGCCGCGTTCGGCATGGCCTACCGCCTGCTCGAACTCGGAGCCGGCCCGCTCGATGCGCAATGGCGCCTGCTGATCGCGGGGCTCGCGGTCGCCTCGCTGGCGATCGGCAACCTCATCGCGCTGGCGCAGAGCAACCTCAAGCGCATGCTCGCGTATTCGACGATTTCGCACGTCGGCTTCCTGTTCCTCGGCCTGGCCGGCGGCGGCCCGCAGGGCTTCGCTTCGGCGATGTTCTATGCGATCACCTACGCGATCATGTCGGCCGCCGCGTTCGGCGCGATCGTCGTGCTCTCGCGCAAGGGCTTCGAAGCCGACGAGATCGACGACTTCAAGGGCCTCAACGCGCGCAACCCGTGGATGGCCGGCCTGGTGCTCTGCGTGATGGCCTCGCTCGCGGGCATCCCGCCGTTCCTCGGCTTCTGGTCGAAGCTCGCCGTGCTGCGCGCCGCGTTGCAGGGCGGCATGTTGTGGCTGGCGATCGTGGGCATCGTGTTCGCCGTGATCGGCGCGTTCTACTACATCCGCGTGATCAAGGTGATGTACTTCGACGCACCGGTGGGCGAGGGCGTGCGCGAGCGCGAAGACCGCCCGCTCCGCGTGGTCTTCGGCGCCAACGCGCTCCTGCTGCTCGTGCTGGGCCTGTTCTGGAATCCGCTGATGGCGTGGTGCCTGGCGGCGTTCCGCTGAACCGAAGGAATCAATCGACAATCGCGGGTTGCATTCCCCGCATGGCTTCACCATAATGCGCGGCCTGATGCGGGGTGGAGCAGTCTGGCAGCTCGTCGGGCTCATAACCCGAAGGTCGCAGGTTCAAATCCTGCCCCCGCTACCAAACAACAACGGCGATCCGGAAACGGGTCGCCGTTTTTGTTTTTCGCATCAGTGCACGCCCGAGGCGATCCGCGTTGCGTCGAGCAACATGCGCGCCTGCTTGCACGCGCGATGGCTGCGCTGGTCCCACCAGCCCTTGCGAATGGCAGGCATCGATTCGTCCACCGATTCGGTTTCGTCGAGCACCCAGGCTTCGGCGATCAGCGGCCATGCGTCGCGCCACGCGTAATCGGGCAGGGCACGCGCGGCGCGCCTGCCGGTTTCGACGGCATGTGCGTATTTGGGTTCCATGCGGCCCATGCGCGAATTCAAGCGCGCACGCGGAATGGAGAGCGTGAAGAAACGACAGCAGCCGTGCGAGAAGCGTCTTTCAAGCAGTTTCCGAACCAGTTCCCGATCCGCGAATCGCGTGTCTTGCACGATGCGTGCACGACGCGTCGCCATGGAATGCGGTGTCTCCGATGGTTGACGAGATGTACTCCACGGGATACAGTGCATGCACGAGATCCGCACCACGACGGTGTTCGACGATTGGCTCGACGGTCTATCCGGCGACCGCGCATTGACCAAGGTGCTCGCGCGCATCGCGAACATGTCGGAAGGCAACTTCGGCGATTGCAAACCGGTGGGTGGCGGCGTCGTCGAATCGAGGGTCCACAGCGGGCCGGGATATCGGCTCTATTTCACGCAACAGGGCAGCACGGTCACCGTGTTGCTGATCGGCGGAGACAAATCGTCGCAGTCGCGCGACATCCTGCGTGCGCAGGCGATGGCCGCCGTGATCCACGGAACAAGGAGGATGCAATGACCAGCAACAGCCAAACGCTTCGCACCGCGCGTTTCGATGTCGGCCGCTACCTCGCAGGCGACGACGTCATGGCCAACTACCTCACCGATTGCTTCGAAGAAGGCGGCACCGCGCTCTTCCTCAAGGCGATCGGCGAAGTCGCCCGCGCACGCGGCATGAGCGAACTCGCCACGCGCACGGGGCTGACGCGCGCGAGCCTCTACAAGGCGCTCGCCGAAGATGGGAACCCCGCGTTCGACACGCTCGCGCGCGTGCTCGACACGCTCGGCTTCCGCCTGCAAATCGTCGCCAACGCGCCCGCGTCGTCGGGCGCTCGGGACAAGCGATCGGAGGCGGGGCGCGCGCGAGTCATGGAAGCGCCCGTGGCGTACGACACCCGCGCAACTGCAAGAACTGCGGCGACCAAGGCGAAGAAGGCGCGCAAAGCCGCTGCGAAAAAGCGCTGACGGCGGCGCGGCGCGGCCAGCGCCCGAAGCGCCCGCGTCCATGCCCGCATCCTGTTGCCCTTCGGGACGATGCACTTGGCGCATCGCACTCGATACATCTGCGGCATGCAAATCGATGCCGCCACTTCCGCTCTCTCCAACAGCGCCCGGCATGCCGGCGCCCGTCCCTTCGGTTTCCACGCGCCGCCCTGGGCGGAGTACGTTGGATGCGATTTCGACGGCATGGTCTGGGCCTTCCAGCACTGCCCGGTGGCCGACCCCCATACGCGCTCCTGGACCAGCGGTGCGATCACCGGCCGTTACGCCTTGCTGGGCTCGTGCCGGCAGGAAGTTCCGAACTGGCAGGAGGTGGTCCTTCGCCGCCACGGCGGGCTCTGGCGTTCGCTGCGCGCCGAGCTGGAGGAGGAGCGCGACGCGGATTTCCACAGCGCGACCTCGGGAACCCTCTGGGCCATCGCCTTGCTCTCGCTGCTGGTGATGGCGCTGATCGCCGTCGAATCGACCTTCTTCTGACTTTCCCGGGCGCCGGCTGAACCGGTGCGGCCGGCGGCCCGCGCGCCACGGCCGCTTGCGCTTGCCACCCCCGGCGTTCGGGCCTACACTGTGCGGCGTTCCAGGCGGCAGACCTCGTCTTCCGCAACCAGCGTCTCCGCTGGCGATCAAGGGCTCCTCGGAGCCTTTTTTCTTTCAGGGAGACCGCCGGGCTACTCGCTGGCTGCCCCGCATCGCGGGCGCGCCGCGCCGACATCCCAGTGGGGCCTGCATCCTTGCACGCTCCCGCTGCTGACAAGGGGCCCGACGGGCCCCTTGTTGTTTTCCGGCCCCGGCCGGACCCAGGGCAATTGGATTGCCGCGAGGATGGCCGCACTTTATGACCGACAAGGCGAACGAAATCTCGGCGCTGCTCGCCCCGACCGTAGCGTCGTTGGGCCTGGAGCTGCTGGGCGCCGAATACCTGCCTTCGCCGGGCGGGGCGGTGCTGCGCCTGTACATCGACGTGCCGCAGGCCGAGTCGGCCGAACGCAACGTGGGCATCGAGGAATGCGAAGCGGTGAGCCGCGAGGTGTCGGCGCAGCTGGATGTCGAGGACCCGATCAGCGGCAACTACACGCTGGAAGTGTCCTCGCCCGGCATCGACCGCCCGCTGTTCGCGCTCTCGCATTTCGCGCGCTTCGCCGGGCAGTCGGCGAAGGTCGGTTTGAAGCTTCCGCAGGAGGGCCGCCGTCGCCTGCAGGGCCGCATCGACAAGGTCGAAGGCGAGTCGATCGTCTTCGACGTCGACGGCCAGCCTGTCGAAGTGGCCTTCGACAACATCGACAAGGCCAAGCTCGTGCCCGACTGGGAAGCGCTGGGCATGGCGCCGAAGAAGCCCGGCAAGAAACAAGCGAACAAAGCGAACAGGAAGTAACGCGCATTGCGCGGGCTTCGATGAAAACGCTCCACAATTTCAACATTGACGCATAGAGACACACCAACATGTCGAAAGAACTCCTGCTTGTCGTCGACGCCGTCGCCAACGAAAAGGGCGTGCCGGAATCGGTGATCTTCGAGGCCATCGAGGCCGCGCTCGCGTCCGCCGCGAAAAAGCGCTACCACGACCAGGACGTGCTCGTGCGCGTGCAGATCGACCCGAAGGACGGCAACTACGAAACCTACCGCCGCTGGGAAGTGGTGGCCGACGACGTGGTCATGGAATCGCCCGATCGCCAGGTCCGCCTGATGGATGCGGTCGACGAAAGCGAAGGCGCCGAAGTCGGCGACTACATCGAAGAACAGATCGAAAATCCGGACTTCGGCCGCATCGCCGCGCAGGCCGCCAAGCAGGTCATCGTGCAGCGCGTGCGCGAAGCCGAGCGTGCGCAGGTCGTCGATGCGTGGAAGGATCGCGTGGGCGAGCTGGTCACCGGCATCGTCAAGCGCGCCGAGCGCGGCAACATCTTCGTCGACCTCGGCGGCAACGCCGAAGCCTTCATCCCGAAGGACAAGGGCATCCCGCGCGACGTGCTGCGCGCCGGCGACCGCGTCCGCGGCTACCTCTACGACGTGCGCAGCGAACCCCGCGGCCCGCAGCTGTTCATCAGCCGCGCCGCGCCGGAATTCATGATCGAGCTGTTCAAGCTCGAAGTGCCGGAAGTCGGCCAGGGCCTGGTCGAGATCAAGGCCTGCGCCCGCGACCCGGGCGATCGCGCCAAGATCGCCGTGCTCGCGCACGACCACCGCACCGATCCGATCGGCGCGTGCATCGGCATGCGCGGTTCGCGCGTGCAGGCCGTGTCCAACGAGCTCAACGGCGAGCGCGTGGACATCATCCTGTGGAGCGACAACAGCGCGCAGTTCGTCATCAACGCGATGGCGCCGGCCGAAGTGCAGTCGATCATCGTCGATGAAGAAAAGCATTCGATGGACCTGGCGGTGGCCGAAGACCGCCTCGCGCAGGCCATCGGCAAGGGCGGCCAGAACGTGCGCCTGGCCAGTCGCCTGACCGGCTGGCAGCTCAACGTGATGACGGCCGACCAGGTGCAGGCCAAGAGCGAAGCCGAGCAGACCAACGCGCGCCAGCTGTTCATGGACAAGCTGGAAGTCGACGAAGAGATCGCCGGCATCCTCGTGTCCGAAGGCTTCACCACGGTCGAGGAAATCGCGTACGTGCCGGTCGGCGAACTGCTGGCGGTCGAGGGCTTCGACGAGGACATCGTCGAGGAACTGCGTGCCCGTGCCCGCGATGCGCTGCTCAACGAAGCGCTCGCGGTCGAAGAGGAACTCGACGAACACCAGCCGGCGGAGGACCTGCTCACGCTGGCGGGCATGGACGAAGCCACGGCCTACGTGCTGGCCGCGCGCGGCATCCGCACGCGCGAGGACCTGGCCGAGATGGCGGTCGACGAGATCACCGACATCGAGGACATGGACGCCGAGCGCGCGGCCGCCCTGATCATGGAAGCGCGCAAGCACTGGTTCGAATGACGGCGCCGGGCCCTTGCGGGCCCACGCGCTAGAATCGCCCCCTTTCCAGCCCGGGGCTTGATTTCCCGGGCCACCAACGGACACCGAATGTCGCAGCAAACCACCATCCGCAAGCTGGCCGAACTGGTGAACACACCGGTCGAGAAACTGCTGGAGCAGCTGTCCGAGGCGGGCATGAGCTTCAACGGTCCCGACCAGGTCGTCACCAGCACCGAGAAGATGAAGCTCCTCGGTTTCCTCCGGCGCACGCACGGCAAGGGCGAGGCCCCTGCCGAGGAAGGCGACGCGTCGAAGAAGATCACGCTCAACCGCCGCAAGGTGCAGGAAGTGACGGTCGCCTCCGGCCGCACCAAGAGCACCGTGGCCGTCGAGGTCCGGCAGAAGCGCACCTACGCGCGGCCGGCAGACGGCGCCCCGGCGGTCGACAGCTCGCCCGCCGCGCAGGCCGCGATCGCCCAGGCCGATCCCGAGCGCGCCGAGATCCTGCGCAAGCTCGAGGAATCGCGCCAGCGCAACCTCAGCGAACAGCAGCGCCTCGCCGAGACCGACGCCAAGCGCAAGGCCGACCAGGATGAACGCCGCCGCCTCGAAGAGGAAGCCGCCGAGCGCGAACGCCAGGCTGCCGCCGCAGCCGCTGCCGCTGCCGCGGAAGCCGTCGTGGCCGAAGAATCGGCCAAGCCGAAGGCCGGCCACCATGGCAGCCACCATCCCAAGCCTGCCGCTCCGCGCGTCGACGACAAGGCCGCCGCGCACAAGGGCAAGGGCAACGCCGCTCCGAATCGCGGCTCGCACGCGATGGTCACGTCGATCGAAGACGACGACAACGCCGCGCGCTTCGCCGGCCAGCTGCACCTGAGCGCGCAGGAACGTGCGCGCCGCGGTGCCTCGCGTGGCCGTCCGAAGCAGCGCCGCTCGCTCGACCAGTCGCGCACCGGCACCGGCTTCACCCGTCCGACTGCGCCGATCGTGCGCGAAATCGCCATCGGCGACGCCATCACCGTGGGCGACCTCGCCCAGAAGCTCGCGCTCAAGGGCGGCGAGGTGGTGAAGCAGCTGTTCAAGATGGGCGTCATGGCGACGATCACGCAGACCATCGACCACGACACCGCGGTGCTGGTGACCGAAGAACTCGGCCACAAGGCCGTGCACGTGGATGCCGGCGACGTCGAAGACGTGTTGCTCGCGCACACCGAAGACCAGCAGGGCCTGCGTGAAGCGCGCCCGCCGGTGGTCACCATCATGGGTCACGTCGACCACGGCAAGACCTCGCTGCTCGACTACATCCGCCGCACGAAAGTGGCCGCGGGCGAAGCCGGCGGCATCACGCAGCACATCGGCGCCTACCACGTGCAAACCGCGCGCGGCACGATCAGCTTCCTCGACACCCCGGGCCACGCGGCGTTCACGCAGATGCGTGCGCGCGGCGCGAAGATCACCGACATCGTGGTCCTCGTGGTCGCGGCCGACGACGGCGTCATGCCGCAGACGATCGAAGCGGTGCAACACGCGAAGGCCGCGAACGTCCCGTTGATCGTCGCGGTCAACAAGGTCGACAAGCCCGGCGCCGATCCGCTGCGCATCAAGAACGACCTGCTCGCGCAGGGCATCGTGGCTGAAGAGTTCGGTGGCGATACGCAGATGGTCGAGCTCTCCGCCAAGACCGGCCAGGGCGTCGACGACCTGCTTGATGCGATTTCGCTGCAGGCCGAAGTGCTCCAGCTCACGGCCGTTCGCGAAGGCCGCGCCAGCGGCACGGTGATCGAATCCTCGCTCGACAAGGGCCGCGGCCCGGTCGCGACGGTGCTCGTGCAGCAGGGCACGCTCCGCAAGGGCGACTACCTGGTGTGCGGCATCCAGTACGGCCGCGTGCGCGCGCTGTTCGACGAAACGGGCAAGCAGGTGCCGGAAGCGGCGCCGTCGATCCCGGTGCAGGTGCTCGGCCTGTCGGGCGTGCCCGATGCCGGCGACGACTTCACCGTGGTCGAAGACGAACGCCTGGCCAAGGACGTCGCGCAGCAGCGCGACGCCAAGCGCCGCGAAACGCGCCTCGTCAGCCAGGCGGGCAACCGCATGGAAGACATCATGGCGCAGATGGGCGAGGGCGCTGCGCAGCAGACGCTCAACCTGCTGGTCAAGGCCGACGTCCAGGGTTCGGTGCAGGCCCTGCGCGAAGCGCTCACCGGCCTGTCCAACGCGCAGATCCGCATCAACGTGATCGGCGGCGGCGTGGGCGGCATCACCGAGTCCGACGCCACGCTGGCGGCGACCTCCAAGGCGACGGTCATCGGCTTCAACGTCCGTGCCGATGCCTCGGCGCGCAAGGTGATCGAATCCAACGGCGTCGACCTGCGTTACTTCTCGATCATCTACGACGTCATCGACCAGGTGAAGCAGATCGCCTCGGGCGTGCTCGGCAAGGAGATCCGCGAAGAGATCATCGGCATCGCGCAGGTGCGCGATGTGTTCCGCAGCTCCAAGTTCGGCGCGGTGGCCGGCTGCATGGTCATCGAGGGCGTGGTCAAGCGCTCCAAGCCGATCCGCGTGTTGCGCGACAACACCGTGGTCTTCGAAGGCGAACTGGAATCGCTGCGCCGCTTCAAGGAAAACGTCGACGAAGTGCGCAACGGCACCGAGTGCGGCATCGGCGTCAAGGCTTACAACGACGTCAAGGCCGGCGACCAGATCGAATGCTTCGAACGCATCGAGGTGCAGCGCACGCTGTAAGGCGTGCCTGCAGTCGCCATGGCGCAGAAAAGCTTCCATCGCACCGATCGCGTCGCTGCCCAGCTCCGTCGCGAGCTGGGCACGCTGGTCCACCACGCCGTGCGCGAGCACGGCCTGGGCTCGACCAGCGTCTCCGACGTGGAGGTCACGCGCGACATGGCGCACGCGAAAGTGTTCGTCACCGTCCTGCAGCCTGAAAAGGCGAAGGAAACGGTGAAGGCGCTGAAGGCGATCGCCCCGGAAATCCGGTACCAGCTGGGCCGCGCGATGAAGTTGCGCCACGTGCCCGAGTTGCATTTCCATTACGACGATTCGGTCGACAAGGGCGAGCGCATCGACCAGCTCCTGCGCGACGCCCCAACCACGGGCGACGAGGCCTGAGCCGCTTGAAGTCGCCGCCGGGTCCGAAGAAATCGTTTCGGAAGCTCGACGGAATCCTGTTGCTCGACAAGCCCCGGGGCCTGAGTTCCAACCAGGCCCTGCAGCGCGTGCGGCACCTGTTCAACGCCGACAAGGCCGGCCACACCGGCAGCCTGGATCCACTCGCCACCGGCTTGCTGCCGGTGTGCTTCGGCGAAGCGACCAAGATCGCCGGCGGCCTGCTGGGCGCGCGCAAGGCCTACGAGACCGTCGCGCACCTGGGCATCACCACCGATACCGACGACGCCGAAGGCCAGGCCCTGCGCGAGCGGCCGGTCCCCGACCTCACGATTGCGCAGCTCGACGCCGCGCTTCGCACGCTCACCGGCGCGCAGATGCAGCGCCCGCCGATCTATTCGGCGCTCAAGCGCGGCGGCGAGCCGCTCTACGCGCGGGCGCGCCGTGGCGAAGTGGTGGAAGTCGAGCCGCGCCCGGTCGACGTCCACGCCTTCGACCTGATTTCCTCCGCCGACCTGCTGCACGGCCAACTGCCGCTGCTGCGCCTGCACGTGGAATGCGGCTCGGGCACCTACGTGCGCAGCCTCGTGCGCGACCTGGGCGAAGCCCTCGGTTGCGGCGCCCACGTCGCGGAGCTGCGTCGCCTGTGGGTCGATCCCTTCCGCGACCCGCGCATGTGGACGCTCGAAGCCCTGCAGGAGCTCGCCGAGCGCGGCCAACGCATGCTCGATGCCTGCCTGCTGCCGATCGAAACCGGAATGGCCGCATGGCCGGGCCTGCGCGTCACGGACGCACAGGCCCATCGGCTCGCGCGTGGCCAGGCCGTCGAGGGCTTCCGTGCGATGCCCGGCAGCGTCGCGGTGTACGACGAGTCCGGACGGGCGCTGGGCCTGGGCGAACTCGATGGGGACGGGCGGCTGCGTCCGCAGCGCCTGTTCACATGGGCCGCGGCCCTCGGCCAACCCGCGGCGGGCGCGCCTAAACCCTTGTCCTGAAAGGCCCGCGAGGCTTACAATCCCGCGGCTATTCGATCCACCCGCAACACCACCATCGTCCCCACAACAGGCGGGCACGCGGTGCGCTCCGGTCGCGACATTCCGGGCGTTCCTGCAAGCCTCGCATCCAGGAGTTAGCAAGCAATGTCCATCGATTCCGCGAAAGTCATCAGCGAACACAAGCGCGGCGACAACGACACCGGTTCGCCGGAAGTCCAGGTCGCCCTGCTCACGGCCCGCATCGAGCAGCTCACGGGCCACTTCAAGACCCACAAGCAGGATCACCACAGCCGTCGTGGCCTGCTGATGATGGTCAATCGTCGTCGCAGCCTCCTCGACTACCTCAAGCGCAAGGACAACGAGCGCTACAAGGCCCTGATCGAGAAGCTCGGCCTGCGCCGATAAGCGATACCACAACCGCGGCGCAGCGATGCGCCGCGGTTTTGTTTTTGGCGCCGCCATGGCGCCAGCCGCAACCGGCAAGGGTCGGTTGAGGTCCATCCGCTAGCAACATCCAAGGAATACACCCGTGGCGAAAATCACCAAGACCTTCCAGTACGGCAAGCACGAGGTCACCCTCGAAACCGGCGAGATCGCGCGCCAGGCCTCCGGCGCCGTCGTCGTCAAGATCGATGGCACCGTACTGCTGGTCACCGCCGTCGCCGCCAAGTCGGCGCGCGAGGGGCAGGACTTCTTCCCGCTCACCGTCGACTACCAGGAAAAGTTCTACGCCGGCGGCCGCATCCCCGGTGGCTTCTTCAAGCGCGAAGGCCGCCAGACGGAGAAGGAAACGCTGATCTCGCGTCTCATCGACCGCCCGATCCGCCCGCTGTTCCCCGAGGAATACAAGAACGAAGTCCAGATCATCGCGACGGTGATGTCGCTGAATCCGGAAGTCGACGGCGACATCGCCGCGCTCATCGGCGCCTCGGCCGCGCTGTCGCTGGGCGGCACGCCGTTCCAGGGCCCGATCGGCGCCGCCAAGGTCGGTTACAAGAACGGCCAGTACATCCTCAATCCCTCGACGAGCGAGCTCGTCGATTCCGAACTCGAACTCGTCGTCGCCGGCACGTCCAACGCCGTGCTGATGGTGGAGTCCGAAGCGAAGGAACTCTCTGAAGACGTGATGCTCGGCGCGGTGATGTTCGGCCATCGCGAAATGCAGAAGGTCATCAACGCGATCAACGAGCTCACCGTCGAAGCCGGCACCAAGGCCTCGACGTGGACCGCGCCGGCCAAGAACGCCGCGCTGATCTCCGCGATCCAGGAAGCGTGCGGCACGCAGCTCTCGCAGGCCTACCAGATCCGCCACAAGGGCGAGCGCAAGGACGCGATCTCCGCGATCAAGAAGGACACGTGGACCGCGCTGACGGGCCGCGCCGAAGCCGAAGGCTGGCAGCAGGGCGATTTCGCGAAGGAATTCGGCGAACTCGAATACAACACCATGCGCAACTCGGTGCTGTCCTCGAAGGTCCGCATCGACGGCCGCGCGCTCGACACCGTCCGCCCGATCAACTCGCAGGTCGGCATCCTGCCGCGCACGCACGGCTCCTCGCTGTTCACCCGCGGCGAGACGCAGGCGATCGTGGTCGCCACGCTCGGCACCGCGCGCGACGGCCAGATCATCGATGCCGTCGCCGGCGAGTACAAGGAACACTTCCTGTTCCATTACAACTTCCCGCCTTACTCGGTCGGTGAAGCCGGCCGCATGATGGGCCCGAAGCGTCGCGAAATCGGCCACGGCCGCCTCGCCAAGCGCGGCGTGCTCGCCGTGATGCCGTCGATGGAAGAGTTCCCGTACACCATCCGCATCGTGTCGGAAATCACCGAATCCAACGGTTCCTCGTCGATGGCCTCGGTGTGCGGTTCCTCGCTCGCGCTGATGGACGCCGGCGTGCCGGTGAAGGCGCCGGTCGCGGGTATCGCGATGGGCCTGGTGAAGGAAGGCGAGCAGTACGTCGTCCTGTCCGACATCCTCGGTGACGAAGACCACCTCGGCGACATGGACTTCAAGGTCGCCGGTACGCAGAACGGTATTTCGGCGCTGCAGATGGACATCAAGATCCAGGGCATCACCGAAGAGATCATGAAGGTCGCGCTGGCGCAGGCGAAGGCCGGCCGCCTGCACATCCTCGGCGAGATGGCCAACGCCATCACCACGCCGCGCGGTGAGCTCTCGGAGTTCGCGCCGCGCCTGCTGACGATGAAGATCCATCCGGACAAGATCCGCGAAGTCATCGGCAAGGGCGGTTCGACGATCCAGGCGATCACGAAGGAAACCGGCACGCAGATCGACATCCAGGACGACGGCACGATCGTCATCGCATCGGTCAACGCCGCCGCCGCGCAGGCCGCCAAGTCGCGCATCGAGCAGATCACCTCCGACGTCGAGCCCGGTCGCATCTACGAGGGCAAGGTCGTCAAGCTGATGGACTTCGGTGCGTTCGTGACGATCCTGCCGGGCAAGGACGGCCTGGTCCATGTGTCGCAGATTTCCAACGAGCGCGTCGAGAAGGTCAGCGACAAGCTCAAGGAAGGCGACGTGGTGAAGGTCAAGGTCCTCGAAGTCGACAAGCAGGGCCGCATCCGCCTGTCGATGAAGGCCGTCGAAGAAGGCGAGGGCGTCACGGCCGAGTAATCGCCGCGCGCATCGCTGGAAAAGAAAACGGGCCCTTCGGGGCCCGTTTTCGTTGGTGCGTGGGCAGGCTTCACCCGCGGGCTTCGATCATCTTCCAGCCGTTGCCCGAGGGATCGCGAAAGCCCGCGTCGACGGCACCGTATTGTTCCGTGGGTTCCTGCGTGAATTCCACGCCCTTGTCGCGCATGCGCGCATGGGCCTTGCGGCAGTCGTCGACGACCAGCACCAGCGGCGGCATCGCGCCCTTCGCGACGATCTCGCGCACGCTTTGCGCCGTGGCTTCATCGAGCACCGGCGCCTGCGGTGCGAACAAGCCCAACTGGAACGACGGTTGCTCCGGATGCTGCACCGTCAGCCACCGATAATCGCCGTTGCGCGCATCGGTGTGCACGCGAAATCCGAGCTTGTCGACATAGAACTGCAGCGCTTCTTCCTGGTCGCGCACGTAAAGCCCAACGACTCCGACACCCTGGTTCATGTGACCTCCTTGGTAGGTGCGGCGATCCTACGGCCCGCCTCGCGGCGGCGCTTCTCCGAAACTGCGATCGTGAGCCCCGGCCGCTGCGCGGCCTTCAGATGACATACCGGCACCGCCTCCGGCGCATGCGACGCAGCCCGCTCCCGTAACCGCAGCGCCCCCGGGCTTTCCCCGGTGATGTCGCGGAACGTGCGCCCAAACGTCCCCAAGCTGCTCCACCCGGTCTGGAAGGCGATGTCGGTGATCGACAACTCCGTCTCGCGCAGCAACGCCGTTGCGCGCTCGATCCGTCGCGTCAGCAAATACCGATGCGGCGGGACCCCGAACGCTTCCTTGAACGACCGCGCGAAATGCGCCTCCGAAACCGCGCTGACCTGCGACAGCCGCTCCACCGGCCATTCCTCGTGCGAAGACGCGTCCATGCGGTCCTTCGCGCGCAACAGGCGGCGGAGCAGGTCGGGATCTTGGGGCGGGCGCAGCGGCATGGCTTCGGAGTTTATCGACAACGATCGGGACAGTGCGAAGCGCGCTTCGCACCGGCAAAACGAATGCCCGGGCGAATCCCCCAATCGAGAGCCAACGTTCGAAAGGTGATGCCCCAGCGTGAGTAGTTTCAAATTTTTTTCCCAAAAAAATTTGGAACTACTCACGTTCGGGCGACGCGCCAAGTGGTTTCGAGCAAGCGGTCAGTGCAACGCATCCAACCGAGCCAACAACAACCCAGGATCCACCGGCTTCACCAGATGCGCATCGAACCCACAAGCCGCCGACCGCAACCGATCCGCATCCGACCCCCACCCAGTCGTCGCCATCACCGCGATCTTGTCCCCATCCGGCATCGCCCGAATCTGCTGACACGTCTCATACCCATCCAACGTCGGCATCCCCAGATCCAGCAACACCACATCCGGCCGCCGCTCCGCGATCGCATCCAACGCCGCGCGACCGTCGTAGACCGTCCGCACATCGTGCCCCCGCATCTGCAGGAACAAGGCCATCGAATCGGCACTCTCGTGATTGTCGTCGGCCACCAGGATCGACATCGCATGCCGCTGCCGCACCACCGGCCACTCGCCCGTTTCCTCGATCCGCGAACCCGGCGCCAGAGGCAAACGCACGACGAACTCGCTCCCTTGCCCGAGCCCCGCGCTGCGCGCCTCCACCGTGCCGCCATGTTGCTCGACCAGGCTCTTCACCAGGGTCAGCCCGATCCCGAGCCCACCCTGCGAATGCGCGCGGCCATGCTCGCTCTGCGTGAACATGTCGAACACCTGCGTCAGCATCTCCGCCGCCAGCCCGATGCCATCGTCGCGAACACGCACCTCCACCATGTCGCCATCGCGCGCCGCGTGCAGCGTGATGTTGCCGCCGGCCGGCGTGTACTTCGCCGCGTTGTTGAGCAAATTGGTGAACACCTGCGCCAGCCGCATCGGATCGGCTTCGAGCGGCAGCGCCTCGGCGGTGGCTTCGACGTGGAAATGATGGTTCGCCTGTTCGAGCAGCGGCCGGCTGGTTTCGATGGCGCCTTCCAGGACATCGCGCATGGTCACGCGTTGCTTGCGCAATTCGATCTCGCCACGCGTGATGCGCGAGACCTCCATCAGGTCGTCGACCAGGCGGATCATGTGCGAGACCTGCCGCTCCATCATCCCGTGCAGTTTGTGCAGTTGCGCGTCTTCGCCTTCGGTCGCGCGCAGGATGTGCAGGCAATTGCGCAGGGGCGCGAGCGGGTTGCGCAGTTCGTGCGCGAGCGTGGCGAGGAATTCGTCCTTGCGGCGGTCGTTCGCGCGCAGGTCTTCCAGGGCCTGGCGGCGTTCGATCAGGTCGGCGGCCTGGCGCGCGAGGATGTCGAGCAGGCGCAGGTCGCGCTCGGCCGGCATGTGCGGGCGCGTCCAGTGCGTGGAAATCATGCCGACGATCTGCCCGTCGCGCGCGAACAGGGGCGTGCTCTGCACCGCGGCGATGCCCGTGCGGCGATAGCGGTCCAGGTCGGCCGAGCCTTCCATCGACGCCTTGTGCGCCACATCCTCCAGGACCATGCGTTGTCCGGCGCGCATCGCCTGCGCGCTGCAGCTCTGCGAGGCGGGGCCGGCGTCGATCCACGTCCACTCGGTCGTCGACTGCGGGGTGAAGCCGCGCGAGGCCAGCAATTCCAGCGCGCCGCCGTTGCCGCGTTCCGGATGCAGCCGCTGCAGCACGGCGAATTGCGAACGCATGATCGCCATCGCCGCGGAGACGATGCTTTCGTACAGCGCGTCTTCGCTTTCCTCGTGCACGAGTTCGGCGCTGATGCTCTGCAGCAACGTGGCATCGGCGAGTTCGGCATTCAGCCGCGCCTCGCTTTCGCGCACCGCGGCCTCGGCGCGGGCGCGCGCGATCGCGGCCCAGGTGCGCTCGGCGGTTTCTTCGATCAGCGCGATCTCGTCGCCGGCCCACAGCCGCGGCGTGGCCTGGTGCACGCTCAACAAAGCGGACAGGCGGGAACGCTTCACCAGCGGAACGCTGACGTGCGCGCGCACTTGCATGTGTTCGTAGGCATCGCGCTGCGGCTGTCCGAGCGTGCTGGAGGCATGTGCATCATCGAGCACCACCGTGCGGCCGGCGCGCAGGCGTTGGCCCGTCTCCTCGCCGAAGGCGGCGAGCGCATGGCCGTTTCCATTCGTCGGCACGCCTTCGAGGAAATGATCGGTGTGGACCTGCGCGATCTGACCGTCGTCCGACATTTCGGCGAACAGGGCGCGGTCCGCGCCGAGGTGTTCGCACAGCGCGGTCGCCGCCGTGCACTGGATCTGCGCCGGATCCGACAACGGCCGCAACAGATCGCTCAACGACACGCGGAACGCGGCGCGCGCCGCGGATCGGCGCATCAGGGCTTCGGCGCGCTTGCGTTCGGTGATGTCCAGCGCCATCGCGACCACGTAGCGGCGTCCATCTTTCAGCAGGCCGGGCGAGGAGGCATTGAGGCTCCACGTGCGCGGCTGGCCGTTGCGCGTGAGGATTTCGATGTCGGTCTGCACCATCGCATGGTCGGCGCCGAAGATGCGTTCGATCGCTTCGCGGAATTCGCCATCGCGGATGCCGTAGGCGCGACGCAACCATTCCTGCAGGACCGCCGGATCGTTCTTCGTGTAGCCGGTCAGCTCGGTCCAGTGGCGGCTGAGGTTGAGGATCTCGCCGTCCTCCGCGTGCAGGCACAGCGCGAGCGGCGCGTCCTCGACCGTGCGCCGCAACTGCGCTTCGTTTTCGCGCAGTCGGTCCATCGCGGCGCGGCGTTCGGTGTCGTCGAAGTTCACGCCCGTCATCGCCACCGCGCGTCCCTCGGTGTTGTAGACCGCGCGCCCGCGCGAAACGATCCAGTGCACGCTGCCGTCGGGCCACACCACGCGGAAGTCGGCGTCGTAGTCGGCGTGCGCGGTGATGGTTTGCGTCAGCGCCGCGCGCATCGCATCGCGGTCCTCGGGATGGATCAGCTCCTCGAAGGCGCGGTGGAAATTGAGGGTTTCGTGCGGCTGCAGGCCGAAGTTGGCCTTGCACTGGTCCGATGCCTGCGTTTCCAGAGTGAGCAGGTCCAGGTGCCAGGTGCCCAGGCGGCCGGTTTGCAGCGCCAGTTCGAGGCGATCGGCCTGGTCGCGCAAGGATTGTTCGAGGTGCTTGTGTTCGCCGATGTCGATGACGACGGCGACCAGGCCTTCGTATCGGCCATCCGGTCCGCGCATCGCACTCACGCTCGAGCTGCCCCACAAGGGCGTGCCATCCTTGCGGCGATAGCATTTCTCGATCGTGAGGCTCGGCATGCCGCCTTCCAGACGCCGCAGCGCCTCGTGCGTGCGGTCGAACGATTCGGGGTCGGTGATCTCCACCAGGTGCTTACCGATCAACTCCTCTTCGCGATACCCGAGCATCCGGCACCAGCACCGATTGACGTAGGTCATGCGTCCGTCGCTGTCGGCGACGAGGATGCCGGCGACGGTCTGGTGCAGGATCGTGCGAAGACGTCGCTCGCTGTCTTCGAGCTTGTCGGCGGCGTGCGCGCGTTCGATCCAGTCGGCGGCCTGGCGCGAGAGCAGGTCGAGCAGCAGCAAGTCGCGTTCGCCGGGCACGCCCTCGCGGTGGTGCGTGGTCAGCACGCCGAGGACGCGCCCGTCGCGCGCCAGCAAAGGCGCGGCCTGGATCGCGCGGATGCCGCTCGCGGCCAGGGCGCTGCGGGTGTCCGGGTCGAAGAAGGACGAGAGCACCACGTCGTCCACCATCAGCCGGCGCGCGGTGTGTGCGCACTCTTCGGCAAGTGCCCTGGCTTCGCTCGCGTGATGGAAGTCGGGGAAGCTGTCCTCGAAGCCATGGCTGGCGATCAGATCCAGCCCGCCGTCTTCGCGCACCATCCGCAGCTCGCCACTCTGCGCGCCGGCGACGAGCACCGCCGCGCCGAGGACGTCTTCGAGCAATTGATCTTCGTCTTCGTCATCGCGCACCAGGCGCGTGCTCAGTTTCTGCAGGCGGCGCAGGTGGTCGATCTCGGTTTCGTGCAACTGCAGCGCCGTGCGCAGCGCGTGCGGCCAGTTGGTCAGCGGCCCGAGCGGGGTCGCTGCCCAATCGAAGGCGTGCACGCGCCGCAGCCAGTTGCCTTCCCCGGCGGGTCGCTCGGCATCTGGTCCATGGGCGTCCATCGGGTTCGACGGTGAATCGCGGCTTCCTTCGTTACGAAGACCCTACTGCTTCGCAACGGAGGGAGATGTGGATGTCGGCCGCCTGATCAGTTCCAGGCCGGCGTAGGCGAGGGTGGCGACCATCAACGGTGCGAGGAAATAGCACGCGCGATACGCGATCAGCGCGCCGATCAACTGCGCCGGAGGCACGCGATCCCCAAGCACGGCGATGAAGACCGCTTCGGCGACGCCGATCCCTGCGGGAATGTGCGCGATCGCCGTGGCGACCGACGCAAGCAGCAATACCGCGATGACCTGCGCATCCCCCACATGGGGGAGGAAGCAGGCGACGGTGAGCCCCATCAGCGCCCAGTTCGTGGTCGCCATCGCGATCTGCAACAGCGCCAGGCGCGGTGTGGGAAACCGGAAGTGATGGCCGCGTACGTGGAAGATGCGTCCGTGCGTGGTGATGCACGCCACGACGTAGCCCACGGCGATGCCGAGCATCGCCACGCCCACCGCACGCAGGCCGGCACCGGTGCCCAATCCGAATGCATGCACGCGGAAATCGGCCGGCGGCACGATCGCACCGCTGGCGAACAACGCGCCTGCGAGTACGAAGTAGCCGATCCAGTTGGTGGCGATGCAGAACGCGATCACGCGCGTGATCCGTCCGAGCGGCACGCCCTCCCGCGCATACATGCGCAACCGGAATCCTGCGCCGCCCACTGCCGCGCCGATGTTCAACGCGAAGGTATAGGCGATGAAGGAGATCAACATGACGCGCCCGGTCGGTACCTCGTGCCCCGCGTAGCGGCGCGCCGCCAGGTCGTAGCCGGTGTAGAGCAGGAAGCTGGTGGCGGTGAGCGCGAGCGCGGTGGCGAGTGCGCGCGCATCGAGATTGCGCAGCACCACGCCGACCGCGCGCCAGTCGATCGATTGGGCCGCATGCCACAACAACCAGGCCACGCCGCACAGGAAGGCGACGAAGAGCACACGTTTGGCGCGCGCGAACCAGCGCCTGCGTCGCGTCACGGTGCGTCCACCGGCGCGGTGACGTGCACCAGTTGCGGCGTGTGCGCGGGCAACAGGCCCGCCCACCGCGGAAACCGGCGCAGCACATGGAACAACAGCGGCCGCGAGAGCCCGGTCCACCAGTTGCGTTTGCCGAGGGACGTGGCGTCGACCGTGTGGCATTGCCGTTGCCGCAATGCGTCCAGGCTTGCGCGCAGTTGCGCAGCGAAGGCTGCGTCGCGCACGAAGACGTTCGCTTCCAGATTCAAGGCCAGGCTCAGCGGATCGAGGTTGCTCGAACCGATGGTCGCCCACGTCCCGTCGATGATCGCGACCTTGCCGTGGAAAGGCCGCTCGCAATACTCGACGATGTCCACGTGCGCGCGCAGCAGATGGCGGTAGAGCGTGCGCGTGGCGGGGTGGGCGATGGGCGTGTCGGATTCGGCGGCGACGAGCAGGGTGACGTGCACGCCGCGGCGGGCGGCGCGGCGCAATTCGCGCAGGAAGCCCCAGCCGGGGAAGAAATACGCGTTGGCGATCAGGATCTCGTGCCTGGCTTCGCGGATCGCGCGCCGGTATTCGCGTTCGATCGAGGTGCGGCGTCGATGGTTGTCGCGCAGTTCGAACCGCACTTGCGCGTCGCCTGCGTGCGCTTGCGCCGGGTCGATCGCCGGATGCACCCAACGCTCGCCCGTGCCGTCTCCCGCGAGCGCGGCCTTCGCGAAGCTCAGGATGTCGCCGACGACCGGACCTTCGATCTCCACAGCGTAATCCTGCTTCCCTTCGGGATCGGTTTCCGCCAGATGGTCGACCGAATAGTTGATGCCGCCGATGAACGCGCGCGTGCCATCGACGATCAGCAGCTTGCGATGCAGGCGGCGGAACACGTTGACGCGCACGCCGAGCCAGCCCGGATGCGGATCGAACATATGCACGTGCACGCCGGCAGCCACCAGTTCGGAAAGGAAGGTCGGCGAGAAATCGGGCGAACCGTAACCATCGACGGTGATCTCCACGCGCACGCCGCGGTTCGCTGCCTGGATCAGCGCGCGTTGCAGGTCGTGGCCGATGCGATCCTCGAACAGGATGAAAGTCTCGACGATGACCTCGCGTTGCGCGGCGGCGATCGCCGCGAAGGCGCGCGGGAAAAACCCTTCGCCGTTCTCCAGCAGTTGCACGCGATTGCCGGGACGCCAGGGCCCCGGCGCGCGCGGCCTTCGCCACCCCAGGCTCACCAGGCCACCCGGGCCATCAATGGCACGTGGTCGGACAAGTGCGTCCAGGGTTTTCCGCCGAGGACTTTGACCTCGGTCGCGCGCGCGTTGCGCACATAGAGACGATCGACCGGCAACAGGGGCCAGCGCGCGGGGAATGTCCGCGCATGCTTGCCCTGCGAGGCGAGGAAGACTTCGGTGAGCCCGCAACTGTCGAGGACCGGATGGCCGCGGCCGCGCCAATCGTTGAAGTCGCCGGCGACGATCAGCGGCGCCGCGCGCGGGATCGCGTCGTGCACGATCTCGCAGAGCAGCCGCAGTTGCTTCTGCCGGTGCGCTTCGCGCAGGCCCAGGTGCACGCAGATCGCATGCAGGGAGAACGGGCCGTCGTCGACATGCAACTGGCAATGCAGCAGACCGCGTTCTTCGTGTCCGCTGATCGAGACGTCGCAATTGCGGAACGCGCGGATCGCGTACTTCGACAACAGCGCATTGCCGTGATGGCCATGCGGATAGACCGCGTTGCGCCCGTACGCCGAATGCGACCAGATCGAATCGGCGAGGAATTCGTATTGCGGCGTGTCCGGCCACTTCGCCTGCCGGCGCTTGTGCAATTCGTGCTCGCCGAGGACTTCCTGCAGGAACACCAGGTCGGCGCCCACCGTGCGCACCGCTTCGCGCAATTCGGGCAGCACGAAGCGGCGCCCGAACAAATCGAAGCCCATGTGGCAATTGAGGGTGAGGACGGTGACGGCCGGCACGAGGGATCGGGTTGAAGGAAGGTCCTGATTGTGGCGGCCGCGCCCGTGACGGTCGGGTCAGCCGAACAGATCGGTCTGCACGGTGGCCAGCCGGTCGGCGTCGATGAAGCCCGACAAGCCCACGCCGACGAGCCGATAACGCGTGCGTGAAGGCAGGTCCACGCGCTCACGCAGCGCGCACGCGATGTCGGCGACCGCTTCCAGCGACCCCGGCGGCTCGGGAGGCGTCAGGCTGCGCGTGAGGGTGCGGAAGTCGTCGGTCTTCAACTTGAGCACGACGGTGCGCGCGATGCGGCCGTGCGGCTGTGCGCGCTCGCGTTCGTAACCGCGCCAGGCTTTTTCGGCGAGGCGACGAATGTGGTCTTCCATCTCCGGCAGGCGCAGGTCGCGTTCGAACGTGTCTTCCGCGCTGATCTGCATCGTCGGGCGTTCGGATTGCACCGGGTGGTCGTCGATACCGTGCGCCAGTTCGTGCAGGCGCCGGCCCCATCGGCCGAAGCGTTGTTCGAGCGCCGCGGGGCCGAGGACGCGCAAGTCCATCACGGTCGACACACCGAGTTCGGCGAGTTTGGCTTCCATCACCTTGCCCACGCCCGGCAGCCGTCCGACGGGCAGGGGCGCGAGGAAGGCGTCGACCTGGTGCGGCCGGATCACGAACAGCCCGTCGGGCTTGTTCCAGTCCGATGCGATCTTCGCGAGGAACTTGTTCGATGCGACGCCCGCCGACGCCGTGAGTTCGGTCTCCTCGCGGATCTGCGCGCGGATCGCCTGCGCGGTTGCGGTCGCGCTCGGCAAGCCGGTGAAGGTGTGGGTGACGTCCAGGTAGGCCTCGTCGAGCGACAAGGGTTCGATCAGGTCGGTGTGGCGGCCGAAGATGTCGCGCACCTGCTTCGACACGGCCTTGTAGCGCACGAAATCCGGCGGCACGAACACGGCCTGCGGGCACAGGCGTTCGGCGCGCATCGCCGGCATCGCAGAACGCACGCCGAACTTGCGCGCCTCGTAACTGGCCGCGCACACCACCGAGCGCGCGCCCCGCCACGCGACGACCACCGGGCGGCCGCGCAGGGACGGATCGTCGCGCTGCTCGACCGACGCATAGAACGCGTCCATGTCGACGTGCAGGATCTTGCGCGGGACGGGGTCTTCGCTCACCGCCAGAACGGGATGAAGTCGGCGTCCGGCGCGGGGTCGTGACGGCCGTGTTGCGGCAGCGTGATGCCCAGAACATGGCGGCCCTGCGGCAGATGGCGCACATCGATCATGGCGACCATCGCAGGGCGATTGGTGCGCGCGTCTTCGCCGATGTCGAACACCGGTGCGATGAGCTTGCCGTCGAGCGTCACCGGACGCACGTGCTCGGCGTAGCACTTGATTTGCGCATCTTCGGGCAGCGTGCCGCAGCGCGCATCCAATGCCGGGCCGTCGCGATCGGGCACCCAGGGCACGATCAACTGCACGTAAGGGCCGATCACCACCATCGACTGGATGAAGGGCGTGATCGGGCTGCGCAGCGCGTCGCGGCGATCGTCGTAGTGCGAGGCGTCCACCGAGCGCGTCGGCAGTTCGTCTTCGTCGGGGAAGGAATCGTAGCTGCCGTAGGCATCGGGATTACGCGCGATGAAGTAGCTCGTCGACGCGGCGATCGTCGCGATCATGAAGATCGTGGCGATCAGCAGGATCGTCTTGCGCCGGCCCCGATGGCTCGCCAGCAACGCGAGCGCCGGGTTGTTCGCCATGCCCACGCCGATCCGGGAATAGAAGCCGAGCACGCCGCGCAGGACGCGCGTGCCGAATCGGCCGGGTTGCATGCGCTCGCCGAAGCGCCGGTCGACGGCGACCGCGAGCCCGTAGGGGACCATCGCGAACGCCGCCGTCCACATGATCCAGCGCGTATCGGCATGCACGCCCATGCGCGATTCCAGCAGCCACGAGACCGAGACCACCGAGCCGACGATCAGGGTGATCACGCACAGGATGGAGGCCAACACGACGCCCATCGCGAACACCATCGTCGCCTTGTTGTCCGCGCGATCGATCGCATCCTCCATGCGGCCCAGGCGCTTGCTTTCGAACTCGCGCGCGTTGGGCCCGAGGCGGAAGTTGTTCCAGTCCACGCCTTTGGGATAGATCGACCACATGCCGACCAGCGCGATCCAGCGCGCACGCAACAACAGGTGGATCACGAAGGTGACGGCCAGGATCAGCGCCGCGCTCTTGGCGTAGACGTAGATGACGAACAGCAGCTTGGCCCAGCGGTCGACCAGGCGCGGCGCCCAGTCGAGGATGTAGCCATCGAGCAGTTCGGGCAGTTGCAGCATCGCGAACACCGCGACGCCGGAGATCAGCAGTTCGACTTCCCACGTGGGCGTGGTGTGGCGGGGCAGCGTGGAGCCGCCGTCGTCGCGCGCGTCGTGTCCGGTCATGGCAAGCCCCTGCGGGAGTGCACGCAGGATGCCCGGAAACGATCCGTGCATAAAGCCGCGGCCCCGGGTTGGATCCGGGGCCGCGGGGTCACGCTGTGTACCTGCCTCGAATCAGGTCGGCGGAGGCAGGGAGAACTTGAACGGGCAGGGCGTGGGCTTGATCACCGTGACCGTGCCGCTGTTGATCTCCGTGATCCAGGCGAGCAGCTGCTCCTGCGCTGCGCGGTTGGGATCGCCCACGGGCGTGTTGCCGTCGGCAAGCAGGGCGGCATTGGCTTCGTTCAACAGCGCCGTGATCGACTCGTTCGCGGGCTTGTAGAAGTTCGCCCCGCCGACGTAGCCGGCGTCGAGGTTGAGCCGCAGGATCGCCAACTGGCGGGACAACGCATAGGCCATGTTGGTCGTGCTCGCGTTGTTGACCCAATTGACGAACGTCGTCCAGTTCTGCGCTTGCGTCGGCGTGGCCAGGTTGGTCGTCAGGTTCCAGTTGCTGCCGCTGGACGAACGCAGGTTCAACTGGTTGAGCGCGTTGAACTCGGGGTTCATCGTCGCGCCATCGTTGACCTTCGTCTGCCCGGCCGCGGTGATCCACCAGGACTTCGGCTTGCCGCCGCTCTTGCAGTCGCAGTAGTTGCCGAACTCCACGATGGTGGTCTGGCCCACGGTGAGGGTCAGGCCCGTGACCGGATTGGTCGGCGTGGCCGTCCCTGTTCCGTTGACGATGGAGGCGGACTGATGCCACGTGCCGCCGCCCAGGCCTTCGGTGACCGAGTAGGTCAGCGTCGGGTCCAGGCCGGTCACGCTCACGATGCCGTCGGGCGATTGCGTCAGCGCTGCGCCGGAGCCGCCGTTGCTGTCGCCGAGGGTCATCAACCACCCGAACAGCGGCACTTCATCCGCATCCCAGTCGCCGTTGCCGTTGGCGTCGTAGAACTTGTAGATGCTGATGTCGGCCGTCTCGGGTTGTTCGGCCGGCAGCTTGACGTGGAAGTTGTCGGTCTTGGTGTCGCTGGGCTTGAACGAGTTCCCGTTGGCCTCGTAGTCCGACTTGCGCGTGATCCAGACCTTGTAGACGCCACCGTTGTTCGGCGTGTTGTCGAAGGGTGCCAGTTGCACGCGGACGCCCGAGCAAGGCGGGTCGACCGTATCGACGGCGTGGTCGATCGCGGACTGGGCCACCCCGCCCACCACGGTGAACTCACGGTGGTCGATGGTGTCGCTACTCAGCAGCACCGTGCCGGACGGGTTGGTGACCTGGAAGACATAGGTGCCGTCGGGAATCGCCGCGGCATCGCAATTGGCATTGGTCGGCCCACCGTTGAGGTAGACGTCTTCCTTGGCGTCGTACTGGTTGACGTTGACGTTACCGTCGGTGTCCGTCGTGAAGATGGCGCCCTTGATCGCCGCGGCGAAGGCCGACGGTGCGAGGACGGCGGATAACAGGAAGACTGCGACGCGCTTTCGCGTGCGATGCGGATCGAGTGCCATGGTCGTGCCCCTACGGAGTGATCGCGACGGGAGTCGCAGCCAGTCGAACGGCACGATCGGCGCACGAAGGACGACCGTCCGTCGCGGTTTTCGGTGAATGGGGACGACCCTCAGGTTTGCGCGCCGGCCAGGCTCAGATGACGCAGCAATCGCGAGAGCGACACGACATCCTGGTGGTTGTGCGCAAGCACGCGGCGCAGCGTTTGCGCGCTTCCGCCGCGCAGGAACGACAACCATGCGGCCGGTGCTTCGGAACCGGGCAGGTCGTCTTCACGCACGATGCGGAGCACCTGGCGTTCGATCGTGGCCAGGCGGCAGTTTTCGTAGACGCCGCGATACCGACGACGCGTGGGATAGAGCAGGTCGACGTGGGCTAACCCGGCGAGGGGATTGCATTGGCGCGCGAGGCGATAACGCGTGGCGAGCAGGGGCGCGTCGTAGCACTTGCCGTTGTAGCTGACGAGCACCGTGTCGGGCGCGACCCACGCGCGGAACGCATCGAGCATCGCGGTCTCCGCCGCCATCGTGCGCATCGTGAGCTGGCGGATGCGCAGCGCGCCGTCGCACCAGTCGGCCGCGCCGATCATGAAGGCACGCGTGCCCGTGCCGCCGGCCAGGCCGGTGGTTTCGGTGTCGAAGAACAGCATGCGCGCGGGGTCGAGCGCGTCCTTCCGGTCGAAGGCGCCGCAGAACGCATCGGGGAGCGCATCGTCGGGGACGTGTTCTTCGCGCAGGTGCAGGCCGGGGGCGATTTCGATGCCGGGCAGGGTGCGGTCGACGGAAGGCGCGGGGCCGATCGGGGTCGGCGCGCGCACGCGCAGCAATCGCCGCAATTGTTCGATGGAAGCGTTGGCGTCGAGAACGCCACCCGAACCGCTCCCCGTGCGGGGAGTGGCTTGCGGTCGGGATGCGTCCGTTAGTGCCGGTTCGCGAGCTGCGATATCGCCACCGGCTTGGCGCTTGAGTCGTTGCAGCTTTTCGAGCGTGAGGCTCATGCCGCCTCCAGCGCGCCGAGCACGCGCAGCGCGAGCGCGCGTGGCGAATCGACGGTGGCTTCCTGCATTTCGAGGACGGGCCCGACACACGCGGGGCAGCCGGCCTTGCAATCGCAGCGTTCAATCAGTTCACGCGCGAGGACGACGAGCTCGTGCTGGCGACGCCACAGGGGTTCGCTCTGGCCCACGCCGCCGGGGTAGTTGTCGTAGAGATAGACCGTCGGCACGAAGCGATCGTGGACGTTCGGATCGGCGACGCTGCCATCGGTGCTGCGCAACTGCCCGCGCCCCCGGCCATCGGCGGTGGCGAACCACGCGCCGTCGCCGCTGCCGACGGCCTTCTGCAAATCGGCCGCATCGGCCATGACCGCGACCTTCGCGACGACATGCAATGCGTACGCCGCCCCCAGGAACCCGTCGAGCGCATCCTGCCGCGAGGCGAAACGCGCATCGAGGGTTTCCTGCGGCAACTGCCACCACAGCGCACTGGTGTGCATCTCCTGGTCGGGCAAGGTGACCGGCCCGTAGCCGATGTTCTCGTGCGTG
This sequence comes from Lysobacter sp. 2RAF19, assembly GCF_052115395.1. Classification (NCBI taxonomy): domain Bacteria; kingdom Pseudomonadati; phylum Pseudomonadota; class Gammaproteobacteria; order Lysobacterales; family Lysobacteraceae; genus Lysobacter; species Lysobacter sp. 2RAF19. The sequence continues at coordinate 573,888 of NZ_JBFRGO010000001.1, read as the reverse complement.
TAGTAGCGGATCTTCTTGTAGCCGGCGACGCGACGCACGACGTGCACTTCACCGTGATGGCTCGTGCCCGCGCCCGCGATGCAGCCGTCGAAACGCTCGAGCACCTTGAGCTTGGTGTAGTCGATGGCGTCGGTGTAGTAATCCACGTGCGTGCGCGTGACGTAGGCCTTGCGGCCTTCCCAGTCGAGGCGTTCGACCTGGTAGGGCGTGGACTGCACCATGTGGATCGCGCCTTCGTACAACATCAACGGCGCGGAGGAATAATCGACTTCCGCGATGATCACCTGGCGCCCGTCGGTGCGATCGACGACGACGAAGTTGCCGTCGGCCACCGAACGCAGGCTCACTGCGTTGGCCGGATAACTGTCGGCGATCCATTCCCAGCGGCCGCCTTCGGCGTGCACGACGCCATCGGCCGCGAGCAGTTCCAGGTAAACCGCCGGATCGATCGGCCCGAAGCGTTCGCCTTCCAGGAAAGGCAGTTCGAACGCGGCGCAGCGAATGTGGTCGAGCAGGATCACCGGTTGGTCAGGCGCGATGCGTGCATGTTCCGGCGTGGAGGCCGAGAAGAATTCCGGATGGCGCACGACGTATTGGTCGAGCGGATCGGAACTCGCCACGAGCACGCCGACCGAGGCTTGCTGCCGGCGACCGGCGCGACCGAAGCGCTGCCACGTCGCAGCGACCGACCCGGGGTAACCGTTGAGGACGACGACATCGAGGCTGCCGATGTCGACGCCCAGTTCCAGCGCGGAAGTGGACACGATGCCATCGATGCGGCCTTCGCGCATGGCGCGTTCGGCTTCGCGGCGTTCGGTGGGCAGATAACCGCCGCGATAGGCGCGGATGCGCGCGGGCTTGCGGGGATCGTGATCGAAAACGTCTTTCAGATACTTGGTGAGCACCTCGACCATCGTGCGCGATTGCGCGAACACGAGCGTCTTGAGCCCGGCGCGGATCGCGGTGCGCGCGATCTTGTTGCTCTGCGAGCGGGCGGAAGCGCGCAGGCCCAGATCGGGATTGACCACGGGCGGGTTCCAGAGCAGCACGTGCTTGTCGCCGCTGGGCGCGCCGGAATCGGTGATTGCGGTGACGTCGCTTTCGATCAGCGTTTCGGCGTGGTCCTTCGGATTGCCGATCGTCGCCGAGCACAGGATGAATTGCGGGTTGGCGCCATAGAACGCGCAAACGCGGCGCAGCCGACGCAACACATTGGCCAGGTGCGAGCCGAAGACACCTCGGTAGCTGTGGATTTCATCGATGACGACGAACTGCAGGCCTTCGAAGAACTGCGCCCACTTGGTGTGGTGCGGCAGGATGCCCTGGTGGAGCATGTCGGGGTTGCTGACCACGATGTCGCCGTTGAGGCGAATGGCCTGGCGCTGGTCGCCAGGCGTGTCGCCGTCGAAGGTGGCGGTGCGCAAGCCGAGGTTGCCGGCGCGGTTGAGTTCGATGAGTTCGGCGACCTGGTCCTGTGCGAGGGCTTTGGTCGGGAAGAGGTAGAGCGCCTTGGCTTGTCTGGTCATCGCGGCGGCGACGACGGGCAGGGTGTAGCAGAGGGATTTGCCCGAAGCGGTCGGGGTTGCGATGACGAGGTGTTCTCCGCGTTGTGCGGCGTCCCATGCGTCGCGTTGGTGTGCGTAGAGGTTGGTGACGCCGCGGGTGCGCAGGGCGTTGGCCAGGGGTTCGGGGAGGGTGTCGGGGAGGTCGGCGTAGCGGCCTTCGCGGGCGGGGATCAGGAAGTGTCCGGTGATCAGTGCGGCGTGTTTGCCGGCGAGTTTGGTGGCGAGTACGCCGCCGTCGCGAATGCGCGGTGCGGGCGGTGCGGGGTGTTCGAACAGCGTCAGTGCCGACATCGAATGCGTCTCCTTGCGACGGTCGATGTTTTAGGCGGGTGTTGTCTCAAGGGGTGAGAAGGTGGAGCGGGGTGCGCTGAGTTGTCGTCGGGTTGGTGGGGTCGGCTCCACCAGATTGGCGCGGCGCGCCGCCGCATTGGAGGGCCTCATTGCTCCGCAAGAGCTCACGCTCCGCAATGAGGCCCTCCAACGCGACGACCACCGCGCATCAGGCGTCAGGTTGCGCTACAGCACTGTGGGGAATGGGGCGTCGCGAATTTAGGCCTGCGCGTGTACAGCCAGCACACCAGATGGGCCGGCGCCTTGCCCGTCGAGGACATCACGAATTGCGTGGGTGCTGGTCCTCGCAAGCGTGATGTCCTCTCTCGGGCATCGGCGCCTTCGCGGCGATCGGATAAGAGCGGCAGCGCTAGTGGACTGAGGCGTTCGCGCAAGCCGCAGAATTTCGACGGCGCCGCTCTTCGATCAAATCGCTGCGAGGAACGTCGCCTGCCAGAGGCGACCATGCGTGAAGACGCGAGCGCCGAGGTGGGCGACGTTCCGTCCGTCTGGAGTGTGGCAGTCGGCGCGCATCGATCAACGACGACGGACACATTCCCCAGGTGCTGTCGCGAAACCACCAGCCGCGAGCGCAGCGGTGCGTCGTGCTGGATGTCCTTTTGCGGAGCGTTTGCTTTTCAGCGCAGTCAAAAGGACATCCAGCACGGCGTGCCGATGCGCCCATCTGGTGGCAGCGCATCCAAAAGCACGACGCCAAACCAGCGTCGCCACCTTTACCCCACCCAAAAAGAAACCCGCCATTCGGCGGGCTTCTTTTTGACCTCCCCTGGAGGAGAGGTGACTTCATTCTTCAGATGCAGGCGCCGCCGGCATCTCGCCACCCAGCATCTGCTGGATCATCTCGGCGAGCTCCGATTCGCTGAAAGGCTTGGTGATGTAAGCCTTCGCCCCCTGCCGCATGCCCCACACACGATCGGTGTCCTGATCCTTCGTCGTCACCAACACGATCGGAATGTGCTTGGTCGTCGCCTCGCGCGTGATCGAACGCGTGGCCTGGAACCCGTTGAGGTTCGGCATCACCACGTCCATCAGGATCAGATCCGGCAACTCACGCTTGGCCGCCTCCACCCCCGCGGCGCCGTCCTCGGCCGTCAACGCCTCGTGGCCGAGCTTTTCGACGATGCGGCGAATGCCCATCAACTGGGAAGGCGAGTCGTCGACGATCAGGATGCGAGCCATGGGGGTCCCCGGAGATTCTCGGCGCATTCTAACGGGGCCGACCCGTCAGGCAAGCCGCACGACGTTGATTTCGATTACAGGCGCACCAGGGTGCGCCCGAGAGAGGCGCCCGCCAGCATCGTATCGAACACCACGGACAGCTCACCCAGTTCGACCTCCCGCGTGCAGATGCGCCCCAGGTCCGCCGGCTTCCAGCCGGAAGACAGGCGACGCCAGACCTCCTCGCGGAGATCGCGCGCCGTGCCCGCCGAGGCCACGCCCAACAGGGACACGCCGCGAATGATGAAGGGCATCACGGTTGCCTCCAGCGCGGGCGACGCGGCCAGGCCCGCGCTCGCGACGTTCCCGTAGGGCGCGGTCTGCGCGAGCAGGCTGGTGAGCATCGCGCCGCCGACATTGTCCAGGCCGCCGCCGAAACGCGCGGTTTCCATCGGTCGCGTCGTGGCGAGCGCATCGCGGCCTAGGACTTCGCTCGCCCCCAGGTCGCGCAGGTACGACGCCGCGTCGGGTTTGCCGCTGATCGCGTGGACGTCGTAACCGGCGCGCGAAAAGATCGCGATCGCCAACGAGCCGACGCCGCCCGTCGCACCCGTGACCGCGAGCGGCCCGAGCGCCGGCGTTTGCCGGTTGTCTTCCATGCGCAGCAACGCGAGCGCGGCGGTGAAACCCGCGGTACCCAGGATCATGCTCTCGCGCAGCGACAGGCCCTCGGGCAGCGCGATCGTCCACTGCGCGGGCAGGCGCACGTATTCGGAGTAACCGCCGTCGCGCGTTTCGCTCAGGCCGCTGCCGGTGGCGAGCACCGCGTCGCCTTCCTTGAAGCGCGAGTCGGTGGACGCGACCACGTGCCCCGCGACATCGATCCCGCCCACGAGCGGGAACTTGCGCAGGATCTTCCCCTTGCCCGTCCCCGCGAGTGCGTCCTTGTAATTGACCGACGAGAACGCGGTGCGAATCACGACTTCGCCGGGCGCGAGGGCGTCGAGCGCGATCTGTTCGATCCCGCCGCGATAGCCCGCGGCGTCGTCGTGGATGCGGAAGGCGTTGAACTTCGAGGGCACGGCGGTCATCAGCGAAGATCCTTTCGGCGTTTGTCGTCCATGTGTTTCGAAGCATGCGCCGGTTCGTAGGCGCGCATCCATGCGATCAGTGCGTCGAGGTCGTCGCCGTGCCACAGGTCGCGGCGTTGGTCTGCATGCAGGAAGCGCTCGGCGACCATGCGGTCCATCATCGCGGCGAGCGGTTCGTAGAAGCCTTCGACGTCGAGGAATGCGCAAGGTTTGTCGCCGAGGCCGAGCTGCCGCCAGGTGAGCATCTCGAACATCTCATCCAGCGTGCCGAAGCCGCCGGGCAGGGCGACGAAGGCATCGCTGAGGTCGAACATGCGCGCCTTGCGCTCGTGCATGTTGGCGACGACGTCCAGGCGCGTCAGGCCGCGATGCGCGACTTCCCAGCCGACGAGTTGTTCGGGGATCACGCCGATCACTTCGCCGCCGGCGGCGAGCGCGGCGTCGGCGACGACGCCCATCAGGCCGACGTTACCGCCGCCGTAAACCACCGCCAGGCCTTCGCGTGCCAGGCGCGTGCCCAGCGCCGTGGCTTTGTCTGCATATGCGGGGCGCGCGCCGTTGTTCGACCCGCAGTACACGCACACCGCGCGCATCAATCCGACTCCAGCAGCGCGATGCCGGACATGCGCAGTTGCGCTTCGCGCTGCTTCTGCGGCGAGATGTTCAGCAGGAAATTCCAGAAGGCCGCGCCCTTGGGCTTGCGATTCAGGCGCATCGCGTCGGTCCAGGTGGAATGCCATTCGCTTTCGCGCCAGCCGGCGTCCCTGAAGAACGCGGTGCCCTCGGCCGGGCCGAAACGGAAGGGTGCGTTGCCGCTCTTCAACGTCGGCGACCAGCGCTTTTCGAGGATCTTCAGCAGGCGCGGTGAAGCGAGGTCCATCAACCACCAGCGCGCACGCGCGACGTCGTGCAGGTCGTGCGCGAGTGCGGCGACGTCGCTGGCTTCCAGATAGATCAACAAGCCTTCGGTGATCGCGAACACCGGGCCTTCTTCGGCGGCCTTGGCGAAGACTTCGCGACGCGTGTTCGCATCGCGCAGATCGGCGGGGATGAATTCGAGCCGGCACTTCGGCGTTTCGCCGGCCATGCCGGTGCGGAAGTAATCGACCATCTCCGGCATGTCGACATGCAGCCAGCGCAGGTCGGAAGGGAGGTCGAGGCGATAGGGGCGTGCGTCGAGGCCGGCGGCGAGATTCAGGACCGTCTTCGCACCGCTGCGCACCAGGCGCAACACGATGTCGTCCATCACGCTGGTGCGAACGACCAGCGGCCAGCTCGTCTGCGATCCATCGGGCAGGGCTTCGACGATCGCCTGCCCACGTGCGCCGCCGAGGCGGCGCGCGTAGGGATCATGGAAGAGCGCATCGGCGCGCTCGGTTTCCATCGCGCGGTAGGTCGCGACCCAGAGCGCGGTATCGGAGACGTTGCGGATGGGGTTTGTATCGACCATCGCAACGCCTCCTTGTACGACTTAGTTCGCTTTATGAATCGCGCGCTTGTGAACTGCCATCGCCGCGTCGTGCACCGCTTCCGACAGCGTCGGATGCGCGTGGCAGATGCGGGCGAGGTCGTCGGCCGAACCGCTGAACTCCATCGCGAGCACGCCTTCGTGCACGAGCTCGGAGACATTCACGCCGACCAGGTGCATGCCGAGGATGCGGTCGGTTTCCGCGTGCGCGAGGATTTTCACGAAGCCCGCCGGTTCGGCCATCGCCACCGCGCGGCCCAGCGCCGCGAACGGGAAGCTGCCCGACTTGTACGGCGTGCCATCGGCCTTGAGCTGCTCTTCGGTCTTGCCGACCCAGGCGATTTCCGGCTCGGTGTAGATGACCCACGGAATCGTGTCGAGGTTGACGTGGCCCGGCAGGCCCGCGATCAACTCGGCCACCGCGATGCCTTCCTCGAAGCCCTTGTGCGCGAGCATCGGGCCGCGCACGCAATCGCCGACGGCCCACACGCCGTCCACGCCGGTGTGGCAGTGCTCGTCGACTTCGATCATGCCGCGCGCATCGAGCTTCACGCCCGTGCCTTCGGCGAGCAGGCCCTTGGTCGCGGCGCGACGGCCGACCGACACCAGCAGCTTGTCGACGGTGATCGTCTGTTCGCCCTTGGCGTCGGTGTAGGTGAGGACGACTTCGTTCTTCTTCACTTCGGCCTTCGACACCTTCGCGCCGAGGCGGATGTCCAGGCCCTGCTTCTTGAATTCGCGCGCGGCGGTCTTGGCGACTTCCGCATCGGCGGCGGCGAGGAAATCCGGCAGCGCTTCGAGGATGGTGACTTCCGAACCCAGGCGCTTCCACACCGAGCCCAGTTCCAGGCCGATCACGCCGGCGCCGATCACGCCCAGGCGCTTGGGCACTTCGGTGAAATCGAGCGCGCCGACGTTGTCGACGATCGTCTTGCCGTCGAACTTCGCGAAGGGCAGTTCGATCGAATCCGAACCCGCGGCGATGACGACGTTCGTGCCCTTGAGCTCGACGGTCGAACCATCGTGCTGCTTGACGGTGACGACGTTGCCCGGCTGCAGCTGGCCGAAACCGTAATACGGCGTGACCTTGTTCGCCTTGAACAACATCGCGATGCCGCCGGTGAACTGCTTCACGATCTTGTCCTTGCGACCGATCATCGTGCCGATGTCGATCGCCGGATTGGACGCGGTGATGCCGTGTTCGCCGAACAGGTGGGTGAGGTTCCAGTACTGGCGCGAGCTGTCCAGCAGCGCCTTGGACGGGATGCAGCCCACGCGCAGGCAGGTGCCGCCGAGGGCGGGCTTGCCGTCCTTGCCGAGCGCTGCGTCGATGCACGCGGTCTTCAGGCCGAGCTGCGCGGCGCGGATGGCGGCGTGGTAGCCCGCCGGGCCTGCGCCGATCACGATGACGTCGAAGTTCTCTGCCATGTCGATTACATCCCCAACAGCATGCGGTGCGGATTTTCGAGCTGGTTCTTGATGTCGACCAGGAAGAGCACCGCGTCCTTGCCGTCGATGATGCGGTGGTCGTAGCTCAGCGCGATGTACATCATCGGCGCGGCGACGACGGCGCCGTTCTCGACGATCGCGCGTTCCTTGATGGCGTGCATGCCGAGGATCGCGCTCTGCGGCGGGTTGACGATCGGCGTGGACATCAGCGAACCGAAGGTGCCGCCGTTGGTGATCGTGAACGTGCCGCCCTGCAGGTCTTCCAGCTTCAGGCCACCTTCGCGCGCGGCCTTCGCGTACGCCGCGATGCCCGCTTCGATTTCGGCGAAGCCCATGCGTTCGACGTTGCGCAGCACCGGCGTGACCAGGCCCTTCTCGGTCGACACCGCGATCGAGATGTCGGCGTAGCCGTGGTAGATCACGTCGTTGCCGTCGACCGACGCGTTGACGGCCGGGTGGCGCGCGAGCGCGTTGGCGGCGGCCTTGGCGAAGAAGCTCATGAAGCCGAGCTTGATGCCGTTGGCCTTCTCGAACTGTTCGCCCAGGTCCTTGCGCATCTGCATGACCTTCGCGAGGTTGACCTCGTTGAAGGAGGTCAGCATGGCGATGGAGTTCTTCGACTGCATCAGGCGCTCGGCGATGCGCGCGCGCATGCGCGTCATCGGCACGCGCTGTTCCGGGCGCGCGGAGGCGGCGACGGTGCCGCCGGCCTTCGCGTAGTTGACAAGGTCTTCCTTGGTCACCGCGCCGCGGCGGCCGGTGCCTTCGACCTGCGCCGGATCGATGCCTTCGGAGGCGGCGGTGAAGCGCGCGCCCGGCGGGAGTTCGCCGGTGGCGGCGGCCGGTGCCGGCGCGGCCTTCGCAGGCGCGGCGGGGGCGGCGGCAGCCTTCGGCGCTTCGGCCTTCGGGGCTTCGGCCTTCGGTGCTTCGGCCTTCGCCGGCGTGGCGGCGGCAGCGGCGCCTTCCTCGATCACGGCGATGACCTGTTGCGAGGTCACCGTCGCGCCTTCTTCGAACTTGATTTCCTTCAGCACGCCATCGACGGGCGAGGGGACTTCCAGCACGACCTTGTCGGTCTCCAGGTCCAGCAGGTTTTCGTCGCGCTTGACCGCCTCGCCGGCCTTCTTGTGCCAGCTGGCGATGGTCGCGTCGGAAACGGATTCGGGAAGGACCGGAACTTTGACTTCGATGGCCATATCAGGCGTCCTGGGTTCGATGAGGGGTGCGAGCGATCATTCCGGGCACGCGTCGCCATGCACGGGATTGACCAGTGCATCGGCGACGAGCGCGGTCTGCTCGGCGACGTGTTCGGCAAGATGGCCCGCCGCGGGCGAGGGCGAGCGCAGGCGGCCGGCGTAATTGAGCGTCTGCTTGGGCTGCAGGCAGAAACGCAGGTGGTGCTGGATCTGGTACCACGCACCCTGGTTCTGCGGCTCTTCCTGGCACCACACCACTTCGGTGGCCGACGGGAAGCGTTGCAGTTCGGCGGCCAGTTGCGCGCGCGGGAAGGGATACAACTGTTCGACGCGCACGATCGCCACGTCGGTGATCGCGCGCTTCTGCGCTTCTTCGATCAGGTCGTAATACACCTTGCCGCCGCACACGACGACGCGCTTGACCTTCTTCAGGTCGGCGGCCTTGGACGGGATGTTGCTGGCGGGAATGAGTTCCTGGAACTTGCCGTTCGCCAGTTCGTCCAGCGAGGACACCGCGAGCTTGTGGCGCAGCAGCGACTTGGGCGTCATGACCACGAGCGGCTTGCGCGTATCCATGCGCTGCTGGCGGCGGATCATGTGGAAAGCCTGCGCCGGCGTGGTCGGCGTGCAGACGACCATGTTGTCGAGCGCGCACAACTGCAGGAAGCGTTCCAGGCGCGCGGAGCTGTGCTCCGGCCCCTGGCCTTCGTAGCCATGCGGCAGGAACAGCGCAAGACCGCAGAGGCGGCCCCACTTGGCTTCGCCCGAGGACAGGAACTGGTCAATGACCACCTGCGCGCCGTTGGCGAAGTCGCCGAACTGCGCTTCCCAGATGTCCAGCGTCATGGGATCGGCGGTGGCGTAGCCGTATTCGAACGCCATCACCGCTTCCTCGCTGAGCAGCGAGTCGATGATCGCGACGTCCTTCTTGTCCGCGACCAGTTCGCGCAGCGGCAGGTAATAGGCGTCGGTGTTCTGGTCGTGCAGGATCGCGTGGCGGTGGAAGAACGTGCCGCGGCCGCAGTCCTGGCCGACCAGGCGCAGCTTGTTGCCTTCGGTGAGCAGCGTGGCGTAGGCGAGGTTTTCCGCGAAACCCCAGTCGCCCGGGAGTTCGCCGGCCGCCATCTTGCGGCGGTCTTCGTAGATCTTCGCAACGCGCGGATGCAGCTTGACCGTGTCGGGGATCGTGTTGATCTGCGCGGCGAGCTTGTCGATCTGCTTGCGCGCCACCTTCGTGTCGACCGGGTCGGACAGCTTGCCCTTGAAGCGCGACCAATCGACGGCGAACTCGTCGCTGGTGACCTCGACCACTTCGGTGGTGACTTCGCCGGCATCAAGCTTGTTGCGATACGCGTCGACCAGCGCCTGCGACTGATCGGCCTTGATGTCGCCCGCGGCGTCCAGGCGCGCGGCGTAGAGCTCGCGCGTAGTCTTCATCGCGCGGATCTTCTGGTACATCAGCGGCTGCGTGGCGGCCGGTTCGTCGGCTTCGTTGTGGCCGTGGCGGCGATAGCAGACCAGGTCGACCACGACATCCTTGAGGAAGCGCTGGCGGAAGTCGTAGGCAAGCTCGGCGACGAAGGCGACGGCTTCGGGGTCGTCGCCGTTCACGTGCAGCACCGGCGCGCCGACCATCTTGGCCACGTCCGTGCAGTACAACGTCGAGCGCGCGTCTTCGGCGGCGCTGGTGGTGAAACCGACCTGGTTGTTGATGACGATGTGCAGCGTGCCGCCGACGTTGAAGCCGCGGGCCTGCGACATCTGGAACAGTTCCATCACCACGCCCTGGCCGGCGAACGCGGCGTCGCCGTGCATCAGGATCGGCAGGACGGACTTGCGCTCGGTGTCCTTGCGGCGCATCTGGCGCGAACGCACCGAACCGACGACCACCGGATCCACGATTTCCAGGTGCGAGGGATTGAACGCGAGGGCCAGGTGCACCGGGCCGCCGGAGGAGGCGACGTCGGCGGAGAAGCCCATGTGGTACTTCACGTCGCCCGAGTGCGCGCGGTCGTCGTGTTCGAACTTGCCTTCGAATTCGTCGAACAGCTTGCGCGGCGGCTTGCCGAGCGTGTTGACCAGCACGTTGAGGCGGCCGCGGTGGGCCATGCCCATCACGACTTCGCGCACGCCGTCCCCGCCGCCGCGACGGATGATCACGTCGAGCATCGGGATCAGGCTGTCGCCGCCTTCCAGCGAGAAGCGCTTCTGGCCGACGTACTTGGTGTGGAGATAACGCTCCAGGCCTTCGGCGGCGGTGAGGCGCTCCAGGATCCGGGCCTTCTGCTCGGGCGTGCGGCCGTAGTTGCCGCCCGCGGTTTCCAGGCGTTCCTGCATCCAGCGACGTTGTTCGACGTCGGTGATGTGCATGTATTCCACGCCGATCGGGCCGGTGTAGGTGGACTTGAGCACGCCGACGATGTCGCGCAACTTCATGCGCGGCTTGCCGGCCAGGCCGCCGGTGGAGAACTCGGCGTCGAGGTCGCCTTCGGACAGGTGGTGGAAGCCCAGCGCCAGGTCGGGCGCATCGGGTTTCACGGCCATGCCGAGGGGATCGAGGTTGGCCTGCAGGTGGCCGCGCGAGCGGTAGGCGGTGATCAGGCGGCCGACCGAGCGCTCGCGGGCATCGCCCGCGCCGGTGGCGGCGGGTGCGTCGAGCAGGCCGCGCGCGGCGCGACGACCGGCTTCGGCGACCTGTTCCATCACCACGCTGTGGGGGACGTCACCGGCTTCGCGGCCCTTGAGGCCGTCGAAATACGATTTCCATTTCGGCCCGACCGACTCGGGGGAGACCAGGTACTGCTCGTACAGGTCCTCGAGATAGGCGGCGTTGGCGCCGAGTTGGGAGGACTGCGCAAACTGCTTCAGGAGACTGTCCACAATGCGGTCGGGAAGCTCTTCGATGGGGGCAAGCGGGCGCGCGCTCAAGTCCGATCAGGCGAACGAGGCGCGAAAGGCCGGGAATTATAGCCCTGCGAAACAGAGCCCTGCACCCAAATGAACACGATGGGACGCGTCAGATGCCCAATGCGCGGTACTCGCTCACCGGTCGCGCGCGTTCCCACACCGCCATGAACGCCCCGCGCAACTGCCGCGCGCGGCCCGGCGCATGGAGATCGGCCTCGCCGTCGAAGCGGTGGCCCAGGGCGCGGAAGTAATAACCGCCGAGGTCGTTGGCCAGGTAGGCGGAGGGGTAGGCCTTGTCGACCGGATCGTCGACTTCGCGGAACAGGAAGACGCTGGGCAGGCGCTGGGCCAGCGCGAGCAGCGGCGCGTGCCCGCGTTGCGGGGCGGCCGCATCCTGCAGCAGCACCCGCAGCTCGTTGCCGCGCCCGGCGGTGCCGAAGCGGCGCAGCGCGTCGATCACCGGCGGCGCATCGAACAGGCCCGGGTCCAGGTCGCGGGAGTAGAGCCACAGGCTGCGGCGGGCGTCGCGCACGATGTCCACGATGGTCTCGATCGCCGCATCGCGATGTTCCACCGCCGCCGGGCCGCCGAGCATGCGGCGCATGGATTGATGCTCGATGCCCGCTTCCCAGAAGCGCTCGCCGTAGGGCAGGAAGCCGTGGCGGAGGTAGAAGGGGATCGCCGGGGTCTGCGCGTGGAGGGAAATCTCGCGCCACCCGCGCTGCCTGGCCTGCTCGATCAGCGCCAGCAGCATCGCATCGCCCACGCCCTTGCCGCGCCATTCGCGCAGGACCGCCATGCGGCCGATCTTGTGCTCCGGCGTCAGGCGGCCGGTGCCGATGGGCGTGCCGTCGAGCGCGCGCGCGAGCACGTGCACACAGTGCGGGTCGAGTTCATCCCATTCCAGCTCGAGCGGGACCTGCTGCTCTTCGACGAACACGATTTCGCGCACCGCGCGCAGCTGGTTGAGGGCCGCTTCGTACTCGACGGCCTCGATACGGAAGGGTTGGCTGGGCTCGCTGTCCATGGCGGTCACTCGTCCTCGTCGATCAGCATCCGGTAGTGCCCTGCTTCCACCAACGCAAAGACCGCATCGCGTCCGGCCTGCGAGAGGGACGTGTACTGCCGGCCTTCCAGCGCGTCGGCGCCGGCCAATGTCTTCGCGTCCTTCACGGGCATCGCGAAGGCCAGGCCGCTGACGAACAGATGCGCGCCCTTGCCGGCGCGGCGCCACACCGCGCGGGACCACGGATGGCGCGACAGGCGTGCGCCCTGGCCCAGGTCCCACTCCAGTTCGATGCGCGAGGGCGTGGCGTCGGGCGGCTGCACTTCGCCGGCGGCGCGGTAGAGCGTGGCGAAACGCGCGAACCAATCGCCCAGGCGCTCGGGGTCGTTCATGCGCAGGGCATTGAGCGCGGCGACGGCGCGGTCCATCGCGGCGGCGTCGATTTCGTTCGGATCCGACGGGACGGCGAGGTCGGGATCGGCGTAGCGCAGCGATTCGTCGGCGTCGGCGGCGAGCGTGTCGACGAAATCGCCGAGCAACTCGGCCGTGGACGGCGCGCGCATGCCGATGGAGAAGGTCAGGCACGGATCCTCGGCCACGCCGTGGTGCGGTACGCCGGGCGGGAGGTAGAGCATGTCGCCGGGCGCGAGGATCCAGTCGTGCGTCGGGTTGAAATCGCGCAGCAACTTCAGTTCGACATCGTCGCGGAACGCGATGTCGGGTTTGTCGCCCGCATCGATCTGCCAGCGGCGATGGCCATGCGCCTGCAGCAGGAACACGTCGTACTGGTCGACGTGCGCGCCGACCGAGCCGCCGGTGGCCGCAAAGGACACCATGATGTCGTCGATACGCCAGCGCGGCAGGAAGCCGAAGGCCGGCAGCAAGGCCGCGACATCGGCGTCCCACTTGTCGACGTCCTGCACCAGCAAGGTCCAATCGTGATCGCCCAGTTGCGGGAACAATTCTTCGTCGAAGGGCCCGTGCCGCACCATCCACGAATCGCCGGCGCGGTCGTGCGCGATCAGCCGCGACAACGCCGCTTCTTCGCACGCCAGGCCCGCGAGGTCTTCCGGTGCGATCGGCGAGACGAAACCGGGAAACGCATTGCGGATGAGCAAGGGGCGTTTTTGCCAGTAATCGCGCAGGAACACCTCGGGCGGCATGCCCAGCGGCGGCTGATGCGTCCCATCAACTTCCAACGGCCGCACTCCCTCCCCTGTTTTGACAGGGGAGGGTCGGGGAGGGGTGCTCTTCGTGCGTTTCATTGCGTAGCGATCTCGTCGTAACCGCGGCCGAGGAATTGCAGCAGGCACCAACCGTGACCCCACGGATCGGCCAGTTGCACGATGCGTCCCCAACCGGCTTCGCGCACCGCGCCTTCCTGCACCGCGCCGGCGGCCACCGCGCGGATCAGTGCAGCGTCGAGGTCGTCGACCACCACGTCGACATGCACCGGCGTCCAGTGCCGCAGATAGTCGCGCGCCGCGGCACCGGCGCCGATCGTGCCGGCCGCCTTGTGGAGCAGGTAGATCGGGACGTCGCCACCGAGCAGTTCCAATGCGTCGTGGCCGAAACTGCGGCCGCGGCGCAGGCCGAAGGCTTCGCCATAGAACCGCTCGGCCGTGGCGATCTCGGGGACGTCGATGTTGACCAGCATCCGCATCGCGCCACCTCCCTTGTCGTCGATCAGATGTCCTTCGCCAGGCGTTGCGCCAGACCGATGTAGGTCGCGGGCGTCAGTTGCGCCAGACGCTCGCGAGCATCCTCCGGCAGGTCGAGCGAGGCGATGAAGGTCTTCATCGACTCGGCCGTGATGCCCTGGCCGCGCGTGAGCGCCTTGAGTTGTTCGTACGGATTGGGCAAGCCGTGGCGGCGCATCACCGTCTGCACGGCTTCGGCGAGCACTTCCCACGCGGCGTCGAGGTCGGCGGCCAGGCGGTCGGGATTCGTGCTGAGCTTGTTCAGGCCGCGCAGCAGTGCGTCGAAGCCGATCAGCGAATGGCCGAAGGCGGTGCCGAGCGCGCGCAATACCGTCGAATCGGTGAGGTCGCGCTGCCAGCGGCTGATCGGGAGCTTCGCCGCGAAGTGCTCGAACAGCGCATTGGCGATGCCGAAGTTGCCTTCGGCGTTTTCGAAGTCGATCGGGTTGACCTTGTGCGGCATCGTCGAGCTGCCCACTTCGCCGGCCTTCACCGCCTGTTTGAAGTAACCCAGCGAGATGTAGCCCCAGATGTCGCGGCACAGGTCGATGGCGATGGTGTCGATGCGCTTGCACGCATCGCACAGTTCGGCGACGCCGTCGTGCGGCTCGATCTGCGTGGTGTAGGGCTGGAAGTCCAGGCCGAGCGAGGCGACGAAGCCCTGCGCGAGCTTCGGCCAGTCGACTTCCGGATACGCGCTGACGTGTGCGTTGTAGTTGCCGACCGCGCCGTTGATCTTGCCCGGCATCGGCAGTGCGGCCAGCACGCTGCGCTGGCGGTCCAGGCGCGCGAGGACGTTCGCGATTTCCTTGCCCACCGTCGTCGGCGAAGCGGTCTGGCCGTGCGTGCGCGAGAGCATCGGCAGCGCGGCGTGCTCGTGCGCCATCGTGCGCAGCTTGCCGATCAACGCGTCGAGCTTGGGCAGCAGCACCGTGTCGCGCGCTTCGCGCAACATCAGGGCGTAGGAGAGGTTGTTGATGTCTTCGCTCGTGCAGGCGAAGTGGACGAACTCCAGCGCGGGGCCGAGGGCGGCATCGTCCTTCAGCGTTTCCTTGATGAAGTATTCGACCGCTTTGACATCGTGGTTGGTCGTGCGCTCGATTTCCTTGACGCGCGCGGCGTTGGCCACGGAGAAGTCGTCGGCCAGGGCCTGCAGGCGTTTGCGCGCGGTGGCGTCGAAGGCGGGCAGTTCCACGACGCCGGCTTCGTCGCCCAGCGCGAGCAGCCACTGCACTTCCACGCGCACGCGCGCCTTGATCAGACCGTACTCGGAGAAGATCGGGCGCAGCGCGTCGACCTTGCCCGCATAGCGGCCGTCGAGCGGGGACAGGGCGAGCAGCGGGGCGTCGGTCATCGAGGCGGTTTCGGGGCCAGGGAGCGCGCAAGTTTAAACGCTTGCGGGCGTATGCTCCCGCCGACCGCCCCCAGGAGCCCGAGATGGCGACGCGAAACACCCGATCGGCAGGCAAGCGCGGCGAGCGCATCGAACACGACAGCATGGGCGAACTCCGCGTTCCCGCCGACGCGCTGTGGGGCGCGCAGACCCAGCGCGCGGTGCAGAACTTCCCGATTTCGGGGCGCCCGATGCCACGCGGGTTCATCCGCGCACTCGGGCTCATCAAGGCCGCGGCCGCCGACGTCAACGCCGGGCTCGGCCTGCTGCCCAAGCGCCAGGCCGCGGCGATCCGCGCGGCGGCGCTCGCGGTGGCCGACGGCACGTGGGACGCGCATTTCCCGATCGACGTCTACCAGACCGGCTCGGGCACCTCGAGCAACATGAACGCCAACGAGGTGATCGCCGCGCTCGCCTCGCAGGCCGGCAAGGCCGTGCATCCCAACGACGACGTGAACCTCGGCCAGAGTTCGAACGACGTCATCCCCACGGCGATCCGCGTTTCCGCGCAACTGGCCGTGATCGACGACCTGCTGCCGGCGCTCGACCACCTGCGGCGCACGATCGAACGCAAGGGCCGCGCGAACGGCAAGGTCGTCAAGACCGGGCGCACGCACCTGATGGATGCGATGCCGCTGACCTTCGAACAGGAATTCGGTGCGTGGGCGGCGCAGTTGGCCTCGGCGCGCGAACGCCTGGTCGACGCCGGCAAACGCGTGCGACGCCTGCCGATCGGCGGCACCGCGATCGGCACGGGCATCAACGCCGATCCGCGCTTCGGCAAGCGCATGGCGAAGGCCTTGTCCGACTTGTCGGGGACGCGCTTCGAATCGGCGGCCGACAAGTTCGAAGGCATCGCCTCGCAGGACGACGCGGTCGAACTCTCCGGCCAGCTCAACACACTCGCCGTCGCGCTGATGAAGATCGCCAACGACCTGCGCTGGATGAACGCCGGTCCGCTCGCGGGCCTGGGCGAAATCGAATTGCCTGCGCTCCAACCCGGCAGTTCGATCATGCCGGGCAAGGTCAATCCGGTGATTCCCGAAGCCACGTGCATGGTGTGCGCGCAGGTGATGGGGCAGCACGCGACGGTGTCGATCGCCGGTGCGTCGGGCAACTTCCAGCTCAACGTGATGTTGCCGCTGATCGGCGCGAACCTGCTCGATTCGATCCGCCTGCTGTCGAGCGTGATGCGCCTGCTGGCCGATTCGGCGATCGACGGGCTCAAGGTGCGCAAGGACAAGGTCGACGAAGCGCTGGGTCGCAATCCCATCCTGGTGACGGCGCTCAACCCGGTGATCGGTTACGAGAAAGCCGCGGCGATCGCCAAGCGTGCGTATGCGGAGAAGCGTCCGGTATTCGATGTCGCGCTGGAAATGAGTGGTTTGCCGGCGGCGAAACTCAAGGCGTTGCTCGATCCGGCGGCGCTGACCAGGGGCGGCATCGGCGCCGGCGGCGCGGGCGGCGGCGGCTAAAAAAAAATGCCCCGGCGCGAGCCGGGGCGAGTGGGGGTGCAGCATCCTTTCCAGGGATCAGTTGTCGTCGCGCCAGCGGCGCAGGCGGATGGCCGCGACGATCATGGCGATGCCGACCGCGGCGCCGATCCACATCTGCAGCGTTCCGAACACCGAGTACATGCTCTGGATGTGCGACAGCGCGTCGAAGTCGGCCGGGTTGTCGATGTGCATGTTCTGCGCCGTCATCCACATGCCCGGGAAGACCGAAGTCAGCGAGCGAAGCACGATGTGCTGCCAGAACCAGCCGGTGTCGAGGTTGAAGAGGTTCATCACGTCGAACCAGGCCACGAAGATGCCGGCGAACACGGGGATCATCACCGCCCACAGGAAGGGCTTGGAGCGTGCCCACGCCGAGCAGAGCATCAGCCAGCCGACGGTCGGCAGGGCCCACACCGCGTACACCGGGATCGCGGCGACCAGCGTGCCGGCGACCTGCAGCGGATGGCCCATGCCCCAGTAGAAGGTGAAGGGGTTGAGGCCGTGCATCGGCATGACCAGCGTGACGACCAGGCCGAAGGCGAACATCGTGGCGATGGCGACGCCCGTGGCGATCACCGGTGCGACGACAAGCGCGCTGGCGGCCTTCGACAACACGGTGTCGCGATCGGACACCGGCAGCGATTTCCAGAACAGCACGCTGCGGTCCTTGCGCTCGTCGTACAGCGCGCCGAGACAGTAGAAGAACACCACGAAGCCCAGCACGATGAAGGGCCACAGCGAGGAGACGAGCAGCGAGGCATCGACTGCCTTGCTCCACTGTTCCAGGTCGCCCGCGCTCATCTTGTCGGTCAGGTGCGCGAAGTTCAGTCCGTTGATGTGGATGCTGTCGCCGTTGAGCTTGCCCGCGGCCAGCGCCTTGCGTGCGCCGACTTCGGCTACGAGCAGCGCCATCAGCGCGAGCACGACCGAAATGCCGCCGGCCCAGATCGGCGCCCAGAAGAACCCGCCCTTGTGCTCCCAGAACTCGCGGCGCAGCAGCAGCTTCAGCTTGTGGGTGGGGTGGGGCGCGGCCACGGGTGCGCGGCGCGGTTCGCCATCAAAGGTGGATGCGTTCATGCGTAGGTGCCCTTCATGGTGGCGACGAACAGGTCGGCGAGGCCCGGCGTGCGGGTTTCGCCCAGGCCGGCGAGGCGGTTTTGTTCGACGCCGTCGAACAACATCACCGTCTTGCCGAACGGCAGGCTGCGCTCGTCGATCGGGCGCAGGGTGCGTGCTTCCTCGGTGCGATCGGCGTTGACGAGCACTTCCACGTAACGCTCGCCCACCGCTTCCATCGGCGCGGACAACACGATCTTGCCGTCGCGGATGAACATCACGTCGGTGAGGATGTGTTCGATCTCCTCGACCTGGTGGGTGGTGATCACGATGGTCTTGTTCTCGTCGAAGTAGTCCTCCAGCAGGCGCTGGTAGAACTGCTTGCGATACAGGATGTCCAGGCCGAGCGTGGGCTCGTCGAGCACCAGCAGCTTGGCGTCGATCGCCATCACCAGGGCCAGGTGCAACTGCACGATCATGCCCTTGGACAGCTCGCGCACCTTCATGTTCGGCTTGAGCTGGGTGTTGGCGAGGAAGCGTTCGCAGCGTGCGCGGTCGAAGCGCGGATGCACGCCTGCGACGAACTCGATGGCTTCGCGCACGCGGATCCAGCGCGGCAGCACCGCGACATCGGCGATGAAGCACACATCGTTCATCAGCGCGTCGCGTTCGGTGCGCGGGTCGCGGCCGAGGACGCGCAGGTCGCCTTCGAACGGGATCAGGCCGAGCAGCGCCTTGAGCGCGGTGGTCTTGCCGGCGCCGTTGGGGCCGATGAGACCGACGATGCGGCCCTGCGGGATCTCGAACGCGGTGTTGTCCAGCGCGACCTTGTTCTTGTAGGCCTTGCGCAGGTTGCGTGCGCTGACGACGGACTGGGTTTCGACGGCGACGTTCATGCCTGGCCTCCGTTCGGGGCGGCGTTGCGCAACAGGCGATCCAGCGAGAGGCCCAGGCGCTGGATGCGTTCGAGCACCAGCGGCCATTCCTCGCGCAGGAAGCGCTCGCGCTCGCTGCCAAGCAGTTTTTCCGACGCACCTTCCGTGACGTACATGCCGAGACCCCTGCGTTTTTCGACGATGGCTTCGTCCGCGAGCTCCTGGTAGGCGCGCGAGACGGTGATTGGATTGAGTTGGTATTCGGCGGCCACCTGGCGCACCGAGGGCAGTGCGTCTCCCGGCTTCAGGATCCCGTCGAGCAGCATCGCCACGACGCGTTCCTTCAGCTGGCGGTAGATGGGAGCGCCGTCGCTCCATTCGATTGCGGTCATTGGCTCAGCCTCGCGGCGCAAAGGAGAAGAAGGGCATCGCGACCGACTGTCGGCCGAACGTCCGCTTGGGGGTGGGTTTGGCCTGCTCGGCGTCGGCCTGTTCGACCGCGGCCATCGTGTCCGGGTTTTCCATCCCGTCCATCGCGGCGGCGAGCGCGGCGAGCGTCGCGGCTTCGGCCACGAAACCGAAGACTTCGCCGACCGCCTGGCCGTCGTCCTTCGTTTTCGCAAGATTGGCTTGCAGCTGCTGGGCGCGCGCTTCGATGCGCTTGGCCGCAGCGGCGGCGTGGCGGCCTTCGGCGACGATCTTCGCCAGCTTCGCGTCGGCCGGCGCGTGGATCGCGGCCGGTTGCACGACGGGGGCGAGGACGTTTTCGCCGGCCGAGGGGGCGGGATTGGCCGCCATCAGGCTCAGCACGAGGAGCCCCGAGGTCGCGAACAGCGCGGTGACCGTGTTGTGGAGCTTGCGGTTCATGGTGGGCGTCCTGCTCTGGGTGATCGGTGTTGTAGGCAACTATAACACCACCATTCCCCCGGTCAACAAGCAATCGACCCAACTAAAGGCATAGGCCGACGACCGGCAGGGGCCGTGGGGCTGAACCATTGCCTTTGGGGTAGGTTTGCCGTGAAGACCCGCGGGCGCCGACAATGCGCGGCCGCCCGGCGCGCCCAGGGCGCGCGTCCCCCGGCACCACACGACAGGAGTTCCACCGGATGAAGGGTTTCGTGCGCGGCATCGCCGCGTTGCTGGCACTGATCGCACTGTCGGCGCATGCGCAGGACAAGACGAAGCTGGTCACCGAGCGCGACAAGGTGAGCTACATGGTCGGCATGGACATCGCCGAATCCAATGCGCCCATCGGTCCGGACGTGGACATCGCCGCGTTCGATCGCGCGCTGCGCAACGCGATGGCCGGCAAGCCCGCGTTGATCGACGAAGCCACCGCGCGCAAGACCGGTGAACAACTCATGGCGCGCGTCACCGCGCGCAAGCAGCCCGACGCCAAGCTTCCCGATGTTTCCAGGACCGACGTCGGCCTGCTCGTCGGCATCGAATGGGGCCGCCGCCTGGCGCCGTTCCAGGACGAGATCGACATCCCCGTCCTGTTGCAGGCCATGCGCACCGCGTTCTCGGGCGGCAAGCCGCTGATGAGCGCCGAAGAGGCGACCATCGTCCGCCAGGACTTCGACACCAAGCTCAATTCGCTCGCCGTGGCGCGTTCGCAGCAGGGCGCGACCGACAACCAGAAGGCCGGCGCCGATTTCCTCGCGAAGAACAAGACGCAAAAGGGCGTGTTCACGACGAAATCCGGCCTGCAATACATGATCCTGCGCCAGGGCGCGGGCCAGCGCCCGATGCCGGGCGACCGCGTGCGCGTGCTTTATCGCGGCACCTTGCTGGACGGCACCGAATTCGACAGCACGAGCGACGGCCAGCCGCGCACGTTCTCGCTTGCGCAGGTCATCCCCGGCTGGAGCGAAGGCCTGGCGATGATGCCGGTCGGCGGCAAGTACCGGTTCTGGATCCCCGGCGAGCTCGGCTACGGCGCAGCCGGCATGCCCGATGGCAACATCGGCCCGAACGCGACGCTCGTGTTCGATGTCGAACTGCTCGGCGTCGAATGACCCTTTCGATTTCTCCGCTTTTCCTTTTTTCCTTTCCCCGATCGATTTCCAGGAGCGCCCAACGATGAAGCTGTCCATGCGCCACGCACTCGTCCTCACCGCCGCCGCCGCCGCGGCCTTCGCCGCCGGCTGCAAACCGCCGGAAAAGACCGACGCCAACGCCCCCGCCGCCGCCTCCACGGGTGCCAAGAGCGCGCAGATCGCCGGCCTGCCCACCGAAAAGGACCGCGTGAGCTACATGGTCGGCATGGCGCTGGGCAAGCAGCTGGAGCCGATCAAGGATGAAGTCGACTTCGACGTCATCTCCAAGGCGGTCAAGTCCACGCTCAAGGGCGAGAAGCTGCTGATGACCGAAGACCAGGCGCGCCAGACCAGCGAAGCCTTCGGCGAGAAGATGCAGCAGAAGGCGGTGGCCAAGGCCGAAGCCGACGCCAAGAACAACCTCGAAGCCGGCAAGAAGTTCCTCGCCGACAACGCGAAGAAGCCGGGCGTGCAGACCACGGCCTCCGGCCTGCAGTACCAGGTCGTGACCGAAGGCAAGGGCCCGAAGCCGAAGGCCGGCGACGTCGTCCGCGTCCATTACAAGGGCACCACGCTCGACGGCAAGACCTTCGACAGCTCCTACGATCGCGGCCAGCCGGTCGTCTTCCCGCTCGACCAGGTCGTGCCGGGCTGGCAGGAAGGCATCCAGCTGATGCCGGTGGGCAGCAAGTTCAAGCTGTGGATCCCGGGCAACCTGGGCTACGGCGAGAAGGGCACGCCGGGCGGCCCGATCGGCCCGAACGCCACGCTGGTGTTCGACGTCGAACTGCTCGACATCGTGCAGCCGCCGAAGCAGTAAAGCGCCTGCAATGACGTGGTCACGCCGCGGTTTCACCGCGGCGTGACGATGGCGGCTGCGACCATGCCGCCCATTCAAGCTCATCAGGGAATTCCATGCGCGTCACCATCTTCGGTACCGGCTACGTCGGACTCGTCACCGGAACCTGCCTGGCGGAAGTCGGGCACGACGTGGTTTGCGTCGACATCGACCAGGCCAAGGTCGAGGGCCTCAACCGGGGCGTGATCCCGATCTACGAGCCGGGCCTGGAGCCGATGGTGAAGGCCAACCACGCCTCCGGCCGCCTGAACTTCACGACCGATGCCGCCGCCGCGATCGAACACGGCGACATCGTCTTCATCGCCGTCGGCACGCCGCCGGACGAAGACGGCAGCGCCGATCTCAAGTACGTCCTCGCCGTGGCACGCACCATCGGCCAGCACGTGCAGCGCGCGGTGGTGGTGGTGAACAAGTCGACCGTGCCGGTGGGCACCGCCGACAAGGTGCGCGCGGCGATCGCGCAGGAACTGGTCAACCGCCGCACGACGCTCGTCTTCGACGTCGTGAGCAATCCCGAATTCCTCAAGGAAGGCGACGCGGTCAACGACTGCATGCGCCCCGACCGCATCGTCGTCGGCACCGACAGCGCGCAGGCGCTGGAAAAACTCAAGCGCCTGTACGCCCCGTTCAATCGCAACCACGAGCGCATCGTGGCGATGGACGTGCGTTCGGCCGAGCTGACCAAGTACGCGGCCAACGCGATGCTGGCCACCAAGATTTCCTTCATGAACGAGATCGCGTGCATCGCCGAGCAGGTGGGCGCCGACATCGAACACGTGCGACAGGGCATCGGTTCGGACCCGCGCATCGGCTGGCATTTCATCTATCCCGGCGCCGGCTACGGCGGCTCGTGCTTCCCCAAGGACGTGCAGGCGCTGGCCTGGACCGCGCAACAGTACGGCTGCAATCCGCGCCTGCTCGATGCGGTGGAGGCGGTCAACGCCGCGCAGAAGCAGCACCTGTTCGAATTGATGCAACGCCATTTCCCCGACGGCGTGGCCGGCAAGACGGTCGCCGTGTGGGGCCTGGCGTTCAAGCCGAACACCGACGACATGCGCGCCGCTTCCAGCCGCACGCTGCTCGCGCAATTGTGGGAAGCCGGCGCGCGCGTGCGCGCCTTCGACCCCGAAGCCACGCAGGAAGCGCGCCGCATCTTCGGCAATCGCGACGACCTGCATCTGTGCGCGACGGCGAACGAAGCGCTGCACGAGGCCGATGCGCTCGTCGTCGTCACCGAGTGGAAACAGTTCCGCAGCCCCGATTTCGGCAAGCTGGCGAAGACGTTGAAGGACAAGGTCGTCTTCGACGGCCGCAACCTCTACAACCCCGAGGACGTCGAAGCCGCGGGCCTGCAGTACTACGGCATCGGGCGCGGTCGTTCCCTGCGCACCGAAGCGAAGGCCTGATTGCGATGACCCAGGGCGATGCGCTCGAAGCGCGCGTGGTGGAACTGGAAACGCGCATCGCCTTCCTGGAGGGCGCGCTCGGCGAAATGAGCGACGCTCTCGCGGCTGCCCGCATCGAAGCCAGCCGCAACGCCGAGTTGTTCCGACGCGTGCTCGAGGAAATGAAATCCTCGCGCACCAGCCAGA
This sequence comes from Lysobacter sp. 2RAF19, assembly GCF_052115395.1. Taxonomy (NCBI): domain Bacteria; kingdom Pseudomonadati; phylum Pseudomonadota; class Gammaproteobacteria; order Lysobacterales; family Lysobacteraceae; genus Lysobacter; species Lysobacter sp. 2RAF19. The sequence continues at coordinate 550,687 of NZ_JBFRGO010000001.1, read as the reverse complement.
TGGCCGATCCGGCGGACGAACCGCCGCCGCCCCACTATTGACGCGTCCGGGCTGCATCGCCGCGCGCGATGCGGCATATTTGGCGCCGTCCAACCGCACGTCCCCCACGCAGTCCCGAAATGAGCGAAACCCTGCGCGACCAGCTGCTCGGCCTGGGCTTCAAGCCCGCGCCGAAACCCGAGCGTCCCAAGCCCACGCCGCAAGCCGGCCAGACCAAGCCTGCGCACGGTGCGAAGCCGGGGCAGGGCGGCAGGCCCGCGCATGGCAAGCCGGCACAGGGACAAGGCCGTCCCCGGCACGGCAAGCCGGCGCAAGCCGATGCACGGCCCGCGCACGGCAAGCCGCGCACGCGCGAAGACATCGACCTTGCGAAGGCCTACGCGATCCGCGCGCAACGCGAGAAGGACGAGCGCATCGAGGCAGAGCGCCAGAAACAGGAAGCTGCGCGCCAGCGTCGCGAAGCGAAGGCCGCGCTGGCCGCGTTCCTCCAGGACAAGGCGCTCAACGTGGCCGACGCGGAAATCGCGCGTCACTTCGAATACGGCGGCAAGATCAAGCGCATCTACGTGACCGAAGCGCAATTGAAGGCGCTCAACGCCGGCGAACTCGGCGTGGTGCAGAACGATGGCCGTTATGTACTCGTCGATGCCGCGACGCTCGCGCAGGCGGAAAGCATCTTCGCGCCGGCCGTCGCGTTGAAGGTCGATCCCAACGCGCCCGCCAAGGACGATCCCTACGCCGATCCGCAATACCAGGTACCCGACGACCTGGTCTGGTAACGCCATGGCCGGTGCCCGCGCCCGTGGGCGTTGGCCCACGGCGTGGGCATCCGCGGACCGCTACGCACCGAACTGATCGTCGGGGTCACGAGCCATCGTGACCTGGACCCCGCGCAATTGCCGCAGCTGCGCGCGCAGGTGCGCGAGGCGCTCGCGGTCTTGCGCGAGCGCTATCCCGACCTCGCCCTCGTCGTGGTCTCCGCGCTCGCCGAAGGCGGCGACCGGCTCGTCGCGGAAATCGCACTGGATGCCGGCGCGCGCCTGGTCGTGCCCTTGCCGCTGCCGATCGACCTATATCGCGACGACTTCACCAACGCGCAATCGCACCACGATTTCGCGCGCCTGCTCGTCGACGCCGAAACGGTGCCGCTGAAACTGGTCGAGCCCGATCTGGATGTGTTGCGCAACACCGGGCCGGCGCGCGATAGACAGTACCTGCATGCAGGATTGTTCGTCGCCAATCATTGCCACGTGTTGTTCGCCCTGTGGGACGGGCGCGAAGAAGTCGGCATGGGCGGCACCGCGCAGATCGTGCGGTATTACCTCGGCGGCCCCGTGCCGGGTGCGCGACGCGCGACGGACAATCTTCGGCAAATGCTCGCCGGCGACGACGACAGCCTCGTGCTGCATTTCCACGTGCGGCGCAATGGCGGTGCAGCGCACGCCACTTCCGCCAAACGGCATCGTGCCCATCCGCCTGAACTGCCGGCGCGCCGCGGTCGCCGGAAGTCCCTGCCGGCCGGCGAGACCTGGGAACCGACGTGGCGGACCAGCGCAGGCCAGCGTGCGTTTTCCGCCGGGCCACCGCCGGAATACGACCGCATTTTCCGGCGCATGCAGGCCTTCGAGATTGATCGCAACACGCTCGACCCCCATGCGCTACCCGCGGCGAGCGAGGATCCGGCCGAACGCACATGGCGCGAAGCCGACGCACTCGCCGTGCGCTTCCAGCGCCGCACGCAGTGGGCGATGCGCGCGATCCATTTCCTCGCCGTCGCGATGGGCCTGTCGCTGCTGCTGTATTCCGATCTCGGTGCGCCGGACTGGATGCTGTGGGTGTTCCTGGGCTTGTTCGCGGTCGGCCTGGGCATCGCGCTCGCCGCGCACCGATGGGACTGGCATCGCAAGTACATCGACTATCGCGCGCTGGCCGAGGGCCTGCGCGTGCAGACCTTCTGGCGCCGCGCGGGCCTGACGATCACCGGCGATGCGGAATTCGCGCACGACAACTTCATGCAGAAGCAGGACGTGGAACTGGGCTGGATCCGCAACGTCATGCGCCAGGTGGGCCTGGCGCGCACGACGCCCTCGCAGGATGCCGCGGATGCGGCGCAAGCGGTCGCGGAAGTCATCGACGCCTGGGTCGGGCGCCCCGGGCAATCCGGGCAACTGGCGTACTACGAGCGCAAGTCGGTCTTGCGCGAACGCCACCATGTCCGCACGCGCGCACTCGGCGCTGCGTGCCTGTGGGCCGGCATCGGCATCAGCCTGATGCTCGCGCTGTTCCATCGGGGGTTCAGCGACGACACGCGCAGTCTGCTGGTGACGCTGATGGGCGCGCTTTCCCTGATCGCCGCAGTGCGCGAGGCCTATGCGTATCGCAAGGCCGACAAGGAACTGGTGAAGCAATACCGCTTCATGCATCGCATCTACCGCAACGCGCGCCTGGCGCTCGATGCGGCGGCGGGCACGCAGGAGAAACGCGAAATCCTGCGCGCCCTGGGCGAAGCGGCGCTGGCCGAGCACGCCGAGTGGGCGTTGATGCATCGCGATCGCCCGATCGAACACGGGCGGCCGTAATCGACCGTCGTTCGCGCGCGTTTCCTGCACGCAGGCGAGTCGGTTCCGCACGACAGACCACTTCCCTCCGATCGAACATCCGCACTCCCCGAGCGGAGTTTCGTATGCGCATCGTCCGTTGGCTGTTCGCGCTCTGCCTGTTGTTGGCGACCGCGGCATGCCTGGGCGGATGCGCGTCGTCGGCGCGTTCGCTTCCGCAGGAAGGCGGGCTGATCGCGGCGAGCGCGCTCGAGCAATGCAGTTTCGAGGCGGTGTTCGAGCCGGGCAACCCGTTCCAGCAACTGATGGACATCATCCTCGACTGAGCGTGCTACTCGGGGTCGTAGTCCAGGTTCGACGCCAACCAACGTTCCGCCTGTGCGAGCGAAACGCCCTTTCGCTTCGCGTAATCGGCGACCTGTTCGCGCGACAGGCGCCCGACCACGAAATACTGGCTGCGCGGATGGCTGAAGTAATAACCGGACACCGCCGATGCCGGATACATCGCGAAACTTTCCGTCAGCCGCACGCCCGCGTTCTTCTCCGCATCGAGCAGCGCGAACAGCGTGGCCTTCTCGCTGTGCTCCGGGCACGCCGGATAACCGGGCGCCGGGCGAATGCCGACGTACTTCTCGTCGATCAATGCCGCGTTGTCGAGCGTTTCGTCGCCTGCATAGCCCCAGGTTTCGCGCCGCACCTGTGCGTGCATGCGTTCGGCCAGCGCTTCGGCCAGGCGATCGGCGAGCGACTTGAGCAGGATCGCGCGATAGTCGTCGTGGTCGGCTTCGAAGCGCGCGACATGCGGCTCGATGCCGAGCCCGGCCGTCACCGCGAATCCGCCGATCCAGTCCTGCTTTCCCGAACTTTCGGGCGCAATGAAATCCGCGAGGCAGAAATCCGGGCGATCGGCCGGCTTCTCCACCTGCTGGCGCAGGAAGTGCAGCGTGGTGCCGTTCGCAAGCTTCACGTCATCGCCGACCGACTGTGCCGGCCAGAACCCGACGACAGCTTTGGCCTGCAACCACTTCTCCGCGACGATCTGCTTCAGCATCGCCTGCGCGTCGGCGAACAACTCGCGCGCCTGCGCGCCGACGACGGCGTCGTCGAGGATCGCCGGATACTTGCCCGCCAGCTCCCAGGTATTGAAGAACGGCGACCAGTCGATGTACGGCACCAGATCCGCGAGCGGCACGTCGTCGTACACCGTGACGCCGGGCTGGCGCGGGGCAGGGGGCGTGTAATCGTCCCAACCGCCGTCGAATTTTTGCGCACGCGCTTTGTCCAGCGACACCAGCCGCTTGGCGTCGCCGCGGTTGCGGTGGCGCTCGCGGATCTCCGCGTAGTCGGCATCGTTGGCCGCGACGAAAGCCGCGCGCAGATCGCCCGACACCAGCGACTGCGCGACACCCACCGCGCGCGAGGCATCCTTCACCCACACGGTCGGCGACTTGTACTGCGGGTCGATCTTCAGCGCGGTGTGCGCGCGCGAGGTCGTCGCGCCGCCGATCAGCAGGGGCAGTTCGAAGCCCTGGCGCTGCATTTCCGCGGCGACGTGGCGCATTTCTTCCAGCGACGGCGTGATCAGGCCGGACAGGCCGATGATGTCGGCGTTCTCGGCCTTCGCGCGGTCCAGGATCACCTGCGCGGGCACCATCACGCCCAAGTCGATGACCTCGAAGTTGTTGCAGGCCAGCACCACGCCGACGATGTTCTTGCCGATGTCGTGCACGTCGCCCTTGACCGTGGCCATGACGATCTTGCCGTTGTTCTTGCCCGCATCGCCCGTGCGCAGCTTTTCGGCTTCGATGTAGGGCAGCAGCCAGGCGACCGCCTTCTTCATCACGCGTGCGGACTTCACCACCTGCGGCAGGAACATCTTGCCCGCGCCGAACAGATCGCCGACCACGTTCATGCCCGCCATCAGCGGGCCTTCGATCACGTCCAGCGGGCGCGTGGCCTGCAGGCGCGCTTCTTCGGTATCGGTGTCGATGTACGCATCGATGCCGTGCACCAGCGAATGCGCCAGGCGATCGCCCACCGGCTTGTCGCGCCAGCGCAGGTCTTCGACTTTCTTCTCGCCTTTCTTGCCCTTGAAGCGTTCGGCGATCTCGAGCAGGCGCTCGGTGCCGTCGCTGCGGCGATTGAGCACGACGTCCTCGACGCGCTCGCGCAGCTCTGCGTCGATCTCGTCGTAGAGCGGCAACGCACCGGCGTTGACGATGCCCATGTCCATGCCCGCGGCGATGGCGTGGTAGAGGAACACTACGTGGATCGCCTGGCGCACGGCTTCGTTGCCGCGGAAGGAGAAGGACACGTTCGACACGCCGCCGGAGATGTGCGACAGCGGGAAGCGCTTGCGTAGTTCGCGTGCGGCTTCGATGAAGTTGACCGCGTAGTTGTCGTGTTCCTCGATGCCGGTGGCGATCGCGAACACGTTCGGGTCGAAGATGATGTCTTCCGGCGGGAAGCCGACTTGCGTGGTCAGCAGCTCGTATGCGCGCGAACTGATCCCGACCTTGCGTTCGATCGTGTCGGCCTGGCCCTGTTCGTCGAAGGCCATCACCACGACCGCCGCACCGTAGCGGCGCACCAGCCGCGCCTGGCGCATGAACTCGGCTTCGCCTTCCTTCATCGAGATCGAGTTGACAATCCCCTTGCCCTGCAGGCATTTGAGGCCCGCTTCGATCACCGACCACTTGGAGCTGTCGACCATGACCGGCACGCGCGCGATGTCCGGCTCGGCGGCGATGAGGTTGAGGTAGGTCGTCATCGCCAGCTCCGAATCGAGCAGGCCTTCATCCATGTTGACGTCGAGCACCTGCGCGCCGTTCTCGACCTGCTGGCGCGCGACGACGACCGCTTCGTCGTAGCGGCCTTCGAGGATCAGCTTCTTGAACTGCGCCGAGCCGGTGACGTTGGTGCGTTCGCCGACATTGACGAAGTTGCTCTGCGGCGTGATCTGCAGCGGCTCCAGGCCGCTGAGCCGGGTGTAGCGGGGCAATGCGTTGTTCATGCGGCTTCGGCGTTCGCGGATTCGGACAGGCGCGGCAGGGCGCGGGGCGGCAGACCGGCGACGGCCGCGCCGATGGCGCGGATGTGGTCGGGCGTCGTGCCGCAGCAGCCGCCGACGAAGTTGAGCAGTCCGCTGGCCGCGAACTCGCGCAGCGTGCCGGCCATGTCCTCCGGCGTTTCGTCGTAGCCGCCGAAGGCGTTGGGCAGGCCCGCATTGGGGTGCGTGCTGACGAACGCGTCGGCGACCTGCGCCAGCACGTCCACGTGCGCGCGCAGGTCCTTCGCGCCGAGCGCGCAATTCAGGCCGATCGACAAGGGCCGCGCGTGCCGCAGCGAATACCAGAACGCTTCGGCGGTCTGCCCGGAGAGCGTGCGGCCCGAGGCGTCGGTGATCGTGCCGGAGATCATCAGCGGCAGGCGCACGCCGAGTTCTTCGAAGACATCCTCGATGGCGAACACCGCGGATTTCGCATTGAGCGTGTCGAAGATGGTTTCGACCATCAGCACGTCGGCGCCGCCTTCGATCAGGCCGCGGGTGGCTTCGCGATAGGCTTCGGCCAATTCGTCGAAGGAAATCGCGCGGAAACCCGGGCGGTTCACGTCGGGGCTCAGCGATGCGGTGCGGCTGGTCGGGCCGAGCACGCCGATGACGAAGCGCGGCTTCGACGGATCGGCGGCCTCGGCGGCGTCGCATGCGGCGCGGGCGAGCTTCGCCGATTCGCGGTTCAACTCGCGCACCAGATGCTGCAATCGATAGTCGGCGAGCGAGACCGAAGTCGAGTTGAACGTGTTGGTCTCGACCATGTCGGCGCCGGCGGACAGATACGCGGCGTGGATGTCGCGGATGATCTCCGGGCGCGTGAGCGTCAGCAGGTCGTTGTTGCCTTTCTGGTCATGCGCCTCGCAGCCGCAGCCCGCGCCGTGCGCATGGCCGTCGGTGGAGAACAGCGCGTCGTAGCCGTGTGCGAATCGTTCGCCGCGGTAATCGGCTTCGGCCAGTTCGTGTTGCTGGATCATCGTGCCCATCGCACCGTCGATCACCAGGATCCGTTGCGCGAGCGCCGCTTCCAGCGCGGCCACGCGCGCGGGGACTTTCCAGGGCAGGGTCTTCGGATCGGTCACGGTTTGACTCCCAGCAACGACAGCACTTCGAAATGGGGTGGGCGGCGTTCGCGCGTCACGGTGCCGGCATTGGTGATGCCCAACCCCGCCTTTTCGGCGAAGCGGCGCAGCTCCTTTTCCGTGAAACCCAGGTTGGCGTGGCCGTAGGCCTCCACCACCGCCTTGTGTTCGTGGCGCGCCAGGCTCGACAGCAACAGGCGCCCGCCGCGGCGCAGGACGCGCGCGGCTTCGGCCACCGCCTGCGCGGGCTTGGCCGCATAGGTGAGGGCGTGCATCAGCACGACAAGGTCGAAGCTCGCGTCGGGGAAGGGCAGCGCATGCATGTCGCCCTGGCGGACTTCGACGTTGGCATAGGGCTTGAGGCGTTCGCTCGCCGCCGACACCACGCGCGGACTCGCATCGATGCACACGTAGCGCCGTGCGTGCGGCGCGAGCAGTTCGGCGAGCACGCCGTCGCCGGAGGCGATGTCGAGCACGTCGCCGGGACTCAGCAGCGGGAGCGCGGTGCGCGCGAGCGCTTCCCACGTGCGGCCGGGCGAATAGTGGCGTTCCATGTCGCCGGCCACCGAATCGGCCCAGTTCTGGTCGGCCGCGCGCGTGGCGAGCACGGCGGGCACGCGTTCGGCGTCCTGGCGGAGCAGGGGATCGTCGCTCCCGCTGCGCAGGGCTTCCCACAAGGACCGCTGCGCCGAATCCAGGCTGTCCTCTTCGAACCGGTAGTAGGCGCTCACGCCGGCGCGGCGGTCGCGCACCAGGCCGGCTTCCTTCAGCTTGGCCAGGTGCGTGGACACGCGCGGCTGCGCCAACCGGGTGATCGCCGAAAGCTCGGCGACGGTGAGTTCCTCGCGCTCGAGCAGCGCCAGCAGGCGCACGCGCGTGGCGTCGGCGAGCACCTTCAGGCGGATCGACCAGCCTTCCAGATCCATGCGCGGCATTTATCCGTCAATCAAGATATAGCGATAAGTCTGGCCCTTTGGTCCCATGGGGGTCAAGCGGCGCGCGTGCGCGGCTACAATTCCGCTTCTTCATCCCCGCCCGGAGTGCGCCAAGTGGATTTCCGCTTCACCGAAGAGCAGTTGATGATCCAGGACGTCGCGCGCCGCATCGCGCGCGAGAAGATCGCGCCGACCGCCGAGCACTTCGACCGCAGTGGCGAGTTCCCCCTCGAAAACATCCGCACGCTCGGCGAAAACGGCCTGATGGGGATCGAGGTGCCGACCGAATACGGCGGCGCGGGGCTGGACCCGATGGGCTACGTGCTGGCGATGGTCGAGATCGCCGCGGCCGACGCCGCGCACTCCACCATCATGTCGGTCAACAACTCGCTGTTCTGCAACGGCATCCTGACCAACGGCACCGAAGCGCAGAAGCAGAAGTACGTGCGCGCGATCGCCGAGGGCGCGGAAATCGGCGCCTTCGCGCTGACCGAACCGCAGTCCGGCTCCGACGCCACGGCCATGCGCTGCCGCGCGGTGAAGCAGGCCGACGGGCGCTTCATCATCAACGGCAAGAAGAGCTGGATCACCTCCGGCCCGGTCGCCAAGTACATCGTCCTCTTCGCGATGACCGATCCGGACAAGGCCGCGCGCGGCATCACCGCCTTCCTCGTGGACACCGACAAGCCCGGCTTCAGCCGCGGCAAGACCGAACCCAAGCTCGGCATCCGCGCCTCGGCCACCTGCGAAATCGAATTCGAAGACTACGTCGCCGAAGCCGACGAAGTGCTGGGCGATGAAGGTCACGGTTTCAAGATCGCGATGGGCGTGCTCGACGCCGGCCGCATCGGCATCGCCTCGCAGGCCATCGGCATCGGCCGCGCGGCGTACGAGGCCTCGCTGGCCTACGTGCGCGAGCGCAAGGCCTTCGGCGCGCCGATCGGGACGTTCCAGATGACGCAGGCGAAGATCGCCGACATGAAGTGCAAACTCGATGCGTCCCTGCTGCTCACGCTGCGCGCGGCGTGGTTGAAGGGACAGGGCCAGAAATTCACCACGGAGGCCGCGATCGCGAAGTTGACCGCCTCAGAGGCTGCGATGTGGATCGCCCACCAGGCCGTGCAGATCCACGCCGGGATGGGCTATTCGAAGGAAATGCCGATCGAGCGTTATTTCCGCGACGCGAAGATCACCGAGATCTACGAGGGCACCAGCGAAATCCAGCGCCTGGTCATCGCCCGCCACGAAACCGGCCTGCGCTGAGCGCACGCCTGCAAGGACTGACATCGCCCCCATGAGCACGCGTCCGAAATCCGTCAAGGCCGCTCCGAAGAAAGCGACCGCAAGCTCCTCCAGCAAATCCGCCGCCGCGCAAGCCTCGCCCGCGCGCTTCGACCTGGCGCCCATCCTCGAAGCCCTGCGCAAGCGCGTGCCCAAGTCGCGCGCCGCCGAGGCCGACGCCTTCGCGCGCAGCTTCTACAAGCGCATGACGCGCGACGAATACGTCGAGCACGGTGCCGAAGGCTGGGCCGCGCTGGCCGCGGGCATGCTGGACTTCGCCGCCACGCGCAAGGCGAAGAAGGCCAACGTCCGCCTCTTCAACGCGACCGCGAAGGAACACGGTTGGGAATCGCCGCACACCGTGCTGCAGATCCTCAACGACGACATGCCCTTCCTCGTCGACTCGGTGACCATGGCGCTGGCCGACATGGGCATCAACGTCCACGTGCTCGGCCACCCGGTGGTTGCGCTCACGCGCGACAAGGCCGGCAAGCTCGCCAGCGTGGGCGAGGGCACCAACGAGTCCTTCATCCACATCGAGATCGACCGCCAACCACCCGAGGCGATGGCGAAGATCGAAAAGCGCGTGCGCAGCGTGCTCGAAGACGTGCGCGTGAGCGTGGCCGACTGGGACGCGATGCGCGCGCGCATGCTCGCCGTCGCCGAAGAGCTGCCTTCCCACAACATCCCCGTGTCCGATGCCGGCCGCGCCGAGGCGCAGGAATTCCTGCGCTGGGCCGCCGACAACCACTTCACCTTCCTGGGCTATCGCGAATACACCGTCGAGCGCCAGGGCAAGGAAGACATGCTCGTCGCCCACCCGGACACGGGTTTGGGCCTGCTGCGCAATGCCGACGGCGGCAAGCCGCGCCCGCTCACTTCTCTGGCGGCGCATTACATGCCGCAGTCCGGTGCGGTCGACGCGCTGATCCTCACCAAGACCAACGCGCGCGCCACCGTGCATCGCCCCGGTTACATGGATTACATCGGCGTGTTGTCCTTCGATGCCAAGGGCAAGCCGATCCGCGAGCAGCGTTTCCTGGGCCTGTACACCTCCAGCGCGTACAACCGCCGCCCGTGGGACATCCCGCTGGTGCGCGAACGCTACGAACACGTGATGCGCGAATCGGGCCTGCGCCCGGCCAGCCACAGCGGCAAGGCCTTGCGCCACATCATCGAAACGCTGCCGCGCGATGAGTTGTTCCAGTCCTCGGAAGCCGAACTGGCCGAAACCGCCAGCGGCATCCTCGGCCTGCAGGAACGCGTGCGCAGCAAGCTGTTCCTGCGCCGCGACCGTTACGGGCGTTTCTATTCGGTGCTCGTCTACGTGCCGCGCGATCGCCACGACACGCGCATGCGCCACCGCATCGAAGCGATGCTCAAGCGCGAGCTCGACGGCGAGCACGTCGACACCAACGTGCACATCGGCGAATCGGCGCTCGCGCAGTTGCACCTGATCGTGCGTCCGCGCGCCGGCTCGCAGGTGCAGGCCGACGAAGGCAAGCTCGACGCCGAACTGGCGACGATCGTCCGCGACTGGCAGGACGCGCTGTCCGAGGAACTGGGCAAGCGCCACGGCGAGGAAGCGGGCCTGCGCATGGCCACGCGCTTCGGTCGTGCATTGCCGGCCGGTTACATCGAAGACGTCAGCCCGGCGGTCGCCGCCACCGACGTCGAACACCTTTCGCAGCTCTCCGGCGCCGACGACCTGCGCCTGTCGCTGTATCGCTCGCGCCGCGACGGCACGCTGCGCTTCAAGTTCTATCGCCTGAAGGACGACATCCCGCTGTCCGATGCGCTCCCGATGATGGAGAACATGGGCCTGCGCGTGATCTCCGAGCACCCGTACCGCATCGTGTCCAACGGCGATGTCGCCTACATCCAGGACTTCGAGGTCGAGTCCACGCAGGGCGAGATCGACATCGATCGCCTCGACGAGAATTTCGAGGAAGCCTTCGCGCGCATCTGGCGCGGCGAAGCGGAAAACGACGGCTTCAACCGCCTGGTGCTGACCGCCGGCCTGTCGTGGCGCCAGGTCTCGATGCTGCGCGGCTACTGCAAGTACATCCTGCAGACCGGCGTGCCGTTCTCGCAGAGCTACGTCGAAGCGACCTTCTCCCGCTATCCCTTGCTGGTGCGCCTGCTCGTCGAACTGTTCGAAGCGCGCTTCGATCCGTGCACGGGCAGCGAATCCAAGGCGGCGATCAAGCAGGGCATGGAGCGCTTCAGCGTGCAGATGCGCGCACTGATCGGCGGCGACACGGCCGCGCGGACCGCGGTGCAGCCGGCGATCGACGCACGCGCCGGCACGCGCGACCAGCAGGTCGAGGCGACGCGCGCGGCGCTGAAGGGCCTGTTCGATCGCGTCGCGAGCCTGGACGACGACCGCATCCTGCGCAGCTTCATGGGCGTCATCGACGCCACGCTGCGCACGAGTTACTACATCCAGTACAAGGACGGCAAGCGCAAGGACGGCGGCCCGGCCGACTACATCAGCTTCAAGTTCGATTCGGCGAAGGTGCCCGACCTGCCGAAGCCGCGCCCGTATCGCGAAATCTTCGTGTATGGCCCGCGCGTGGAAGGCGTGCACCTGCGCTTCGGTCCGGTGGCGCGCGGTGGTTTGCGCTGGTCGGATCGCCGCGAGGACTTCCGTACCGAAGTGCTCGGCCTGGTGAAGGCGCAGATGGTGAAGAACACCGTCATCGTGCCGGTGGGTTCCAAGGGCGGCTTCTACTGCAAGCAGGCGCCGGATGCGGCGACCAACCGCGACGCATGGTTCGCCGAAGGCGTGGCCTGCTACCAGCGCTTCATCAACGGCTTGCTCGACATCACCGACAACCTCTCGCCGGAAGGCAAGACGATCCACCCCGACAACGTGGTGCGCCACGATGCGGAAGACCCGTACCTGGTCGTCGCCGCGGACAAGGGCACGGCCACGTTCTCCGACATCGCCAACGCCATCGCGCGTGCGCACGGCTTCTGGCTGGACGATGCCTTCGCCTCGGGTGGTTCGGTGGGCTACGACCACAAGGCGATGGGCATCACGGCCCGCGGTGCGTGGGAATCGGTCAAGCGCCACTTCCGTTCGATGGGTCGCGACAGCCAGGCGCAGGACTTCACGTGCGTCGGCATCGGCGACATGAGCGGCGACGTGTTCGGCAACGGCATGCTGCTGTCGAAGAAGATCCGCCTGGTGGCCGCGTTCGACCACCGCCACATCTTCCTGGACCCCAATCCGGATGCGGCGCGCACGTTCAAGGAACGCGAGCGCATGTTCAAGCTGCCGCGCTCGAGCTGGGACGATTACGACAAGGCGCTGATCAGCAAGGGCGGCGGCGTGTTCCCGCGCAGCGCGAAGTCGATTCCGCTGTCGCCGGAAATCAAGGCCGTGCTCGGCATCGAATCCGACGCCAACGCGATGAGCCCGACGGAGTTGATGTCGGCCATCCTGCGTTCGCCGGTCGACCTGCTGTGGAACGGCGGCATCGGCACCTACGTGAAGTCTTCGCGCGAAACCAACGCCGACGTCGGCGACCGCGCGAACAACGGCCTGCGCGTCAACGGCGCCGACCTGCGCTGCAAGGTGGTGGGCGAGGGCGGCAACCTCGGCCTGACCCAACTGGGCCGCGTGGAAGCGGCGCAACACGGCGTGCTGCTCAATACCGACTTCATCGACAACTCCGCGGGCGTGGACACCTCCGACCACGAGGTGAACATCAAGATCCTGCTCAACGCGCAGGTGCAGAAGAAGAAGCTCAGCTTCGATGCGCGCAACACGCTGCTGGCCTCGATGACCGACGAAGTCGCGCAGCTGGTGCTCAACGACAACTATCGCCAGAACCAGGCGATCAGCCTGATGGAGCGCATGAGCCTGTCGCGCATGGGCTCCAAGCAGCACTTCATGCGCACGCTGGAAGCGCAGGGCCTGCTCGATCGCCAGATCGAATTCCTGCCGACCGACAAGGAGATCGCCGAACGCAAGGCGCGCGGCCAGGGGCTGACGCGCCCGGAGCTGTCGGTGCTGCTGTCGTATTCGAAGATCGTGTTGTTCCAGCAGTTGCTCAACTCCGACGTGCCGGAAGATGCGTACCTGTCGAAGGAACTGATCCGTTACTTCCCGAAGCCCTTGCAGGACAAGTACGCGAAGGGCATGCAGGAACATCGCCTCAAGCGCGAGATCATCGCCACGGTGGTGACCAACTCGATGGTCAACCGCATGGGCGCGACGTTCACGCTGCGCATGCAGGAAGACAGCGGGCGCTCGCCGTCGGAAGTGGCGAAGGCCTTCACGATCACGCGCGAAACGCTCGACATCCGCGAGCTGTGGGCGCAGATCGATGCGCTCGACGGCAAGGTCGCCGAATCGGTGCAGATCGACGCCCTGCAGGTGATCTGGACGCTGCAGCGCCAGTTCACGCGCTGGCTGCTCGCGCGGCCGGGTGCGATTCCCGACATCGCGACGGCCGTGGAGCGTTTCCACGACGGCTTCCGCGACATCCGCGCGGGCGAGCGCATCCTGCCCGATTCGCAGCGCCCGGCCTACGTCGCGAGCATCCAGGATTGGAATGCGAAGGGCTTGTCGCCGGCGCTGTCCGAACAGCTCGCCGCGTTGCCGTATCTCGAACCGTGCCCCGACATCCTCGAGCTGGCGAAGGATCGCAAGGCGCGTCCGACGGACGTCGCGAAGGTCCACTTCCGCCTCGGCGATGCCTTGCGCGTGCCGTGGTTGCAGAAGCAGATCGACGCGCTCGCGGTCGAAGGCCGCTGGCATGCGGTCGCGCGTGGTGCGTTGCGCGAAGAGCTCGGCGCGCAGCAGCGCCTGCTCGTGGGCCAGGCGCTGGCGATGCCGGGCAACGATGCCGATGCGAAGGTCAAGGCATGGCTCAACCGCGACGACAGCTCGCTGCGCTTCACGCTGACGATGCTCGAAGAAATCGCGGCGCAGAAGACGCTGGACTACCCGACCGCCTCGGTCGCGGTGCAGCGTCTGTCGCAGCTCGCCTCGCGCGGGTGATGCGCAATGGCGCCGGGGCCGATGGCCCCGGCGTTTCGCCGGGCGGGTTATCCTCGCCCGCATGACACCGAACAACAGCCTGCCCGCCGCGCCGCGCCTGTCGTTCCTCGCCAGTCCGGCCGAAGAAGCCCAGAAGGCGCTCGCCGCGCTGGTCCAGGCGCACGGGCAATGCGACCCCGACGCAGCCGACGTGCTCGTCGCCCTCGGCGGCGACGGTTTCATGCTGCAGACGCTCCATCGCCACGGCGGCCTGGGCAAGCCGGTCTTCGGCATGAAGCTGGGCACCGTCGGCTTCCTGATGAACCACCATCGCGATGAACCGGCGATCGGCCAGGCGCTGATCCAACGCATCGCATCGGCCGAGCCGGCGGTGCTGCGGCCGCTGGAAATGGTGGCGCAGACCGAGTCGGGCGCGAGCGTGGGTTCGCTCGCCTACAACGAAGTCTCGCTGCTGCGGCAAACGCGCCAGGCCGCGCACGTCGCGATCGACCTCAACGGCAAGACGCGCCTGGAGGAGTTGATCTGCGACGGCGTGCTGGTCGCCACCTCCGCGGGCAGCACGGCCTACAACTATTCCGCGCACGGCCCGATCCTGCCGCTGGGGTCGCGCCTGATCGCGCTGACGCCGCTGGCGCCCTTCCGTCCGCGTCGCTGGCGCGGTGCGTTGCTCAAGGCCGACACCGAGGTGCGCTTCCGCGTGCTCGATCCCTACAAGCGCCCGGTCAGCGTCACCGCCGATTCGCACGAAGTGCGCGACGTCGTCGAAGTCACCATCCGCGAGTCCGGCGAGCGCACCGTCACCTTGCTGTTCGATCCGGAGCACAACCTCGAAGAGCGGATCCTCAGCGAACAGTTCGTGGTGTGAGATGAGCGACACGCTGCATCCGCCGCTGACCGTCGCGATCACCTCGCGTGCCCTGTTCGACCTCGAACACAGCCATCAATTGTGGGAACGCGAAGGCATCGCCGCCTACCAGGCCCATCAACGCGAGAACGAAGACGCACCGCTCGCGCCGGGCATCGCGTTCCCGCTGGTGCGCAAGCTGCTCGCCTTGAACGAAGGCGCCGATGCGCCGCGCGTCGAAGTGATCCTGCTCTCGCGCAATTCCTCCGATACCGGACTGCGGATCTTCAACTCGATCCACCACCACGGGCTCGACATCTCGCGCGCGACCTTCACTTCCGGCGCGCCGACGTGGCCCTACATCCGGCCCTTCGGTGCGCACCTGTTCCTGTCGGCGAATCCCGAAAGCGTGCGGCGCGCCCTCGAACACGGTGTCGCCGCCGCCACGATCCTCCCGGCGAAGGCGGCCACGCAGACGCACGGGCAACTGCGCATCGCCTTCGACGGCGACGCGGTGATCTTCGGCGATGAATCCGAGCGCGTGTCGCAGGAGCAGGGCCTGGCCGCCTTCCACGATCACGAAACCACCAATGCGCACGAGCCCCTGTCGGGCGGCCCGTTCCGCGGCTTCCTCGACGCCCTGCATCGGTTGCAGGCGGCGTTCCCCGCCGGCGATGCGGCGCCGATCCGCACCGCGCTGGTCACCGCCCGCAGCGCGCCGGCACACGAGCGCGTGATCCGCACCCTGCGCGAATGGGACGTCCGCCTCGACGAGGCCCTGTTCCTCGGCGGCCGGGCGAAGGGGCCGTTCCTGGAGACCTTCGGCGCGGACATCTTCTTCGACGACTCGCTGCACAACATCGACTCGGCGCGGCGGCACGTGGCCGCCGGGCACGTGCCGCACGGGGTCTCCAACGAGCCGGCGAAGGCGGGCTGAACCGGCCGCCTTTTTCGTTCACACTGGGGGCGTGAGGGTCGGCTAGGCTGCGCCGATGGGGAATGTCGACCGGGGGGACGACATGCGGTCAGGGGCGTGCGGGTTTCTATGCCTGGGTTTGCTGGTGCTCTCGTCCTGGACGCGGGCCGCGACGCTGTCGGTGGAGGTCACCGATCGCGGAGGCAAGCCCGTGGCCGATGCGGTGGTCACCGTGCTCGGCGCCGGGCCGCGGGTAGCGCCTGTCGCGCACATCGTCGACCAGAAGAACCTGACCTTCCTGCCGTACGTCGAGGTCTTCCACCCCGGCGACAGCCTGGTGTTCCGCAACAGCGACGGCACGCGGCACCACGTCTATTCGTTCTCGCCGGCCAAGCAATTCGAAATGGTCGTCGATGCCAACGGGCGTTCGGCGCCGCTGGTGCTCGACAAGACCGGCGTGGTCGCGGTGGGCTGCAACATCCACGACGGCATGATCAGTTACCTCTACATCACCGATGCGCCGTACGCCGCGCGCACCGATGCCACCGGGCGCGTGTCCTTCGAGGGATTGCCGGCCGGGCCCTTCGAAGTCCGCGTCTGGCAACCGCGCCTGCCGGCCGGCCGGCCCGACCTGCGCCAGCAATCGATCGTGCTCGCCGCGCAGGAATCCAGGAACGTCGCCTTCCCGTTGACGCTGCGGCCCGATTCGCGGCGCCAGTTCGATCGCGAGCACACGCATTACTGACGCCATGAACTTCCGCGTCCGCCTCGCCTCGTTCTTCGTCGCCGCGCTGGTGCTGGTGCAGGGTTTCACCGCGGTGTTCGTCTACCGCGTGACGCGCGCGGAGTTGATCGGGGAAGGGCAGCGGCAACTGGATGTCGCCTCGCGCGCATTCGCCGGCCAGCTGGACGAACTCTCCAATCGCGTCGCGGCCAGCGTGCAGGTGCTCGCGCTGGATTTCGCATTGCGCTCGGCGATCGCGCAGCGCGACCACGCCACGGTCGTCTCCGCGTTGCGCAACCACGGCAAGCGCGTGGGGGCGACGCGGATGTTGCTGGTCGACGTCGAAGGGCGCGTGGAAGCCGACACCGAAGGCAAGTTCGCGCCGGGCGCCGCGTTTCCGTTCTCCGACCTGACCGAGCACGCGCTCGAAGCGCCCGCCTCGGCGATCGCGGCGTGGGATGGACGCGCGTATTGGGTCGTCGTCGTGCCGGTCTCGGCGCCCGACCTGGTCGGTTTCATCGCCGCGGCCATTCCCGTCGACAACCACTTGCTCGAACGCCTGCAACGCCAGTCGGCGCTTCCCAAGCGCATCGAACTGGCAACGCGCGGCGCCGATACACGCTGGCGCATCCTCGCCCAGGCGGGCGGCGACGCGAATGTGGACGTGACGCCGGCGCTCGCGGCGCAAGTCCCGGCGCTCGCCACGCGCCCGGTGTTGATCGACGTCGACGGGCGCGACTACGTCGCGCAGGCCGTGTCCCTGTCGCACTCCAAGCGCAGCGCGCCGGTGGTCGCGGTCCTGGGCTATTCGGTCGATGCCGCGCTGGAACCGTATCGTTCGGTCGGTTCGGCCTGGGCGGTGCTGCTCGGACTCGGCCTGCTCGTCGGCCTGATGGTGGCCTTCCTGATCGCGCGCAGCGTCTCGCGCCCGGTGGAGGCACTGGCCGATGCCGCGCGACGCATCGCCGACGGCGACGCCGCTTTCCTGCCGCCCGCACATGCGACGCGGCGCGACGAACTGGGGCAACTGGCCGGCGCGTTCTCGCACATGGTGCAGACCCTGCGCGAACGCGAAGCCCGCATCCGCCACCAGGCCGGTCATGACCTCGTCACCGGCCTGCCCAACCGCATGGCCGCCGAGACGGCGATCGGCGGCGCACTGGAAGCCCATCCGTCGGCGCGCGCGGCCCTGCTCATGATCGGCATGGCGCGCCTGCCGGACATCATCAACACGATGGGCCACGTCGTCAGCGATCGCCTGATGGCCGACGCGGCGCAGCGCATCGCGCCGATCGCGGGCGATGGCCTGGTCGCACGCGCGACCGACGATGAATTCTCGGTCTTCCTCCCGTCGGCCACGCGCAGCCAGGCGGTCAACGCCGCCCTGCGTTTCGTCGAAGCGCTGTCCGAGCCGTATCGCGAAGCGGAGTTCACGCTCGATCTCTCGCCCGCGGTCGGCATTGCGCTTTCCCCCATGCACGGCGGTGAGGCGAGCACCTTGCTGCGTCGCGCCGAAGTCGCCTTGCTTGGCGCGATGGGCACGGAAGAACCGGTCGCGGTCTACGACCCGTCGACGGATCCGCATCGCCCCGAACGCCTTTCGCTCATGAGCGACCTGCGCAAGGTGCTCGAAGGTGCGCCGGGCGCGCACGGCGAACTGGAACTGGTCTATCAGCCCAAGCTGCACTTGCCGACGGGCCGCATCGACGGCGCAGAAGGCCTGCTGCGCTGGCGGCATCCGGTCGCCGGCCCGCTCGCGCCCGACGCGTTCATCGCGCTCGCCGAAGAAACCGGCAACATCCGCCGCCTTACGCGCTGGGTGCTCGGTGCGGGCATCGAAGAGGCGGGCCGCTGGCAGGCGGCGGGCGAGGACCTGCGCATCGCGCTCAACGTGTCGGCGCGCGATCTTGACGACGTCGACCTGCCGCGCCGCGTGGCCGGCCTGCTCGCCGCGCATGGTGTTTCGCCCTCGCGCGTCATCCTCGAAATCACCGAGAGCGCCATCATGGGCAAACCGGAGACCGCCATCGCCGTCTTGCGGCGCCTGGCGGAGCAGGGGATCGCGCTGGCCATCGACGATTTCGGCGTCGGCCAATCCTCGTTCGCGTACCTGCGGCGCTTGCCCGTGCGCGAACTCAAGATCGATCGCACGTTCATCGCGCATCTGTCCGAATCGCGCGAGGACCGCGCGATCGTGCGGTCCATCGTCGACCTCGGGCACGACCTGGGCTATCGCGTGACGGCCGAAGGCGTCGAGGATGCGCGGACGATCGAGATGCTGCGCGAGATGCACTGCGATCACGCGCAGGGTTACCAGGTGGGGCGCCCCTTGTCGGCGCAAGCCTTCCTTGCGTTGGTGTCCTCGCGAACCGGAGTCGAGGCGTGAAGCGCGCGGCACTGCTCGCCATCGCCACCTGGGGGTTCATCGCGCAGGCGCAGGCCGTGGAAGTGCGCGGCTTCGTCGAAGCGCGCGCGACCACGACGCCCGACGAACGCGCGTGGCGCGACGGCGGCCTGGGCAAGACGCGTTTCGGCGACGGCGACGATGCGCTGGGTGGCAACGCCGCGCTCAACGTGAGTTGGCAGGCGAGCGATGCATTCCTCCTGTCGGCGTCCGGCCAATATGTCCCCGACCTGAAACCCGACACCGACCTGCTCGATGCCTGGGTGCGTTGGCGGCCGGTTTCGACCTCGCCCTGGCGCTTCTCCGCCGCCGCCGGCATGTTCTTCGCGCCGATCTCGATGGAGAACGACGGCGTGGGTTGGACGAGCCCGTGGACGATCACGCCTTCGGCGATCGACACGTGGGTCGGCGAGGAATTGCGCGTGTTCGGCAGCGAGTTGCGGCTCGAACATCGCGGCGAGGAAGCGACGTGGAGCGCACGCGCGGCCTTGTTCGGTCGCAACGATCCGGCCGGCGAACTCCTCGCTTCGCGCGGCTGGGCGATGGGCGACCTCACCTCGGGCCTGGATGCGAGCGTGCGCCAACCCGATGTCTACGCCGACATGGTGTACACGTCGGTCCCGATGCGTTTCAAACCCTTCACCGAGATCGACAATCGCCTCGGCTTTTACGTCGCGGTCGATCGCGAAGCCGGGGAAGACCGCGCGCGCGTGCTGTACTACGACAATCGCACCGACCCGAGCCTGGAGACCGATTACGGTGCGCGCGAGGTGTACGGGTGGCACACGCGGTTCTTGGCGGCCGGTGCGCAACAGCGCATCGGACAATGGTTGTTCGTCGGCCAGTTGATGACGGGCACCACGCGCATCGCGCCAGATCCTTCGATGGTGTTCGACACCGATTTCAACGCCGGCTACGTGCTCGCCACGCGTGCGTTCGGCGCATGGGAATCCGCGCTGCGCGTGGATCTGTTCCAGGCCGCGCAGGCGATGAACGGCACGCCGGCCTTCCTCGGCGAACATGGCAACGGGATCACGGCCGCGCTCAACTGGCGCCCGAGCGACCGCATCCGCCTCATCGGCGAGGTGCTGCGCATCGACAGTGCACGCAACCAACGTCAGTTGGAAGGACTGGATCCGCGCCAGATCGACGTGCAGGCGCAACTCGCGGTGCGGTTCTATTTCTGAGGGGTTTGCCCGAGCGGTAGCCGGATGTCCGCCAGGCGCCAGCGCAAGCCGTCGCGCTTGAGGACGAAGACGACGGGCTTGCCTTGTTCGTCGCGGATCGTCGCGGTGAAGCGCGATGCCGATTCGTAACGCATGGTCGCGTTGTCGAGCGGCTTGGACGGCGGCGTCGCCGGCAAGGGGTCGCCCTGCGCATCGAGCGGCGGACGCTCGAAACTTTCCTTCGAGTTGTTCCACAGGCGCCGGCCCTGCATCACGCCACTGAGCCCGCCGGGGTTGACCATCCCGTCGACCAGCCCGTTCACCACACCGGTGGCCATCGTCAGCGCGATCGCGCCGAAGGGATTGGTCTGCACGTCGGGCCCGGCCTGGCGGATCATCTCGTCGACCATCTGCGCCTTGAGGCTGGCGCGCACCGCGGGGAAGTCGACCTGTTCGGCGAGTTCACCTGCGTCTTCGGCCTGCACGGCGTGCTGGATCGCGCGGATCGTCATGTACGGCCCGGCGGCGACCCACGCGAGCACCAGGACGATGGCGGCGAGCGCGAGCGCGATCCACTTCTTCATGCCTCAATACTCCAGGTCGAGCGCAGCACAAAGATAGTCGACGAACGGGCCCAGCGCGGCGAGATCCGTGGCCAGCGTCTGCCGCAGGCGCGGCCCGAGCATCGTCGCATCGTCGATCCCGCGTTCGGCGACGAAGTTGCGGCGGCGCAGGTCGTCGAGATACGGAAAGTCCTCGGGAAACCCCTTCGGCGTGCGCACCAGCATTTCGCTGTCGTCCAGGTCGAAGCGCTTGCGGAAGGCCGTGCCATGCGCGGCGGCTTTCCAGCCCGAGGGGTTGTCGACGATGAACTGGCGGATCTGGCGTTGCACCGGCGTCGGCGAATGCCAGACGCCCGCGCCGACGAAACAGCGCCCCGGTTGCAGGTGGAAGTAGAACAAGGGCGCTTCGACCTGCCGCCCGCGCGCATGCATCAGCCGCGCGCCTTGCCAGGTCTTGTACGGCGTCTTGTCGTTCGCGAAACGCGTGTCCCGCTGGATGCGATACAGCGAACCGCCGACCGGCCTGGGGTCGACGCGATACTGCGCGCTGAGTTCGGCGACGACCGGCTCCAGGTCGTGCAGCAACCGTTGGAACGGCGCGCGCACGTGCGTGTCGTATTCGGCCTTGTGCGCGAGGAACCACGCGCGTTCGTTGTGCCGCGCGAGCCCGCGCAGGAACTTGAAACTGGCTTCGGTGAAATAGGTGCTCATGACAGTTCGGCGGCGCGCTGCCGCCCCCAGTCCTCCAGGGCGTCGAGGAGGGCGAGTTTCGCCCCGTGCCCCGCATGCGCGGCGCGAAACGCGGCGATCTCGGCGAAGAAGCTGTCGAAGCTGTATTCGGACAGGCCCGCGTCGCGGGTCAGGCGCGCGCGACGGTAGTCGTCCCAGCGCGCGCGATCGGCCGCGTCCAGGGTCTCGGGGTAATTGCGCGCACGGTAGCGGAACAGCAATTCATCCAGCCGCGCATCCTTGAAGTCGAACGCGTGCGAAGCCAGCGCATTGGGCGGCAGCGAGCGCACGGTGGCGAACTTGCGCTTGTCGCCGTCGCCGAGGAAGCCGTCGTAGATCGACCCATCCACGTCGCCGCGTGCCTCGCGCGCACGCGTCGTCGAATACACGCGCCGCACTTTCTCCGCGAGTTCCGGGCCCGCATCGCGCAACTGTTGCGCGCGCGCCTCGCTCTTCGCGCGGTCGATCGACAGGCGCGCGAAGTCGGCCTCGCGCAGATGTTCCCATTGCACGACGATCGGACAACGGTTGACGTGGATTTCCTTCAACGCGACGCGTACCGCGCCTTCGGGCAGGTCGGCCGACGGCGTGTACAGGTGATCGGCGATATCTTCGGGCGACAGCGTCAGCAGCGCTTCGGGGTCCTGGTCCAGGTCGAAGACGATGACGCGGCTGTCGATCTGCGGATGCCGCGCGACGGGCACGACCGGCGCGCTGCTCATGCGCGCGGCGGGGAAACGTTGCGAGACGTGCAGCACCGGTTGCATGCGGACCGGATCGACGAGCTGCGCGACGTAACGCTTGTCGCGCAGGCGCAGCGCGTAGTCCCACAGTCTTGGCTGGGCTTGCTTGAGCTTGCGCGCCAGCGCGACCAACGCGAGAACGTCGGACAGCGCTTCATGCGCTTCGCCTTCGCGCACGTCGTTGGCAACGGCCAGATGCTCCAGGCGAAACGAAGCGCCACCGTCGTCGCGCAAAGGCCACGCAATGCCTTCTGGCCGCAACGCATAGGCCATGCGAAGAACATCCAGCAGATCCCAACGTGAATTACCGTTGCGCCATTCGCGTTCGTAGGGATCGTAGAAGTTGCGGAAGAACCCGCAGCGCACGAACTCGTCGTCGAAGCGCAGGGAGTTGTAGCCGAGCGTGCAGGTCTCCGGCCGCGCCATCTCCTCGAAGATGCGCGCGAAGGCAGCGGGCTCGTTCATGCCTTCGGCCAGCGCGCGTTGCGGCGTGATCCCGGTGATCAGCGTCGCGGCGGGCGAGGGCAGCAGGTCGTCGGCCGGTTGGACGAACAGGCTGACCGGCGGTTCGATCGCGTTGAGGTCGGCGTCGGTGCGCAAGGCCGCGAACTGCGCGATGCGCGTGCGGCGCGGATCGCCGCCGAAGGTTTCCAGGTCGTAGAACAGGAAGCTGCCCGCCACGCGCCCTCAGCCTTCGACCGGCAGGGGGGGGAGGCGATGCTCGACTTGCGCATCGAGCCAGGCGCGGTCGATGCCGTCGAGCGAAGCGTGGCCCTTCGTCGCTTCCACGAGCAACGCGCGCTGGATGCGGCCGCGTTCGAAGGCGACGGCATAAGGCAGGCGACGGAAGGTCACCATCGCGTAGCGCGGAACGAAGCGCGTCGGGTGGCGTTGCGCGAGTTCCCGTTCCAGGTCGCGCTGCAGGAGGAAATCCTGCTCGTCCACGCGCGCGCGCATCTCCAGGTAATTCTCCAGCGCCATGGCCTGGATCGCGCGGGCGTCTGGCAGGCGCTGCGCTTCGAATGCGGCGAAGGCCTGCGCGAGATCCGGCGTGTTTTCCAGATGATCGGCGAGCGCGACGCAATCTTCGAACGCGCAATTCATGCCTTGCCCGTGGAAGGGCACCATCGCGTGGGCCGCATCGCCGAGCAGCACCGCGCGGCCATCCAGGTGCCAGCGATCCAGGTACAAGGTCGACAATTGGCCGATCGGGTTGTGCTCGAACGCACTTTCCAGATCCGGGATCAGGGGCACCGCATCGGCGAAGTCGCGCTCGAAGAAGGCGCGCGCATCGGCGCCGGTAAGGACGGTCCGGAAACTCGGATCGCCTTCCAGCGGCAGGAACAGGGTGACGGTGAAGGTGCGCTCGTCGTTCGGCAACGCGATGCACATGTAATGGCCGCGCGGCCAGATGTGCAGGGCATTGGCTTCGATGCGGAAGTCGCCGTCGGGTGCGGGCGGAATCTCGAGTTCCTTGTAGCCGTGGCCGAGCGATTCGATGCGCTCGCCGAGGCTTTCGCGCTTTTGCATCGCCGCGCGCAGCGCCGACCCTGCGCCATCGGCGCCGAGCAACGCGGTAAACGTGTGTTCGGTGCGTTGCCCGGTGTTGTCGTCGACGAAGCTCGCACGCAGCGCGTCGAAGTCCACCGCGTCCAGGCGCTGGTCGAAATGCAGGCGCGCGCCCGCGCGCTGCGCGGCGTCGAGCAAGGTGATGTTGAGTTCGCCGCGGCTCACCGACCAGATGACTTCCGAGTCGTCCTTGCCGTAGCGCAACAACTGCTGGCCACCGTCGGCCGAATGCACCATGCGCCCACGCATCATGACCGCCTTGTCGAGCACCGCACCATCGGCGCCCGCGGCGCGCAGTGCATGCAGGCCGCGTTCGGCGAGTGCCAGGTTGATCGAGCGTCCGCCCGCGTAGCCCTTCAGGCGCGGATCGCCGCGACGTTCGAACACGTCGACCGACCAGCCGCGTTGTGCGAGCAGGGTGGCGAGCAGGCCGCCGGCGAGGCCCGCGCCGACGATGGTGAGGTGGCGATTCATGGTGCCCAATGGTGCCAGTGTGTCCGCGCGCCCGCCATCGCCGTCCGGCGCCGCACTTTCCAGATGCACCTCACGCGGGGGTGCGTTGCAGACTGCGGGCGTCGTAAAGCGGGAGATCTCCCATGCATGTCGCCACCGAAGACCAGATGCTCGACCTCACGCGCACGATGCTCGGGATGGCCGCGGAAAAGTTGTCCGAAAACCGGTTCGAGGTATTCGGCCTGTGCGTGAAACTGGATGGCGACCTGGCCCACGTCGTCTCCCTGGACGAGGACGAAGCCACGATCGACGGCATCGCGGCCACCTGCAAGCGCGTGCAGTCCGCGTGCCTGGCCTTCGGCATCTTCGCGATGGTGGAAATCCAGGGGCAGCCGGACAAGTGCCTTTTCACCATGGCCATCGAAAAGCGTTGCGGGGGCGCGGTGTGCTCCTTCGGCCTCATCGCGCGCGGGCCGGACGGCCTGTACGACGTCGAAGCCGGCTACCACGTGCCGTCCACGCCCGGGTTGTTCGTGATGGTCCGCCACTGAGCGCGCGTCAGCGTTCGCGCCAACGCGCCACTTCCGTCGCGAAGCGCAGGATGTCTGCGCGCGTGTTGTACAGCGGTGCAGGCGAGATGCGGATGACATCCGGCTCGCGCCAATCGCCGACCACGCCCCGCGTGGCGAGGAATTCGAAGAGGTCGCGCCCTGCCGCACGCCCCGACATCCCGCGGCCCTGCAGCACGCGAAGCGACAACTGCGCGCCACGGCGCTCGCTTTCGCGCGGGGTGACGATCTGCAAAGTGTCGGACAAGCGCGCGCGGATCAGCGCTTCGAGATAACCGGTCAATTCGAGCGAACGCGCGCGCAGCCGGTCCATGCCCGCGCGCGCGAACACATCCAGCGATGCGCGCAAGGGTGCCAGGCCCAGGATCGGCGGGTTGCTCAACTGCCAGCCATCGGCGCCCGGCGTCGGCACGAAGCGGCCGTCCATGCGGAAGCGCGAAGCCTGGTCGTGCCCCCACCAACCGGCGAAACGCGGGCGCGTGGTGTTCGCATGGCGCGCATGCACGAAGCAGCCGGCGACCGCGCCGGGGCCGGAATTCATGTACTTGTAGTGGCACCACACGGCGAAGTCGGCATCGCTGTCGTGCAAGGCGACCGGCAGGTTGCCGACGGCATGCGCGAGATCGAAACCGACGATCGCACCGGCGGCGTGGCCCAGGCGCGCGATTTCCTTCAGGTCGAAGGCTTGCCCGGTGCGGTATTGCACGCCGGGCCAGACGACCGCCGCCAGGCGCGGGCCGTGTTGTGAGATCGCGCGTTCGATGGCGGCCATCGAGAACGTGCCGTCGGCTTCATCGGGTTGGAGTTCGATCAGGTCGGTCGCCGGATCGAAGCCGTGGAAGCGCACCTGCGACTCCAGTGCATGTCGATCCGACGGAAAGGCGCCGGCTTCCATCAGGATCGCCGGCCGCTCGCGCGTCGGGCGATAGAAGCTCACCAACATCAGGTGCAGGTTGGCCGTCAGCGTGTTCATCGCGACGACTTCGACGGGCTCGGCACCGACCACGCCCGCGAGCGCATCGCGCACCAAGCCGTGGTAGGGCATCCAGGGCGCGGGCTCGAGGAAGTGGCCTTCGACCGCTTCGTTCGCCCACTTGTCGAGCACTTCCTCGACCATCGCGCGCGCGCCCCTGGGCTGCAGGCCGAGCGAGTTGCCGCAGAAATAGGCTTGCGGTGCGCCGTCGTGGACGGGGATGTGGAAGTCGTTGCGGAATTCGCGCAGCGGGTCGGCGGCGTCGAGCGCGGCGATGCGGTCAACGTCGAACAGGGCGTCTGTCATGTGGAATGCGTCAGGCGATCTGGAAACGCGAGGCGTGCAGCCCCAGCCATTCCAGCGCGGTGCCGTGGTAAAGGCGGGCCTGCTCGGTGGGCGTCAGGTCGAGCGCGGCGATGCCGGCGCCCGGTTCCTGCTCGCCGAGCGGGAAGGGGTAGTCGGTGCCGAGCATGATGCGTTCGGCGCCGCAGGTATCGATCAGGTATTGCAGCGCACGCGGATCGGCGACCCACGAATCGAAGTACATGCGCGCCAGATATTCGCGCGGATTGCGGAAGTTGTCGGTGGCCACCAGGTCGGGCCGCATGTTGAACCCGTGTTCGATGCGGCCGATCGTGTAGGGGAAGCTGCCGCCGCCGTGCGCCATGCAGATGCGCAGGTTGGGCAGGCGTTCGAGCACGCCGCCGAACACCAGGCAACAGGCGGCGCGCGATTGTTCGGCCGGCATGCCGACCAGCCACGGCAGCCAGTACTTGGGCATCGATTCGGCGCCCATCATGTCCCACGGATGCACGAGGATCGCCGCGCCCAGTTCGCTGGCCGCTTCGAAGAATTCGAACAGCTCCGGGGCGTCGAGGTTCCAGTCGTTGACGTGCGAACCGATCTGCACGCCCTGCAGGTCCAGCTGGTCCATGCAGCGCTCGAGCTCGCGCACGGCCAGCGACGGCGATTGCAGCGGCACCGTGCCGATACCGGCGTAATGCTTCGGATACGCGCGGCAGGCTTCGGCGGTGTGGTCGTTGAGGGCCTGGTGCAACTCGAGCGCGTGGTGCGGCTTGGCCCAGTAACTGAACATCACCGGCACCGTGCTGATCACCTGCACCTGCACGCCGAAGCGTGCGTAGTCGTCCAGGCGGATCTTCGGATCCCAGGTCTTGGGCCAGATCTCGCGGAAGAACTTGCCGTCCTTGTAGATGCGGTGCCGCCCGTCGTCGCCGTGGTGGATGACCGGGAAGCGCAGGTCGCCGTACTTGGCGGACAGGTCGGGCCAATCGCGCGGCAGGAAGTGGGCGTGGGTGTCGATCTTGAGCATCCCACAAGCTTACCGGAGGCGCTGCATCGGGCGCAGTCCCGAGGGCATACTTCGCCCTCATGGACGAGTCTGTGCGCGCGAACTGGAAATGGTGTGCCGTTGTGCTGGTGGCGCTGGCATCGCCCGCGCACGCGGCCGTGATCGCCACCGCCACCGGCAAGGACGGCGCGTCGATCCGGCTCACCGACGAAATGCCGGCCTCCTGCAACCAGGCGAGTTTCCACGGCGGCGCCCGCATCCAGCGCGCGGGCAAGGTACAGAACGGGTGCTGGGCCTTCGACTGGAAGACACGCGTGTTCCTCGTGGTCCCGCTCAAGCCGCGGACAGTGACCGAAGGCGTGGTCCAGGGCGTGACGCGCATGCTGGATGGCGAAAGCGCCGCGGCCATGCGCGAGTTCCAGTCGCGCGACACGCTCGACCAGGCCAATGCAATGCGCATGCGCGCGAACGACTTCAAGTGGATTGGCAAGAAAGTCGGGCAATAGCCAATCGATTCAATCGCTTGGCGCGCCTATTTCCTGCGAAGCATCACGCCCCGCGCAGGGGAATCCGGCGGAACAGCACCGTTTCGTTTCGCTCGCCTGGTGCCAGCGTGACGCAATCGCGCCACCTCGCCGTGTTGGGGAAGGCCGCCCGCATCGCCGCCTCGAGTGCCTGGAATCCCGCGCGCGTTTCACCGACGACGATGCAACGCTCGCCGACGGAAAACGCGAGATAGGCTTCGTTGGCGCAGACGTGATCGCACATCCATGCGCGGATCTCACACACCGTCTGCCAGGCGACGAACAACGCGCCGCAGGAGAACCCGTGCGGCGTCACCGTGACCGGCGAATCGACCGCGGTCCTGCGCGTGTTGAGGGTGTGGATCGTGCCCATCGTTGCCTTCCGATCGTCTTCCCGCAACAAGACGGAAGCGGCGGCCACAAGCGGACAAGCGCTTGCGTGGGAGGTGGCGAAAGGGTGTGCTAGCATTGCTGGCATTGCGATCATTGCCTGCGGGGTTGCCACGATGAGCACACTCACCATTCGGAACCTGCCCGACGACGTGAAGTCGCGTCTGCGCCTGTCGGCGGCGGCCAACGGGCATTCGATGGAAGAAGAAGCCCGCGCCATCCTGCGGCGTGCGCTGACCACCAGGCAGGCAAGTCGCGGCGGGTTGGGTCAACGGATTCATGCCCGATTCGCGAAGTTGGGCGGCGTCGAACTGGAAACACCCAAGCGCACCGAGCGCGCGCGTGCGCCACGCTTGCGGACATGATCGCCCTCGACACGAACGTCGTTTCCGAATTGATGCGCGCAACCCCGGACGAGCGCGTGCTGCGTTGGGTCGATGCGCAAGCACCGGATTCGCTGGCCGTGACGGCGGTGACCGTCGCCGAGTTGCTGTACGGCATCGCGCGCCTTCCGGCGGGGCGCAAGCGCAAGCAACTCGAGGCCGCGGTGGCGCAGACGCTGGAAGAGGATTTCACGATCCTTCCCTTCGATGAGGTCGCGGCCGTCGACTACGCAACCATCGCCGCCTCGCAGGACCTGCGCGGGCGCACGGTCGCGATGGCCGACGCGATGATCGCGGCGACGTGCCTGTCGGCCGGCGCGGTGCTCGTGACGCGGAACACGCGGGATTTCGTGGACCTGGGAATCGACCTCATCGATCCCTGGCGTTGACGTACCGATGAGCTTGGCGGGATTGCCGCCCGCGGGCGTTTCCGGCGTTCGTGAATGCCATGAACCTCCAGGACATCGGCAACCTCGCGCAGGCCGTCGGCGCCGCGACGGTGGTGGGCGGCACGATCTTCGCGCTGGTGCAGTTCTTCGAATACAAGCGACAGCGCCAGGACGCCGCCATCGCCGAAGTCATGCGTACCTTCATCAGCGCCGAACTCGCGCGTGCCCTGACCATCCTGATGGCGATGCCCGATGGCGTGTCGGTCGAGCGCCTGCGCGAGGGCGGGTTCGAAGCCGAATACGCGGGCGTGCTGGTCTGCACGACGTTCGAGACCCTCGGCGTGCTGGTCTACAAACGCATCGTGCCGTTCCGCCTGGTGGTGGAACTGGCGGGCGGCATCATCGTGGTGATGTGGCGCAAGCTCGGGCCATGGTTGATCCACACCCGCGAACTCCAGCAGCAGCCCTCGTGGGCCGAGTGGTTCGATTGGCTTGCGCAAAAGTGCGAGCGTTACAAGGACGAGCGCACGCCGGCCTACATCCGCCATGCCGACTGGATGCCGCCACGTCGTTGATTCGCGCATTCAGGTCTGCGATGGGGGAAAACCCTTCCCCTTTTCCCGCGGCTCTGCTGTCCGGGGTGCCCGGGGCCCCTCGTTGAACATGACGGACACACGCGCATCACCGTGCGTTAGCACACGACGCTAACGCGTCGGCGCACAGGATGCGCCCGAGACGCCAGGACAGTTGTGGCCGCGAGTCCATTCGGCCGCTGAATGGCGCGAGGAAGGGACATGGACAAGCATCGCAGCGTTGTTGCGTTCTTCCTGATGTGCGGCACGGGCGCGTTGCTCGCGGCTGCCGGCGACACATTGACCACGCCGGACAACGGCATCACCGCGGACTTTGCGTTCCGCCCGTCGATTCCCTTCCAGTCGCTCAAGCAAGTGCCGACCTGGGAAGAGATCTCGCGCATCCTGGATTCGCCCGATGCCATCGCGGCGTGTCCGCTCGATGCCACGGGGCAACCGATGCTCGGCAACGCGCAGGGCTATCCGGCGCGGTGTGCGACCGTCCCGCGTCGACGTTCCTACCTGCCGCCGGGCTGCACCTACGATCCCACGACCGGTTTGCCGCCGTGCAACGATGCGCTGCTGCCGCGCCTGATCGTCCACGCACCCAACTACAACCCGGTCACCGGCGAGCAGACGCGCATTCTCGATCCTGCCTTCCCGGGCGTTGCGAGTTTCGCCAGCCGCGGTCCGGTGTCCTCGGGCGCCTCGCGTCTTCCGAACGGCCTGCGGCCCGTGCTCGATTACAACAGTCCGATCCGCAACGACGGCGGCGACCCCGGCGAACCCAACGGCTACTCGCAGCCCGGCGTGTGCGGCAACGACCCGCTCGCCGGATTCACCGAAACGCGCGCGGCCTGCGCGGGCAACACCGGTCGACTGATCGATCCCTCGCGCCTGGCCAACGGGCAACCGCGCGGCATCGTCGCGCGCTTGCGCAAACCGACGGTCGGGCAGAACTATCTCGTCAATTCCGATTCGGCGCTCGCAGGACGCCAACAGTTGCTCGCGCCCTCCAACCCCGGCGATTACGTGCGCAATCCGGCGATCGCGACGGTGCTGGGCAAAGCCTTGTTCTGGGACATGCAGTTGGGCAGCGACGGCGTGCAGGCCTGCGGTTCGTGCCATTTCAACGCAGGCACCGACAACCGCATCCGCAATTCGATCAACCCCAATCACCTGGGCGGCGACACGCGCCTGGAAATCTTCCGCAACCGCCACCTGGATACCGACGAAACCGCGGCCGACCAGGACGTCAACCGCGACCTGGCCACGGTCGACTGGCCGACGCATCGCCTGGCCAACCAGGGCATTCCCGGCGAACCGCTGATCAACCCGCGCAACAACCTGCGCGACACCAACGACATCATCGGTTCGATGGGCGTGCGCCTGCGCGGCTTCACCGACATCCAGGTGCCGGGCACCGCGTCCTTCGCCGCGGCGAACAACGGCGTCAGCGCATTGCTTCCGGAAATCGGCACGGTCATCACCGACGAGATTCCGCTGTATCGCAACAAGCGGCGCGTGGAGCCGCGCAATACGCCGTCGATGATCAATGCGGCGTTCTACTACGACAATTTCTGGGATGGCCGCGCAAGCCACGACTTCAACGGCGGCAGCGTGTTCGGCGCAGCCGATCCGCAGTCGCATGTGTTCGTCGATTCCGGCGGCACCCTGCAACCCACGCGCCAACTGATCCGCTTCTCGTCGGTCGCCTCGCAGATCGTCGGGCCCGCGTTGTCGGATTTCGAGATGTCCTATCGCGGCCGCAGTTGGCCGAAGATCGGCAAGAAGCTGCTGCAGGGCAACGGCACCGCCGCGCTTCCCAATGTCACGCCGTTGGCCAATCAACTCGTCTCGCCCAGCGACAGCGTCCTCGGGCCATTCTCCAACCAGGGCGGTTCGCGCTGCGCCACGCTCGGGCGTGCGACGGCCGTAGGACGTCCGGGCCTGTGCACCACGTATCGCGAATTGGTGCAGGGCGCGTTCTTCCCGGCCTTGTGGCAGAACAACGCGCAACACTTGAACGGAACGGTGCGTCGATGCACCAGCGCGAACAACGGCGTGGTGACGCCGGCCGGATGCGATCCCTTCGACGGCTTCGTGCTCGCCGTCGCCGCCGGTGCGTCGGCGCCGACCAACCGCATGCAGTTCAGCCAGATGGAGGCGAATTTCCCGCTGTTCGCCGGATTGGCGATGCAGGCCTACATCGAGATCCTGATCTCCGACGACACGCCGTTCGATCGCTTCCTCGACCGCAATCCGCAGGCCTTCGTGGCGTTCACGCAGAACATGTCCAATTGCGTCAACACCGGCGGCCGCCAACCGTGCGTCACGGTGACCGAAGGGTTCACGCGCGCGGTGCCCGCCGATCCGCGCGACGACCGCCTGCGTGGCGTCGACATTTTCTTCGGCACCAACCTCAGTGGCCGCAATCCGAATTTCCAGAACGCGCGCTGCGGCAACTGCCATGCCGGCGGACTGATGAGTTCGAACAGTTGGCTGAGCACGAGCCGCCTGACGATGCAGGACTTCGTTCCTGAGTTCTCCACGCCCGGCACCAAGCTCGCACGGCGCCCGATGGGCATGCCGCGGTTGGTCTCCGGCTTCCTGCTCGAATCGCTGGTCAACGGGAATGCGGGCAATGCGCTGCGTCGCGATTTCATCAGCCCGCGCTTCGGCCTGGATGCCAATGGCCAATCGCGGCCGGCGGGTGCGGCGTTCTTCGATACGGGGATGTACAACATCGGCGTGCGGCCGAGCGACGAAGACGCGCTGCGCGGCGGCAACGACCCCTGGGGTTGGCCGCTGTCCCTGATCGCGTTGCAATTGAAGAACCTCGGTGGCCCGGACATGATTCCCGGCACGCGCCTGCCGACCTTCAATCCGAATGCGACCGCCGATTGCTCGCCGCGTTGCACGACCGGCGGCTTGTTCGCGCGCACGGCGCAGGACCAGAACATCAACCCGGGCTTCAGCTCGCGCGTGATGGTGCCGCGCCTGCCGGGCACGCTGTGGCCGTGGATTCCGCCCTTCATGATGGGCAAGGCGCATCCGGTGTTCGACGAGGTCGACAACGGGCTCAACACCGTCACCACGGTGCCGTTGCAGGATGGTTTCCTGGACGTGCGCGGTCCGTTCAATCCGCGCGCGCGCCTCAACCAGCAGACCAATGCGGCCGACGGTGCGTTGGCGGGGACCTTCCCCAACGTCAATCGCATCGGCGGCAATGGCGGGGTGAAGGTGCCTTCGTTGCGCAACATCGAACTGACCGGCCCGTACTTCCACAACGGCGGCAAGGTGACGTTCCGCCAGGTGATCAACTTCTATGCGCACGGCGGCGATTTCCCGGTGACCAATGCGCCGGACAAGGACGCGCACATCGTCGACCTGGACCACGAAGTCCCGATCGTGCTGAGCCCGAACGAGCGCAATGCGATGGCCGCCTTCCTGCTGTCGTTGACCGACGAGCGCGTCGCGCACGAGCAGGCGCCGTTCGACCGGCCCGAGCTGTTCGTCCCGGTCGATGGCCGCGCACCGGACAACACCGGCGGGCGCTCGCGGATCATCACGCAGTCGGGCGCGACCAGTGCCTGCGGCCTGGCGATCTGCTTCCGCCGCCTGGCCCCGACGGGCGCGGCGGGCCATGCCAACCGCGTGCCCGCGTTCCTCAACGTGCAGCGCGTGCCGACGCCTGGCGTGAACAACGACATCTTCGACCAGTAGCGCGAGGACGCGATGCGCAACGCGGGTCGGGTGATCGTCGGGGTGGTGCTTTTGGTGGCGGCGTACGCCCTGTGGAACGCGCGGCATGCGCGCGTTCCGGAGGTCGTACCGGTCCGGCAGGCGACCGTTGAAGCGCCGAGCGCGCCGAGCGAGGCATCGCGAGTTCCGGCGCAACCGAAACAACGCATGGTCGTCGCCTTCAAGATCGACCCCGACCTGATGCGCGGCAGTTTCCTCGGCGATCGCTGGGTGTCGCCGCCGACCTTCGAGTTCGCGCAGCCGGGCAGGGAATACACCACGCACGCCAAGTTGCAGGAGATCGGCGAGGACGGCACGCGCACCGATCTCACCGGCGATTGGTCGACGAGCGCACCGGAGATGATCGCCATCAGCCACGATCCCGCGGGGCAGGTGACCATCGTCGTGCGCCAGGCGGGCGAGGGGCAGCTGATCGCCGCCGCCGGTGGACAGCGCAAGGTGTTGCAGGTGCGCGCCACGCGCACCGCCGACGCGATGGAGGTCGCGTTCGTGCAATAGCTTGCGCGCCGATGCCGGGCCGTGGCCCAATCGGCGGAACAAGGGGATAGGGGCTGCATCGATGGCAACACGCATGACTTCGCCGCTCGCCGGCATCCGGTGGCTGCGCGACGCCATCAATCTGGGTGGGCGCAATCCACGCACATTGCTGTTGGCCGCGGCGCTGGTGCTGGTGTGCGGGCTCGTGCCGAGTCTGTTCACGACGGCGCTGCAGTTCCTGTTCCCCAACAACCCGGCGATGTTCATCGTCGCGATGGTGCTGTCGATCCTGTTCGGCCTGGCGCTCTCGCCGATCTTCGCCGGCTTCCTGCAGGTGATCCACGCGATCGAAACCGGCCAGCCGACGCGGGCGCGTGCGATCTTCGCGCCGTATCGCACCGGCGTGTGGAAGCCCGTCATCGGATTTTCGTTGCTGCTGTGGGGCGTGTATGCGTGCGCCTTCGGCTTGGTCGTCCTGGCCGCGGGCGCGGATGGGCGTGCGCTCTATGCGGACATGTGGACGGCGGCGACCACGCACGTTCCGATGGCGCCGCACGCCGAGGTCCCGCCGGGGCTGCTGCGCGCGTTCGCCGTTGCCTGCATCTGCGTGCCCATCATCGCCGGGTGCTGGGTCATCGGCTACGGGCAGGTGGCGATCGGGCGGCAGCGGGTGGTCGCATCCTTCGTCGATGGCCTGACGGGGACGCTGAAGAACATCCCGTCGATGATCGTGCTGCTGATCGCCTGGTTTCTCCTGGGCATCGTGCTGCTGATCGTCTTCCTGATCGTCGCCGCCATCCTCGGCCTGGTCGCGAAGCTGGTCGCCGCGTGGCTGGCCGTGGTGCTGCTCGTGCCGCTGTACATCGCGCTGCTGCTCGGCTTGTACATCGTCGGGGGCGGCGTGGCCTACGCGATGTGGCGCGAGATCTGCGCGCCCTGACGCCCGCTCAGGTGTCGGGCATCACGTAGCGGTCGGGCGCCGGATTCAGGTGCCCGCACTGCTTGCAGGTGCGGTGTTCGCGCGAGGAATAGAAGCGATCGAACACCGGCGGGAAGTCCAGCTCGATATTCCCGAGCTTGAAGAACTCCTCGTACAACTTCGCGTTGCACTGCTCGCAGAACCACAGCAGGCCGTCCAGTTCGTGCGGCAGGCGCTTGCGTTCGATGACCAGGCCGACCGAATCGGGCATGCGCTGCGGCGAGTGCGGCACGCGCGGTGGCAAGAGGAAGGTCTGGCCGGCGCGGATCGGGATGTCGCGCACGGCGCCGTCCTCCTGGATGCGCAGCACCATTTCGCCTTCGAGTTGGTAGAACCACTCGGCGCCTTCGTCCCAGTGGTAATCGGTGCGCGCATTCGGCCCGCCGACGACCATGACGATGAAATCGCCGTCGTACACGCACTTGTTGCCGACCGGCGGCTTGAGCAGGTGGCGGTGTTCCTCGATCCAGGCTTGCAGGTCGAGCGGTGCGGGCAACATGGTCAATCCTCCGCGCGGCGCAACGCGGCGACGCACTTGAGTTCGATCGCGATCGGCGTGGGCAGCGCGGTGATGCCGAGCGTCGTGCGGCAGGGCGCGGACGCCGGATCGGCGAAATGTTCGGCCCACACGGCGTTGTAGGCTTTGAAGTCGCGCGCCATGTCGGTGAGATAGACGGTCACGTCGACGAGATCTTCCCAGCGCGCCCCGCTTTCGGTGAGCACCGCGCGCACGTTGGCGAACACCGCGCGCGCCTGCGCTTCGATGTCGTATTTGCGCAGGCGGCCATCGGCGAAATACTCGTTGCCGGAAATCTCGTTGGTCGCCGGGTCGCGCGGGCCGATCCCCGAGAGGAACAGCAGGTCGCCGACGCGGCGCGCGTGCGGATACACGCCGACGGGTTTGGGCGCGGAGCTGGCCTGGATGACGTCGCTCATTCGCGGACCTTCGACTTGCGCGTGCGTTCGATCGCCGCATCGTAGGAGGCCTGCAACTCGTCTGCGGACGACACGCCCAGCCCGAGATCGTTGACGCGTCCATCCAGCAGCGAGTAGCACCAGCCGTGCACGCTGAGCGTCTGCCCGCGCGCCCAGGCGTCCTGCACGATCGTGGTCTGGCACACGTTGACCACTTGTTCGATCACGTTGAGTTCGCACAGGCGGGCGTGGCGCATCGACTCGGTGTCCACTTCCTCCAGCAAGGCCGCGTGCTTGTTCGCGACATCGCCGACATGGCGCAGCCAGTTGTCCGCCAGGCCCACGCGCTTGCCGGTCATGCTCGCGTGCACGCCGCTGCAGCCGTAGTGCCCGGTGACCAGGATGTGCTCGACCTTCAGCAGGTCGACCGCGAACTGGATGACCGACAGGCAGTTGAGGTCGGCATGCACCACGACGTTGGCGATGTTGCGGTGGACGAAGACTTCGCCCGGATCCAGCCGCATGATCTGGTTGGCCGGCACGCGCGAATCCGAACAGCCGATCCACAGGTACTTGGGCGATTGCTGGCTGGACAGGCGCTTGAAGAAGCCGGGGTCTTCGCGGCGGACCTGTTCGGCCCATTCGCGGTTGTTCTGCAGCAGGTCGTCGAGACGTCGGCTCACAGCGCGATTCCTACGTTGCGTGGATCGGTGAAGAAACGCATCGCTTCCATTCCTCCCTCGCGGCCCAGGCCCGATTGGCCCATGCCGCCGAACGGCGTGCGCAAATCGCGCATCAGCCAGGTGTTGATCCAGACCATGCCCACGCGCAGGCGCGCGGCGACGCGGTGGGCGCGATTGAGGTCGCGCGTCCACACCGACGCCGACAAGCCATAGTCGCCGACATTCGCACGATGCAACGCTTCTTCATCGTCTTCGAAGGATTGCAGCGTGGCGACGGGCCCGAAGATTTCATCGCGATTGGTCGCGCAGTCCGGCCCCAGCCCATCGATGACCGTCGGCGCGACGAACCAGCCCGGGCGCTTGATCACATCGCCGCCGCAGCGCACCTGGCCGCCTTCGCTGCGCGCGCGCGCGATGGCGGCGACGACCTTGTCGAAGTGCGCCTTCGAAACCAGCGGGCCAAGGTCGGTGTCCGGGTCGATCGGATCGCCGACGCGCAAGGCGAGCACGCGTTCGACGAAGGCATCGCGGAACTCGGCGTAGATGCGGCGCTCCACGAGCACGCGCGATCCGCACAGGCAGATCTGGCCGCTGTTCTGGAACGCCGAGCGCACGATGGTGTCCAGGTGGCGCTCCCAGTCGCTGTCGGCGAAGACGAGCGTGGGGTTCTTGCCGCCCAGTTCCAGCGAGACTTTCTTGAGCAGTGGCGCGGCGAGCGTCGCGATGCGCTTGCCGACCGCGGTGCTGCCCGTGAAGGAGATCGCCTTCGTGCGCACGTCGAGCACGAGCGGTTCGCCGACGTCGGGCCCCAGGCCATGCACGATGTTGAGCACGCCTTTCGGGAATCCGATTTCCGCCGCCAGTTCGGCGAGCATCGTCGCCGTGTGCGGCGTGACTTCCGAGGGTTTGGCGACCACCGTGTTGCCCGCGGCCAGCGCAGGCGCGATCTTCCAGGTGAACAGATACAGCGGCAGGTTCCAGGGCGAGATCGTGCCGACGATCCCGAGTGGCTGGCGCAAGGTGTAATTCAGGCCGGCCTGGCCGTGGTGCGATTCGCTCGAGAACTGCGTGGCCGCGTGCGCGAAGAAGCGCAGGTTGCTGATCGCGCGCGGGATCTCGACCTCGCGCGCCAGGCGCAGCGGTTTGCCGCCGTCTCGCGACTCGGCGTGCGCGAAATCGTCCAGCCGCGCTTCGATCGCATCGGCGAGGCGTTCCATCCAGCGCGCGCGTTCGCTGTTCGGCAAGGCCGACCACGCGGGGAACGCACGTTCGGCGGCCGACAATGCGGCGTCCACGTCGCGCGCATCGCCGGCGGCGACTTGCGCGAAGGGCTGGGCGGTGGCGGGATCGAACACGTCGAGCCAGCGGCCACTGGCCGCTTCGCGCGCTTGCCCGTCGATCCAGTGCATCAATCGCATGGCGGGAAGCTTACAGCGACTTCGTGCGCCCGCCGTCGACCGGCAGGTTCACGCCGTTGATGTACCCCGCCGCGGGCGCGCACAGGAAGGCGATGACCGCGCCCAGTTCGGCCGCATCGGCGAAGCGCGCCGCGGGGACGGTGGCGAGCATGCCCCTGGCGATCGCCTCCTCGGTTTGGCCGGTGGCTTTCGCGCGGTCGCCGAGGATCTGGTCCAGGCGCTGCGTGCGCGTGTAACCGGGCAGCACGTTGTTGACGGTGATGCCGTCGCCGCCGATTTCGGTCGCGAGCGTCTTGGACCAGTTCGCCACCGCGCCGCGGATCGTGTTCGAAACGCCCAAGCCCGCGATGGGTTCCTTCACGGACGTGGAAATGACGTTGACGATGCGCCCGAAGCGCGCGGCGCGCATGCCGGGCAACACGGCCTGCACGAGCGCCTGGTTGGCGAGCAGGTGTTGGCGGAAGGCACGTTCGAACGCATCGCTCTGCGCGGTATTCAACTGGCCGCCCGGCGGGCCGCCGGTGTTGTTGACCAGGATGTGCACGGGTTTGCCGGCGCACAGTGCCTGCGCTTGCGCATGCAGGCGGTCGGTTTCGAGCACGTCGGCGGAAATCCAGCCGTGCTGCTGGCCGTCCTTGCGCGGCAATTCGTTCGCCAGCGTTTCGAGTACGTCGGCGCGGCGCGCGAGCAGGGTGACATCGGCGCCGAGCAGGGCCAGTTCGCGCGCGGCGGCGCGGCCGATGCCTTCGGAAGCGCCGCACACGAGTGCGTGCTTGCCGGTGAGATCAAGATCCATGCGGTTCTCCGGCGCGCGAGGCGACGAGCGCCTCGTGCATCCAATGGGCGACGGCGCGTGCGTCGTCGGTGTGCTGTGCGGCGAGCTTGCCGATGGCTGCTTCGCGATTGGCGTCGGGATGGTTCTGGTTGAGCTTGGCTTTCAGTTCGACGCGTTGCACGTGCAGCCGGAATCCCACGATGCCGCGCAATTGCGAGCGGTGCGCCTCGTCGTCGACATAGCGCCAGTCTTCGCCGGCCTGCGCTTCGAAATGCGCGCTGAGGTCGGCGACGATCGCGGCGAGGTCGTTGGTATCGGTGAGGCGTTCGAGCGTCCCGTGCAAATGCGCGACGACGTAGTTCCAGGTCGGCACGCGCGCTTGCGCGAGCTTGTCGGGATACCACGACGGCGAGATGTAGGCGTGCGGGCCATGTACGATCGCCAGCGCGGGGCCGGTGTGCGCCGACTGCGGATTCGGTTTCGCCCAGTGGCCGCGCAGGCGAAGTCGATCGCCGTCGCGTTCGAGCAGGACCGGCAGGTGGCTGATGCACGGCGCGCCGTCGACGACGGTGACCAGGGTGACGAAGGGATCGGCCGCGAGCAGCGCGTCGAGCGCGGCAGGGTCGTTCGAGGCGTAGGCGCGGGGGATGTACATCGGACGTCAGTGGCGCGGCGGGAGTTGCAGGACCATGGCGGCGCGCAAGGCTTCATCCGAATCGGCGTGCGGCGGGGCGACTTCGGTCAGGTCGAAGCCACGGTCGGCCGCGTCTTCGTAATCCAGGCCGTCGTACTCGACGAATTCGGCATCCATCAACGCCGCGCGTGCGGTGTCTTCGCTGTCGTAGGCCAGCGTGTTGCCGTCGCTGTCGAACACTTCGGCCGTGCCTGCTTCGCGCAGGCGCAAGCGCGCCCATACGATCGTGCGGCCGAGCGTGGCCAGCCACCAGGAGGTCGGTTCGGTGCCTTCGTCCATGCGTTCCTCAGCCATATGCTTCCGCCCAGAGCCACAGCATGCCGGCCAGCGCGAGCCCGGCGATGATCACGATCAGCGAGATGCGTGCCGGTGTCGCCAGCCCGCTGAGATTGCGATCGCGCGCATCGTAATAACCGCCGCGCAACAGCCACGCGAGCGCGGCAGGCTTGAGGAACGCACCGGCGCCCAGCAGCGCGGACACCTCCGGATTGCGGTCGCGGATGTGCACGAGCGCGAGCGGCCAGAAAATCACGAAGGCCGTGGCGCCGGCGATGGCCAGCGCGAGGAAGAGCAGGGCGAAAAATAGGATCATTCAGGAGCCGGGATTATCCAATCGAATCAGAACTCCGCATGGCCCGGCGTGCGCGGGTAGGGGATCGCGTCGCGGATGTTCGACAGGCCGCAGACGTACACGACCAGGCGCTCGAAGCCCAGGCCGAAGCCCGCGTGCGGCACGGTGCCGTAACGACGGAAATCGCGATACCACTGATAATGCGCCGGATCCAGGCCGAACTGCGCGATGCGCGCGTCGAGCACGTCCAGGCGTTCCTCGCGCTGCGAGCCGCCGATGATTTCGCCGATGCCCGGCGCGAGCACGTCCATCGCCGCGACCGTCTTGCCGTCGTCGTTCAGGCGCATGTAGAAGGACTTGATGTGCTCGGGGTAGTTCATCACCACCACCGGGCGGCCGACGTGCTGCTCGGTGAGCCAGCGTTCGTGTTCGGTCTGCAGGTCCAGGCCCCATTCGACCGGGAAGTCGAACTTCACCTTCGAGGCCTGCAGCAGCTTGATCGCGTCGGTGTATTCGATGCGTTCGAACGGCGCGTTGACGAACATCTCCAGGCGCGAGACCGCATCCTTCTGCACGCGTTCGGCGATGAAGGCCATGTCGTCGGCGCGTTCGGCGAGCACGGCGCGGAACAGATACTTGAGGAAGTCTTCGGCCAGGCGGGCGTCGGTGTCCAGGTCGGCGAAGGCGATCTCCGGCTCGATCATCCAGAACTCGGCCAGGTGCCGCGTGGTGTTGCTGTTCTCCGCGCGGAACGTCGGGCCGAAGGTGTAGACCTTGCTCAGCGCAAGGCAGAACGCTTCGACGTTGAGCTGGCCGGAAACCGTAAGGAAGGTTTCCTTGCCGAAGAAGTCGCGCGAGAAATCCACCGCGCCGGCGGCATCGCGCGGCAGGTTGGCCATGTCGAGCGTGGAGACGCGGAACATCTGGCCGGCGCCTTCGGCGTCGGAGGTCGTCACGATCGGCGTGTTGACCCAGTAGAAGCCCTGCTCGTGGAAGAAGCGGTGCACCGCCTGCGCCAGGCAATGGCGGATGCGCGTGACCGCGCCGAACAGGTTGGTGCGCGGGCGCAGGTGGGCGACTTCGCGCAGGAATTCCAGCGAATGCGGCTTGGGCTGGATCGGATAGGTTTCCGGATCCTCGACCCAGCCCACGACCTCCAGGTGCGTGGCCTGGATTTCGTAGGACTGGCCCTTGCCCTGCGAGGGCACGAGCGTGCCGCGCGCGACCACGGCGCAGCCGGCGGACAGATGGCGGACTTCGTTCTCGTAATTGGCCAGCGCGTCGGTGGCGACCACCTGGATCGGCGCGAAGCACGAGCCGTCGCTGACGTGGACGAAACTGAGGGCGGCGGTCGCGTCGCGCCGGGTGCGTACCCAGCCGCGGACCGTGACTTCGCCGCCGGCGGGCATCTTGCCCGAGAGCGCGTGTTCGACGCTGACCACCGTCATGCCTTGAATCCTCGAGAGAGCGGGCTCACTTCCTGAACCGACAAGTGTATCCGGACACGCAGCGCTGGTCCGCCCCCACTACAATGTCGCCACCCACCGGAGTCCTGCATGCCCGTTCTTCTCGCACCTGCCGCCCTCGACCGCATCCGCGGTTACCTGCAAGACGCGCCCGGCGCGCTCGGGCTGCGTTTCGGCGTGAAGAAGACCGGCTGTTCGGGCTGGGGCTACCTGGCCGACATGGCCCGGGAGGAGCGCCCCGGGGATACCGTGTTCGAACAGGACGGCGTGCGGATCTACGTCGATGCCGAGAGCCTGGAACTGGTCGAGGGCACCCGGATCGACTTCGTGAAGCAGGGCCTCAACGAGCAGTTCGTGTTCGAGAACCCCAACGTGACCGCCGAATGCGGCTGCGGGGAAAGCTTCACGACCAAGGCCGACGCCGCCTGAGCGATCCCGGATGCGGGGCGGGCTTGTGCTAACTGCCTGATTCCCCCATAATTTCGCGCCCCGCGGAACGCCCGCGGGTTTCTTGCTCCACCGGGTGGCTGTACGCGTACCTCTCCCCGGGGGGCTGTCCGGCCTGTTCTGACAGGCCACATCCTCAAGGAACCACCATGCGTCATTACGAAGTCGTGTTCCTGGTCCATCCGGACCAGAGCGAGCAGGTGCCCGCCATGATCGAGCGCTACAAGTCGCTCATCGAAAACGGCAAGGGCACCATCCACCGTCTCGAAGACTGGGGCCGCCGCCAGCTGGCGTACCCGATCGCCAACCTGGTCAAGGCGCACTACGTGCTGCTGAACATCGAAGCCGACCAGGCCGTGCTCAACGAACTCGTCGACACCTTCCGCTTCAACGACGCGGTGCTGCGCCACCTGGTCATGAAGCGCGACGACGCGGTCAGCGAGCAGTCGCTGATCATGAAGAACAAGGACGAGAAGGGCGACAAGCCCGAGCGTGGCGAACGTCGCCGCCGCGATGACGACGGTGCCGTGGGTGCCGCCGACAACGACGACGCCGCCGAAGCCGCCTAAGGAGCACACCCATGTCCAAGTTCTTCCGCCGCCGCAAGTTCTGCAAGTTCACCGCCGAGGGTGTCAAGGAGATCGATTACAAGGATCTCAACACGCTCCGCCAGTACCTCACCGAGACGGGCAAGATCGTGCCGAGCCGCATCACGGGCACGAAGTCGAAGTACCAGCGCCAGCTGCAGTCGGCCGTGAAGCGTGCGCGCTTCCTCGCGCTGATCCCGTACACCGACAACCACAACGCGTAAGGAGGAATAGACAATGGAACTGATCCTCCTGCAGAAGGTGACCAACCTCGGTGGCCTCGGCGACAAGGTCAAGGTCAAGCCGGGTTACGGCCGCAACTTCCTCGTGCCGCAGGGCAAGGCCGTGCCGGCCACCGCCGCCAACGTCGCCGAGTTCGAAGCCAAGCGCGCCGAGTACGAAGCCAAGGCCAAGGCCGCCCTCGATGGCGCCGAAGGCCGCAAGGCACGCCTGGAAGGCACCTCGGTCACCATCGCCGCCAACGCGTCGACCGAAGGCAAGCTCTACGGTTCGGTCGGCCCGCGCGACATCGCCGATGCCCTGACCGCCGCCGGGACCCCGGTGGAGAAGTCGGAAGTGGTGATGGGCGAAGGCCCGCTGCGCAACATCGGCGAATACGACGTCCTCGTGCACCTGCACGCCGACATCGAGACGACCGTCAAGGTCATCGTCGTCGCCGAAGCCGCGTAATCCGGAATCGCAAGAAATGAAGCGGGCGCCCCTGGGGCGCCCGTTTTTTTTGTGTCGCGTCCGGTGAGATTGGATTGCGGTGCGATTTGCACCGGTTATCCACAGAGTTGTCTGCAACGCACGTCGCCTGTTGGCGACTAGGATCGCCCGTCGGGGCAGGGGAGATGGAAGACTAATGAGCGTGCGCCAAGGGATGCGTTCGGATGCCGCGTTTGCGACGCGCAACGACCACAGGGTCGAGCAGTTGCGTGTACCGCCGCAATCGGTGGAAGCCGAACAGGCCGTCCTCGGCGGATTGATGCTCGCTCCCGACGCGTACGACCGCGTCGCCGACCTGCTCGTCGAGCCCGACTTCTATCGCCGCGACCACCAGTTGATCTGGCGCGCGATCCGCGAGCTGGCCGAACGCAACAAGCCCTACGACGCGGTGACGCTCGGCGAATGGTTCGAGTCGATGGGCCTGGCCGAACAGGTCGCCGGCGGCGCGTACCTGATCGAACTGGCCAGCACCACGCCCTCGGCCGCCAACATCAAGGCCTACGCCGAGATCGTGCGCGACAAGGCGGTGCTGCGCCAGCTGATCGACGTCGGCACCGAGATCGTCAACGACGGCTTCATGCCCGAAGGGCGCGACAGCGCCGAGCTGCTGGCGAAGGCCGAGCAGGACGTGTTCGCCATCGCCGAAGCCGGCGCGCGTGGCCGCACCGATTTCACCCCGGTCAACAAGGCGCTGTCCGAAGCCTTCGACGTGCTGCAGAAGCGCTACGAATCCGGCGGCAGCATCACCGGCCTTCCGACCGGCTACACCGAATTCGACGAAATGACCGCCGGCCTGCAGCCGACCGACCTGGTGATCCTCGCCGCGCGTCCGGCGATGGGCAAGACCACGCTCGCGCTCAACATGGCCGAGTACGCGGCGCTGAAGACCAAGAAGGCCGTGGCGGTCTTCTCGATGGAAATGTCGGCCTCGCAGCTCGCGCTGCGCCTGATCTCCTCGGTGGGCCGCGTCAACGCCACGCGCTTGCGCACCGGCCAGCTCGAGGACGAGGACTGGAGCCGCGTCACCGGCGCGATCCGCCAGTTGCGCGAGGCCAAGGTGTTCATCGACGACACGCCCGCGCTCTCGCCCGACATCCTGCGCGCCA
The DNA here is from genome assembly GCF_052115395.1 of Lysobacter sp. 2RAF19. Taxonomy (NCBI): domain Bacteria; kingdom Pseudomonadati; phylum Pseudomonadota; class Gammaproteobacteria; order Lysobacterales; family Lysobacteraceae; genus Lysobacter; species Lysobacter sp. 2RAF19. The sequence goes on along the minus strand of NZ_JBFRGO010000001.1, from coordinate 506,930 downwards.
AGGCCCGCCGCCTGAAGCGCGAGCACGACCTGGGCCTGATCGTCATCGACTACCTGCAGCTGATGGCCGTGCCCGGCAACAGCGAGAACCGCGCGACGGAAATCTCGGAGATCTCGCGTTCGCTCAAGGGCCTGGCCAAGGAGCTCAACGTCCCGGTGATCGCGCTCTCGCAGCTCAACCGCTCGCTGGAAACGCGCACCGACAAACGCCCGGTGATGGCCGACCTTCGCGAATCCGGCGCCATCGAGCAGGACGCCGACGTGATCGTCTTCATCTACCGCGACGACTACTACAACAAGGAAAACTCGCCGGACAAGGGCCTGGCCGAAGTGATCATCGGCAAGCAGCGTAACGGCCCCACCGGCTCGATCAAGCTGAAGTTCTTCGGCGAATACACGCGGTTCGACAACCTGTCCCACGACTCGGTGGGCAGCTTCGAATAAGCGCGGGTGCGTCCTTTTCCAACGTCACGGGAGGATCGGCGATGGCGCATGTGTACACGGTGGAATTCCGGTATCCGCCGCAGGCAGGCGAGCAGGGCGCCGACGCCGGCATTCGCAAACACATCCTCGCCGACGACCGCTACGAGGCCGTGCAACTCGCCCGCCAGCTGCTGCGGCTGCAGGACCGGCACATCGATGCCGAGCGCATCGATCTGTTCCAGGTGGTCCGCCGGCCGTCGTGACCTTTAGACTTGCCGCATGGCAAGACCGACTTCCGCGACGATCCACACCGACGCCCTCCGCCACAACCTCTCGCAGGTCCGCGCCCGCGCGCCGCGCAGCCGCGTGATGGCAGTGGTCAAGGCCGATGGTTACGGCCATGGCCTGGAACGCGTCGCGCGCGCGCTGCAGGGCGCCGATGCCTTCGGCGTGGCGGCATTGAGCGACGCCGAACGCCTGCGCGCAGCGGGGCTCTCGCAACCGATCGTGCTGTTGTCGGGCTTCGATGCGGCCGACGATCTTCCCCAATTGCGCCGCCTCAATGTCGAAACCGTCGTGCACCACGCCACGCAACTGGCGATGCTCGAACAGGCGCCCGACGGCGATCCGATCCGCTGCTGGCTCAAGGTCGACAGCGGCATGCATCGGCTGGGCTTCGCGCCCGAAGCGGTGCGCGATGCGTATGCGCGCATGCGGGCGATGCCCGCGGTCGCCGACGGCATCGTGCTGATGAACCATTTCGCCAGTTCCGACGAATTCCCCGATGCACCGGGCGACGGCGCGCAGACGCGCGCGCAGATGCGTGTGTTCGACGAAGCCACCGCGGGCCTTGCCGGTGCGCGTTCGCTCGCCAATTCCGCGGCCGTGCTCGGCTGGCCCGATGCGCACGCCGACTGGGTGCGGCCGGGCGGCGCGTTGTACGGCATCTCCGTCGTCGACGGCACGACCGGCGCGGATTTCGACCTGCGCCCGGCGATGACCCTCGGCACGCGCCTGATCGCGGTCAATCGTGTGCGCAAGGGCGAACGCATCGGCTACTCGGCCACGTGGACCTGCCCGGAAGACATGCCCATCGGCGTGGCCGCGATCGGCTACGGCGACGGCTATCCGCGCCACACACCCTCGGGGACGCACGTGTTGCTGGACGGGCGCCCGGCGCCCATCGTCGGTCGCGTTTCGATGGACCTGATGACGCTCGACTTGCGCGGCCACCCCGAAGCCAAGCCTGGCGACCCGGTGATCCTGTGGGGCGATGGCTTGCCCGTGGAAACCATCGCCGCGGCCGCCGACACCATCGGCTACGAGCTGGTGTGCTCGATCACGCGCCGCGTGCGCTTCGTCGAAGCCTGACCGCAACCAGCGCGCGGATGCGCGTATCCGATACGGGTCGCCGTTCCGGAGGCCCGCCGTGGGCACTTATCGTTTCGCGTTGCAGGCGCGCGGCCTAGTCGCATTGATCGCGCTCGCCTGGCTCGCCTCCTTCGCGCATGAGTTCACGCACCACGCCAGCGGCGCATGGCTGTGCGGCGCGCCTGGCCGCATGAGTCTGTCCTTGTTCGCGCTCGACCCGGCGTGCGGCGCGCGTTGGCCGTGGACGACGGCGGCCGGTCCGGCGTTGAGTTACGCCCTGATGTGGCTCGGCATGGCGTGGGTCGTGCGCGCGATGCGGCGCCGAACCGATCCGTGGTGGGGCTTCGCGCTGGTGATCGCGAACAAGGCGTTCCTGCGCCTGTTCACCGCGGCGATGGGCGGCGGCGACGAAGGCGTGCTGTGGGACCTGGCCGCGCCCGACGCGGGGCGATGGATCGCGGTGGCGACGGTGCTCGCGCTTGGCCTGCCGCCGATGTGGGCGTGCTGGCGTGCGCTGGATGCGCGGCATCGTGGCCGCGTATTCGTCGGCGCCTTTTTGTTGCCGATGCTTCCGTTGCTCCCGGTCCCCTTCGTCGATCGCTTGGTCTACGGCGAATGGATCGACGGCGCGTCGATGCTCCCGGCCGCATTCGGGGTGCCGTGGTCGGTCTGGGGCATCGAAGCCGGCGTGCTCGCGCTGCTGCTGTCGGCACGCCGCGCATTGCCACGCGCGAGGGCGGCGCAGGCCTTCGCGCGTTGACCGTGTCGCGCCGGGCGTGATTCACTCCCGGGCAATCCCGGAGAGGAATGCCGCATGGCCACGAAGGCCCGCCGCAAGCGCGAAACGCGCGAACCGATGTCGCGGGTCGACACCGCGTGGTTGCGCATGGAGCGCGGCACCAATCCGATGATGATCACCGGCGTACTGATGTTCGCCGAGCCGATGTCGCTCAAGGCGCTGAAGCAGGTGATCAAGACGCGCTTCCTCGACTACGCGCGTTTCCGCCAGAAGCCCGTCGAAACCCCCGCGGGCGCGTACTGGCAGGACGACGAACACTTCGATCTGGACTGGCACGTGCAACTGGCCGCACTGCCCGGCAAGGGCGGCAAGCGCACGCTCGAGCGCTATGTGAGCCAGCTTGCGTCCACGCCGCTGGATGCGAGTCGCCCGCTGTGGCAATTCCATCTCGTGGAAACCTACGACGGCGGCTCCGCGCTCGTCGCGCGCATCCACCACAGTTACGCCGACGGCATGGCGCTGGTGCAGGTGCTGCTCTCGCTCACCGATACCTCGCCCACGCCGACGAAGGGCAGCGACCTGGACAAGGCGTGGTTGAAGGAGCAGGGCGCACCGGTCGCGCACCGCGTCGGCGCGGCGCAACGCGCGATGAAACTCGGCGGAAAAATGCTCGGGCAGGGCATGGCGATCTATCGCGATCCTTCGCTCGGCGCATTGCTCGCGAAGGAAGGCAGCGAGATCGCGCGCGAGTTGCTGCAGGCGCTCGCCTTACCCGACGATCCGCCCTCGCTGCTGCGCGGCGATCTGGGCACTACCAAGCGTGTGGCATGGGCCGAGCCGCTCGACCTCGACGAGGTCAAGGCCGTCGGCCGCGCGACCGGTTTCACCGTCAACGACGTGTTGATGGCGGCGGCCGCCGGTGCATTGCGCAGCTACATGCTCGAACGCGGTGCGGACATCGACGGCATCACGTTGCGGGCGACCGTGCCGGTGAACCTGCGTCCGCTCGAACACGCGAAGAAACTCGGCAACCACTTCGGCCTGGTGTTCCTCGACCTGCCGGTAGGCGAAGCCAACCCGCTGCGTCGCCTGGAATACGTCGGCGAATGCATGCACCAGTTGAAAGCCTCGCGGCAGGCGATCGTCGCCTTCGGGCTGCTGGCCGCGCTCGGCGTCGCGCCGCCGGCGGTCCAATCGCTCGCGCTGGAGCTCCTGAGCCGGAAGGCGACGACCGTCGCGACCAACGTGCCCGGCCCGCAGCAACCGCTGTATTTCGCCGGCTGCACCGTGCGCGAGATGATGTTCTGGGTGCCGCAGAGCGGCTCCATCGGCGTCGGCATTTCGATCCTCAGTTACAACGGCCGCGTGCATTTCGGTTTGATCGCCGACGCGAAGTTGATCCCCGACCCCGATGCGGTGATCCGCCGCTTCGGTCCGGAATTCGACAAGTTGTTGTACCTGGCCTTGATGGGCGATTGGGAACGCGAACTGGATTCGGTCGCCGCCGAAGCGTTGATGGCCTGACTGTTTCTTGAACGCGCATGCGGGCTCCTCACCCGTTGCGCACGTAGCTCTGCTTAGCTTGGCGCCCGTATTCAGCGGACGTCCCCCAAGCAAGGAGCTGCACAGAATGAAGATTTCGATGATCGCCGGTTTCGTGGCCGCAGGCCTCGCGTTGACCGCCTCCGGTTGCGCTTCCTACACCGGCCAGACCAATGCCCCCGACGATCCGAACCGCACGCAGCGTGGCGCGTTGATCGGCGCCGCGATCGGCGTGGCGGCGGGTTTGCTCACCGGCGATGACGCCGTCGAACGCCGCCAGCATGCGCTCGTCGGCGCGGGCGTCGGTGCGTTGGCTGGTGGCGCAGTGGGCGCTTACCAGGACAAGCAGGAAGCCGCGTTGCGCCGCGACATGGCCGGCACCGGCGTGGACGTCGTGCGCCAGGGCGACAACATCACGCTTAACATGCCCAGCGGCATCACCTTCGACTTCAACAGCGCGACGCTCAAGCCGGAATTCGGCGGCGTGCTCGACAAGGTGTCGCAGACGCTGACGCAATACAACAAGACGGTCGTGGAAATCGCCGGCCATACCGACAGTGTCGGCACCGACCAGTACAACCAGGCCCTTTCGGAACGTCGCGCGAATTCGGTCGCCGGTTACCTGGGTTCGCACGGCGTGCTGCAGCAGCGCATGATCGTTGTCGGCGCGGGCGAAACGCGTCCGATCGCGAGCAACGACACCGAATCGGGCCGCGCGCAGAACCGCCGCGTGGAGATCACGCTGGTCCCGGTGGAGCAGCAGTCGGGCGGTTGATCGCCTGGAACGTTGCGAAAAAGGCCGCCGAAAGGCGGCCTTTTTCCTGATGCATGCTCACTCGAAAAAGCGCGCAGTGAAATCCTGCTCCGCCATCGGCTTGCCGAGCAGATAGCCCTGCATCGCATCGCAGCGCAACAGGCGCAGCAGCTTGGCCTGGTCCTCTTCCTCCACGCCCTCGGCGACCACCTGCAAGGACAGCGAGTGGGCGAGGGTGATGATGTTGGTCACCAGGCCCATCGTTTCGGGCGACTGCGTCAGCAGCGCGATGAAACTGCGGTCGATCTTGATCTCGTCGGCCGGCAGCCGCGCGAGATAGTTGAGCGAGGAATAGCCCGTGCCGAAATCGTCGATGGCCACGCGGCATCCCAGTTCGCGCAGGCGGTCGAGCAGGTGCGTGCTGCGGTCGACATCGTCCATCAGCAGGCTTTCGGTGACTTCGATGTCGATGGCCTGTTCGGCCGAATGCGGGCCGAGGATGGCGGCATAGGCTTCGAGGAAATCGGCGCTGCGCAATTCGCGCGCCGAGAGGTTCACCGCGATGCGGATGCTCGGATGGTGTTGTCGCCAGCGCGCGGCGGTGGCGATCGCGCGCCTGAGCACCCAACGCCCGACCGGTACGATCAACCCGGTTTCCTCGAGCACCGGGATGAAATCGGCCGGGCCGATGATCGTGCCATCGGGAAGTCGCCAGCGCAGCAGCGCTTCGGCACCGAGCAGGCGTTGCGTCGCGGTGTTGAACTTCGGTTGGAACCACAGGGTGAACTGATCGGCCTCGATCGCGTTGCGTAAATCGCGTTCGAGTTCGAGCCGGCGCGCCGCGCGACCGCGCAGGTCTTCGGTGAAGGGCAGCACGCGCGCGCGACGCTTCTTCGCCTCGGCCAGTGCGGCCAGTGCGCTGCGTTCGAGCGATTCGCCGTCCTGCCCGTGCAAGGGCGACAGCGCCAGGCCCGCCGACATCGTGACGTACACCGATTCGCCGTCGACGACGACGGGTTGTTGGCTCAGTTCATGCAGGAAGCGATCCAGGCGCGCGGCGGCGGCCTGCAGATCGTCGCGATCGGCGGGCCAGGCCACGGTGAACTTGTCCGATTCGGGATGTGCGACCAGCGCCGAGGCATCGATGCGCGCGATCGATTCCCCGACTTGCTTCAACAAGGCATCGCCGTAGTCGCGCCCGCGCGATTCGTTGATGCGCCCGATGCCCTGCACGTCGAGCACGGCGACGGCGAGCGGCCCGGATGCGCGCAGCATGCCCGGCAGGCGTTCGCGCAGTTCCGCACGGTTGGGCAGGCCGGTGACGGGGTTGTGGTAGGCGAGGAATTCGAGCCGCTCGCTCTTGTCGAGGAATTCGGCGGCGTGGGCGATGTCGCCCGCCAGGCGCGCGAGCAACGCGGTCTCTTCCGCGTCGGTGCGTTGCGCGAGTTCGGAGAACAACAACATCACGCCCCACGCCGGGTTCCCGAGCGGAAGCGCGATTTCCGAACACACACCCGCCGCCAGCATGGTCTTGCGCAGTGGCTCGGGCAGGCGCGGATCGCTCAGGTCCTGTATCGCGACCGTCTGGCCTTCGCGCATCGCGCGCACGCCGGGATACTCGGCGCGCTGATGGCCTTGATCCGCCAGCGAAATGCGGTTTTCGTGGGCGATCGCCGCCACCGCTTCGGGCGCGCCGCAACGCGCGACGAAGCGCAGGTGGCCGTCGGCGCGTTCGACGATGAAGGCCGCGCGGAACCCGCCCTCGTCCACCGAGATCTCGCACGCGCGATCCAGCAATTGCCGCCGATCGGTGGCACGCAAGACCTGCGCGCCGAATGCGCCGAGCACCGAGTGGATGCGCACGAGCTTGCGGATCTTCCGGTCCTGCGCGATGCGCTGCGTGTCGTCGCGATGCGTGCCGCGGAAGCCCAGCACGGTCACGCCGTCGGCGTGGACCGAACGCGCGTTGCTGATCAGCACGCGTTCGCTGCCGTCGCGATGCAGGAAGGTCATGTTGCGACGCCGCCAGCGCCCCGATCCGACCAGGTAGTGCGGAATCAACGCCTCCACCGCGGCGCGCGTCGCAGGCGCCATCAGGGTGAGCATGTTGCGCCCGATCAATTCCTGCGCCGAGTACCCGAGGATGTCGCGCACCGCCTCGTTGCTGTAGACGATCACGCCCTCGCAGTCGATTTCCCAGATCCAGTCCAGGCTCGATTCGACGATGCTGCGGAAGCGCTCCTCGCTTTCGCGCAAGGCTGCGGAGATGCGGACGCGTTCGGCGCGCTCGTCGGCGGCGCGGATCGCGCGGTCCATCGCCGACGGCAGCCGGCGCAGGTTGTCCTTCAACACATAGTCGTCGGCGCCGAACTTCAATGCCTCGATCGCGTGCTCCTCGCCGATCGTTCCGGAGACGAACAGGAACGGCGTGTCGTGCGCGAGGTCCTTGGCGATCTTCAGTGCATCCTGGCCGCTGAAGGCGGGCAGGGCGAAGTCGCTGAGGATGATGTCGGGCGTGCGATCGGCCAGTGCATCGCGCAGGGCCGCGGCATTCGTCACGCGGCGGTGCCGGATCGGAACGCCGAGATCGCGCATGGCGCGCAGGATCAGCTCGGCGTCGGCCGGCGAGTCCTCGACCATCAGGACTTCGAGCGGGCGCGTCCTCCGGTCCATCAGTCCGGCACCTGGTTGTTCCCCCGGCGCGCACCATCGCGATGCGTTGAAGCCACCTTCCTGCCGAGGCAGTCAAGATCGCGTGGAGCGAATGCGGCTCAACGGGAGAACGATGGTTAACAAACGGAATCGGTCGCCCGTGAAACAACGACGGGCCGCGCGAGGCGGCCCGTCGGCGTCACATGCGTGAGGATCGCGCTTCTCAGTAGACCTGCACGCGCTTGTCGGGCGCCAGGTACATCTTGCCGTCCTTCACGTCGAAGGCCTGGTACCACGGATCCAGGTTGCGCACCGTCAGCGCGCGGTAACGCGCAGGCGCATGGCCATCGCCGATGATCTGGGCGCGCAGCGCGGCATCGCGCGTCTTCGCACGCCAGGCTTGCGCGAAGGCGAGGAAGAAACGCTGGTCGCCGGTGAGCCCGTCGATCACCGGCGCTTCCTGGCCGTTGAGCGACTTGCGATACGCGGCGTAGGCAGCGCCCAGGCCCGCGACGTCGGCGATGTTTTCGCCGAGCACCTGGTTGCCGTTCAGATGCACGCCCGGCAGCGGTTCGTACGCATCGTACTGTGCGGCGAGCGCGGCGGCCGCCTTCTTGAAGTGGTCCATGTCCTCCTTGGTCCACCAGTTGCGCAGCGTGCCGTCGGCGTCGAATTCGGCGCCCGTGTTGTCGAAGCTGTGGCTGATCTCGTGACCGATCACCGCGCCGATCGAACCATAGTTGGCGGCGGCGTCGGCCTTCGGCGAGAAGAACGGCGCTTCGAGGATCGCGGCGGGGAAGTTCAGCGCGTTCTGCAAGGGCAGGTTCACCGCGTTGACCGTCTGCGGCGTCATCCACCATTCGCGGCGATCCAGCGGCTTGCCGAGCTTGGAGAGCTGGTGCTGGTATTCGAACTTCTCCGCGCGCAGGTAGTTGCCCAGCGCATCATCGGGCTTGATTTCCAGCGAACCGAAATCGCGCCAGGTTTCCGGATAGCCGACCGCCACCTGCATCTGCTTGACCTTGGTGCGCGCCTTTTCCTTCGTCGCCGGCTGCATCCAGTCCAGCTTGGTCAGGCGATCGTCGAAGGCGGCGACGATGTTCTTCACCATGTCCTCGACCTGCGCCTTTGACGAGGCCGGGAAATATTCCTTCACGTACAGCTGGCCGACCGCGTCGCCGAGCGCGTTGCTCGTCGAACCGATGCCGCGCTTCCAGCGATCGGTCTGCTTCTCGGTGCCGGACAACTGGCGACCGTAGAAGTCGAACGCCGCCTGCGCATACGCCTTCGGCAACAGGCCCGCGCCGTGGTTGATGGTGTGGAAGCGCAGGTAATCCTTCCAGGTCTGCAGCGGCTCGCTCTTCACCAGCGCGGAGAGCTTGGTGATCGCGCCAGGTTGCCAGGCGAGCACGATCGGCTGGCCCGACAGGCCGGCCGCGTCGAAGAACGCGGCCCAGTCGATGCCCGGCGCGCGCTTGGCGTAATCGGCCATCGGCCAGGGATTGTTGGCCTTGTGCACGTCGCTGCTTTCCACGACGTCGGCGTGCGCGTTGGCGATCTTGGTTTCCAGGTCGAAGATGGCCTTCGCCTTGGCCTTGGCATCCGGCGTGCCCGAAGCGGTGAGGATCGTTTCGATGTAGGCCAGGTAGGCGGTGCGTTTGTCGCCCATGTCCTTGGCGAGGTAGTACTCGCGATTGGGCATGCCCAGGCCGCCCTGCATCAGGTAGGGCACTTGCGTGCCGGCCTTGTCGAGCGGTTGCGAGACGAAGACGCCGAACAGGTGTTCGGTATCGAAGTTGGTGGAGTTCAGCGGATCGGTGTCGGCGCGGACCTGGCCGCCGAGCGCGGTCGAAAGCGCCTTGGTGTCGGCGATGGCATCGATGGCCTTCAGATCCGGTTCGATGGCCTGCAGGCCGCGCTTCTCGATCGTCGCCTCGTCCATGTAGGCGGCGTAGTAGTCGGCGATCCTGCGGGCGTCGCTGCCGGCGGCGGGGTTGGACTTGCCCGCGTTCTGGATCAGGTCGCGCGTGCGCTTTTCGGAGAGTTCGTAAACGTAGAAGCCGGTGCCGATGCTCGCGCGGTCGCCGGGGATTTCGGTCTTCTTGCGCCACGCACCGTTGGCGTATTCCTCGAAGTCGTCGCCGGGCTTGACCGACTTGTCGATGCCGGCAAGGTCGATGCCGATGGTGGGGGCCGCGTTCGCGGTGGCGGTGCTTGCCGCTGCAGGTTGCGTGCCCGCCTTGTCGGCCGGCGGTTGCGCGTTGCAACCGACGATCAGGGCGGTGGTCAGGATCCAGCCGATGCGGTGCTGCATGGGGCGGGGCTCTCCGGTCGAAGGGACGCCATCATGGCGCCCGAAGCCCGCAACGGCGCATATACCGAAGGTCATGGGGGCCGGTGATTTCCTGAATGCGCAAGGCGTGAAGACAACCGCGACCTCACGCGAATGAACGTCACCTGACCTTTGCAGTAAGCCCCCTACGCTGCGGTACCCACAGCCCCTTCCCCCGACCGTGGACCACTCGCAAGACCCGCCGCAGGATGCGGCCACCGCGCGCCTTGAGCGCGAACTGAAGACCTGCCGGCAGCAAAGCCGGTTCGCGGTCGCGGCCTTGCGTGCCATTTCCGACGCAGTGGTGATCATCGACCTCGACGGGAAGATCACCTTGCTCAACCCGGTCGCCGCCCACCTCACCGGCTGGACCGAACCCGAATCCCTCGAGCGCCCGCTCGGCGATGTGGTGCGATTCGTGGATGAGCACGGCAATGGCATGGATCCGCTGTCGCCCGAATCGGACTGGCACTTCACGATGCTGCGGCGCCGCGACGGCCACGTGGTCCTGGTCGATGGGAATGTCTCGCCGATCGTCGATGAGCAGCGCCAGGTACTCGGTTCGGTGGTGACCTTCCGCAACGTCACCGCCGCCAAGCGACTCACCGACGAGCTCACCCACCAGGCGCACCACGATCCGCTGACCGGCCTGCCGAACCGCCGCGCCTTCGAATCGCGCCTGCGCCGTGCCGTGCAGAGCGCGAAGGAAAACGGCTCGCGCCACGCGCTGCTGTACTTCGACCTGGATCACTTCAAGCCGGTCAACGACACCGCCGGCCACGCCGCCGGCGATGAACTGCTGCGCCAGCTCGCCAAGCTGCTGCGCAGCCAGTTGCGCGAATCCGATGCGCTCGCGCGCCTGGGCGGCGACGAGTTCGCCATCCTGCTCGAAGACGCCGCGGCCGAGCAGGCCAGCTACGTCGCGGAAAAAGTGCGGCGTGCGATCGCCGCCTATCCCTTCGAATGGCAGGGCGAGGTCTTCCGCATCGGCGCGAGCATCGGGCAACTGGAATTCGCCGACGCCAAGCTCAGCGCCTACGAGCTGCTCTATCGCGCCGACGAGATGTGCTATCTCGCCAAGTCGCGCGGGCGCGATCGCATCGTCGCCTTCTCGCGCGAACGCAACCGCGGGCCGCAGGAGCCGATCCCCAAGGGCGTCTCGGCGCTGCGCAGCAATCGCCAGCGTATCCGTCGCCCGCGCTCCCCCGCGCACCCCTGAGCGCCGTTAGAATGCGCGCCGTGATGCGTGCACCTGCCTTTCACCGCCTGATGCACCGCCTCGCGCTGGTGGCGACCTTCGCGTTGCTGCTGGTGCCGGTGGCCGGGCGCATCAGCCAGGCGCACCACGCCGCGCAAGCGCATCACGTCCACGCAATGTCGGCGATGGCCGGCGCGATGCACCACGCGGCGCCGAGCGTGCCGGCCGCGCCGCACCACGGCGACGGCGATTGCGATTACTGCCCGCTGCTGCAATCGATGGTGGGTGCGAAGGCGCCCGTCCTCGTGGGCGTGGCCGCGCTCGCGCCGGTCGCGCCGGCGCAGGTCGATGCGGCGGCGCCCCCGCATTTCCGCCATCCCAACGGCCTGGGATCGCGCGGGCCGCCCGACTTCTCCTGATACCACGCACACCTTCGATCGCGCGTCCGCCACCGGCGGGACGCGCCGTTCCTGCTGTTCAGGAGAGCACCCGATGTCCGTTCCGTTTTCCGCGCGACGCGCGGCGCCTTGTGGCGTCGCGCTCGCGTCCACGCTCCTGCTTGCCTGCGCACCGGCGCAGGCGGGCGAACCGGTCGTGCCGCAACGCACGCCCGAACAACTCGATGCCGTGACCGTGCTGGGCACGCGCCCGATCCGCACCGTCGACGATCTGTCCGCCGCGCGCCGCAAGGCCAACGAACGCGCCGGCGGCACCGCGGTCATCGACGGCGAGTCTTACCGCGACCGACGCGCCGGCACGCTCGTCGACGCATTGGGCTTCGCGCCAGGCGTGTTCGTGCAACCGCGCTTCGGCGCCGATGAAGCGCGCGTTTCGATCCGCGGCTCGGGCCTGCAACGCACCTTCCACGGCCGCGGCCTGGTGGTGTTGCAGGACGGCACGCCGATCAACCTGGCCGACGGCAGTTTCGACATGCAGGCCATCGAACCGCTCGCCGCGCGCTACATCACCGTGTATCGCGGCGGCAACGCGCTCGAATACGGCGCGGCGACGCTCGGCGGCGCGATCGACTTCGTTTCGCCGACCGGCTACGACGCCCCGCCATTCACCGCACGCGTGGAAGGCGGCGCATTCGACTTCCGTCGCGGCCAGCTCGCGGCGGCCGGCGTCGACGGCCGCGCCGACGGTTACGCGACGCTGACCGGCACCTCGCAGGATGGCTATCGCGAACACGCGGTGCAGGAAACCTATCGCTTCTTCGGCAACGCCGGGTATCGCTTCAGCGACACGCTCGACGGTCGCCTGTACTTCACCAACGTCGACACGCGCTCGCAGTTGCCCGGCAACTTGACCTTCGCCGAATTCGAACGCGACCCCACGCTGGCCGCGCCGGCCAACGTGGCGATGGACCAACGGCGCGACTTCACCCTGGAACGCCTCGCCGGCAAGCTGGCCTGGTCGCCGGATGCGGACGACCAGGTCGCCTTGTCGCTGTCGGTGGCCGACAAGCGATTGCACCATCCGATCTTCCAGGTGCTCGAACAGGACTCGCGCGACGTGGGCGTCGACCTGCGCTGGCGGCATGCATCGGAGTGGGGCGGACACGCGGCCACGCTGATCGCAGGCTTGCGCACGATCAATGGATCGCTGCAGGACGATCGCTTCGTCAATGTCGCGGGAAGCGCGGGCGCGCCGACGAACGCGTTCGACCAGCATGCACGCGACAGCGTTGCGTATGTCGAACAGCAGCTCGCCGTCGATCCGCGCTGGACCGTATCGCTGGGTGCGCAGGTGCTGCACGCCGTGCGGCGTTCGAACGACCAGCTGATCGCCGACGGTCGCGACGAGAGTTTCGAGTCGACGTATTCGGGCGTGAGCCCGAAGCTCGGCGTGCGTGCCCAGTTGGGCGCGCATGCGCAGGTCTTCGCGAACATCAGCCGCAGTCTGGAGCCGCCGAGTTTCGGCGAACTCACCGGCGGCCCGGGCGTCACGCAGGTCGACATGCAGAAGGCGACGACGCTCGAAGTCGGCACGCGCCTGGAGCAGGCGCAGGGTTGGTTGGACGTGGCGCTGTATCGCGCGCGTGTCGACGACGAGCTGCTCGCGCTCAACGATGCGAACGGCAATCCGCTCGGCACGACCAACGCCGGGCGCACCGTGCACCAGGGCGTCGAGTTGGGCGGCGCATGGGATTGGACGCCGCGGTGGCGCACGAGCCTGCAGTACCTGTTCAACGATTTCCGCTTCGACGGCGATGCGCGCTACGGCGACAACGCGCTGGCCGGCGTGCCGCGGCAGCAGGTGCGTGCGGAAGTACGCTACGCGCCGGTCGCGCGTTTCCACATCGTGCCGGGCGTGGAGTGGAACGACGCGACCTGGATCGACCACGCCAATTCGCTGCGTGCCAAAGGCGCGACGGTCTGGAACCTGCGCATCGGCGGCGATCTCGGTGCGCGCTGGACCTGGTTCGCCGACTTGCGCAACGCGTTCGACAAACGTTGGATCGCCGGCACGAACGTGATCGCCGACGCGCGCGGCATCGATGGCCGCCACGTGCTGCCGGGCGACGGCCGTGGTTTGTACGCGGGCGTCGAATTGCGACTCTGACATCGCGGTCGGCGACGTCCGCACGCGGGATCGACCGTGCACGGAAGAGGAGGTTCTCCTCTTTCGCTGCACGCCGCCTCCTGCGTAACGTGGGTCCATGGTCGACGGCATCGACGGCGGATTCGCCGAACTGACACGTTGGTTGGAAGACGACGCGGCGCGCACGCGTCGCATCCTGGCGGCGTTCCACCGCACGACGGTGCGCGAGCTGCTCGCCCTGGAACATGCCGCCGCCGGTGGCGAATGGGCCGAGGTGCGTCGACTGGCCGGTCGGATTTCGATGGGCTGCGTGCATGTCGGCGAAGGCCGCGCGGCCACGTGCCTGGCGCCCTTGCTCGAAGCGCAGCACGACTTCAGCCTCAAGGCGTTGTACTTCGCCTGGTATGCGCCGCGGCGCGGCGGCCTGTTGCGCCTGGTGGACCGCGCGGCATCGGTGGCGATGGGGGAAGCGTTCGCCTAGGCTGTGGCGATGGAAGCGCTGCCTTCGCTGGATGCCGCCAGCCCCGATGCGCCGCTGTGGATCGCCCATCGCGGGGCGGCCGCGCTCGCACCGGAAAACACGCTCGAAGCGTATCGCGCCGCCTGGGCGAGCGGCTTGCGCGTGCTCGAGCAGGATGTGCGCGTGCTGGCCGACGGCACGTTGGTGGTGATGCACGATGCGACGGTCGACCGCACGACGCTGGGCAACGGGTCGGTCGCGCAATTCGATGTCGCGACCTTTCGCCGTTTGCGCGCGCGTCCGTTTCCCGGGTTTCCTGCGACTGTCGCGCCGCCGGTGTTGGCGGACGTGCTGGCTGAATTCGGCGGCCGCGCGATCTTCGTGCCCGAAGCGAAGGCGCCGGGCAGTGGCGCGGCATTGGTCGAAGCGCTGCGGGACGCAGCGATTCAGCCCACGCAGGCGCTCGTGCAAGCCTTCGCACTCGAGGATCTGTTGCCAGCGGTGGCTGCCGGTTATCCGGCGATGTTCCTCACCGCGCGCGACGACGGGCTGCAAGCCGCACGCGATGCGGGCGTGCGTTGGGCGGGGCTGGATCGGCGTGCGGATCCCGCGGTGTTCGCTGCATGGCGTGATGCGGGGTTTCGCGTCGTCGCCTATACGGTCAACGATCGCGCCGAACGCGATCGCCTGCTTGCGCTCGGTGTGTGCGGCTTCTTCTCCGACGACCCGGTCGCGGTGAGGGCCTGAGCCTCACTCCTTGTCGGGACTGATCCGCAGGCCGGTGGTGTTGCGTTGAATGAGGACCTGGAAATCCGGCGTGCCGCGGCGCGCTTTCACCAGCACGTCTTCGCCGTCGTCGACTTCGGATTTGTACAGCGCGTCGCCGAACTGTTTGCGGATCGCCTCGACCACCATCTTCGCGGCGCGGTTTTCGCCCGTGCCCTTTGGAATCGCGACGATCACGTGTGCCGCTTCGGCGCCGTGCGGGGTCAGCACGAGTTCGATTTCGCCGTCGGTCTTCGCGCTGCCGCTGAATTGCAGGCGCCACTTGTTCGATTCGGAGGCCGCCGCGGGGAGGGCGAGGGCGAGTGCGACGACGACAGCCAGCGTGCGGAGACGGAGCGAGGTGTCCATGGGGCACGGTTTCGCGACGAAGGGGTGCTCATCTGGGAACAGCCGCGGTTAAGCGGGCGTGACCGGAGCGGGTTGGCGCGCGTGCTGGCAAAATCGGCCGACCCCGGGGGAGAGCGCGGCACGTGAACATCGAAGTCCGTCAGGCCCGCGAAGGCGACAGCGCCGCGATCGCGGCCTTGTACAACCATTACGTCGCCATGCCGGGCGTGACCTTCGAATTCGATCCGGTGGCGCCCGAAGAGATCGCACGGCGCATCGGCGAGGTGCAGGGCGCCGAACTGCCGTGGCTCGTCGCGATGCACGGCGAGGACCTGGTCGGCTACGCATACGCCATGCCGTGGAAGGGCAGCCGCAAGGCCTATCGTTTTTCAGTGGAGTCCACGGTGTACATCGACGCCGCGCGCGCCGGCCAGGGCATCGGCGTGGCCTTGTATTCGGCGTTGATCGCGGCCCTGCGCGAACGCGGGATCCATGCGGTCATCGGCGGCATCCTGCTGCCCAATCCGGCCAGCATCGCGCTGCATGAGCGGCTGGGGTTCCGCAAGGTCGCGCAGTTCGATGAGGTCGGCTTCAAGCAGGGGGCCTGGCTCGACGTCGGCTACTGGCAATTGTTGTTGGGCCCCATCGACCCCATCTAGCGCCGGCACCTGAAGGAGGAATGCAAGATGACCACCGAAACCGCGATCCTGGCAGGCGGCTGCTTCTGGGGAATGCAGGACCTGATCCGGCGCCAGCCGGGCATCGTGTCCACGCGCGTGGGCTACAGCGGCGGCGACGTGCCCAACGCCACCTACCGCAACCACGGCACGCACGCCGAGGCGATCGAGATCACCTTCGATCCCGAAAAGACGAGCTACCGCAACATCCTGGAGTTCTTCTTCCAGATCCACGACCCGAGCACGATGAACCGGCAGGGCAACGATGTCGGCAGCAGTTACCGCTCGGCGATCTTCTACCGCGACGCGCAGCAGAAGGCGGTTGCCGAAGACACCATCGCCGACGTCGACGCCTCGGGCCTGTGGCCGGGCAAGGTGGTGACCGAAGTCTCGCCGGCCGGCCCGTTCTGGGAAGCCGAACCCGAGCACCAGGATTACCTGCAGCACTATCCGACCGGCTACACCTGCCACGTCATCCGCCCGGAGTGGAAGCTGCCCAGGCGCGCGTGAAGCGGCGGGGACTTACGCCCGCCCGATACCAAGGTGCAATCGCCCCCACGCGGCGACTCTGCTGTGATCGATGGACTTTCCCCCACGAAAGGTCCTGAGTCATGGCACAGCATGCTGAAACCACGAATGCCGGTTCGCCCACCGGCATTCGCCCCTTCCATTTCAAGGCGTCGGATACCGACCTTGCCGACCTCAAGCGCCGCATCAAGTCCACGCGCTGGCCGGAGAAGGAAACCGTCGACGACGACACGCAGGGCGTGCAACTGGCGACGATGCAGGCGCTGGCGAAGTATTGGGCCGACAGTTACGACTGGCGCAAGATCGAAGCGCGCCTGGAGTCGTTCCCGCAATTCATCACCAACATCGACGGGCTCGACATCCACTTCATCCACGTGAAGTCCAAGCACGCCAACGCGCTGCCCATCATCATCACGCACGGTTGGCCCGGTTCGATCGTCGAACAGATCAAGATCATCGAGCCGCTGACCGATCCGACCGCGCACGGCGGCTCGGCCGACGATGCATTCCACGTCGTGATTCCGTCGATCCCCGGCTACGGCTTCTCCGAACGGCCGAGCAAGGCCGGCTGGGATCCGGCGCACATCGCGATGGCCTGGGACGTGTTGATGAAACGCCTGGGCTACGACAAGTACGTTGCGCAAGGCGGCGATTGGGGTGCGCTGATCACCGACTTCATGGGCGCGCAGGCGCCCGCGGGATTGCTCGGCATCCACTCGAACATGCCCGGCATCCTGCCGCCCGAGATTTCAGGCGCGCTCGCGACCGGCGGTGCACCGCCGGCGAACATGTCCGATGACGAACAGGCGGCCTGGGACCGCTTGCACTTCATGTACACCAAGGGCATCGGCTACGCCTTCCAGATGGGCCTGCGGCCGCAGACGCTGTACGGGCAAGCCGATTCGCCCATCGGCCTGGCCGCGTATTTCCTCGACCACGATCAACGCAGCTATCGACTGATCGCGCGCGTGTTCGATGGACAAAGCGAGGGCCTGAGCCGCGACGATGTCCTGGACAACATCACGATCACGTGGCTGACGAACACCTTCGTGTCCGGCGCGAAGCTCTACTGGGAAAACAAGTCCGGCTTCTTCGACATCAAGCACGTCAAGGTGCCCACCGCCATCACCGTGTTCCCCGACGAGCTGTATCCCACGCCGCGTAGTTGGGCGGAGAAGGCTTATCCGAAACTGATCCATTACAACCGCGTACCCAAGGGCGGGCATTTCGCCGCCTGGGAACAACCGCAATCCTTCGTCGAGGAAGTGCGTGCGGGTCTGCGCTCCCTGCGGAGCTGAGCCTCAGCCGAAGGTGAAGGAGAACAAGGCAACGCCCCGATCGAAGAACAGGATCTCCACGGTCCTGTCTTCGATCGGCGTGGTTTGCCGGATCAGTTGATACATGCGGTATTCGGACACGGTGCCGGCGCCGTCGGCATCGATGTCCGTGCCGTGCGCATCGCCCGGCGGCTTGCCGTCGAGGGTCACGCGGATGCGGACCGGGCCTTCCATCGCCGAGCCCATCACCGCGTGCATGTCGCGTGCGTGGAAGCGGAATTGCACGCTGTCCTTGCCGGCATTGGCGCGTGCGGCGTCCTCGTCCATGGTCCAGTCGCCGATCAGCGCCCATTGGTTCTGATGCAGGCGCGTGGGCGCGGTGTACACGTGGCGTTGCGAGGCGACGATGCCGCCGGGCGATGCGAAGCGCCCGGTGCGCGTGGCGCTGGCGTAGGTTTCCGGCGTTCGCAGGTGCGTCCAATCCGCGGCGGCTTCGGTGCCTGTGCCGATGCTGGGCGTGATCGGCGGAAGCGTCTTCGCGCCCGCTTCCTTCAGCAGATCGCGCAGGACGCCTTCGGCCTTGTCGTAGTCGGTTTCGCCGAATTGCGTATGCCGGATGCGGCCGAGCGCGTCGATGAAAATACAGCGCGGGCCAGTACTGGTTGCCGAAGGCGTTCCAGATCGCGTGGCGGCTGTCGATCGCGACCGGATAGGGCAGGTCCAACGCGGCGGTGAAATGCTTGACGCGTGCAGGGTCCTGTTCGAATTCGAATTCCGGCGAATGCACGCCGATGACGACCAGGCCCGCGTCCTTGTACTTCGTGGCCCAGGTGCGCAGCCACGGCGCCGTGCGCATCCAGTTGATGCACGTATAGGTCCAGAAATCCACGAGCACCACCTTGCCGCGCAGCGATTGCACGTCGAGCGGCGGCGAATTGATCCAGCCGGTTGCTCCGTCGAGTGGAGGCATCTTGCGTTCGAAAACCGAGGGCAGGGCGGGCGAACGGCCGCTGCCTTCGCACGAGGCGCCGGACAGCGCGACGGCCAGGGCGGCCACGGAGGAGGCGAGCAGCGCGCGGAACATCTTCATGACATCGGGCAAACTCAGCACGGCGCGCGCGTGTTGTCGATTGGACGAACGTATCGGCCGCTGCGGGTTGGCACGAAAATAGATGTGCAGACATCGCCCGTTGCGGTCATCCTCTTCGCTACCGTGCGTCTCCGGGTGACCGATGTCGCAACAGACCGACTGTGACCAGCGCAGCTGCGCGGTCGTGCTTGTGCTGGATGGCGATGCCGCCGTGCGCGAGCGTCTGTCTGCATGGGTTCGTGCGATGGATTGGCGTGTCGAGTGCTTCGCCACGGCGCGGGATTTCCTCGCACACCCGCGATCGGGCGCGCCAGGTTGCCTGCTGCTGGAACTGGCCTTGCCCGACATCGATGGCCTGGCCCTGCAGGGCTACATCGCGCACGAACGCACGACGCTGCCGATCATCTTCATGACCTCCCACGCCGACGTGCCCACCAGCGTGCGTGCGATGAAAGCCGGCGCCTTCGAATTCATGCTCAAGCCGCTTGCGAGGCAGTCGCTGGTTTCCGTCATCGGCGAGGCGATCGCGTCCAGCAGGCAGGCGATACAGCGTGCCGCGATCGCACATGCGTTGGGCGTTCGCTACGCGACACTGACACCGCGCGAGCGCGACGTGCTGCGCGGCGTGGCGACGGGCCTGTTGAACAAGCAGGTCGCCGCCGAACTGGGCATCAGCGAAATCACGGTCAAGGCGCATCGTGGCCGCGTGATGCGCAAGATGCAGGCGCATTCATTGGCCGAACTGGTGGGCCTGGTCGGCGCGTTGGGCACGAGCAACACGACCATGCGAACTTCGATCACTCGGTGATTTGGAGCGCTTCAACAACGACAAGGCCCGCGCGATGCGGGCCTTGCGTTGTCCGGGATGCGATCAAAGATCGATGCGCAGCACTTCACCCACGCCGGGCAGCGGCGGGCCGAAGCCGACGTGCGAGACGTAGAGGTTGCCGTCCGGTCCCATCGTCATGGCGGTCGGCAAGGTCAGGCCGCTGACGATCGTTTCCGGGCCACCGCCGGGGCGGATCCGGACGATGCTGCCCGCGCCGGGGGTCGGCCCCGGATTGCCCGTCGTGTTCTGCAGGATGTAGAGGTTGTCGCGCGCATCGAACGCGAGGCCCAGGATGGTCGTTCCTTGCGCGACCACTTGCAGGCGCGTGGGATTCGACAACAGCCGCCACACGCGCGAGGAGCCATCGACGATCGGGAACGTGCCGAGGTTGCCGATGTAGAAGTTCGCGCCGTGATGCGCGAGCGCGGTCGGCACGGCGTGCCCGACGCGCGCGGAGATGTCGATCACGCGCTGGATCTGGCCGGTGGTTGGCGAGACGCGCACGAGTTCGCCATGGTTGGGTTCCACCGCGTACAACCAGCCGCCATTGGCGACCATGCTGTACCACGTGCCGTCGGGTTCGAAGTCGTCTTCTTCGATGACCGCGGTGGGATGGGTTTTCTGATACGCGCTGAGGTTGGCGACGATCGAGGGCGTGCCGCCCGCGCCGATGCGCACGATGGCGTTGTCGCGATTGGCCACGCCATGCGAGCAACCGCCGCCACCGATCAACGCATACAAGCGTCCGTTGACGAAGGCGACATCGGCCACGCCGCTGACGAGCGAACCCAGGTCGGGGCTCGTCGTGCTGGTGGGCACGTTGGTGGTCACCGTGGTGCGATGGCCGCTGCTGTCGATGCGCGAGATGCGCCCGCCGGTGCTGCTGCCCAGATACGGGCCGACCGGCGAGACGACCTGGTCGCATTGCTTCGGCGTCGTCGAATGGCTGCCGCCGATGCCGCCTTCGGCGACATAGAGATTGCCGTCGGGGCCGAACTTCAAGCCGCGCGGATTGTTCAGGCCAGTGGCGAAGACCGACACGCCGACCGGCTGCGCGGCCTCGACGCGCACCAGTTCGGCAGCGCGCAACAACGGATCTCTCGCCTGGCCGGCGCTTGCGGAAAATGTGGCGACTGCGATTGCCATCGCAAGCACGCAGACTCGCAAGGAAGAGCTGTACTTCATGGGGAATCTCCTGGCGGAAGTTGTCCGCACAAGAGCCAACGCGAATGCGATCCCCATCGGACAGGGGACACCCGAGCGGGGAATCAATTCATTCGGTCATCGAATACGGCTGCGCCGCCCCCGGGCCCGGCCACGCCTTGTTGGGTTCGGCCTGCATCGTGAAGCGCAACTCCCCGCCGGCGACGATGTCTTCGTGGCGCAGGAAGGCGCGGTTCAGCGGCTTTCCGTCGAGCGTGGCGCTGGCGATGTAGGGATGCGCGTCGTCCAATCCGTCGGCGATCACGGTGAAGCGCTTGCCGTTGGGCAATGCGAGCGTTGCGCGCGGCAGGAAGGGGCGGCCGATGATGTATTCGTTGCTGCCCGGCGCGATCGGATAGAACCCCAGTGCGGTGAACACGTACCACGCCGACATCTGGCCCAGATCGTCGTTGCCCGACAAGCCATCGGGCCGCGGCGAATACTGGCTCGCCATGATCGGCCCCAGGCGCTGCTGCGTGCGCCAGGGTTGGCCGGCCGCGGCGTACAGATAAGCGACATGGTGGCTCGGCTCGTTGCCGTGCGCGTACCAGCCGATCAGGCCGGTGATGTCCTCCATGTGCGCGAAGGTTTTCGGATCGACCTTCGCGTCGAACACCGCATCCAGCTTCGCCAGCAACTTGTCGGTGCCGCCGTGCGCCTGCGCGAGGCCCGCCACGTCCTGCGGCACGTACCAGGAGTATTGCCACGCGTTGCCTTCGGTGTAATCGGAACCGTAACCGCTGGCGGTCGCATCGAAAGGTTCGCGGAAGCTGCCATCGCGTTTGCGCGCACGCATGAAGCCGGTGGCGGGATCGAAGGCGTGGCGCCAATTGCCCGCGCGCTGCCGGAATCGATTCGCGAGGTCCTTGCGCCCCATCGCTTCGGCCATGCGCGCGATGGTCCAATCGTCGAAGGCGTATTCGAGTGTCTTCGACGCGGCTTCATCTTCCTCGTCGATCGGCACGTAGCCCAGTTCCATGTATTGCGCGAGCCCGTCGTAGGGCCCGTAGCTGGCGCTGGCCACCATCGCCTTCAGCGCGGCATCGGTGTCGTAGCCGCGGATGCCTTTCATGTAGGCGTCGGCGATCACCGGCACGGCGTGGTAACCGATCATGCACCACGTCTCCTGGCCATGGAACGCCCAGATCGGCAGTACGCCGTAGGGGCTCGCGCTTTGCGCGGCCAGCAGCGAACGGATGAAGTCGTTGTTGCGCTGCGCCGGTTGCACCAGCGTGAGCAGCGGATGCAACGCGCGATACGTATCCCACAGCGAGAAGGTCGAGTAATTCGTGAATCCGTTTGCTTGGTGCACGGCGTTGTCGGGCCCGCGATATCGGCCATCGCTGTCCATGAACAGGCTCGGGCCCATGAAGGCGTGATACAGCGCGGTGTAGAAGCTGGTGCGCATCGGCGCGGGCGCATCGATGTCGATCGCGCCGAGCGCCTGCATCCACTGCGACTTCGCGTCCGCGCGCACGCGGTCGAAATCCCAATCCTTCATTTCGGCGTCGAGATTGGCGCGCGCACTGTCTTCGCCGACCGGCGAGATCGCGACCTTCACCACCAGCTGCTGCCCGGGCGCGTCGGCGAAGTCGAGTGCGCCGACCAATTGGCGGCCTTCGATCTGCGCACGCTGGCGCGGATCGTCCTTGCCCGGCGGCGGGAAGCCCTTGTAGGGCACGTCGCTTTCCGTGTCGTGGAATTGGTGTCCGCTGACCGGCCGCGAGAAACGCATCGCGAAATACAACTGTCGACCGGGCGCCCAGCCCCGTGTTTCGCGAAAGCCGGTGAGCGTGCCATCGGGATGCAAGCGCAGGCGCGACCACAGCACCTTGCCCGGATAGTCGTAGAGGCTGGTGCGCAGATCGACGAGCACGTGTGCGGGCTTGCCCTTCGGAAAGGTGTAGCGATGCACGCCCACGCGCGGACCGGCCGTGAGTTCGGCACGGATGCCGTAGTCGGCCAGCGTCACCGCGTAGTAACCGGGCTGCGCGACTTCCCCTTCGTGCGAGAAACGCGAGGTGTAGCCGCTGCCGGGTTTGTCGACATCGCCGCGTTCGAGTTTGACCTCGCCCGCGATCGGCATCACGAGCACGTCGCCCAGGTCCGAATGGCCCGTGCCGGAGAAATGCGTGTGCGAGAACCCGACGATGGTGCGGTCGTCGTAGCGATAGCCGGCCGCCCAGCCGTAGGCATCCTTGCGCGGCCGGATCTGCGTATCCGGGCTGAGCTGGATCATCCCGAAGGGCACGACCGCGCCGGGGAAGGTGTGGCCTTCGCCGCCGGTGCCGATGAAGGGATCCACCGCGGCCCAGGCTTGCGCGCCCCGTGCGGCCGACGCGGCCAGGGCTTGGCCCGTCATCGCGCTGCACGCCGCCGCGGCCAGCAAGAGGCCGGCTGCCTTCACCCGTTTCGTCATCTGCGCACCCGTTTTGGATCGGTCCAAGTGGCGAAAACTAGCATTGTTCGCGGACCGGGCATGCTGCACTGCGACATGCGCTTTGGCGCCGACTGTGGTGTGTTTAGATCGGTCTAATCGTTTTATTGAGAACCGATGCCCCTGCGCGTTGCGGCCGCGATGGTCTTGTTGGCGATCTCGACGGCCTCGCCGGCGGCGATGGGGCGCGCGCCCAACCTGGAAGCCGAGGTCAACACCTTCATCGGCACCCAGGACGAGGGCAATACCTTCCCCGGCGCTTCGGCGCCCTTCGGCCTGATCCAGGTCTCGCCGGTCGGTGCGCATTACGCGGGTTGGCGCTACGACGACCCGAAGATCCGCGGTTTCGGACACGCCTTCATTTCCGGCGCCGGGTGCTGGGAGCAGGGCGGGCAAGTCACCGTTCTCCCTGTGACCGGCCCCTTGAATTCGTTCGACTATCGCGAATACGCATCGGGCTATTCGCACACGGGCGAAGTCGGCCAAGCCGGTTATTACCGGGTGCGGCTCACCGATCACGGCGGCATCGACGCCGAGACCACGGCCCTGACGCGTGCGGCCGCCGAGCGTTACACCTTCGACGCGCGCCAGGACACCGGCCACGTGCTGGTGAACCTGGGCCAGGCGAACGAAAAGCACGAGGTGGTGGGCAGCGTCGTGCACGTGGTCGGCGACCGCGCCATCGAAGGCAAGCTGGTGACGAAGAGTTTCTGCGGCGGCACGCAGTACACGACGTGGTTCCGCCTGGAATTCGACCGGCCCTTCCAATCCTTCGGCACCTGGGACAAGGACGGCGACGCGCCGGGCGCGCGCGCGAGCATGGGCGCGCAATGGGAAGTGGCCAATGGCGCGTGGGTGACGTTCGATCTGCGCGCTTCGCGCAGCGTGACCGTGACCAGTGCGATCTCGCATGTCGACGCCGACGGCGCGCGCCGCAACCTCGAGGCCGAAGGCAAGCGCGATGGCCGGCTCCTGGGCTTCGACGTCATGCGCGCGGCCGCGCAGGCGCAATGGCGCAAGGAACTGTCGTCGGTGCGCGTCGACGGCGGCAGCCGCGATGATCGAACGGTGTTCTACACCGCGCTGTATCACGCATTGCTGCAACCGCTGACGGGCAACGACGCCGATGGCCGCTACCGCGGCTACGACGAGCAGATCCACGTCGCCAGCGGATGGACCTATTACGAATATTTTTCGCTGTGGGATACCTACCGCGCGCAAAACCAGTTGCTGGCGATGCTGCGGCCGCAGCGGGCGCGCGACATCGGGCGCTCGATGCTGGCGATCCACGCGCAGATGGGATGGCTGCCGCGTTGGGGCTATGCCAACTTCGACACCAACATCATGACGGGCGATCCGGTCACGCCGTTCCTGGTCGATCTGTGGAAATACGGCGCGCTCGCGGGGAACGAACGACAGGCATGGCAAGCCCTGTGGCAGAACGCGAACGGCCGCCCGCCTGCGATGTCGCGTGCGCAGGGCCGTGCGGGGAACGACACCTACCTCGTGCGCGGTTTCGTTCCCTACGATCGCGCGTCTCCGTCGAAGGGCATGGACGTGGACCCGCACCACGGTGGTTCGGCCACGCTCGAATATGCACTGGCCGATTGCGCACTCGCGCAGATGGCTACGGCGCTGGGTGAAGACACCGCCGCCGCGACGCTGCGCGGACGCGGCGGCAACTGGCGCAAGGTCTGGGATGACACCGTGGTGGATGCGCAGACCGGCTTTCGCGGCTTCCCGCGCCCGCGCGTCGAAGACGGCGCGTGGTACGCCACCCCGCGCGGCGAATACAACCCACGTTCGCAACACGGCTTCCACGAAGGCACTGCGTGGCAATACCAATGGCTGGTGCAACAGGACGTCCCCGGCCTGATCGCGGCCATGGGCGGAACCGAACAGACGGGCAAGCGCCTCGATGCGTTTTTCGCCTATGACGCGTTGTTGGCCGATCCGGCGAAGGCCGCGCGCAAGCAGTGGGTCGTCGGCTCGTACGATTACTACAACCAGTTCCGCTACAACCCGAACAACGAGCCCGACCTCCACGCGCCGTGGATGTACACCCTGATCGGACAGCCGGCGAAGACCGCCGTGATCCTGCGCGCCGCGCAATCCTTGTTCACCAATGCGCCCAACGGTGTCACGGGGAACGACGATCTCGGCACGATGTCCGCGTGGTCCCTGTTCAGCGCGATCGGGCTGTATCCGGCGATGCCGGGCACGGGGCGTCTGATCGTGCATCCGCCGCGCTTCGAACGCGTCGCGCTGGATCTGGGCGCCGGGAAAACCTTGCGCATCGAGGCGCCCGGGGCGGGCAGGGCGCCGGTGCAGTACATCCAGGCGGTGACGTTCGACGGCGTGGCTTCGCCGAATGTCTGGCTCGATTGGGACCGCGTACGCGAAGGCGGGACCTTGCGCTTCACACTCGGCGATACGCCGGGGACGTGGGGCACCGCGCCCGGCGACTTGCCGCCGCCAGCGTGCGAGGCGCAAACGCAATGACCCGACAGAAGCCCGTCACCGTCAACGACATCGCGCGCGCCTGCGATGTCTCGCGCGCGACCGTGTCGCTCGTGTTGCGCCGCAGTCCGCTGGTCAACGTCGATACGCGCGCACGCGTGGAGGCCGAACTCAAGCGCCAGCACTACGTGTACAACCGCGCCGCGGCGAACCTGCGGCGACGGACCTCCTCCAGCGTGGCCCTGGTGATCAACGATCTGTCCAATCCGTTCTTCGCCGAGTTCGCCGCGGGCGTGGACGAAGCGCTGGGCGCCGAAGGTTTCGTCACCTTGCTGGGCAGCACGAACGAATCTCCCGAGCGCCAGCAGGCGGTCCTGGATTCGTTGCTGGAGCACGGGCCGGCGGGGATCATCCTGTCGCCGGCCGAGCACAGCGACGGCGAGGCGGTGCGTCGCCTGATCGGCATCACGCCGGCGCTCGTGTTCAATCGCGCGCTTGCGGGCGGCGATTGGGATTTCCTCGCACTGGAGAATGAACGCGGCGCACGCCTGGCTACCGAGCATCTGTTGTCCCTGGGCCATCGACGCATCGCCTTCTTCGGTGGGCACGGGGACTCCAGTTCGTGCCGACAACGCCGGCAGGGCTACATCGCGGCGCTGTCTGCCGCGGGCATCGCACCGGATGCGAACTGGCTCGTCGAATGCGCGCCCACGCGCGTGGCCGCCGCGCACGCAACGCACGCGCTCTTCGAACGCGATCGGTCGTTCACCGCCGCGGTTTGCTACAACGACAACGTCGCCCTCGGGTTGATGCTCGGCCTGCAAGCGCGCGGCACGCGCCCGGGCATCGATTTCGCGATCACCGGCTTCGACGATATTCCCGAAGCCGCGCTGTCCACGCCGCCCCTCACCACGCTGTCGGTCGATCCGCGCGCGCGCGGCCGCCAGGCCGCCGAACTGCTGCTGCAGCGCGTGCGGTCGCCCGATGCCGCGCCCTGCCACCGGGTGGCCCCCGTCAAGCTCGTCGTGCGCGGCAGCAGCGGCGGGTCGCCCACGCAAACCGCTTCGAACAAGGATTCCGCATGAGCACTCCGTTGGTCGCCTCGCGCGCCGCACCCGCCACCAACACGCGCGTCGCGCTGGTGGCGATGACGGCGATCTTCTTCATGTGGGGCTTCATCACCGAGCTTAACGGCGTGCTGATTCCGCACCTGCAGGCGGTGTTCGAACTGACGCACGCGCGATCGATGCTGCTGGATTCGGCATTTTTCGGTGCGTACTTCGTGATGGCGGTGCCCGCGGGCAAGGTGGTGGGCAGGCTCGGATTCAAGATGGGGATCGTGGTCGGCCTGCTCGTCGCAGGCGCGGGCGCGCTGTTGATCCTTCCCGCGGCGCAGATCGGGTCGTTCGAACTGTTCCTGCCGGCATTGTTCATTCTTGCCACCGGCATCGTGCTGTTGCAGGTCTCCGCCAATCCCTACGTCAGCCTGCTCGGTGCACCGGAGCGCGCGGCGAGCCGGCTCAACTTCGCGCAGGCCGTGAATTCGCTGGGGCATACCGTCGGTCCGTACGTGGCGGGCGTGCTCATCTTCAGCACGACGCTGCTCAGTGCCGAGCAACTTGCGGCGCTGCCGGCCTCCGAACGCGCGTCGACGGTCGAACCCTTGTACGTGGGCGTGGCGGTGGCGCTGCTCCTGCTCGCGCTGGCGGTCTATCTGTTCCGCATGCCGGCCTTGACCGAAGCCACCGAGCGGGCCGATGTCCGGCACCACACCTTCGCCGAATTGCTCGCGCTGCCGCACGTGCGCTGGGGCGTGCTCGCGATCTTCTTCTACGTGGGCGTCGAAGTGACTGTCGCGCACTTCATGGTGACCTACGTTTCGCGGCCCGAGATCGGCAACATGTCGCCGGAAGCCGCATCGGCCTATCTGTCCTTCTATCACCTGGCCGCGATGATCGGGCGCTTCATCGGCGCGCTGCTGTTGCTGCGGGCCAATCCGCGCCGCATGTTGCCCGCGGCCGCCGCGATCAACATCGGCCTGCTGCTGGTGACGATGAACACGACGGGGAACGTCGCGACCTGGAGCGTGGTGGCGGTGGGCCTGTTCAATTCGATCATGTTCCCGACGATTTTCACCCTGGCCATCGAACGCTTGGGACCGATGACGGAAAAAGCGGCGAGCCTGCTGGTCATGGCCATCGTCGGCGGCGCGGTGATTCCGCCGCTGCAAGGGCTTTTGGTCGACGCGCTCCAGGCCGGGCAGGGCGAAACGCGTGCGCTGCAGTACGCGTTCGTCGTGTCGGCGCTGTGTTACGCCTACATCGTGTGGTACGGCGTGCGCGGTTCGCATGTGCGGATGGCGGAGCGCGCATGAAGGTCGTCTGTTTCGGCGAAGCGCTGATCGATTTCCTCGCCCAGCCCGCCACGCCGGGCGCGCCGCGCGCGTTCCTGCAATTCGCCGGCGGCGCGCCGGCCAATGTCGCGGTCGCGGCCGCGCGGCTGGGGGCGAAGGCGCAGTTCGTGGGGATGCTCGGCACCGACATGTTCGGCGACTTCCTGCTCGACAGTCTGCGCGATGCCGGCGTGGACACCGCGCACATCGTCCGCACCGACGCAGCACGCACCGCACTGGCCTTCGTGCAACTGGACGCGGACGGCGAGCGCCACTTCAATTTCTATCGCCCGCCCGCCGCGGACCTGTTGTTCCGCGACCTGCATTTCCACGAAGACGCGTTCAAGGGCGCCGCCGTCTTCCATGCGTGCTCCAACAGCCTGACCGAACCGGGCATCGCACAGGCCACGCTTCAGGGCATGGCGCGGGCACGCGCCGCGGGCGCGGTCGTCAGCATCGATCTCAATCTGCGCCCGGCCTTGTGGCCGGAGAAAGCGGAGCCGCGGCCGCAACTGTGGAACGCGTTGATGGAAGCGGACCTGGTGAAGCTCGCGCGCAACGAACTGGAGTACCTCGCCGCCACCATGCCCGGCGGCGAAGCCGCAGTCGTCGAGCGCCTCCTCGAAGGCCATGCGCGGCTGATCGTCGTGACCGACGGTGCGGCCGACCTGCATTGGCGCACGCGGGAGGGCAGTGGCCAGGTCCCCGCGTTGCGCGTGCGTGCCGTGGACACGACGGCGGCGGGCGACGCGTTCGTCGGCGGCGTGTTGTTCCGCCTGGCGCAACTGGGCGTCGACGGCGCGAAGTTCCCGCGGTTCGCCGCCGACCCCGCGGGCATCGCCGAAACGCTGCGCTTCGGCGCGGCCGTCGGCGCGCTGGCGGTGACGCGCCAGGGCGCATTCGCCGCGATGCCCACGCTCGACGACGTCATCGCCATCCTTGGAAGCCAGAATGTCGACCCCTGACTTGCCCGATTTCCGATCGCCCGAATTCCTGCGCGCGCACATCGCGCGCACGATGGCGTTCTACCACCCGCGCTGCATCGATCCGGCGGGCGGGTTCTTCCACTACTTCAAGGACGACGGCACGGTGTACGACCGCAGCCATCGGCACCTGGTGAGCAGCACGCGCTTCGTCTTCAACTACGCGATGGCCGCGAACGAGTTCGCCGAGGACACCGCGTTGCGCGCGCAGTATCTCGATGCCGTGCGCCATGGCCTGGCGTACCTGCGACAGGTGCATCGCAATCCGACCACGGGCGGATATGCGTGGACGCTCCGCGATGGCACGGTCGAAGACGCGACCAATCACTGCTACGGCGTCGCCTTCGTGCTGTTGGCCTACGCCACCGCGCGCAAGGCCGGCATCGAAGACACCGCGGGCTGTATGGACGAAACCTGGGCGCTGCTCGAAACGCGCTTCTGGGATGCCGATGCCGGCCTGTACCGCGACGAAGCCGATGCCGACTGGCACTTCAGCGATTACCGCGGCCAGAACGCCAACATGCACATGTGCGAAGCGATGCTCGCTGCCTACGAGGCGAGTGGCCAGGCGCGTTATCTCGATCGCGCGACGATGCTCGCCGACAACATGACGCGACGCCAGGCCGCGAAGGCCGACGGCCTGGTGTGGGAACACTACGACCGCGACTGGAACATCGACTGGGACTACCACCGCGACGATCCGAAACACTTGTTCCGTCCCTGGGGCTTGCAGCCCGGTCATCAGACCGAATGGGCGAAGCTGCTCGTCATTCTCGACGGACACCTGCGTGCCCGTGGCACGCCGGTCGAATGGCCGGTGCCCACGGCGCGACACTTGTTCGACACCGCGATCGCCCGCGCCTGGGATCCGGAATTCGGCGGCCTGTGCTACGGCTTCGCACCCGACGGCAGCGTCTGCGACGACGACAAGTATTTCTGGGTGCAGGCCGAGTCCATCGCGGCGGCGGCGCGTCTGGGTGCGTGGGACTGGTACGACAAGCTGTGGGCCTATGCGTGGCGGCATTTCGTCGACCATGAACACGGCGGCTGGTACCGCATTCTCGATCGCCGCAACCGCAAGTACAGCGACGAGAAGAGCCCCGCCGGCAAGACCGATTACCACACGATGGGTGCATGCCACGACGTGCTGCACCTGTTGCGCCAACATTCCGCCTGAGGCGACCACCATGTCGAAATCGCGAGCGTTGTTGTTGTCCCTTCTTTTCGTTCCGATGCTCGGCCTCGCCGCGGAAAAGCCCGCCGCGAAGTCCGCCGTTGCGGACACCGTCGACGATGCCGAAGCCGCGCGCCTGGCCGCGAGTGTCAAGACCGAATTCCTGCATGCATGGGGTGGTTACAAGCGATACGCTTGGGGCCACGATGCGCTCAAGCCGCTGAGCAAGGCGCCGCAGGACTGGTATGCGCAGTCGCTGTTGATGACGCCGGTCGATGCGCTCGACACGATGCTGCTCATGGGCCTGGACGATGAGGCGAAGGACGCGCGCGAGCTGATCGCCACGCAGCTCTCGTTCGACAAGGACCTGGAGGTCAAACACTTCGAAGTCGTGATCCGCCTGCTCGGCGGTTTGCTCTCGGCCTACCAGCTCACCGGCGACGAACGCCTGCTCAAGCAGGCCGAAGATCTCGGCAAACGTTTGCTGCCGGCCTTCGATACGCCGACCGGTTTGCCGTACGTCAACGTCAACCTGCGCACCGGCAAGGGGCAGGGCACCGACAGCAATCCGGCCGAAGCCGGCACGCTGCTGCTCGAATACGGCACGCTGAGCAAACTCACCGGCAATCCGGTGTACTACGACAAGGCCAAGCGCGCACTCGTCGAAACGTACAAGCGTCGATCGAAACTCGATTTGGTCGGCGAGCGCTTCGATGCCGTCACCGGCAAATGGACGAACACCAGCAGCCACATCGGCGCGCGCATCGACTCGTACTACGAGTACCTCTACAAGTGCTGGAAGCTGTTCGACGACAAGGAGTGCCTGGCGATGTGGACGCCGAGTGTCGCGGCGGCCAACAAGTGGCTTGCCGAAGACGTCGACGGTGCCCTCTGGTACGGCCAGGTGGAGATGAAGACCGGCAAACGCACGGGCCACGAATATGGCGCGCTCGATGCGTTCTATCCGGGCCTGCTCGCGTATTCGGGCGACATCGATCGCGCGCGTCGGCTGCAGGCATCGTCCTTCGCGATGTGGAACCTGCACGGCATCGAGCCCGAGGCTTACGACTACCGCAAGCGCGCGATCACCGCGCCGGGCTATCCGCTGCGCCCGGAAATCGTCGAATCCACCTGGTACCTGTATCGCCTCACCGGCGACCCGCAGTACCGCGTGATGGGACGCAAACTGTTCGAAGACTTCGTGCGCCACTGCCGCACCGAGGCCGGCTACGCCGCCATCGACGACGTGACGACGATGAAGCAGGCCGACGACATGGAAAGCTTTGTGCTGGCCGAAACCTTCAAGTATTTCTACTTGCTGTTCGCGCCGCCTCAGACGCTCGACCTCGACAAGGTGGTGCTGAATACCGAGGCGCATCCGTTGCGGCGCGTCCAACCATGAGGCCGGGCCAGGCGCGGAAGCAGGCCTCCAGCGTCGCGCGAACAGAGCAATAGCCGCATTACTGCCGATCGGTCAACAGCGCGTTGCCGGCCCGGGGTCTGCCGAATCCGTTTGGAGAGGCACACCATGCCGACACGATTCGTGAACGACGGAGGTGATGCATGCAATCCCGGACCGACGACCGCGCCGCGCCCTTGCCGACCCGCGTGCTGGCAGGCGTGACCGTGCCGGACACGCCCTTGGTGAACAGCGCGATCGAGTTCGCACGCACCCATTGCGAGCCCTACCTGTTCAACCACGTGATGCGTTCCTGGCTCTTCGCCACGCTCCTCGCGCAACAGAAAGGCGAGGCGTACGACGCCGAAGTCGTGGCCATCTCGGCCTTGCTGCACGACCTCGGATTGACCGACTCGATCACCGGTCCGTTGCGCTTCGAAGTGGAAGGCGCCAACGCGGCGCGGACATTCGTTCGTGGCCTGGGCGTCGACGAGCGCCGCGCGCAGCTCATCTGGGACAGCATCGCGCTGAACTCCACGCCCTCGATCTGCCTGCACAAGGAAGCCGAAGCGGCGATTTGCACGCTCGGCGTCGCGCTGGACTGGGGTGGTTGGGGTTACGACAACCTGCCGGCCGAGCGGATCGCTTCGATCGTGGCCGAATTCCCGCGGCTCGCGATGAAGGATCGTTTTACGAAGGCGGTGTGCGGCCTGTGCGAGCGTCGCGCGGACACCACCTACGACAATTTCGCGCGCGACTTCGGCGAACGCTTCGTCGCGGGGTATCGCGCGCCGTCGATGGTCGACGCGTTGATGGCGGCGCCCTTCGAGGAGTAGGGCCTCGACTTCGCGGCGAAAAAATAAAAAACCCCTGAAGAATCAGGGGTTGTTTATTTGGTGGAGGTGGGGGGAATTGAACCCCCGTCCGAAGGCGCTTTAGGGCAATTCGATGAGTGTCCGCAGCCGACCGCCGACGTTCGCACAAATGCGCAAAAACACCTAGAAAAAAGCGTTTAAACGCATTGCGATCGTGCGCCGAAGATCGCTAGTGTTCGCCCCCGTATATCCGTACCATATCCGTACGGACCGACAGGGGGCACGAATGGCGCGCTACGAGATCGACAAGGCTACGGTTCGCAACAAGCTGGTGCCGCGCAGAGAGCCGTACTGGGGCACCCCCGTGGAGCGAGGCTTGTACGTCGGATTTCGCCGCCTCGCGCAGGGCGGGAACTGGATTGCTCGCTATCACTCCGACGAACGAAGCCATGTCTATCAGACGCTAGGTCCAGTCACATCGGAAAACGACTACGAAAGCGCCGCGGTCGACGCGAAGCGCTGGCGCCGAACAGTAGATGCCGGCGTGCAGACCGATCGAATCCTGACTGTTGCCGACGTTTGCCGCGACTACACCGACGCGCTCGCAAAAGATGGGCGCGAGCGGGCGAGCATCGACTCTCGCAAGCGTTTCGACCGCATCGTGCACGATGACCCGCTCGGGAAAGTTCGCGCCGACAAGCTGACGCAACGCCACTTGGAAGCGTGGATGGCACGAATGGAGGCCGGCAAGATGACTGGCCGGAAAAGTGGGCTGCCGTCCCGCGCCACGTTCAACCGGAACCTGACATCGCTCAAAGCCGCGTTG
Source organism: Lysobacter sp. 2RAF19 (assembly GCF_052115395.1). Lineage (NCBI taxonomy): Bacteria > Pseudomonadati > Pseudomonadota > Gammaproteobacteria > Lysobacterales > Lysobacteraceae > Lysobacter > Lysobacter sp. 2RAF19. Next base: position 473,713 of record NZ_JBFRGO010000001.1, on the reverse strand, counting down.
AATCGCGCCGTGAGTCGCCGCGAGATTCCGCAGGAACGCGCGATCGAATGGGGCGCGATCAAACCGCACAAGGGCGCTGACGCGCGCCGGGAACGGTATTTGGATAAGCCGCAGCGGCGCGCGTTGCTCGACACTATGGAGCGCGACCTGCGCGACCTAGCCGAATGCGTCGCATTGACGGGCTGCCGTCCTGGCGACCCGGCTGCCATGCTGCGCAAAGACTGGGATGGGCGAACTGGGTTGGCGACGTTCCGCACGAAGACGGGGGCACGCGCCATCCCGGTTTCGCCGGCGACCCGCGCGCTGTTTGATCGCTTGGCAGAATCCAAGCTGCCGGGTGCGCGAATGTTCACCAACGGCGGCGAGGACTGGACTCCGCAGGCGTGGGCGCCGCTGGTGAAGGCTGCTGCGGCGAAGGCGGAACTACCGTCGGACGTCGTGCTGTACACCCTGCGCCATAGCTGGATCACCGACGCGATCATTGGCGGAATGGACCCTGTCACGGTCGCGAGGCTTACCGGCACGTCATTGGAAATGATTTCCAAGCATTACGGGCACCTCGCGCAGGACGCTGCCCGCGACAAGCTGGCGCAAATCAATTTCCTGTAGCGTTTAAACGCTGCGGACATTCCTGCAATGACATAGGGCGCGACCCCAACGAGAACATAGAACCAGCCAGTACACTAATTCGTAGGCCGTCACGCTTGAACCCGCTCACGCAGGACGGCGAAGGGCCGCCGAAGGGCTGCAGATCAGCAGCGATCAGTCAGCCGCGAAGGCGACTCGAACCTCGCGCCGGCCTACCGCATCGGCAAGACCAGCCGGGTCGGCCACAACACCGATTCGCGTATACGAATAGGCCGAGTCGAAGGTCTTGTAGAAAACGACGAGCGTGTCCTGGCCATACAGCATGAGGTCGCCATTGCGGATGGTGCCTGGGCGGCGAGCATCTGTAGGCAACTGGATCGGCAGTTTGGAGTGCTTTTCGTTGCCGTTGAGGTCGCTCATTTCAAGCGCGAGCGGCAACAACTGCGCAAACTGCTTGGCGGCCGCGTTGTCAGCTAAGGTGACACCAAAACGATGCTTGCCGACGGTCATCCACATGTGTGCCTCCTTCGAATTTGACGCGACGGAAGTGTCAGGCGCGACTGCCGCACGGAGATCCCTAGGCTCGGCAGCCTCGCATCCGCCGAGCGACAGCACGCCCAGTATCAGTAGCGCTGATGCCGCGCCGGTGAAAAGTCGGTAGCTCATGGCGAGTCGGCTTTTTGATTTTTGTCTGCGCGAGCAGTTTGGCGTGTCAGAACCGCCGCTGCCAGCAACACCGCCGCGGCCGCAATAAAAGTGCTTTGATAGCCCTGCGCGTCGAACAATAGACCGCCAACCGTCGAGCCCAAACCGATTGCAAGTTGGACTACCGCGACCATCAGCCCGCCGCCCGCCTCGGCGTCGTCCGGCATCGCTTCGGCGATCCAACTCCACCAGCCCACGGGGGCCGCAGTGGCCAGCAAACCCCAGAGCCCAAACAATACCGCCACCGCGCCAGTCCAAGCGCCCATCGGGATCAGGATCATGGCGATCGCCGCCATCAACACAGGGATGACGAACAGCGTTCGATATAGGTTCTTGCCCAAGAAGCGACCAATGAGCACGGTTCCAATGAAGCCTGCGATGCCAATGATCAGCAAGATTAGCGACAAAGTTGAGACATTGGTGCGCGTTACGGTTTCCAGGAATGGCCGCACATAGGTGAACAGTGCGAACTGACCCATGAAGAACGCACCACACGCCGCCATTCCAAGTGCAACCGTGCGCCGCTTAACGAGGCGGAACACGCGGCCTAAACCAACGGCGGGCTCGGCAGCCATGTTCGGCAAGCTCACCCATTGCCAGACGAAGGCAATGATGGCGATGGGCACCAGGCAATAGAAGGCACCGCGCCAACCGACGATCGCGCCCAGGAAGCTTCCAAGCGGTGCCGCAATCACCGTCGCCAAAGCATTGCCGCCGTTAAAAATAGCCAACGCGCGGGGCACTTGCTCGCGAGGCACCAACCGCATGGCCGTTGCCGCTGACAGCGACCAAAAGCCACCGATGACCACGCCAATCAGTGCGCGACCGACCATGTAGACGAAGTAGTTCGATGCCAACCCGACAACCACGCCCGACACCGCCATCAAGGCGGTCAGCATGAGCAACACATTCTTGCGGTTCATGCTGCCAGCAAGTGTCGAGATCGAAAGGCTGGTGAGCACCGCGAACGCGCCGGAGATCGCGATACCGTAGCCCGCCAATCCTTCGCTAACGCGCAGATCCGCGGCCATGGGCGTCAGGAGACTGACGGGCATGAACTCGGACGCGATCAGCGTGAACACGCACAGCGTCATGGCAAACACGCCAGCCCAATGGGCGGGACGCGCGGTGGATTCTTGTTCTGTGCGCGCGTCTGCGTTGATGGGAGTAGTCATAATTTCCATGTGCGTAACTGACTCAGTTGCGCAGGACGATCAGTCCTGTCCGATTTGCGCCATTTGTTTGACGTCCATGCGCCCGCCGTAGATTTCGAGCCGTGCCATGCCGGTCTCGATCTCGTGCAGTTCGTCAGCGGTGAGCTGGATGCCGGTAGCGCCGTTGTTTTCGCGCAGGTGATCGAGGTTGCCAGTGCCAGGGATGGGCACGATCCAAGGCTTTTTCGACATCAACCACGCGAGCGTGATCTGCGCAGGTGTCGCGCTCTTCTTGGCACCAAACGATCTGAGGAACTCGGTGATTGGCTGATTATTCTTCACGACCATCGGAGAAAAGCGCGGGAATGTTGCGCGCAGGTCAACCTTGGGGTCCATGGTGGCTTGGACATCGGTCTGCATTGTGCCGGGCAGGAAACCCTGGCCAAGCGGCCCCCACGGAACGAAGCCGATACCCAGCTCCTCGCATGTCTGCAAAACGCCATTGCGTTCAACGCTGCGCTCGATTAGCGAGTATTCGGATTGAATTGCGGCGACAGGCTGGACCGCGTGCGCTCGACGAATGGTCCTGGCACTGGGCTCCGACAAGCCAAAGTGCAGCACCTTGCCTTGCTCGATTAGGTCCCTAACCGTTCCCGCGACATCCTCGATCGGCACCGTGAGGTCAACGCGGTGCTGGTAGTAAAGGTCGATGCGGTCGGTCTTCAACCGCTTCAACGATTCCTCGACCACGCGGCGGATGCGGTCGGGGCGACTGTCCAGACCATTGGTGCCATCGATAGCGAAGCCGAATTTGGTTGCAATGTTGACTTGGTCGCGCACGGGCGCAAGGGCTTCCCCAACAAGCTCCTCGTTTACGTAAGGGCCGTAGACCTCGGCCGTGTCGAAGAACCGCACGCCTTGTTCGAATGCGGCGCGAATGACGCGAATGCCTTGCTCGCGATCAACGCCTGGGCCGTAATGGCCGCCGCTGAGCCCCATGTTCCCAAAACCAATTTCGGAAACTTCAAGATTGCCCAGCTTTCGCATTTTCATCGTATTGACTCCTCTCACGGTCCCGCGGTTGGAAGACTGCGCTGCGGCAGGCATCCATGGCGCGACACCAGCAGATAGAACACCCGCGGCGGCGGTGCCGGCCGCCATCAGGAACTGACGGCGGTCCGTCGACACAGGCCTTTCAGTGGGATATGTGGCAGTCACTTCGCGGCCAAGCTCTGCTGGAAAAACGTCGTCAGCTTGTCGAAGGGAATGAGGTCGACGCGATCGTAGAGATCCACGTGACCGGCGCCCTTGACCCAGTAAAGCTCCTTGGGCTGGCCAGCCAACTTGTAGGCGCGCTCGCTGAATTCTTTCGAGTGCGCCTGGTCGCCACTGATGAACAACATCGGACGCGGCGCGATGGTTTCCATGTCATTGAACGGGTAGAAGTTCATGAACTTGGTGTTGCTCGAAAGCGTGGGGTGCGTCGTTAGCTCGGGCGAGGAGCTGGTCGGCGTGAACTCACCGCGCGGCGTGCGGTAGAAGTCATAGAACTCACGCTGGATGGGGTGGGTGTTCGCATCCAGCTGATGGACCGTGCCCCCGGTGTATTTCGTGGCGCCACCCGCGGCTTCGACCCAGCGCTGCTCTGCTGCTTCGGCGATGATCGCCTTGCGCTGCTGCACCGTCTGGGAGTGGTTCAAGGCGTCGCGGCTGGCCGCGCCCATGTCATACATGCTGACCGTGGCAATAGCTTTCATGCGGGGGTCGATCTTGGCCGCACTGATCACGAAGCTGCCGCTGCCGCAGATGCCAAGGACACCGATACGCTCGCGATCGACGAGCGGTTGCGTGCCGAGGTAATCCACCGCCGCACTGAACGCCTCGGAGTAGATGTCGGGGGCTACGACATTGCGAGGCTGGCCGTCGCTCTCGCCCCAGAACGACTGGTCGATTGCCAAGGTGACGAACCCCTGTTCCGCAAGCTTCTGCGCATACAGGTTGGAGCTTTGCTCCTTCACCGCGCCCATCGGGTGCCCAACGATGATGGCCGGCAGCTTGGCGTTGCGGTCGGCATTCTTGGGAACGAAGAGGTTGCCAACAACCTTCATCTTGTATTGGTTGTTGAATGCCACCTTCTGAGTGGTGACTTGAGTGCTGGTGTAGAAATTGCTTGCGCCGTTGGACATGTCGGCTCCGGTTGCAATGAGGGGGCTGAGCAAGAGCGCTAGTAGCGCCACGGTCTTTTTCATGGGGTCGCTCCACTTTGAGGTGAGAGGCTCGCAGCGCTAGTAGCCGCCTGCGTGTCGTTCAGTGTTGCGTTGTCGATAACAAAGCGATATTTGACGTCGCCTTGCAGCATTCGCTCGTAGGCTTCGTTGACTTGATCCGCACGGATCAACTCGATGTCGGCAACGACGCCATGTTTGGCGCAGAAATCGAGCATTTCCTGGGTTTCGGCGATGCCGCCGATCATCGAACCGGCAAGCGTCCGGCGCTTCATGATCAGATTGAAGACAGCCGGGGAGGGGTGTGGCGTGGAGGGCGCGCCCACCAGCACCATCGCACCATCGCGTTTGAGCAGGACGAGGAACGCATCCAGGTCATGGGGCGCAGCAACGGTATCGATGATCAAATCGAAGCTGTTGGCGTGCGCGAAGAGTTCTGCCGCGTTGCGGGACACAACGACCTCGTTCGCGCCAAGCGACAAGGCGGCGTCGCGCTTGGACGCAGAAGTGGTGAACGCTACGACTGTCGCGCCCATCGCGTGGGCAAGCTTCACGCCCATATGTCCCAAGCCACCAATGCCCACCACGCCAACTTTCTTGCCGGGCGCTGCGTTCCAGTGCCGAAGCGGCGAATACATGGTGATGCCCGCGCACAGCAAGGGCGCCACGGCTGCCAATTGCGCATTGGGGTGGCGGATGCGCAGCACGAAGCGTTCGTGCACGACGATTTGCTCCGAGTAGCCGCCCATGGTCCAGCCCGGCGCGTCGCTCGTTGGCGCGTTATAAGTGCCGATCATGCGATCGCAGTAGTTCTCCAAGCCCGACGCGCACGCATCGCACTCCTTGCAGCTGTCGACGATGCAGCCGACGCCCACAAGATCGCCAGCGCTAAAGTTCGCCACCTCTGTGCCTACCGCCAACACGCGGCCGACGACTTCGTGGCCAGGGACACACGGAAAGTGCGTGCCGGCCCATTCGCCGCGCACCTGGTGCAGATCGGAATGGCAAACGCCACAGAACAAGATGTCGATTTGCACGTCGCGGGGACCAATGGCCCGACGGGCGATCTCGATCGATTCCAAGGGCTTGTCACCGGCATATGCGCCGTAAGCTTTGACGGACATGGGGGGGAGGGTCCGATTGGGAAGGTGGGCATTCTCCGCGCGAAGCACCTCGCTGATAAGGTGATGAATGCTTGTAGGCCCTATTAGCTCAACTAATGAATAGACGTGCCAGACTCGCCCCATGGCCCGACGCAACCTCAACGATTTGCTCGCCTTCGTAACCGTGGCCCGCGAAGGGAGCTTTACCCGTGCAGCCGCCGTTCTCGGCGTCACGCAGTCCGCCCTTAGCCAAGCCATTAAGGCGCTGGAAGCACGGCTGGATATCCGCCTGCTCACGCGCACGACCCGGAGCGTGTCCCCAACGCCTGCAGGCGAGCGCTTGCTGTTGGCGATCGGACACCGATTCGACGAGATCGAATTGGAGCTCGACGCACTGACGGCGCTGCGCGACAAGCCCGCTGGTTCAGTGCGCATTACCTGCGGCGACCATGTACTGCGGACGATCCTGCTACCCAAGCTGCTGCCGGTGATGCACAACTATCCGGATGTGCGGATCGAATTCGATGTCAGCTACGGCTTTCGCGACATCGTGGCCGATCGCTTTGACGCGGGCGTTCGGCTAGGCGAGAGCATCGACAAGGACATGATCGCCATGCCGATCAGCTCGAAGCTGCGCATGGCTGCGGTGGCATCGCCGGACTATTTTGCCAAGCATCCGGTGCCGAAAATCCCCGACGATCTAACTAACCACAACTGCATCAACATCCGCTTCCCCACGCAGGGCGGACTGTATGTGTGGGAGTTCGAACGCCGGAACCGCGAAGTGAACGTGCGCGTGGAAGGCCAGGCGATTTTCAACACGACGCCGCACATCGTCGTGGCGGCGCTCGAAGGGCTCGGTGTCGCATATCTTCCCGAGGAAGAATTCGCGCCCCACATCGAGGAAGGCCGCCTGGTGCGCGTGTTACAGGATTGGTGTCCGCCGTTTTCGGGCTATCACCTCTACTACCCAAGCCGTCGCCAGCACTCCCCGGCGTTCTCGCTCGTCGTCGACGCACTGCGATACAGGGAGGCCTGAGCCATGCGTCTTCATCAACGAGGGTTACTCAGTATTCTCCTGCTAATTGCACTTGCCACCGCAACGCATGTGGCGACCTCAACGTCGCTGTCGGCGTACTCAAACTCCCCGCAGTACGTCGACGGTCGCTTCCGCAACCTTGATCCTGATCGGCAACCGGCGCCAAACACGCCCGAGGTCGGCTGGTGGGATGTCTTTTTCAACAAGCCAGAAAACACAATTCCTGCCGCTCCTATCCAGGTGCGATCCATCACCCGCGGTGAACTCGATAGCGCCCCCGAGCGAAGTGCCTATCGGCTGGGGCACTCCACGCTGCTCTTGAAACTCAGGGGACAGTGGTGGCTCACCGACCCAGTGTTCTCAGACCGCGCCTCGCCAGTGCAATGGGCCGGTCCAAGTCGCTTCCACGCCCCGCCTATTGCGCTGGATGCGCTGCCGACAATCCGTGGCGTCTTGATCTCGCATGATCATTACGATCACCTGGACAGTGCGGCAGTGCGGGCACTTAGCGACAGAGGCACACGGTTCTATGTGCCCTTGGGCGTAGGCGACCGGCTGCGATCCTGGGGCGTTCCTGCAAGCCAAGTTCAGGAATTCGACTGGTGGCAAAGCACCGAAGTCGGCGGCCTGCGTATTACCTCCACACCAGCCCAGCACTTCTCTGGTCGTACGCTGTCAGATCGGAACAAGACGCTATGGACTTCGTGGGTTGTTGAAGACGGCCCGTTTCGAATGTTTTTCAGCGGGGACACTGGCTATTTCTCCGGCTTCAAGGCGATTGGTGAGCGGCTTGGTCCATTTGCCGTCACCTTCATCGAAACCGGGGCCTACAACGCAAACTGGCCGAATGTGCACATGCAGCCGGAGGAAACGGTGGAGGCGCATAAAGACCTGCGCGGTGAGTGGCTCGTTCCCATCCACAACGGAACATTCAGCCTGGCGATGCATGCGTGGGACGAGCCACTTGAACGCGTAACGGCAATCGCGCGGGCACGGGGCGTGCGCATCACGACACCGGCGTTTGGTGAGCGCGTTGAGTTGCAATCTCCGCACGCAGCCAACACCTGGTGGCGCCCGAAACGAGTGCCTGCGGAGACCGCGGTGCGCGCTGATGGGTCGGCGTCTACGGCGGCGCAACGATCGTGGGCGTCCAATTAACTCCATTGCAGATGGGCAACGCCATGACATTTCGTCAAACATCTCTCGCCCTGCTGATTGCGCTGCCGCTTACGGCACTCGCGCTGTCACCCGATTTACCGCGAAAGGAGACCGAACAAATGCACATCGATCGCAACGGCTCCCTGCCTTCCACCAAAGGACCGCCCGAATTCTTCACCGGCAATGTGCGCATCGACATGCAGTTTCAGCGCGGCGGGGATGCGCGGGTGGCAGGTGCCATCGTCACGTTCGAGCCCGGCGCGCGGTCCGCTTGGCACACGCACCCGCTGGGCCAGACCTTGATCGTTACTTCGGGCAAGGGCTGGACGCAGTGCCAAGACGGTCCAATTGTCGAGATCAACGCCGGCGACATCATCTGGTGCCCTCCTGGCCATAAGCATTGGCATGGGGCAACACCTACGACCGCCATGACCCACATCGCGATCCAAGAAGCACTGGATGGGAAAGTCGTTGAGTGGATGGAAAAGGTCACCGACGCACAATACAACGCAGGCCCGAGCGGTCCGTAGGCCTGTAGCCGTCGCTCACGCAGGCCTATCAGCCGGCGTGATAACAGCTTCACATTGCCCCACCGGCTGAGCTATGCCATTCCGGAGGATGGAACAAATGGATGAGAACGCGCCGTGGAAAGTGAATGTCACTCGGCGACGAGTGCTGATTGCGGGAGCGACCTCCGCCGCCGCCACGGCATTGCCGACTGTCGGATCACTTGCCGGGGAAGCTACATCTTCCACGCCGGGGAAGGCGCCGGTGATGACAAAACTCACGCTGACGGTCAATAACAAGCAGCACGCACTCGAACTCGACACGCGCACAACGCTGCTCGACGCATTGCGCGAACACCTGCACCTGACTGGCACCAAGAAGGGCTGCGACCACGGGCAGTGCGGTGCATGCACCGTCATCGTCGAGGGGCGCCGCATCAACTCCTGTCTGACGCTTGCGGTTATGCACGACGGCCAGCGGGTAACCACGATCGAAGGGCTCGGCACCCCCGACCGGCTACATCCGATGCAAGCAGCGTTCGTCAAGCATGATAGCTACCAGTGTGGCTACTGCACGCCGGGCCAAATCTGTTCCGCGGTTGCGGTGCTCGACGAGATCAAGGCCGGCATTCCAAGTCACGTTACCGAAGACCTCACCGCGCGCCCGAGGCTGAGCGCGGCGGAGGTTCGGGAACGCATGAGCGGAAATATCTGCCGATGCGGTGCTTACTCCAACATCGTCGATGCCATCGACGACGTGGCGGGGGGGCTCGCATGAAGGCCTTTTCGACTACGAGCGCGCGCGTACTCCTGCCGAGGCTGCGGCGGCGGTCGCGCGCACCCCGGATGCAAAGTTCATCGCAGGCGGAACCAACCTGCTTGATCTGATGAAGCTTGAAATCGAGACTCCATCTCGCCTGGTCGATGTAAACGGATTGGGCATGGACGAGATTTCGGAGACGGACGACGGGGGGTTGCGCGTTGGGGCACTCGTGCGAAACACAGACCTCGCCGCCGACCGCCGCGTGCGTCGCGACTATCCGGTGCTGTCGCGCGCACTTCTCGCAGGCGCTTCCGGGCAGCTTCGCAACCGTGCTACGACGGCGGGCAACCTTTTGCAACGCACGCGTTGCCCATATTTCTACGACACGAACCAGCCCTGCAACAAACGCCGGCCCGGAAGCGGGTGCGCCGCGATCGGGGGGTTCAGTCGCCACAACGCCATTCTCGGCGGAAGCGAAGCGTGTATCGCCACGCATCCAAGCGACATGGCAGTAGCTATGCGCGTTTTGGATGTGACCGTCGAGACTGTAAAAGCAGATGGCCAAACCCGCATCATTCCGTTTGCCGAGCTGCACCGGTTGCCTGGCAGCACGCCGCAGATCGAACACACGCTGCGGGCCGGCGAGCTGATCACGGCCGTTGAGTTGCCGAAGCCCGTCGGCGGACGTCAGGTCTATGCCAAGATCCGCGACCGCTCTTCGTACGCCTTCGCGCTGGTATCGGTCGCAGCAATCATTCAGCACGACGGCAGTGGCCGTGTAGCGCTTGGCGGCGTGGCGCATAAGCCTTGGCGTATTGACGATGCCGATGCAGCGTTGCCCCGCGGCGCAAAGGCTGCCGCAGCCGCGCTGCTTGATGGCGCCAGGACCACGCACGACAACGCCTTCAAAAAGCCGCTGGTCGAACGCACAATCGCCGCGGTCTTGGTGGACGCAGGGAGGCCGGCATGAAATTCGATAAGCCTGCAACGACAAATCCTATCGATCAGGGCAAGGTCGTCGGCAAGCCAACCCAGCGCATTGACGGCCCGCTGAAAACCACCGGTACCGCGCCCTATGCCTACGAGCGCCATGACGTCGCGCCTAACCAAGCCTACGGATACATCGTCGGCGCCGGCATAGGAAAGGGGAAGATCGCCCTGCTTGACGACGGCGCCGCGCGCAAGGCGCCTGGCGTGCTGGCAATCGTTACCGCAAAGAATTCGGGCAAGCTTGGCAAGGGCGATTTCAATACGGCCAAGCTCCTGGGTGGTCCGGAAATCGACCACTACCACCAAGCCATCGCGATCGTGGTGGCAGAGACCTTCGAACAGGCACGCGCTGCGGCAAACCTAATTCGTGTGGACTACACGCGAGGCAAGGGGCGGTTCGATCTCGCAGCCGCCAAGGGCTCGGCGCAACGACCAAAAACAAAGGACGGCCAGTCAGATCCAGATTCGGATTCAGCCGTTGGGGATTTCGCGGGGGCCTTCGCTTCCGCGACGGTGCAATTGGACGCGACCTACACGACCCCTGACCAATCCCACATCATGATGGAGCCGCACGCCACCATCGCCTCGTGGGAAGGGGACAAGCTCACCGCTTGGACTTCAAACCAGATGGTCAATTGGAGCCGCGGCGACATTGCCAAGACGCTAGGCATCCCCAAGGAAAAGGTGCGTCTGGATTCGCCTTACATTGGCGGCGGGTTTGGCGGCAAGCTGTTCATTCGCTCCGACATCCTTCTGGCCGCGCTCGGTTCGAAGGCGGCCAGGCGACCGGTGAAGGTTGCGCTGCAACGACCGCTGATCGCGAACAACACGACCCACCGCCCGGCGACGATTCAGCGCATCCGCTTGGGGGCCACGAAGGACGGCAAGCTCACCGCTATCGGTCACGAGAGCTGGAACGGCGACCTGCCGGACGGCGGCTTGGAAGTTGCGGTTCAACAGACGCGTTTGTTCTACGCAGGCGAAAACCGCATGACAAAAATGCGGTTGGCCGTGCTCGACCTGCCAGAAGGCAATGCGATGCGCGCGCCGGGCGAAGCGCCGGGCCTGATGGCGCTTGAAATGGCCATGGATGAAATGGCCGAAAAGCTTGGAATGGACCCAGTCGAGTTTCGTGTCAAAAACGACACTCAGGTGGATCCAGAGAAACCAGAGCGACCGTTCTCGCAACGGCGCTACGTCGAAACGCTGCGCAAGGGGGCCGAGCGCTTCGGCTGGAATAAGCGCTCCGCGACACCCGGCACGGTGCGGGATGGTCGGTGGTTGGTCGGTGTGGGCGTTGCCGGCGCATTCCGCAACAACTTGCTACAAAAATCTGGTGCAAGAGTCCGTCTGGATAAGCGCGGGATTGTGACGGTGGAAACCGACATGACGGACATTGGCACCGGGACTTACACCATCATCGGCCAGACGGCAGCGGAGATGATGGGAGTGCCGTTGGATCGCGTGGTCGTGCGTTTGGGCGATTCGAACTTTCCCATTTCCGCCGGTTCTGGTGGACAGTGGGGGGCGAACAACTCCACTTCTGGTGTGTTTGCGGCGAGCATGAAACTGCGCGAAACCATTGCGCAGAAGCTCGGCTTTGATGCGAACTCGGCCGAGTTCGTGGACGGATACGTAGTTTCCGGAGATCGGCGCGTGGCGCTGTCTGACGCGACCCAGGACGGCGAACTCGTTGGGGAAGATTCGATCGAATACGGCGATCTGGATAAGAAGTTCCAACAGTCGACCTTTGGTGCGCATTTCGTCGAGGTCGGCGTTGATCGTGTAACAGGAGAGGTGCGCGTTCGCCGCATGCTCGCCGTCTGCGCGGCCGGTCGTATCCTCAATCCAATATCGGCACGCAGCCAGGTGATTGGCGCGATGACCATGGGAGTGGGCGCGGCCCTTATGGAGCACCTCGTGGTAGATAAACGCCTTGGGTTCTTCGTCAACCACGACATGGCGAGCTATGAAGTCCCGGTGCATGCTGATATCCCGCACCAGGAAGTCATATTTATTGATGAAACAGATCCCATCTCCTCGCCGATGAAAGCAAAGGGCGTCGGCGAGCTTGGCATATGTGGCGTAGGCGCCGCCGTAGCCAACGCCATCTACAACGCCACGGGTGCTCGGGTGCGGGACTATCCGATCACGCTCGACAAGTTGCTCGACCACTTGCCTGTCGTCGGCTAGGGCCCTGAAATGCTTCTGCGCGAGCCGTCGACCGACATTGATGCGCGCGCCAGCTCGCTTGAAGCAATGCAGCGCGCGCCGTTTCTTGCTGCCGGCAATCCGCGCCCCGTTTTGGTTGCCGCGCGCCAACCCACCGAAGATGGGGTTCTCGCTGTGGTTCTGGAAACCGAAGGATCGACCTACGTTCACGCCGGGGCGATGGCCTACTTCGATGCGCAATGCCAGGTGGGTTGGTTGAGTGGGGGTTGCCTAGAACCCGCGATCGCGCAAGAAGCTGCACGATCGGCCGCAACAGCCACGGTTGGTTGGATGGAGGTCGACACTCGCGGCGACGAGGACTTGCTGTCGGGTTCGGCGATCGGATGTCGTGGTCGCCTACGTCTTGCGTTGCTGCCGCTGAAAGCGCTCGGGAACCTGCTGCAGGTGATTGATGCCTGGCTCGAGGGCAGCTCACTCACCCTCGACTTGGAAGAGGAGGGCGGGGTGCGACTGGCCTCGGCCGAGTGCGTAGCAAATACGAAGTTGCCCGCAGAGGCGGTCCCTTGGCACGGCTCCAGCTCATGGTCGATCGAGGTCCGCCGGCTGCCCACGGTACTGCTATTCGGTGCGGGGCCAGAGGCGTCAGCGTTGCTTCGCTTGCTCCATGAACTTGGTTGGCACACGACGTTGGTGGAGCGGCGTGAGCGCTGGAAGCGACCCGGAGCTCCCGTTGATGTCCATATCGAGGCGACTCCTTCGTCAGTGCAAGCTGACGTGGATGTGGCACTCGTAATGCATCACCACTTCGAGCTCGATCGCGAAGCCTTGGAAGCACTATCGCGTTCTACAGTTTCATTTATTGGGCTGCTCGGTCCGAAAAGCCGACGCGATGACTTGTTCAAGCTACTCACGCCGCAGCAACGCGTTGCGATCGCACCCCGACTGCATTCGCCGGTTGGGCTGCCCCTAGGAGGTCAAGGGCCAGAGGCGATCGCGCTGAGCGTCGCCTCGCAGTTGCAGGCTTGGCGATCAACGATTTCTCCGCGATGAACACACATGCCGCGATCCTGCTGGCGGCGGGGGGGAGCACGCGCTTGGGTCAAGCAAAGCAACTTCTACGGAGAGGCGGCGAGACGCTGGTGCATCGCGCTACCCGCTTGGCGCTGGGCACTTCACCTGCGCGAATGCTCGTCGTCGTGGGAGCAGATGCTGAACGCGTTGAAGGCGAGTTGCAGTCCGAATGCGAAATCCTTCGCAATCATCACTGGCAAGAGGGCTTGGCCAGCAGCCTAAAGGTTGCGGCCGATGCGCTTTCCGAGTTCTATGGGCCAGTGCTAATCCTCGCTTGCGATCAGCCGGCGCTCGAACTCGAACACCTCGTCTCTTTGCTTGCTGGGGCTCGCTGCTCCCGATCGGGCGCGGCGGCCACGTTGCATGGGGGGTTGCCAGGCATTCCCGCCGTCGTCCCTGGACGATGGCTTGCAGAAGCTCCCTTGGGCGGAGAGGTGGGGTTTGCGAACAAATTACGTGCGCTGCCGGCAGCGGCTCTGTTCGTGCTCGACGAGGCGGTGTTGGAAGCCGACCTGGATACGCCCAATGATGTCGAATACGCTGTCGCGGCGGGGTGGGTAGAGCGCATTTGAGTTGTCTTAAACATTGGACGGGCATTTTTTCCTCTATTGTGCGCCGCGCTATTTCAGTGATTTCCTAAGAACGCCGGCGCACGCTGGTAAACAACTTTGGGGGTCACGTGGTTGATAAAGAACTGGTTCCAGAATACGGGCCGCTCGTGGCAACTTGTGCCGCATATGGAATTCGGCGATCTGCGGCATTCGAGCTCGTAAGGGAAGTTGGCAATGATCGATAAACACTACGACCATCTGGCGCAAATCGCGGCACGTGAGCTACCTGCATCGGTTGCTTTTGCATGAAGGTTTCAACTAAGCGCGGGGGAGGACGGCCGCCTCTTCGTGCGTTTGTCAGGCCGGAGCACGCCGAGCGCTTTGGAACCACCAATTTCGAGCGCACTAGACATCTCGAAGCTGTCGTGAGGGTTAAGCAACTGCAGGCCGCTGGAGAGAAGCATGACATCGCATTGGTGATCGTTGCCGAGGCTATGGGAACCGGGGTTCGGCAGCTCCAACGTTGGCATTCGCGATTCGAAGTGATTGCGAGCAGCGAAGCCCGACGAGAACGGCAGTCGGCAGCGGCTGTGGTCGAGGGTGTGCGGCTACTTCGCGCCTGGTCGGCATTGCCAATTGCACTGCAGCGAGTGGCCGAGGAACATCGAACGTCCGGCGAGGCAATTGTCGCCGCTGTAGAAGAGCAGTTTGAAGCTGCTCAGGCCCTGCATATCTCAATGCCCAAGTGGTTGAGTCGGGAATCAACCCGACAAAAACTCGCAGAACTATTCCGGGCTACTTAGTCCGGCCGCCAGGATTCCGTCGCCCGCTAAACATCGGCGAATACGGAGGAATCCAATGACTACCAACCGAACCCCGGAATACGCGCCCTTCATCCCGAAGGCGCGCGAATACGGTATTGCAAGGTCTAAGGCGATCGAGCTTGCAAACGCAGGGTTGCTCGACACATTTCTAATTGGTCGGCGCCGCTTTGTCTTTCTCGATTCGCTCCGCACGCTGCCGGAGCGCTTGGCGAAGATGCAGGCTAGTACGAAATGAAATACCGCAGCCCCAACATCTGGAATTGGGGGTGCCGCCCACGCGCGGCGTGCCATCGCCACTACCTTTTCCGGCGGTTTTCCCCGCGTTTCGGACTAGGAGTCGCGCCCGTCGGTTTTCAGCTCTTCGGTGGTTCCGAGGTGGGATTGTGAATCGCGAGACCGAGGCTCCTATCGCTAATCTTGTCCGTGTCGATGTGCACGACCTGACAAGCGCGGAGCCGCCTTCTGCCGAATACGTGGTCGATGGCCTCATCCCAGTCGCTGTAGTGCTGCTCGGCGGCCACGGCGGTGCGGGGAAGTCCATCTTGGCGCTGATCATTGCAGCGCACGTCGCCGCCGGAGTGCCATTTGCCGGTCGTCGGGTTCGTCGTGGGCGAGTAGTGTTTGCCTCGCTAGAAGATCCCTCCTCAGTTGTCCGTTGGCGATTGCACAAGATTGTTCAAGCCTACGGCCTCGACCCCCATGCCGTGGCTGCCTTCTTAGTCATCCTCGACGGCTCCGGCGGGGATGCGACGCTCGCAGCCGAGCGCCTGGACGCTGGCGCGCGCTGGATCGTGCCGACGGCCACGATGGCCGAACTCCGAGAGGCGGCTGGTGGTGCGGTATTGGTCATCATTGATAACGCCTCCGACGCCTTTGACGGCAACGAAAACGATCGGCGTCAAGTGCGCGCTTTTCTTCGATTGCTGGCCGGCTTGGGGCGTGAGGTAGGGGCAGCGATGCTTTTGCTGGCGCATATCGACAAGGCGGCTGCGCGATCTGGGCCAGCGGGCAACTCATATTCCGGATCGACCGCGTGGCACAACTCAGCGCGCGCTCGCTTCGCGCTGGGCAAGGACAGCGGTGCGATCGTACTCGCGATGGAGAAGAACAACCTTGGACCGATTGCAGCGCCATTGACTTTCAGGTGGAACGACCACGGCGTTCTTGTTCCGACGACGGCCGCCGAACTTGTCACGGCCATCTCAAATGATCCTAACATCGCCGCGGACAACGGCGACGTGCTCGCGTGTCTGCGAGCGGCGACCTGCGACGTTCCGACGGCCACGATGGGCGCATTCACTGCCTTCCACGCGCTGAAACATCGTCCCGATATGCCGTCGTGGGCGCTGAAGGGAGCCGACGGCAAGGCCAGGTTTGCTCGAGCGCTAGTGCGTTTGGAGCGCGTCGGCCGTATCCGGAGGCAGGAATATCAGACTCGTCATCGACACCGATCAGAGCGATGGGTTGTGGCCGAGGAGCGCGGGCAATGAGCGTTTGCGCTAGAACTGCAGCCAGCGCGTGGGCTCTCGACTGCGCGCTCAAAGGCGCGCGCGCTCATCCCCCATACCCCCTGCACTTGAGCGCGCGCAGGTCGCGCTCATCGCGGAACTGTTCGCAACTCGACTTGGGCGCACTTGAGCGCAAGCACCGGCGCTGGCGGCGACAAACGTCGAACCGAGCTGTTGGGCGGCATCGGCAAAAGGAAGTACGGGTCCTTCCTCCGAGTTGGCTCGCACGGGGGACGGCGACTGCCGGACCTGACCACATTCAATGTGACAACCGAGTTGTCAGTTGTCAGTTAAAACTGCGAGGAACACGTATGAAAGAAGACCTGTCAGAAAAGTTTGCCCAATTGGTTCGCGGCCGTGCGATCAAAATGGAGGAGCGGCGAGCCAGAGCCAAGCTAAAACAAGACGCCGATCGTCGATTCTCTCAAGCGTTTGTCGTGGCTGTGGAAAGTGTCGTTATTCCCGCGATTGAACGCGCAACCCGGCATATGCGAACTGTCGACACGAGCATCACAGTGGAACACTCGTTTTCGGCCCAGACCAAACTGCTCATCAACTTTACGTTCGTCGATGACGCAAGGGCGGCAGATGCTCTTTTCTCAAGACCGCACGTCACAATCGAGCGCGACGAGGAACTGCGGCGAGTGCGGATTTCAACGAGTCGCCCATCCGGCTGGATTAACGAAGTCGAGACGTCCAGCCTGCCTCTCCATCGTGTGACCGAGACCCTTGTGGCGGAACTGCTGGTCCACGTGGTTGCCGGCTTTTACGAGTAGCGGTGCGCCATCCTATTGCCAGGCCGGCTAGAACGGGCTTTGGCAGGGTCTGGGCCCCCAACGGCCGTCCCAGGGGCTCAGAACTGTTAAATTCTGTTCTGTTGACCCATTTGGGGCGGGGACGGGGTGGAATGGAAGACAGCCGAGTGGGGATTCTCGTCGGCCGAGAGATTCGGGAACACCTCGATCGGGCCGAGCTCGTAACAGTAGGGGTGAAAAAAAGGGCAAAGTCCTCCTCGAGGGCCGCGGAGGCATCGGTCAAGCGAAAGCCTGTCCAAAGCGACTGGGCCAGCAGATCCAGCCGATATACACCCTTGTCGGGCGCGATCAGTCAATCGGTTCGCCGAGAACTCCCTGGGCAACCCCGCGCAGCCTCGGCGTGGAGGTATGGATGCCCCAAGTTGCGAATTGATGCCAGGGGCGACTCACACGGCAAGACGAGTTTTCCGGAGCCGACGCGCCGGCGGCGCGACGTCTGCCGTCCGCCGAAAAATGTACTTCTGCTCAATGCTACGTATCGACGCTCGCACGCGCCATTACTGGCGGTCCTCCCGGGGGAGGGGAGCACCGAACTACGTCGAAAGCGGCACACGATATTTCAAGAAAAGCACAGAACACCCCAAAGGTGTAGATCCCGCACCTCGGCAAGTGCACCGGGCACCCTTTCCAGCCAGTTCAGCGCCTCGGCCCGACAACTGGCGAATTTTAACGTTGCAGGAACCATTGCATGACCAGCACTCAACAACGCGCCGCCCTGCAACGCCAGATCTGGCAGATCGCCAATGATGTGCGCGGTGCCGTCGACGGCTGGGATTTCAAACAGTACGTTCTTGGCACGCTGTTCTATCGCTTCATCAGCGAGAACTTTGCCAGCTATATCGAAGGTGGGGACGAAAGTATTCGCTACGCCGGACTGGGCGACGACGTCATTACGCCCGAAATCAAGGACGATGCTGTCAAGACAAAAGGGTATTTCATTTACCCCAGCCAGCTTTTCGCCAACGTGGTCGCCAAGGCCCACAACAACGAGAAATTGAATACTGACTTGGCCGCCATATTTGCCGCCATCGAAAGCTCTGCCAACGGCTACCCCTCCGAGCACGACATCAAGGGACTGTTTGCCGACTTCGACACCACCAGCAACCGTCTTGGCAACACCGTCAAGGACAAGAACGCCCGTCTGGCCCGTGTGCTCAAGGGCGTAGAAGGCTTGGATTTCGGCCACTTCGACGCCGCCCATATCGATCTGTTTGGTGATGCTTATGAGTTCCTGATCTCGAACTACGCGGCCAATGCGGGCAAGTCTGGCGGCGAATTCTTCACCCCGCAGCATGTGTCCAAGCTGATTGCCCGATTGGCCATGCACAAGCAGACGAGCGTCAACAAGATCTACGACCCGGCATGTGGCTCCGGCTCGCTGCTACTACAGGCCAAGAAGCATTTTGACGCACACATCATCGAGGATGGATTTTTCGGTCAGGAGATCAACCACACCACGTACAACTTGGCGCGGATGAACATGTTCCTGCACAACATTAACTATGACAAGTTCAACGTCCAGCTGGGTAATACCTTGACCGATCCGCACTTCGGCGGCGACAAACCGTTCGATGCGATCGTCTCCAACCCGCCGTACTCGGTGAAATGGATCGGCAGCGACGACCCCACTCTGATTAACGACGAGCGCTTCGCTCCGGCAGGCGTGCTAGCGCCGAAGTCGAAGGCCGACTTTGCGTTCGTGTTGCACGCGCTTTCCTATCTCTCTAGCAAGGGCCGTGCTGCCATCGTCTGCTTTCCCGGCATCTTCTACCGCGGTGGCGCGGAGCAGAAAATCCGCCAGTACCTGGTCGACAACAACTACGTCGAAACGGTGATTTCGCTGGCACCCAACCTGTTCTATGGAACCGGCATCGCTGTGAACATTCTGGTGCTGGCGAAGAACAAGACTGACACGCGCACCCAGTTTATTGACGCAAGCAATCTATTCAAGAAGGAAACCAACAATAACGTGCTGCTCGACGACCACATCGAGCAAATTATGCGGGCCTTTGACAGCAAGGTTGATGTAGACCACTTCTCGCAATCTGTGCTGGTCGAACGAATTGCCGCCAACGACTACAACCTCACGGTCAGCAGTTATCTGGAAGCGAAGGAGACCCGCGACGTCGTTAACATTGTTCAACTCAACGCCGAGTTGAAAGATACAGTCGCCAGTATCGACAGACTCCGTAAGCAGACCGATGCCCTGGTCGCTGATATTGAGGGCGCGGAGTCCAGGGTATGAGCAGGGTGAACCGTCTGGGCACGCTACTAGATGGCATGGCGGTGGAGTGGAAGCCGCTGGGGGAACTGGCCACATTGGTTCGCGGCAATGGGCTTCAGAAAAAGGACTTCACCGAAACGGGCGTACCCGCCATTCACTATGGCCAGATATACACCTATTACGGCCTATCAACAGAAAAAACCAAGTCATTTGTGTCACCGGAACTGGCCAAGCAGCTTCGCAAGGTTGATAAGGGCGATGTCGTAATCACCAATACGAGCGAAAACATCGACGATGTCGGGAAGGCCTTGGTGTATCTCGGCGAGCGGCAGGCCGTCACTGGCGGCCATGCAACCATCGTGAAGCCCGGCAATGTTCTATTGGGGAAGTACTTTGCCTATTTCACGCAAACGGACACGTTTGCTAAGGACAAAAGGAAGTTCGCGAAGGGGATCAAGGTGATTGATGTATCAGCTACGGATCTGGCGAAGATACGAGTCCCCATCCCATGTCCAGACCTGCCCTCCAAGTCACTCGCAATCCAAACGGAGATCGTCCGGATTCTGGACGCTTTCGCGGAGCTGACCGCCGAGCTAACCACCGAGCTCAATGCCGAGCTCAAAGCCCGCACTAGGCAATACCGGCACTACTGCGATCAGCTACTGAGCTTCGATGATCCGCACGTCACATGGAAACCGCTCGGCCAACTGGCTGAAATTTACGGTGGCCTGAACGGAAAAACGAAGTCGGATTTCACGGACGGCAACGCGAAGTACGTTTCTTACAAGAATATATTCGCCAATCACGCTGTTGATTTCAGTGCTCTTGGGCACGTCAAGGTCTCTGGTGCCGAGAAGCAAAACGACGTTCGCTACGGCGACGTCCTGTTCACCGCATCCTCGGAGACCCCTGAGGACGCGGGGATGTCTTCAGCTGTCACGGCGCGCCCTACGGAGAAGGTCTATCTCAATAGTTTTTCATTCGGCGTTAGATTTAACAGTGACGTATCGATAACCCCGGAATTCTCTAAGCACCTTTTCCGTAGCAGCCATATGCGAGCTCAGATTGCAAAAACAGCGAGTGGGGTCACACGTTTCAATATTTCCAAAGAACGTTTCAAGAAAATTCTAGTTCCCGTTCCGTCATTAGCGGAGCAGGGCCGTATTGCCGAGATCCTTGACGAATTCGACACTCTCACCAAGTCAATCAGCGAAAAATTGCCGCGGGAAGTCGAGTTGCGCCATATGCAGTACGCATACTACCGCGACCATCTTCTGAGCTTCCCTCAATTGGAAGCGGTGGGGCGCTGAGATGGGGAAGACGCTGACCGACATCTCTCAGCACGTTAAAGACGCAAATAAGAAGGTGCAGCTGATCTATGCTTTTAACGGCACCGGAAAAACGCGTCTGTCGCGTGAATTCAAGCGGCTCATCGCACCCAGGGTCGAGGGGGGTGGGAGTGGGGAGTCGGAAGATCAGCCCGAGCTGACGCGTAGCAAGATTCTGTACTACAACGCCTTTACCGAGGACCTGTTTTATTGGGACAACGATTTGGCTCTTGATGCCGAGCCCAAGCTGAAGATCCAGCCCAACTCATTTACTGATTGGTTGCTCACGCTGCTCAAGGATCTCGGGCAGGACGGAAACATCGTCAAATATTTTCAGCGGTATGCCAACGACAAACTGATGCCGCATTTTAGCGAGGACCTGGCCGAGGTCACCTTCTCGCTTGAACGCGGCGACGACAATCGGTCTCACAACCTCAAGATTTCAAAGGCCGAAGAAAGCAACTTCATCTGGAGCGTCTTCTATGCGCTGCTGGATCAAGTCATCAGTACGCTCAACGTCGCTGAGGAAGAGAGTCGTGAGACCCGAGAGTTCGATCGGCTCCAGTATGTCTTCATCGACGACCCCGTTAGCTCGCTGGACGACAACCACCTGATCGAGCTAGCTGTGAATCTCGCTGGGCTGATTAAGAGCAGCGAATCTGAGCTCAAGTTTGTCATCACCACTCACAACCCCCTCTTCTACAACGTGCTCCACAACGAGCTCGGTCTGAGTGCGAGTGGCAAGAAAGAAGGCTGTTACCTCCTGGAGCGGCTCGAGGACGGTACCTACTTCCTTAATGTCAAATATGGTGACTCCAACAGGAGCTTTTCCTATCACCTGTATCTCAAGAAGGCTCTGGAGGAGGCGATTGCCGCCGACGATGTTCAACGCTACCACTTCACCCTGTTGCGCAACTTATACGAAAAGACTGCAAGTTTTCTGGGATACCAGAGGTGGTCGGAACTGCTTCCTGACGACCGGCAAACTTATTTGAACCGCATTATCCAGTTCACCAGCCACAGCACCCTCTCCAATGACACGGTCACCGAGCCAACGCCACAGGAGAAACAGATTGTCAGCTTTCTGCTTAATCACTTGACCGGCAACTACGGCTACCTTCAGCAACAGGAAGTTCTAAATGGCTGATTACCTCAGGTCCATTGCCGAGTCGAATACCTTCATCGTTCTGGACAAGTACACCCGGGAATGGAAGGCCGCGGAAAGCTATCAGAGCGAAGACGCTCTAGAACGCGAGTTCATCCAAGACTTGGTCCATCAGGGCTACGAGTTCTTGCCCGCCCTGAACACGCCCGACGCTTTGCTGGCGAATGTGCGGGTCCAGTTGCAGGCACTCAACCAAGTGCAGTTCTCGGACGGCGAGTGGCGGCGCTTTGTTGAAACCTATCTGGACAGGCCCAGCGAGGGCATTGCCGAGAAGACACGTAAGCTCCACGACGACTACATTCATGACTTTGTTTTTGACGACGGGCACATTCAAAACATCTATCTGCTAGACAAGAAGCGTATCGCTCGCAACAAGGTGCAAGTGATCAAGCAGTTCGAGCAGACTGGTGGTCATGCCAACCGTTACGACGTGACGGTGCTAGTGAACGGCTTGCCGCTGGTGCAGGTTGAGCTCAAGAAGCGCGGCGTCGCCATCCGCGAGGCCTTCAATCAGCTCCATCGCTACAGCAAGGAGAGCTTTAACAGCGATCACTCGTTGTACAAGTTTCTGCAGCTCTTCGTGATCTCCAACGGCACCGACACTCGTTACTTCGCAAATACCACGAGGCGCGACAAGAACAGCTTCGATTTCACCATGAATTGGGCGAAGTCGGACAACGGCTTGATCAAAGACCTGAAAGACTTCACGGCGACATTCTTCCAGAAGCACACTTTTCTCAATGTGCTGCTGCACTACTCGGTGTTTGACGTCAGCAATACCCTACTGGTGATGCGGCCCTACCAGATCGCCGCGACCGAACGCATCTTGTGGAAGATCAAGAGCGCGCACGAAGCCAAGAGCTGGAGCAATCCGGAAGGTGGCGGCTACGTCTGGCACACCACAGGCTCGGGCAAGACTCTGACCAGCTTCAAAGCAGCACGCCTGGCGACCGAGCTTGAGTTCATCGACAAGGTGTTCTTCGTGGTGGACCGCAAGGATCTGGACTACCAGACCATGAAGGAATACCAACGGTTCTCGCCCGATAGCGTCAACGGCTCGGATAGCACGGCCGGTCTTAAGCGCAACTTGAGTAAGGACGACAACAAGATCGTCGTCACAACGATTCAAAAGCTAAACAATTTGATGAAGAGCGAAGGCGACCTGCCCATTTACGGCAAGCAGGTCGTTTTCATTTTTGATGAGTGTCACCGCAGCCAGTTCGGTGAGGCTCAAAAAAACCTGAAGAAGAAGTTCAAAAAGTTTTATCAGTTTGGCTTTACTGGCACTCCGATATTTCCGAAGAACGCCTTGGGCGCGGAAACCACCGCTAGCGTGTTTGGTCGTCAACTGCATTCTTACGTGATCACCGATGCCATTCGTGATGAAAAGGTGCTCAAGTTCAAGGTGGATTACAACGACGTGCGCCCGCAGTTCAAGGCTATCGAATCCGAGCAAGACGAAGTAACGCTCAGCGCCGCCGAAAATAAGCAGGCCTTGTTGCATCCCGACCGCATCCGGGAAGTCACTCGGTACATTTTGAACAACTTTCGCCAGAAGACCCACCGTCTGCAGGCCGGCGCGGTCGGTTTCAATGCCATGTTCGCGGTAAGCAGCGTTGATGCCGCGAAGCTGTATTACGAGGCGTTCAAGACGCTGCAGAAGGAGAGCGCAAAGCCCTTGAAGGTGGCGACAATCTTCTCCTTCGCTGCCAATGAGGAGCAGGACGCCATCGGGGAGATTCAGGACGAAAGTTTCGATGTTTCGGCTATGAACAGCAGTGCCAAGGAATTCCTAAGCGCGGCCATCGCCGACTACAACTCACTGTTCAAGACGAACTTCAGCGTGGACAGCGACGGATTCCAGAATTACTACCGCGACCTGGCCAAACAAGTGAAGGCTAAGGAGGTAGATCTTCTGATCGTCGTGGGTATGTTCCTGACCGGCTTCGACGCTCCGATGCTCAACACTTTGTTTGTCGACAAGAACCTGCGCTTCCACGGTTTGATGCAGGCGTACTCGCGTACAAACCGCATTTTTGACGCCACCAAGACCTTCGGAAACATTGTCACCTTCCGAGACTTGGAGAAGGCGACCGTCGATGCCATCACCCTGTTCGGCGACAACAACACGAAGAACGTCGTCCTAGAGAAGAGCTACCGGGAGTACATGGAGGGCTTCACCGACGTGCTGACTGGTGAGGCGCGGCGAGGCTTCGTAGAAGTGGTGAGGGAATTAGAGCAGCGTTTCCCCGATCCCGCCGCCATTGAAAAAGAGGTCGACAAGAAGGTCTTCGCGAAGCTGTTTGGCGAATACCTACGCGTTGAGAACGTGCTGCAGAACTATGATGAGTTTGCCAGCCTAAAGGCCTTGCAAAACGTAGATATAAGCGATCCCGTAGCTGTGGAAAGCTTCAAGGCTAGCCATTATTTGACTGACGAGAGCTTGGCTGCGCTGCAGGCGATCAAGCTACCAACCGAGCGGAAACTCCAAGACTATCGGTCCACTTACAACGACATTCGCGACTGGCTGCGCCGCGAAAAAGCCGCCGCGGACAAAGGTCAATCCACAATCGACTGGGATGACGTGGTCTTTGAAGTCGACTTGCTCAAGTCGCAAGAGATCAACCTAGATTACATCTTGGAGCTGATCTTCGAGCACAACAAAAAGAATCGGAGCAAAGCCAACCTGGTCGATGAGGTTCGCAGAGTAATCCGCGCCAGCGTAGGCAACCGTGCCAAGGAGACCCTGCTTGTCGATTTCATTAACGCCACTGACTTGGACCAGATTGGCGACAAGGCCAGTGTGATCGAAGCCTTTTTTAGCTTTGCCCAAGCGGAGCAACGACGTGAAGCACAGGAGTTGATCACTGCTGAAGACCTGAATGCCGAGGCAGCCCGGCGTTACATCGCCACCTCGCTCAAGCGGGAATTCGCAAGCGAAAGTGGCACCGAGCTAAATGCCGTCCTGCCCAAGATGAGCCCGTTGAACCCGCACTATCTAGTCAAGAAGCAGAGCGTGTTCCGAGCGATTGCCGCCTTCGTTGAGAAGTTCAAAGGCGTGGGCGGCCAGATCTAACGTGACGCTGCCTCAACTACTAGTCGAGTGCAGTCCGAAGTGCGCCGCCGCCTCTAACATCCTCGTGCGAGGTCGCTCGAAAGGTTCCCAACGTTCCAAGGACGAAGTAATCGGCTCCACTTGATAGCCCATCTTTCTTGGGCACGGAGTACGCCTTGGTCCGAGGACTTGCTAATCGAAATAGCGGTCGCACGGAAGAGCGCATGCGACAGCTGAAATTTGACGGCATCCGTACTGGAGTCCGTACATCCTCTAACTTCGCAGCAAAATAAAAGAAAAACCCCTGATAAATCAGGGGTTTAATTGGTGGAGGTGGGGGGAATTGAACCCCCGTCCGAAGGCACTCCATCCCCGGCACTACATGCTTAGCTCGCCGTTCGTTCTCGGCCTGCGGCAACACGACGTGCGAGGCACACCGCAGGACACACCCGCTTTAGGTTAAGTCAGAGCTGACGGGTCGCCACTCCAACCGATCCTGTGATGATGACCCTACATCCACGAGCACAGGCACAAGTGGGTTCGGGGCTAGGCCTTAAGCGGCCAGAGCGTAGACGTCGTCGTTCGCGTCTAGGTTTTTGCAGCTGGATTAACGAGGAAAGCTACCCCCTCGGCATGCGCCAAGCGATTTCGCGACCCCCGTCGAAGCCAGTGCACCCCCGGGAGACATCAAACACGCTGACCCGACCAGTATAGGGGCGATATGGGGCAGGGCAAGGCGTGATGGGTTTCGACGCGCCCGGGGTTCATTGCCGCTTATGCTGGGGCCATGGTGTCCGCGCCGCGTTCCCCCACCGCGCCAGACGCACCGCGTGCCACGCCCGGTTTCGCCGGGTTCGCGCTCGCGGTGCTCGTGCTGATCGCCACCGTGGCGCTGGTCCTCACGGCGTGGCGTGCCGCGCGCGAGAACGCGCTGGCCGGGGCGCAGGCCGAGTTCCATGGCTCGACGTCCGAAATCGTCGAGTTGCTGCAGCAGCGGCTGGTCAATTACGAGCTGACGATCCGCGGGGGCGCCGCCTTGTTCGCGAGCGTCGCGCGCCCCAGTCCCGCCGAATGGCACGCCTATGTCGACGGGCTCAACCTGGCGCAGCGCTTTCCCGCGATGACGGGCCTGGGCTATGCGGCCTATGTCAGCCATTACGGCATGCAGCGCCTGCAGATCGATACGCGCGATGCCGGCCGTGGGCTGCTGACGATCTGGCCGCGCGGCGAACGCGAGCGTTACGGGCCCATCCTCTACCTCGAACCGCGCACGGCCGAGAACCTCAGCGCGGTCGGCTTCGACATGTATTCCGACCCCGCGCGACGCGCCGCGATGCGCGCGGCGATGCGCGAAGCGATGCCGCGCATGAGCGCGCGCGTGAAGCTGGTGCAGGACCTGGATCCGAAGCCCGGTGGTTTCCTGATGTACGTGCCGGTGTTTCCCGGCGGGCTGGCGCCGCCGAGCGGCGTGCAACGCGAAAGTGCGATCACCGGTTGGGTGTATGCGCCGATCCGCGCGAAGCGATTCGTCGAAGTCGGGCTCGCGCCGATCAATCGCACCGTCACCTTCCGCCTGTACGACATCACCGATGGCGGCCGCGACCTGGTGTACGCCGATCCGGCGCATCGCGAAGGCGATGCGGCGGCCTTCCACGAAACGATCACGGTGCGCGCCTACGGGCGGCAGTGGCAATTCGAGTTCGCGTCGGGCCCATTGGAGACGGCGGCACCGGCGTTGGTGCCGCTGCGCACGGCCTTGATCGTGGGCTTGTTGGCCTCGCTGTTGTTGTTCGGGATCGTGTGGTCGCTCGCGCATACCGAGTTGCGGGCGCAACGCCTGGCCGCGCGCATGAGCCTGGCCGCGCGGCGCAGCGAGGCGCGGGTGCGTGCGCTCAATCGCAGCCTGGAAGCGCGCGTGGAAACGCGCACGCGCGAATTGAGCGAGGCCAATCGCGAACTGGAAACCTTCGCCTATTCGGTGTCGCACGACCTGCGCGCGCCCTTGCGTGCGATCGAAGGCTTCGGCCGCGTGCTGGAAGATCGCTACGCGCCGGTGCTCGACGACACCGGCCGCGGCTATCTCGAACGCGTGCGCAACGCCGCGGCGCGCATGAGCGAGCTGATCGAAGGCCTGCTCAAACTTTCGCGCGTGGCGCGTGGCGACCTGATGCCCGAACGCCTCGACCTCTCGCGCATGGCCGGCGACATCATCGCCGACCTGCGCACGCTCGACCCGCATCGCCCGGTCACCGTCGACATCGCGCCCACGCTGGTCGCCACCGCCGATGCGGCGATGGTGCGCAGCCTGCTGACCAACCTGCTGAGCAATGCGTGGAAGTTCACCCGCGAGCGCGAGCAGGCCTTCATCGCCTTCGCGCAACACGACGACGGCGAAACCTTCTACGTGCAGGACAACGGCGTCGGCTTCGACCAGGCCTACGTCGACAAACTCTTCCGCCCGTTCCAGCGCCTGCACGACGATGCGCACTTCGCCGGCGAAGGCATCGGCCTTGCGACGGTCAAACGCATCGTCGAGCGCCACGGCGGCACGATCACCGCGACGGGCGAAGCGGGCAAGGGCGCGGTGTTCGCCTTTACGCTGAAGTTGCCGGGGTAGGGCTCAGGCGTTCTTGTTGTGCCGGCGCAACAGCCGCTGCTTCTCGCGGTTCCAGTCGCGTTCCTTGCTGGCTTCGCGCTTGTCGTGCGTCTGCTTGCCGCGCGCCAGGGCCAGTTCGGCCTTGACCTTGTTGCCCTTCCAGTAGATCGCTGTGGGAATCAGCGTGTAACCGTCGCGTTGCACGCGTCCGATGAGCTCGTCGATTTCGCGGCGATGCAGGAGCAGCTTGCGCGTGCGATGGGCGTCGGCGATCACGTGCGTGGAGGCCGAGATCAGCGGCGTGATCTGCGCGCCGAACAGGTACAGCTCGCCGTCCTTCACGATCGCGTAGGCCTCGCCGATATTGGAGCGCCCGGCACGGATGGCCTTCAGCTCCCAGCCCTGCAGGGCGATGCCGGCCTCGACCTTCTCTTCGAAGTGGTACTCGTGTTTCGCCCGCTTGTTCAGGGCGATGGTCTTCTGCGTGGGCGCCTTGCCCGCGCCGGACGCCGGCTTTCCCTTATCCTTGGCCACTTTCTTGTTCATCCGCCCATTCTCGCCGAAGCGGCCCGCGCAGGCGAACTGAAGTGCAAATGCCCACGATCCAGCGCAGCGCCCTCGTCGAACACTCCGCCGCCCGCATGTTCGGGCTGGTGAACGACGTGGCGGCGTACCCGCGCCGGTTCGACTGGTGCGAGGCGGCGCAGGTGCTGGAAAAGGACGACAAGCGCGTGGTCGCGCGGCTGGACCTGGGGCTGGGCTCGCTGCGCACGTGGTTCACCACCGAGAACACGCTCGCGCCGCCGCACCACATCGACATGCACCTGAAGGACGGGCCGTTCAAGAAGCTGCACGGGCGCTGGCAGTTCCATGCGCTCGACGAAAGCGCGTGCAAGGTCACCCTGACGCTCGACTTCGAACCGAAGAACAAGTTGCTCGGGCCGGCCTTCGCGCTGGGCTTCCAGGGGCTCGCCGACCGCATGGTCGACGATTTCGTGCGCGCGGCCGACCGCGGCGCGGAGTAGGCGCGTGCGCGTGGACATCGTGCTGGCGGTGCCGCGGGCCTTCGAGTCCTGGCAGGTGACCGTGCCGATCGGCGCCACGGTGGCACAGGCGCTGGCGTCGGCGGGGCTCACGCCGCAGACGCTGGAATCGCGCGGGATCGACGGTTTGGCCTTGCACGGCGTGCGGACGACACCGCAGGCGGTGCTGCGCGACGGGGACCGGATCGAATTATTGCGTCCGCTGGTGGCGGACCCGAAGGACGCGCGCCGGCGACGCGCCGCGCGCCCGAAACAGGACGGCGCTTAGCGACCCTGCTTCTTCTTTTTCTTGTCGACCGGCAGGTTGCCGTAGTGGTCGTGCATCTGTTTGGCGAGCTGTTCGTCCTGCTCGCCGAAGTATTCGCCGTCCCACTTGGCGAGCTGGTCGTTCTCGAACCACAGCGTCAGGGTCTTGCGTTCGGCGGGGCCGACGCGGCCGGTGCGCTGCGTGGCCACGTAATCCCACCGATCATGGTGGAAGGGATCGGCGACCGACGGCGAGCCGAGCAGGTTCATCACCTGGCGCTTGTCCATGCCCTGCTGGAGTTGCTCGACGTTGGTCTTCTCCAGCAGGTTGCCCTGGTAGATCGGCGTGCGATAGAGCATGCCGCAGCCCGAGGTGAGGGCGGCGAGGGACAGGGCGATGAGCAGCTTGCGCATTCGGTGGTCTGGGCTGGCGCGGGGAGGGCCGATGATACACTCCGCCGCCATGGAACAGCAGGATCTCCGCAAGGCCGGGCTCAAGGTCACGCATCCGCGGATGCGGATCCTCGAGCTGTTGGAACAGACCCGCCCCCGGCACATGACGGCGGAGGACATCTACCGCCAGTTGCTGGAGCACGGGGACGAAATCGGGCTGGCCACGGTGTACCGCGTGCTCACCCAGTTCGAGTCCGCCGGCCTGGTCCTGAAGCACAACTTCGAGGGCGGCCACGCGGTCTACGAGCTGGATCGTGGGGAACACCACGACCACATGGTCGACATCGATACCGGCAAGGTCATCGAGTTCCAGAGCGCCGAGATCGAGGAGCTGCAGAAGCAGGTCGCGGCCAAACACGGCTACGAGATCGAAGAGCACGCATTGGTGCTTTACGTGCGCAAGAAGCGCACGTAACCGTCAGTTCGCGTCCGCCAGCAACCTGCGGGCCGCCGCCCGCGCTTCGGTGCTCACTTCCACGCCGCCCAGCATGCGGGCGAGTTCTTCTTCGCGATCAAGCGCTTCCAGTTTGCGCACCGCGCTCTGGGTCATGCCTTCGCTGGCGGCCTTGCTGACGCGGTAGTGCGCATGGCCCTGGGCCGCGACCTGGGGCAGGTGGGTCACGCACAGCGCCTGGCGCTTGCCGCCCAGGGCGCGCAATTTCTGGCCCACGATGTCGGCCACGGCGCCGCCGATGCCCGAATCCACTTCGTCGAAGACCATCGTCGGCACCGCGTCCAGGCCCAGTGCGGCGACTTCGATGGCGAGCGAGATGCGCGAGAGTTCGCCGCCCGAGGCGACCTTGCGCAGCGCGCGCGCCGGTTGCCCGGGATTGGCGGCGACGAGGAATTCGACGCGCTCGGCGCCTTGCGGATCCGGATCGGCGGCCGCGTTGGGTTCGATCGCGACGGAAAAGCCGCCACCGCCCATGCCCAGTTCGCCGATGAGCGTGGTGGTCGCTTTCGACAGCGCATCGGCGGCCTTGGTGCGCGCCTTGGTCAGTGTGGTCGCGGCGGTTTGCCACGCGGCACGCGCGCTTTCGATCTCGCCATCGAGCGCGCGCACGCGTTCTTCCGAACCTTGCAGCGCGGCGACTTCGGCTTCGATCGCATCGCGTTGCGACGCCAGGGCCTCGGGCGCGACGCGGTGCTTGCGCGCCAGGTCGTGCAACTGCACGAGTTTGCGATCGAGCGTGTCGAAGGCCGCGGGGTCGATTTCGAGGTCGGCGCGCACGCGTTCGAGCAGGGAAGCCGCTTCGTCGATCTGGATGGCGGCGATCTCGAGCATCGCGTCGATTTCGGAAAGGCGCGGTTCGTGTTCGGCCTGGCGCGCCAGTTCGTTGCGCACCTGCTGTAGCTGACGACCGAGCGAGGGGCCGTCGTCGCCGCCGAGGCGCGCACCAGCGCCGTCGCAGGCGGCGATCAGGCCGGCGGCGTGCGCGTGGCGTTTGTGCGAGGCGATCAACTCGGCGAATGCGTCGGGTTCGATCGCGTCGCGACGCAATTCGGCGAGCTGGTGTTCGAGGAAGTTGATGCGATCGCCCGGATCCCCGCGCTGCGACAGGGCGTCGCGTTCGCGCACCAGGGCGGTCCACTTGCGCGCCGCGGCCTGGACAGCGGACAGCTTGCCCTCGTTGCGCCCGAAGGCGTCGAGCAGCGCGAGCTGGCTGCCGCGCGACATCAGCGCCTGGTGTTCGTGTTGCCCGTGGATTTCGACGAGCAAGCCCGCCAGTTCGCCCAATTGCGCGATCGTCGCCGGGCGCCCGTTGATCCACGCCTTCGAGCCGCCATCGGCGCGCAAGGTGCGACGCAGTTGGCAGGCCTGTCCGTCGTCGTCGAGTTCCTGTTCGCGCAACCACGCGGCGGCGTCGGGGGCATCGTCGAGTGAGAAAACAGCGATCAATTCGGCGCGCTGCGCCCCGTGCCGGACCACGCCGGCGTCGGCGCGTGCGCCGGAGAGGAAACCGAGCGCGTCGACGAGCAGGGATTTGCCGGCGCCGGTTTCGCCGGAAATCACGGTGAGGCCTGGGCCGAAATCGAGTTCGGCGGCGCGGACGACCGCGAAGTCCTGGATGGCGAGGTGCGTGAGCATGGCGTTAGCGTAAACGGTCTTTCGTCTCGCCCGAAGAGATTGCCGGTTGCGCGGCCTGCGCGGCGGGCTTATACCGACCGCATGGCCTCCCGTCCCTCCGATGTCGACCTCGATCCGCGCGCACGCCAGTTGCTGCGCACCCTGATCGCGCGCTACATCCGCGACGGCGAGCCGGTCGGTTCGCAAACCCTGGCGCGCCACGCGGGCCTGGACATCAGCCCGGCCACGATCCGCAACATCCTCGCCGACCTGGAAGAAGGCGGCCTGCTGACCTCGCCGCACACCTCCGCCGGCCGCATCCCGACCACGCAGGGTTACCGCGTGTTCGTCGACTCGCTGGTGCAGGTCAAGCCGCTGCCCGAAGGGGAGCTGGTGCGCCTGCGACAGGAGTTGCCGGTGGGGTCGGGGACGCAGGCGCTGCTGGGCAGCGCATCGGAACTGTTGTCGGCGATGACGCATTTCGTCGGCGTGGTCGGCGTGCCGCGGCGCGAGCAGTTCGCCTTCCGCCACATCGACTTCGTCGCGCTCGACGCCAATCGCGTGCTCGCCATCGTGGTGTTCGCCGACAACGACGTGCAGAACCGCATCCTGCACACGCGACGGACATGGGACGCCAGCGAACTCGAACGCGTCGCCAATTACCTGAACCAGCATTTCGCCGGCCGCCCGCTGCAGGACATCCGCGCAACGCTCGTGCATGAATTGCGCGCGGCGCGCATGGAAATGGAAACCCTGATGGCGCACACGGTCGAGCTGGCCGAACAGGCGCTCGCGCCGGACCTGGGCGACGACGTGGTGCTCGCCGGCCAGACGCGCCTGATGGGCGTGCAGGACCTGTCGGACCTGGACCGCCTGCGCGATCTGTTCGAGGCCTTCTCCCGCAAGCGCGAGATCCTGCAGTTGCTCGAACGCACCGCGCGCGCGCCGGGCGTGCGCGTGTTCATCGGCGAGGAGAGCGGGGTCGCGCCGCTGGAGTCGGTCTCGCTGGTCACCGCGCCCTATGCCGCCGGGGGCCGCGTCCTGGGCGTGCTGGGCGTGATCGGGCCTACGCGCATGGCCTACGACCGCGTGATCCCGGTGGTCCAGGCGGCCGCGGGGGTGCTGGGCAAGGCGCTGGAGTCGAACTCGGGCGGATAGTCGCCCCCGGGGCTTGAAAGCCGGTCGGTCCGGCCGCATCGCTGAGACCACGGGTGGCGAGGACGCCGCCGAACGGACCGATTCGCATGATCCAGGAACCCCAGGATGCCGACGCCGCCCTCGACGGCGAAGACGCATCGCACGACCAGATCGAAGCCCTCCGAGGCGAAATCGAACAACTGCGCGCCGAGCAACTGCGCGAGCGCGCCGACCTCGACAACCAGCGCAAGCGCCTCGCCCGCGACGTGGAGATGGCGCGCAAGTTCGCCAACGAACGCCTGCTTTCCGAACTGCTGCCGCTGTTCGACAGCATGGAAGCGGGCCTGGCGGCGGCCGAACGGGCCGACCCGCTGCGCGAAGGCATGGAGCTCACGCTCCGCCAGTTGCACCGCATCGCCGAGTCCAACGGCCTGCTCGAAGTGGCCCCGCATCCGGGGGAAAGCTTCGACCCGGATCGCCACCAGGCGATGAGCATGGTCGAGGCGGGCGCGCTGCCCCCCGGCAGCGTCGTGCAGGTCTTCCAGAAGGGCTACGTGCTGAACGAGCGCCTGTTGCGCCCGGCACTGGTGGTCGTGGCGAAGCACGACTGAACGATTCATCCCGCGGCCTCTTGAAGCGGCCGCGTGGAACCTTACTTCTCAGTCATTCCGGCGCACCGCGCCGACAAAAATTCATAGTTTCGGAGGGAGACAACATGGGCAAGATCATCGGCATCGACCTGGGCACGACGAACTCGTGCGTGGCGATCATGGAAGGCGGCAAGGCGCGCGTCATCGAGAACAGCGAGGGCGATCGCACCACGCCATCCACCGTGGCCTACACCAAGGACGGCGAAGTCCTGGTCGGCGCCTCGGCCAAGCGCCAGGCGGTCACCAACCCCAAGAACACCTTCTTCGCGGTCAAGCGCCTGATCGGCCGCAAGTTCAAGGATGCCGAAGTCCAGAAGGACATCGGCCTGGTGTCCTACGCGATCACCGAGCACGACAACGGCGATGCGTGGGTCGCCACCGCCGACGGCAAGAAGCTCTCGCCGCAGGAAGTGTCCGCGCGCGTGCTGGAGAAGATGAAGAAGACCGCCGAGGCCTATCTCGGCGAGACGGTGACCGAAGCGGTCATCACGGTGCCGGCCTACTTCAACGACAGCCAGCGCCAGGCGACCAAGGACGCCGGCCGCATCGCGGGCCTGGAGGTCAAGCGCATCATCAACGAGCCGACCGCGGCCGCGCTGGCCTACGGCATGGACAAGAAGGGCGGCGACCGCAAGGTGGCCGTGTACGACCTGGGCGGCGGTACGTTCGACGTCTCGATCATCGAGATCGCGTCGGTCGACGGCGAGATGCAGGTCGAAGTGCTCTCGACCAACGGCGATACGTTCCTGGGCGGCGAAGACTTCGACAAGCGCGTCATCGATTACCTCGTCGAGGAATTCCTCAAGGACCAGGGCATCGACCTGCGCAAGGATCCGCTCGCGCTTCAGCGCCTGAAGGACGCCGCCGAGCGCGCGAAGATCGAGTTGTCCTCCGCGCAGCAGACCGAAGTGAACCTGCCTTACGTCACCGCCGATGCCTCCGGTCCCAAGCACCTGAACATCAAGCTCACGCGCGCCAAGCTCGAAGCGCTGGTCGACGACCTGGTCAAGAAGACGATCGAACCGTGCCGCATCGCGTTGAACGACGCCGGCCTGCGCGCCAGCGAAATCAGCGAAGTCATCCTCGTCGGCGGCCAGACCCGCATGCCGAAGGTGCAGGCGATGGTGGGCGAGTTCTTCGGCAAGGAACCGCGCAAGGACGTCAACCCCGATGAAGCCGTCGCGCTCGGCGCGGCGATCCAGGGCGGCGTGCTCGCCGGCGACGTCAAGGACGTGCTGCTGCTCGACGTGACCCCGCTCAGCCTGGGCATCGAAACCCTCGGCGGCGTGTTCACCAAGATCATCGAGAAGAACACCACGATCCCGACCAAGGCCTCGCAGACCTTCTCCACCGCCGAGGACAACCAGTCCGCGGTGACGGTGCACGTGCTGCAGGGCGAACGCGAACAGGCGCGCTACAACAAGTCGCTCGCGCGCTTCGACCTGGCCGGTATCGACGCCGCGCCGCGCGGCATGCCGCAGATCGAAGTGTCCTTCGACATCGACGCCAACGGCATCCTGCACGTGCACGCCAAGGACAAGAAGACGGGCAAGGAGCAGAAGGTCGAGATCAAGGCCGGTTCGGGCCTGTCGGACGAAGAAATCCAGCGGATGGTGCAGGACGCCGAAGCGCATCGCGAAGACGACAAGAAGTTCCATGAGCTCGTGCAGGCCCGCAACCAGGCCGACGCGCTGATCCACTCGGTACGCAGCGCGATCACCGAGCACGGCAGCAAGGTCGGCGGCGATGTGATCGGTCGCGTCGAAGGCGCGCTGTCGGACCTGGAAACGGCGATGAAGGGCGACGACAAGGGCCAGATCGAAGCCAAGACGCGTGCGCTGGAAGAAGCGGCGCAGGCGATCGCGGCGGCGGCTTCGGCCGGGCAGGGCGGCGGCGACGCCGGCGGCCCGCAGGGTGGTGGCGCGGCGGGCGACGACGTCGTCGATGCCGAATTCACCGAGGTCAAGGACGACAAGAAGTAACCGACGGATGAAACGCGACTACTACGAAGTCCTCGGCGTTGCCCGGGACGCCAGCGACGATGACCTGAAGAAGGCCTATCGCCGCTGCGCGATGAAGCATCACCCGGACCGCAACCCCGGCGACCACGCCGCGGAAGCCGCGTTCAAGGAATGCAAGGAAGCCTATGAGGTGTTGTCCGAGCCGGCCAAGCGCCGGCTCTACGACCAGCACGGCCATGCCGCGTTCGAACACGGCATGGGCGGTGGCGGCGGGCCCGGCGGTGCCGGGTACGCCGACATGGGCGATATCTTCGGCGACATCTTCGGCAACATCTTCGGCGGTGGCGGTGCGCGCGGCGGTCCACGTCGCGGCGCCGACATCGGCTACGTGATGGAGCTGGACCTGGAAGAAGCCGTTTCAGGTCTGGAAAAACGCATCGAAGTGCCGACGCTGGTCTCTTGCCACCACTG
Organism: Lysobacter sp. 2RAF19; assembly: GCF_052115395.1. Classification (NCBI taxonomy): domain Bacteria; kingdom Pseudomonadati; phylum Pseudomonadota; class Gammaproteobacteria; order Lysobacterales; family Lysobacteraceae; genus Lysobacter; species Lysobacter sp. 2RAF19. The sequence continues at coordinate 438,144 of NZ_JBFRGO010000001.1, read as the reverse complement.
CGCGGGCACCGGCTCCAACGACGGCATCCTCGAAGACTGCAAGACCTGCCACGGTCGCGGCCAGGTGCGCATGCAGCGCGGCATCTTCCAGATGCAGCAGACCTGCCCGCACTGCGCCGGTCGCGGCAAGACGATCCCCAATCCGTGCAAGCCGTGCATGGGGCAGGGGCGCCTGGAGGAAGAAAAGGTCCTGTCGGTGAAGATCCCCGCGGGCGTCGACAACGGCGACCGCATCCGCCTGCAGGGCGAAGGCGAAGCCGGCCCGGCCGGCACGCCGCCGGGCGATCTGTTCGTCGAAGTGCGCGTGCGTCCGCACCCGATCTTCGAACGCGACGGCGACGACCTGCACTGCGACATCCCCTTGCGCATTTCGCAGGCCGCGTTGGGCGACACGATCCGCGTGCCCACGCTGCATGGCGACCTGGAACTGCGCGTCCCCGCCGAGACGCAGACCGGGAAAGTCTTCCGCCTGCGCGACCGCGGCGTGCGCTCGGTGCGCAGCCGCGCACCCGGCGATCTGTACTGCAAGGCGGTCGTCGAAACGCCCGTCAACCTCACGGCCGAACAGCGCGAAATCCTCGAGAAGTTCGAAGCGACCTTCGTCGGCGATGGCGCACGCAAGCATTCGCCGAAGTCGAGCACCTTCATCGATGGCGTGAAGGGCTTCTGGGATCGGATGACGAACTGATCCCGGTTTGGATCCGGCAGATTACTGCCGGATCAGATCGACCTGGGCGACCATCGCATCGGCGCCCTTCTCGGGAACGCCACCGGGCACGAGCTTCACGAACAGCATGTCGCGCGTCGAGCTCGAACGGTTGGTCTTCGCCAGCCCCGCAAGCAGCGGCGTGACATCGAAGCTGTAGAAGTTGTCGCCCAGCGCGGTATCCAGCTTGCTGCCGCCGCCGTGTTCGTGGAACTCGGCGTCGAAGAAGTTGATGTTGCCCACGTAGTTGCGCGCGGCGGGCGCCACGTTCGGCGACTCGCACAGATAGACGTGATAGAGCACGCCCGGTTGCTTCCACGCATGCAGCTTGCGAAGCACCAGGTAGGTGTGGCGCGCGTCGGCGTCGAGGCCGAGCATCGCGGTGGCCTTCGCGTTCGGCTCGCGCGCGAGCTTCACGGTCGTCGCCGCATTGCCCAGGTTCACCATGTTCACCGCGGAGGCGACCTTCTGCGCACCGGCCACGCCCTTGGCGGCGAGCGTCGCGGGCGGCGGTGTCGTCGGAGCGGCGGGCGGACGCGGGAAGAACGCGTCGTAGTCGTAGCCCAGTTGCAGCGCGCTGAACAGATTCTTGGCGCTGCGCTGCTGGCGCAGGCCGCGTTCGTCGGCGAGCGTGAAGGCGGTATTGATCCAGGGATTGGCGACCGCGTCGGTCGGATTCTTGTTGCCGTTCTTGTTCCAGCTGGCCCACATGCGATCGATGTTGGCGTGGTGGACGAAGAACAGCGGATCGTTGCCCGCATACGGCACCGCGCCCATGCCGCGCGTGTTGCCCACCAGCGTGTGGATGCGGCCGTGGATGGTCGAATCGATCGTGCGGCCGAAGCCGGTCACGCTGCCGACGGTGCTGTAGTTCGTCTTCGACATCGCCTCGTCGATGTTCATCGCATCGCCGGGCTGCAGGGCGTGGATGGGCAGGCCGCTGTTCGCGCGCGAGACGCGGTTCGGGCGATACAACACGCCGAACACGGGGTCGTCGGGCATGCGGAACTGCGCCGGCACCACGCCGCGCTGCGCCGGATCGGCCGAGGTGTAATTCCAGTACGGCATCGTGAAATCGGTGCGCCCGGTGACCACGCGGATCATGCGTTCGAGCATGTAGACGTAGTAGCGATGCCAGGGCAGGAAGAAGTTCGAACTCTGGCCGGAGTGCGACTGGCAGGTGTTCCAGACTTCCTCGGCGAGCGTGCGCTGCGGCGTGACGGTATCGCCCCACACGCGCGTGATTTCGTCGGTCTTGACCGTCGCGCCGTCGACGAAGTGGGTGTACCACTGCCACATCCAGCTGCACGGATTGTCGGGCGTCATCGCCTGCATCAGGCGGATGCCGTTGGCGTAGGTCGCCAGCATGTCCAGGCCGCCGGGCGTGGACAGGTCGCAGCGCAGCAGCGTTGCCGCGCGTGCATTGCGCGCGAAGCCGAAGACCAACGGCGTGGCCGCCATGGCCTTGATCAGATTGCGTCGGGTGATGTCGCTCATACTTGCCACTCCTGCAAATTCACATGCAGCAGTGGCGCTCGCACCCCCTGCCGCGATGGGGGCGAGCATGCCCCCCGCACGGGTGATGGCAGGGTGTAAGCGGCTCTTGCGGAACGCGAAATACAACCCCCCAACAACCCTTCGCCGCGCGCCCGTCCCCAGGCGCGCGGCGTTTCGCGCCTTACTGGCGCACCAGCTCGATGCTCGCGACCATGCTGCCGGCGCCCGCGCTGGGCTTGCCGCCCGGCACGAAGGTCACTTGCAGGCTGTCGCGCGAAACCGCGCCACTGCGTTCGAAACGGCGCAGCAGTTCGGTCACGTCGAAGCTGAAGAAGTTCTCGCCCAGTGCGGTGTCCAGCTTCGCGCCGTGACCGCCGTGATCGTGGAATTCAGCGTCGAAGAAGTTGATCGCACCGACGTAGGTGTTCTTGTTCAGCGGAACGTTGGATTGCGCACCCTTCGCCGGGCCGAGATACACGTGGTAGAGCACTTCCGGCTGCTTCCACGTATGCAGGTTCTTCAACACCAGGTAAGTGCGTTGCGGCGCGGTGGCGGGCACCAGGCCCAGGACCGGCGAGACCTGCTTGGCTGCCGTCAGGCGCTGGACGTTCACGTGGGTGTTGGTCGCGCCGAGCTCGGCCATCGTGCTCGAAGAGGCAACGCGTTCGGGCGTGCTCGCCATGAGGGCGGCGACGCGCTGCACCGTGGTGAGCGTCTTCTTTTTCTTCGTCGTCTGCTGCTGTTGCGGCGGCGGCGGAGGCGGAGGCGGCGGTGCGATCAGCGAGTCGTAGCCGTAACCGAGCAGGTTGGTGTCGAAGAAGTCCTTCAACTTGCCCGTCACGCGCTGGCCGAAGCGGTCGGCGAACACGAACTGCGTGTTGCCCCACGTCGAAAGCGGATTCACGCCGGCGTAGTTCGCATTCCAACTCGCCCACATGCGGTCGATGGTGGAGTGGTGCACCCAGAACAACGGGTCGCGCGCCGCGTACGGCACGGCGCCCATGTTCGAGGCGGTGCCCACGAGCACGTGGATGCGGCCGTGGATGTTGGAGTCGATCGAGCGGCAGAAGCCCAGCACCGTGCCGACCGTGCTGTAGGCCGCGCAGGCCATGGTCGCGCTGATGTCCATCTGGTCGGTGGGCTGCGTCTTGTCGATGCGCTGGCCGGTGTTGGCGAGCGAAGTCCGATTGGAGCGATACAGCACGTTGAACACCGGGTCGTTCGGCAGCCGGAACTGCAGCGGCACGATGCCGCGCTTGAGCGGATCGGCGGAGGTGTAATCCCAATAGGGGAGGGTGAAGTCCGGCCGGCCGCTGACTTCGCGGATGATCTGTTCGAAGAAGAACACGAACATCCGATGCCAGGGCAGGAAGTGATTGGTGTTCTGCCCGGCGTGCGACTGGCAGGTATTCCACATCTCGTTGGCGAGCATGCTCTGCGGCGTGACGGTGGTGCCGAAGATGCGCGCCTGTTCGGCGGCCTTCGTTGTCGCGCCGCTGACGAAGTGGGTGTACCACTGCCAGAGCCAGCTGGTCGGATCGGTTTCGGGACGCGCGAGCATCGTGCGCATCGCGTTGGCATACGTGGTCAACATGTCCAGGCCCTGCGGCGAGGCGATGTCGTAACGCACGAGCGACATGGATTGGGCGAACGCGTTGTTCGAAAGCCATGCGGCCAACGGCATCGCGCTGGCCCCTTGCAGGAAGCGGCGGCGGGACAGCGAAATCATGGTGGAACTCTCCGCGAAGCGAATCGGTGGTCAGAAGTCGCCGCGGATGGTCCTTCCCAGTCCCATCCAACCCGCAGCCGGCGCCCTTCGACACACAAGACCGTGTTTTGCGTGAGATTCCGGTCACGGCCGCTCGCATCCGCACAAGGAGTTCAGCAACGTCAGCGCGTCCTCACGCGTGCGCGGACAAAGCACTTCCGTTAGCCTCACCCGCATGGACGAACCCCTCACGCCGGCTTCACCGATTCGACTGCTGGTTCACGGCGCCAACGGACGCATGGGCCAGGCGCTGCTGCGGCTGGCGGCCGAGCGGCCGGAGACCTTCAGCGTCGTGGGTGCGGTCTCGCGCAAGGTGGGGCAGCGCGTGATCGACGGCGTGCCGCAATTCGCATCGAGCGAACTGGCCGCCGCACCCGATTGCGACGTGGTGGTCGACTTCAGCCTGTCCGAAGCGTTCGACGGCATCCTCGCGCATTGCGCCGGCAAGGGATGCGCGCTGGTCAGCGGGACGACGGGGCTGTCCGAATCGCAGATCGCCGCGCTCGACGCGGCCGGCGCGCGCATCCCCGTGTTGTGGGCGTCGAACTTCAGCCTCGGCGTGGCGGTGCTGGCCGACCTGGTCGAACGCGCCGCGCGTGCGCTGCCCGGGTGGGACGTCGATATCGTCGAACAACACCACGTGCGCAAGCTCGACGCGCCCTCGGGCACGGCGCTCACCCTCGGCGATGCCGCGGGGCAGGGCGGCGCGATCCCGCGCTATGCATCGTTGCGCGCCGGCGACATCGTGGGTGAGCACACGGTGCAATTCACGACCCTGGGCGAGCGCATCGAGCTGATCCACCGCGCGACCAACCGCGACATCTTCGCCCGCGGCGCCCTCCACGCCGCCGCCTGGCTCGCGCGCCAGCCGCCCGCGCGCTACCGGATCGGCGACCTGCTGGGCTGATCGCCGCGGGGCTGCCCGGCGGCATCGTTTGTCGGAAGCGTCCGGCATCGGTACAATCCCGGCTCGCCTGCCACCTGCCAGCACGGACCGGAAGAAACGCCGCGTTCGCGCTTTGCTGCAACCTCTCATCAGGGGTTCGCGCCAGGGGCATCCCCCCGACATAGGCGAAGCCCGTGATCCCAACCGCACTCCTCGCACTCGAAGACGGCACGATCTTCGAGGGCGTTTCCGTCGGCGCGCCCGGCCTGTCCGTCGGCGAAGTGGTGTTCAACACCGCGATGACCGGCTACCAGGAGATCCTCACCGACCCCTCCTACGCGCGCCAGCTGGTCACGCTGACCTATCCCCACATCGGCAACACCGGCTGCACCGACCAGGACGATGAAGCCCGCCAGGTCTGGGCCGCCGGCCTGATCGTGCGCGACGTCCCGCGCCGCCCGAGCAACTGGCGCAACCAGCAGGCGCTGCCGGAGTGGATGAAGCAGCGCGGCGTGGTGGCCATCGCCGACATCGACACCCGCAAGCTCACGCGCCTGCTGCGCGATCGCGGCGCCATGAACGGCGCGCTGCTCGCCGCGTCGGCACCCGGCGAAGTCCTGGACGTCGACAAGGCGATCGAAGCGGCCCGCAAGTTCCCCGGCCTGAAGGGCATGGACCTGGCCAAGGAAGTCAGCACGCGCACGGCGTACGGCTGGCGCGAAGGCCAGCTGGACCTGGACCGCAACGTCTTCGTCGACACGCCGTCCAAATACAAGGTCGTGGCCTACGACTTCGGCGTGAAGCAGAACATCCTGCGCATGCTGGCCGAGCGCGGTTGCGACGTCACCGTCGTGCCGGCGCAAACCCCGGCCGACGAAGTGCTCGCGATGCAGCCCGACGGCGTGTTCCTGTCCAACGGCCCCGGCGACCCGGCCCCGTGCGATTACGCGATCGATGCCATCCGCACCTTCGTCGACCGCAAAGTCCCGACCTACGGCATCTGCCTGGGCCATCAGCTCCTCGGCCTGGCCATCGGCGCGACGACGAGCAAGATGAAGTTCGGCCACCACGGCGCGAACCACCCGGTGATCGACCTGGATTCCGGCCGCGTGATGATCACTTCGCAGAACCATGGGTTCGCGGTCGATGAAGCCTCGCTGCCGAAGAATGCGCGCGTGACGCATCGTTCCCTGTTCGACGGTTCCAACCAGGGCATCGCGCTCACCGACGCACCGGCCTTCTCCTTCCAGGGCCATCCGGAAGCGAGCCCCGGCCCGCACGATGTCGCGCCGCTGTTCGACCGCTTCATCGATGCGATGGAGGCACGCGCGAAGTGAAGCGCCCGTCCCGTCGCCTGCGGGTGTTCGCCGCCGCCTTCGTGGTGCTGGCCGCCTATCCGGCGTTCGTGCTGGGCACCGTGTACGCGCATTGGTTCGGCGCCAACCTGCCCGGCGGTCGCAACGGACCGGCGGATGCGTATCGCCACACGCTCGCGAGCGCGACCGTCGCCTACACCACTTCGCCGCGCCTGGTCGACTTCGTGACGCGCGTGATGGAACGCGACGGGCAGGGCAGCCCGATGCGCTGGATGGATGCGCACAACAACCGCATCGGCGCGCGCATCGGCACGCAAGCGGGCAGTTGGAACGACATGCAGGCGCGCGTGCGCGCCGCGATCGACGCCGGCGCCATCGGCGCCACCGACCAAAACCAGATCACCTGGCTGCCGCGCGAGCGGTGGCAGGACCGAATGTACTGAAGGGCGAGAAATGCCGAAGAGAACCGACCTCAAGACCATCCTCATCATCGGCGCGGGCCCGATCGTCATCGGGCAGGCGTGCGAGTTCGACTACTCCGGCGCGCAGGCCTGCAAGGCGCTGCGCGACGAGGGGTATCGCGTCGTGCTCGTCAACAGCAATCCGGCGACGATCATGACCGACCCGGAGATGGCCGATGCGGTCTACATCGAGCCGATCAACTGGCAGACGGTCGAGAAGATCATCGCCAAGGAAAAGCCCGACGCGCTGCTGCCGACCATGGGCGGCCAGACTGCGCTGAACTGCGCGCTGGACCTGGCCGACAACGGCGTGCTGGAGAAGTACAACGTCGAGCTGATCGGCGCCAAGCGCGACGCGATCCGCATGGCCGAAGACCGCGAGTTGTTCCGTGTCGCGATGTCCGAGATCGGCCTGGAATGTCCGAAGGCCGCGGTGGCGCGCACCTTCGAACAAGCCGTCGAGATCCAGACGACCGTCGGCTACCCGACGATCATCCGTCCCTCGTTCACGCTCGGCGGCACCGGCGGCGGCATCGCCTACAACAAGGAAGAATTCGAGGAGATCGCACGGCGCGGCCTCGAACTCTCGCCCGTGCACGAAATCCTCGTCGAGGAATCGGTGCTGGGCTGGAAGGAATTCGAAATGGAAGTGGTCCGCGACACCGCGGACAACTGCATCATCGTCTGCTCGATCGAAAACCTCGATGCGATGGGCGTGCACACCGGCGACTCGATCACCGTCGCGCCGGCGCAGACGCTCACCGACAAGGAATACCAGCGCCTGCGCGATGCGTCGGTCGCGGTGCTGCGCAAGATCGGCGTCGACACCGGCGGCTCGAACGTGCAGTTCGGCATCAACGCGCAGACCGGCCGCGTGGTCGTGATCGAAATGAACCCGCGCGTGTCGCGTTCCTCGGCGCTGGCCTCGAAGGCCACCGGCTTCCCGATCGCGAAGGTCGCCGCCAAGCTCGCGGTGGGTTACACGCTCGATGAACTGCGCAACGAGATCACCGGCGGCAAGACGCCGGCCTCGTTCGAACCCACGATCGATTACGTCGTCACCAAGATCCCGCGCTTCGCGTTCGAAAAATTCCCGGCCGCCGATGCGCGCCTGACCACGCAGATGAAGTCGGTCGGCGAAGTGATGGCGATCGGCCGCAGTTTCCAGGAGTCCTTGCAGAAGGCGCTGCGCGGCCTGGAGACCGGCAAGGTCGGCCTGGATCCCACCGGCCTGGACCTGTCGAACGAAGACGACCTGGCCAAGATGCGCCGCGAACTCAAGGAGCCGGGCCCGGAACGCATGTTCCACCTCGGCGATGCCTTCCGCGCGGGCATGTCGGTCGAAGACGTGCATGCGCTGTCCTTCGTCGATCCGTGGTTCCTGGACCAGATCGAAGAACTGATCGCGATGGAACGCGATGTCGTCGCCGCGGGCCTGGACGGGCTCGATGCGCGCCACCTGCGCCAGCTCAAGCGCCGCGGTTTCTCCGACGCGCGCCTGGCGCAGTTGGTCGGCACCAACGAATCGGCCGTGCGCGCACTGCGCAAGGCCTTCAACGTGCGCCCGGTGTACAAGCGCGTGGACTCGTGCGCGGCCGAATTCGCCACCAGCACCGCATACCTGTATTCGACCTACGAGGACGAATGCGAAGCGCAACCCACCTCGCGCGACAAGATCATCGTCCTCGGCGGCGGCCCCAACCGCATCGGGCAGGGCATCGAGTTCGACTACTGCTGCGTGCACGCGGCCATCGCGCTGCGCGAAGACGGGTTCGAGACCATCATGGTCAACTGCAACCCGGAAACCGTTTCGACCGATTACGACACCTCCGATCGCCTGTACTTCGAGCCGCTGACGCTCGAGGACGTGCTGGAAATCGTCGAACTCGAACAACCCAAGGGCGTGATCGTCCAGTACGGCGGTCAGACGCCGCTCAAGCTGGCGAAGGCGCTGGAAGCCAACGGCGTGCCGGTGATCGGTACCTCGCCCGATTCGATCGACCTGGCCGAAGACCGCGAACGCTTCCAGCACCTGGTCACCGACCTGCAATTGCTGCAGCCGCCCAACGGCACGGCGCGCAACCACGACGAAGCGCTCGCCATCGCGCGCAACATCGGCTATCCGCTGGTCGTGCGCCCGAGCTACGTGCTCGGTGGACGCGCGATGGAGATCGTGTATTCCGACGCCGACCTCTCGCGCTACATCCGCGAGGCGGTGAAGGTCTCCAACGATTCGCCGGTGCTGCTCGACCGCTTCCTGGACAACGCGGTGGAAGTGGACGTCGACATCATCGCGGACAAGGACGGCAACGTGCTGATCGGCGGCGTGATGGAGCACATCGAGGAAGCCGGCGTCCATTCGGGCGACTCCTCGTGTTCGCTGCCGCCGTATTCGCTGTCGGCGCAGACGCAGGATCGCTTGCGCGAACAGGTCGTCGCGCTCGCCAAGGCGCTGAAGGTCGTCGGCCTGATGAACACGCAGTTCGCGATCCAGCAGAACGACGACGGCGAAGACACCATCTTCCTGCTCGAAGTGAATCCGCGCGCCTCGCGCACGGTGCCCTTCGTCTCGAAGGCCACCGGCGTTGCGCTGGCGAAGATCGCCGCGCGCTGCATGGCCGGCAAGACGCTGGCCGAGCAGGGCGCGACGAAGGAAGTCGTGCCGGGCTACTACTCGGTGAAGGAAGCGATCTTCCCGTTCGCCAAGTTCCAGAACGTCGATCCGATCCTCGGGCCGGAAATGCGTTCCACGGGCGAAGTGATGGGCGTGGGGCGCAGCTTCGGCGCCGCCTTCGCGCGCGCGCAGGAGGCCGGCGGCATCAAGGCGCTGCCGCCGACGGGCAAGGCGTTCATCTCCGTCCGCGATCCGGACAAGGTGCGCGTGCTGTCGGTCGCGCAGGACCTGGTGCGCCGCGGCTATGCGCTCGTCGCCACCGGCGGTACCGCGGATTTCCTGCGCACCAACGGGCTGGAATGCGCGAGCATCAACAAGGTGATCGAGGGCCGGCCGCACATCGTCGACCTGATCAAGAACGGCGAGATCGTGTATATCGTCAACACGACCGAGGGCAAGCAGGCGATCGCCGACTCGTTCTCGATCCGGCGCGAAGCCCTGCAGCATCGCGTCACGTACTCGACCACCATCGCGGGTGCCCGCGCGCTGCTGAATTCGCTCGACCATCGCGGTGCGGGCGACGTCAACGCGCTGCAGGCGCTCCACCAGGAATTGAAGCAAGCATGAGCACGACGCGGGCACCCATGACGGCCAAAGGCGCGCTGCGTTTGCGCGCGGAACTGGAAGAACTCAAGTCGGTGAAGCGGCCGGCGGTGATCCACGCGATCGCCGAGGCGCGCGCGCACGGCGACTTGAAGGAAAACGCCGAGTACCACGCCGCGCGCGAGCAGCAGGGGTTCATCGAAGGCCGCATCAAGCAGCTCGAAGCCGAGCTCTCGCATGCGCAGGTGATCGACGTGTCCTCGCTCAACGCCGGTTCGCGCATCGTGTTCGGCGCGGTCGTCGAGCTGGCCGATGCCGACAGCGGCGAAGAGAAGAAGTACCAGATCGTCGGCGACCTGGAAGCCGACATCAAGCTGGGCATGATCGCGATTTCCTCGCCGGTGGCGCGTGCGCTGATCGGCAAGCACGAAGGCGACACGGTCACCATCGAAGCGCCGGCCGGGCAGCGCGAGTACGAAATCGTCGCGGTCAGCTACGAGGCCTGAGGACGTGACGGCCCAGGCGGCGTCGGCGACCTTCCTGTTGCCGGCGCGCATGCGCTTCGGCGGGCAGGCGATGTCGCCCGGGCTGGCGACGGCATTGGGACGCGCCGATCGCAGCACTGTCGACGCCGGCGAGCGTGCGCAGTTGTTGCGCCATTTCGAATTGTTGCCGCGCGGCTGGCCCGTCGCGGCGATCACGCGTGCGTTCGACGCGAACGACGCAAACCTCGGTGCGTGGTTGCGCGCCGATCCGGCCTTCGTCCGCCCCGATCTCAACGGCGCGCGTTTGCTCGCCTGCGGCGACGCCCTGCAACTGACGCAAGCCGATGCCGATGACTTGCTCTCGGCCTTGCGCCCCTTGTTCGGCGATTCGGGCATGCCCATCGATGCGCCGCGCCCCGCACGCTGGTATCTGCGTTTGCCGCGCGAGGCGAAGCTGCCGTCGATGGCTTCGCCAGACGAAGCGCTGGGTGCGGATTTGTTCGACCATCTTCCCGAAGGTCCGGAAGGCCGCCGCTGGCGTGCGCTGTTGAGCGAGGCGCAAGTGGCGCTGCACCAGCATCCGTTGAATGCGCAGCGCCAGGCCGCGGGGAAGCCGCCGGTGAATTCCCTGTGGTTCTGGGGCGGTGGCGTGTCGCCGGATCACGTGACCACATCGCACGCGCTGGTGGAGTCCAACGAAGTCACGCTGCGTGCGTTGGCGAAGTCGGCGAAGATCGATGGCATCGACCTGACGGCGAAGCTGGGCATTGCGGGCCTCGTCGATCTGCGTGCGTTGCGTGATCTTCGCGAACTCGAGACACATTGGTTGGAGCCAGCCTTGCAGCGCCTGCGCATGGGCGGGCTGACCACGCTGCAGCTGGATTGCGAGGACGGCGCGCAGTTCACGCTGCAACGCAAGCAACGTTGGCGCTTCTGGCGCAAGCCGCTGAAGGCCTTCGACGCATGACGATGCTGCGTCGCATCGTCCGTCGCCCGGAGATCACGCCGCAAGGCGATTGGCCCGACCACGTGCCGATGCTGCTGCGTCGCCTCTATGCCACGCGCGGTGCCGCGGACTTCGATACGGCGCGGCCAAAGCTGGCCCGCCTGCACGCGCCCGACACGCTGGGCGGCATGGACGCGGCGACTGCGTTGCTGCGCGATGCGATCGTGCAGGGAAAACACATCGTGGTCGTCGGCGATTTCGATTGCGACGGCGCGACGGCCTGCGCGGTCGGCGTGCGCGGCCTGCGCATGTTGGGTGCGCAACGCGTGTCGAATGCGGTGCCCAATCGTGCGGTGCATGGCTACGGATTGTCGCCGGGCTTGGTCGATGATCTGGCGGCGCTCGCGCCCGACCTGCTCGTCACCGTGGACCACGGCATCGCGTGCCACGCCGGCGTTGCCGCGGCGCGTGCGCGTGGCTGGCAAGTGCTCGTCACCGACCATCATCTTCCCGGGCAGACGCTGCCCGATGCGCACGCGATCGTCGATCCGAACGTGCGCGGCGACGGCTTCCCGAGCAAGGCGCTCGCCGGCGTCGGCGTGATGTTCTACGTGCTGCTCGCATTGCGTGCGCGCTTGCGCGCGGAAGGCTTGCCGAGTGAGGCCGACCTCACCACGCTGCTGGACCTCGTCGCCGTCGGCACCATCGCCGACCTGGTGCCGCTGGACGCGAACAATCGCGCGCTCGCGGGCGCGGGCTTGCGTCGCCTGCGCGCGGGGCAGGGATGCGCAGGCCTCCAGGCCCTGATCGAAAGCAGTGGCCGCGACGCGCGCACGCTGACGGCCTCCGACATCGGCTACGCGCTCGCGCCGCGCATCAATGCGGCGGGCAGGCTGGAAGACATGGCGCTCGGCATCGAGTGCCTGCTCACCGACGATCCGGCGCAAGCCCGCCATCTGGCGGGCGTGCTCGGCGAAATCAACGCCGAGCGCAAAGGCGTGCAGCAACAGATGACCGACGAAGCCGAGGCCGCGCTCGCGCGCGTCGCGCTCGAAGGGACGTTGCCACCGGTGCTGTGCCTGTTCGATCCGGCCTGGCATCCGGGCGTCGTGGGCTTGGTGGCTTCGCGCATGAAGGAACGCGTACATCGTCCGGTCGTGGCCTTCGCGCCCGCCGAGCCGGGGAGCGATGCGCTGCGCGGGTCCGCGCGTTCGATCGCCGGCCTGCATATCCGCGATGCACTCGCGGCGGTCGATGCCGCGATGCCGGGCCTGATCCCGCGCTTCGGCGGCCACGCGATGGCCGCGGGCCTGAGTCTTTCGCATGACGGGCTCGATGCCTTCGCCCATGCCTTGCGTGCGCACGTCGAAAGCGTGCTCGATCCTGCGCTGCTGCAGGCGCAGGTCGTCAGCGATGGCGCGTTGCAAGCGCACGAGTTCGATCATGCGAGCGCGCAGTGCCTACGCGATGGTGGGCCCTGGGGCCAGGCGTTCCCCGAACCTTTGTTCGATGGCGTGTTCGACGTCGTGGGCCACAGGGTCGTGGGCTTGCGGCATCTGAAGTTGTCCCTGCGGACGCCGGGCCGCGCCGCGCCCATCGACGCGATCCACTTCAATGGGTGGACCGGCACGCCGCCCCCCGCACGCGTGCACCTGGCCTATCGCCTGGCGGTGGACGACTACCGCGGTGGGAACGCCGTGCAGCTGATCGTGGAATACGCGATCGACGCCTGACCCCGATTGCGCGACCCGTGCGTTGAAGGGGAACATCACGGGCCAGACAGGGGGATTCGCATGCACCGTTCCATCGTCGCGGGGATCGCGTGCGCGATCGCCTTCGCCATCGGGTTGTCGTCGCCTGTCTCCAATGCGCAGGACATCACCGCGCCGGTCGTGCGGATCGGCGGGGATGCCAAAGGGCTGCTACCCATCCAAGTGCGTGCAATCGGCGACACCGTCGATCGCGCCGGGCCGATCGAGCGCAGGACGATCACGCTGGCCCTGCGCAATCGCAACCCACGGGTGCTCGAAGGCACCCTGGAATTTCCCCTCGCCGCGGGGCAGCAGATTGTCGGCTTCGCGCTCGATATCGACGGGCAGATGCGCGAGGCCGTGCCCGTGCCCAAGGACAAGGGGCGGCAAGTCTTCGAAGCGATCGAACGACGCGGCGTGGATCCGGGTTTGCTCGAACAGACGGCGGGCAACAGCTTCCGGCTGCGGGTGTATCCCATTCCCGCGCAGGGCGAGCGTCGCGTGCGGCTGGTCATCGATCGGGAGATCGCCGGCAATGCCAAGTCGGCGAAGGCGGCGTGGAGCGCGCGCCGCGATGACGGCCAGGCCTATGTCCTGGGGCAGGTGCAGGTCGGCAAGCCTGCGTTCGCGCAACGCGCGATGCCCGCGCGCGTGCAGATCCTGTGGGATGCGTCGGCCTCGGCGGGCCTGCGCGACCATGGACCCGACTACCTGATGTTGCATCAGTACCTCAGTGCGATGGGCGCGGGCACGGTGACGGTGCGCCTGTTGCGCGACGTGGGTGAAGACTTCGGCACCTTCGAGATCCGCAACGGCGATGGGTCTGCGCTGGAACGCAAACTCAAGTCCGTGGTCTACGACGGTGCCACCGATCTCGCCGACTGGACGCCACGCGCGGATGTCGACGAATACCTGCTCTTCAGCGACGGGCAGCGCACCTACGGCGAACGCGCCGTGCCGCAACTGGGGGCGAAACAACGGCTGTACGCCATCGCGCCGGTCGGCGCCGGAGTCGATACCGTGCGCCTTGCGACGCTCGCGCAACAGCGCAACGGGCGACTGGTCGGCGGATTCCACGCAGGCATCCTGAATCCGGCCGATCCGCTGTTGCGCGACGGCCTGCGCATCGTCGGCCTCGCGCCGCATGGCCTCACCGATGTCGAAGTACCCGGCCGTTTCATCGACGACGGGCTCCTGCGCGTCGCCGGGCGCGCGACGCAATCCGGCGCTTACGTCGATGTCACGCTCGACGACGGGGCAGGGCAGCGCATCGTGCGCGTGGACATGCCGATGACAGGTCCGTCGCATCCGCAGGTCGCGTCGCTCTGGGCGAATTGGAAACTGCGTGCCCTGTCCGCCGATCCGGAACGCAATGTCGTGCAGATCGCACGCATCGGCCAGCAGTTCGGCATCGTTACGCCGGGCACGTCGCTGATCGTGCTCGAGAACGCCGAGGACTACGTGCGTTACGACATTCCCGCGCCGGCCGCGTTGCGCGCGGAAGTGGCGCAGATTCGCGTCATGCGGGAGCAGGAGCGCGAGCAGAATCGTGCCGAGCGCCTCGACAGCGTCGCGGAGAAGTTCGCGCAGCGCATCGATTGGTGGGAACGCAAGTTCCCGAAGGACGCGCCGAAGGCGAAGGTCGCCATGGAAGCCGATCGCGCAATGCGCGAACGACGCGAGGACGCGGCCGCCGCGATGGCGCCGATGGCCGCACCGGCCATGGCGGCGCCGCCTCCGCCGGCGGCGATGGAGAGCCTCGATTACGTCACCGTCAGTGAAAACGCAACGACGAGCGCGCCTGCCGCCACCATCACCCTGCAGCCCTGGCAATCCGACGCGCCTTACGCGCGCCGGCTGCGCGAAGCGAACCCCGCGCAGATCTACGCGCTTTACCTGGACGAACGCGACGCGCACGCCGACAGCACCGCCTTTTACCTCGACGTCGCCGACATCCTCCTTGCGAAGGGCCGTCGCGACGAAGCCTTGCGCGTGCTGTCGAACCTGGCCGAGATGCAACTGGAAAGCCGCCACGTGCTGCGCGTGCTCGGCTATCGGTTGATGCAGGCCGGTGAAGCCGCGCGCGCGGTCGAAGTGTTCCGCAAAGTCCTCGCGATGGCCGACGAAGAGCCGCAGAGCCATCGCGACCTCGGCCTCGCGCTCGCGGCAACGGGTCAGCGGCAGGACGCGATCCGCTACCTCTACGACGTCGTCGCCACGCCATGGGACGGCCGATTCGACGAAGTGGAACTCGTCGCGCTCAACGAACTCAACGCCATCGTCGCGACCAGCCCGACGCCGCTGGACACCGCCTTCGTCGACCCGCGCCTGCGGCGCAACCTGCCGGTCGATCTGCGTGCCGTGCTCGCCTGGGACAGCGACAACAGCGACATGGACCTGTGGGTCACCGACCCCAACGGCGAGCGTTGCTACTACGGCAACCGCCTGACCCGGCAGGGCGGGCAGTTGTCCGACGATTTCACCGGCGGCTACGGCCCCGAGGAATTCCTGCTGCGCGACGCAAAGCCCGGCAAGTACCGCGTGGAGGCGAACTTCTACGGCGACCGCCAGCAGATCGTCACCGGCGCCACGACCCTGATGCTGACCCTCACCACCGGGTGGGGCACGCCCGCGCGCAAGGACCAGGCGGTGACCCTGCGCCTGAACGATGCGAAGGAGACGGTCCTGGTCGGTGAGTTCGACGTGCAGTGAGGCCGCCGCGGCAGCCGGGGGACTTCCCCCGGCTGGTATCATTCGCGACCGAACGCAACACCTCGCAAAGCACCCATGATCGAACTTAATCCCATCCGCCAGCGCATCGCCGACCTCACCGGTCGGCTGGATGCGCTGAGGGGGTATCTTTGACTACGACGCCCGCAAGGAGCGTCTGGAAGAAGTCAACCGCGAACTGGAAAGCCCGGATGTCTGGAACGACTCCGAACGCGCGCAGGCCCTCGGCCGCGAGCGCAGCTTCCTGGACAAGACCGTCAACGGCATCCGCGACCTGACCGAAGGCCTGGCCGGCGCGAACGAGCTGCTGGAACTGGTCGAGATGGAAAACGACGAGGAGACGTACAACGCCATCGTCGCCGACGTCGAGCGCTACGCCAAAGGCGTGGACCAGCTGGAATTCCAGCGCATGTTCTCCGGCAAGATGGATTCGCATTCGGCCTTCGTCGACATCCAGGCCGGCGCCGGCGGCACCGAAGCGCAGGACTGGGCGGAAATCCTGTTGCGCATGTACCTGCGCTGGGCCGAGTCGCGCGGTTGGAAGACCGAACTGCTCGAAGTCTCCGGCGGCGAAGTGGCGGGCATCAAGTCGGCGACCTTCCGCGTGGAAGGCGATTACGCCTACGGCTGGCTGAAGACGGAAATCGGCGTGCATCGCCTCGTGCGCAAGTCGCCGTTCGATTCCGACAACCGCCGCCATACCTCGTTCACCTCGGTGTTCGTTTCGCCGGAAGTGGACGATTCGATCGACATCGACATCAATCCGGCCGACCTGAAGACCGACGTCTATCGTTCCTCGGGCGCCGGCGGCCAGCACGTCAACAAGACCGAATCGGCGGTGCGCATCACGCACGTGCCCAGCGGCATCGTGGTGGCCTGCCAGACCGAACGCAGCCAGCACGCCAACCGCGACCGCGCGATGAAGATGCTGGCGGCCAAGCTGTACGAGGCCGAGATCCAGAAACGCAACGCCGAGAAGGATGCGCTGGAAGCTACCAAGTCCGACATCGGCTGGGGCAGCCAGATCCGCAACTACGTGCTGGACCAGAGCCGCATCAAGGACCTGCGCACCGGCATCGAACGCAGCGACACGCAGAACGTGCTGGACGGCGACCTCGACGAGTTCATCGAGGCCAGCCTCAAATCCGGGCTCGAAGCCGGCTCCAAGCGCAGCGACGCAGCCTGATCCGAAGAACACGATGACGATGACCGACGACACCCAGCCGCAACACGACGAAAACCACCTGATCGCCGAGCGCCGCGCGAAGCTCGCGCAGTTGCGCACGCAGGGCAACGCGTTCCCGAACGACTTCCGTCGCGAGGACCATGCCGGCGACCTGCAGGCCGATTACGCCGACGCCGAAACCTGGACGGGCGAAGCGCTGGAAGCGCAGGGCCGCCGCGTGAAACTCGCCGGCCGCATGCTCGCCAAGCGCGTGATGGGCAAGGCGGCGTTCGCGCAGGTGCAGGATGTCAGCGGTCGCATCCAGTTGTTCCTGCAGTCCAACACGCTCGGCGAAACCTACGAGGCCTTCAAGGGCTGGGACGCGGGCGACATCCTCGCGGCCGAAGGCACGCTGATGCGCACCAAGACCGGCGAGTTGTCGGTCAAGGTCGATGCGCTGCGCCTGCTGACCAAGTCGCTGCGCCCGCTGCCGGACAAGTGGCACGGCCTGGCGGATGTCGAGCAGCGCTATCGCCAGCGTTACGTCGACCTGATCGTGACGCCCGAGGCGCGCGATGTGTTCGTCAAGCGTTCGCAGGTCATCGGCGCGATCCGTCGCTGGCTCGACGCGCGCCGCTTCCTGGAAGTGGAAACGCCGATGATGCATTACATCGTCGGCGGCGCCACCGCCAAGCCGTTCACCACGCACCACAACGCACTGGGCCTGGACCTGTTCCTGCGCGTGGCGCCGGAGCTGTACCTCAAGCGCCTGGTCGTGGGCGGTTTCGAGCGCGTGTACGAGATCAACCGCAATTTCCGCAACGAAGGCGTCAGCACCCGGCACAACCCGGAGTTCACGATGCTGGAGTTGTACGAGGCCTACGCCACGTACGACGAAGTCATGGACCTGACCGAGGACATGATCCGCCACGCCGCGCAGGAAGCCATCGGCACCACCGCGCTGACTTGGGAAGGCAATGCGATCGACATCGGCCCGCGCTTCCGTCGCTGGAAGCTGGAAGAAGCCGTGCGTGAGCACAATCCCGAAATCACCGTCGCCGATTGCCGCGACCGCGCCGCGCTCGCGCGTCATTGCGAGCGTTTGCGCATCCCGGTGAAGCCGGGTTACGGCTGGGGAAAGCTGCTGCTGGAAATTTTCGAAAAGACCGTGGAAACCGGCCTGATCCAGCCGACCTTCATCACGCACTATCCGGTGGAAGTCTCGCCGCTGGCGCGCGAATCGGACTCCGAACCCGGGATCACGGATCGCTTCGAGCTCTTCGTCGGCGGCAAGGAGCTCGCCAACGGCTTCTCCGAGCTGAACGATCCGGAAGACCAGGCGGCGCGTTTCCGCGCGCAGGTCGAGGCGAAGGAAGGCGGCGACGACGAGGCGATGCACTACGACGCCGACTACATCCGCGCCCTCGAAGTCGGCCTGCCGCCGACCGGTGGCCTGGGCGTGGGCATCGATCGCCTAGTCATGCTGCTGACCGACTCGGACTCGATCCGCGACGTGCTGCTGTTCCCCTACATGCGGCCGGAAGCGCACGGTTGAGCGCTTTTGGCGGCCGGGATGTCCGCTGGTGGTGCCCTTGCCCGTAGAAACCGGGAACAGGGGACGCATCGGCGGTACACCATGGGCATGGCGCCGACGGCGCAGTCCGACATCCGACGCTCGCGCGTGTACGTGGAGGGCGAGGCGCTCATTCGAGGGCCGGAAGGCGACTTCCGCGCGCCCTTGCACGACCTGTCGATCTCCGGTCTTCACATGCTCCGTCCGCCGGGCTTCGCCTTGCGCGTGGGGCAGGCGGTGGAGGTCGAGGTGCGTTGCGGGCCGGCGGAGGCGGGGATCGAGTTCCTCCTCATGGCGCGCGTTGCACGCACCGATTCGGATACCGTGGGCCTGCGCTTCGCACCGATGCCCGACCGCATGGTGCGGACGCTGGAACGCGTGCTTTCGCGTTACGGCACCCTGCACACGGGCGGCCCCGACGAACGGCGGGGGCGCCGTTGATCCCTTGCGTTGCGGACGCCGTCGCGGATTGCACTGCCGTTCCGTATTCCGCGCCGTCCGGCGGGGTATGCTCCCGGCCAACGCCGGGGGAAGGATTCCGGGGGGCGCCAACGCATGCGGGTCAATGAAGTGAACGTGGTCATCGTCGACGACCAGACATCGGCGCGCACGATGTTGCGCCATATCCTCGAGGACATCGGTCCCGAGTTGGCCGTGCACGATTTCGGCGATCCCACCGCGGCGCTGACCTGGTGCGAGAACAACCGGCCCGACCTGTTGCTCCTGGACTACCGCATGCCCGGCATGGATGGCCTGGAGTTCGCGCGCCGGTTCCGCCGCCCGCCGGTACACCGCGACGTGCCGATCGTGCTGGTCACCGTGGTCGGCGACGAACCCGTCCGCCAGGCCGCGCTCGAGGCCGGCGTGATCGACTTCCTGGTCAAGCCCGTGCGTCCGCGCGAGTTGCGTGCGCGTTGCCGCAACCTGCTGCACCTGCGCCAGCAGGCCGAGACGGTGAAGCAGCGCGCGCTCTCGCTCGAACAGCGCCTGCTCTCGAGCATGAACGAAGTCGAGGAGCGCGAACGCGAAACGCTGTCGCGCCTGGCGCGCGCCATCGAATACCGCGACATCGGCACCAGCGCCTATCTGGAACGCATGGCGCACGTCGCCGGGCTGATCGCCGAAGGCCTCGGCCTGACGGAAGAAGAAGCCCGCCTGATCGAACTCGCCGCGCCCCTGCACGACATGGGCAAGATCGCAATCCCCGACGCCATCCTGCTCAAGCCCGGCCCGCTGACGGACCAGGAGACGCAGATCATGCGTCGCCATCCGCGCATCGGCCACGAGTTGCTGAGCGGCAGCCAGAGCCGTTTCATCCAGACCGGCGCGACCGTCGCGTTGCGCCACCATGAGCGCTACGACGGCAGCGGTTATCCCGACGGCCTGGTCGGCGAAGCGATCCCGCTGGAGGCGCGCATCGTCGCGGTGGCCGACGTCTTCGACGCGCTGATTTCGCCGCGCCCGTACAAGGACGCGTGGACGATCGAAGCGGCGCTGGCGTTCCTCTACGCACAACGTGGCCGCCTGTTCGATCCCAAGTGCGTCGAAGTGCTGATCAAACAGCGCGCACGCCTCGACGACATCTGCCAGCGCTTCTCCACCGTCAGCGCACGGCCGGCCCTGGAAGCCTGATCGTGGCGTTCGCGGCACTCCGGCAGCGTTTGATCAACCGGCCCGACAGCGAACACGGGCAGGCATTGGTCCGCCTGGCGGTGCTGTCGGTCGTGCTGGTGTATCTGCTGGTGCGCGGCCCGGGTTCGGAACCGTGGGCCGAATATCGCGACGTGTTGCTGATGGTCGGCACCGGGTTCGCCGTGGGCCTGGCGATCGTGTTGTCGATCGTCGCGCGCCCCGGCGTTTCGCACGTGCGGCGCGCGATCGGCATGTTGTCGGACTACGGGCTCATGGGCCTGGCGATGGTCCGCATGGGCGAGCCGCTCGCGTGGGTCTACGTCATCCTGATGTGGGTGACGGTCGGCAACGGCCTGCGGTTCGGCAATCGCTATCTGTACCTCGCCGTCGCCGGCGCGGTGACGAGCTTCGGTTGCACGCTCCTCTTCAGCGATTACTGGCGCGCCAACAGCAGCCTGGGCATCGGTTTGCTCGTCGGCCTGGTGGCGGTGCCGCTGTATCTGTCGGGCCTGTTGCGTGCCCTGACCAGGGCGACGGAGGAAGCACGGCGCGCCAACGAGGCGAAGAGCCGTTTCCTGGCGAACATGAGCCACGAGTTCCGCACGCCCCTGAACGGCCTTGCGGGCATGTCGGAACTGCTGGCCACCACGCGCCTGGATGCCGAACAGCGCGAGTGCCTCAACACCATCCAGGCCTCCACGCGGACCTTGCTGTCCCTGGTGGAGGACGTGCTCGACATCTCGGCCATCGAGGCGGGCAAGCTCAAGCTGCACGCGGTCGAATTCTCGCTGGCCGAAATGCTCGAGAACATCGGCGCGATCCTGCAGCCCACCGCGCGCAACAAGCGCATCGAGTACATCGCGCGCCTGGCGCAGGACGTGCCCGATCGCGTGATCGGCGACGCCGGCCACGTGCGCCAGGTGCTGATCAACCTGGCGGGCAACGCGATCAAGTTCACCGACGAAGGGTCGGTGCGCCTGGAAGTCGCGCTCGCGCATCCCGAATCCGACGGCAAGCAGGTGCGCCTGCGCTTCACCGTCATCGATACGGGCATCGGCATTCCCGCGGCGGCACGCGCGCGTTTGTTCGAAGCCTTCGAACAGGCCGATGCGAGCCTGTCGCGCCGCTACGGCGGCACGGGCCTGGGCACCACGATCGCCAAGGGCCTGACCGAAGCGATGGGCGGCAGCATCGGCTTCGAGAGTTCGGAGAAGCGGGGCAGCCGGTTCTGGGTCGAATTGCCTTTCGACCAGGTGCAGGTCGTGCCCGTCGCCAAGCCCGCACCGGCGGTCGAAGGAAAGCCGGCAGCGCCGGCGCCGGTGTCCTTCGGCGACACCGCGGCCAACGTCATCGCCTTCGGCGATCCGTTCCTGCGCCACCGCGCGCGCGTGCGCTCGCTCGAACTACTCATTGCCGACGACCACGCCGCCAACCGCATGGTGCTGCAACGCCTGCTGCAGAAGGCGGGGCATCGCGTGACCAGCGTCGCCGACGGCGAGGAAGTGCTCGACGCGATGTCGGCCAACACCTTCGACGCGGCGATCGTCGACCTGCACATGCCCGGCGTCAGCGGCCTGGACCTGTTGCGCGAGTTGCGCGTGATGGAAGCCGGCGGCGGTAAGCGCACGCCGGTCATCGTGCTGACCGCCGATGTCACGCCCGAGGCCATCCAGCAATGCGCGCAGGCCGGTGCGCGTGCGTTCCTGCCCAAGCCCGTGGTGGCCGCGCGCCTGCTCGACACCCTGGCGGAAGTCGCGATCAGCGGCCAGGCGAACGTGCAGGCGGCCAACCCGCGCATCGAGCTGCCGGTGTCGGACGACGATTTCGATCCGGGTGTCCTGGAGGAGCTCGGCTCACTCGGGATGGGGGAGACCTTCGTCCGCGAGTTCATCGCCCAATGTCTGCGCGACGCCGAGACGTGCCTGGCGTCGCTGGAAAAATCCGGCGAAGCCGGCGATTGGGCGGCGGTGCGCGATCACGCGCACGCGCTGAAGGGTGTGTCGAGCAACCTGGGCCTGGTGAAACTCGCCGCGGCCAGCAGCGAGTGGATGCGCATCCCCGAATGGCAACTCACGCGCGAATGGCGTCCGCGGCTGACGGTGCTGCGCGAACGCATGGCGCAAGGGCGGGCTGCGCTGGACGCGCGCGGGCATCGTGCCGCGCGCGACAACGAAAACAGCTAGATCTACCGAAACAAGACGTCATCTCGAGCGGTCGATCCCTGTCTTGATCAGGCAGCGGCTTCGGCTCCCGAGCGGCGCTCCTGCGCGCGGACGATGCGGTCCATGGTCTTGAGCGAACGATCGCCCAGCGCCAGCGCCGTATCCACCCACACTTCGGTGATGCCCATCAGCTCGTCGTAACCCACCGGCTGCGCGATCTGGCGCACCTGGTTGAGCGCGAGGTGCGAATGCGGCGAACGCTGCTGCTGGCGGATCAGATCCTGCACGGCGAGTTCGCCTTCGCCCTTCGGCACGAGGATGTCGACGACGCCCAGCTTGAACAGTTCTTCGCTCGAGTAGATCTGGCCGCTGAGGATCATCTTCTCGGCCTGCTGCGGCGTCACGCGCTTGCAGAGGAAGGAGTAGGCGCCCATGCCCGGGAACAGGCCGAACAACACTTCCGGCAGGCCCATGCCCACGCCTTCTTCGGCCACGATCGTGTGGCAGGACAGCGCGAGTTCCATGCCGCCGCCGAGCGCGTCGCCCTGGACCAGCGCGATGGTGCGCACGTCGCCGCCGAGGCCGTTGTGGATGTGGTGCACGCCGTCGACGCAGCGACGCGCGTAGGCCAGCAGTTGCTCGCGGTTGCTTTCGCGAATCAGGCGCGCGAACAGTTCGAGATCGCCGCCGAGGTTGAACGCGGGGGCGTCCGAGGCGATGACCACGTGACGCAGGTTGCCGGGATTCCGCTGGCTCTTGTTGAGCGTGATGCTGTTGAGGTAACGCCACATCTCATCCATCAGTTCCGTGCGGAAACACGGACGGATGCCGGTGCCGGCGTCGGCGTGCATGTAGAGCCAATGGGCCGCGCCCGACGGCTCTGCCTCGACACGCAGGGTGGGATAGCGATGGCTGCGCTGCAGCTTCTCGATGTTGCTCATGTTGGTGTTTCCCCTTGGGAGCCCGTCCGCGAACAGGGGTGGGTAGCGGGCGGGCGAATGACCCACGCAGGGGATGCTACACCCGGTGAAACGTCGTCGCCGGGTGAAAATACAAGCGTTTCCAGTCACGGGGCGACGGACGGTAGCCATTGGCGACCAATCCGCCGATTGCAGGTCAGCGCTTGGCTGATTGCTCCCGGAGTTCGCGTCTCAGGATCTTGCCGACGTTCGTCTTCGGCAGCTCGGTGCGGAACTCCACGTACTTGGGCTGCTTGTACCCGGTGAGGTTCTCGCGGGCATGCGCCTTGACCTCTTCGGCCGTCAGGTTCGGGTCCTTGCGGACGATGACGACCTTGACCGCCTCGCCGGACTTCTCGTCGGGCACGCCGACGGCGCCGACTTCCAGCACCCCCGGCAGCATCGCGATGACGTCCTCGACCTCGTTGGGGTACACGTTGAAGCCCGAGACCAGGATCATGTCCTTCTTGCGATCGACGATGTAGAAGAAGCCCTTCTCGTCCATCTTCGCCATGTCGCCGGTATGTAGCCAACCGTCGGCATCCATGACGTTGGCGGTTTCGTCGGGGCGGTTCCAGTAGCCGCGCATGACCTGCGGGCCCTGGATGCACAACTCGCCGACATCGCCCAGGGCGCTGACGATGTTGCCGTCCTCGTCCTTCAGGCAGGCATCGGTGGAGGAAATCGGCAAGCCGATGGCGCCGTTGTACTCGGGCAGGTCCATCGGGTTGATGCACGCGGCGGGCGAGGTTTCGGTCAGGCCATAGGCTTCGACCAGCGTGCAACCGGTGACCTGCTTCCAGCGTTCGGCCACCGCGCGTTGCACGGCCATGCCACCGCCGAGGGTGAGGTGCAGGCGCGAGAAATCGATGTCGGCGAAGCCCGGCGTGTTGAGCAGGCCGTTGAACAGCGTGTTGACGCCGGTGATCGCGGTGAACGGGATCTTCTTCAACTCTTTCACGAACCCGGGCATGTCGCGCGGGTTGGTGATCAGGTGGTTGTGCCCGCCGAATTTCATGAAGACCAGGCCGTTCGCCGTCAACGCGAAGATGTGGTACAGCGGCAACGCCGTGATGATGGTTTCTTCGCCATAACGCACGTTGGTGCCGATCCACGCCGCGGCCTGTTGCATGTTCGCCACGAGGTTGCGGTGCGTGAGCATCGCGCCCTTGGCCACGCCCGTCGTGCCGCCGGTGTATTGCAGGAACGCGAGATCCTGCGGATCGATCGCGATGTCCGGCAGCGTGTGCATCTGCCCGAGCGTCAGCGCGTCGCGGAAGCGGATCGCGCCGTCGATGTCGTAGTCGGGCACCATCTTCTTGACGTGGCGCAGGACGAAATTGACGATCGCGCCCTTCGGGAAGCCGAGCATGTCGCCCAGGCCGGTGGTGATCACCTGCCGGACCTGCGTCTGCGCGAGCACTTCCTGCACGACCGAACCGAAGTTGTCGAGCACGAGCAGCACGGTCGCACCCGAGTCGACGAGCTGGTGCTTGAGCTCGCGCGCGGTGTACATCGGATTGGTGTTGACCACCGTCAGCCCCGCACGCAACACACCGAAGGTGGCGATGGGGTACTGCAGGCAGTTGGGCATCATGATCGCGACGCGATCGCCCTTCTTCAGCTTGAGCTCGCCGAGCAGGTAGGCCGCGAACTGCTGGCTCAGGCGGTCGACGTCGGCGTAGGTGAGCGTTTTGCCCAAATTGGAAAACGCGGGTCGGTCGCGATACTTTTCCAGCGAGGACTGCAGGACCGAAACGATGGATGGGAATTCATCGAGGTCGATCTGCGCCGGCACGCCTTGCGGGTAACTGGCCAACCACGGACGTGCCTGCTGCATGCGATCTCCCCGATGTAATCGCGCTAAAACGAGAGGTGCGGTACCGATGCGGGACCGTACGGATCGCTCCCGATTGGAGCATAGGCACCAAACGCTGGCAAGGCGCCCTATCGGGCTTTCTATGTTGCTTCGAAGGAGACGGTGATGCGGCGGTTCCTGAAAGCGGTGGCGATTGTTCTTGTGCTCGCGTCTTGCGCGAGAACGCCGCCGGAACAATCGCTGCGCCGCACCATCGCGCAGATGCAGACCGCGATCCAGACGCGCGACGCATCGGCGCTGGCCGACGGCATCGCACGGGATTTCATTGGCCCCGACGGCATGGACCGCAAGGCCGCGCAGCGGCTGGCAGCCGTGGTGTTCCTGCAGAACAGGCAAGTGGGCGTGACGCTCGGCCCGCTCGACATCAAGCTGCAACCCGGTGGGGCGACGGTGCATTGCACCGCGGCGATGACGGGCGGCGATTCGGCGTGGTTGCCGACCTCCGGACAGGTGTACGAGGTCACCACGCAGTGGCGCCAGGACGGCGAGGACTGGGAACTGGTGAGCGCGGAGTGGGCGCCCAGGCTCTGAACGAAAAAAGGCGGCCCGGAGGCCGCCTTTTCCGTTGCGACGCGGCGCGTATTACGCCGCCTTTTTGGCCGCCAGCTGGCGCAGCACGTAGTGCAGGATGCCGCCGTTGCGGAAGTACTCGACTTCCTTCGGCGTCAGCAACAGCACGCGCACGTCGAAACGCTTCTCGCCCTCCGGGCCGCGCGCGATGACCGTCGCGGTGCGCGACTTGCCGTCGTCGAGGCCGACGATGTCGATCGTTTCCGAACCGGTCAGGCCCAGCGACTTCGCGTTTTCGCCTTCCATGAACTGCAGGGGCAGCACGCCCATGCCGACGAGGTTGGAGCGATGGATGCGCTCGAAGGTCTCGGCCACGACGGCCTTGATGCCGAGCAGGTTGGTGCCCTTCGCCGCCCAGTCGCGCGACGAACCGGTGCCGTATTCCTTGCCCGCGAACACCACCAGCGGCACCTTGTCGGCCTTGTACTTCATCGCCGCATCGTAGATCGCCAGCTTTTCGCCCGGATTGCCCGCGCGGTCGAAGTACAGCGTGTTGCCGCCTTCCTCGCCGCCGAACATCAGGTTCTTGATGCGGATGTTGGCGAAGGTGCCGCGCACCATGACGTCGTCGTTGCCGCGGCGCGAGCCGTAGCTGTTGAAGTCCGCCGGCTGCACGCCGCGCGCCTGCAGGAAACGGCCCGCCGGCGAGTCCTTCTTGATGTTGCCGGCCGGCGAGATGTGGTCGGTGGTGATCGAATCGCCGAACAGGCCCATGACGCGCGCGCCGTGGATGTCGGCGATCGAACCGATGTCCATCGTCATGCCGTCGAAGTAGGGCGGGTTCTTGATGTACGTCGACGCCGCGTCCCACTGGAAGGCCGCGCCGTCGGGCGAGGCGATCTGGTTCCAGCGCGAATCGCCCTTGAACACGTCGGCGTAGTTCTGTGCGAACAACTCCGGACCGACGGTGGCGGAAATCATGTCGCCGATTTCCTTGTTGGTCGGCCAGATGTCGCGCAGGTACACGTCCTTGCCGTCGGCGCCGCGGCCGATCGGTTCGCTGACCAGGTCGATGTCGACCGTGCCGGACAACGCGTAGGCGACGACCAGCGGCGGCGAGGCGAGATAGTTCATCTTCACTTCGGGATGCACGCGGCCTTCGAAGTTGCGGTTGCCCGAGAGCACCGACGCCACGACCAGTTCGTTTTCCGCGATGCCCTTGGACACTTCATCCGGCAGCGGGCCGGAGTTGCCGATGCACGTGGTGCAGCCGTAGCCGACGACGAAGAAGCCGAGCTTCTCCAGGTCGGCGAGCACGCCGGCCTTGCGGAGGTAATCGGTGACCACCAGCGAACCCGGGCCGAGCGAGGTCTTCACCCACGGCTTGACCTTCAGGCCCAGCTTAACCGCGTTGCGCGCGAGCAGTCCGGCGCCGAGCATCACGGCGGGGTTGGAGGTATTGGTGCACGAGGTGATCGCGGCGATCACGACCGAGCCGTCGGTGAGTTCGCATTCCTGGTCGGCGATGCGGATCTTCGACTTGGGCTTGGCGGCCAGGTGTTCGGCCTGCGGCTGGTCGCCGCCTTCGGCGTCGAAGCGCACGACTTCGTTCTTCTTCGCGCCGCGATTGGCGATCAGGCCTTCGAGGTTGGCGTGGAAGTTGTCCTTGACCTTCTCGAGCAGCACGCGGTCCTGCGGGCGCTTGGGACCGGCGAGCGAGGGCTTGACGTCGCCCAGGTCGAGTTCGAGCGTCGCCGAGTACGTGGCGTGCGGGGTGTTGGCGTCGTGCCACAGGCCCTGCGCCTTCGCGTAGGCCTCCACCAGCGCGACCTGCGCTTCGCTGCGGCCCGACAGGCGCATGTAGGTCAGGGCTTCGGCGTCGATCGGGAAGATGCCGCAGGTCGCGCCGTATTCGGGCGCCATGTTGGCGATCGTCGCGCGGTCGGCCAGCGGCAGGTGCTGCAGGCCGTCGCCGTAGAACTCGACGAACTTGCCGACCACGCCCAGCGCGCGGAGCATCTGGGTCACGGTAAGCACGAGGTCGGTGGCCGTGGTGCCTTCCGGCAGGCGGCCGGTGAGCTTGAAGCCGACGACCTGCGGGATGAGCATCGAAGAGGGCTGGCCGAGCATCGCCGCTTCGGCTTCGATGCCGCCGACGCCCCAGCCGAGCACGCCGATGCCGTTGATCATCGTGGTGTGCGAGTCGGTACCGAACACGGTGTCGGGGAAGGCCTGCAGCTCGGTGCGGCCGTCGGGCGTCTGCACTTCGCGTTCGACGACCACGCGCGCCAGGTTCTCCAGGTTCACCTGGTGCACGATGCCGGTGTTGGGCGGCACGACCTTGAAGTTGTTCAGGGCCTTCTGGCCCCAGCGCAGGAAGCTGTAACGCTCCATGTTGCGCGAGAATTCGATCTCGCCGTTGAGTTCCAGCGCATCGGCGCGGCCGAAGACGTCCACCTGCACCGAATGGTCGATCACCAGTTCGGAAGGGATCAGCGGATTGATGCGCGAGGCATCGCCGCCCAGGCGCGTGACCGCATCGCGCATCGCGGCCAGGTCCACCACGCAGGGCACGCCCGTGAAGTCCTGCAGCACAACGCGCGCGGGCATGAAGGCGATCTCGGTGTCCGGTTCGGCCTTCGCGTCCCACGTGGCGACCGCTTCGATGTGCTCGGGCGTCACCGTGACGCCGTCTTCGTGCCGCAGCAGGTTCTCGAGGAGGATCTTCATCGAGAACGGCAGCTTCGACAGGTCGAAACGCTGGCCGAGGCGGGGCAGGCTGTAGAAGGCGAGGGACTTGCCGTTGACGTCGAGTTGGGCGCGGGTGGCGAAGGAGTCGGCCATCGGTTGGGGCTCCGGTGTCTTGCGGGAGAGGGCCAGCGCAATCGCGGCGAATGCGCAGGTCTGAGCCCCGTAATTATGCCGGATCGGGGGTGTCCCCGCCCACCTTTGCCGTGTTCACGGACGCAGGTGCGATTGCACGGCGCCGACCATCGCGCGCCTGCGGATCACGAAATCCCAGAAGCTGCCGCCGAGTTGGCGCCACAGCACGGCCGAACGCAGGGCCGCGAGCAGCACCGCGCGGATTTCCGAAACGATGGCGGCCTGGCCCAGGTAATGCGGGTTGCCTTGCACCATCACGCGCGGGCGCAGGTGGCTCACCGTGTCGGCATACAGCGTGCCGAGCGATCCGAGCACGTCCGGATGCGTGCTGCCCAGGCGCTGCGCCGTCGGTGCGAGCGCGAGCAGGCCTTCCTGCACTTTCTGCGCGGTCGCGCCTTCGCGCACGAAGCGGCGCTCGAGTTGCAGCACGGCGAAGGCCAGGCGCGGCAGGAGCTCGTCGCGCGCGTCGTTGCCGCTGGTGAAATAGTCGAGCAGCAACTGCATGCCCGGCGCGAGCGCGCGTTCATCGCCATAGACCTCGACCGGCGTGTCGGCATCCAGGCGGAAGACGCTGTCGGTCGCCGTCTGCAGCACCGCGGTGTCGGCCTGGCCGGTTTCGGCGATCTGGCGCACCTGGCGCAAGGCCTGCGCCAGCCCCGCGAGCGCGAGCACGCGTTCTTCGATCGAATTGGCCGGGGCCGGGTTGTCAGTCATGCGTTCTGTCGCTCCTTCGAAAGCATCGCGTCGGTCCGCGCATCCGTGCGGGCGATGACCGCGCCGCCGAGGCACGCATCGCCGTCGTACAGCACCAGCGACTGCCCGGGCGTGACCGCGCGCTGGCCACGGGCGAAGCGTACCGCCAGCGTGCCATCGTCGGCGACCTCCACCGTGCAGGCCTCCTCGTGCTGGCGATAGCGGGTCTGCGCGGTGCACGCAAAACGCGCTGCCGGCGGGCTGCCCGCGATCCAGTGCGCGGCTTCCGACCAGAGTGTCGAGGAATACAGGTGCGGGCTGTCGCTGCCCTGGTCGACGACGAGTACGTTGTCCTCGACGCGTTTGTCGACCACGTACCACGGCGCCGGATCGCGTCCGCGCACGCCGCCGATGTGCAGGCCTTCGCGCTGTCCGAGGGTGAAGAAGAAAACGCCGGGGTGTTCGCCGACCACGTTCCCCTGTGGATCGCGGATTTCGCCCGGGCGGGCAGGGAGGTAGCGCGCGAGGAATTCGCGGAAGTCGCGTTCGCCGATGAAGCAGATGCCGGTCGAATCCTTCTTGGCATGCGTAGGAAGGCCGGCGTCGCGCGCGATCGCGCGGACCTGGTCCTTCGGCAAGTGGCCGAGCGGGAAGACCGTCGCCGCCAGTTGCGCCTGCCCGAGCTGGTGCAGGAAGTAACTCTGGTCCTTGTTGCGATCCACCGCGCGCAGCAGGCGCACGCGACCGCCCTGGTGATCCACGCGTGCGTAATGGCCCGTCGCGATGCGTTCGGCGCCCAGGGCATGCGCCGCGTCGAGGAAATGCTTGAACTTGATTTCGCGGTTGCACAGCACGTCGGGGTTGGGCGTGCGCCCCGCGGCGTATTCGTCGAGGAAATGCTGGAACACTCCGTTCCAGTATTCGCCCGAGAAATCGCGGAAGTGGATCGGGATGCCGAGCCGCCCGCACACGGCGACCGCATCGCGACGATCTTCGTCGGCGCGGCAATCGCCGCTGCCGTCGTCGGCCCAGTTCTGCATGAAGAGGCCGGCGATCGGCTCGCCCTGGCCCTGCAGCAACAAGGCGGCGACCGACGAATCCACGCCGCCGGACATGCCGACGATGGTGCGCACCTGTGTTTTCGCGTCCACGCGGCTGATTTGCCTCAAGTGTTCAGGCCAACTGCTGCACCATCGACAAGGGATGTCGACGTCCGGCGAGATGGTCGGCCACCACGCGCCACACCAACGGGCTGCGATGGCGATCGCGCGCGGCTTGCAGCTCCGTCGGCGTCATCCACACCGTGCGTTCGATGCCGGTGTCGAGCGGGCGCGCGGGATCATGGTTTTCAGGTTCGGCCGCGAACGCGAAACGCAGGTAATGGCGGCCGGTTTCGGCCTTCCACTGATAGGCGCCGACGAAGGCCGTCAAGCGCACGTCCCACCCGGTTTCCTCGCGCGTTTCGCGCAAGGCCGCGTCGACGAGGCTTTCATCGGGTTCCAGGTGGCCGGCGGGCTGGTTGAACACCAACGCGCCGTTCACCCGCTCCTCGACCATGAGCAGCCGCCCGTCGCGGACGACGATCGTCGCCACGGTGACGTCGGGTTGCCAGAAGCGGCCTTCGCGGTAGCTCACGTGGGGTGTCGTCCTTGCGGGGGGTCAATGCGATTTCACCACGGGGCATTGTGACGGCCGCGGCTGGCGGCCGTCCAACCTCTCGCATGTCGGGAGGGCTTGCGGGCCTCCGTATAATCCCGCCCATGGCACGAAAGAACGATCAAGAGCGCGACCACGGCGCAATGGTGGAAACCAGCAAGCCCGAAACGGCGCGTCCCCCGCTGTATTCGGTCCTGTTGCTCAACGACGATTACACGCCGATGGACTTCGTCGTGGACGTTTTGATGAGGTTTTTCGCCATGAACCTGGAAAAGGCGACCCAGGTCATGCTGCACGTGCACACCCGCGGGCGCGGCGTGTGCGGAGTATTCACACGCGACGTCGCAGAGTCGAAGGTGGCGCAGGTGAATGAGTATGCAAGGGTCAACCAGCACCCCTTGCTGTGCACGATGGAAAAGGCGTAAACACCTCGCAACGGCCGTTGTCGGCAAGCCCTGACGAAGGCCACTGGAAAAGGTATTTGGCGTTCCCCATATAGGACGCTGGATACCTAACAGGGCCAAGCCGTCGGAGGCCACGCAACATGTTCAGCAAGGATCTCGAGCAGACCATCGGCCAGTGCTACAAGCGGGCACGCGAGGCCCGCCATGAGTTCATGACCGTGGAGCACCTGCTCCTCGCGCTCCTCGACAACCCATCGGCCGAAGCCGTGCTCAAGGCGATCGGCGCCGATTTCCCGCGCCTGCGCCACGAGCTGGAAAAGGCGATCGAAACCTCGGTCGCGCGGCTGGCGGACGACGACGGGCGCGACACGCAACCCACGCTGGGGTTCCAGCGCGTGTTGCAGCGCGCCGTCTACCACGTGCAGTCCTCGGGCAAGAAGGAAGTCACGGGCGCGAATGTCCTGGTCGCCATCTACGGCGAGAAGGATTCCCACGCCGTCTATTTCCTGAATCAGCAGGACGTCACGCGGCTGGATGTCGTCAACTATCTCTCGCATGGCATCACGCGCACGGGCGAAGGCGAGGAATCGCAGTCGCAGGACGAAGCGCGCCAGGGCGAGGAGGGCGAACACAAGGGCGACGCGCTCGCCGAATTCGCCAGCAACCTCAACGACCTCGCGCTCGCCGGCAAGATCGATCCGCTGGTCGGCCGCGCCGATGAAGTCGAGCGCACCATCCAGGTGTTGTGCCGCCGTCGCAAGAACAACCCGCTCTACGTCGGCGAAGCCGGCGTGGGCAAGACCGCGCTCGCCGAAGGGCTGGCCAAGCGCATCGTCGAAGGCAACGTGCCCGAAGTGCTGGCCGACGCGGTGATCTACGCGCTCGACCTGGGCGCGCTGGTCGCGGGCACCAAGTACCGCGGCGATTTCGAGAAGCGCCTGAAGGCGGTGCTCGCGCAGTTGAAGAAGCACCCCGGCGCGATCCTCTTCATCGACGAGATCCACACCATCATCGGCGCCGGCTCGGCATCGGGCGGCACGATGGATGCGTCGAACCTGATCAAGCCCGTGCTGGCTTCCGGCGAACTGCGTTGCATCGGTTCGACCACCTTCCAGGAATACCGCGGCATCTTCGAGAAGGACCGCGCGCTCGCGCGTCGCTTCCAGAAGATCGACATCGTCGAGCCGACGGTGGGCGAGACGGTCGAAATCCTGCATGGCCTCAAGCCGCGCTACGAATCGCACCACGGCGTGACCTATGCCGACGAAGCGCTGCAGGCCGCGGTCGACCTGTCGGTGAAGCACATCGGCGATCGCCTGCTGCCGGACAAGGCCATCGACGTGATCGACGAAGCCGGCGCCCGCCAGCGCCTGCTGCCGGCCGCCGTGCGCAAGTCGCTGATCGATGTCGAGGAAATCGAAACGATCGTCGCGAAGATGGCGCGCATTCCGACCAAGCAGGTCAGCGCGTCGGACAAGGACGTGCTCAAGAACCTGGATCGCAACCTGAAGATGGTGATCTTCGGGCAGGATCCGGCGATCGACACGCTGGTCTCGGCGATCAAGCTCGCGCGCTCGGGCCTGGGCAATCCCGACAAGCCGATCGGCAACTTCCTGTTCTCCGGCCCGACGGGCGTGGGCAAGACCGAAGTGACGCGCCAGCTCGCGCTGCAATTGGGCATCGAGCTCGTGCGCTTCGACATGTCCGAGTACATGGAGCCGCATTCGGTCAGCCGCCTGATCGGCGCGCCTCCGGGTTACGTCGGGTTCGACCAGGGCGGCCTGCTGACCGAGAAGATCGTCAAGACGCCGCATTGCGTGCTGTTGCTCGACGAGGTCGAGAAGGCGCATCCGGACATCTTCAACATCCTGTTGCAGGTGATGGACCGCGGCGTGCTCACCGACACCAACGGGCGCGAGGCGAACTTCAAGAACGTGATCGTGGTGATGACGACCAACGCCGGTGCCGCGCAGGCCGCGCGTCGCACGATCGGTTTCACCCGCCAGGACCACAGCACCGACGCCATGGAAGTGATCCGTCGCAGCTTCAGCCCGGAATTCCGCAACCGCCTCGACGCGGTGGTGCAGTTCCAGGCGCTGGGCATGGACCACATCCTGCGCGTGGTCGACAAGTTCCTGATCGAGCTGGAAGTCCAACTGCACGAGAAGGACGTGTCGATGTCGGCCACGCCGGCGGCGCGCGACTGGCTCGCCCAGCATGGCTTCGATCCGCTGATGGGCGCCCGCCCGATGGCTCGCGTGATTCAGGACAAGATCAAGCGGCCGCTCGCGGACGAGTTGCTGTTCGGCAAGCTGGTCGGCGGCGGCAAGGTGTCGATCGACGTGGTCGATGGCGAGCTGAAGGTCGAGGCGCAGCCCGAGCCGGAGAAGCTGTTGCCGGTGACGGTCTGACGATCGAAACCGGCGGAAACGAAAAAGGCGACCTTCGGGTCGCCTTTCTCTTTTAAGTTTCAACCACTTGCGTGATTTACTTCATACGGTACGTAATGCGTCCCTTGGTCAGGTCGTAAGGCGTCATTTCCACCTTGACCTTGTCGCCGGTGAGGATGCGGATGTAGTTCTTCCGCATGCGCCCGGAGATGTGGGCGATGATTTCGTGGCCGTTCTCGAGCTTCACCCGGAACATGGTGTTCGGGAGGGTTTCGGTGACCGTACCCTCGAACTCGATGACGTCGTCTTTGGCCATGTATTTCCTGATCGGATAGGGCGGTCCGGCGTTCGGCCGCCCGCAAAGTCGCGCATTCTGGCACGCGCGGCGCTGGAGCGCCAAGCGTCCGGTTCAGCCGGCGTGCGAGTCGGCGAGGGTCGCGGCGTTCAGTTCGCCGAAGCGCGTCGTCCACGGGCCCGGTTCCACGGGCAGGCCGACCCGGTCCGCCACGATGCGCTGGAAGGCATCGCGCGGCAGCCGTTGCCCGCCCAGGCTGAGCAGGTGGTCGTTCTCCACCTGCGCATCGATGAGGGGCCAGCCCCATTCGTGGAGGCGATGGGCGAGTGCGGCCAGGGCGACTTTCGAACCTCCCGACACCGCGCTGTACATGCTCTCGGCGAAGAACATCCCGCCGATCGAGACGCCATACAGCCCGCCGACCAGGCGATCGCCGTCGAAGACTTCGATGCTGTGCGCATGCCCTTGTTCGTGCAGCGCGACATACGCGCGACGCATCACCGGCACGATCCAGGTGCCGCGCTGGCCCGGGCGCGGTGCGGTCGCGCAGGCGTCGATCACCGCAGCGAACCGCGTGTCGGCGCGCACCACCCACGACGATCCACGCAACTGGCGGCGGAATTTCGACGACAGCCGCACGCCGCCATCGGTGCGGAACACCATGCGCGGATCGGGCGACCACCACAGGATCGGCTGACCCGCGGAGAACCAGGGGAAAATCCCGTGCCGATAGGCCGCCAGCAGCCGCGGCACCGCCAGGTCGCCGCCGACCGCCAGTAACCCATCGGGTTCGCGCAGCGCCAGTTCCACCGGCGGAAACACCGGATCGGGGCCGAGCAGCACGGGAATGCGCGTCGTCATTCGGAACGGAACGGCGAATGCGACTGCAAGGTCGCGCAGTAGCGGCGCACCGACACCGCTTCTTCGGCGCACCAGTGCGCGATCGCATCGGCGAAATCCTTCTCGCCGATCCAGTGGCGGCTGTGCACCAACGTCGGCAGGAAGCCGCGCGCGAGTTTGTGTTCGCCCTGCGCGCCGGGTTCGAAACGTCGCAGGCCTTCGCGCAGGCAGTAATCGATGCCCTGGTAGTAGCAGGTTTCGAAATGCAGCCCGGGCATGAGCCGCGTGGCACCCCAGTAACGACCGTACAAGGTGTCGCCGCCGCGCAGGCAGAGCGCGCCGGCGATGGTTTCGCCCTCGAATTCGCCCAGCATCAACACCAGTGCGCGCGGCATCGTGCGCGCCAGGTGGCGGAGGAACTCCAACGTCAGCGCGGGCGTGTTGCCGTATTCGTGGAAGGTCTGCAGGTAGAAGCCGTACATCGCCGACAGATCGTCTTCGCTGGCTTCATCGCCATGCACGATCCGCATGCGCACGCCGGCGCGCGCGACCTTGGCGCGTTCCTGCCGGATGTTCTTGCGATGCTTGTGGTCCATCGCCGCGAGGAAGGCGTCGAAGTCGGCCCAGCCGCGATTTTCCCAGTGGTATTGCACGTCGATGCGCGGGATCCACTCCGCGTCGAAGGCCGGCGCCTCGTCGGCGCGGTGGAAGTTCACGTGCGCCGAGGACCACCCGGCTTCGCGCACGACCGCGACGATCGCCGCGGCCAACAACGCGCGCGTTTGTGCATCGCGCGCCAGCAACCGCGGGCCGGTCACGGGCGAGTAGGGCACGGCCCCGAGCCACTTCGGGAAATACGCCAATCCGTGGTGCGCGTACGCCTGCGCCCACGCATGGTCGAACACGAATTCCCCGTGCGAATTGCGCTTGCGATAGCCCGGCGCCGCGCCCACGAGCGTTTCGCCGTCGAACAAGGCCAGGTGCGCCGGCACCCAGCCCAGCGACGCGCGCACGCATTGGTGTTGTTCCAGGCCCGCCAGGAACGCATGCGCGACGAAGGGATTGCCGCCGTCGTGCAGCGCGTCCCACGCATCGGCGGGCACATCGGTCAGCGCGCCGAGGATGCGCGCGTGCATCGGACGGCCTCAGCCTTCCTTGTCGAGGAATTTCTCGGCGTCGAGCGCGGCCATGCAGCCGAAGCCCGCGGACGTCACCGCCTGGCGATACACCTGGTCGGCGACGTCGCCGGCGGCGAACACGCCCGGCACGGAGGTCTGCGTCGCCATGCCGGAGAGACCCGAACGGATTTCGAGGTAACCGTTGTGCATGGCCAGCTGGCCTTCGAACAGCGAGGTGTTCGGCGTATGCCCGATCGCGACGAAC
Organism: Lysobacter sp. 2RAF19; assembly: GCF_052115395.1. Classification (NCBI taxonomy): domain Bacteria; kingdom Pseudomonadati; phylum Pseudomonadota; class Gammaproteobacteria; order Lysobacterales; family Lysobacteraceae; genus Lysobacter; species Lysobacter sp. 2RAF19. The sequence continues at coordinate 401,957 of NZ_JBFRGO010000001.1, read as the reverse complement.
AGGCCGTGGATGTCGATCTGCTTCGTCGAACCGTCCTGCGTGGACTTCAGGCGCAGGCCGGTGACGCCGGCGTCGTTGCCGATCACCTCGTCGACGGTGTGGTGCCAGATCGTTTCGATCTTGCCGGCCTGCACCTTCGCGAACAGCTTGTCCTGCATGATCTTTTCGGCGCGCAGCGTGTCGCGGCGATGCACGACGTACACCTTGCGCGCGATGTTCGACAGGTACAGCGCTTCCTCGACCGCGGTGTTGCCGCCGCCGATGACCGCCACGTCCATGTCCTTGAAGAAGAAGCCGTCGCACGTGGCGCACGCGGAGACGCCGCGGCCCAGGAACTTCTGCTCCGATTCCAGGCCCAGGTACTTCGCCGTCGCACCCGTCGCGATGATCAGCGCATCGGCGGTGTATTCGCCCGAGTCGCCCTTCAGGCGGAAGGGGCGTTGCGAGAGGTCGGCCGTGTGGATCTGGTCGAAGATGATCTCGGTTTCGAAGCGCTCGGCGTGCTGCTGCATCCGCTCCATCAGGGCCGGGCCCATCAGGCCGTGCACGTCGCCCGGCCAGTTGTCGACCTCGGTGGTCGTCATCAATTGGCCGCCCTGTTGCAGACCGGTGATCACCACCGGCTTGAGGTTGCCGCGCGCGGCGTAAACGGCCGCGGTCCAGCCCGCGGGGCCTGAGCCGAGGATGAGCAGGGAGCAGTGCTTCGCAGAAGTCATGCAGGGGCGTCCGGTGGGGAGTTCGCGTAAGATGCGCGACTGGTTTTTCATCCCTCGTCGCGTCGCGGAATAGTGGCGGCGCCCCCACGACAACACAAGGCGCTTGCGCCTCCCCACGAAGAGAACACTGCAATGCGGATCGGCGTCCCCAAGGAAACCAAGACCCTCGAAGGCCGCGTCGCGCTGGTGCCGGCGGCGGCAGGCGACCTCGTCAAGCGCGGCCACGAAGTGTGGCTGGAGCAGGGCGCGGGCCTGAAGAGCGGCTTCAAGGACGAGCAATACACCCAGCTCGGCGTGAAGATCGCCGCCGACGCGGCCGCCCTGTACGAGAAGGGCGAACTCATCGTGAAGGTCAAGGAGCCGATCGCCGGCGACCTGGCGCTCCTGCGCAAGGACCACCTGCTGTTCTGCTACCTGCACCTGGCCGCCGAGCCCAAGCTCACGCGCCAACTGCTCGACATCGGCCTGACCGGCGTCGCGTTCGAAACCGTCGAGCTGCCCAACGGCGATCTGCCGCTGCTGGCGCCGATGTCGGTGATCGCCGGCAAGATCGCGGTGCAGGTGGGTACGCACCTGCTGCACCAGCCCGAAGGCGGCAAGGGCAAGCTGCTCGGCGGCCTGCCGTCGACCGAGCGCGGCAAGGTCGTGGTGTTCGGCGGTGGCAAGGCCGGCCGTGCGTCGGCCGAGCTCGCAGCGGCGGGCGGTTCGAACGTGGTCGTGTTCGAAATGCGCCAGGACCGCATGGAAGAAATGATGGCGATGGGCAACAACGTGACCGCGCTGTATCCCTATGCCGACGTCGTCGCGCGCGAAGTGGCCTCGGCCGACCTGGTCGTCGGTGCCGTGCTCGTGACCGGCGCCCGCGCGCCGCACGTGCTGACCCGCGAAATGCTCAAGGGCATGCAGGACGGTTCGGTCGTCGTCGACATTTCGATCGACCAGGGCGGCTGCTTCGAAACCTCGCGCCCGACCACCTGGAAGGAACCGACCTACGTCGAAGAGGGCGTCACCCACTTCTGCGTGACCAACATGCCGGGCGCCGTGCCGCAGACCTCCTCGCAGGCCATCTGCGCGGCCATCCTGCCGTGGGTGAACAAGCTCGCTTCGGGCAACTGGCGTTCCAACGAGGCGCTGGTGCGCGGCATCAATGTGGAAGCCGGGAAAATCGTGCATCCGGCGCTGCAGGACATGAAAGTTTGACGTAGGATCAAGGCCCTAGGGGATACACCTAAAGGCAGGTCGTACGTGTCGGCAAGGCCGGTGGCTTTGGAAGGCGGGAAATCCAGGCGCAAGAACGCGGCGGCTCCGGCCGCCGCGGGCGGCGGCGTGCGCCGCCAGCGCCTGTGGCGCGACCTCGCGCTGATCGCCATCGCCCCCGTGCTCGCCTACCTGATGGCGAGCCTGTGGACCTTCTCGCCGGCCGATCCGGGCTGGTCGCATTCGGGCAGCGTCACCGCGCCCTTGCACAACTTCGGCGGCATCGTGGGGGCGTGGACCGCCGACGTGCTGCTGTACCTGTGCGGTTACGTCGCCTTCCTGCTGCCGATCATGCTCGGGCTCATCGCCTGGATCGCCTTGTTCGGCATGGACAGCGATGGCGATGGTGATGCCGACCTCGGGCCTGCGTTGCGGTTGGTCGGCATCGTCGGCTTCCTCGTTTCGGCGACGGGCTTCCTGCACCTGCGCATCGGCGGTGCGCCGGATTTCTCGGCGGGCAGCGGCGGCATCCTCGGCCAGATCGTCGGCCGTTCGCTGTACCACGGCTTCGGGCCGGTCGGCGCCAACCTCTTCCTCGTCGCGCTGCTGCTGATTTCCACCACGCTCGCCACGGGCATCTCGTGGCTGACGGTGATGGATCGCATCGGCGGTTGGGTGCTCAAGATTCCGCCGCTGTTCCGCCGCGGCACGCAGCAGGCGGCCGAATGGCAACAGGCGCGCGCCTTGCGCGAAGAACGCGAAGAGACACGCAAGGTCGAAACCGAACTGCGCGCCAAGCGTGCGCCGGTCAAGATCGAACCGCCGCCGGCGCCCGTCGTCGAAAAGAGCGATCGCGCCAAGCGCGAAACGCAGATCCCGCTGTTCCATACCGGCGACGGCACGGGGATTCCGCCGCTCGCGCTGCTCGACGACCCCAAGCCGCAGGTGAAGGGTTACAGCGAAGAAACGCTCGAGACGCTCTCGCGCCAGATCGAATTCAAGCTCAAGGATTTCCGCATCGATGCGCAGGTCGTCGGTGCCTATCCGGGCCCGGTGATCACGCGCTTCGAACTGGAGCCCGCACCGGGCGTCAAGGTCAGCCAGATTTCCTCGCTCGACAAGGACATCGCGCGCGGCCTTTCGGTGAAGTCGGTGCGCGTGGTCGACGTCATCCCCGGCAAGTCGGTGGTCGGCCTGGAAACGCCGAACACCTCGCGCGAGATGATCTATCTCAGCGAGTTGCTGCGGTCGAAGGAATACGACAAGTCGCCCAGCCCGTTGACGCTCGCACTCGGCAAGGACATCGCGGGCCGGCCCACGGTGGCCGACCTCGCGCGCATGCCGCACTTGCTGGTCGCCGGTACGACGGGCTCGGGTAAATCCGTCGCCGTCAACGCGATGGTGTTGTCGCTGTTGTACAAGGCGTCCGCGAAGGACGTGCGCATGTTGATGATCGACCCGAAGATGCTGGAGTTGTCCGTGTACCAGGGCATCCCGCATCTGCTGGCGCCGGTGGTCACCGACATGAAGGAAGCCGCCAACGGCCTGCGCTGGTGCGTGGCCGAAATGGAGCGCCGCTACAAGCTGATGTCCACCGTCGGCGTGCGCAACCTGGCCGGCTTCAACAAGAAAGTGAAGGACGCCATCGACGCCGGCCAGCCGTTGATGGATCCGCTGTTCAAGCCCAACCCGGAACTCGGCGAAGCGCCGCGTCCGCTGGAGACGCTGCCCTTCATCGTCGTGTTCATCGACGAATTCGCCGACATGATGATGATCGTCGGCAAGAAGGTCGAAGAGCTCATCGCGCGCCTGGCGCAGAAGGCGCGTGCGGCGGGCATCCATCTGATCCTCGCGACGCAGCGCCCGTCGGTGGATGTCATCACCGGCCTGATCAAGGCGAACATCCCCACGCGCATCGCGTTCCAGGTCTCGAGCAAGATCGACTCGCGCACGATCCTCGACCAGTCGGGCGCCGAAACGCTGCTCGGCCACGGCGACATGCTCTACCTCCCGCCGGGCACGGCGATGCCCGAACGCGTGCACGGTGCGTTCGTCTCCGACGAAGAAGTGCATCGCGTCGTCGAACATCTCAAGCAAGTCGGCGGCAAGCCCGATTACATCGACGGCGTGCTCGACGAAGTGCAGACCCTGGGCGACGGCGTGGTCGTCGGTGCGACCGGCCTGCCCGAATCGGGCGGCGGTGGCGGCGATGAATCCGATCCGCTGTACGACGAAGCGGTGCGCATCGTGACCGAGACGCGGCGTGCGTCGATTTCCGGCGTGCAACGCCGCCTGAAGATCGGCTACAACCGCGCCGCGCGCCTGATCGAGGCGATGGAAGCGGCCGGCGTGGTGACGCCGCCGGAACACAACGGCGATCGCAGCGTGCTGGCCCCGCCGCCGCCGAAATAGACCGCGCGGGGCCGTGAGCCCCCATTCATCCGCCCCCGGGCAGACTTCGCCCCAACGACTTTCGTGGGACTTCCCGCCATGCGCCTGTTGACGCTCGCATTGACCACCGCGCTGTTCGCCACCGCCGCCCACGCCGGCGGCCGCGACGACCTCACCGCGTTCACGAAGAACCTCAAGGGCCTGGACGGCACGTTCACCCAGCAGGTCTTCGATGCCAACGGCAAGAAGAAGGAAGCCTCCAGCGGCCGCGTCGCGATGTCCGCGCCGCGCAACTTCCGCTGGGAATACGCCAAGCCCTTCGAGCAGGTGATCGTCGCCGACGGCAAGGCCGTGTGGGTCTACGACCCCGACCTCAAGCAGGTCACCAAGCGCGCGCAGGGCGTGGAAGAGCGCAGCTCGCCGCTGACCGCGCTGATCGATCCCACGCGCCTGGACAAGGAATTCGCGGTGACCGAGTTGCCCGCCGCCGAGGGCCTGGACTGGATCGAACTGCGCCCGCGCAGCCCCGACAACGCCAGCTTCGAATCCGCGCGCCTGGGCTTCGACAAGGCCGGCCTCAAGCACATGCGCATCGTCGACCCGTTGGGCCAGCGCACCGAGCTGCAATTCTCGGCCTGGAAGAAGAACCCCGGTTTCGCGAAGGGCACCTTCTCCTTCGCGCCGCCGAAGGGCGTCGACGTCGTCGCGGGCGGCTGATCGTTATCATCGCGCTGTGGTCAGACAGCGCACCCCCGAGATTCCCGAAGCCGACCTCCTGAGCGTGGATCGCGACGCACTGCGTCCGCTCGCCGAGCGGATGCGGCCGCGCACGATCGACGAAATGGTCGGCCAGCGTCGCCTGCTCGCGCCGGGTTCGGCCTTGCGGCGCGCCATCGAATCCGGCCACGTGCATTCGATGATCCTCTGGGGCCCGCCGGGCTGCGGCAAGACGACGCTCGCGCAATTGCTCGCCACTTATGCCGACGCGGAATTCCGCGCGGTCTCCGCGGTGCTGGTCGGATTGCCCGAAGTGCGGCAGGTGCTCGCCGAAGCGGGGCTGCGCTTTTCGCAAGGGCGTCGCACCGTGTTGTTCGTCGACGAAGTGCATCGCTTCAACAAGGCGCAGCAGGATGCGTTCCTGCCGCACATCGAACGCGGCACGATCCTGTTCGTCGGCGCGACCACCGAGAATCCGTCGTTCGAATTGAACTCCGCGCTGCTCTCGCGCTGCCGCGTGCACGTGATGGAATCGGTGTCGCCCGAAGACATCGTCGTCGCGTTGCAACGTGCGCTCGACGATACCGAGCGCGGGCTCGGCGATCGCGCATTGCAAATCGCGCCCGAGCAACTGCTCCTCATCGCCCGCGCCGCCGATGGCGACGTGCGTCGCGCGCTGACCTTCCTGGAAATCGCCGCCGACCTGGCGGGGGAGGGCGGCACCCTCACCGAGCAGACGCTCGCGCAGGTGTTGGCCGATCGCACGCGCCGCTTCGACAAGGGCGGCGACCAGTTCTACGATCAGATCTCCGCGTTGCACAAATCGGTGCGCAGTTCGAACCCCGATGCGGCCTTGTATTGGCTTGCGCGCATGCTCGATGGCGGCGCCGACCCCGGTTACCTGGCGCGCAGGCTGACCCGCATGGCGGTGGAGGACATCGGCCTGGCCGATCCACGCGCATTGCAGATGGCCGTGGACGCGTGGGAGACCTACGACCGCCTCGGCAGTCCGGAAGGCGACCTCGCATTGGCGCAAGTCGCGATCTACCTGGCGACGACATCGAAATCCAACGCCGCCTACACCGCCTGGAACCAGGCGCGCAGCGACGTGGAGGAATACGGCACGCTCGAGGTGCCGATGCACATCCGCAATGCGCCGACGAAGTTGATGAAACAACTCGGCTACGGCAAGGGCTACCAGTACGATCACGACGCGGCCGGCGGCATCGCGCTGGACCAGACCGGGTTCCCCGATGCGATGGGCGAGCGCGTGTACTTCGCGCCGACCGATCGCGGGCTGGAAGCGCGCATGAAGGAGAAGCTCGACGCCTTGCGCGCCGCGCGTTCGAAAGCGCGTGGCGAATCCGACGGAGACGACGCCTGATGCGCCGCGCGCTGGCAAGCCTGCCGAAGACGGTGTGGCTGCTGGGTGCGATCAGTCTGGTCAACGACGCGGCGAGCGACATGATCTATCCGCTCGTGCCGCTGTACATCGCGAGCGTCTTGATGGCAGGGCCGAAGGCCCTGGGCTGGATCGAAGGCGTCGCCGAAGCGGCGAGCAGCCTGTTGAAGTTGTTCTCCGGCGCGCTGGCCGATCGCATGCGGCGGATCAAGCCGTTCGTCGTCGTCGGGTATGGCCTGGCGGGGATCGCGCGGCCCTTGATCGGCATCGCGACCAGTTGGTTCGGCGTGCTGGTGTTTCGATTCGTCGATCGCGTGGGGAAAGGCCTGCGCTCGGCACCGCGCGACGCGATGCTGGCGGCGAGCGTTGCACCGGAGCAGCGTGGGCTCGCATACGGGCTGCATCGCGGCATGGACAACGCCGGCGCGGTGGTCGGCCCGCTGGTTGCGGCGGCGTTGCTCGCGATGGGGTTTTCCTTGCGGCAAGTGTTCCTGTGCGCCTTCGTGCCTGCGGTCGTCGTGTTGTTCATGGCCTTGCGATTGCGCGAACCCGAACACGCGCAAGTGAAATCGAGCGGCCCGATCGATTGGCGCTTTTCCGCATTGCCGGCGCCGTATCGCCGTTATCTGTTCGCGCTGGGGTTGTTCACGCTCGGCAACGCATCGAACATGTTCCTGCTGTTGCGTGCACAGGGCCTGGGCCTCGGGGCGAGCCAGATCACGCTGTTGTGGGCGTCCTTCTCCGCAGTGGCGGCACTGGCCTCCACGCCGTTGTCGGCGCTGTCCGATCGCGTCGGGCGCAAGCGCCTGATCCTCGCGGGCTGGGCCGGTTATGCATTGCTGTACGTGTTGTTGGGCGTGGTGCCCATCGACAAACACTGGCTGTGGGTGTTGTTCCCGGCTTACGGACTGGTCACCGCGACCATCGAAGGCGCCGAACGCGCACTCGTCGCGGATCTGATTCCCGCGCAGAGCGCGGGCACGGCCTTCGGTTGGTATTACCTCGTCACCGGCCTGTTGTTGTTGCCGGCGTCGGCGGTGTTCGGCGCGTTGTGGGAAAACGGCGCGCCGATGATCGCGTTCGGCACCAGTGCCGCGTTGGCGTTGTGCGCCGGGATCGTGCTCTGGCCGTTGCAGCAACGCCACGGTAAATTGGCCGAATGAGCGCATGGTGGCAACAGTTGATGTTGGTGATGCTCGGTGGCGCGCTCGGTGCCGCCGGGCGCTTCTGGGTCGGTGGCGCGTTGCTGCGACGCGTGGGCGATGGATGGCCGTGGGGCACGCTGGCCGTGAACCTCGCAGGGTCCTTCCTCGCCGGTTTCATCGCGATCTGGCTCGAGAATCGCGGTCCTTCGGCCTTGTATTGGCGCGCCCTGCTGATCGTCGGTTTCCTCGGCGGGTTGACGACCTATTCGGCGCTGATGCTCGAGTGCCTGCTGTTCTCGCGCTCGCAACGCAGCGACCAGGCATTGGTCTATCTCGGTGTGACGCTGGTCGCAGGCCTGATGCTCGTGTGGTTCGGCGCACGCACGGCGAGCTGGATTCGCCCCCCGTATTGAGTTGCCCGGTGGGGCGGCCCCGGTGCATCCTCGGCCCGCGGCATCCGCCGCGCACTCAAGGGGACGGGCATGCGGACTTTCGTCGCCGGCTTGATCGGCGGAATCGTGTTGTTCCTGTGGGGCGCCATCGCCCACGTCGTGTTGCCCATCGGCGAGATGGGCATGAAGGTGGCGAGCAACCAGGATGCGGCGATGACCGCGTTGCAGGCCAGCGCCGACAAGGGCGCGGGCGTGTACATGATCCCCGGCATGGACCCGGCGATGTGGCGCGACGCCGAGGCGATGAATGCCTTCACCACCAAATACAAGGATGCGCCCTCGGCCTTCGTCGTGTGGGACCCCACGCCGAACCCGAACCTGCAGACGATGGGGCCGGCGCTGGCCAAGCAGTTCGTCATCGACGTGCTCGTCGCGTTGTTCGCCGCGTGGATCCTGTCGCTCGCGCCGGTGTCCTTCGGCAAGCGCGTGCTGATGGGCGGCGCACTCGGGGTAATGGCCTGGCTGACGACCAGCGTGCCGTATTGGAATTGGTATCGGTTTCCGATGGATTTCACCGTCGGTGCATTGCTCGATTCGGGCCTGGGCCTGTTGATCGCGAGCGTGCCGATCGCATGGTGGTTGGGGCGCGGCCGCTGAGACAGTCCTGCAGGGTGCGCGCGTGGTGAGCCCGTCCGCGCGCATCCAACGGTGGCCCGGAACCCCGGGCCGCCTGTTCCTGCTCGCCATCGCCACCGCGGTCTTCGCATGGATCGCGATCGACCTCACGCGCGTGGTCGGCAGCGTGGCGTCGGTGTGGATCGCCAACGGCATCGTGGTCGGCGTGTTGTTGTTCAGGCCGACGCGGCAATGGCCGTGGTGGTTCGCCGCAGGGTGGGCCGGCGATTTCATCGCGCGCCTCGCGCATGGCGATCCGGTCGTCATGTCGATCGCCAATTCCCTGGCGAGCGTGATCGAAATCGCCTGCGTCGCCGGCGCCATCCGCCATCGCGTGCCGGACGTCACCGATGCCGCGCGGCTGATGACGCTGGCGTTCACGGCCACCGCATCGACCTTGATTGCATGCGCTCTGTCGGCGCTGATCGTCGCTGTCGTCCACGTCTCGACCGGCGGTACATCCTTCGGCACGGTCTTTCTCACCTGGTATGGCGCGCACGTCATCGGCATGGTGATCGTGGCCACCCTGATGGTCGTCGCGCGCAGGGAAGGGCGGTGGCTCTTCGGGCGCAGCGGACGCCATCTCGACTACGGGCTGTGCATGGGCACGGTGCTCGCGGTGTCCGCGGTTGTGTTCACGCAGGAACAAATGCCGCTGCTGTTCCTGGTGTTCGTGCCCTTGTTGCTGGTGGTGTTCCGACACGGCTTCGCGGGCGTGGTGGGTGCCACCGTGGTCATCGCGATCCTGAGCGGCATCGCGACGGCATTCGATACCGGCCCGTTCGCGTTGGTTCGCGCGCCCTCCCTGTTGGAGCGCACCTTGTTGCTGCAATTGTTCATCGCGGCGACTTGCCTGATCGCGTTTCCGGTGGCGACGGTGTTGTCGGAGCGTCGCCGGCTGACGGTGCGTTACCGCACGCTCGCCGATCACAGCCGCGACCTGGTCGTGCGCATGTCGGCGGCGGGCGCGCCGTCGTATGTCTCGCCCGCTATCCGCCACGTGCTCGGCTATGAGCCGGAGGAATTCCTGCGGGCGCGCTGGGACCTGGTGAACCCCGAAGATATTCCGGAGGCGTCGGCGGCTTTCCAACGCATCGCGCAGACCGGGATCTCGGAACCGGTGACCTTCCGCATCCTGCACAAGGATGGCCAGGAGCGCTGGGTCGAAGTCGCGGCCACGCGCGTGGAAAGCGGCGACCCCGGCGCGCCGTGGGAGCTCGTCGCCTCGGCGCGCGACATCAGCAAGCGAATGGAGGCGCTGGCGGCACTGGACGAAAGCCAATCGCGCCTGCGCGCGGTGGCCGACAACATGCCCGCGTTGATCGTGCACATCGACGCCGAGGAGCGTTACACCTTCATCAATGCCTATTACGAGCGCTTGTTCGGGCGCAAGCCCGAGGAACTGCTCGGGCGCACGATCCGCGACGCGCGCGGGGACGAGGCCTATTCCGAATGGGCGCCTTTCATCCATCGTGCGTTGGAAGGGCAGGAGCAGAAGTTCGAGCGCGGTCCGAGCATGTCGTCGGGCGGCCGGTACCTGCAATCGCACTTCGTGCCCGATGTCGCGCCGGATGGAACGCATCGCGGCTTCTACGCGCTGACCTTCGACATCACGCCGCTGAAGGAAGCCGAGCAGGCCTTGGCGAAGCTTGCCCGCGTGGATGCATTGACGGGGCTGGGCAACCGGCGCCAGTTCGATGAACGCCTGGCGCAGGCGATCGCGCGGTCGCGACGGCAAGCCTCGCCGCTGGTGTTGATGTCGCTGGACCTGGACAAGTTCAAGGCGATCAACGATGTGCATGGCCACCTGGCCGGCGATGCGGTGTTGCAGGCCTTCGCCGAGCGGCTGTCTTCCTGCGTGCGCGACGTGGACGCGGTGGCGCGCCTGGGCGGCGACGAGTTCGTCGTGTTGATCGAGGACGCACGCACGCCCGAAGTCGCCGAGGTGATCGCGCAGAAGGTGTTGACGGTGGTGCGCGCGCCGGTGGTGTTCGAGGGCGTGCAACTGCAGATGGGCACGAGCATCGGGATCGCGTTCGTGCAGCAGGCGGCGTCGGCGACGGCATTGCTCGCGTTGGCCGACAAGGCCTTGTACGAAGCGAAGTCCGCCGGGCGCAATACCTGGCGTGTGATCGAAGATTGATTGATCGGGTAGAAACCTGACATCAGGTCGCGGAGTTTCCTGACAGATACAGCGCCGCAGAATCGGCAATCTGGACCCACAGGAAGTCCGGCCTCTCGCCGGTCGCGAAGGCAAGGATGCCGACATGCAACGGTTCGCGTGGTGCTTCGTGCTGTCGATCGCGCCGGGCCTGTCCTGCGCCGCGGAGTTGTCGCGATGCGTGGCCGCCGATGGCGCCGTGTCCTACCAGGACACACCGTGCGAGGCCGGGAGTCGTTTGACGAAGACCATCGCCGTACCGGAGATCGCGCCCGCGCAGGCGCAGGTCGCGAAATCGAAGCCCGCGAAAGCGGGGAAGGGAAGTGCGCAGAAATCGGCGCTCGGTGGCGCGAAGCCCGCCAAGGGCGACAAGCGCAATCGCCAGCGCCAGGCGTGCGCCGCGGCGCGCGCCGAAGAAGAGCGCGTGCTCGCCGGGCTGGGGCTGGAGCGCACATTCGAGCAGTTGCGTGCGTTGGGAGACAAGGTGCACGCCGCGTGCAAAGGCCTGTGAGTGCAGGGCGACGCCGACGGGATGAATGCGGCTTTCGTTGCTCCATTCGCGCGCAGTGACCCATCCGGGCGATTGATTGCGTCCTTCCTGATGGCAGGGGCGCAAGGAGATCGTCATGCGCAAGCTCTTCAGGTTGCAGCAGTTCGCCGTCGCCGCGCTTGCGTGTTGCGCCGCGAACGCAGCGATCGCCCAGGCGGACCTGTACATCCGCGACACGCCCGCCGATACCGGCGTGCAGCCCAACCCCGATTCCGGGCCGATGTGGGTCTCCCAGGACATCTGGGTGCGCACGAGCCCCGATCCCAACTGGCGGCCAACTGCGTTCAATCCCGCCTCGCCACCGTGGACCCCCGCGGCGCATCAGAATCCCGAATATCGCAACCCGCGTTTCGGCCTGCCGAATTACGTGTACGTGCGCGTACGCAATCGCGGTACCTTGGCATCGGCCGGCACCGAGCAGTTGCATGTGTATTGGGCGAAAGCGTCGGCGGGCCCGGCATGGCCGGCCAGTTGGGTGGATGCCTACTCGACGGTGTGCGGCGCCGATCGCCTCACGGGCGCGGAAATCACCAAGCCGCGCGTCAACGCCGCCACGGCCACCGCCACGCAACGCCAAAGATTGCGGGATGCCTACATCGAAATCGCCACCACGCCCGCATTCGCACTGCTCACCGGCTACGACTACTGGACCAAGCAACAGCAAGTGCACGTGCGTGCGCCCGAACACCACAACCCGGGTTTCCTGCCGTGGCACCGGGAATTCCTCAATCGCCTGGAACTGTTGCTGCAGGAAGCCGACCCGCGGGTCAAATTGATGTATTGGCAGTGGACGACCGATCCGACCAACAGCACCGGCGGCGTGAATCTCTACACCGCGGGCTTCATGGGCAACTCCGGTCGCGGCACCGGCGGCACCGGCATGGGCGCGCCACTGTCGCCGGCGCTCGATCCGATTGCGTCCGAAAGCGCGAGCGTCGTGCGCAACCTGCGCACGGGACTCCCCGCAACGCAGTCGGATGCGACGCAGTTGGGCTGGAACAACTACCGCGGCACCGTCGCCACCGAAAACTTCAGCGTCAATATCGAGCAGACGCCCAACCACGATGCGAACCACGGTTACATCGGTGGCACCGGCGGTTCGATGGCGGTCGTCGCCTCGGCCACGCGCGATCCGTTCTTCTTCCTGCTGCATGGCAAGGTCGACGAACAATGGGCGCGTTGGCAGCGGGCGAACGCCTCGCGCGTGGAAGCAGGCACCGCCTATGGTTCCTCGGCGACCAGCGCGGTGTTGGTCAACGGTTTGCGCCCATGGAGCGGCGTGGTGCCCTCGGGCGCGCCGATCGATCCCTGGACATCGTCCGGCGGTTTCATCGTCAACAAGTCCAGCTTCGATCGCTCGGTGCTCTCGCCGCCGATCTATGACCTCGCACCACTCACGGTTCCCGTGCTCGCACCGGGGCAGGCGGTGATCCTGGAAGTCCCGTGGTATCCGCCCAAGCCGGCCGACTACGCGTGCATGGGCGACATGAACGGATTCGGCCTGTTGGCGCGCGTCACGCCGATCAGCACCGCCGAAGGGACCAATGTCACCACCAATGTCCGCAACGGCAACAACCTGGCCTGGCGGAACATCCAGGTCCTCGACAACTTCGCCGGCACGACGGCGGTGATGGCGATGATGATCGGCAACGACACCGACGCACCGATGACGACCTCGCTGCAGTTCCGCGAAGTGCCGCAGCGTTATGCACAGCTCGGGCAGTCGGTGGAAGCGATCGACGTGGGCATGCCGGCCGCGTTGTCGGACCGGATCAGCGGCCAGGCAAAGCGGGGGAGGGGACTGGCGAAGCAGGGCAGACTCGCCCTGCCGAAGGACACCGTTTTCCATCGGCTGCGTGCGCAACGCGATGCGTTGGATGGCATCGCGTTGCAACCCGGCGAGCGGTTTCCGCTGCAGGTCGTGTTCCATTTGCGCGAGGACTACAAACCGATGAAGGAGCCGTTGTCGTTCGACGTCATGCAGACGCGAACCGACTGCAGGGAGCCGCGCGTCGTCGGCGGCGTGCGGTTCGACGTCGACGTCTCGCAACTCAACCTGGTCAACGCGCGCGGCGTGTGGCGGCATGCGACCTTCGACCAGCCGCCTTCGGATTGGACGACGGTGGAGTACGACGATGCACAGTGGCAGGAAGCGCCGGCGCCGCTGGGCTTCGCGCCGCACCTGGAAGCGATGACCGGTGTGTCGCCCGGGACCAAGGTCGCTTACTTCCGCAAACACTTCGACGTGCAGGACCCGCGGGCGTTGCGCGAGCTGACCCTTCGGTTGCGCGCGGACGATGGCGCAGTCGTGTATCTCAATGGCCGCGAGGTGCATCGGTCGAACTTCGACAAACAGGTCCTGAAGCCGGTGACGGGCGCGGCGGAACTCGCGTTTTTCCCTGTGCGTCTGCCGACCGACGTCTTACGCGAAGGCAGCAACGTACTCGCCGTCGAAGTGCACCAATACGAAGACAACGCACAGGACGATCTGATCTTCGATGCAGCGCTCGCGGCCAACCGCGCCGACGCGTCAGAACCACCGAGCGTGCGCATGGCGCTCGACGACGCGCTCGTACACGCAGGCCAGCCGATGAAATTGAACGTCGATGCGGTCGATCCCAACGGCGAGATCCGCAAGGTGACGTTGTTCGTCGACGACAAACCCGTGCAGTCGGAGGCGGGCGCCGCGACGTTCGAATGGACGCCGACCGTCGGTCCGCAGCGACTGCGCGTGGTCGCCGAAGACAGCGAAGGCCTGACGACGTCCGAGGACCGCCTGGTCCTGGGGGTCGAAAACCTGCCGCCGGTCGTCAGCCTGCAGGCGCGCGTGGGCGACGCGCCGGGCACCGTCATCCTGACGGCCGATGCCACGGACGCCGACGGCAAGATCCGCAACGTCGAATTCTTCCTGGCCGACAGCGATCTGTTCGAGGCCAAGTTCGTCCCGGTGGGATCACGCAGCGAGCCGCCGTTCGAAGTGACCGTGCAGGTTCCGGAAACCGAGCACCGCATCGTTACCGTGCGCGTCACCGACGACGGCGGCGAAGTCGGGGATGCGAGTACGCATATCCACGTGGGGCCGCATCGGAGTGGGAAATGAGGCGGTGGAAGGGCCTGGAGATCGTCGGGGACTCAGGGGGACCGAGCCGTGCTTATATCAGAGACTGCGCATAATGCATCTTACGTAGTATCTCGAATGGGCTATAGACGGGTCTGCACCTGCTGGGCGGCATTTCGGGCTGCCACACGCTCCGGCCCCCCGTCTCTCCTAACCTCCACACTTGAAGCAGCCTGCTGATCTTCCGCCAGGTCCGCGATTCTTTTGAGGTCTCAGCATGACCGACATGACGCGATGGCCGACCGAACGCCTTCGCAATCATTTCGATGCCGACGAATTCCCATGGTGTGTCACCGTCAAGCGCGTGCTCACTGATGAACCGGCATGTGAATCGAAGCATCCGCCCACAAGGCCGACGACAACTGCGAAGACTGCAATGCAGTCGACCCTGACGAACATCTGCAGATGCCCGCCTGCCATCGGCATGCATCCCAAATCGCAGGCAATAAAAAACCCCTGACGAATCAGGGGTTTTTTGTTTGGCGTCCCCACGGGGATTCGAACCCCGGTCGCTACCGTGAAAGGGTAATGTCCTAGGCCTCTAGACGATGGGGACAGTAGCGGTTTGCAGCTTGAATTTTTTGGTGGAGCCAGCCGGGATCGAACCGGCGACCTCCTGCATGCCATGCAGGCGCTCTCCCAGCTGAGCTATGGCCCCACTGCTGGTGAGCCCGAAAGTTTAGGGGTGCTCCTGCAGAGCGTCAACACTTTTTTGAACACAACTTCATGCGAATGCTACGGACGCTCAGGCGGCGATCGTTACCGCGTCGTCGGGCAGGCGCACCAGTGTCGCGACGCCATGCCCCTGCTCGGCCAGGTACTGGATCCACTTGCCGAGGAAGGTGTTCATGCGCAGGCGATGGCACACCACTTCGGCCGGCGGCGGATACATGCCGATGACGTCCTGCCAGCGGCGCCCGACATAGCAGTGCGTGGCCTCGACCTGCTTGGCATCGCGATACAGCCGCAGGTGCGCGGAGGGGTCGGGCTGGCCGGTCAGCGGATCGCGGATGGCGTAGCTCAATCTCAGTTCGACGGTATAGGCGTGGATCTCGATGACGTCGAGCACCACGTCGAGCCCGTCTCCGACGCTGGAAACGTAGCGTCCGACGGCGAGGTGTTGCGGTTCGAACAGGCGCACCAGGCGCACGTGGTTCTCTGCATACAACGCCATCAGCCAGCCGAAGCGGCTCAATCGCGGGATGCGCGCGGTGCGGGATGCGATGCGGCTCATGGGCCGATCCTACACGCCGGAAACCCTTCGCGGCAGCATTGACGACACGTTCCAGCAGGCATAACGTTTGGTTTCCCAACGCGCGGCAACGCGTCGCAAAAACCATCCCAAATTCCGGCCGCGTTTCACGCTGTCAGAACATCTCCCGGTGGATCCCCAACGTGGTCAGCACCTTGCTCGAGATCTCCTCGATCGAGGTATGCGTCGTGCTCAACGTGGTCAAGCGCTCGTTGCGGAAGATGTGTTCTGCCTGCGCCACTTCGCGCTTGCACGTATCCAATTGCGAGTAGCGCGAATTCGGCCGGCGCTCCTGGCGGATCTGGTGCAGCCGCACCGGATCGATCGTCAGCCCGAACAATTTGTGTCGATGCGGGCGCAGTTTCGCCGGCAGGCGATCGGCTTCGAGGTCTTCCTCGGTCAACGGATAGTTGGCCGCGCAGATGCCGTAATGCAGCGCGAGATAAACGCAGGTCGGCGTCTTGCCCGCGCGCGACACGCCGACCAGGATGATCTCGGCGTCCTCGAAATCCATGCTCATGCCGTCGTCGTGCGTGAGCGCGTAGTTCATCGCGTTGATGCGCCGGTGGTAGGCCTCGAAGTTCACCATGCCGTGCGCCTGCCCCACCCGCATCGATCGCTGCTCGCCGAGCTCGCGCTCCAGCGGCTCGATGAAGGGCGCGAAGATGTCCAGCATCAGCCCGCCGCTCTCGGCCAGGATCCGATACAGCTCGTTGTCGACGCAGGAATTGACCACGATCGGCCGCACCCCGGCGACCTGCCCGGCCTCACGAATGCGGTTGGCGGCCTCCCGGGCCTTGTCGGCCGTGTCGACGAAAGAGATGCGGTCGGTGCTGAACCGCGTGTCGGCGAACTGGGTCAGCAGGCTGTGGCCGATGGTTTCGGCCGTGATGCCGGTGCCGTCGGAAACATAGAAGACCGGGCGGGTTTGGGTCATGTGGAGGCGATGAGGACGCGGGGTCTGTAAAATACCGCGCTTCGCGGCAGCGCGGCCCGCGCCCGCCACGTCCCCTCCCCCTTTCGATGCCGGAGCCCCACGCCTTGAGCGCCAACATCCTGTGGCTGCACGACCTGCGACTGACCGACCTGGCGCAGGTGGGCGGCAAGAATTCCTCGCTCGGCGAGATGATCGGCAACCTGGCGAAGCTCGGCGTCTCCGTGCCCGGCGGCTATGCGACCACGGCCGATGCCTTCAAGGCCTTCATCGCCCATAACGATCTCCACCAGCGCATCTTCGACCGCCTGGCCACGCTGGACGTGGAAGACGTGCCGGCCCTCAACGCCGCCGGCGCGGAAATCCGCGGCTGGGTGATCGACGCCCCGCTGCAGCCCGACCTCGACCAGGACATCCGCACCGCCTACGCCAAGCTCTGCGCGGAGAACGGTGGCCATGAACTCGCGGTCGCCGTGCGCTCTTCGGCCACCGCCGAAGACCTCCCCGATGCCAGCTTCGCCGGCCAGCAGGAAACCTTCCTCAACGTCACCGGCGCCGACGATGTCGTGCGCAAGGTCAAGGAAGTCTTCGCTTCGCTCTACAACGACCGCGCGATCGCCTACCGCGTGCACCACGGCTTCAAGCACGAAGACGTGTTCCTGTCGGCGGGCGTGCAGTTGATGGTGCGCTCGGACGTCGGTTCTTCCGGCGTACTGTTCACCCTCGACACCGAATCGGGTTTCCGCGACGTGGTGTTCATCACCGCCAGCTACGGCCTGGGCGAGAACGTCGTGCAGGGTGCGGTGAATCCCGACGAGTTCTATGTCTTCAAGCCCACGCTGCGCCAGGGCAAGCCGGCGATCCTGCGCCGCTCGCTCGGTTCCAAGCAGATCCGCATGGTGTATTCGGACAAGCCGGGCGAACGCGTGCGCAACGAAGACACGCCGGAGAATCTGCGCAACACCTTCTCGGTCAGCGACGCCGACGTGCACGAACTCGCGCGCCAGGCGCTGACCATCGAGGAGCACTACGGCCGCCCGATGGACATCGAGTGGGCGAAGGACGGCGTCAGCGGCAAGTTGTTCATCGTGCAGGCGCGTCCGGAAACGGTGAAGTCGCGCGGCCACGCGACGCAGATCGAACGCTACAACCTCGAAAAGCGCGGCACCGTCGTCGCCGAAGGCCGCGCGATCGGCCAGAAGATCGGCGCGGGCGTGGCGCGCGTCGTGCACTCGCTCGACGACATGGCCCGCGTGCAGCCCGGCGACGTGCTCGTCGCCGACATGACCGACCCCGATTGGGAACCGGTGATGAAGCGCGCCTCGGCCATCGTCACCAACCGCGGCGGCCGCACCTGCCACGCGGCGATCATCGCGCGCGAACTCGGCGTGCCGGCGGTCGTCGGCACGGGCGACGCGCTCGACCGCATCAAGGACGGCGAAACGGTCACCGTCAGCTGCGCCGAAGGCGACACCGGTTTCATCTACGACGGTGCCCTGCCCTTCGAACGCACGACGACGGACCTGGCGAACATGCCGCCGGCGCCGCTGAAGATCATGATGAACGTCGCCAACCCCGACCGCGCCTTCGACTTCGGCATGTTGCCGAACGCGGGCATCGGCCTGGCGCGCCTGGAGATGATCATCGCCTCGCACATCGGCGTGCATCCCAAGGCCCTGCTCGAGTATTCGAAGCAGGATGCGGCGACGAAGCAGAAGATCGACGCCAAGATGGCCGGCTATGCGAGCCCGGTGGACTTCTACGTCGACCGCCTCGCCGAAGGCATCGCGACCATCACCGCGTCGGTCGCGCCCAGCCCGGTGATCGTGCGCCTGTCGGACTTCAAGTCCAACGAATACGCCAACCTCATCGGCGGTTCGAAGTACGAGCCGCACGAAGAGAACCCGATGATCGGCTTCCGCGGCGCGAGCCGTTACGTCGATCCGTCCTTCAAGGATTGCTTCGCGCTGGAATGCCAGGCGGTGCGCAAGGTGCGCGACACGATGGGCCTCACCAATTGCTGGGTGATGATCCCGTTCGTGCGCACGCTCGACGAAGGCCGCCGCGTGCTCGAAGTGCTGAAGGAAAACGGCCTGGAGCAAGGCCGCGATGGGCTGAAGGTCATCATGATGTGCGAGGTGCCGTCCAACGCGCTGATGGCCGATGAATTCCTCGAGATGTTCGATGGCTTCTCGATCGGTTCGAACGATCTGACGCAGCTCACGCTCGGCCTGGACCGCGACTCGGCGATCGTCGCCAACCTCTTCGACGAACGCGACCCGGCGGTGAAGAAGATGCTGTCGATGGCCATCAAGGCCGCGCGCGCCAAGGGCAAGTACATCGGCATCTGCGGCCAGGGCCCGAGCGACCATCCGGACCTCGCGCTGTGGCTGATGGAACAGGGCATCGAATCGGTGTCGCTGAATCCGGACACGGTCGTCGACACCTGGCTCGCATTGGCCAAGGCGAAGGGCTAACCGACGATCCGGTTCCTTCCCGCCCGCTTCGCCTCGTACAGCAGCTGATCGGCGCGCCGTACGAGGCGTTCGTGGTGCGCGAAACCCGTTCGGTCGCACACGCCGCCGCTCAGCGTCATGCGCCACCCCGGCGCGAACGCATCGCAGTTCAGGGCTTCGATCGCCGCGCGTGCGGTTTCGCAGCGTGCGCGCGCCTGTTCGAGCGTCGTCGCCGGGAACAGCACGGCGAACTCCTCGCCGCCCCAACGCGCCAGCAATGCATCGTGGTTCAGCGCATCGAGCAATACGCGCGCCACTTCGCGTAGCGCTTCATCGCCTGCCGCGTGCGAATACTCGTCGTTGATGTGCTTGAAGTTGTCGATGTCCAGCAACGCGAAACTCAGCGGCTGCTGCGTGCGCACCGCCGCCTCGTAGGCGCGCGCCAGGCCTTCGTCGAGGCTGCGGCGATTCTGCAGGCCGGTCAGCGCATCCTCGCGCGCCTGGCGTTCGAAGGCTTCGGACTTGTCCTGCAATTGGTGCAACAGCCGCGTCTTGTCTTCGTCGGCGATCAACAGGCGCGAGGCTTGTTCGCGCAGGTCGCGCGTGCGTTCCTCGACCACCCGTTCCAATTCCATCGCGCGCACGCGCAGGCTGCGCGTGCGCCAGCGGATGTAGAAGAAGACCAGCATCGCCAGCGCGATCAGGCACGCGGCCATGAACCAGGCGTTCTGCCAGACCTGCGGCTGGATTTCGATCTCCAACGCCGTCGTATCCGGGTTCCAGCCCTGCCCCAGCCCTGGCGCCGATGAGGTGACCAGGAAGCGATATTTGCCGGGCCCGAGATTGGTGTACTGCGCCACGCGCTGGTTGCCGCGTTCGTTCCAACCCGCATCCACGCCTTCGAGGCGATAGCGATAGCGCAGCAAGCGTGGCATCTGGAAACTCAGCCCCGCATAGTGGAATTCGAGCTTGCGCGTCCCCGGCGGCAACAACAGCTTCGACTGCGTGGGCAACTCGCGATCGTCGGCAAGCACCTGTTCGATCACCACCGGCGGCAATTGCCGGCGATAGCTGTGCAACACCGTCGGGTCGACCATCGCGGCGCCGCGCGCCGTGGCCACCCACAAGCGGCCTTGTGCATCGCGGATCGCCGCCGGCCCCGAGCCACCGTTGGCCTGGCTACTGGCGAGGCCATCGGGTTCGCCGAACTGATCGGGATTCACCGTGCGCTGCTTGCCGTCCAGCACCGCTTGCGCATCGCGACGCGCCACGCGCAACACACCGCGGTTCGACGTCAACCACAGGCTGCCCGCCTGATCGTCGACCACCTGGAACAAGGTGTCGATCGGCAAACCTTGCGACAAACCCAGCGATGCCAGCTGCCCGTTGCGGTAACGCACCAGGCCGCGGTCGGTGGCGATCCACACCGTGCCGTCGCTGTCCTCGTGGAAGGCGAACACGTCCTGCGCATCGTTCATGCGATGCAGGTCGATCGGTTCGACGCGCTCGTTCCCTGCACGGTCGTCGACCACGCGCGCCGCGCCGTTGGCCGTGCCGACCCACACTGCGCCATCGCGCGCGACGTGCAGGCCGAGCACGAAATCGCGCGGCAAACCCGCGGCCGCACCGAACATGCGAAACTTGCCGTCCTTCCTCTGCACCAGGCCGCGCGAGGTGCCGATCCACAGCGATCCGTCGCGCCCATGCGCGAGTGCGCGCACCTGGTTGCTGCCCGGCATGCCGCTCGCCGTGTCGTAGTGCTCGACCACCTTGCGATTGCGCAGGCGCAACAACCCGCCGACGTACGTGCCGACCCACAGACTGTCGTCGTCTTCGGCGAGCAGGCTCAGGATCGAATCGCCCGGCAATCCGTCGGCGCTGGTGAGGACATCGACGACCTTGCCGTCCTTCCAGCGATTCAACCCGCGGCTGGTGCCGATCCAGATGCTGCCGTCACGGCCTTGCACGATCGCGCGCACGTAGTCGTCGCTCAGGCCCTGCTCGGTGTTGAAGGTCGTGAACGGCGCATCGCGCAGGCGCAACAGGCCCGCGTTCGTGCCGGCCCACAGGCTGCCTTCGCGATCGACGAACAGCGCCGCGACGCGATTGTTCGGCAGTCCCTTCTGGCTGCTGAGCGCGTCGAGCGTGCCGTCGGCGCCCAGGCGCAGCAGGCCGTGGTTGACGGTGCCGACCCACAGGTCGCCGGCGGCATCGCGCACGAGGCTGGGCACGCCGTCGGCCGGCAAGGTGGGCGAAACCAGTTCGAAGCGTTCGCCCACGCGCCGATACGCACCGCGCTCGGTGCCGGCGTACAACGTGCCGTCGGCCATTTGTTCGAGATGGAAGATCGGTGCTGCGGGCAGGCCGTCGTCTTCGTTGTAAATGATGGGCGCCTTGTCGCCGACGAAGTGCGCGACCCCCGCGGCCGTCGACAACCACACCGAATCATCGCGATCGCGCACCAGCCCGAAGGTGATGTTCGTCGGAAGCCCGGTCGTCTGGTTGTACTGGCGTGCGCGACCGTTGCCATCGATGCGCGTCAGGCCCGCGCTCTCGGTCGCGACGAACAGGCGTCCCTTCGCGTCGAGCACCGCATCCATGACCTCGTCCTGCGCCAGGCCGTCGCGCTTGCCGTAGGTGCGCCACGTACCGTTGCGCAGCACGCTCACGCCGCCGCGCGATGTTCCGACGACGAGCGCGCCATCGGGCGCGACGCGAATCGAGCGAATGCCGTTGTCCCGCAGCGCCGGCGTGTTGCGGCGGTCGATGACGTGGAATTCCAGGCCGTTGTAACGCACCAGCCCTTCCCAGGTCCCGAACCACAGATAGCCGTCGGGCGTCTGCGCGATCGCGTTGACCTGGTTGTGCGGCAGGCCTTCGCGGGTGGTCCAGGTTTCGCGGAAGTAGGCGTTGACCGGCTTGCCGGCGGCATGCGCGCCGGCAGCGAGGATGCACAGCGCAAGCAGTGCAAGGAAGCGGCGCACCCTACCCCGTCGGCAGGCCCGACAGGGGGCCCATGTGACGCCGATAGTAGGCCAGTTCGGCGATCGAATCGCGCACGTCGCTCAGGGCCGTGTGCGCCGATTGCTTACGCACGCCGGCCATGACCGCGGGCGCCCAGCGCCGCGCCAGCTCCTTGAGGGTGCTGACATCGAGGTTGCGGTAGTGGAAGTGGTTCTCCAGCGCCGGCATGAGGCGGTGCAGGAAACGGCGGTCCTGGCAGATCGAGTTGCCGCACATCGGGGACGCGTTGGCGGGGACCCACTCGGAGAGGAACGCCAGCGTGCGCGCCTCGGCCTGGTCGAGCGTCACGTGGCTGTCGACGACGCGTTGCCACAGGCCCGACTTGCGGTGCTGCGTGCGGTTCCACTCGTCCA
Source organism: Lysobacter sp. 2RAF19 (assembly GCF_052115395.1). Lineage (NCBI taxonomy): Bacteria > Pseudomonadati > Pseudomonadota > Gammaproteobacteria > Lysobacterales > Lysobacteraceae > Lysobacter > Lysobacter sp. 2RAF19. The sequence goes on along the minus strand of NZ_JBFRGO010000001.1, from coordinate 379,474 downwards.
TCGCCTCGAGCACCGACACAGGGTGCGCGATCGCCAGCTCCGGGCCTTCGGCGAGGACCTGCAGGTTGGAGTCGGTGACGATCGTGGCGATCTCGAGGATCGAATCGCGGCCGGTATCGAGCCCGGTCATCTCCAGGTCGATCCAGATCAACCGGCCTTCACTGTCCATGTGGTTCGGCATGTGCTCGCTTGGGAAACGGGACCTGCCGCATGATAGCCCAGCCCCTTCGCCCGCCCGCGCCCGCCCGATGCCCTCCGTCCTCCAGTCCGCCCTCGCGCACTACGCCATCCTGACCGCCATGCTGGCCCCTGCCCTGCTCATGGCGGCCACGGCCTCGTTGCTGACCTCGGCCAACGCGCGCCTGGCCCGCGTGGTCGATCGCCTGCGCGCGCTGATGGTCAGCTGGGAATTCGACGCGCCCGACGCGGCGGAACGCCATGACCAGATCAAGCGCCATCGCCGCCGCGCGCACCTGGTGTTGCGCGCGTGCCAGATGCTCTACGGCGCGCTCGGCGCATTCGTGGGCACCAGCCTGTCGCTTGCGCTGGATGCCTTCACCGGATTCAAGCTCGGCGTGGTGCCCACCGCGCTGGCATTGCTCGGCGTGATGTTCCTGCTCGCCGCGAGCATCGTCCTGGGCAGCGAAGTGAGCCTGTCGGTCTCCAGCTTCGACCTGGAGATGGAGCAGGAAATGAAGCGCAAGCGCGGGTGATTCAGAGCGCGGGCTTGCCGCGCTTCTTGCGGAAGTAATTCGTCAGGCGCGTGCCGGCTTCGTCGGCGAGTACGCCGCCGACGACTTCCACGCGGTGGTTGTGGCGCGGATCGGCCAATAGATCGAACACGCTGCCCGCGGCACCGGTCTTCGGATCGCTGGCGCCGTAAACCACGCGCGCCACGCGCGCATGCACCATCGCCATCGCGCACATCGCGCACGGTTCCAGCGTCACGTACAGCGTGCTGCCGAGCAGTCGATGGTTGCCCACGCGCGCGCCGGCCTGGCGCAATGCGACGACTTCGGCATGCGCCGTCGGGTCGCGGTCGGTGATGTTGCGGTTCCAGCCTTCGCCGAGAACTTCGCCTTCGGCGGAGACCAGCAATGCGCCGACGGGAATTTCGTCGTCTTCGTGCTCCGCGCGCTCGGCCAATGCGAGCGCACGTTGCATCCAGGCGATGTCGGTGTCGGCTTGGCTCACGCGACCCCGAGCCTGCCGCGTTCGCCCTCGCGCGGCGCCGCGAGTTCTTCCGGAGACACGAACCCTTCCAGGTCCGCCGCTTCGAAAAACGGGCGGATCTCGACCGCGCCCATGCCGAAGTTCGGGGCCTTCATCGCCCACGCAAGCGCTTCGTCCATGTCCTTCACTTCCCAGATCGAGAAGCCGGCGACCACTTCGCGCGCTTCGGCGAACGGGCCGTCGACGACCATGCGTTCCGACCCCTGGTCGACGATGCGCTTGGACTCCGATTCGGGCTTGAGGCCGGCGCCGGCCACGAACACACCGGCGGCGACGAGCTCTTCGGTGAAGCGGTCCATCGCCTGGAAAGCTTCCAGCTGCTCGGGCGTGGGTTCCATCGGGGTATTCGGGTCCATCTTCGCAAAGACCATGACGCGCATTGTCGATCTCCTCGTTGGCAGGCCCCTGGCGGCCCTTACCCTTGACGACGAACGAGCGGGGCGAAAATCGACAAGGCCCCCGGAATTATTTCGTGAGGGCGCCCTACTCCCACTCGATCGTCGCCGGCGGCTTGCCGCTGATGTCGTACACCACGCGCGAGACGCCGCGCAGCTCGTTGATGATGCGGTTGGACACCATGCCCAGGAACTCGTGCGGCAGGTGCGCCCAGTGCGCGGTCATGAAGTCGACCGTCTCCACGGCGCGCAGCGCGATCACCCATTCGTAGGCGCGCGCATCGCCCACCACGCCCACCGACTTCACCGGCAGGAACACCGCGAAGGCCTGGCTGACCTTGTCGTACAGGCCGTGCTTGCGCAGTTCGTCGATGAAGATGTGGTCGGCCTTGGCGAGCAGCTCGGCGTACTCGGGCTTCACTTCGCCCAGGATGCGCACGCCCAGGCCCGGGCCGGGGAACGGATGGCGGTAGACCATCGACGGCGGCAAGCCCAGTTCGACGCCCAGGCGGCGCACTTCGTCCTTGAACAATTCGCGCAACGGTTCGACGAGGCCGAGCTTCATGTGCTCGGGCAAGCCACCGACGTTGTGGTGGCTCTTGATGACGTGCGCCTTGCCGGTCTTGCTGCCCGCCGATTCGATCACGTCGGGATAGATCGTGCCCTGCGCGAGCCACTTGGCGTTCGCGAGCTTGGTGGATTCTTCGTCGAAGATGTCGACGAACAGATTGCCGATGATCTTGCGCTTGGCTTCCGGATCGCCGACGCCTTCGAGCTTGGCGAAGTAACGCGGCGCGGCATCCACGCGAATGACCTTGACGCCCATGTGCTCGGCGAACATCGCCATCACCTGGTCGCCTTCCTCGAAACGCAGCAGGCCGGTGTCGACGAACACGCACGTCAACTGATCGCCGATCGCGCGATGTAGCAGCGCGGCGACCACGGAGGAATCCACGCCGCCCGACAAGCCGAGGATCACTTCCTCCGACCCCATCTGCGCGCGAACGCGCGCGACGAGGTCGTCGATGATGTTCGCGGCCGTCCACAAGGTGTCGCAACCGCAGATGTCCACGACGAAGCGGCGCAACAGCGCCTGCCCCTGCCGCGTGTGCGTGACTTCGGGATGGAACTGCACGCCGTACCAGCGGCGCGATTCGTCGGCCATCGCGGCGACGGGAATGCGGTCGGTGCGCGCGGTGACGGTGAAGCCCGGCGGCGCGTGCGACACGTGGTCGCCATGGCTCATCCACACATCCAGGCGCGGCGGCGAACCGGGGTGGTCCTTCAATCCGTCGAACAGGGCATCGTGCGCGACGATCTCGACCTGCGCATGGCCGAACTCGCGCTGGTCCGCCGCTTCGGTCGCGCCCCCCAGCTGCGCGGCCATCGTCTGCATGCCGTAGCAGATGCCGAGCAGCGGCAGGCCGCAATCCCACACTTCCTGCGGCGCGCTCGGCGCACCGGGCAGCGTGGTCGATTCGGGGCCGCCGGACAGGATGATGCCCTTGGCGCCGAACTTCGCGATTTCCGACGGATCGTGGTCCCACGCCCAGATTTCGCAATAGACGCCGAGCTCGCGGATGCGGCGCGCGATCAGCTGCGTGTATTGCGCGCCGAAATCGAGGATGAGGATCTTGTCGGTGTGGATATCGTGGGTCATTGGGGGCCCTGATGCGAAAGCGCCGGCACGAAGCCGGCGCGGTGGTTCAAGAAGCGCGGTAGTTCGGCGGTTCCTTCGTGATCTGCACGTCGTGCACGTGCGATTCGCGCGTGCCGGCGGAGGTCACCTTCACGAAGGACGGCTTGTTGCGCATTTCGTCGATGGTCGCGCAACCGACGTAACCCATCGTCGCGCGCAGGCCGCCGGCGAGTTGATGCACGACGCCACTGAGCGGGCCGCGATACGGCACGCGCCCTTCGATGCCTTCGGGCACGAGCTTGTCGGCGTCGCTGGCATCCTGGAAATAGCGGTCCTTCGACCCCTTCTCCATCGCGCCCAGCGAACCCATGCCGCGATAGCTCTTGTAGCTGCGACCCTGGAACAGTTCGGTTTCGCCCGGCGATTCCTCGGTGCCGGCGAACAGGCCGCCGATCATCACGCTCGATGCGCCGGCGACGATCGCCTTGCCGATGTCGCCCGAATAGCGGATGCCGCCGTCGGCGATCAGCGGAATGCGATCCTGCAGCGCTTCGGCGACCATCGAGACCGCGGTGACCTGCGGCACGCCGACGCCCGCGACGATGCGCGTGGTGCAGATCGAACCGGGGCCGACGCCGACTTTCACCGCGTCCGCGCCGTTGTCCATCAGCGCGAGCGCCGCATCGCCGGTGACGATGTTGCCGCCGACGACTTCGAGTTTCGGGAAGCGCTTCTTCGCCCACTTCACGCGATCGAGCACGCCCTGCGAATGGCCGTGCGCGGTGTCGACGATGATCACGTCCACGCCCGCGGCGACGAGCGCTTCGATGCGTTGTTCGGTATCGCCGCCCACGCCGACCGCGGCGCCGACGAGCAGGCGCTCGCTGGGGTCGTAGGCGGCGTTGGGGTTGTCCTGCTTCTTCTGGATGTCCTTGACGGTGATCAGGCCACGCAGTTCGAAACCGTCGTTGACGACGAGGACTTTCTCGATGCGGTGCTTGTGCAGCAGCTGCACGACTTCTTCGTCGCTGGCGCCTTCGCGCACGGTGATCAGCCGATCCTTCTTGGTCATGATGTGGCGGACCGGATCGTCGAGCTTCTTCTCGAAGCGCATGTCGCGCCCGGTGACGATGCCCATCAGCTGGCCGTTCTCGACCACCGGCACGCCGGAGATGTTGCGTGCGCGGGTGAGCTTGAGCACTTCGCCGATCGTCGTTTCGGGCCCGACGGTGAAGGGCTCCTTGATCACGCCGGCTTCGAACTTCTTGACGCGCGCCACTTCCGCGGCCTGGCGTTCGATGGACATGTTCTTGTGGAGGATGCCGATGCCGCCGAGCTGGGCCATCGTGACGGCCAGGCGGGCTTCGGTGACGGTGTCCATGGCGGCGGACACGATCGGCATGTTCAGTCGCAGGTTGCGCGTGAGGCGCGTGGCGAGGCGGACGTCCTTGGGGAGGACCGTGGAATGCGCGGGGACGAGCGAGATGTCGTCGTAGGTAAGCGCTTCGGCCAGGATGCGGAGCATTGGGCTACCCGAGTGCGGGAAGCGCGACATTGTAGCCGGAATCAGCCCGCGTCCGATGCCTCTGCCGCCTCCAGTGTGTTCTGCATGAGTGTCGCAACGGTCATGGGCCCCACCCCGCCGGGGACCGGCGTGATCCAGCTGGCGCGCTTGGCGGCCGCTTCGAAACCGACGTCGCCGACCAGCCGGCCGTCGTCGAGGCGGTTGATGCCCACGTCGATCACCACCGCGCCTTCCTTGACCCACTCGCCGGGGACCAGCCCGGGGCGGCCCACGGCGACGACGAGGATGTCGGCGTTGCGCACGGAGGCCTCGAGCACGTCGGGCGGCGTGAACTTGTGGCAGGCCGTGACCGTGCAGCCGGCGATCAGCAGCTCCAGCGCCATCGGGCGGCCGACGTGGTTGGAGACGCCCACGATCGTCGCGCTGGCACCGCGCACGGGGCGGTCGGTGTAGGCCAGCAGGGTCGTGATGCCGCGCGGCGTGCAGGGCCGCAGGCCGAACTGGCGCAGGGCCAGGTGGCCGACGTTCTCGGGATGGAAGCCGTCGACGTCCTTGCGCGGGTCGATGCGGTGGATCAGCTCGGTCGCATCGCGCCGGTCGGGCAAGGGCAACTGGACCAGGATGCCGTGGACCTCGGGGTCGGCGTTGAGGCGGTCGACGAGCGCCAGGAGTTGCGCGTCGGTGGTCGTGGCCGGGAGGTCGTGGTCGATCGCGCGGATCCCCACCTTCTCCGCGGCCCGGCGCTTGTTGCGCACGTAGACCGACGAGGCCGGGTCGTTGCCCACCAGGACCACGGCCAGGCCCGGGCGCGGTTTGCCCGCCGCGACCCGTGCGGTGACCCGGGCGGCGAGCGAATCGAGCAGTTCCTCGGCGATCCGCTTGCCGTCGAGGATGCGGGCGGGGGGCATCGTCATGTGCAGGCGACCGGCCGTATGTTGGAGTCAGGGCCGGACATTATTGCCGACCCGTTGTAGCCTCGCGACCACGAGGGCCACCAAAGGCAACGAGCACGACGCATGAGCGGGCAGGACTACGAAAATACACAACTGGAGGCCGCGGTGTTCCGCCGCCTGGTCGAGCACCTCATGCGCGAGCGCGCGGACGTGCAGAACATCGATCTGATGACGGTGGCCGGCTTCTGCCGCAATTGCCTGGCCGATTGGTACCGCGAGGCCGCAGAACACCGAGGAATCGCGTTGACGAAGGAAGAGGCCCGGGACACTGTCTACGGCGAACCCTTCGCGCAATGGAAGGCCCGACACCAGCGCGAGGCGACGCCCGAACAACTGGCCGCCTTCGAGGCCGCGCAACGCAAGGAGGCACCGCGATGAAACTCCGCAAGCCCGTCGTGATCACCTTGATCGCCGCCGCCCCGGTCCTCGCCTATGCCGGTGTGTGCGGATGGATGTACGCCAAGCAGCGCGACATCCTCTACCTGCCGCAGGCCACCAAGTCCGATCCGGCGCAGACCGACTTCGGCATCGCCCGCAACGGGGTGATGCTCAATGGTTGGCTGGTGAACATCGGGCAGCCGGGCGCGGTGGTGTACTTCGGCGGCAACGCCGAACGCATCGAGTTGCGCAAGGCCGACTTCGCCAAGTGGTTCCCGAATTCGAGTATCTACCTGGTGCCGTATCGCGGTTACGGCGCGAGCGAAGGCACGCCGACGCAGGCCGACATCCTCGAAGACGCCCTCGCCGTCTTCGACCAGGTGCAGGCGCGCCAGCCCGGCGCGAAAATCGTCGTGATCGGGCGCAGCCTCGGCAGCGCGGTGGCCAGTTACGTCGCGTCCAAACGGCCCGTCGCCAAGCTCGTGCTCGTCACGCCATTCGACAGCATGGCGAACGTCGCGCAGACGCATTACCCGTGGCTCCCGGTGAAATGGCTGCTGCAGGACAAGTACGAACAGGCGACTTACCTGCGCGACTACAAGGGCCCCTTGCTGATCGTGCGCGCCGGCCGCGACGACGTCGTGCCTGCCGCCAACACGGACAACCTGATCGCATCGCTGCGTCGCAAAGCCGACGTGCTCGACCTGCCGAACGACGATCACGCGACGGTCGCCGCGAGCGCCACCTACGCGCGATCGCTCATGGCCTTCGTGGGGACCCCTTGATGATGAACCAGGCGAAATGCCCGAAGTGCGACATGCGCGTGCTGCACGTCAACGTCGAACAAGCCATCGCGACCGTCGACGGCGCCACCAAGCAGCGGCGCGTGATGACGTTCTCCTGCATCCACTGCAACGCCGTGCTCGGCGTGCAGATGGACGAGCGCACCAAGCCGCGGCCCAAACGCGCCACGCCCGCCGCCTGATCAGGGCGTCGCGGGCACCGCGGCAGGCGCCGGTGGCGTCAGTGGCTTGGGTTCGACCGGGCAGCGCTGCATGTTCGCCGGCATCGGCAACGGGCACAGCGTGCAGCATTGCACCGGCGCGGCCGGCATCGGCGGCGGCGCGCCCGCCTTGGGTTCCAGTTTCAACAGCGCCACCCAATCCTGTCGATTGAACGTGCACCCTGCACTCGCGCCGGGCGTACATGCCACGGTCATCGTGCCGCGATGCGGCAGGTTCCACAGCGCGCCGGTGCGGTTGACGTGCAGCGTGCGCATCGTGACGCCCTGCAGGACGTTGCCGCCCACGGCGTAGAGTTTCCCGTCGTCGATCGACACCACGATGTCGCAATGCATGGCGATGTTGTCGCCACCGCGGTCGACGTACGCGCGAATGCCCGCCGACCCCATCGGCACGCTCTGCCCGCGCGTGAAGCACAGCAAGTCGCCGACCGCCGGCGCTTGTGTGTCGGGATCGGCGAAGCGCAACGGCGCATCCGGCCCGCCCTTCAAGGCTTGGCGCACGAAATCGAAATGACTCGCCGACGGCGCGAACCCGGGCACGCCCGCGCGCACGTAGACGAAGGAGACGAAAGTCGCCGACCACGGCGTATCGATGACGAAGGCGCGGCACGCGGCCGATCCGGGCCAGACATCGAGCGAATAGCCGCATTCGTTCGCGCCCATGTGGCCGGACATCCCGTACAGCAGGCCGGTGCCCTTCCAGTAATCCACGACGCGACGCCATGCCATGGTGGTGCCGTCCTGCAGGCGGCTGTTCTCGGCTTCGGCCACGCGGATGCTCGCCAGGCGCCCTTGCTCGTCGAGGAACGGCGAGAACCACAACCGGCTTTCGGCGCAGGCCACCGCGGCGACGCGCTGGCCCCAGGTGGTCGCCGGCGGCGCGGCGATGTCGCACGGCTCGCCTGCGCGAGCATCGTGCAGGCCCGCGAAGGTAAGTGCGACCAACAGCAACAACGAAGCGACCTGCTTGCGGACTGCAACTTCCATGTCACCCCCGGTCCCGTCGTGGGGCCGGCGGTTCAGCCCCCTGCGCAGAACCTCGCATAGTCGATGTAACCGGGAAAATCACGCCCGGGCGGACACACCGGGCAATCGGGGTCGGGCGCCAGGCGGGTTTCGCGGAAGCGCAGGCCCAGGGTATCGACGTGCAACAGGCGGCCGGTCAGCGGCGTGCCGATGCCGAGGATCAACTTGATCGCCTCGGTCGCCTGCAGCAATCCGATCAGCCCCGGCACCACGCCGAGCACGCCGGCTTCGGCGCAATTGGGCGCCGCTTCCGGCGGCGGCGGTTCGGGGAACAGGCAGCGATAGCACGGCGCCGAACCGCGATGCCGCCCCGCGTCGAACACGCCCACCTGCCCTTCGAACCGATGCACCGCACCGTACACCAGCGGCTTGCCGAGTTTCACGCATGCATCGTTGAGCAGGTAGCGCGCGGCGAAGTTGTCGGCGCCGTCGACGACGAGGTCGACGCCTTCCAGCAGGCGTTCGACGTTGTCGGAAGTCACGCGTTCGTCGATGGCCTCGATGCGCGTGCGCGGATTGAGCGCGTTCAACGTGATCTGCGCACTCTCGACCTTCGACACGCCGATGCGCGCATCGGTATGCAGGATCTGCCGCTGCAGGTTGCTGCGATCCACGACATCATCGTCGGCGATGCGCAAGGTGCCCACGCCCGCGGCCGCAAGGTAATACGCGACCGGCGAACCGAGCCCGCCGGCACCGATCACGAGCACCGTGGCCGCTTCCAGGCGTTTCTGTCCGGCAAGCCCGACTTCGGGCAAGCGCAGGTGGCGCGAATAGCGATCGCTGAAATCCTCGTCGAGCTCGGGCGCCTCCATCGGCAGGCCCGCGGCCGACCACGCGACCGTTCCCCCGATGACGGAAGCCAGGTTCGTATAGCCGTGCGAGGCCAGCGCATCGGCGGCGAATTGCGAACGCCGGCCGCTCTGGCAGATCAGCAATATCTCGGCGGCGGTGTCGGGCAAGTGCGTCGACGGGTCGGCTTCGAGGTCCGCACGCGCGATGCCGCGTGCGCCGTGCGCGGTGCCGAGCGCGCGCTCGTGCGCGTCGCGGACATCGATCAACAGCGCGCCGGCCTGCTGGCGTGCGAGGGCTTCGGCGGGGGTGCGTTCGTGGACGGACATTCGGGGATTATCCGCCTCGAACGTTAATACGGCAGCACGTCGACGACATCGCCGATGGAAAGCTGCTGCGGCCCGTCCGGAACGACGATCAGTGCATCGGCCATCGCCGCGGCGCGCAGGTGGTGCGAACCGGTGGCGGCGTCAGGTGCGATATGAAGCGTGCCGTCTTCGCCGGCGGTGAGGCGGCCACGGATGAATTCGCGGCGCGCGTGCGTCTTGTCGATCGGTGCCGACAGGCGCGCCCGGAACTGGCGGCGCGCTTCCGTACGCCCCTGCAGCCTATCGATCAGGCGGCGCCCGAGCGTGGCATAGGTCGCGAAGACCGAGACCGGATTGCCGGGCAATCCCAGGAAGCGTGCGCGGTCGAGGTCGCCGAACAACAGCGGCATCCCCGGTTTCATGCGCACCTTCCAGAACGCGATGCGGCCGTGCGCGTCCAGCAGCGCGGGCACGTGGTCCTTCTCGCCGGCCGACACCGCGCCGCAGGTGATCACGACATCGAAACTCGATGCGGCGTCGCGCAGCGTCGAAGCGATGCGCTCGGGATCGTCGGGCAAGGTGGGCCACGCGGTGGGTTCGAGCCCGTCGGCGCGCAGCAGGCCCATCAGCAACTCGCGGTTGCTGTCGTGGATCTGGCCCGGTTCGAGCGGAATGCCCGGCGGTACGAGTTCGTCGCCGGTGGTGAAAACGGCGACCGTGGGCCGCGCGGACACCGCGAGTTGATCGATGCCGAGCGATGCGGCGGTGGCCACGCGCGCTGGCGTCAGGACGAGACCCGGCGCGAACACCGCGTCGCCCACTTCGACGTCTTCGCCCGCGTGGCGCACGTTGGCGCCGGCGCGAATGCCGGCGGGAATCGCGATGCGATCGCCCTCGACGCGTACGACTTCGCGGATGACGACGGTATCGGCACCCCGCGGCATCGGCGCACCAGTGGTGATGCGGATGCATTCGCCCGCCTGCACGTGCAGGTCTCGCGCACGACCGGCGAATTGTTCGCCGACCAATTGCAGGATCGTTTCGCCTTGCGCGAGATCGGCATGGCGCACGGCGTAACCGTCCATCGCGCTGTTGTCGAAGGGCGGCTGCGGGATCGGTGCGACCACCTCCTGCGCAAGGATGCGCTGGTGCGTGCGCGCCAGGGCGAGGCGTTCGATCGGCAAGCGATGTTCGGCCGCGCTCGCATCGATGATGGCCTGCGCTTGATCGAACGTCAGTTGCGTGGGGAAGTGATCAAGCATGTCGATGGTCGCGCATGTCAGGGAAGCCGGGCCTGGGCCGCGACCAGATCGTCGGGCGTGTTGAGGTTGCCGAGGCGAACGCCCGGCAGGCGGATGCGCGGCATCTTGAGGCGTTGTTGCAGCGCCTGGACCGAACGGTCTTCGCTGGCGAGCACCGCAGCGCGCAGCGCTTCGAGATGCCACAACGCGACCAGGGGCTGCGGACCGTCGTCGTCTTCGATGCTCGCGCCCTGCCCGCCCGCGCTGGCCAGCGTGGGCACCAGGCAATCGTTGACGAACACCAGGTCGACGGGAACGGTGAGCAACCAGGGTTGCGTGCACGCTTGTGCCAGTGCATCCAGGCCGCCGATGGGGCCGAGGTCCGGCGCGCGATCCGGCACCGCGATCAGGCCGAGTGATGCGTAGCGTTCGAGATCGCGATTGGCGCTCACCAGCACTTGCGCGACTTCGCGTTCGAAGCGATCGGCCAAACGCTGCACCTGCGCGATGCCACCGCGCTCGATCCAGGCCTTGTCGATGCCACCCAGCCGCGTGCCGCGGCCACCGGCGAGGATCCCGAGCGCGATGTCCCGCGGCGCGATCACGCGGGCCTTACTTGCCCTTGACGTGCCGCATCAGGCGCCGCTTCTTCGCGACCTGGCGCTCGGTGAGCGCATTCTTCGGCTTGTCCTTGTAGGGGTTTTCGCCTTCCCGGAAGATGAAACGGATCGGCGTGCCCACCAGCTTGAAGCGCTTGCGGAAGAAGTTTTCCAGGTACCGGCGATACGAATCCGACAGCGTGCGCAGGCGTGAGCCATGCACGATGAAGGTCGGCGGATTCTCGCCGCCGGGGTGCGTGTAACGCAGCTTCGCGACGTGCCCGCGCACGACCGGCGGCGGGTTGGTTTCGTACGCGATCTCCATCGCCTTGGTGATTTCGGCGGTGGTGAACTTGCGCGTGGCCGACGCATGCGCGCGGTGCACGGCCTTGAACAGTTCGCGCAGGCCCGAGCCGTGCAGCGCGGAGATGCGCACCGCTTCGGCCCACTCGACGAAGGCGAGCTTGCGCGAGAGCAGCGCTTCGTTCTGCTGGCGCTGGTAGTCGCTTAGCCCGTCCCACTTGTTGACCGCCACGACCAGCGCGCGGCCGGCGTCGAGCACCGCGCCGAGGACGCTCGCGTCCTGTTCGGTCACGCCTTCGACGGCGTCGAGCATGATCACCGCGACCTGGCAGTGTTCGATCGCCTGCAGCGTCTTGACGATCGAGAACTTCTCGACGGCCTCTTCCACGCGGCCCTTGCGCCGCAGGCCGGCGGTGTCGATCAGGCGGTACTTGCGGCCGTCGCGTTCCAGGTCGACGGCGATCGAATCGCGCGTCGTGCCCGGCACGTCGGAAGCGATCATCCGCTCCTCGCCGAGGATGCGGTTGACCAGCGTGGACTTGCCGACGTTCGGGCGGCCGACGAAGGCCACGCGCATGCGCTCGGGATCGTCGTCGAGGATGGCGGTGTCGCCATCTTTCGGAAGCACTTCGAGCGCACGCGCGAACAGCGTATCGATGCCGGTCTTGTGCGCCGAGGAGGTGGCGAGCACGTCCTTGAAACCGTAGCGCGCGAATTCGGCGAGCGCGGCCTGCGGATCCAGGCCGTCGATCTTGTTGACGACCAGGAAGGTCGGCGTGTCGACCTTGCGCAGCCACGCGAGGATCTCGTCGTCGATCGAGGACGCGCCTTCGCGGCCGTCGACGATGAAGAGGATCAGGTCGGCTTCTTCGGCCGCCGAACGCGACTGGCGCGCGGTGGCGCCGGCCAGGCCTTCCTCGCTGCCGGCGATGCCGCCGGTATCCACGAGCACGAACGGGCGCTCGGGATCCAGGCGGCACACGCCGTAGTTGCGATCGCGCGTGACGCCGGGCTCGTCGTGCACGAGGGCATCGCGCGAGCGCGTCAACGCATTGAACAGCGTCGACTTCCCGACGTTCGGACGACCTACCAGCGCGACGAGGGGAAGCATTTTGACCCTTACTGCAGACGGAAAGCCGTGACTTCGCCGTCGGTGTTCTGGATGAGGAGGACGCCGTCGGACACGACGGGCGCGGCCTTCACCGGATCGCCGCCGACGCGCGCACGCGCCGCGAACGCACCATCGGACAGGCGCAGCCAATGCACGTAGCCGTCGTAGTCGGCGACCACGGCGTAATCGCCCTGCACCGCCACGCCGGTGACCTTGCGGCGTGCGAGCGCAGGCTGCGACCACAGCGCGCCACCGGAGGCCTTGTCGATGGCCCACACGGTGCCGGCCGGATCGGACACGACCAGGCGGTCGGGTGCGTTGCCGATGCGGCCCGCGCCACCGTTTTCGCGCTGCCACAGCGAGCGGCCGGTCGGGCCGTCGAGCGCCAGCGTGACCTTCTTGAAGCTGGTGGCGTAGATCGTCGTGCCATCGAGGACGGGCGTGCCGTCGACGTCGGACATGCGATCGAGTTCGCTGCGGCCTTCGTTTTGCGCGACGGCCTGTTCCCACAACAGGCGGCCATCGGTGGTCGACAGCGCGGCGATCGTGCCGTCGTCGTTGCCGACGAACACGAAGCCCGGGCCGATCAACACCGCGTCGTTGCCGCGCACGGTGAGCGCCGGCAAGTCGCGCTGCCAGAACCAGCGGCGCGCGCCGGTTTCGGCGTCGAACGCGGTCACGCGACCATCGTTGCTGTGCACGAACACCAGGCCGTCGCCGATCGCCGGCGCGGCGATGACTTCGGCGCCGACCCTGCCCTTCCACTTCTCGGTGCCGGTCGCGGCATCGAGCGCGATCACTTCGCCGTCGAGCCCGCCGACCGCCACCACGCCGCCGCCCACGCCGGGGCCACCGGACAGGCGCACGTCGGGCTTGTCTTCGACTTCGGCCGGCTTGTAGGTCCACTGCACGGCGCCGGTCTGCAGGTCGAGCGCGCTGACGCCGCCCTTGATCGCCGCCACGTACACCTTGCCGTCGGCGACCGTCGGGCCCTGGCGCACGCCGATCTTGCCTTCGCCCTTGCCGGCGTCGACCGACCACATCTTCGCGACCTTGGCGGTCGGCGTGATGTCGGTCAGTTCAGCCGGTTCGGCGGCCTTCTTGTCGTCCTTGCCACCGAACCACCCCTTGACGGTGCTGCAGCCGCCGAGGACGAACACGCACGCGAGGACGAGCGCCGCGCGCGAAACGATGCGGGAATGCGAAGACATCAGATGCTGGCCTCCGGCCGGGCCGGGCTTCCGCCGACCTGGATGAGCTTGAGTTCGACGAGGCGACGCGCCGGGGTGGCGACGTCGAGTTTGGACAGCGCCTGCGTGTAGGCGGCGCGTGCATCTTCGGTGCGGCCGAGCGCGAAGAGCGCATCGCCGCGCGCTTCGATCGCCGCGGCGCTTTCGGGCTTGTCGCCGATCAGCGCGAGCGCATCCTGCGGCTTGCCGCCGTCCAGGTACAGGCGCGCAAGGCGCGAGCGCACGACGCCCATGATCGCCGGGTCCTTCGCCTGCACGCCCTTGAGCGTGGCGATGGCGGCGTCGCGGTCGCCCTTCTCCACCTGCGCGCGCGCCAGTTGCATCGCGGCCAGGGCGGCGTATTCGGTATCGGACTTCGACAGCGCGACGTTTTCGGCCGCGGCTTTCTTCAGGTCGTTCGCGCCGATGGCGTCGACGACTTCCGAATATTGCGCGCCCATCTGTGCGCGTTGGCCGGCTTGCTGGTTCTGCCACCAGTTCCAGCCGCCGATGACGGCCAGGCCCAGGACGATGCCGCCGATGAGGCCGCCACCGTTCTGGCGCAACCAACCGCGGACGCGTTCGCTTTGTTCGTGCTCATCGAGCAAATGATCGACCATGCTGACTCTTCGGCTGTCTCTTGGACTGTTGCTGTCGGGGGATGCGGGCCGCGCGCGTGCGCGGGACGCGTACGCCTGCCCCGCATGCGGGCCCTGAAGCGCGTGGGTCAGTCGCCGACCGGCGCCAGGGAACCGTCAGAGGATACCGTAAAGCGCGCGACGTTCGCGCGGCGGAACGCCGTCAGGTCCTGCGGGCGATCGCCCTGCTGCACCACCACCGCCGATGCGTTGCCCAGCGTGACGCGGCCGACTTCGCCGGCGGCATAGGAACGCATGGTGCCTGCCGGGAGCAGGCCCTTCTCGATCGTGCGGCCGTCGGGCGACTGCACCTGCACCCAGCTGTCGCCGGTCAGGCGGAGCACGAGCGCGGATTTCGCCACCGGGCGCGGCGAAAGATTGGGCGTCATCGAGGCCACGACCGTGGGTTCGTTCGCGACGGGCGCCGGCGTGTCGGCGTCGCCGACCAGCGGCGTGCCGGTGGCGGGCGCATCGAGCGACTGCACCGTCGCCGGATCCGTGCGGCCCATGATGTGCGGCTTGGTCGCCAGCCATGCGGGAACGACGAGCGCCGCGGTCAGGATGATGTAGACCAGGCGACGCTTGCCCTGTTCGAACCAGCGCGTCATCCGCGGCGTATAGCTGCGCGCGACGATGGGCGTGGGTTCGATCGGCGCGACGCCGGAAGCGGCGAGCGTGGTGGAGGTCACCAGGCCGAGCAGGCGCGAATAGCTGCGCAACTGGCCGCGGACGTAGACCGGCGCGCCGAGGCGCTTCCAGTCTTCGGCTTCCATCGCTTCCACGACGCGATGGGGCATCTTGAGCTTGTCGGAGACATCGTCGATCGTCAGGCCCGCATTGATGCGTGCCTTGCGCAAACGCTCGCCGACACCGGGCTCTCCGCCGGATGCGTAGGCGTGTTCGTGTTCGCTGGTCATGGCGACTTCGATCCCCCCGCGTTCCCCGACGCAGCGCCCGGGAACTCCTCCCTCAAGCGGCGAACGTATCGCGCCGCCGCGGCACTGTCGCCGAGTTTGTCTTCGATCTGTGACGCAAGCACTAGCGCATCGGCATCGGCCGGGGCAGCCGCCAGCCGGCGCTCGGAGAACGCGCGTGCTTCGAAATAGTTGCCCGACCGGAATTGCACCCGCGCGAGCCCGGCCAGGGCGACCGGATTTTCCGGCGCCAGCGCCAGGGCCTGGCGCAGGTCGCGATCGGCGCGGACGGCGTCGCCGGCATCGAGCGCGCAGCTGCCCGAGTTGGCGAGCGCGGCTTCGGGCGTGGCGTAGCCGGGCGCCTGGAGCGCGCGATCGAACCAGTCGAGCGAGGCCTTCGCCTGCCCGTTCTTGCACAGCCAGGTGCCGTAATTGTTGAGCGTGCGGCCGTCGTTCGGCGCGAGCTGCGAGGCGCGCTGGTAGTGTTGGCCCGCCTGCGCGGACTGCCCCTGCTGTTCGGCGATCACCGCCAGCAGCGTGTAGGCGCCGACGGAGTTGGGATCGATCGACAGCGCCTGGCGCGCGTATTTTTCGGCGGCGACCAGGTCGCCCCTGCGCAGGCCGTCTTCGGACATGCCCAATGCGTTGCGCGATTGCGTGCGATTGCGCGCCTCGGGCGTGTCGTGGACGACGACCGGCGCGTTGGTTTCCTCGAACTTGCCGCGCGAGGTGTCGGTCTTCATGAAGGCCACACGCGAACAGCCGGCCCCGGCCAGGGCCACCAGGAGTGCGACGACGACGACCTCAGGCCGCCGCATCGCCGATCCCCTGTTCGGCCAGGTGCTTGCGGAACGCGGCCTGTCGCCGGGTCCGATCGAGCACCTGCCCCTTCAGCTGGCCGCACGCCGCATCGATGTCGTCGCCGCGGGTGCGCCGCACCGTCGCCAGCACGCGCGCTTCCTGCAAGGTTTTCTGGAACGCGCGGATGTCCTCGTCCGCGGAGCGCTCGAAGCGCGTGCCGGGGAAAGGATTGAACGGAATGAGGTTGACCTTCGCCGCGTCCTTCATCTGCACGGCGTTGTCGAACTTGTGCATCAGGCGCGCAAGCTGCTTGGCATGCTGCGGCTGGTCGTTGACGCCCTTCATCAGCGTGTACTCGAAGGTGATCGAGGTGCCCTTCTTGCGCATCGCGTAGCGGGCGGCGGAGTCGAGCAGTTCGGCGATCGGGTACTTCTTGTTGAGCGGCACGAGTTCGCTGCGCAATTCGTCGTTCGGTGCATGCAGCGAGATGGCGAGCGAGACGTCGCAGACTTCGCCGAGCTTGTCGATCATCGGGACCATGCCCGCGGTCGACAGCGTGACGCGCTTGTTGGCCAGGCCGAAGCCCAGGTCGTCGCGCATGACGTTCATCGCGCGCACGACGTTGTCGAAATTGGCGAGCGGCTCGCCCATGCCCATCATCACCACGTTGGTGAGCTTGCGCTGATGGTGCGGGACGTTGCCGAGGTGGCGCGCCGCGACCCACACCTGCCCGATGATCTCGGCGGTGGAAAGATTGCGGTTGAAGCCCTGCGTGGCCGTGGAGCAGAACTGGCAGTTGAGCGCGCAGCCCACCTGCGAGGACACGCACAGCGTGCCGCGGCCCTTGTCGGGGATGAACACCGTTTCGATGGCGTTGCCGCCATCCATGCCGAGGAGCCACTTGTGCGTGCCGTCGGCCGAAGGCTTTTCGAATTGCACCTTCGGCACGACGATTTCCGCCGCGTCCTCGAGCTTGGCGCGCAGCGCCTTGCCCAGGTCGGTCATCCCCGCGAAATCGGTGACATAGCGATGGTGGATCCACTTCATCACCTGGTGCGCGCGGAAACGCTTCTCGCCGAGGGTGTCGGCGAAGAAGTTTTCCAGGCCCTCGCGGTCGAGCTCGAGGAGGTTCTGTTTGGTGGAAGTCGCGTTCACTGCGTTCGTTTCGATGACCTTGGGTGTCACGCGCTCAGCGCGCGCAGACGTCGGTGGCGGGGAAGAAGTACGCGATTTCGATCGCGGCGTTCTCGAGCGAGTCCGAGCCGTGCACGGCGTTGGCGTCGATCGAGTCGGCGAAGTCGGCGCGGATGGTGCCCGCGGCGGCATCCTTCGGATTGGTGGCGCCCATGAGGTCGCGGTTCTTCAGCACCGCGTTCTCGCCTTCGAGCACCTGGATCATGACCGGGCCGGAGACCATGAAGTTCACCAGCGCGCCGAAGAACGGGCGCTCGCGGTGCACGGCATAGAACCCTTCGGCTTCCTGCTTCGACAGGTGCTTCATCTTCGCGGCGACGACCTTCAGGCCGTTCTTCTCGAAGCGGGAATAGATTTCACCGATGACGTTCTTGGCAACGGCATCGGGCTTGATGATCGAAAGGGTGCGCTCCAGCGCCATTTGGAAACTCTCCGGGCAGGCGGGCTCGCGACTTGTCGCGCGGCCCGAGGATAACAGAAAAACCCGCGACGGAACGCGGGTTTAGCCGATATGGCTGGACGCAATTCTAGCCGTTGGACGCCGCACTTGCACGCGTGGAACGCAACCTCAGGTGAGCGGCAGGAGCGGATCGGTCGTTTGACGATACGTCGGCGTACGGACTACGATCCAAGCAAGCGTTTGAACCGCCCGTTTGAACGCGTGCGACGAACCTGTACGACGAACGAGGACCCTGCGCCATGACGACCACCGTCCACTTCTCCACCAAGGACCGCATCCTCGGCGCCGCCGAAGAACTCTTCGCGCAATACGGCTTCGCCGGCACCTCGCTGCGCCAGGTGACCAGCCGCGCGGACGTCAACATCGCCGCGGTGAACTACCACTTCGGCAGCAAGGAAAACCTCGTCAACGAGGTCTTCCGCCGCCGCATGGACGACATGAGCGCCCATCGCCTCGAGGCACTGAAGACCGCGATCAAGGCGCATCCGGGCGAACTGGAGCCGATTCTCGCCGCCTTCGTCGAACCTGCGCTGGCCATGGCCCAGGACCGCCACGGCGGCGGCGCCTTCATCCGCGTCATCGCGCGCGCCTACGCCGAGAAAAATGACGGCCTGCGCAAGTTCCTGTCCGACCAATACGGGCACGTTCTGCGCGAATTCGCGAAGGCCATCGCCCACTGTATGCCTGGGCTCACCAAAGAAGCGCTTTATTGGCGACTGGACTTCCTGTCCGGCGCCCTGACCTATGCGATGGCCGACTTCGGCTTGATCAAGCGCCCCTCGGGCGTGTCGGAAACCGCGCATCGCCAGCACGCGGCGGAGGAATTGATCCGCTTCGCGGCCGCCGGCTTCAAGAGTTGAGGCTTTGCTTTAAGTAGTACCCATTTCTTTTTCCCTTTCATGGGCTTACGTAACATGTCGAAGAAATTGCTTGTACGACGGGCCGCCGTGCTCGGCGCCGGCGTGATGGGCGCGCAGATCGCCGCGCACCTGACCAATGCCGGCGTCGATACGGTGCTGTTCGACCTGCCTTCCAAGGAAGGCCCGGCCGACGGCATCGCGCTGAAGGCCATTGCGAACCTGGCCAAGCTCTCCCCCGCGCCGCTCGCCGACAAGGCGCTGGCCGAGGCCATCGTTCCCGCCAACTACGACACCGGCCTCGAACTGTTGCGCGGCTGCGATCTGGTGATCGAGGCGATCGCCGAGCGCATGGACTGGAAACAGGAGCTGTATCGCAAGATCGCGCCCTTCGTCCCGGAGCACGCGGTGCTCGCGAGCAACACCTCGGGCCTGGGCATCAATGCCCTGGCCGGCGTGCTGCCCGAAGCGCTGCGCCACCGCTTCTGCGGCGTGCATTTCTTCAACCCGCCGCGCTACATGCACCTGGCCGAACTGATTCCGGCGCAGACGACCGATCCGGAGATCCTCGAAGCGCTGGAAACGTTCCTCGTCACCACGCTGGGCAAGGGCGTGGTCATCGCGAAGGACACGCCCAACTTCATCGGCAATCGCATCGGCGTGTTCTCGATGCTGGCCGCGATGCACCACACCCAACGCCTGGGCCTGGGCTTCGACACGGTCGATGCGCTCACCGGGCCCGCGATCGGGCGGCCGAAGTCGGCGACCTACCGCACCGCGGACGTCGTCGGCCTGGACACGATGGCGCACGTGATCAAGACGATGGCCGACACCCTGCCCAACGATCCGTGGCATCAATACTTCGCCGCGCCCGCGTGGCTGCAGGCATTGGTCGCGAAGGGCGCGCTCGGCCAGAAGAGCGGCGCGGGCTTCTACACCAAGCGCGGCAAGGACATCCTCGTGGTGGATCTTGCGCAGCAGGATTACCGCGCCAGCGCCGGCGAGCTGGATCCTTCGGTCGCGCAGATGCTGAAGGAACGCGACCCGGCGAAGAAGTTCGCCGCCCTGCGCGCGAGCGAGCATCCGCAGGCGCAATTCCTGTGGGCCTGCTTCCGCGACACCTTCCATTACACCGCGTACCACCTGGCCGACATCGCCGACACCGCGCGCGACGTCGACCTCGCGATCCGCTGGGGTTACGGCTGGTCGCTCGGCCCGTTCGAAACCTGGCAGGCCGCGGGCTGGAAGCAGGTCGCGCAATGGATCGCCGACGACATCGTCGGCAACCAGGCGATGGCGAACGCGCCGCTGCCCGACTGGGTGTTCGACGGCCGCGACGGCGTGCACGGTCCCGCGGGCAGCTACAGCCCCGCGCGCAACGCGATGGTGCCCCGCTCGTCCAATCCGGTGTACCAGCGCCAGCGCTTCCCCGATCCGGTGCTCGGCGAAAAGTTCTCGCAGGGCCGCACGGTGTTCGAGAACGACGGCGTGCGCATGTGGGTCGACGAAGGCGACGACATCGCGGTGGTCGGCTTCAAGACCAAGCTGCAGACCGTCAACGACCACGTGCTCAACGGGTTGCAGGAAGCGATCGCGATCGCCGAACGCGACTTCCGTGGCCTGGTGATCTGGCAGCCGAAGGAGCCCTTCTCCGCCGGTGCGGACCTGGCCGGTGCGCTCGGGCTGTTGCAGGCCGGCGACGTCAAGGGCTTCGAAGGCATGGTCGCCAACTTCCAGGCCACCAGCCAGCGCATCAAGTATTCGCTCGTGCCGGTGGTCGCCGCGGTGCGCGGCCTGGCGCTCGGCGGTGGTTGCGAATTCCAGATGCACGCCGCGCGTTCGGTGTTCGCACTGGAAAGCTACGTCGGCCTGGTCGAAGCGGGCGTCGGTTTGTTGCCTGCGGGCGGCGGCCTGAAGGAACTCGCCCTGCGCGCGTCCGAGGCCGCGGGACCGGGCGGCGATGTCTTCGCGCAGCTCAAGACCGGTTTCGAATCGGTGGCGATGGGCAAGGTGTCCACCTCCGCGGTCGAAGCCAAGCAATTGAAGCTCGCGCGCGAAGGCGACGGCGTCGTGTTCAACGCCTTCGAACTGCTCGATGTCGCGCGTGCACAGGCGCGTGCGCTGGCCGACTCGGGCTATCGCCCGCCGTTGCCGGCGCGGCGCATCCAGGCCGCGGGCGACGTGGGCATCGCGACGTTCAAGATGATGCTCGTCAACATGCTCGAAGGCCGCTTCATCTCGCCGCACGATTACGAAATCGCCACGCGCATCGCCACCGTGTTGTGCGGCGGCGAAATCGATCGCGGCACGCTGGTCGACGAGGACTGGCTGCTCCGCCTGGAGCGCGAACACTTCGTGGCGCTGGCGCAGATGCCCAAGACGCAGGAACGCATCGCGCACATGCTCAAGACCGGCAAGCCGCTCAGGAACTGACTGACATGACCAAACAAGTACAAGAGGCCTACATCGTCGCGGCCACCCGCACGCCCGTCGGCAAGGCGCCGCGCGGCGTGTTCCGCAACACCCGCCCCGACGACATGCTCGCGCACGCGCTGCGCAGTGTCGTCGCCCAAGCGCCGGGCATCGATGCTTCGCGCATCGGCGACATCATCATCGGCTGCGCGATGCCCGAGGGCGAGCAAGGCATGAACGTCGCGCGCATCGGCGCGTTGCTCGCGGGGCTGCCGCACACCATCGCGGCGCAGACCATCAACCGCTTCTGTTCGTCGGGTTTGCAGGCCGTCGCGCTCGCCGCCGACCAGATTCGCCTCGGCCACGCCGACCTGATGCTCGCCGGCGGCACCGAATCGATGTCGATGGTGCCGATGATGGGCAACAAGGTGGCATTGAGCCCGTCGGTGTTCGCGCAGGGCGGCGAGAACATCAACATCGCCTACGGCATGGGCATCACCGCCGAGAAGGTCGCCGAGGAATGGAAGGTCTCGCGCGAAGACCAGGATGCATTCGCGCTGGCCTCGCACCAGAAGGCGCTCGCGGCGATGCAGGCCGGCGAGTTCGACGCGGAAATCACGCCCTACGAAGTGATCTCGCACTTGCCCGATGGCAACGTCATCCAGGAAGTGCGCCGCATCGTGAAGCGCGATGAAGGCCCGCGTCCGGACACCTCGCTCGAAGGGCTCGCCAAGCTGCGCCCGGTATTCCGCAACGGCCAGTTCGGCGGCACGGTCACCGCGGGCAACAGTTCGCAGATGAGCGACGGCGCGGCCGCGGTGCTGCTTGCGTCGGAACAGGCGATCAAGGACTACGGCCTGACGCCGCTGGCGAAGTTCCGCAGCTTCAGCGTCGCCGGCGTGCGCCCCGAAGTGATGGGCATCGGCCCGATCGCGGCGATTCCGAAAGCGCTGTCGCAGGCAGGCTTGTCGCTCGATGCGATCGACTGGATCGAATTGAACGAAGCCTTCGCCGCGCAGGCACTGGCGGTGATCCGCGATTCGAAGCTCGATCCGTCGAAGGTCAATCCGCTCGGCGGCGCGATCGCGCTCGGCCATCCGCTCGGTGCGACCGGCGCGGTGCGTACCGCGACCATCGTGCACGGCATGCGCCGTCGCAAGCAGAAGTACGGCCTGGTCACGATGTGCATCGGCACGGGCATGGGCGCGGCGGGCATCTTCGAAGCCGTTTGAACACCGCGAAACTACGATACGGGCGCCGGCCCTTGGCCGGTCGGCGCCTGTCCCTGCGTATTGGATGTTCGGGACGGGAAGCCACCCTCCCTCATACAACTCGTCTAGGGGTCAACATGAAATTGACGTTCGTTGCTGCCGCGCTCGCGGCGGCGATTCTCTCCGTCGTGCCTGCTCGCGACGCAAATGCCGGCAGCAACGCCATGTACGCCGGCAGCGGTTGCAAAGTGTTCGGCACGACTGCGTGGACCGACCTGCTGTTCGGCGCGCGCGGCATCTCCAACACCTCCGCATCGCCGAAGAACATCATCTGCCCGATCGTCAAGGAATCGGAAGGCGATTGGGATGCCGCGGCCGACACGCCGATCAACCAGGCGAGCGTCCACTTCCACGTCACCACGGGCAACAACACGCTGATGACCGCGTGCAACGTGTACGTCGTGGATGCCGAAGGCACGCTGATGAACACCTACAGCATCGCCGTCGGCGGCGTGCCGAACGCGCAGTACAACCAGACCTTCAGCGCCTTCCAGGACAACACCAGCTGGGGCGGCGACCACAACATGGCGA
The DNA here is from genome assembly GCF_052115395.1 of Lysobacter sp. 2RAF19. Classification (NCBI taxonomy): domain Bacteria; kingdom Pseudomonadati; phylum Pseudomonadota; class Gammaproteobacteria; order Lysobacterales; family Lysobacteraceae; genus Lysobacter; species Lysobacter sp. 2RAF19. Next base: position 356,640 of record NZ_JBFRGO010000001.1, on the reverse strand, counting down.
CGATGCTCTGCACGCTCGCCCCGGGTGCGCGCCTGAACTTCTACCAGTTGTACGAAGGCGGCACGACGACGTTCTGATCGTGCGCAACCCACGGCCACCGGTGTTCGCGCCGGTGGCTTTTTCCACGGAATGACTCCGCATGAATCGACACACCCTCGCCATCGCCCTGCTCTGCGTCGCGCTTGCCGGCGCCATCGCGTGGGGCATCGCCGGGCGTATGCACGACGCACCGGCCATCGCGTCGCCGACGGCGACGACGGACACGATCGAACAACGCCAGGCCGCGCTCGATGCGCGCATGGACCGCATGGAGCGGATGATCACGGGCCTGGCCGACGCCGCCGGCGTCGCGATCGAACAGCCCTCGGCGGCCAAACCGCATTCGCATGGCGCAGAAGGCGCGGAGTCCAGCGCTGCCGTCGAGGCGCGCCGGGAACAGGCGCAGCGCCAGGCCGAAGCCGCATTCGTCGCCGAGCCGGTCGCGCAGGCGTGGGCGAACCAACAGTCGCGCACGATCGCGCGCGCGTTCTCCTCCGAGAATCTGGCCAGGCTGCATTCGCCCGCACCGCGATTCCAGCAGGCCGAATGCCGCAGCCGCAGTTGCCGGATCGAAGCGGTGTACGCCAACGCGGCGCAGGCCGAGGAAGCGCAGTTGTACCTGCTGTCCGACCTCGCCGGTTCGATGGATCGCTCCCGCCCGTTCCAGCGGACGCTGCCGGACGGCAGCGTCGAACTCACGATGTACGCTTTCGCCGCGACGGCCAGGGGCGCATCGCGCTGAACCGGCGCTACTTCAGTTCGACCACGCCCAGTTCGTCGAGCGCCGTCTGCATCGTGCGTGCCGCGGCTTCGCTGAGTTTTTCGTGGTCGAGCGCATAGCGGATGGTCGCTTCGATCAGGCCGATGTGCGTGCCGCAGTCGAAGCGCGTGCCGCGGAAGCGATACGCGTCGACTTCCTGCTCGACGAGCAATTGCGCGATGGCATCGGTGAGCTGGATCTCGCCGCCCGCGCCGGGCTTGACCTGTTCGAGGAGTTCGAAGATGCGGCTGTCGAGTACGTAACGGCCGACGACGGCGAGCGTGCTCGGCGCGTCCTCGGGCTCCGGCTTTTCGACGATCGCGCTGATGCGGCCCTTGCGACCGGTGAAATCGCCGGTGGCCACGATGCCGTAGCTGCTGGTCTTGTCGCGCGGGACGTCCTGCACCGCGAGCACGCTGGCGCCGGTTTCGGCGGCGTGGTCGGTCATCTGCTTCAGCGCGCCGGGGCCGCGGTTCCAGATCAGGTCGTCGGGCAACAACACGGCGAAGGGCTCGTCGCCGATCACTTCCTTCGCGCACAACACGGCGTGGCCGAGGCCGAGCGCTTCGGCCTGCGTGACGAACACCGCGCGCACGCCCGGCGGCAGCACGTTGCGCACGAGTTCCAGTTGTTCGTATTTGCCGGCGCGCTCGAGTTTCTGTTCGAGCTCGTAGGCCTTGTCGAAATAATCGGCGACGGCGTGCTTGTAACGGTTGGTGATGAACACCAGCGTGTCGCAACCGGCTTCGATGGCTTCATCGACGGCGTACTGGATCAGCGGCTTGTCGATGATCGGCAGCATTTCCTTCGGCACGGTCTTCGTGGCGGGAAGGAAGCGCGTACCCAGGCCGGCCACGGGGAACACGGCCTTGCGCACGCGGCGCGTGGAATTGGGGGAGATCGGGGTCATCAGATCCTGCGGGCGTTGCGGGCGGGAAAGGCCACCACGGTGGCGGCCTGCGCGTGCACGGCGGGTGCAGGCGCGAATTCGGGCACCGCGGCGCGCAACACCCTGGACATGATTTCCAGGTCGTAACGGCCGCAGGCCTCGCGCAATTGCGCGAGCGCCTCGTGCACGGCCTCGGGCGAAACCGCGCGCGGTTCGGCCTGGAGGATCTTCGGATGCGAGGTCGGGCGATAGCGTTCGTCGGCGTGGAAAAGCGTCTCGTGCAATTTCTCGCCCGGCCGCAGCCCCGAGTAGACGATCGCGATGTCGCGCCCGGGCTGTTTGCCCGCCAGGCGGATCATCTGCTCGGCCAGCACGCGGATCGCGATCGGCTCGCCCATGTCGAGCGTGTAGACCGCTTCGTGCGCGCCGATCGCCGAAGCCTGCAGGATCAACTGGCAGGCTTCGGGGATCGTCATGAAGAAGCGCGTGACCTCCGGGTCGGTGACCGTCACCGGGCCGCCCTTGCGGATCTGTTCGCGGAACAGGGGCACGACGCTGCCGGCCGAATCGAGCACGTTGCCGAAACGCACGGTGACAAAGCGCGTGGAGCGCCGGTCGACGAGCGACTGGCAAGCGATCTCCGCCAGGCGCTTGGTCGCGCCGAGCACGTTGACCGGATCGACCGCCTTGTCGGTGGAGATCAGCACGAAGGTGCCGACGCCGTTTTCGTGGCAGGCGTGCGCGACCGTATCGGTGGAAAGCACGTTGTTGCGCACCGCTTCGCGCAACTGGTCTTCGAGCAGCGGCACCTGCTTGTAGGCCGCGGCATGGAAGACCGCGTCGGGTTCGGACAGGCGCAGTGCGTGCGCGATCACCGCGGGATCGCCGCAGTCGCCGAGCAGTGGCACGCAGTCCAGGTCGGGGAAATCGCGCTTGAGTTCGGCGACCGTGGTGGTGAGCGCGAGTTCGTCGATCTCCACGATGCCCACGCGGCGCGCACCGTGCTTGGCGCACTGGCGGCACAACTCGGCACCGATCGAGCCGCCGCCCCCGGTGACGAGCACCGAACGCCCGCCGAGCCAACCGCGGATCGCCTTCCAGTCCGGCATCACCGGGCTGCGGCCGAGCAGGTCTTCGATCGCGACTTCCTTCAGCTCGCCCGGCTGCGAGCGCCCTTCGAGCATGTCGTCCAGGCGCGGCACCATGCGGAAGGGAATGCCGGTGCGTTCGCACACCGCGACCACGCGCTGCAGCAGCGTGGCGTGCACGGAGGGCATCGCGATGACGATCAGGCGCGCGGCGGTTTCGCGCGCGATGGATTCCAGGTCGGCGATCGGGCCAAGTACCGGGACGCCCTGCAACTTGCTGCCGCGCAATTGCGCGGCGTCGTCGAGGAAGCCGACGGGTTCGTAGGCACCGGTGCGACGCAGGTCGCGCACGAGCGCTTCGCCGGCGAGTCCGGCACCGAGGATCAGCACGCGCACGCCCTGCGCATGCGTACGGGCGAGCGTGTGTTCCTTCCACACGCGATACAGCAGGCGCGGCGCACCGAGCAGGCCGACCAGCGCGAAGGGATAGAGGATCAGCACCGTGCGCGGCACGGTCGCCAGGCGGTTGTAGAGGAACAGGCCGAGCGTGATGGCGATGACGCCCACGACCGCGGCCTTCGCCAGGTTGAACAGGTCGGGCACGCTGGCGAAGCGCCACAGCCCGCGATACAGGCCCACGCGCCACAGCACCAGACCCTGGGCGATGAGCACGAGCAACATTTCCGGCGAGGTCAGCGAGGGAACATCGACGGGCGTGCCGGCCAGCCCGTGGCGGACGAGCCGCAGGCCGTTCCAGCTGAGCCAAACCATGAGCAGGTCATGGGCCAGGACCGCGGTCCGCGGCAAGGCCGACGCCCAGTTCGGACGCCACGACATCATCGGGTGCTTTCCTTCACCGCGGCACTCCCTTCCCTTTGCAGCTTCCACCACGCCCCAACACCGGCGGTATACCACGCGACGACGACGATCGACACCCGCAGCGCGTCATGCCCCTGGCCTGAAAGCGTCGCCATCAGGACGATGGCAGCGAGCGTCCATCCTGCATAGGCCAGCGTGACATTGACGTGCGAGCCGGTACGGCGCGCCCATTGCTGATACAGGTGCTGCGCGTGCGGCTGCCACCAGCGCTCCCCGCGCAGCATGCGGCGCGCGAGGGTCAGCGTTGCATCGATGGCAAAGGCCGAGATCGGCAATGCCCACAGCCACACCTGCAACGGCGAGGTCTCCACCGCCCGGATGAGCAACGCGGCCAGCACAAACCCCAGTGCCCCGCTCCCGACATCGCCGAGGAAGATGCGTGCCTTCGGAAAGTTGAAAGGCAAGAAGCCCAGCGTCGCCGCAGCCAGCGCGAAGGCCCACCACGACCACGTGCCCGAACCCAGCAGGCCGATCGCCAGGGCGCACAGCAGGGCCTGGGTCGCGGCGATGCCGTCGATCCCGTCCATGAAGTTCCAGATATTCGTCAGCGCCATCGCCAGCACGAATGCCGCAAGGGCGAGGATCGGTTCACCCGCGGCGTGCCAGACGCCGGCCGCGAGCAGCGCCGAGGCGACGCCCTGCACCGCCAGCCGGACCCAGGGCGACATGGGGCGGTGATCGTCGAGCAGGCCCACGCCCCCGACGAGCAGCAGGCCAGCAAGTGCGCAGCCGAGTTCGAACGGGTCGGCCAACGATGGCAGCAACGCGGCCCCCGCCAACAACAGCGCGACGACGATCGAAACCCCGCCGCCGCGTGGCGTGGGCGTGGTGTGCGCGCGACGTTCGCCCGGTGCATCGACGACGCCGCGCCGCAGCGCGTAGGCACGCGCGAACCACGTGCCCACCAATCCGATCAGCAGGCTCGCGAGCAACCAGAGCGGGAACATCAAACCACCGCGTAGTTCAGCAGCGGCTTGATCGAACCCCACTCCTTGCAGCTGGGGCATTGCCAGTGATGCGCACGCGCGCCGAAACCGCAGCGATTGCAGCGGTAGCTCGGATTGCGCACGAGCAACTGGTCGGTGATGTGCTTGAGGTCTTCGAGCGTGGCGGCCGGGTCGCCGCCGTCGGCGAGGGTCAGGTCGATCAACGCCGCTTCGCCGCGCACCGACGGACGATCCTTCAACTGCTGCGCAAGATAGGCGCGCGCCGACGACACGCCCTCCTCCGCTTCGACCATCCGGGTCAATGCGAGCACGGGCGCCACGCCGCGATAGTGCTCGATCATCTCGGTGAGGAAACTGCGCGCGCCCGACAGATCGCCCACGCGTTCGTAGGCGGGCAGCAATTGCGGCAGGATTTCCGGGAGATAGTCCGCATCGATGCGCGCCACGCGTTCGAAGGCGCGGATGGCGGCGGCATCGTTGCCGTCTTCCAGTTCGATGCGGCCTTCGAGGATGCCGGCGCGCACGGAATTCGCATCGGCCTGGTAAGCGCGCGCGACGGAAGCGCGCGCGGCTTCGACTTCGCCCGCGGCGCGATGGCGATCGGCGAGTTCGCATTCGAACTGCGCGACCAGCTTGCCCATCGGTTCGGCGGTGATTTCCTCGTAGCGCGTGGCGTTCTCGATCGCCTTGCCCCAGTCGCGTTCGGCCTGGTAGATGCCGATCAGGTGCTTGAGCGCTTGCGGGGCGCGCATGTCGAGTCGGACGAGGTCGCTGAAGACGGTCTCGGCGCGATCGAGCAAGCCCGAGCGCATGTAGTCCTCGCCCAGAGCGAGCAGCGCCTGCACCTTCTGCTGGTCGGACAGGTCGGGGCGTTGCACGAGCGCCTGGTGCAGGCGGATCGCGCGATCGACTTCACCGCGCCGACGGAACAGATGCCCGAGCGCGACTTGCGTTTCGAAGGTGTCCTTGTCGAGTTCGGCGATGCGCAGGAAGACTTCGATCGCCTTGTCGGGCTGCTCGTTGAGCAGGTAGTTCAGGCCGCGGAAGTAGGTGGTCGACAGGCGGCTGACCTGCGTGTCGCTGTGGCGCTCGCCACCGCGCCGGCCGATGAGCCAACCGCTCCACGCCGCCAACGGCAGGAGGAGGAAGAACCAGAACCACTGGTTGACGAATTCCAGCATGCGTCAGGGGAGCGTCCGGTCGTTGTCGGGGCGTGCGTCGCGCGAACGCGCGTCGGGCTTCTGCGCGCGGCGCAGGCGTTGTTGCATCGGGAGGATGACGCTCGCCGCCAATGCCAGGCCGCCGGCGATGACGCCGACGAGCAGCGAGACCAGCACGATCACGCCGAGCGAGCTCGTCGCGCGCGCGAAACCGAAGTCGAGCACCGCGGTCTGCGGGTTGAGCGCACCCACGACGATGCCTGCCGCGAGGCATGCAAGGGCGATCAGGAGGCGGATCAATCGGATCATTCGGCGCTGCGGCTCCATCGCATGGGAGAGGTCAGCTTAGCCGATGAACTCATGCGTCCGGTTCGACCGGCACCACGGCGCTGACGCGCTCGCGGAGTTCCTTGCCGGGCTTGAAATGCGGGACGTGCTTGCCCGGGAGGGCGACGGAATCGCCGGTCTTCGGGTTGCGCCCCAGGCGGGGCGGACGGTAGTGCAGCGAGAAGCTGCCGAAACCGCGGATTTCGATGCGTTCGCCGCCACTGAGCGACCCGCCCATCATCTCGAGCAAGGACTTCACCGCGAGATCGACGTCGTCCGCCTTCAGGTGGCCCTGGCGCGCGGAGAGGATCTCGATCAGTTCGGACTTGGTCATTCTGGCTCGTCTGATGCGGGCAGTGGATGGATTGCGCGTTTGGCGCCCGGCGTTCCCTGCTTGTGCGAAAGGCGGCCCGATGACCGGGCCGCCTTCGCGATGCTGCAATTACTCGGACTTGTTGTTCAGCTGCTCGCGCAGCAGCGCGCCGAGGCGCGTGGTGCCCGTGGAAGCGTCCGACGCCTTGTTGTACTCGGCCATGGCTTCGGCGGTGTCCGCCTCGTCCTTGGCCTTGATCGACAACTGCAGCGTGCGGCCCTTGCGGTCCATGCCCGTGAACTTGGCTTCGATTTCGTCGCCGACCTTCAGGTGCTGGCTGGCGTCTTCGATGCGGTCGTAGGAGATGTCGCGGACCGACACGTAGCCTTCCACGCCCTCGCCCAGGTCGATGGTCGCGCCCTTGGCGTCCACTTCCTTGACGGTGCCCTTGACCTTCGAGCCCTTCGGGTTGGCGGCCATGTACTGGCCGAACGGATCCTGCTCGAGCTGCTTGACGCCCAGCGAGATGCGCTCGCGTTCCGGGTCGACCGCGAGCACGACGGCGTCGAGGTTGTCGCCCTTCTTGAAGTTGCGCGCGACGTCTTCGCCGGTGGAGTTCCAGCTGATGTCCGACAGGTGGATGAGACCGTCGATGCCGCCGTCCAGGCCGATGAAGACGCCGAAGTCGGTGATCGACTTGATCTGGCCCGACACCTTGTCGCCCTTCTTGTGGATGGCCGCGAAGGTTTCCCACGGATTGCTGGTGACCTGCTTCATGCCGAGCGAGATGCGGCGACGCTCTTCATCCACGTCGAGCACCATGACCTGCACTTCGTCGCCGACCTGGACCACCTTGGACGGGTTGACGTTCTTGTTGGTCCAGTCCATTTCGGACACGTGGACCAGGCCTTCGACGCCCGGCTCGATTTCGACGAACGCGCCGTAATCGGTGACGTTGGAGACCTTGCCGAACACGCGGGTGTTGGCCGGGTAACGACGGGCGATGTTGTCCCACGGATCCTCGCCCAGCTGCTTCAGGCCGAGGCTGACGCGGTTGCGCTCGCGGTCGTACTTGAGCACGCGGACGTCGAGCTCCTGGCCGACTTCCACGACTTCGGACGGATGGCGCACGCGCTTCCAGGCCATGTCGGTGATGTGCAGCAGGCCGTCGATGCCACCGAGGTCCACGAACGCGCCGTAGTCGGTGAGGTTCTTGACGACGCCCTTGAGGACGGCGCCTTCGACCAGCTTCTCGAGCAGCTGCTCGCGCTCTTCCGAATGTTCGCTCTCGACCACCGCGCGGCGGGAGACGACGACATTGTTGCGCTTGCGGTCAAGCTTGATGAGCTTGAACTCGAGTTCCTTGCCTTCCAGGTACACCGGGTCGCGGACCGGGCGCACGTCGACCAGGGAACCGGGCAGGAATGCGCGGACGTCCTTGATGTCGACGGTGAAACCGCCCTTGACCTTGCCGCTGATGCGGCCGGTGATGGTTTCGTTCTTCTCGAGCGCTTCCTCGAGTTCGTCCCACACCATCGCGCGCTTGGCCTTCTCGCGGGACAGCACGGTTTCGCCGAAGCCGTTCTCGAGCGAGTCGAGGGCGACCTTCACTTCATCGCCCACGCCAACGTCGATCTCGCCGGCGTCGTTGCGGAACTGTTCGATCGGCACGATGCCTTCGGACTTCAGGCCGGCGTTGATCACCACGACGTCGGTACGGACCTCGACGACGACACCGGTGACGATGGAGCCGGGCTTGAGCTTGGCCAGGCCGGCCTGGCTCTGTTCGAACAGTTCGGCAAAAGATTCGGTCATTGCAGCGGACATTAGGAAATTCTCAGGCGGTGCTTCGGGATGAAGCGACCAGGGGGTTGGAGTGATGGACCCCGGCGCGCACCCATGCGCGTCGAGGGCTGTGTCTGCAACGCGGGAACGACGCTCAGCGCGCCGGCAGCAATGCCAGCACGCGCTCGACGACGGCTTCGATCGAAAGGCCGGTGGTGTCGATGCGGACGGCGTCATCGGCCGGCCGCAGGGGCGCCACTGCCCGGTTCGCATCGCGGGCGTCGCGGGCGAGGATCTCGCGCAACAGACCGGGCAATGTAACGGAAACTCCCTTCTCGCTCAACTGCTTATGGCGCCTTTCGGCCCTTTCCTCGGCACTGGCGGTCAGGAAGACCTTGATCGCGGCGTCGGGGAAGATCACCGTGCCCATGTCCCGGCCGTCGGCGACCAGGCCCGGCGGGCGCCGATAGGCCCGCTGGGCCTCCTTGAGCGCGGCCCGGACCTCGGGGATGGCGGCGATGGCCGAGGCGGCCGCACCGGCGGTTTCGGTCCGCAGATCATCGGTGGCGTCGACCCCGTTCACGATCACGCGGGGCTCCTCGCCGGCCTGCCCCTCGCGGAAATCGATCTGCGTATCGAAGGTGCAGCGGACCAGCGCCGAGGCGTCGGAGAGGTCGATGTCGTTCCAGCCGGCGGCGATGCCGACCGCGCGGTAGAGGGCGCCCGAATCCAGGTAATGCCAGCCCAGGCGCTGGGCCACGTGGCGGCTGATGGTGCCCTTGCCGGAGCCGGAAGGGCCGTCGATGGTGAGGACGGGAATGGCTGGGGGGTCGGGCTGGGCTTCGGTCATGGGGAACGATTGTAGTGCAACCACTTGAGCGACCGAAGAAAACCCGTCAGAATGCGCGGCTTCGCTCCATCCATCCACATTCAACCGTTGCCGAGGTTCGTCATGAAGGTCCTGTCCTCCCTGAAGTCGGCGAAGGCCCGTCACCGCGACTGCAAGGTGGTCCGCCGTCGTGGCAAGGTCTTCGTGATCTGCAAGTCCAACCCGCGTTTCAAGGCGCGCCAGCGCTAAGCGATTCGACTCGCCGGGAAGACGAAGGCCGCCGCGAGGCGGCTTTCGCATTTTCGGCGCCGGGTTCGTGCTTACAATCCCGCCCACTTGCATTCAGCTTGAATGCCAAACGGGGAGAGTCCGCATGGTCGTCCGCATCGTTGCCGCATCCATCTTCGCCCTGTCCTGCGCCGGCGCCGCCTTCGCGCAGGACACCGCTCCGGTCCAGCAACCCCGTGTCACCGAAGGCGACACGCTGCTGATCGAGCGCGTCAACGAAGAAAACACCGCCGCCATGCCGGCCCGCGGGATGAGCGCGCAGGAAGTCGAATCGAAGTTCGGCGCGCCCGCCAGCAAGCTCGACCCGCGCGGCGGCCAGAAACACCAGTGGCCGACCATCAACCGCTGGTCCTATCCCACGTTCACCGTCTACTTCGAGAAGAACCGCGTCATCGACGCCGTCGCCAACAAGGCCGACGCCAACGAAGTCGGCCCGAAACCCGCCATCCGCTGATGCCCGAACTCGCAACACGCTTCCCCGCGGAGTGGGAATCCCAGTCCGCGGTGCTCATCGCCTGGCCGCACGCCGACACCGACTGGGCCGATCGCCTGGGCGAAGTCGAGGAAACCTACATCGCGCTCGTCGCCGCGCTGGTGCGCTACACGCGCGTGATCGTGTGCGTGGCCGACGAAGACCTGCAGACGTATGCCGAGGCGCGCTTGCGTTCGGCACGCGTGGACCTCTCGCGCGTGCGCTTCATCGAAGTCGAATACGACGATACGTGGCTGCGCGACTCCGGCCCGATCACGCTGCGCACGGCCGACGGCTTCCGCCTGCTCGACTTCCGCTTCACCGGTTGGGGCGGCAAGTTCGAAGCCAGCCGCGACGACCGGTTGATCGAACGCCTCGTCGAACAAGGCGTCTTCGAACACGCGCAACGCACGCCCATCGACTTCGCACTCGAAGGCGGCGCGATCGAAACCGACGGCGCCGGCACCTTGCTGACCACCTGGCGCTGCCTGCACGAGCGCCATCCCGACGACGATCGCGCATCGCTCGAAGCGCGCCTGAAGGACTGGCTGCGCCAGGATCGCGTGTTGTGGCTCGACGCCGGTTACCTCGAAGGCGACGACACCGACGCGCACATCGATACCCTCGCCCGCCTCGCGCCGGACGACGCGATCGTCTTCCAGGCCTGCGACGACCCGTCGGATTCGCACTACGCCGAATTGCGTGCGATGGCCGATGAAATCGCGGCACTGCGCACGAAGGACGGCGCGCCGTATCGCTTGTTCCCGTTGCCGTGGGCGCAGCCGATCCTCGATCAGGAACGTCGCCTCGCCGCCTCCTACGCCAACTTCCTGATCGTCGACGGCGCCGTGCTCATGCCGTCCTACGGCGACCCGGCCGATGCCCTGGCCGCCGCGGTGCTTGAAAACGCCTTCCCCGGCCGCGACATCGTGCAGGTCCCCTGCCGTCCGCTGATCTGGCAAAACGGCAGCCTCCACTGCATCACCATGCAATTGCCGCAAGGACTCGTGCGATGACGCGCACCACCAAGCTTCCCGTCGCGCTGATCCAGGAACGCAACCACGGTTCGGCCGACGACAACCTGGCCGTGATCGAATCGCGCGTGGCCGAAGCGGCGAACAACGGCGCGCGCCTGGTGCTGCTGCAGGAATTGCACAACGGCCCGTATTTCTGCCAGCACGAGGACGTGCGCGAATTCGACCTCGCCGAAACCATCCCGGGCCCGAGCACGGAACGCTTGTCGCGCCTGGCGAAACAGCACGGCATCGTGCTGGTCAGCTCGCTGTTCGAAAAGCGCGCGACAGGCCTGTACCACAACACCGCGGTGGTCTTCGAAACCGACGGCGCGCTCGCGGGCAAGTACCGCAAGATGCACATCCCCGACGACCCGGGCTTCTACGAGAAGTTCTACTTCACGCCCGGTGACATGGGTTTCGAACCGATCGACACCTCCGTCGGCCGCCTCGGCCTGATGGTGTGCTGGGACCAGTGGTATCCCGAAGGCGCGCGGCTGATGGCACTCGCCGGCGCCGAACTGCTGCTCTATCCGACGGCGATCGGCTGGGACCCCGACGATGCGCAGGACGAAAAGGATCGCCAGCGCAATGCATGGATCCTCAGCCACCGCGGCCACTCGGTCGCCAATGGCTTGCCGGTGTTGAGCTGCAACCGCGTCGGCCACGAGCCCTCGCCGATGGGCACCTCGGGTATCCGCTTCTGGGGTTCGAGCCACGTGCTCGGCCCGCAGGGCGAATTCCTTGCGGAGGCCAGCCAGGACGCGCCCGAGATCCTGATGGCCGAAGTGGACATGGAACGCAGCGAACACGTGCGCCGCATCTGGCCCTTCCTCCGCGATCGCCGCATCGACGCCTACCAGGATCTGCTGAAGCGTTACCGCGACTAGGCTCCCCTGAATGGGCGAGCGCCTTGACCGACCAGCGGTCTTCAAAATACGAACGGTCGTGCTAATGTCCGCGTCCATGAGCACCCAGACCGCCACGCCCAAGGGCGCCGCCACCCGCGACACGATCGTCGCGCGGGCCTACGACATCGCACGCGCCTCCGGCGTGGAAGGGTTGTCGATCGGTCCGCTCGCGGCCGCGGTCGGCATGTCGAAGAGCGGCGTGTTCGCGCACTTCGGTTCGCGCGAAGACTTGCAGCTGGCGGTCCTGGAAGAAGCCGCGCAGCGTTTCGGCAACGCCGTGCTGATGCCTTCGCTTTCGCAACCCCGTGGCCTGCCCCGGCTGCGCGCGATCATGGCGCACTGGTTCGAATGGGTGCGCAGCACCGCGGCCGTCGGTGGTTGCGTGCTGATGGCCTCGGTCATGGAATACGACGACCGCCCCGGTGCGCTGCGCGACCTGGTCGTCCACAACGAACGGCGCTGGCGCAACGAACTGGCGCGCGCCGTGCAACTGGCGATCGACGCCGGCCACCTCGCGCCGGGCGATGTCGATCAATACGTCTTCGAGCTTTACGCCATTCCGCTCACGGTCCACCACCAAGCCGGTCTGTTCGGTTACGACGTCGCGCGCCGCCACGGCGATGCGGCCGTCGAACGCTGGATCGCCGCCTACGCCCCCCAACGCTGATCGCACGCCGGAGTTCCCCCATGGCTACGCCCGCCTCCCGAATTAGCACGACCGTTCGCTCCTCGCTGCATCTGGCCACGGTGCGCCTAGGGTTCCGCATCTTCGGCATGCTCAAGCCCGCGACCACGTTGCGTGCGGCCGGCAAGTTGTTCTCCACGCCCTTCGGATCCAGCCGCGCGCGCGCGCTCGCCGCGCCCCTCGGCGATGCCCGCATCGGCGAGATCACCGTCGATGGCAAGCGCATCGCCACTTACACCTGGGGCGATCCGCAGCGTCAGCCCTACGTGTTGTTCGCGCATGGCTGGTCGAGCCACGGCACGCGCTTCCTGCCGTGGGTGCCGCGATTGCGCGCCGAAGGCTACGCAGTCGTCGCGTTCGACCAACCGGCGCATGGCCGCAGTTCGGGCGAACACACCACGTTGCCGGGATTCGCCGAAACGCTGCTCGCCGTCGGCAAGCGATTCGGGCCCGCGGCGCTGCTCGTCGCGCACTCGCTCGGCGGGGCGGCGGCGAGTGTTGCACTCGCGCATGGGCTGCAAGCCGACCGCGTCGTGCTGATCGCACCGGCCGCCGATCCCGAAGCGGCGACCGAACGCTTCGCCCGCATGATCGCGTTGCCGCAACGGCTGTGGCGCGCGCTGATCTGCTCCTTCGAACGCCACGTGGGCGTCGCCTTCGACGACCTCCAGGCGCATCGCAACGCACCGTGCATCGCGCGCCCGGCGCTGATCGTGCACGACGTCGAGGACCGCGAAGTGCCGTGGTCGGAAGGCGAGCGTTATGCACGCTACTGGGCCGATTCGCGCCTGCTCAGCACGCGGGGCCTGGGCCACAACCGCATCGCGGGGGATGCCGGCGTCATCGCGGCGGCCCTGCGGTTCGCGCATGGCGAGACGGTCGGCGTCCGCGTCGTGTCCTCGCCGAACCTGCCTTACGGGTTCGCCTGAGCGGGGACAACGTCCATACTGCGCGGCTATGACCGAACCGAACACGCAGTCCCCCACCCTGTTGTCCGAGCAGCCGCAAATCCGCGTCGAACGCGACGGCGTCGCCTACACCCTGCTCGGCACCGCGCACGTCTCGCGCGCCAGCGTCGAGGCGGTGCAAGCGGCGATCGCCAGCGGCGACTTCGACACCGTCGCGGTCGAACTCGACCCGCAACGCCTGGCCGCGCTGAGCGATCCCGACGCACTCGCCCGCATGGACCTGGTCAAGGTCCTGCGCGAAGGCAAGACGGCCCTGTTCGCCGCCAACCTCGGCCTGGCCGCTTACCAGCGCCGCCTGGCCGAACAACTCGGCATCGAACCGGGCGCGGAACTCAAGGCGGCAGTCCACGACGCGCGCGAACGCAACCTGGCCGTGCACCTGATCGACCGCGATGTCGGCCTCACCTTCAAGCGCGCATCGCAGCGCCTGGGTTGGTGGGGGCGCGCGAAACTCGGTGGCGGCATCGCCGCCTCGCTGTTCGGCGACGAGGAAGTCGGCCACGACGAGATCGAGAAGCTCAAGCAGGGCGACCTGCTCGAATCCAGCTTCGGCGAATTCGCGCAGGACAACCCGGAGTTGTACGACACCGTCATCGGCGAACGCGACCGTTACATGGCCGCGCGCCTGCGCGAAAGCGCGACGGCGCAAAGCGGCGCGCGCAACGTGCTCGCGGTCGTCGGCGCGGGCCACCTCCAAGGCCTTGCGAAACACCTGCGCGACGAAACGCGCACGCCCGGCGACATCCGCGGCGAACTGGAGACGGTGAAGGAGAAGTCGTCCTTTCCGTGGTTCACCATCCTCTTGTCGATCTTCGTGCTCGGCGGTTTCGCGTTCGGGTTCTGGCGCGGCGGCCTGGATGTCGGCGCCGACCTGATCGTGTACTGGGTGTTGATCACCGGCACGCTCGGCGCGATCGGTTGCGCCGCATCGGGTGGACATCCGTTGAGCATCATCGCGGCGTTCTTCGCATCGCCCGTGACGCCACTGCATCCTGCGCTGGCGTCGGGGACGATCAGCGCGCTGGTCGAAGCGTGGGTGCGCAAGCCGACCTACGCCGATTTCATGGCCTTGCGCGACGACGTGCAGAGCGTGCGCGGCTGGTATCGCAACCGCGTTGCGCGCGTGCTACTCAACTTCTTCCTGACCAGCCTGGGCACCGCCATCGGTGTGTGGCTCGGCGGTGCCCGCATGCTCGGGAAGTTGTTGGGCTGATTACTTGGCGCTGATCGCAGTGACCGTTGCCGCCGCGGGCGGCAAGGTCTTCCCGCGCGCGCGATGGATCGCGCGCACGGTGCCATGGCGCAGGTCGTCGAGCATCGCGTAGATCGTCGGCAGGAACAGCAGGCTGACCACCGTCGAGAACGCCAACCCGCCGGCGATCGCGCGCGCCATCGGGTAATACGCCGGGCCGTCGCCGGCCATCTGCGTGTTGCCCACCGCGATCGGCACCATCGCCAGGATCGCCGTGCCCATCGTCATCAGGATCGGACGCAGGCGTTCCTTGCTGCCTTCCACCAGCGCATCGGTGCGCGACAGGCCGCGTCGTCGCAGGTTGTTGATGTGCTCGACCATGACGATGCCGTTGTTCACCACCACGCCCATCAGTACCAGGATCCCGATGAAGGCCATGATGTTGAACTCGGTGCCGGTGAGCCAGAACAGCCAGTAGACGCCGAAAATCGAGAACACCACGCCGCTCATGATGGCCGAGGGGAACAGCAGCGATTCGAACACCGCCGCCATCACCACGTAGATCATGAACAAGGCGATCAGCAGGTTCCACATCATCTGCTTCACCGCCGCGTCGTCGCTCATGAACGACGGACGATCGAAGGAGTAGCTGTAACCGGGCGGGAAGCCTTCGCGCGCTTTCTCCAGCGTGTCTTCGATCGCCTTTTTCGCATCGGGCTGGGTCACCTTGTCGGCGATGCCCGCGGTGATCGTCAGCGTGGTCTGGCGATTGGTGCGTTCGATCGACGATGCAGCGGGGCGCACCTGCACGTTGACCATCGCCAGCAGGGGGACGCTGCGGCCATCGGGCGCGCGCACGGTGAAGCTCGCCAGGTCCTCGGTGCCGTAATTGTCGGCCCCCGCGAAGCGCACCCACACCGGCACTTCGGTGTCGCCGCGACGGAACTCGCGCAAGGGCGCGCCGCGCAGGGCGAGACCGACGAAGGTCGCCACGTCGTTCGCGCTGAAGCCGAAGGCCGCCGCGCGATCGCGATCGACCTGCACCGTGAGCTCGCTGTTGCGATCGCCGCTGTCCACGCGCACGTCGCGCAATTCCTTGTGGCGCGCCAGCAGCGGCACGATGTCCTCGGCGATCTCGGTCAGCGTCTGCGTCGAGTCGCCGACGAGCATCACCTGCAGTTCCTTGCCCTGCTGGTCGCCGCCGCCCGGGCCGCCCTGGTCGCCGATGCCGATGTTGGCGCGCGCCGATTTCGGCAAGTCCTTGCGCATCGCTTCGGTGATCTTGGCGACCTTGTCGCGGTCCTTGGTGTCCAGCTTCACGTTCGTGCCGGCCCAGCCCTGCTCGCGATACCGCGAGAAGACCTGGTTGATCTCGAACTCCTTGCGGTGCGCATCCAGGTAATGCTCGACCTTCAGGATCTCGGCCGACATCTGCTCCTTGGTGTAGGCGCCCTTCCACTGGTAGTAGATGTCGATCTCGCCGACGTCGTCGCCGCCGAACATGTTCGTCTTGGTCATCTTCAGCGGCACGAAGCTCGCCATCACGATGACCAGGATGCCGATCACGCTCCAGCCGCGGTGGTCCAGGGTCCAGCGCAGCAGGTTGGCGTAGCGGCGCTGCAGGCGGGGAATCAGCCCATTGGGGCTGCGCACCGCCGGCGGCGTCTTCATGCGCGCCGACAACATCGGGATCAGGCTCACCGCCACCAGCCAGGAGGCCAGCAGCGAGACGCAGATCGTGATCGCGATCTGGCCCATGTAGATGCTGATCATGTTCTTCTCGCCGAACAGGTTCGGCACGAACACGATGCAATGGCACAAGGTGCCCGCCGACAGCGCGATGGCGACATGGCGCGTGCCGATGATCGAGGCGAGTTTGGGTTCGCCGCCCAGGCGTTCGCGTTCCTGGTAGATGCTTTCCACCACCACGACCGCGTTGTCCACCAGCATGCCGATCGCGAGCAGCAGGCCCATCATCGACAACACGTTGAGCGTCACACCGGCGAAATACATGAAGCCCAGCGTCATGATGAAACAGATCGGGATCGCCAGCGTCACCATCAGCGTCGAGGGCCAATGGCGCAGGAAGAAGTACAGCACCGCGATCGACAACAGCAGGCCGATACCGCCGGCTTCGGCCAGGCCCAGCAGCGAACCGGTAACGCTTTCGCCGGCATCCCACTGCACGAGCAGGTCGATGTCGTTGGTGCCCTGCTCCTTGTTGATCGTGTCCAGCTCGGCGCGCACGTTGCGCGAGACGTCGACGAGGTTGGCGTCGCGCTCCTTGTACACGTCGATGCCCACCGCCGGGCGCCCATCCAGGCGGCGGCCGTAGGGCATCTTCTCGGGCTTGAGGCGCACGTCGGCGACATCCGACAGGCGCACGCCCTTGGCGAGCGAGAGGTCGCGCAACTGCTGCAGGTCGGTCAACTCGCCCACCGGTTGCACGCGCAGGCGCTGCACGCCGTCGTCGATCTGGCCGGCGGACACGGAGAAGTTCACCGCACGCAGGCGCGTGTCCAGGTCGTTCAGCGCCAGGCCGTGCGCGTTGAGGCGATCCTGATCGATCGCGATCTCGACTTCGTTCTGCGGCGCGCCTTCCACCTCGACCTTCGCCACGCCCGGCAGTCGTTCGAGCCGGCGCTTGTAGACGCGGTCGATGCGATCGAATTCCTTCGTCAGGTCGAGCGACTTGCTCGTGAGTCGAAGTTCGAGCGCGGGCTCATCGCTGGTCGACCACTTCCAGACGAAGTAGCGCTGCATGTCGTCGGGCAGGTCGTCGCGGATGGCATCGATGCGTTCGCGCGCTTCGGCCGCCGCGATCTCGATGTTGCGGTCCCAGTCGGAGAACATCAGGAACACGCTGCCCTGCTCGGACGTCGCGTTGCCTTCCATGCTCTTGACGTCGGTCATCGTCGAGAGCGTTTCCTCGACGGGCCGCAGGATCGTGCGCTCCACTTCCTCCGGCGTGGAGCCGGCATAGGGCAACTGGATGAAGAGGAACGGCGCCGAGACATCGGGCATCGCTTCCAGCGGCAGGCGCACCGCCGCGATCAGGCCCACGACCACCATCGACACGAACAGCATGATCGTGGTGACGGGCCGCTTGATGCTGAGCTCGGCGACGCTCACGAATTGGCCTCCGGCGCAGCGTTGCCGTTCAGCGGATCCTGGTCGTGCTCGATCAGCGTGGCGGCGGCCTTGGCATCGGCGCGCTGCGTACGCAGCTTGTTGGCGTAGTACTCATCCGAGCGGCGATCCAGCAGGTCGTACACGACCGGGATCACGACCAGCGTCAGCAGCGTGGAGACCAGCAGGCCGCCGATCACCGTGATCGCCATCGGCGAGCGCACTTCGGCACCCTCGCCCATCGCCAGCGCCAGCGGCGCGAAGCCGAACAGCGTGCACAGCGTGGTCATCGCGATCGGGCGCAGGCGCGAACGCGCACCGTCCACCAGGGCCTGGCGTTTGGGCACGCCTTCCTCGCGCAACTGGTTGACCTTGTCGATCAGGATGATCGCGTTCTTCACCACCAGGCCGACCAGCAGGATCAGGCCGATGAACACCACCACCGAGATCGCCGAGTTCGTCAGCAACAAGGCGAGCACCGCGCCGACGAGGGCGAGCGGGATCGTGAAGAGGATGACGAAGGGATGCAGCAGCGATTCGAACTGCGACGCCATCACCAGGTAGACGAGGAACACCGCCAGGCCGAAGGCGAACATCAGCGACTTCACCGAGCGATCCAGTTCCTCGCCCTGCCCGCCGATGTGCATGCCCACGTCCGCGCCCAGCGGCGAGTCGCGCACCATCTTCTGCACTTCCTGCACGGCCCCGCCCAGGTCGATGTCGCGCAGGTTGGCCGAGACGATGGCCACGCGCACCTGGTCGGCGCGGTGGATCTCGCTCGGGCCCGTGCCCGCGACGACGTCGGCCACCGACGACAGGCGCACCGGCGTGCTGCTGTTGGGATTGACGATGAGGTTGCGGATGTCCTCGACCGACGCGCGGTCGGCCGCCTTGGCGCGCACCAGCACGTCGATCTTGCGGTCGCGGAAGGAATAGCGCGTGGCGACTTCGCCGCGCACCTTCTTCACCACGACGTCGGCGATCTGGCGCGTGGTCAGGCCGAGCGCGGCGGCGCGGTCCTGGTCGAAGCGGATCTGGATTTCCGGGAAGCCCTGCTCCACCGTCGAGGTCACGTCGGCGTAGTGCGGATTGCCGCGCAACATCGTCGCGAGCCTGCGGCCGGCGGCTTCGATCTGCGGCAGGTCGGCGCCCTGCAGTTCGATTTCCAGCGGCGTGGAGAGGCTGAACAGTTCCGGACGGCTGAAGTCGAGCTGCGCATCGCTGCGGCCGGCCATGCTCTTGCGCAGTTTCTCGGTCAGCTGTGCTTCGATCTTTTCGCTGCCGCCGTTCTTCATCACGGCAGTGAGCTTGGCGATGTTCTCGCCGCTCTCGGTCGGGCTGGCATCCAGGCGCGTGCCGGTGCCGCTCACGCCATAGAGCGCGGTGAGATTTTCGTCCTTGCCGTGTTCGGCCTGCAGCGCCTGAACGACCTGGTCGGTATCGCGCAGCGGCGTGCCGGGCGGCAGCTTCACCGTCATTTCGAACCGGTCCTGCGCCAGCTGCGGGATCAGGTCGGCGCCGAGCAGCGGCACCACCGCGAGCGTGGCGAAGAATGCGAGCGCGGCGATGCCGACGACCTTGCGCGGATGGTCGAGCGCCTCGGGCAGGATGCGCAGGTATTTGGCTTCGATGCGATCGTAGACCCACATCGCACCGCGACTGGCCGTGCGCATCGCCGGGCCGACAACGGCGACCAAGCCACGCCATGCACGCACGAAGAGCCAGAAGAAACCGAACGCACCGTTGCGGATCGCCCAGCCGATGCCGCGACCGGTCGCGGCGACGGGCTTCTGCAATTTCGAGGTCGGTTCCCAGCGCGGATGCGGCGGCTCTTCCTTGAACGCCAGCGGCGCGCGGCCGCGGATCGAGGAGAGCATCGGGATCAGCGTCATCGACACAACGAGCGAGATGCCGATGGCCAGCGCGACGGTCAGCGCCTGGTCGCGGAACAACTGCCCGGCGATGCCTTCGACGAACACCAGCGGCAGGAACACCGCGATCGTCGTCAGCGTGGAGGCGACCACCGCCATGCTCACTTCTCGGGTGCCCACGATCGCCGCTTCGACGATGCCCAGGCCGCGTTCCCGCGCCTTCGCGATCGATTCCAGGACGACGATCGAGTCGTCCACCACCAGGCCCGTCGCCAACGCCAGGCCGCCGAGCGACATCACGTTGAGGTTGAGGTGGAACTGGCCCATGAAGAAGAACGTGGTGATGATCGACACCGGCAAGGACAGGCCGACGACGAACGTGCTCCAGCCATCGCGCAGGAACAGGAAGATGATCAGGATCGCGAGGAGGCCGCCGAGGATGCCGTCCTTCTTCACGTCGGAGATGGCGTTGCGGATGAATTGCGATTGATCGTCGATGACCGTCAGTTCGATGTCCGGCGGCATCTGCTTCTTGATCGCTTCGATCTGCGTTGCGATGGCATCGGCGGTGGACACCGTGTTGGCATCGCCTTCCTTGTAGATCGCCAGCTCGACGGCTTCGTGGCCGCCCAGGCGGATGATCGCTTCGCGTTCCTTGTAGCCCTGGCGCACGTCGGCCACGTCTTTCAGGCGGATCGGCATGCCGCCTGCGGCCGCCGAACTGCCCGACGATGCGCTCTGCACCGACGAAGCCGCGGCCATCGCCGCCGCGTTGCCCGTCGCCGCCGCCACGCGCGCCATCTCTTCGGCGGCGCTCTGCGCACCGCCGCCACCGGCGGCTTGCGTGGTGACGAGCAGGTTGCGGATTTCGTCGACGGTGGCGAACTGGTTGACCGTGCGCACGAGATAGCGCTGCGAGCCTTCTTCCAGTCGACCGCCGGAGATGTTGATGTTTTCCTGTTGCAGGCGCTGGATGACGGTGTCGATCGGCAGGTTGAGCTGCGCGAGCTTCTGCTGGTCGATGTCGACCTGCACTTCGTCTTCCAGGCCGCCGCCGACCTTCACCGCGGCGACGCCTTCGACCGGTTCGAGCTTCTTCTTCAGATCATCGTCGGCGTAGCGGCGCAGCGCGGTCAGCGCGCCCTGCGAATCCCGGCCCTTGTTCGCCAGCACCAAACGCATGATCGGCGCCGTCGAGGGATTGAAGCGCAACAGCACGGGCGGCTTGGCTTCCAGCGGCAGCGCGAGCGCTTCCATCTTGTCGCGCACTTCCAGCGAGGCCTTGTCCATGTCGGTGCCCCACGCGAACTCGAGCACGACATCGCTCTGCCCCGTGCGCGAGACCGACTTGAGCTTGCGCAGCCCCTTCACCACGCCGACGGCTTCTTCCACCGGTTCGGTGATCAGCGTTTCGATTTCCGCCGGCGCCGCGCCCGTGTATTCGGTGCGCACCGTGAGCGTGGGATAGCTCAGGTCCGGCAACAGGTTGACCTTGAGGTTGGTCAACGCGATGAAGCCGAAGATGATGAAGGTCAGCGTCGCCATCATCACCGTGACGCGGCGACGCGTGGCGAACTCGACGACGCTGAAGGAGGCAGGATCGGAAGAATGGTTCACGCGCGAGCTCCGGGGGCCGAGTGCGATCAGCGAGCGGCGGTGGCGGCGGCGATGCCACCCTTGCCCGCGACCGGCGCGACAGGCTTGGCCTGGTCGCCGACGATCTGCACCGGGCTGCCTTCGCGCAGCGCGACCTTGCCCGCGGTGACGACCTGGTCGCCCACCTTCAGGCCCTGGCGCACTTCGGCCCATTGGCCGTCGAGGTAACCGAGCTTGACCGGCACGCGCACGGCCTTGCCGGCCTTCACCGCGAACACGGCCGGATCGCCTTCGTCTTCCAGCAGCGCGATGCGCGGAACGACAAGTGCGTCGGTGCGCTGGTCGTAGTCGATGCGGATGCGGCCGAACATGCCCGGCTGCAATGCGCCGCCGCCTTCGAAGGAGCAGATCACGCGGAAGGTGCCACTGCCCGCATCGACGACCGGCGCGATGCGATCGATGGTGCCGGAGAACTTCTTGCCGGGCAGCGCGTCGGCCGACAGGTCGACCTTCAGGCCCGGCTGCAGCGTGGCCACTTCGCGTTCGGGCACGTTGAGCGTGGCTTCCAGGCGCGAGGTGTCGACGATGCGGAAGATCGGCGTGTTGATCTGCACGAAGTTGCCGTCCTTGATCTTGCGCTCGGCGATCACGCCGGAGATCGGCGCGACGACGTTGGCATACGACAGTTCGAGGTTCGCCAGGCGGTTGGCCGCGCGCGCGTTCTCCAGGTCGTAGCGGATCGTGTCGATGTCGTTGGCGCTCATCAGCTTCTGGTCGGCGAGCGTGACCGAGCGCTTGTAGTTGGCTTCGAGCTTGTTCATCAGCGCAGCCGTCTGCGCGGCCTGCAACGCGGCGCGCGAGGAATCCAGGCGCACGAGCACCTGGCCGGCCTTCACCTGCTGGCCTTCCTGCACCAGGACCTGCAGCGCGACGCCGGAGGTCTTGGCGACCACCTGCGATTCGCCGCGGGCTTCCAGCGGCGCGGTGCCGGTGTAGCTGGCGGCGATCGGCCGCTTTGTGGCGGCCATCACCTCGACCGGAATGGCATCGGGGCCCTTGTCCTTGTCCTTGGCCTGGGCATCTCCGTCCCCCTTGTTGCAGGCGGCGAGCGCGAGGGCGCAGGCGATCAGGAGGACACCGGCGCGCAGGGCGCGGCCGTGGAGGGAGACGTTGACGGACATTGGGCTGACCCCTTGGGTGTTGTAGTCAAGTAAATCACTCCCCCGTTCGCACCGCCATGCGCCATAGGTCATGGTGACTTCACGGAGGAATCCTGCTTACGGATCAGGCGCCGGCGTCGTGCATGCCGAAACAGGTCGAACATCGGATGCGGTCAGGGTCCGACCGGTTGCACGCGTGCGTCTGCATTCGACGGCCACCGGTTTGCCGGTTCCATTCACGTGCGGGCTATACTTCGCGGCTTGCGAGACGCCCGGATGACACGTGCGTCGCGACCGAACTTCCACCGTGGACTTCACTTCATGATGCGACCGCTGACGATCGCCGCCGGCCTGCTGCTGGCGCCCCTGCTCCTGACTGCACATGCGCAGCAGCCCGCCGCACCGGCCACGGCCGCCGCGCCTGCCACCGCCGCCGCGCCTGCCGCCGCTTCCACCGCCGCCGCGAAGCCGGCCGCACCTGCCGAACCGAAGGCCGTCGACCTCACCGGCGACGCAGCGAAGGGCAAGGAACTCACCTATACGTGCCGCGGTTGCCACGGCATCACCGGCTACAAGAACGCCTATCCGAGCTACCACGTGCCGCGCATCGGCGGGCAGTCGGCGGGCTACCTGGCCTCGGCGCTCACCGAGTATCGCGAAGGCAAGCGCAAGCACCCGACGATGCAGGCGCAGGCGGAGAGCTTCTCGCCGCAGGACATCGCCGACATCGCCGCCTACCTTTCGACCGTGAACGTGCAGAAGTGAGCCCGACCATGACGATCAAGAAGACCGCGTTCGCCATCGCCCTGCTCGCGCTCGCGCTGACTGCGTGCTCGAAGAACGGCGAAGAAGGCAACAAGGAAGGCGGCCACGCCGAAGGTGAAGCGCCGAAGTCCTCCTCCGCCGGCCTGCCGACGGGCAACATCGAAGCGGGCATGAAGCTCGCCACGACCAAGCGCAACGGTTTCGCGTGCGTGGATTGCCACGGCGCCGAAGGCAACGCGCCGTTGGACAAGGTCTACCCGAAGCTCGGCGGCCAGTACTCCGACTACATCGAGCATGCGCTGGTCGCCTACCGCAAAGGCGATCGCGACAATGCGCTGATGTCGCCGCAGGCGAAGGAACTCACCGACCAGCAGATCGCCGACCTGGGTGCGTACTTCCACTCCACCGAAAGCCACCTGGCCGACCTGCACGACGCGCAGTAACACCGCGTCGCACGTTGCAAGAAAAGGCCCGCGCAAGCGGGCCTTTTTGCGTCAGGGCGTCGTCGAAGCGGGCACCTGCACCGAAGTGTTCGGCGGAGGCGGCGCCTTCTTGATGCTGCCGTTGTCTTCCTGCAACCAGGGTTTGAACGGCACATCCGGCGGCGGTCGCGCGCGCGCGGCCTGCGCGTTGACATTCGGATCGACCAGGCCGCAACCGCCGCCGAATTGCAGCAGCGAAACGACGCACGAGATCTTCTTGTCGGTACCGGGGATGGGGATCGACAGCGACTTGATGCCCTTGCGCACCCATTCCTGCAGCAGCGTTTCGCTCGGCACCCAGTACTGGTCGAAGGTGGTCGGCGTGTAGTCGAGCGGCGGGCGCTTGAGCCACCGGCCCGCGCGGTCCAGATCGGCGATGTGCGCTTCCACGGTGCCCGGCGCGTTCTGGCCCGGTGTCGGCGGTTCGCCCAAATTCGGACGACCCTGCGCATCGTAGATGCCGGGCTTGGCGCCCGATCCGGGTTTGCCGCCCGGCGTGTTGCGCGTGCCCGCACCCCAGTCGTCGCCCCGGTTCGGCGAAGGCCATGCACCTGGCGCTGCGTTCGGCGTGGTGCCTGCGCCCGGTTGTGCAGCGGGCGCAGTGCCGCTGCCCGGCGCCTGTTGTCCACCCGGCGCCGCCGCGGTGGCCGCCGTCGCCGAGCCCGGCGTCGTCGACGGTGCATTCGACGTCGACGTTCCCGGTGTCGTCGCGCCCGGCGTCGTACCGCGCGAAGGCATCGGGATCTCGCGCGTTTCGCCGCGCAACGTGGGCAAAGCGATTTCGCGCGATTGCGATTGCGCGGACGTGATCGGGATCTGTTGCGTCAGGCGCGCCGATTCTTCACCGCGCACCTGCGGCGGCGCGACGCGGATGCGTTGCGCTTCGACGGGCTGCGTTTCGAGCGTCTGGCGCTGCGCTTCCACGCGTGCGATTTCCTGCGTGGGCTGTCGCAATTGCGGAACCGTGATATCGCGCGGCGCGACGACGACTTCGCGCGGCCGTGGCGGCGGCAACACGAAGGTCGTATCCGGTTGCGGCACCTGCGTCACCTGCAACGGTTGCGGCGCGGGGGGCACTTCGACGACCGGTTCGGGCCCGGGTTGCGGCTGCGGCGGCGGTTGCGCGGCCACCGGTTGCTCGGGTTGCGGCGCGGGCTGCTCGGGTTGCGGCGGCGGTGGCGGTTGGGTCGGTGCCGGTGAAGGCGTCGGCGTCGCCGCGGGGGGCGAAGGCGCGGCGGCGGTTTGCGCCGGTTCCGGTTGCGGCCCCTGCGGCGCGCCACCGCCGGTTTCTTCCGGCGTGCCCTTGCCGATGAACTCTGCTTGCACCACCTGCTGGCCCTCGCCCTCCGGCGCTGGCGGCGGAACGAACACGTAGGCGAGGAACAACAACAGCACCGCGAAGAACAAGTGCAAAACCGCGCTGACCGACGCGGCGAACCAACGCAACCCGCGTTCTTCGCGAATCGGCGGATGCCACTGTTGGCGCCACAAGGTGGCGAAGGCCTGCCAACGATTGAGTTGCACATCGCGCCTGGGCGGCGATGCGAGCGGACGTTGTGCGAGTTCGTCGACGAAGGTTTGCGGTAGCGCGCCTTTCACCGCGTGCGGCGTGGCCGGCATCGCGTCGAACCACTGCTGCCACCCTGGCGGGAGCGTGCCCGGGGCCTGCGGGCGAATGGATTTCAGCCGCCGCCGCAGCCCCAGTGCTTCGATGATGTCGTCGGCGGAGAACACGCGCTCCGCGAACCGTCAGGCCGCGTCGCGCGGCATGTACGGCGCCGTGCCCGTCGCATGGTCGGTCGCATCGCGCACGGCGGTCACGCCCGGCACGCGCGTCATCAGCGTTTGTTCGATGCCCTGCTTGAGCGTCACGTCGGCCATGCCGCAACCGTGGCAGCCACCGCCGAAGCGCAGCAGCACCACGCCATCGGCCGTCACCTCATGCACCGACACGTGCCCGCGATGCTGGGCGAGCTGCGGGTTGACCTCGTGTTCGACCACCCACCGCACGCGCTCCACCAACGATGCGGACTCCGCCGGCGCTTCGCCTTTGATCTTCGGCGCGCGGATCTGCAACTGCCCGCCGGTGGCCTGCTGCGTGTAGTCGATCTCTGCAGCGTCCAGGAACGGCGCGCTCGCCGGATCCACCCACAGGGTGAAGCCTTCGCAATCGATGGCCCATTCCTCGCCGGTGAGGTCGCCCGGTTCGGCGAACTCCAGGCGCACGTCGGCGCGCGGCGTGCCGGGATGGACGGCGGAGAGGCGAACGCCGAGGCCCGGCAGGGCTTCGCGTTCGATGAGGCGGCGGAAGTGCGCCTGCGCGGATTCGGAGAGCTGGATCATGCGGGCTATTCTACCGACCCCGGAAGCGGCCGCCGTGGTGGACAGTCCACCATGCGACCACGGCCGATATGTTCTGGTTCAGCGCGCAACGCTGCGGAGTGCCCCCATGACCGACCTGATCGCCCTCGCCGACGCCCACTGCATCCCGCGCCGCGGCACCGAGCACAAGCTCACCGAAGCCCGCGTGCGCGAGCTGCTGCCGCAGATCCCCGGCTGGGAGCTGGCCGAGGACGGGCACGCGCTCGTGAAGACCTTCAAGTTCAAGGACTACTACCGCACGATGGGCTTCGTGAACGCGCTGGCCTTCATCGCCAACGCCGAGGACCACCATCCCGACCTGGGCGTGCATTACGACCGCTGCGTGGTGCGCTTCTCCACGCACGATGTCGGCGGGCTGAGCGAGAACGACTTCATCCTGGCGGCGAAGACGCAACGCCTCACGGGATGAGCAGCCAGGACTGGCACACCCTCCAGCAGGACGACATCCACCTCGAAAGCCGCCTCTGGCCGCGCGTATTCGCGGCCGTGCCGGAACTGGTGATGGCGATTTCCATCATTGCGATCTGGCTGTGGCCGATGGCCTTCGGCCGCGTCGGCGTGATCAGCACGGCGATCGCCGTCGCCTACGAACTCCCGGTGTTGTTGATCTGCGGTGGCCTGCGCCTGCTTGGTACGCGGCGGTGGTTCGATCCGCGCTTGCCTGCAATGGGGGTCGGGCCGCTCGTGGTCGCGGCGTGGTGGTCGAAGGTGATCTTCGTCGACTGGTGGTACATCGCCCCCGAACGCTGGCTGGCATGGGCGATCGTCGGCGTCCTGCTCGGCAAGGCGATGATCTTCTGGAATACGCGCCGCAATGCGCCGGGCTTCGATGCGACGGTCGCCTATGTCCAGGCGCTCGCGTTCGCGATCTGCATCCTGTTCGCGATGAACGCATCCGACCGCGGCCTCACGCCGGAGGTGATCGCGGCGCTCGACCTGCCCAATTCGCCCTCGTTCCCGAATTTCGGCGAAACCGGCGTCCAATGGGGACAGGCCGCCGCCGGTGCGGCCTCGTATTTCGCGATCAGCGCGATCCTGCGCTTCCTCTTCCTGGTGCGCCCAGCGCCCGCCCGGGGCTGATCAGGCGAGCCGGTCGAGGACGTCGATCAATTCCGGCGCCAGCGGCGCATTGAGCGAATACGGCGCACGCCCGCCATCGAGCGCGAATTCCAGCGTCGATGCGTGCAGGAACATCCGCTTCAGCCCGACCTGGTCGCGCAGGCGCTTGTTCGCCGCCGGATCGCCGTACTTGTCGTCGCCGGCGATCGGATGGCCGATGTGCTGGGCGTGCACGCGAATCTGGTGCGTCCGGCCGGTTTCGATGCGCACTTCGCAATACGACTGGCCACCGCGCCGCTCCAACGCCTTGAAATGGCTCAGCGAGGGCTTACCGGCGGGATTGACCTGCACATGGCGTTCGCCGCCCTGGCGCAGGCCGATGTGCAGCGGCGCGTCGACGGTCATCGTCCCGTTGGGCAAGCGGCCCACCAGCAGCGCCAGGTAGCGCTTGGCGATCCCGCCTTCCTCGCGCATCAGCGCCTGCAATTCGGTGAGCGCCGAACGCTTCTTCGCCAACACGAGCAGGCCGGAGGTGTCGCGGTCCAGGCGGTGCACGAGTTCCAGGCCGTCGTGCGGCCGCAACACGCGCAGCGTTTCGATCACGCCGAAGCTGATCCCGCTGCCGCCGTGGCTGGCCACGCCCGCGGGCTTGTTGACCGCCAGCAGCCGTGCGTCCTCGAACACGATGCTGGCTTCCATCGCTTCGAGCAGGCCCTTGGCGGGCGAGCCCTTGTCGGTCGGTTCGTCCAGGCGGACCGGCGGGATGCGGACCTCGTCCCCACCCTCCAGGCGTCGGTCGGCCTTCACGCGGCCCCCGTTCACGCGCACCTGCCCGGACCGCACGATCTTGTAGATCAGCGAGCGCGGCGCCCCCTTGAGGTAGCCCAGGAGGAAGTTGTCCAGCCGCTGGCCTTCCCGGTCTTCGGCAATGCGGACAGTCCGTGCCTGCGCGGGGGCGCGGCCGGGGGTCGGATCGGTGGGGTCCATGCTCGCCTTTGACCTGCTACACTCGCCGCGCGAAGTAAGGGTTTGATTTCGCAGGGAGATTGCGCGAAGGACCGCGAACATCGCGTTCCCGCACAGCCAACGGGCCGAAAGCCCGCCTCCCGCGATCCCCGACACAGTGCGCGACCACCGCCCCCGGGGCGGCCATGTTAGCGGCTCGTCGGCAGGCCCGGCCATCGCCCGGTGCGTCAGACATCGGCGCTCACACGACCCGAGCGACGCAAGGCTCCCCCGCCACGCGTCGCCGGCCCGCAAATTGGATTGGAAGTACAAGCGCTCCCGCGGTTCGCCGAGGTGTCGTAGCGCTGGCATACAAGAAGCGACAACGATGCGCCTGCAGGGCGCGCCGATGGCGCCGCGGTATCCAGAGGCGAACGCCCACGGCGTTCCGCGTGCGACAGCGCGCGAGGAACGCAAATGAAGCGAATGCTCATCAACGCCACGCAGGCCGAAGAACTGCGCGTGGCCATCGTCGACGGCCAGACCCTGTACGACATCGACATCGAACAGCCGTCGAAGGAACAGAAGAAGTCCAACATCTACAAGGGGCGCATCACGCGCCTTGAACCCTCCCTCGAAGCGGCCTTCGTCGAGTACGGCGCCGACCGCCACGGTTTCCTTCCGCTGAAGGAAATCTCCCGCGACTATTTCCAGCAAGGCGTCGACCACAACAAGGCCGGGCTGCGCGAGCTGTTGCGCGAAGGCCAGGAAATCGTCGTCCAGGTCGACAAGGAAGAACGCGGCAACAAGGGCGCGGCGCTGACGACGTTCATCTCGCTCGCCGGTCGCTACATGGTGCTGATGCCCAACTCGCCCACCGCCGGCGGCGTTTCGCGTCGCATCGAGGGCGACGACCGCGCCGCCCTCAAGGAGGCGATGGACAAGCTGCAGATCCCCGACGACATGGGCGTGATCATCCGCACCGCCGGCGTGGGCCGCGATGCCGAAGAACTGCAGTGGGACCTGGATTACCTGCTCCAGGTGTGGAAGGCGATCGCCGAAGCCGCGCTCACCAAGCCCAGCCCCTTCCTGATCTACCAGGAATCGCGCCTGATCATCCGCGCCCTGCGCGACTACATGCGCGCCGACATCGGCGAGATCCTCGTCGACACGCCGGAGATGTTCGAGGAAGCCCGCGAGTTCGTGCAGCAGGTGATGCCGCACAACCTGCGCAAGCTCAAGCACTACACGGACGACACCCCGCTCTTCAACCGCTTCCAGATCGAATCGCAGATCGAGAACGCGTACGAGCGCACCGTGCGACTGCCCTCGGGCGGCGCGCTGGTGATCGACCAGACCGAAGCCCTGACCGCCGTCGACGTGAACTCCGCGCGCGCCACCAAGGGCGGCGACATCGAGGAAACCGCGTTCCAGACCAACCTGGAAGCGGCCGAGGAAGTGGCCCGCCAGTTGCGCCTGCGCGACCTGGGTGGCCTGGTGGTCATCGACTTCATCGACATGGCGTCGAACAAGCACCAGCGCGAAGTCGAGAACAAGCTGCAGCATTCGCTCAAGTACGACCGCGCGCGCGTGCAGCTCGGCCGCATTTCGCGCTTCGGCTTGCTCGAAATGTCGCGCCAGCGCCTGCGCCCGAGCCTGGGCGAATCCAGCCAGCTGGTCTGCCCGCGCTGCGAAGGCCACGGCCGCATGCGCAGCGTCGAATCGCTGTCGCTGTCGATCCTGCGCATCGCCGAAGAACACGCGATGAAGGAGAACACCGGGCAGGTGCTCGTGCAGGTGCCGACGCAGATCGGCAACTACCTGCTCAACGAAAAGCGCCGCGCCCTGGCCGAGATCGAACAGCGCCACGACGCGCCGATCGTCATCGTCGCCGACGACCAGCTCGAGACGCCGCATTACGAAGTCACGCGCATCCGCGAGAACGAGATCGGCGAGGAAAGCAACAAGCCCAGCTACATGCGTGGCACGCCGCGCAAGCTGGCCACGCACGCGCTGACCAAGGCGCACCTCAACATCCCGAACCTCCCGGCCGTCACCAACGTGCGTCCCGCGCAGCCCGCGCCCGTGCGCGAGGAACCGCGCGAAGAAGTCGTGGCCGCGCCGGCGCCCGTCGCCGTCGCACCGGTGGCCCGTCCGGCCGGCGGCATCGGCGGCTTTTTCAAGCGCCTGTTCGGTGGCGGTGAACCCGTCGCCGCGGCGCCCGCCCCGGCCGCGCGTTCGCAGGAAGAGCGTGGCCGCAACGCGCGCGATGGCCGCCGCGATGCACGCGACGGCCGTGGCCGCCCCGCGCAGGGTGGTCGCGACGGCCGCCGTGACGAAGGCCGCCGCGACGAAAACCGCCGCGACCAGAAGGCCGGCCAGCAAAAGGGTCCGCAGCAGGCGCAGCAGCAGAAGGGCCAGCAACAGCAGCAGCCCAAGCAACCCAAGCAGCCCAAGCCGCCGCGCGACGACGCCCAGCGCGAACAGCAGCGCCTCGAACAGCAGCAGCGTGCCGAGCAGCAACGCGCCGAACAGCTGGCACGCAACGCCGAGAAGCAGCGCCTGCGCGAACAGCAGGCCGCCGCCGATGCCGCAGCGAAGGCCACCGAAGCCAAGCCGGCACCGATCGCACCTGCAGCGACCGCAGTCGCGCCGGGCACCGAGGCCGCCGTCGCCCTCGCCGCTTCCGCAGAGGCCACGGACATCACGCAGGACGCCGCGGCGCAGCAGCCGATGGTCGAAGGCGCCGAACACCCGCACGACGCGCACGCCGACGCGGGTGAAGCCGGCGGACGCCGCCGTCGTGGCCGTCGCGGTGGTCGTCGTCGTCGTCGTGGCCAAGGCGGCGCCGAAGGCGAAGCCGGGACCGAGGCCGACGCACAGGGCGCGATGCACGATGACGCCGACACCGGCGAAGTCGTCGCGCAGCATCGTTCGCAGCCGGAGTTCGACTTCGAGGACGACTTCGCGCCGGCCCCCGTCGCAACGCAGCCCGCCGAAGCCGCCGCCGCGCCGCAGCAGGCCGCCGCACGCGAAGCGCAGTTCGCGCAGGCGCCGGTGGAACACGACGTCGAGCGGACTTCGCAGGCCGAAACCAACGTCGAATCCGCCGCGACCGCATGGGACGACGCATCGGCCTCGACGCCGGGCGCATGGACCGATGCACCGGTCGCGAACGAAAGCGTCGCCGACGCCGCGCCCACGCTAGCCGAGGCCGAACCGGTCGAAGCTGCGCCGGCCGCGCCGCAAGCCACTCCCATCGTCGAAGCGCAGCCTGTTCCCGAAGCGCAGGCCGACGCGCCCGTCGTCGTGCATCACGACGCGCAGCGCGACGTGCAGGAAGACGCCGTCGCCGACGCGCACCCGGCACCGGGCCTGTTCGACGCGATGCCCACCGCAGACCCGGCGCAGGCCGCCGCCGACGCCGCGGAAGACGCCAAGCACGAGCAGCGCAACGCGTGATGCTCCGAAGCCCCGCCAGCACTGCTGGCGGGGTTTGCTACCAGGCCAAGGCCGGATCGCACATCCCGTAGCGACTGACCATCCGCGCCAGCGCGATCGGATCGCGGATCCCCAACTTTTCGAACAAGCGCGACTTGTGCGTGTTGATCGTCTTCGCGCTCAGGCTCAGGCGCCGCGCGATGTCTTCCTGGCGCAGGCCGCGCACGAGCAATAGCGCCACTTCCAGTTCGCGCGGCGAGAGCGCGTCGAACGGGCAATCGCCCGCGCCATCGATGCCCGCCAACGCCATCTGCTGCGCGATGCCCGTGGCGAGATAGCGCCGCCCGTGCGCGACATCCTGCAACGCACGCAGCAGTTCGGCCGAATCATGGCTCTTGCCGACGTAGGCCGAAGCACCCGCTTCCATCGCACGCCGCGGCAGCGGCCCGTGGTGTTGCGAGGACACGACGATCACGCGCGTGCCGTAGCCGCCACGCACGACACGTTCGGTAACCTCCAGCCCGCTGATGCCGGGCAGATGCACGTCGCACACCAGCACGTCGGGCCGCATCCTGCGCAATTGCGGCAATGCGTCTTCGCCGCTGCCGGCGTGCCCGACGATGTCCACGCCGGCCTCGCCGAGGATCAGGCACATGCCGGTGCGCACCATGACGTGGTCGTCGACCACGAATACACGGATCGTCATCCATGACCTCCTTTCGCAACAGCCTACGGCGAATGCGAAACGCACTCGTGCGACGCCGGTCAGCTTTCGCTCGCGGGCACGGTCGCGGATGGACAGTGGAATCTTCCACGCGCCTTGCGCATGGCGTGACAGAATCGCCGCGTGACCCCCATCGAGCCCCGCCCATGATCGTTCGCATGTGGCACGGCCGCACCGCCGTCCACCACGCCGATGCGTACCTGGCCTTCCTGGAGGAACGCGCGATTCCCGACTACCGCCGCATCCCCGGCAATGCGGGCGTGTGGTTGCTGCGCCGCATCGAAGACGACGCCGCGCACTTCATCACGATGACGCACTGGACCTCGCGCGAGGCCATCGCCGCCTTCGCCGGCGAAGACATCGCGAAGGCGAAGTACTACCCGGAAGACCGCGACTTCCTGCTGGACTTCGAACCGACCGTCGTGCACTACGAGATCTGCGCCAGCGCCGGCCCGCTCAATCCTCCAGCGTGAACCCGGCCTTGATCGTGACCTGCCAGTGCTGGATGCGGCCGTCCTCGACATGGCCGCGCGTCTCGATCACCTGGAACCACTTCAGGCTCCGGATCGTCTTGCCGGCGCGTTCGATCGCGTTGCGCACGGCATCGTCGGTGCCGGTCTTCGACGAACCGGTGAGCTCGACCGCTTTGTAGACGTGGTTGGACATGCGCGGATCTCCGATGGGACGTTCGAACACAACGGGCCACCGGCGCGCCGACGGCCAGCCTTCACGCCAATGCGCCGAGCAGCCGCTGCAGCACCTCGTCGATCGAGACCGCGTGCAACACCAGCGGGATCATCGGCAGCGCCGTGGTGACCGCCACGCCGAGCACCGTCAGCTTGTTGACCGGCACGACCGACATCGTCCGCACGGTCGTGTACATCTGGGTGAAGTCGGCGATGGCCGAAGGGTTCGGACTTTCGAGGAGCGCATCGCCGCTGCGCAGCGCATCCGGATTCTCCCAGCGCATGGCGAACGCGCGCGAGGCCGCCTGCCCCAGCGCGCCGAGCTCGTGCATCCCGTGGCGGCGCGCACGCACCAGCGGCCGCATCAGGAACAGCAGCGGCCCGAACACGACCAGCACGCTGCCGATGATGCAGCCGAGCAATTCCCACTGGACCGACTGCAGCGTTGCGTGCGCGTATTCCATCTGCACAAGGAGGTTGCCGCAGAGGATCGCGCTGCAGGCGAGCGTCAGGATCGCGAACCAGGCCTGCGTCGGCGCGAGGAACCCCAGCCCGCCCGCTCCGTCGGGATGCGCCGCCAACAAGGACAGGCGCAGCCGCGCCAATCGCCACAGGAACCAGGTCCACAGCGCGAAACGCCAGAGCCACACCAGCGCGATGAAGCGGAACATCGGCGCGGAGACCGCCGCGAACCACTCCCCCGCCTTCGACAACGATGCGCCGTCGGTCGCCCAATGCGTGAAGCCGGCCACGTGCGAAAACCGCGCGTCCGTGCCGAAGGCCGACAGCAACGCGAGCGCCGCGCAGAGCAGCTCCGGCACCACCGAATCGCGCGCGGCATGGCCCTGGCGCACCAGCCGTTCGAAGGCTTCGTGCGCCGACGTGGACACCAGGCCCGAACGCCCGATATAGCGCACGCTCGCGCGCAGCACCGCGTCGCAAGGCCCCGCGCCGAGCACGAGGATCGGGATGGCGACGAGCAATCGCGCGAGCACCGCGTAGTCGCCCAGCAAGGCGATGCGGTCGGTCGACGGCAACAACATGCCGTCCATCGCCGCGAGCACCACCAGCGGCACGAACGACACCAGCACGATCAAGGCCAGCACCAACCACTTCGTCGGCACGCCGGCGCGCAGCGCGCCCAGCCAATGCATCAGGCGATACACCGGTCCACCGTGCAACAACGAGAAGGTGTCGGAGATCATCGCGCCATGCCTCCGGCCAACAAGGCTTCAGACGCGGAACAACCAGGCCGCCGTCACGCAACCGATGAGCAGGAAGACCAGCGTCATCGTCACCACCGCGCGATCCATCGGCCGGAACCGCGCATTGCGGATGTCGTTGTTCACGCGCTTGTAGCGATAGATGGACCAGGCCGCGAGCGCGATCCCGAGCACCACCATGCCCATGCCCACGTTTTGCGTATCGTGCATCGCGCCGAAGGTCTGGCCCGCCTGCAGTTTGTCGTTCTGCTGCAGGAAGACCGCGAAGCGATTGAGCGTGATCCCGAAGCCGATCAGCGACACGCACGTGCGCATGTAAGCCAGGTGCGTGCGTTCGTTGGCCAGGTGCGAGCGCAGGTCGGCCAGGCTCGTACGGGTCGCGGCCAGTTCATTGGACGTGGGTTGCGTGCTCATTGGCCAGCCTCCGCGGCCTGCGCCGCGCCCTCGCGCGCCGCGGCGTCGAGGTCGCGTTCGAGGAAGAAGTTGAGGAAGGTGCGGATCACGGCGATCGCGGCGAGCTTGCCGATGTCGTCCCACGTCGGCGCGATCGCGGTGCGCACGATGTCGGCCGCGAGCATGAACTCCAGGCCCAGCAGCAACCAACGCCCCAGGCTCAGCCCTGCCGCGCGCCGCATGCCCTGCGTCGCGCGGTTGCGCAACAGCGGCACCACGATGCGCACGATCCCTTCCACCGCGCCGATGGCGATCATCAGGACGGAGATCGCTTCCAGTGCGAGCGCGACGGCCTGGCTGAGTTCGCGGAAGAGCTCTTCCATGCGCTGCGCTCACTCCGCGGCGACGCAGCGGAAGCCGAGGTGCGAGGTCGATGTATCCACCGGCTGCGCCATGCGCGCGGCGGGACGATAGCGTCGGCAATAGTTCGGCGCGCACAGGTGCGAGCCGCCCTTCATCACCCGGCGCGGGATGCGCAACTGCGGTTGCGCGGGATCGAAGCTGGATTCGGCCGGCCCGCCGCGCGGGTTGTCGGGAATGCAACAGGCCTTCTGCGCTTCGGCGGGATGGCGCGGGCGATACCAGTCCGACGTCCATTCCCATACGTTGCCGATCATGTCGAACAGGCCATGGCCATTGGCGGGAAAGGCACCGACCGGCGAGGTTCCGACGTACCCGTCCTGCGCCAGGTTCTGCCACGGGAACTCGCCCTGCCAGGTGTTCGCGCGATGCAAGCCGTGCGGCGTGAATTCACCACCCCACGCGAACTCGGCGTCTTCCAATCCGCCGCGCGCCGCGCATTCCCATTGCGCTTCGGTCGGCAGTTGTTTTCCCGCCCATTGCGCATACGCCTCGACATCGCTCGCGGCGACATGCACGACGGGATGATCGTCTTTTCCCTCGATCGACGAATGCGGGCCGAGGGGATGCCGCCAGTCGGCGCCGCGGATGAATTGCCACCAGCGATAGTGATCGTCCAGCCCGACGCGATGCGCAGGCGGCACGAACACCACGGACGCAGCGACCAACATCTCCGGCAACGCGCCGGGATAGTCTTCGGCCTTCGGCGCGATCTCCGCCAGGGTGACGTGCCCGGTCGCTTCCACGAACGCACGGAATTGCGCATTCGTCACCGGCGATGCATCGATCCAGAACCCGTCAATGCTCACGCGATGCGCCGGCGCTTCTTCCGGATAGTGATGGTCCGACCCCATGCGGAACGTGCATCCCGGTATCCACACCATGCCGGCGTTCGCATCGGCGCGCATCGCAGGCTGCGCGCTCATTTGACGACCGCGCCCGGCGGGAAGCTGGCGAACATCTTGTCGAGCGCGGTATTCACCGCGGTTTCGGTCTTCTCCGGCGAATCGGGCACCGTGCCGCTGGCTACACCGCGCCATACGGCCTTCTTCGTGCCCGTATCGAACATGTCGAGCACCAGCGTTCCGACGGTATAGGTGTTCACGCGCGTGGTGGACGTGGCCATCCCGCCGTAGCCCCACCCCGGGCCATAGCCCCAACCGCCCATGCCGGTGCCGGTGTACATCGTGTCGAGCGTTTGCTTCTCCTGCGTCGCGACGTTGCCGACGATGGCGAGGTCGCCGCTGCCTTCCTGCCGCGTGAATCCCTTGGCCGCCATGCGCGCATCGATACCCGCCAGGATGCGTTGCTTCGCGAGCGGGTTGTTGATCTGCAATTCCTGCGCCCAGTAATAGGTGTGATAGCGCGAGAAGTCGGCGGCCGGATCGTGGTCGACGGTGACGTCCGGTGTCGATGCACACCCGGCCAGCAACGCGGTCAGTGCGAATGGAATGAGCGCCTTCATTGTGTCTCTCCTGGAGTGTCCTAACCGAAAGGTTTGACGTCGAACACCATGCTGGCGATCGCCATCAGCCCGATGAACAGCAGCACCACCGCACAGATCAGGATCGGCGAAACCGGATACGCGCTCTGCCCGTGGATGAGCCCTTCGCGGATCATGTTCGTGCGTTCCATGCGCAGTTCCCGCATGTAACGCGCGTGATAGACGATGCCCACCATCAGCAAGAGGATTCCGATCGCGACCAACGCGATGCCGAAGTTGCGCGGCGCCTCGCGCGCGAGCGGCACGCCCGGGCTCTCCAGCCAGTGCGTGAACACCTGGTAGATCGTGAAGCCGAAGCTGATGAGCGACAACGAAGTGCGGATCACCGACATCAGGGTGCGGTCCGCGCTCAGCCGCGTGCGCTGGAAGCTCATGCCGGTGCGGCGCGAGGACAGCTCGACCGAGATGTCGTCGGAGGTCTTGAATTTCGCGGGATCGACCGGGGCCATGGCCCCAGCTTCCGGTCGCCGCACGAACCGCACAACGGGGTTTACACGGTCGGATGTCTCAGTATTTCTACTGTGCGCTCAACGTCGCAGCGCGTGCCGATTGAGCGAGGCCGACCCGAACCAGCGGCCGGCCATCACCGCATCCACCGCGGCGGCGAGTGCGTCGCCGGCATCGGCCTTGAGCACGTAGGCGGTTCGCGGGAGCGCGCGGGCGCGTTCGACCAGGGCCGGTTCGTCGTGCACGGTGATGAAGACCACGCGCAGGCCCGGATGCGCCTTCAACGCGAGTTCGGCGGCCTGCAGCCCATCCATGCCGGGCATCGAGATGTCGGTGACGAGCACGTCGGGCTGGAAGGCGCTCAGCGCGGGCAGGATCGCGTCGCCGTCGGTCACCAGCCCCAGGACCTCGAAGTCCTGTGCCAGCAACGTCCGCAACTGGCGCGCGACGACCGGGCTGTCTTCGGCCAGCAACACCCGCGTGCGATTCGGCGCGACCCCATGCATGCCGCCCAGCGTGACGGTGCGCGCGCGCCGCGCCTATCGCGAAAACGACTGAAACCGGGCAGGTAAAACTACTGCCCGGCGTCAGTACATGCCGCTCAGGGCGGCGCGTCGATCGCGATCAAGCCCGCGTGCGCCGCCTTGCGGACCAGTTCGACGGTGCTGTGCACGCCGAACTCCTGCATGATCGCGTACTTGTGCGACTCGACCGTGCGCACCGACAGGCCCAGTTCGAAGGCGATCTGCTTGGAACGCAAGCCTTGGGCGACGCGTTCGAGGATCTCGCGCTGCTTCTGCGTCAATGCGGCATCAGGCCTGGCGCGCGAAGCCGAAGGCGCATGCGCGCGATGCGCGCTGGCGCGGATGGTGCGCGCGGCGAGTGTCGGCGTCACGTAGGTGCGTCCTGCCAGCACTTCGAAGATCGCGCGCACCAGCTCGTCGCCGGCCGAGGATTTCAGGACATAGGCACTCGCGCCGCCTTCGATCGCTTCGGCGGCGAGTTCGGGATCGGCGTGCATCGTCAGGAACACGAACGGCACCTCGATGCCCATCGCACGCACGGTGCGCATCGCCTCCAAGCCGCTCATGCCGGCCATGCTGATGTCGGAGACGACCACATCGGGCGGGTCGCGCTTCACCGAGGCCACGAGCGATTCTCCGTCGCTCACGATCTGGATGTTGCAGAAGCACTCCAGCAACAACATTTCCACGCCCTGGGCGACCAGCACGTGGTCGTCGGCCAACAGCACGCGGGCCCGTTCGCTTGAATTCGCAGCGTCCATTCCTGGTCCCCTCCAACAGTCCGATGGATCCCCCCGCGTCCGGTGAGCCTCGCGTGAAAAGCGTTCAAACCGCGTGAGGGGCACGCGCGCATTCATGTGTTTGAACCGGTCATCCATCCGTCGGAACGGTGACCTTCCGTCATTGCCGCGCGCGTGTACGAGGTGTACACGAAGCTGAAAATGCATGGGGATCGGCATGGACCAGGCACCCGCACGCATGGGTTGGCTCCTGCCCGCGGCCGTCGCCGCGGCGGGCGCGCTCGGGCAGACATTGACCATGACGCCATGGATGGCGTCTTTCCTCGGGCAATCGGTCTGGGTCCCCGGCGCGATCCTGATGTGCGGCCTGCTGGCCACGCCCGGTTCGCGTTGGCCGGTGGTCTTCGGCGCCGCGCTGCTCGGCAGCGCGATGGCGTGCGTGGGGATGGAGCGCGAGTTGTTGCCGCATTGCGTGGTGTTGATGGGCGAGTTCGCGCTGGTCGTCGTCGCCACGTGGTGGCTGCATCCCGAACGCGACGGACGCATCTCGCCGACCGGCTGCGATCCGATCAAATTCCTGCTCATCTGCGGCGTCCTGCTTCCCGTGGCCGGTGGTGCATGGGCGCATGCGGCCGGCGCGCAGCTCGGGACGATGACGGGGGCGCTGACCGATGGCCACGAAATGCTCGCGCGCAGCATCGGATACCTGATCGTCGTGCCCGCCTTCACCGGTGCGGTGCGCCTGGCGAACGAGCGCGTGGAGGACGAGGCCGACGCGCACGGGTGGCAACCGGCGATCATCCTGATCGGCGCGCTTGCGATCGTCGTGCTGTGGATCTCGCCGATCGGCAATGGCGAAGCCTTCCCCTTGTTGTTGCTCGCACCGATCATGCTGCTGCTGTGGTCGGATCACGCGCTCGGTTCGGCGTGGACGCGCGTGGCCTGGCTGCCGGTGTGGCTGGGCTGCCTGCTGCTGACCTCGCTGGGTATCGGCCCGCTCGTGCACGAAGCCCCGCTTGCGACGCTTTCGCACGTGCAATGGTGGTCGATCGGTACGACCGTGGTGTTGCTGCTGCTCACCGCGCTGCGCGACCAGCGCGGCGAATCCAGCGAAGCCCTGCGCGATTCCGGCGAACGGCTGAGCCAGCTCGCACGGCGCGCGATGAACATGCAGGAGAACGAACGCAGCCGCATCGCGCGCGACCTGCACGATGACGTGAATCAATCGCTCGCATCGATCTCCATCGAACTCAGCAGCCTCAAGCGCAACGCCGATCCGCCGGGCCGCGACCGCATCGAAAGCTTGCAGGACCGCCTTCTCGGCGTGTCCGACGACATCCGCCGCCTCTCGCATGAATTGCACCCGAGCATGCTGCGCTACACGAGCCTGGCTGCGTCGCTCGAAGGCCTGTGCGCCAGCCATTCGCGCGAAGACCTGCACGTGCGTTGCGAGACCGACGAATCCTTCGACCTGGCCGAGCCGCAGAAGCTCGACTTGTTCCGCATCGCGCAGGAAGCGCTGCACAACGTCGAGAAACATGCCGGCGCACGGCACGTCCGCATCGAACTGCGCCGCGACGGCGGCAACCTGGCCTTGCTGCGCGTGGAGGACGACGGCCGCGGCCTTCCCGCCGATCGTGCGGCGGCGCCGCGGCGTGGGCTGGGCATGATCAGCATGGTGGAACGCACGCGTTCGTTGCGGGGCCGCATCGAGTTCGGCGCAGGCACGCGCGGCGGCACGCGCGTGGATGTGCGCTTCCCCGTGGCCGCGTCATCGGTAGAAGTACTGAGGTCCGTCCCGTAGAAGTCGGGTTGGGCTGCGCGGCGGCGACGCGGAGGATAGGGACCGTCCCGTCGTCAGCGGAAATCGCACATGCGCTCGAGCGCGCGCTCCCTCCCCCTCGGCGTCGCGCTGACCGGTGCCCTCGCCTGCACGTTTGCCGATGCTCCCGCCCATGCCACGGAAGGTGGCCTCGGCAAGCCCATCACCGGCTTGCAAGGGACGTCGTATGCAGGCCTGGTTCCGCCGACGCCGGGATTCAACCTCGCCATCGACTACATCTATTACTCGGGGCAAATCGGAGGCCAACGCGAAACACCGATCGGCCGCAGCACGGCGATCGGCCTGGATGCGCAGTTCAACCTGATCAGCTTCACCGGCGTGTATGTGTGGCCCACGGGCGAAGGCCGCTGGAACTTTGCGAGCGCGGTTGCGGTGCCCTTGGCGAAAGTCGACGTGAGCGCGGACCTGCGCATCGGCCGGCTCGGCCTGTCGACGAACGACAGCGACAGCGGCCTGTTCGACATGGACTTCGTGCCCGTGATCGCCAGCCGCCATTTCAGCCAGACCCACCACATGTCGCTGGCGCTTTACGTCAGCGCGCCGACCGGCGCGTACGATCCCGACAAGCTCGCCAACGTCAGCCTCAACAACTGGTCGTTCTCGCCGACCCTCGCTTATACCCAACTCGGCCAGGCCGGCACGCTCGAGTTCACCACGCTGGCGGCCGTGGATCTGTACACCGAGAACAACGCGACCGATTACCAGAATGGCGCGGTTTTCCGCGCGGATGCGTTGTTGATCAAGAGGACCCGAAGCGGTTGGGGCTTCGGCGGCGCAGGCGGCTGGATCCAGCAGCTGCAAGACGACACCGGGCCGACCGCCGATCGCCTGAATGGCTTCAAGGGACATTCGCTCGCGATCGGCCCGATCGCCACCTACAAGACCGGCAAGATCGAGTTTTCCGCACGCTGGTTGTACGAGTTCGACGTCAAGAATCGATTGGAAGGCAACCCGGTGATGGTCACCGGCACGATCACGTTCTGAGGAGACCGACCATGCTCAAGCGACTGCTCGCCGAAACCATCGGCACCTTCTGGCTCGTGCTGGGAGGCTGCGGCAGCGCAGTGCTCGCGGCGAACTTCGGCGGCGACGGCAATCCGCTCGGCATCGGATTGCTCGGTGTAGCCTTCGCCTTCGGCCTCACCGTCGTAACCGGCGCATACGCCTTCGGCCATATCTCGGGCGGACACTTCAATCCCGCCGTGAGTGCAGGCCTTTGGGCCGGCGGTCGGTTCCCCGCGAAGGAATTGATTCCGTATTGGGTCGCGCAAACCCTGGGCGCGGTGCTCGCCGGCTTCGTGTTGTGGCAGATCGCGCACGGCCGCGCGGACGTAGTGATCGACACCAGCGCCGCAGGGGCTTTCGCGACCAACGGTTACGGCACGATGTCGCCAGGCGGCTATTCGATGGTCGCAGCGCTGCTGTGCGAACTGGTGATGACCGGCATGTT
Source organism: Lysobacter sp. 2RAF19 (assembly GCF_052115395.1). Classification (NCBI taxonomy): domain Bacteria; kingdom Pseudomonadati; phylum Pseudomonadota; class Gammaproteobacteria; order Lysobacterales; family Lysobacteraceae; genus Lysobacter; species Lysobacter sp. 2RAF19. The sequence goes on along the minus strand of NZ_JBFRGO010000001.1, from coordinate 315,311 downwards.
CCTCGTGGTGATCATGGGCGCCACCGATCCGAAGGCGCCTGCCGGTTTCGCGCCGCTCGCCATCGGCCTGGCGCTCACGCTCATCCACCTGATCAGCATTCCGGTGACCAACACCTCGGTGAATCCCGCACGCTCGACCGGCGTTGCGTTGTTCACCGGCGGAATGCCGCTGCAGCAACTGTGGTTCTTCTGGGTCGTGCCGATCATCGGCGGCATCCTCGGCGGCGGCCTGTATCGGTGGTTGAGGCAGCCGGAATGAACGCCATCCTTGCCGATCCTGTCCTGGAGCGTCTGTTCACCGCCGATGCGGCCATCGTCAAAGTCGGGCGCAAGATCCGCGTGCTCGATGCGATCGGCTGGCCCGCGACGATGGAGACGCGTTTCCTCGAACGCCTGCGCGCAGGCCAACCCGAACTTCCGCAACCTCCCACGCAGCCGCAGGCGCTGGAAGCCGAAGTCGATCAACTCGACACGCTCATGCGCGGCATCGATCGCGGACATCCCATCGGACATTGGTTATGGAAGACCGCGTGGAGTTACCGCGTGGCCGCGCAGATGCTGCGCGGCATCGGCACGCCCGAATTCACGCGCTGCTCCACGCTGCTCTATGGCAGGCCCGATACGAAGTACCAATCGCAGGACATCACCTCCGACGACGCGGCGCGCGACATGCTCGCGACCACCGACCACTTGATCGATTCGCGCCTGATCCCGGAAACGCCCTGCGACATGACGGCCGAACAATTCGCGCAACGCATCCGCGCGCGCATCGATCCGTTCTTCACCGACGACAAGGTCGAAGTCGTCCTCAATCCCGACCTGGCCTCGAAAGCCGCCGCCGGCAGCAAACAGATCACCCTGCGCGCGACCGCGATGTTCTCCGAACTCGACGTCGAGCAATTGGTCCAGCACGAAGCCTTCATCCACTCGGCCACCCTGCTCAACGGCAAGCACCAACCGCACGTCAAATCGCTCGGCGTGGGTTCGCCGCGCACCACGCGCACGCAGGAAGGCCTGGCGACGTATTCGGAAATCATCACCGGCGCGATCGATCTGCAGCGCCTGCGGCGCGTCGCGCTGCGCATCGTCGCGGTGGGCCAGGCCTTGCAGGGCGCGGACTTCATGGAAGTATTCCGCACCTTCCTCGATGCAGGCCAGACCGAAGTGGAAAGCTATCGCAGCGCGGCACGCGTGTTCCGCGGGGGCGACGTGCGCGGCAAGATCTGCTTCACCAAGGACGGCGCCTACCTGGAAGGCGTGATCATGGTGCACCTGTTCATCTGCAAGGCGCTGCACGAAGGCCGCGGCGACATCCTGCGCATGCTGTTCTGCGGGCGCGTCAACACCGCCGACGTGATCACGTTGACGCCCTTCCTCGAAACCGGGTTGATCGTCGGGCCGCGTTACGTCGCGCCGTGGGCGAAATCGCCCGAACGCGTGCTCGCGACGATGGCCTTCTCCGCGGCGACCGAAAGATTCCGCCTGGATACGTTCAAGCTCGATCGCTTCGTCGAATACGAAGACGAGCGGATCGCCGAATCCGGCATCGGTGTCTGAGCGTCAGCGCGGAGGCGGGACGGGTGGCGGCGACGGCGGGCACTCCGCGCGGCGCTGCCACATCACGTAGGGCACGCCGACGAGCGCGGACACCAGGACATACAGCAGCACCGTGCCGACGAAGTTGAGGTCGGGGAAATTCGCCGAGGCGATCGTCAATGCGATCGCCGGATGTCGGCATGCGGTGGCGAGGGCGAGCACGATCGAATGCCCGCGCTCGGGCCGCCCGAGCCAATGCCCTACGGCCAGGCCGACCACGACGAAGAGCGTCACGGCGAAAATCGTCCCGTCGCCGACGGCCGACCAGATCCCGCGCCACGCGGCTGCGAGCAGCGCGACGACCGCCAGCGGCAGCAGGATCTTCGCGATGCGCCCGACGATCGGGGTCAACACGCGCGCGACCGCGGGCAACCGCCGCCGCAACACGACACCGACCACCAGCGGCGCGATGATCATCAACAGCACGATCTTCGCGATTCCGCCCACCGAGACATGCACCTGGCGGTGGAAGAACCAGCCGAGGATGAACCCGGCGATCGGGATCGCCACGATCGCGACCAGCGACAACGTCACCAGCAAGGCCACCATGTACGCGTGCTCGCCGCCCGCACGATCGGCCTTGGTCGGCAGCAGCGGCGGCAAGGGCGACAGCGACAGCGCGACGAGCGCCATTTCGGTCGTGCGGCGGAAATCGAAGCCCCGCTCCATCAACACAGCCAGCACCGGCATCACGAGGAACACCGACAGCAACGACTTCACCAACAGCCCCGGCCGACGCCACAGATACAGCAGGTCGTTGCGGGTGGCGTGCAGCCCGAAACCGAGCACCGTGCAGACGATGCTCAGCTGGAAAGCAAAGATGACGATGTGTTTGGGATCGATCACGGCTCAGCGTGCATAGAGGTCGACCCTCACGCCCTCCGCCGTGTTCTGTCTCACCTGTACGCTGAAGCGGCGCTCGTCACGCTTCACGCGCACGAAGACATCGCCCTTGGCGACGTCGGTTTCGAAATCCTTCGTGCCCAGCATGTCGCGAAACAGATCCCGCGTGGCCAGCGCGATGCTGTTCTCCGTCTGGCCCTGCCTGATCGGCACGACGACTTGCGTCGGCGCGTCCTCGTCGTTCTGCCAGACCAGGAACTTGATTTGGCCATCGCTCTTGGCCGAGCGGTCGAAATCGATGGTCCAACGCTTGGCGGCATCGCCGGGGCGTTTCATTGCAGAGGCAGCATCGGCCGTCGGTGCTGCGTCGGTCGATTGCGCCAGTGCGCCACCGCAGCTGAGCGCGGCGACCAGGCACAGCACGAAGCTGGACAAGCGCATCGCGGATCTCCCGAAGGGCAGAACCTCACAATGGCGGCCACCGGGCGGTGGAACTACCGCAATTCCACTTTGCGGCGGGCCAGTAGAAATACTGGGGCGAACCTGCAATGCGTTGACTCAGAACCAAATCCGCACCCCCGCAACCAGCCGCGTGTCACCAGCTCCCTCGCCCGCCGCGCGCCGGAAGTCCGCAGTGTCGCCGTAGGCGCGCTCGTATACCAGCCCCACGTAGGGCGCGAATTGCCGATGCACTTCGTATCGCAGTCGCAGCCCCGCTTCGATGGTCGACAAGCCGGAACCGATGCCGCGTTGCGGGTCGTCCTTTCCGTAGAGATTGGCCTCCACCAAAGGTTGCAGGATCAGGCGATTGGTGAACAACACCTCGTACTCGGCTTCGATGCGTGCCGCGGTTCGACCAGAGGGGCCCAGGTACGCGGTGGCTTCGACTTCGAACTTGTAGGGCGCAACGCCGGCGATGCCCAGCGCCGCCCAGTCCTGCGACGCGCCCGGTTTGAAATCGTGGCGCACGCCGGCCAACAGATCCCACCAGCGTGCGACAGGTCGGCCGTACAAGGCTTCGACTCCGGCCGCCTCCGTGCGTCCATCGATGCGTTCGCCTTCCGAGCGCACCCAGAGCTTGTCGGTATCCGTGCCAACCCAGGCCTGGGCTTCCCATTCCAGGCCTGCGCCATGGTCGGCGTCGAAGCCTTCGAGGCGATTGAACAGCACGTAGGACTGCACACTGTTGTCGTGCGCGGATTCGCCGTGCGCGGATTCGCCGTGCGAAGCCGGGTCATGCGCATGATGCTGCGCGTACGCACTGCCCGATGCGAGCAATGCGATCGTGACAACCAAGCTCTTCATCGTTCCACCCGCACTTCGCGCATCATTCCCGCTTCCATGTGGAACAGCAGGTGGCAGTGGTAGGCCCATGCGCCGGGCGCATCGGCGCGCACGCGATAACTGCGGCGCGTGCCGGGGGGCATGTCGATCGTGTGCTTGCGCACGTGGAATTCCCCGTTTTCGTCTTCCAGGTCGCTCCACATGCCATGCAGGTGGATGGGGTGCGTCATCATCGTGTCGTTGACCAGCACGATGCGCAGGCGCTCGCCGTAGTTCATGCGCAAGGGTTCGGCCTCGGAGAACTTGCGCCCGTCGAAGCCCCACACGAAGCGCTCCATGTGGCCGGTGAGGTGCAGTTCGATGTCGCGGCCGGGTTCGCGGCCATCGGGGTCGGCGAAGAGGCTCTTCAACATGCCGTAGCTCAGCACGATGCGCCCGTTGTCGCGCAGGCCGACGCCCGGATCTTCCAGGCGCGGCGTCGGCGCGGCGGCCTGCATGTCGACGAAGGGATTGCGGGTTTCGCTGGCGGGATGCGTTTGCGCGGGCATCGCGTGCCCCATCGCGGCGTGGTCCATGCCGGGCATGCCCGCCATGTCGTGCATGTCGTGCGACGTCGCGCTGCCCGACGGCATCGCCTGCGACATCGCCCCATGCCCCATGTCCGCCATCGTCAGGATCGCGCGCGGATCGCGGGCGGGCACCGGCGCGCGCAGGCCTTCGCGCACGGCGAGCGTGCCGCTCACAAAACCCGTGTGGCCCATGTCCTGCGCGAAGATCGTGAAGGCGTCCTGCCCCGTCGGTTCGACGATCACATCGAAGGTTTCCGCGGCCGCGATCCGGAACTCGTCGACCGTCACCGGATGGACGTATTGCCCGTCGGCGGCGACCACCGTCATCTTCAACCCGGGAATGCGCACGTCGAAGTAGCTCATCGACGATCCGTTGATGAAACGCAGGCGCACCTTTTCGCCGTGGCGGAACAGGCCGGTCCAGTTGCCGAGCGAAGTCGCGCCGTTCATCAGGTAGGTGTAGGTGTTCGCATTGACGTCCGACAGATCGGTCGGCGTCATGCGCATCCCGCCCCACATGCGGCGATCGGCGAGGGTTTTCGAGATGCCGTCGCGTTTCGCATCGCGCAGGAAATCGCCGACCGTGCGCTTGTGGTAATTGTCGTAGCCCGGCATTTTCTTCAGGCGCGAGAACAGCGCGGACGGATCCAGGTCGGTCCAGTCGGTCAGCATCACCACGTGTTCGCGGTCCCAGCCGAAGGGCTCGGGCGCGAGTGGATCGATGATCAGCGGTCCATACAGCCCCGCCTGTTCCTGATAGCCCGAGTGGCTGTGGTACCAGTACGTGCCGCCCTGGCGCACGTCGAAGCGATAGTCGTAGGCCTCCCCGCGCCCGATGCCGTCGAAGCTGATCCCCGGCACGCCATCCATGTTCGCGGGCAGGACGATGCCGTGCCAATGGATCGAGGTGCGATCGCCATGGATCGACCCGGGCGGCAAAGCGTTGCGCACGCGCAGATGCACGGTCGTGCCCTCCTTCCAGCGCAGCAGCGGCGCGGGAAGCGAACCGTTGACGGTCACCGCGGCGCGGACGCGGCCGGTGAAATTCACCGGCGACTCGCCGATGGACAGATCGAATTGCGTGCCACTGAGCACGCCCTGGCGCAGCGCGCCGGAAGCTGCACGCAAGGGCCACGCCCCCATGCCGGCGAACACGCCGGCGGCCGCGAGGCCTTGCACGAAACGGCGCCGCGCGGGTTGCGCAGGCGCGTCGAAAGGATCGAAGGACATCCAACACTCCGGAAAACGGACAGGCGTGCGCGCAGGCGCACGGCGGGAAAGGCGTCGCGACGGACGCCGATGGACCGCTTAGCCGATGGGAGGTCGGATCAGGTTCGGGAGCGCGGGACTCGCGCGTGATGCATCGCGCGCGGCGACGGACACACTTGCGGGGCGTGGCATCCACGCCACGATGCCAGGCATCGGCAAGGTCGCGGCCTGCGCGATGCAACTGCACATGCAGGCGCCGGGCGGGCAGCAATCGGCATGCGATGCCGAGGGTGCGGCGGGCGCATCGTGCGCCGCCGTCGCTTCGTGGCACGGCGGCGCGGCGTGTTGCGTGCTGGTGGCCACATCGCTCAAGGCCATGCGTGCATTCGCGAACGCCGTTGTCGTGCCGTTCGCCAACAAGGCGAGGCACAGGAGCAGGCGCAGCAGGCACGGCAACGGACGCATGGCCAAAGAGTAACCCATGCGCCCGCCGTCGAAACAAGCCCCGCGTTGGCGGGGCTTGTTCGGTTCATTTCTGGGGATTGACGCCCTTGTCGACGACCAGTTTCACGACGACCTTGCGCGCGTTCGCATTGTTCCCGGAGCCGGCATCGGGCGCCACGCCCATGCCGTCGCCCGCGGTCACGCGGCCGGGTTGCAGGCCACCGGAGCGCTGCAGGTAGTTCGCCACCGCCTCGGCGCGGCGCTTGCTCAGGCGTTCGTTCGCCGCCGCATCGCCTGTCGAATCGGTGAAGCCCTGCATCACGACGGCGTAGTTCTGGATTTCCTTGGCCTTGGTCGACAGCGCCATCAAATCCGACTTGCCCTTTTCCGAGATCGCCGTGCTGCCCGAAGCGAACAGCACTTCGGCCGTGGCAACGGCTTCGTATTTACCGAAGTCGTCCATGCGCTTGCCCATCGCATCGACCTTCGTCGATGTCGGCGAGACGCCCGCCTGGACTTGCTGCGCGGTGCGCATGTCGTCGGAACGGAACGAAATGGCGGTGGCCTGCAGTTGATCGCCCTGCGCGACGAGGTCGGCCACGATCGGCAGGCCCGGCATCAGCGCGGTCTTCTGCATGCGTTCGAAGCGGACGGCCGCGAGGCCCTCCTTCTTCTTGATCTCGGTGGTCGAGGTCAGCATGATCTTGTGATCGACGTTGTTGCTGTCGCGCACGGTGACGGTATCGCCGTCGATCGCGGTGATCAGCCCCTTGACCGTCGACTGGTCGCCGTCGGCGGCGAAGGCCGATGGCGCGAGGGCGAGCCACGTCAGCAACGCGGCGATCCAGATCGCGTGTTTCGAAGATGTCCAGCGTGCCATGGCATGTCCCTCCAGGACGATTGGCCGAGTGGAAAGCCTCGCGCCGGGATCGTGGCCTCGCAATTGTCCGTTGGGCCAATCCGCTTCGGCTCATCCGTGGACACGACCGACCACCACGCGCCTTGCCCACCGGGCGTGCCACGCTTGGCGCCTGATTCCGGACGAGCAAGCCCGATGACAACCCGCAGCAAACTCTTCACGCGCTTCGCCAAGAAGTCCGCGCACTTCACCGGCACGCCGGCGTGCTTCGTGATCGCAGTGGCCGTGCTGGTCGTCTGGGCCGCGACCGGGCCGATGTTCCACTTCGGCGACACCTGGCAACTGGTGATCAACACCGGCACCACCATCATCACCTTCCTGATGGTGTTCCTGATCCAGAACACGCAGAACCGCGACACCGAGGCGATGCAGATCAAGCTCGACGAATTGCTGCGCGCCAACCGCTCGGCGAGCAACACGCTGCTGGACCTGGAGGATCTGGAGGAAAGCGAGATGGAGGAGCTGCGCAAGCACTACGAAGCGCTGGCGGAAAAGAGCCGCACGCGGCGCAGGTCTTCGCACGATCGCAAGTGATCGGCGTCAGAGGCGATTCGAATCGACGATCGCCTGTGCGAAGGCCTGCGGTGCTTCCTGCGGGAGGTTGTGGCCGATGCCGCCGGTCAGCAGTCGGTGTGCGTACTTCCCGGTGAAGCGTTTGGCATAGCTCTCCGGAGGTGGATGGGGTGCGCCATTGGCATCGCCTTCCAGGGTGATCGTCGGCACGCCGATGCCGGGAAATCCCGCCAGCTTCTTTTCGATGTCGTCGTACTTCGGATCGCCCTGCGCCAGGCCCAGGCGCCATCGATAGTTGTGGACGACGATGTCGACGTGGTCGGGGTTGTCGAAGGACCGTGCGCTGCGATCGAAGGTCGCATCGTCGAACGCCCATTTCGGCGAGGCCAGCTTCCAGATCAGCTTCGCGAAGTCGTGCGTGTACTTCGTGTAGCCGGCGCGGCCGCGATCGGTGGCGAAGTAGAACTGGTACCACCACTGCAGTTCGGCTTCGGGTGGAAGCGGTGCCTGTGCCGCGGCCTGGCTGCCGATCAGGTAACCGCTCACCGCGACGAGCGCCTTGACGCGTTGCGGCCAGAGCGCGGCGACGATATCCGCGGAGCGAGCGCCCCAGTCGAAACCACCGATGACGGCCTTCTCGATGTCGAGCGCATCCATGAAATCCACGACGTCCTGCGCGAGCGCGGCCGGCTGCCCGTTGCGCGTGGCGTCCGTCGAAAGAAAGCGCGTCGTGCCGTAGCCGCGCAAATGCGGCACCAGCACGCGGAACCCCTGCGCGGCCAGTTGCGGCGCGACGTCGACATAGCTGTGGATGTCGTACGGCCAACCATGCAGGAGGACGACGGGCGGGCCGTGCTTCGGTCCGTCTTCGGCGTAGCCGATGTCGAGCAGGCCGGCGCGAACCTGCTTGATGTTCGCGAATTTCGTCGCAGTGGCCGTCGAAGCGGCGGCGCGCGTCTCATGTGCGAAACTCAGCGGCGCAAGCGCCGCAGTCCCCAGGAGAAGACGACGTCGCTGATCGCCCAGGCTCGGCAGTTGTTCGTGCATGTTGGGTTTACTTGATCGAATCGACGGCAGCCAGGATCACCTTCGCGACCGCGTCGGGCTGCGACACCATCGCCACGTGGCTGGAATCCAGCTCGGTCGTGTTCGCCTTGATCTTCTTGGCGAAGGCGCGTTCGGCGTCGGGTTGGATCATGTGGTCGTTCTTCGCGACGATGTACCAGCTCGGTCGCGTCGACCACGCGGCCTTCGTCACCTTCGCGTCGAAAGCCTTCGAATTGATGGGACCCTGCGTCACCGCAATGAGGTTCGCATCCCGCGGGTCGACGTCCTGCGCGAAGTCTTTGGCCACCGTATCGGCCGACAGCGTGAGGAAGCCATCCGCGCTCGCGATCGGATGCGCGAGTCCAGGCGGCGGCGGATAGCCCTTGCCGCCATCGGCGGTGGACTCGCCTGCCGAAGGCGCGAAGGCCGCGACATAGACGAGCGCCTTGACCTTGTCGTGGTTGCCCGCTTCGGTGATGACGGTTCCGCCCCAGGAGTGTCCGACCAACACGATCGGCCCTTGCTCGGCATCGAGCACACGTTTTGTCGCGGTGACATCCTCGGCCAGCGAACTCAGCGGGTTCTGCACGGCCACGACGTGCAGGCCCTTGGCCTGCAGCAAGGGAATGAGCTTGTTCCAGGACGATCCGTCGGCAAAGGCGCCATGCACGAGCACGACAGTGGGCTTGCCCTTCCCCTCGGGTTCCGCGGCGCGCGCGGGCGTGGCGGCGAAGACGGCGAGTGCGACGAATGCGGACAGGAGCATGCGGTTCATGACGGCACCTTGGTTCATGTTGCGAATGGGAACGACGCCTTCGCCGCATCTTCGCCGCCCGTCGCACGGATTCGCGCTCACCCGCGCAGGCGATTGCATTTGCTGCGCGTCCCGTCCAGCGGCCTTGCGAACTGATCAGTGCAGTTCGGCGATCAATGCATCCATCAGGGCGCGCGTCGACATGCGTCGCGCGAGTGGCGCGCCCTGCCCGGCCCATTGCGCGCCGTAGCCCGATTGCCTGTGGGAATCGGCAACTTGCGCGAGCGCCTTGCCTGCGTCGTAAGCGATGGGATAGTCGGGAATCGCCGCGTCGGGCACGGTTGCGCCCAATCGCGTGAAGTCGTTGGCCAGGCAACGCGCAGGGCGACCGGAGATCGCGCGCGTCATGATCGTGTGGTGCGCGGCATCGGAATGCAGGCGCGCGCGATAGCCCGCGTTCGCAAGCGATTCGTCGGTGTCGATGAACGCGGTGCCGAGTTGCGCGGCACGTGCGCCCAAGGCCAGCGCAGCACGAATGCCGGCGCCATCCATGAGGCCGCCGGCGGCGATGACGGGTAGCGGGGTCGCGCGCACCAGCACGCGCACCAGCGCCATCGTGCCCAGGCGATCGTCGGGTGCATCGGGGTCGAAGACACCGCGATGCCCGCCGGCTTCGTAACCTTGCGCGACGATGGCGTCGAGGCCAGCGGCTTCGATCGCGCGCGCCTCGGACAAGCTCGTCGCCGAAGCGATCAACACGATCCCCGCGGCATGCAACGCATCGCGCTGCGCCTCCGTCGGCAGCCCGAAGTGAAAGCTGACCACCGCAGGACGCGCTTCGACGAGTGCAGCCAACATCGCGTCGTCCGCGCGGAACGACGTGTAGATCTCGCGCAATGCCTGCGGCGGTTGTGCATCGAAGCGCTGGAATTCAGGCGCCAGGCGTGCAAGCCATTCGCGCGACTTCGCCGCATCGGCAACCGCGGGCCGATGCGCGAACACGTTGACGTTGAGCGGCCCGCGATGCAGTGCACGCGTGGCTGCGATCGCCTGCGTGGCCTGCGCCGCGGACATCGCGCCCACGCCCAGCGCGCCGAGCCCGCCGGCCGCCGACACCGCAGCGGCCATCGCCGGCGAGGAGACGCCCGCCATCGGGCTCTGGAAAATCGGAACGCGCACGCCAAGTGTTTCAAGCCATCCGGACATCCGCCGCCCCTTCGACCGCGCGCCCTTCGGCGCGCCATGCCTCGAACCCGCCCGCCAAGGGTCGCACATGACGGAACCCACGCGCCTTGAGCGCATGCGCCAGCACCGCCGCGCTGACCTCGTTCGGGCAATCGCAATACACGATCACCTCGCCGTGCGGAGGCGCCTGCGCTTCGTCGGGCGTGCGCACGAGCATCGCGCCCGGGATCCAGCCGGTGCTGTCGTGTTGCCCTTTCTCGCGAACATCGAGGATCAGCGGAGAACTACCCGACGCAATCAATGCGTCGAGTTCCGCGGGCGAGATGCGCGCCATGCGCAAGGCGCGCAGGAATCGCCGGCGCCGCCACCACTTCCACGCGACGAACGCGACGATGAGCCCGACCACCACCGGCAGCGCGAAGTGGCCCGTCTCCTCCAGCGCGTTCAACACGTCTTCCACCGCATCCTCGAAGACGATACCCAGGAGCACGGCGCCACCGGCCCACAGAGCCGCGCCGATCGCATCGAAGAACAGGAAGGTCCGTGCCCTCGTTCCCGTTTGTCCCGCGAGCGTGGTCGCGACCGCGGCGAACCCCGGGACGAACTTGGCGACGATCAGCGATGCAGGCCCCCAGCGCCCGTAGACGCCGCGCGTGCGCATCACGCAGGAATCGGGCGATAGCGACAACTTGCACATCAGGCGCACGAGCGTGTTGCCGAATCGGCGCCCGCCGAGGAACCACGCCCAGTCGGCGAGCACGGCCGCGAGCGTGGCGACGAGGAAGATCGCGAAGGTCGACTCGTGGTGATGCACCGCGACCGCGGTGGTCAGGATGACCAGCGGATACGCAGGCACCGGGATGCCGCCCTGGTCGAGCAGCACCGAGGCGAACACGACCAGCAGGCCCCAGGTGGCGATGAGTTGGAGCATCGCGTCCATTCGCTCAACTCCGCAGGCGAGCGATCGCGTGCATCAGGCGGCCACCACTTCCACTTCGATGTCGCCACGCGTGGCGCGCGAATACGGGCACGTCTGGTGCGCGATCTCGACCATCTTCTTCTTGGTCTCCTCGTCGATGCCCGGCAGGTTGACCGTCAACTTGGCGGACAACTGGTACTGGCCGGCGCTGGTCGTGCCGAGCGTAACTGCCGCGTCGACCGACGTGTCCTGCGGCAGGCGCACCTTCACCTGCTGCGCGGCGAAGCCCAATGCGCCGATGAAGCACGCCGACCAACCGGCCGCGAACATCTGTTCGGGATTGGTGCCCGGCTTGCCGGAGCCCGGCGTGCTGAAGTCGACTTCGAGCTGGCCGTCGTCGGACTTGGCGTGGCCTTCGTGACGGCCGCCGATGGTGTGCGTGTGCGCCGTGTACAGCGGCTTTTCGAGGGGAAGGGTCATGACTGCGATTACCTTTGGTTGGGGAGGGAAGCGACTTCAGGGCAGCGTATTCCCGCGCGGCGCCCGCATCGTGGAAGTCCAGTAGGTGCGGAATCGCCGCGGGGGAATGCACGATCAGGAAACAGTGCGTACCGCCGTTGGTTTCACCCTTGCGTCAGTGGCCGGCGCTCTGGCCGCCGTCGACGTGCAGGATCTCGCCGGTGACGAAGCCCGCGCTTTCCAGATACAGGACGGCCTGGACGATGTCGCTGATTTCACCCATCCGGGCGACCGGATGCAACGCAGCGAGAAAGCCGTGCGTTTCCGCCGGGTGCATCGGCGTCTTGATCACGCCGGGCGAGACCGCGTTCACGCGAATGCCGCGCTTGGCGTATTCGATCGCGAGCGACTTGGTGGCCGAGTTCACGCCGCCCTTGGTGAGGTTGGCGAGCACCGAGGGCACGCCGTCGATCGCATGGTCGGTCAGGCTGGTGGTGACGGAGACCACATGCCCACTGCCCTGCTTTTCCATTTCGACCAGCGCCGCCTGCGTGATGTGGAAGAAGCCGTCGACGTTCGTGCCGATCGCCGAGGCGTAATCCTCCGCGGTGTATTGCGCGAACGGCTTGGCGATGAAGACGCCGGCGTTGTTGACGAGCGTGTCGATGCGGCCGAACTTCTCCAGGCCCTCGCGCACGATCTTCCGTGCCACGGCCGGATCGGCGATGTCGCCGGCGACGACGTGGATGTCCGGGTCGCTCGAGGCCTTGATCGAACGGGAGTTGGCGACGACGCGATAACCACGGTCGCGGAAGGCGCGGACGAGGCTGGCACCGATGCCCTGCGATGCGCCGGTGACGATTGCGACTTTCTGTTGGGTGTTCATGGCTGTGTTCCTTGGATTGGGGGAGGCGTCGTTTTTCGACGGGGGTCAATCTAGGCGCGCAGCATCCGACTGAGAATCCGCCGATCCAGGCAGACATTCTTCCGCGCAGCGAACGAATCAAACGCGCAAGCCGGCGAAGGTGGCTCGCAACCGCGGCAAGGCGAACTCGACGAAGGCACGGACCTTCGGCACCGACAGTCGCCCCTGCGGGCAAACCAGGTTGACGGGGATCGGCTTGGGCTCGTCGTCGGGCAACACGATGCGCAGCGCGTCCTGCGCGATCAGCGGTGCGACGTGGTAGGACAGCACGCGGCCGATGCCGTGGCCTTCGACGACCGATGCGATGGCCGCATGCAGGCTGTTCACCACCAGCCGCGGCACGAACGCGACCGAGCGCGGAATGCCCCCTGCGTCCACGGCCGGGAAACGCCAACCCTCCAGGCCCATGTGGTCGGTGGTGATGATCGCGTGCCTGGCCAGGTCGCCGATCTGGTCGATGCGCGGATGCGTGGCGAGATAGCGCGGCGAAGCGATCACGATCCGCCGCACCTCCCCCACGGATTTCGCGACCAACGTCGAATCGGCCAGGTGCGTGATGCGCAAGGCGACATCCACGCCCTCCTCGATGAGGTTCACCGGCCGCTCCAGCAAGTGCAATCGCACCTGCACCGTCGGATGCGCATCGATGAAGGCATCGACGATCGGGCGCAGGATCTCCACGCCGGTGTACATCGTCGCGGTGATCGTGAGCGTGCCGCGCGGCACCGAACGCTCGCCCGCCGCTTCGCGATCGGCCTGTTCGAGTTCGGCGAGTACGCGGCGCGAGGCTGCGGCATAGCGCTCGCCGGCTTCGCTCAACTTCAACGAACGCGTGGTCCGGTGCAGCAACGGAACGCCAACGTGCGCTTCGAGGGAGGCGATGGCACGGCTGACGGCAGCCGGCGAACGCCCCGTGCGCCGGCTCGCGCCCGCAAGGCTGCCTTCGTCCAACGCAGCGACGAAGATCTTCATGGCCTCGATGCGGTCCATTCGCCTGATCCGTTGCGCCGGTCACGGGTGCATCCTCGGGCATCGTGCGGCCCATGCCGACGACATCGCCCGATCGGGTGACCAAAGGCCTGGACCGCCGCACCACCGGGTTTACGCCGAATTGACGCGCGCGCATGGTCCCGGGAATGGCGATTTGAGGGGCCGTGTTTCGATAATCGTCGCATGGACAGACCCGTGCTCATGAAGATGTTCGCACTCGCACTCGCACTCGCATGCGCGTTCGCGCCCGCAGCCAGCAACGCTGCCGACTTCAGCGGCAACGCGACGCTGACGTCGGACTACGTATGGCGCGGGAGTACGCAGACACATGGCGATCCCGCGGTGCAGGCCGGCTTGAAGGTCGCCGGCGCGTCGGGGCTGTACGCAACGGCCTGGGGGACGAACGTCGAATTCGCGCCGGACACCCACGCGCGCAGCGAACTGGATTTCACCGTCGGTTGGAGCAAGGCCTTGTCGGGCGACTGGGCGCTGGACATCAACCTGCTGCGGTATCAATACCCCTCCACGACGATCGACCTGAACTGGACCGAATTGAATTCCACGCTGACGTGGAAGAACACCTACTGGGCATCCGTCGGTTGGTCCGATGAAGCGCTCGGCTACGACGCCAGCGGTACCTATGCGTTGGTCGGCGCGAAGCTCCCGGTCAGCGAGACCTTCCGTTTCGAAACGGCGCTTGCGCACTACTTCCTCGATGATGCCGTTGTTGCAGAAGACGGCTACACGCACGGCGCGATCAGCGCCGTGTGGGCTTTCCACGCGCCCTTCGAACTGCGCCTCACCGCGCACGGCACCGATTCCAATGCGCGACGCATCTTCGGCGATGCATTCGCCGGATCGCGCATCGAAGCCGCATTGCAGGCCACGTTCTGAATTGATCCCACGCCGACACCCGAACGGGGGATGCGGAATCGGCCTGCGTTGGAGCGAGGCTTGTCGCCGATGTCCGACGCCCGACTCGACCCGTATCGATTCAAGCCGGAGGAATACCCGATCGTACCGGGCGGGCCCTACACGCCCTGGCATCCGGTCAGCAGGCGCGTGGCCTATGCGGCGCTCGGGGTCGGCATCGGCGTGCTGGGGTCGCTGGGCAATGCGCTGGTCAACGTCAACGTCAATGCCCTCGCCGGCGGCATCGGCCGGGACACGGTGCAAGCCAATTGGCTGGTCGCCGTCGCCGTTGCGGCCAACGCCAGCGCGAACCTGATGCTCATCCGCGCACGCTTCCGCTTCGGCGTGCCCGCGATCACGCGCGCCGTGATCCTGTTCTACGCGGCGATGGCGTTGCTGCAGTTCGCGTTTCCCGGCTACACCGCGGCGATCGCGATCCGCTTCGCCAGTGGCATGGCCGCCGCTGGCCTGACGACGCTGGCCTTGTATTCGCTGCTGCAGGCCATGCCTGCGAACATGCGGCCCTCGGCGCTCGCCATGGCCATCGTGCTGCCGCAATTGGCCACGCCGATCGCGCGCCTGTTTCCGGTCGAACTTCTCGCGCAGGATGCCTGGCACGGACTGCACCTGATCGAATTGGGCAGCGCCTGCCTCTGCCTGGTGCTCAGCTCGGTGCTGCCGCTTCCACCGACCGATCGCAAGCCGGGGCTGGAGCGACTGGATTACGTGACCATCGCCGTCCTCGTGCCGGCGATCTTCTGCCTGTGCGGCGTGCTCGGGCTCGGTCGCGTCGTGTGGTGGACCGACACGCCATGGCTGGGATGGATGCTCGTGGCCTTCGTCGCCTTGCTCACGGTGGTCGTCCTCCTCGAACGATCGCGCGCGCAACCGCTGCTCTACATGGCGTGGCTCGGCAGCCGCGAAATCCTGCGATTCGCCGCAGTCGCGGTGCTCGTTCGCTTGGCGCTGGCCGAGCAGACCTACGGTGCAGTCGGCCTGTTGACCTCGGGCGGACTGACCAACGACCAACTGCGCATCCTGTTCCTCTGGGTGCTGGCCGCGATGGTGCTCGGCATGCTGACCGCAGGCTTCACGCTCTCGATGTCCCGGCTTCCCTACCAGGTGATGATCGCCGCCTGGATCATCGCGCTCGGCGCGTGGCTCGACAGCGATGCGAGCAATCTGACGCGGCCGGAGCAGCTCTATTTCAGCCAGGCGCTGATCGGATTCGGCACCAGCCTGTTCGTGGGCCCGGCGCTGGTGTTCGGTTTCACGCGCATGCTCGGCGCGCGGCGGCCGGACTTGTTCGTCAGCATCATCGTCTTGTTCAGCCTGACGCAGAACGTCGGCGGCCTCGCCGGCTCGGCGATGCTCGGCACGATCCAGCAGTACGAAACCCGCGCGCATGCGCAAGCGCTGTCCGAACGGCTGGTCGCCAGCGATCCGCAGGTCGCGGCGCGATTGCAGGGCGGTGCGTCGGCGCTGGCGCCCAGCGTGATCGACCCCAACCTGCGCATCGCGCGCGGCGGCGCCTTGCTCACCCAGGCGCTCAACCGTGAAGCGGCCGTGCTCGCCTACGACGTGGTGTTCAAGGTCGTCGCATTCCTCGGCGGAGCGACCGGACTGTACGTCGCTTACCTGATCGCCCTGCGCGCCCGCAGGGAACGCCTTGCTGCGTTGGCCTCGACGACATGAGCACCGAACCGTCCTCCGTTCCACCGCCTGCACAATCGGCGCCCTCGCCGCCCGTGTGGCGGCCGCCGCCGCTGCGTCGATGGCAGATCGTGGTCACCGTCGTCGCGGCCATCGTCGCGGTGCTGGCGATCCTCGCGGCCTGGGACCTGTGGCCCTTCGGCGGCGGCGTGCAGACCACCGACAACGCCTACGTGCGCGGTCGCATCGCGTTCATCGCACCGCAGGTCAGCGGTTACGTGGTGGCCGTGAAGGTGCGCGACTATGCGCAAGTGCGCGCCGGGGATGAATTGGTTCGGATCGACGATCGCATCTATCGCGCGCGCGTGGAGCAGGCGATCGCCAATCTCGCCGCGCAGCGCGCCGCGCTCGCCAACAGCACGCAGGCGCACGCATCGCGTGCCGCGGGCATCCAGTCGCAGGCCGCCGGCATCGCCAATGCGCGTGCGCAACTGCTGCGCGCACGCGCCGACATGGCGCGCGCCGACGACCTGGTGCGCGACGGTTCGATCTCGATCCGCGAACGCGACCAGACCGCCGCCGCATTGCGACAGGCCGAAGCCGGCGTGCAGCAGGCGATCGCCAGCGGCGAAATCGCGCACGAAGATCTGCGCACCGTGGATGTCGGGCGCGACGGGCTGGTCGCGCAGGTGAAGGCCGCGGAAGCGCAGTTGCACCTGGCGCAGATCGACCTCGGCAACACCATCGTACGCGCACCGGAAACGGGCCAGATCGGCGAAGTCGGCGTGCGCCTCGGACAGTACGTCACCAATGGCGTGCAATTGCTCGCGCTGGTGCCGGTCGACCGATGGGTCATCGCGAACTACAAGGAACGGCAAGCCGCCGGCATCGCACCGGGGCAACGCGTGCGCTTCACGGTCGACGGGCTGGATGGCAAGCAATTCACCGGCCGCGTCGAACGGATCTCGCCCGCGGCCGGCTCGGAGTTCGCCGTGCTCAAGCCCGACAACGCGACCGGGAATTTCGTGAAGGTGCCGCAACGCATCGGCATCCGCATCGCCATCGATCCGGGCCAGGCAGGCCTGGAACGCCTGCGCCCGGGAATGTCGGTGGTCACGCACGTCGAGATCGGGCGGTGAAGCGCATCGCGGCCGCGGCATGCGCTGCATTGCTCGCGGCCTGCGCGGGACCGCGACCGCAAACGCCGCCCGCCGCCGCCGTCGTGCCACATTCGCAATGGCGCACCACCGTGCCGGCGAACGCGGCGCACATCGATGCGCAATGGTGGACGGGATTCGGCGATCCGGCGCTCGATGCGCTCGTCGCCACCGCGCTCGACCGGAACATCGACCTCGCCGTCGCCGCCGCGCGGGTCGACGAAGCGCGCGCGCAATATCGTTACGCGAGCGGCCTGGCCGGGCCCGATGTCGCACTCGGGTTCGCCGGCGGGCGCCAACGCGTGGTGAGCGCATTCGGACGCGGCCTGGACTCGACGTACGGCCAAGGCCTGGTCTCCGCCGCCTACGAAGTCGATCTGTTCGGACGTCTTGCAGCGACCACCGGTTCGGCCCGCGAAGCCTTGCTCGCAACGCAGGATGCGCGGGAAACGCTGCGCCTGGCGGTGATCGCCACCACCGTCAGCGGCTACGTCACGCTGCTCGCGCTGGATGCGCGCCTCCAACTGCTTCGCGAAACCCTGGAGACCCGCGGCGAAACCGTGCGCGTGGCGCGAAGGCGCGCGGACGCCGGCTATGGCTCGGTGCTGGAATTGCGCCAGGCCGAGACCGACTACCACGGCGCAGAACAACTGATTCCCGCGACGCAATTGGCGATCGCGCGACAGGAAGATGGCTTGCGCGTCCTGCTGGGGCTGGAGCCCGGCGATATCCATCGCGGCGGCGAACTGATCGCGCTGCGCATGCCCGTGGTTCCTCCCGTCGGCGTTCCCTCGGCGCTGCTGCGCGCGCGACCGGACATCGCCCAGGCCGAGCATCAACTCGCCTCCACGGACCAGAGCCTGGATGCAGCGCGTGCCGCCTTCATGCCGCGCCTTCAGATCACTGCGTCCGGCGGGCACGCCGATTCCAACATCCTGCGCAACGGCATCGATGTCTTCGCCGTGGGCGGCAGCATCCTCGCACCCTTGTTCCAGCGCGGCAAATTGCATGCGCAGGCCGATGCAGCCGCGGCGCGGCGCGACCAGGCGGCTTACACGTATCGCCGCACGGTGTTGGTGGCGTTCCGCGAAGTGGAGGATGCGCTTGCGGCGATCGAACGCCTCGACGAACAGGAGACCGCGACCGCCGCACAACGCGACGCAGCATCCGCCGCCCTGCAACTTGCCATCAACCGCTATCGCGCCGGTTACTCGCCCTACCTGGAACAACAGGATGCGCAGCGCATCCTGCTCGCCGGCCAAATCGCACTGATCCAGGTGCGCGCCGATCGTCTGTCGGCGGTGGTGTCGCTGTACCAGGCGCTGGGCGGCGGTTGGGAGGAACAGCGCTCCGTGCGCTAGATTCGCAAGGCCATCCCAACGAGGGCGTCACCGATGAGTTCCCTTTCCCGCCTGCACGCCATCGGCCTGCTGGCTCTGCTGTTGGGCCTGAGCGCAAGCGGTCGCGCCCTGGCCGAAGTCCATCCCTACTCCGCGGCCTTCCACGGCAGCGACATGGCCGTGACCGGCGGCACCCAATACGTGCGCGTCGGCGGGCACGGTCCGGCGGTGTTGTTGTTGCACGGCTTCGGCGACACCGGCGACATGTGGCAACCCCTCGCCGAGCGTTTGGTGAAGGACCACACGGTGATCGTTCCTGATTTGCGCGGCATGGGCCTGTCGTCGCACCAGGATGGTGGCTACGAGAAGGCCGCGCAGGCGCGGGACGTGGCCGGCATCCTGGATGCATTGAAGGTCGACAAGGTGCAGCTGGTGACGCACGACATCGGCAACATGGTGGGCTACGCATTGATCGCGCAGTTTCCCCAGCGCGTCACCAAATGGGTGGTGATCGATGCACCGCTCCCGGGCCTGGGCAGCTGGGACAAGCAACTGCTCAACCCCAAGGTCTGGCATTTCAATTTCCGCGGGCCGGATGTCGAACGCCTCGTCGCGGGCCGCGAGCGCATCCTGCTGGATCGGTTCTACAACGACATGTCCGCCAATCCCGCCGGCATCGATGAAGCCACGCGCGCGCACTACGCCGCGCTGTATGCGCGCCCGGGGGCGATCCATGATGCGACCAGCGGGCAGTTCGGCGCGTTCGCGCAGGACGCCAAGGACAACCAGGCGCTGTTCGCGAAAGGCGGGAAGTTGAAATTGCCGGTGTTGGCGATCGGCGGCGATCATTCTTATGGCGCATCGATGCAGACCGAAGTCGCCACCGTCGCCGACAACGTCGAAGGCGCGGTGATCACCGACGCAGGCCACTGGATCATGGAAGAGCAAACCGACCAGGCCGTGCGGGTGATCGAAGCCTTCCTGCGCAAGTGACGATCAGGCGGGCGGCGCGGGCTCGATGCCCTCGATGATCCGCACGTCGCGTTCGGCGGCCCCGACCAGGTGCGGCAACGTCGCCTGGTAGGCGGGGCTCTCGTACGCGGCGATGGCCGCCTGCAGGCTGTCGAATTCGACGATGACCAGTCGCGCCTGCAGGCCTTCTTCGTAGGCCCGTGCCGGTTCTCCGCCAGCAATGACGCGGCCGCCGCCGGCGACGATCGCGTCGGTCGCGGGCGCGACGTAGCGCCCGACGGCCGCCTGGTCGGAGATGGATCGCCACGCGATCACCCAGTAGCCCTTGGCCATTTGCGATTCCTCCGACAACGCTATTCGATGCGCAGCACCTGCTCCATCGAGAAGCACTGGTCCCACGCGAAGACATCGAACGCGGCCAGGCGCGATTGCCACTTCGGGGTGATCGCATTCACGCACTTCACCACCACGCGATCGATGAAGTTGTCGTAGACCGCCCACGGGTTGGCCATGTCGCCGGGATCCACGCCCTCGCCCGGTTTCGTCGATCCGAGCGCATCGGCGGCCGCCTGCTTGAGGTCGTGGTAGAAGTCCAGTTGGGCCTGGACGTCGGCATGCGTTCCGCTTCGCGTCACGTGGCCGCCGATGAAGGTGTCCCAATCGAGCTTCGCGATTTCCTCCGCCTGCGCGATCGAGCCGAGCACGCTTTCGGCGATCGCGAATCGACGCCACGGCATCCATCCGGGAAAGACGACGTCGACGACCATCAGCACCCGTTGCTTCGGCGCGCTGATGAAAATGTTGCCGGGCAAATGCGCGGGGCCGCCGTGGTAGGACAGTTCGAGCACCTTTCCGCCGACATTCAGCGTGTACTTGTCCTTGAAGGTGACCGTGGGCAGCGGGCGATCCGGGTCCTTGTCGCGCTCGAGCAGCTTCTTGGTTTCTTCCTGCGCGATGATGATCGGGTGGCCGCCGAGGCTGCCGGCGCCGCCGATGTGGTCCTTGTGCGCATGGCTGTAGATGATGTGCGTGATCGGCTTGTCCGAGACTTCGGCGATCGCCTGCTTCATCTTCGCCGCATAGGTTTGTGGCACGTCGACGACGACCACGCCCTTGTCGTACACCAGGAACATCGACTGGTTGGCGTTGTCGGTGATCATGTACAAGCCATCGCCCAGATCCTGCAGGCGATAGCCCTTCGCCGCATCCACCGGCGGGCCCTTGGCGCTTTCCGGGACATCGGCGTACTTCGCGATGCGCACGCCGATGGGGGCGATCTTCGGCATTCCGTCGTAGGGCTTGCTCGCCGCTTCGCTGGGTGCATCCTGGCCCAGCACAACGCCGGGAAGCAGGATTGCGCAGGCAAGGACGAAGCAAGCGTACGGTCGAATGGCCATGGCGGACTCCCGGCGGCGAAGCGGGAAAATCTACTCTGGCCCGTCGGTGCGGTGCGCTCACCCACGCGGGCGATTGCGAACGCGCGCGCTAGTGGCGAACGGGCGTGATGCTGAAGCTTTCGATGTCGGGATCTTTCGAGAGTTCTTCGGCGATGTGCGCCGGCGACACGGCGCGCGAACGCTCGAGCGCCACCACGTCGAATCGCCAGATCGCCTGCTTGTCGCTGAAGGAAATACTCAGGCTCTCCCGGATCACGCGATAGCCGCGGGCTTCGCCGTTGCGCACGACTTCGCCCAATTTCGGCTCGAACGCCGCGCAGAACTTGATCGTGACATCCAGCGACGCCCGCCCCGGCAGTCGCATCTCGATGCGCTGCAGGAACGACATCGAGGCCGCGCACAGCAGCGCCAGCAGCAATGCCGCTGCGTAGAAGCCGGTTCCGAGCAGGATGCCGACCGCGGATACCGCCCAGATCGAAGCGGCGGTCGTCAGGCCGCGGATGCTCAGGCCGTCTTTCACGATGACGCCGGCGCAGAGAAACCCGATGCCGGTGACGATGCCCTGCACGACGCGCGTGGGATCGGCCACGGCATGCGCGTTCAACGTGCCGTACCAGTACGGCGCGAAGCCCACCATGACGGTCAGCGCAGTGGAGGCCATGCACACCAATCCATACGTGCGCATCCCGGCCGCCCGCCCCTGGTAGGAACGTTCGTAGCCGACCAACATGCCGAGGAGCAAGGCGCCCAACAGGTTCAACCCGATGAACGCATTCACCGCCAGCAGGTCCATTCCCCAGTACTGGTGCAGCGTGTGGGAGTACATCGGCGTCCTCCGTTCGCGCTGGAGTGCTATGCCGCTGCTTACGCGAAAAGACGAAAAAAAGGGCCGTGCATCCTGCACGGCCCAAGGATCGCGACATCAGGGGTACAACGTTCAGTACGTCGCCAGCACCGCCACTCCCGAGGTGGCCTGTTCGCCCTGCACGCGCAAGAAATAGTCGCCTGCGACCGGGCGCGGGAGGACGATCGCTTCGGTGGTGCCCAGGTGCGCCGAGCGCCATCCGTACGTGGTCGTCGTCGGCACCACGCTGCGCGACAGGTACAGCGAAACATCGCCGCCGCCACCGTAGGTGCGCACGTTGAGTTGCGATGCGCCGGCCGGAATCGTGATGCGGTACAGGCGGCCTTCGCCGTTTCCGATGGTCTGCGCCGTCGCCGGTGCGCGGGACGCGAGCGGAACGGCGAGGTCGGGTTCGGTGACACCGGCGGCGGCCACGGCGACGATCGCCGGCAAGTCGAGGATGCCTGCGCCGATCGGCGTCGCTGCAGCGGGCTGCACGCCGAAGGGTTTGGCCTTCGCACGCAACACCGCGCGCACCAGGTCCGGCGTGAGCGCCCCATGTCCGGCCGCGACCGACGCGCTCTGCATCAACGCAACGGCGCCGGCGACGTGCGGACTGGCCATCGACGTGCCGATGTGCGCCAGCACCACATCGCCGGCGGGGCTCGCCACCGGCGAGGTGCGACTGCTGTTGCCGAGCGACCAGATCCACGCCTCATCGGGTGCATCGCCGGTGCTCGCATTCCCGCCGGGCGCGGCAAGCGCCACGGTCGCGCCGTAGTTGGAATACCACGCACGCGCGCCATCCACGCCCGTGGCGCCCACGGTGATGACGTTGCGACAACTGGCCGGCGAGAAGTGCGCGGCGTCCACGTTGGAATTGCCGGCCGCGACGACCACCGTCGTGCCACGCGACACCGCGCCGTCGATCGCGTCCTGCATCGCCGGATCGTCGCTGCATGCACCCGAGCCGCCGAGGCTGAGATTGATGACCTCGGCGGGCGTCGGATTGCGCGGCACCCCCGGCACATCGCCGCCGGACGCCCACGTCACGCCATCGATGATGTCCGATGTCAGGCCGCCGCAGTGACCGAGCACGCGCACCGGTTGCACCTTCGCACCGTAGGCCACGCCCGCGACACCGCGCGCATTGTTCGTCACGGCCGCGACGGTGCCGGCGACGTGCGTGCCATGCCACGAACTGTCCGAAACCTCGCCACCGCAGAAGGGTTCCTGGCCGGTGAGGAAATCGCCGGGATCGTGCGCATCGGCGTCGCGCCCGTTGCCGTCGCCGGCGACGTCGGGATACGCCGTGCCGTCTTCGGTTTGCCCGTACCAGCTGATGAAGTCGTAACCGGGCACGAGGTTGGCGGCAAGGTCGGAGTGATCGACGAAGCCGGTGTCGATGACGGCCACCACGACGCCGACGCCCGTGGTCGTATCCCACGCATGCGGCGCGCCGATGCCGGACACCGGATTCGTGAAGTCCCACTGCAAGGTCGCGAAGTGCGTGTCGTTGGGCACCGTGTCCATGCGGTACTTCATGGTGTCCGCCTGGGCCCAGGCGATATTCGGGTCGCTGCGCAGTTGCGCGAGCAATGCGTCGCGTTCGGCGATCGACAGCGCGCGCGAGCTGCGCACCAGCGTCGCGCCCTGCCCCAGTGCGCGGACGCGCCGGATCGAAAGCAACGCGGTCGACGATTGACGGACGCCTGCACGTTGTGCGGCGCTGGCCACGAGCGTTTCCGGCGCCAGCGCCGTGCGCGATTTCACGATGAAGCGCGAGAACGACGTCGGCGTGCGGGTGATGTCGGGCGTGAAGCGCGCCGCGCTCGTCGAAACGCTTGCGCGCTGCTTGTTGGCGGACGAAACCTGGATCGCGCCGGCGTGGAAGGCCGTGCCGCACAGGGCGACGCACAGGGTGGTGCGGGTGAGGACGTTCATGCGTGCGTTCCTTGTGTTCACAGGTCGATGCCGAAGCCGACGCCGGCGGCGCTGTCGCCGTCGGAGAACGACCCGCCCAGGCTGAAGGACGCGCGGCCGATGGATTTCGAATAGCCGATCGACAACGCGGATTGGCCGTTCTGCAGGCCCGCGCCGACGCCGAGTCGCCCACGTTCGCTGCGTGCGTTGGAGGCGTTGATCGACATGCTCATCATCGCCGCGCTCATCGCACCCATGCGGTCGATGCGCTGGTCCTGGCGATCCAGGCGGCGATCCACTTCGCGGCTGAGGTCGATGAACTGATCGTTGAAGGCGGCCAGGCGCTGGTCGGTGTAGGCGTTGGCGCTGTTGAGCGTGCGCGTCGCGCTGGCATCGGTGTACTGATGCGACGATGCAAGCGTCGCGGCATCGCCGCGGTCCATCTGCGCGACGTTCGCGGCATCGCGGCCGTCCACGCCGTCGGCCACGTTCTTCACCTGCGTGCCGCCGGTGCCGCCGAGGGTGACGCTGCCGTGGCCCGCGTCGTCGTAGCCGATGCCCTCGCCGCTGCCCGGTGTCGTGGGATCGGTCGGGTCAGTCGGATCGGTGGGATCGTTCGGCGGATTGCCGATGCCGTCGACCGCCTGCTGCAGGTTCGACAACTTCGCGTCCACGGCGGCGAATGCGCTGCCGACGTCGCCGTAGCTGCCGCCCTGGATCGTGTACACGGGCGCTTGCATCATGCCGCCCGCGAATGACGCGCCGCCACCGAACATCGACGCGACCTGCCGCGCCTGCCCGACGTTGACCGCATCGTTGTCCTGCGTGCCCGCGGACACGTTGATGATCTGGCGCGTGAAGCCCGCCACCGTCGAACCATCGCTCCGCATCCAACTTTGCGAGGCGCCGACGGAGACCGCGTTGTCGCGATCGGCGAGCGAGCCTGCGCCGAGCGCAACTGCGTTCTCGCTCAACGTCAGGCTGTTGTAGCCCAACGCGATGCTGCCGAAACCGAAGGCCTGCGCGCCCTGGCCGAACGCGATGGCGTAAATGGGCTGCTCGAGTCGTTGCGGACCGCCGGGTCCTCCCGGGATGCCGGGGCCGCTGCTGCAATCGGGATCGTTGGGATCGCACGGCGGCGGCGGGGCTTGCGGGGGGCGATCGCCGCCTGTCGTGGCGAGCTTGCCGATCGCGATGGAGCCATCGCCCCAGGTGTGCGCCTGGTAACCGACGGCAATCGAAGCGTACCCGTCGGAATACGCGGCGTTGCCGAAGGCGATCGAGAGATCGTCCCATGCGTGCGCGAACATGCCGACCGCGGTGGATTGGATGCCGTGCGCGTAGGACTGCGCACCGACGGCTGTCGAAAACATGCCTTCTGCCGTGCTGGCGCCACCGATGGACGTCGAGTAATAGGCGCGCGCTTCGGCCTGGCTGCCCATCGCCGTGCTGAGGTAATCGCCGGCGATGGCGAAGTTGCCGATCGCGACGGACACCGTCGTGGCCTGCGCGCGATGACCGATGGCCACCGCGACCGGATCGGTCGCCTGCGCGCCCGGCCCGATCGCCACCGATGCGTCGCCATCGGCTTGCGCGCCGGGGCCCAGCGCGGTCGACAACACGCCATCGGCGCGCGTCACGAACAAGGCATCGCCCTGCCCGATCGCCACCGTGAGCGTGGCCTCCGTGCCGATCGCGATCGCGCCGGCACCGTTGCTGCTCGCGTTGTAGCCGAGCGCGAGCGACGCGAAGCCCGAGGCGTTCGAGCCATAGCCCATCGCGGTGCTGTAGTCGCCGAGCGCGGTGGTGCCGAAACCGAAAGCCGAAGACCCCGTCCCGATCGCCAGGCTGAGCGGACCCACGGCGGTGCTGTCGTCGCCGAGCGCGGCGCTGCCGTAGCCGAAGGCCGATGCATTGGTGCCGCTCGCCACGCTCGATGCGCCGGCCGCGGTCGAATTCAGACCATCGGCGGCAGCGGCATCACTGCCGTCGCCCGCGCCATCGGCGTCGAAGTAGTCCTGCGCGGCCGTGAGGGATTGCGCCTGGAGTGCATCCGGCGCGCCCGCGAGCGACGTAGCTTTCTTGTCGACTTGCGTCGTACCAGGGGAAGGATCGACCGCGAACGCGGGCGGCGCCGTGAGTGCGAGGGCGATGGCGATCGGAATGGCGCGGCGTGCGGCGAGCGTGCGTGGTGCAATGCGGAGCATGTGCGGTGTTCCCCTGCGAAGCGTGAGTGATGTGTGTGTTCGTGCAATGCTTCCGTGCGACGCAAACCTCATTTTTCCAGCCGGGAAACACTACTTTTCGGTTCGATGACTTGTCACGCACGCCATCTCCGCAACATCTCACGCATATCTCACCGTCGACCAAGCACGCCTCCATGACGACCGATTCCCTTCGCGCGATGTTCCCGACGATGCCGTCGTTCGCGGCCCATGGCGTGCGCTGGCTTGCCGAGGTTCCCATCGCCGACGCAATCGATCGACGCAATGCGCCGACGATGCAGGCGCTGTTCGCGTTCATGGCGATCACGCTGCCCATCAGCTGGGCAATCCACTTCTCGTCGATGCACGTCGTCCCGGGAATGCTGCTGCTCGCGGGAATGGACTTGATCACCGTCCTCACGGCGCTGGTCGGCATCGCGTTGATCCGCCGCGGTGCATTCCGCATCGCGGTCGCCGCATTCCTCGCCTCGCTGCTGCTGGCCTTGTTCGTGACGCATGCGCAGTTGGGGTATCAACGCGTCGCGGTCGACCAGACCGGGCAGATGCTGTCGCTCGCCATCGGCGGCCTGGTGCTGGGAAGGCGCGCGTTGTGGACGGTGTTCGGCGTGCTGATGCTCGTGTTCCTCGCCGGATTCACGACCGACGCAGCGCTGCTCGCCGCCTCCGGCCAGTCGCCGATCGCGGCCTTCCATTTCGCGCCGTCGGCGGCCTTCAGTTACTTCGTGATCGTGCTCGTGCTGGATCGCTGCATCACGGCGCTGCGCGTCGCCCTGCGCGAGTCAGAGGCGCACCGCCGCGCATTGCAACAGGAAATCGACGAGCGCGAACGCATGCAGGCGCGGCTGCTCCATGCGCAGAAAATGGAAACGATGGGGCGCCTGGCCGCCGGCGTCGCGCACGATTTCAACAATGTGCTCGGTGTCGTGATGGGCTACGCCGACGCGCGCCATCGCATCGACGATATCGGAGACGATCCACGACAGATCGCGCGCGACATGGCCGATGCGCTGGAAGGCGTGGACGCCGCCGCGCAGAAAGGCGTGGAGCTCGCCAGGCGCCTGCTGTGTTTCGGGCGCCGCGATGACGAACGCTTGGTCATGCTCGATGCCGGCGGATTGTTGACCGACATGCAACCGATGTTGCGCCGGCTGCTGCCGCGTTCCATCGCGCTGACGCTCCATGCCCTCCCCGATCAGGCGCCCGTGCGCGTGGATCGCAGCCAGTTCGAACTCGTCGCGCTGGACATCGCGACCAACGCGCGCGATGCGATGCCCGACGGCGGCGCACTGCATGTGGTGGTCCACGTCGAAGGCGACCACGTCGAGATCGCATTCACCGACACCGGGCACGGCATGTCGGCCCACGATGTCGCGAACGCATTCGAACCTTTCTTCAGCACCAAGCCCGCAGGGTCCGGCACGGGCCTGGGCCTGGCCACGGCGCGCAGCGTGGTGGAACGGGCGGGCGGCACCGTGTCGCTGGACAGCGCGGTCGGCCACGGCACCACGGTTCGCGTGCGTTTGCCGCGCGCATCGGATCAGCCGACGACGTAACCCTCGCCGTGCACGCAGATCAGCGGGAAGGTTTCGCCCGAGGTCTTCATCACTTTGCGGCGCAGCCGATGGATCAGTGAATCCAGGCGATGCGGATCGAAGTCGTGCGCGTCGGGCGCGAGCTCCGCGATGATCGCCTCGCGCGTCATCATGCGGCCGGGCCGGGACATCAAGGGCCGCAACAGACGGCGTTCGGTCTTGCTCAGCGCGATGCTCGCGTTGGCCGGGCTCACCAGGCACCAACCCTCCGACTCCAGGCGCCATGACGGCGCGTGCGCCGCAACGCGCGATGGCTGGACGCGCCGCGCGACGCTGTGCAGGGTCGCCGCAAGCAATCCCAGATCGATGGGTTTGGACAGATAGGCATCCGCGCCCTCGGTGAGCCCGCGGATGCGATCCTCGGTTTCGCCGCGCCCGGTCAGCATCACGATGCCCATGGCGGGCCAACGCTCGCGCAAGGAACGTGCGAGCGTGAAGCCATCGGCGTCGGGCAATCCGACATCGAGCAACACGATTTGCGGCGGCGCCTGGAGCAAGCTGGCGTCCAACTCGGCGGCGGTGCGCATGGGCACCAGCGCGAAGCCGTAGGCACGCATGCGTGGCACGAGCACGTCGTCGCGAAGCGTGTCGTCGTCCTCGACGACGACGATCCGCAGATCGCCGTAGGCCATGTTGAATGCGGTCATGCAGTCCGGGGGGAGCGGAACCAGGCGCGGATGGTAGCGCGCCCCGTCGCCGAAGTTGTGTCAGGCGATCGTAGCCACCGGATCGGTTGCCTGGCCAACCAACCCGAGCGCGCGAAGGCGCATTTCCAACTGCGCGATTGAATTCCAAGGCAAGATCGGCGCGTTTTGTCGTTCGTCCGGCGGATTCGCCTCCAACGTATCGGACCAACCGCCACACCCCTGGAGCGGCAAGAGCGGACGCTTGTGCAGCCACGCAAGGCAAACCTCGGAAATCGTGCCCGCGCGTCCACCGACCACGATGCACGCATCGCCCGACAGCGCCATCAGCAAATTGCGCGCGTCGCCCATGCCGCAAGGGATCACGACGGTGGCGGGCCAGTCCGGTGCAGGCATTTCATCGGGCGGAATGATGCTGACGACCAGTCCGCCCGCCTGGATGGCGCGCTCGGCCGCGACCCGTGTCGCGGGGCTGCCGCAACCGCTGACCAGGGTGATGCCCAGTCGCGCGAGCAGTTCGCCTGCTTCGCTCGCCAGCGCGTATGCGTCCGATCCGGGCTCGGCGCTTCCGAGCACGCAGACCTGGGGGCGTCGGTGCGAATGTGGCATCGGTCTCCGGGATTGCGCGCGGTTGGCGGAGGGAGTGACCGCCGTTTTTCTTCCGCCGAAGTCTGCCATCGTCCGAGGCGTCCGGAAAGTTCCTGAAAGTCCGACAATCAAGGGTCCGAACACGTCCGCGCCTGTCCGGTATAGTCCGGCTCAATCCGGTGCTGATGTAGGGAACGAGGTAGGGAGCAGCTCCGCCCCCGATCCTTTCCATGACCCGTTTGACCAACCGATTGACGGACCGCGCGCTGCGGACGCTCACCCGACCAGGCCGCTTCAATGACGGCGGCGGGCTGTACGCGTTCGTCAGCGACTCTGGCGCGCGTTCGTGGGTGTTCCGCTATCGATCCCGCACCAGTGGCAAACACCGCGACAAGGGGTTGGGCGCGTTGTCGGTCGTGTCGCTGGCGGAAGCCCGGCGCAAGGCTGAGGCCTGTCGAAAGCTGCTCTCCCGCGGAATCGACCCCATTGACCGTGAACAGCGCGCGCGGGCCCGCGCAGCCGAAGCCGCGGCACAACGCCGCACCTTCGGTTGGTGTTTGGAGCAGTACATCGCCAGCCGGGCCGATGCCTGGAAGAACGAAAAGCACAAAGCCCAGTGGCTGAATAGCGTCACGACGCACGCTTCGCGGTTGATCGGCATGGACGTGGCCGCAATCACCACGGACGACGTGCTGGCGGCGCTGGAAGCGATATGGACGACGAAGACGGAAACCGCGTCGCGCGTTCGTCAGCGCATTGAAGCGGTGATCGACTGGGCCACGGCGAAAAAATATCGCTATGGCGACAACCCCGCCCGCTGGCGCGGTCACCTCCAAAACCTTCTCGCCAAGCCGGGCGCGATCAAGCAGGTCGAACATCGCGAGGCCCTGCCCTACGCCGACATGCCCGAATGCATGTCGAAGATCATAGCGAAGGATTCGCAGGCAGCCCGCGCGTTGCGCATGACGATCTTGACCGCCCTTCGCGCCGGCGAAGTCGTTGGCGCACGTTGGGACGAGTTCGATTTCAAGGCGGGCGTCTGGACGATACCCGCGCATCGCATGAAGGGCCCGAAGTCGCAGCGTCGGGATCACGAGGTGCCGTTGTTTCCGGCACTGATGGAGTTGATCGAGTCGCTACCGAAGTTGTCCGACGTGTACGTGTTCCCCGGCGGTGGCCGGAAGAATCCGACCATGTCGACGGATGCGGTGTTGAACTGCCTTCAAGACCTTGACCCGGCTTACGCCGACCTGACCGTGCACGGCTATCGGTCGACGTTCCGCGACTGGGTCGGCGACTGCACGGACTTTGACGAGAATCTCGCCGAACTCGCGCTCGCGCACAAGTTGAAGGACAAGGTCGCCGCGGCATATCGCCGCAAGACCGCATTGGACAAGCGTCGGCAGCTCATGACCGCGTGGTCGACGTTCGTCGACACGCCAACGAAGGCGCGGGCGCGTGACTAAGAAGCGCAGAGACCCGCTCACGGCGGCCGGCTATCGCGTGCGCGTCGCAGACGATTGCCCGAGGGTTGAGCCGGGAACGATGACCAACGTCTCCATCGACTGGCCGCCCTCTGACCCGCTAGAAGGAGTCGTTATGGCAGAGCTATCGCGACTTCGCACGAATGCGACGCTGCGGGGCTTCACCGTCCAGCCCGGTCTATGGGACCTCGTTCGCGAACACATGTTGGCGTTGCTGCACGTGGAACACGATCTCCTGCACGAGGCGGCGCAGGGTCACGGGCGGAAAGGACCTGCCAAGCATCCCTACCCCGCGGCCGCGCGCGCGAAGATCAAGACCGCATTGAACGAGGTGCACCCGGGCGACCTGCACGAGCCCGGCACGGCCGCGAAGGTCGCGAAAGAAACCGGCACCGATCCGTCATACGTGCGGCGGATCCTGCGCGAAGACTATCCGCAGGACTGACCCCCCTACTGTCCCGAATCGCTGGAATCGGAACACTGAATCGACAAGCCTTGCCCGGACTTCCGCGGACCCGCGCGGAGCGAAACGGACCGCTGCGCACGTCGCGCGCCGGTCCTTCGGAGACCGACAATGCTGTTCGAACCGCACCGCTTCTACCGCTTGCCCGAGATCATCGACGACGCGCGAAACGCGTGTCACGGACCTTTCCCGATCAGGCGAAGCACGTGGTACCAGGGCGTCGCGTCGGGCCGCTTTCCAAAGGGTGTCAAGTTCGGTGGAAAGCTGACTGCGTGGCGCGGGCGCGACCTCAACTTGATCGGCGAGCCACCCGATGCGGATGAGCCGTCCACGGCGCGCGCGGTGGATCAACGCGACCGCGCGTCGGCGGGGTGACGGACATGAAGTCCCGCCTGGTCAATCCCGAAATATTCCGCGACGTGGTGCTTGCGAAGCTCAGCCCGCGCCAGCGCCTGCTTGTGGTCGGCTTGCCGACGATGGCGGACCGCGAGGGCCGGATGGAGGACTGTCCGGAACGCATCCGAATCGACCTGTTCCCGTTTGATGACGACGACCTGCGACCTGACCTCGACGTGTTAGCCGACGTGGGTTACATCCACCGCTACGAGGTGGAGGGTCGTAAATACTTCTGGATGCCTACTTTTGCAAAGTATCAACGCCCACATCCCCGCGAAGCAGCCAGCACCACACCGCCTCATCCAGCGGAAGGATTGGCCAAGGACACGCCAAGGACCAACCCTGCACAAACGCAGGACACGCCAAGGTCGCCGGTTTCTGATTCTGCTTTTGATCCTATTTCTAAAAATGTTTCTGTTTGTCTGGACGCCAACCAGGACGCGGACCTCGCTCCGGCGCAGACAAACGGGTCGGGGTCAGCCAACAGCGACGTCGAACGGGCAGCCACGCTGGCCAAGCTGGCCAAGCTGGCCAAGCTTCAAGCAATGGTCCGCGAAGGCGTGCCGTAGGCCGTCAACGCTAACAACTTGACCACGGCCGCGCCGTCGACGACGGGGCGAAACAGCCGGGGGGGGATCTAATGAAATTCTGCGATTGCGGCGCAACCGGACGCCCACCCGCCGAAAGAATAAATGGCCACGAACTCGGAAACCCAGAATCGATATGAGCCGCAAACGCTCCGAGCCAATACACCCGAACCGCGTCGCACCACCCGCCGACCTGCCGGCAGACCTGCGGGCGATATGGAATCGCGAATTTTCCAGTGTGCCAATCGGTCACTTCGCGCAGTCCGATGTGGGCGCGATGATCGACCTGTGTCGCCTGATCCATGAGACCGACCGGGCCCACGCCATCATGCTCACCAACCGCAGCCGCGACGCATCGACGCATTGGCGGGCTTGCATCGCCATGTGCCAATCCGCGCGCCGCGCGCTTCGACTGTTGCCGCATTCGCGACAAAGCCCGCGGCGTGCAGGTTTACTGTCGGTGGGTAGCACACGCGATGACGGAACAGCGTACGACCCACCGGAACGCGGTCGTCATGATTGGCGGCAACTGTTCGACGCCCGCGACAACCTCACGCCGCTCAACGGGTCGAAGGGTTGACGGTCGCGCGCGCAACGCGCGCGCTTCATCCGCGGCCGACTTCGCCCCGGCGTTTGGCGGGCGCGCCGGCCTTGTCGGACCGCTCCTTTTTCTTCGACTGCGCCGGCGGTGACGCGGCACCTTCTTTCGCCAGAAGCGCGCGCCTCATTGCGACCACCGGCTTCAACTCCTCGGCCAGAAGGTCCATGCATTCGGCAATGTCCGCTTCGGTCTTCTTCAACGTCTTGTGACGTTCCAGCGGATCGATCTTGTAGATCTCCTCCATGACGTAGAACTGGTAAAGCAATTCCCGGTGCGCGAGTTCATCGCGAACATCCTTCAACGCGCGGAGCTTCGCATGGAGAAGCGTGTTGTCGTTGAGGCGCGCGAACTGACCGATAAGCTTTCCGAGGGCTAGGCCCTCGACCAGGTCAAAGTCATACTTGAACGGCAGTTCGCCCTCCATCCGGTCCTTGATGATCGCGAACGAGTAGCCGATGTAGACCTTCAACGAGAACTCAATCATTTGAAAATGCCCGAGCATGTCCATCGTGCGGGCATTCTTGTTAAACGGGTCTTTCATGTCGGCCTCCCCATCGGACCGAAGAAGGATACCCCCGCTACTGCACCGGCCGAGTCGACGCCCGGGCGCGCGCTTCGTTCAGCCGCCGCCGATGCTATCGTCCCGCCTTATATCCTTGGAACACCTCGCCCATGCGTGACTTCCTGTCGCGATGGCTGCCCGGTCACGGCACGCCTGCGCCCGTCATGTGGCCCATGACGAAACTCGGTAAAGCGCTACACGGCATCTTCGGTTACGAAGTCCCGACCGAGGCATACGTTGCGGCCACGCGCCTCGACGCTAAGCGCCTCACCCTTCTTGACTCGATCCTCCGCGCGATGTGGGACGGCAGCATTGGCCACAACAGGAGCGATGCGCGCGCAGCGGTCGCGTCGCTTTCGCAGGCGGAAGACGTGCCGCTCGCCTTGTTCGTTGCAGGTTGCGACGGTAACGGATTCGTGCGGGAAGCTGCGTTGCAGGCGATGCCGGCCGATGCGGTGGCCGCCGCACTTTCGTTGGCATTGCTGCGCGCCGACGACCACGTCCCGCAGGTACGCGCGGCCGCGCTGACCCTGCTTGCCGAGATCTTCAAGTCGGTGGATGCGCGCTTCGTCTTCGAACGCTTGGACTTGGTGTTCGCGCTTCGCGCGCGGCAGCGGTTCGGCGAAGGTGCGTGGCAGGCTATCGAAACCAAGCTGCTCGACTTCCGCAGCGCCGGTGACCGATGGAACGCCGCGCGCAACCCATCGCACGCCATTCGCAGGTTCGCGTGGGATCTCATGGCGCGCGCGGATGCCGACGTCATCGACACGCGCTTGCTGGATGCCGTGCATGACCCGCACCCTGTCATCGCACACTGGGCGCTTGAACGGGCGCGGACCGTCGCAGCATGGCGAGACCTCGCCGACGCGGCCGCGCGCCATCCGCAGGCATCGGTGCGCGCCGAATCGCTGCGCTTGCGCGCGCTTCGGGACGGCGACGCCGCGATTCCTGACATTGAACCGGCGTTGTTCGACCGCGCGCAGACTGTGCGGTTAGCGGCATCGTTCTTGTTACGCGGAAAGGTGGATGCAATCGCGCGATGGCGGACAGCCGCCGACGCCAACAATGAACCCGCGCGCGCCATCGGCATCGCCGCCCTTGCGGACTTGGCTCTGCCGGATGATCGCGAACGCTTCCGCCGCGCTACGTCGCATCCGCGCGGTAGCGTCCGCGCCCACGCGCTCGTGGCGTTGGCGCGCGTTGACCGCGACGAAGTCGGACCGCGGTTACTGAACTCGTTTGCCGACCCTTCGCCGCGCGTCGCCCGCATGGCGTTCCGGCTGGCACGAAAAGTCAGCCTGCACGTCGAACCGTCCACCATCGACGCCTGCTTCGCGCAAGCAGACGGCCCTGCACGGGCGCGCGTGGTGGCGAATGCCGATCTTGCGGGGAAGTGGGAAAGCGTTGCGTTGCTGCTCTCCTGGTTGGCGCAGGAGGCCTCTCCGTCGATCCAGCCCGCGCTGCGCGACCGCGTCGCAGCGCTCAATCAAGGACACGCACCGCTCACCGCGGAGATGCGCGCACGCATCGCCCAGACGTTGGACGGCAAGGGGCTGCCCGACCCTGTCCGGCGCGAGGTGGAGTTCGCCCTCAGGACAAGCAGTTCTTGATACAGACAACGCGCGCAGGTACCACGCGCCTTTGTATGGGATCACTGCCGATTACGGCTTAGTGAGTGTCCGCTATCGGCCAGAAGCGGACATTGGTCCGTCGGGGGGGCAGAAGGTCTTGGCCTACTTTTGGCGCCGCTGCGGTGCGTAAATCACGGAAAGCAGTCCTGAAGCCGCACCCAAGATGAGACCGACCAGGCCGCCAACAATTGCCAGCTTAGGATGACGTGCCGCATACGCCAGCGCGGCAAACGCGGCTGCGAACCCTAGAAGGGACCAATCTCTCCAAGAGAGCGGCAAGCGAAGCGCCATGGCTGAAATTGCACGAAAACAAAACCACCTCACCGCAAGCAAATAGCAGGCTCCTGCGGCGAACCAAGCTCCATTCGCGATGCCTTCCTCAAACATCGCGGCGGCAAAGAGCAACGCCACAAGCGCGGTCAAGAGCCAGTTGCTCTTGATCCACCCCTCTAATTTATGCTTCACGTCCACGGCGACCGTCCAGGCAATCAAATTCATTAAGCCCGACAAATCGAATGTTCGCCATGGGTCGAAAGCGGGCACTGGCTTCGATGTCCGCTATCGGCCAAAAGCGGACATTCGCGATCAGGGCGCTTCCGGTAGTTCTTCTTGGGGCACCGCAGGGTCCCAATGGAATAGCTGCACGTAGTCATTCCATTCTTCGTCGGTGGAACACATCGCCATGGACGCTCTCGCCATGTGTGCGGCGTGCCCAGGCGCGCGAAAAACTTGCTCTTGGATCAGACGCCAGAGATCAGCCGGGCACAATGTTCCGAACGTGAAGTTGAAATAGGCGCCGTCGTCGAAGCCATGATCGAAAGAATGGCTACGAACTAGATCGATGCGACTGACAAGGTTCCGGAACAGCTCCGTAATGCGCGGCATGTCGATGCCGGGCGAGCGATTGGGCTGGACTTGGATTGATATGGATCTCATCTCGCATCCTGTCTGGATGAGTTGCAACCCGCATCGTACGACAGGGCGCCGAGTGTCCGCTTTGGGTCGAAAGCGGACATATCGCCCCCCCGTCCGTTTCACGAAGCCGGCCCGGCCGAGCACCCGATCAGGCCGTCCCCGCGGCTGCTAGGGAACTGCTCGCGTAGGGAATGAAGTAGGTAATGACGCCGATCTCCGCCCGCAATACGCACAAAATCACGGGGAAAATAGACTTATTTGGCGGAGGGAGTGGGATTCGAACCCACGGTCGTCCTTCGACGACGCCGGTTTTCAAGACCGGTGCCTTAAACCGCTCGGCCATCCCTCCGGTCACGACACTTTAACGGGAGTTGCTGAACCGGCCAAATGGCCGTTCATCGCCGCTCTGCGCGTGCTCTGCCTACCATGCCCGTGCTGGAAAGGAGCCAACCGGATGGCCATCGAGACGCGCGCGCCCGTGCCCCTGCTCTGGACCGGGGGATGGGATTCCACCTTCCGCCTGCTCGTGTTGTT
Organism: Lysobacter sp. 2RAF19; assembly: GCF_052115395.1. Taxonomy (NCBI): domain Bacteria; kingdom Pseudomonadati; phylum Pseudomonadota; class Gammaproteobacteria; order Lysobacterales; family Lysobacteraceae; genus Lysobacter; species Lysobacter sp. 2RAF19. Next base: position 279,235 of record NZ_JBFRGO010000001.1, on the reverse strand, counting down.
GCTTCAGCTGCGCGCGCGCGTCCAACCCTGGTATCTGCTCGACGACAAGCGGGGGTCTGCGCAACACGAAACGCAGGCGATGGACCGCATTCGCACCTGGTTGGCCGAACACCATCCGCAAACGCGCGAGATGCTGCTGCCCACGCGCGTGGTTCGCCTGCAGGACGTGCGCCCCGATGCGGAGATCGAACGCGCCTTCGTGGAAATGCTGCGCTTGCGCGGCATCGGCGATCAGTACGCGTTCCTCGCACGCTTCGTGAAGCAGTTCGACGTGAAGGGCATCGAGCTGTCGCTGGAGAAGACCATGCACGGCGCGTACGGCGTGATCAAGGATTACGTCATGGCCTCCCGCGATGCGCACGGCCATGACACCTTCCGCGTGAAGGTCGAATGCCTCGACACGCCGATCGGCAAGATCTACGGCAGATTTTCGCTACCGCTGTTCAACACCGAGAAGGACCAGACCATCGCGGTGGTCGAGCGCAGCGGTTGGCACGATGTCATGGCGATGACGTGGTTCTGTCATTCGCCGACGCCGGACGGCGAGCCGTGCGGCTTCTGCAATCCGTGCCAGTACGCGATCCAGGATGGCTTCGCGTGGCGGATTCCGCCGAAGCGTCGCGCGTTGTCGACGCTCTACGGCAAAACGCTACAGCCGCTGCGCGGGAAAACTCGACAGTTGCTGCGGCGCTTGCGCGCGTGAGCGCGAGGACGAAACCGGACACGCAGCCACCGCGATTTGCTCACCGTGACGGGTGATTCGCAAGCCTCACGATCGTCCACGACCATGCGGCACTTTCGATCAACACAACGGCCGCTTCCATGACGTCGACCTTGCTGAACGTCTATCGGTGCTACCAGGGGCACTACATGCTGCAACGCGGCCCGGTGATCGAACAGATACGCGGCACGCAAGTGCATTGGCTCGGCGTGCTCGAACCCGAGGTGCTCGACCCCACGCTGCGCCATCGCGTCGAACACGAGCTGCAGGCGCGTGCGTTCGCCTTGCTGACGGCCTCGCAGTTCTACGACCCCAGGCGCGGCCGGCACCAACTGCACTGAAGCGCTGCGTCAGGCTTGCGGTGCGACCGTCACCGCCGCGGGCTTGCGCCGCTCCACGTGCACGACGTCCTGTTTTTCCTTGCCCTGCGGGCAATTGCGGCAATTCAGGCGCGATTCCTCGATCAACGCGGGCACGCGCTCGGCGAGGAAATCGATCATCGCGCGCACCGCGGGCAACAAGCCGCGACGCGAAGCGAACACCAGGTGCGCGATGCCCTGCGGCAAACGCCATTGCGGCAGCACGACTTCCAGTTCGCCATTGCGGATGGCTTCGGCGCAGACGGTTTCGGGCAGCATCGTGATGCCGATGCCCTGCCGCGCGAGCGCCATCAGCATCGGGAAATCGAAGCCGGCCAGGCGCGGCTTGAGCTCGACGCGGCGCATCTCGCCGTTGGCGTCCTGCAGGTCCCAGCGCTGGCGCGCTTCGTCTTCGCTCATGCTCAGCGTGACGTGGTCCTTCAACTCATCCGGATCCGTCGGACGGCCCATGCGATCGAGGTAACCGGGGCTGGCGACGAGCAGCTCCTGGATCTGGCCGAAGGAACGCATCACCAGGCTGCCGTCGTCGTCGAGCTTGTTGCGCACGCGCATGGCCAGGTCGAAGCCTTCGTTGATCACGTCGACGCGGCGATTGCTCACGTGCAGCTGCACGCGCACCTGCGGGTACTTGGCGAGGAACTCGGGCATCAGCCGCGGCACCATTTCCTGCGCGAAGCTCACCGGCACGCTGAGGCGGATGGTGCCGCGCGGCTCCGAACTCAGGCGATCGACGACTTCGCGCGCGGCCTTGGCTTCTTCGAGCATCGTCTGCGCGTGGCGGTGCACGGCGCTGCCGACGTCGGTGACCGCGAAGCGGCGCGTGGAACGCTGCAACAGGCGCACGCCCAATTCGTTCTCCAGCGCGCTGATGCGCCGGCTCAGGCGGGACTTGGGGATGCCAAGGGCGCGCTCGGCGGCCGCGAAGCCGCCGTTGTCGACCACGGCGGAGAAGTAATAGAGATCGTTCAGGTCTTGCATGACCGGCTCCGAACCATTGTCGCTAATGCAACGATGCGTGGCATTTCACCATCTTTATCCCACCGATGCAACGGCCTAGAGTCCCCTCCAACGCAGCAGACCCGCTGCCCGAATTCGAGGCTCTGCCATGAAACTCCTGCATCTGGATACCAGCGCCCTGGGCGCAAACTCCGTGACCCGCGAACTGAGTGCGGCGATTGTCGCGCGTTGGCAGGCCGCCGTGCCGGGTTTGACCGTGGAATATCGCGATCTGGACAGCAATCCGCTGCCCCACCTCACCGGCCCGGTGCTGACCGGCGCCGATACGGCCGCCAAGGCCGAAGGCGACGCGATCATGGACCAGTTCCTGGCCAGCGATGTCATCGTGATCGGGGCGCCGATGTACAACTTCGGCGTTCCTTCGACCCTGAAGGCGTGGATCGACCGCGTCGCGGTGGCCGGCAAGACGTTCCGCTACACCGAGAACGGGCCGGAAGGCCTGGCGACGGGCAAGCGCATGATCGTGGCCAGCGGCCGCGGTGGCATCTACGGCGACAGCAGCCCGGCGGATTTCCAGGAAGCGTACTTGCGCCACACCTTCGGTTTCCTCGGCGTCACCGACATCGAGTTCGTTCGCGCCGAAGGCGTGGCGTATTCGGACCAGCATCGCGTGGACGCGCTGGCCGGCGCGCACGCTTCGATTTCCGAGCCGATCGCCGAAGCCGCGTAATCGACACGACGGGTCAGCCGATGGTTTCGGCGCCACCCATGTAAGGGCGCAACACCGACGGCACCGCGATGGTGCCGTCGGCATTTTGATAATTCTCCATCACCGCGATCAACGCGCGCCCGACCGCCACGCCCGAACCGTTGAGCGTGTGCACCGGTTCGGGCTTGCCCGTGGCCGGATTGCGCCAGCGCGCCTGCATGCGACGCGCCTGGAACGCATCGCAGTTGGAGCACGAAGAGATCTCGCGATACGTGTCCTGCGACGGCAACCAGACTTCCAGGTCGTAGGTCTTTGCCGCGCCGAAGCCCATGTCGCCCGTGCACAGCAACACGCGCCGATACGGCAGGCCGAGCTTCTCCAGCACCACTTCCGCGCAGCGCGTCATGCGCTCGTGTTCCTCCGCCGATTCGGCCGGCCGCGCGATCGACACCAACTCCACTTTCTCGAACTGGTGCTGGCGGATCATGCCGCGCGTATCGCGGCCGTGGCTGCCGGCTTCGGCGCGGAAGCACATCGAATGCGCAGTCATGCGCAGCGGCAAACGCGTTTCCTCAACGATGGCATCGCGCACGATGTTGGTCAGCGGCACTTCGGAGGTCGGGATCAGGTAACGCCGGCTGCCCGCCTCGTCGCCGCCGATGGCGGTCGCGAACAGATCGTCCTCGAACTTCGGCAACTGCCCGGTGCCGCGCATCGACTCGGCATTGACCAGCAGCGGCACGTTGGTTTCTTCGTAGCCATGTTCATTGCTGTGCAGATCGACCATGAACTGCGCGAGCGCACGATGCAGGCGCGCGAGTTGCCCGCGCAGCACGGTGAAGCGCGAGCCGCTGAGTTTGGCGGCGGTGTCGCCGTCGAGCCAGCCGTGGCGTTCGCCGAGCTGCACGTGGTCCTTCACTTCGAAATCGAACGCGCGCGGCGTGCCCCAGCGATGTTGTTCGACGTTGTGCGCTTCGTCGTCGCCGTGCGGCACCTCGTCGTAGGGAATGTTGGGAACGCCCAGGGTGATCGCGTCGAGCTCGCCGCGGATGCGTTCGAGTTCGACTTCCGAGGCCTTGAGCTCGTCGCCGAAGGACGCGACTTCGGCCATCAGCGCCGCGACGTCTTCGCCCTTGGCCTTCGCCTGCCCGATCGCCTTGCTGCGCGTGTTGCGCAGGTTCTGCAATTCCTGCGTGCGCACCTGCAGGCGCTTGCGGTCGGCCTCGAGCGATTCGATGGCCGCCACCGGCAGGTCGAAACCGCGGGAACGAAGCTTGGCCGCGAGTTCGGCGGTCTGGGTGCGCAGCAGATGGGGGTCGAGCATGGGGCGCCACGATTCGATACGGGGGCTGAATTATGCGGCCTGTGCGGTCGCTTGCCGACCGGCCGTGACGCGGCGGCGTGACAGAATCGGGCGCATGTCGAGTCATTCCCCCACATTCGCCGCGCGCCTGGCCGCCTGGCGGCCCACGCGGCGCGGCCTTGCGATGATCGCCGCCGCCGTCCTCGCCGGCCTGGTCCTGTTCCTGATCGTGTGGTCGGGCGAGCGCACGCGTGCCCCCGCGCAGGTGCGCGCCACCGCCGACAAGCCTGATTTCGCACCGCTTCCCGCACCGATGCCGGGCCAGGTGGACGGCGCAAGCGGCATGGACGAGCCGGACGCCGACGCGAGCGCCGAACAACCCCGGCTGGAAGAAGCGCCGCGCCGCGAAGCCCCGCCTGCTGCGCCCGCACCGGCCGCGCCGCCGCCGCCCACGGCCGCGCCGACGATGGCGGACCTCGACGTCCCGATTCCGCTTTCACGGCCCCCGCCGCATTACCCCACGCGCGCCCTGCGCATGCGCGAAACCGGCACGGTGCGCGTGCTGGTCGCCGTCGGCGCCGACGGCGTCCCGACCGATGTCAGCGTGGAAACCAGCAGCCAGTCGCGGGAGCTGGATCGCGCCGCACTGGACGCTGTGCGCAAGTGGCGCTTCCGCCCGGCGCAACGCGGCGGCCAGGCGGTCGCAGGCTCGGTGGTCGTGCCGATCGAGTTCCGCCTGTAAGGCTCAGGCCTCGCGCAACGCGAACCCCGTGCTGCGCGCGAGCGCATCGAAGGCGGGGAACGAAGTCGCGACGTTCGCGGTATCGCAGACCTGCACTTCGCCCTCGCACATCTGGCCCGCGATCGCGAAGGCCATGGCCACGCGATGATCGCCGTGCGAGTCGACGTGGCCACCGCGCAGTGGGCCGCCATGGATCGCCGCGCCGTCTTCGGTTTCTTCCACCACGGCACCGAGCGAACGCAATCCGCAGGCCATCGTGGCGATGCGGTCGGATTCCTTGACGCGCAGTTCCGCGGCGCCGCGTACGTGCGTCGTGCCCGTCGCGCAGGCCGCCGCGACGAACAGCGCGGGAAATTCATCGATCATGTCCGGCACCGCGTCCACGGGCACCTCGATGCCATGCAGCGGCGCGTAGCGAACGTGCAAGTCGGCGACCGCTTCGCCGCCCTGCTCGCCCATCGCTTCGATGTCCACGTGCGCGCCCATCGCGCGCAACACGCGCAACAAACCGGTGCGCCGCGGATTCATGCCCACGCGGCGCAGCACGATGTCCGACCCGGGAATCACGCACGCGGCGACGAGGAAGAAGGCCGCCGAGGAGAAATCCGCCGGCACCGACACATCGGTGGCGCGCAGCCGATGGCCACCGGTCAGGCGCGCGAGGCCCGGCGAGAACTCGATCGGCCAACCGAACGCACGCAACATGCGCTCGGTGTAATCGCGCGTGGGATGCGGTTCGCGCACTTCGGTCTCGCCTTTCGCGTACAGGCCCGCCAGCAACACGGCCGACTTCACCTGCGCGCTGGCGATGTCCGATGCATAGGCGATGCCGTGCAAGGGTTTGCCGCCGGCGATCTTGAGCGGCGGGAATCCGTCGTGCGAGGCGATCGACGCGCCCATGCGTGCCAGCGGATCGAGTACGCGCCGCATCGGCCGTCGCGACAAGGAGCCATCGCCGATCAGCACGCTGTCGAAGCGCTGGCCCGCGAGTAGGCCTGCCAACAAGCGCATCCCGGTGCCGGCATTCCCGCAATCCAGCGCACTGGCCGGCGCCTGCAGGCCGTCGATGCCGACGCCATGCACGATGCGCGTGCTCGCACCGGCCTTTTCGATGCGCACGCCCATGCGTTCGAAGATCGCCGCCGTGGCCAGGGTGTCTTCGCCTTCGAGGAAGCCCTCGATGCGCGAGGTGCCGTCGGCGATGGCCGCCAGCATGATCGCGCGGTGCGAAACCGACTTGTCGCCCGGCACGTGCACTTCGCCACGCAAGGGCGCGCCGGGCGATGCGACCCAGGATTCGCGCGGCGGCGTGGCGACGCTCATGCGATGGCGTCCAGTGTGTCAAGGAAGCGGCGATTCTCGTCGCGATCGCCGACGGTGATCCGCAGACAATCGGGCAATCCGTAACCGCCCATGGGGCGCGGGATCACGCCGCGTTCGAGCAGGCCGGCTTCGATCGCCGCGGTGCGCGCGCCGAATTCGACGAGCAGGAAATTGGTCTGCGAGGGATGCACGAACCAGCCGCGCGCGGCCAGGGCTTCGGACAGGCGCGCGCGTTCTTCGGCATTGCGCGCCAGGCCCCATTGCAGGTGTTCGACATCGCCCAGGGCCGCTTCGGCCGCCGCCAAGCCCATGCAATTGACGTTGAAACTCTCGCGGACGCGTTCGACCACGGCGATCAGCCCCGGATGCGCGACCGCGAACCCGACGCGCAATCCGGCGAGTGCATACGCTTTGCTGAACGTGCGCGCGACGATCATGTTGGGATGGTGCGACAGCAGGGTGAGCGCCGATGTGTCGCCCTCCACGAATTCGGCGTAGGCCTCGTCGACGACCACCAACACCTGCGACGGGAGCTTCCGCAGGAAATCCGCGAGGGCATCGACCGGGAAATGCGTGCCGGTCGGATTGTTCGGATTGGCGAGGTAGACCAGCTTCGTGCGCGGGCCGACGAGACCGGCGATCGCCTCAAGGTCGTGGCCGCGCGGCATCGTCGCGTGTTCGCGCGGCAAGGCCGGCGCCGCGCGCAGCGTCGCGCCCGCGGCCTGCGTCGCGATGGCATACACCGCGAATCCATATTGCGAGGCGACCACTTCATCGCCCGCCCCGGCGAACACCTGCGCGAACTGCATCAGCAATTCATGCGAACCATTGCCGAGGATCAGCTGTTCGACAGCGACACCGTGCCTCGCCGCGAGCGCACGCTTGAGATCGCCGCCGAGCGGATCGGGATAACGATGCATCCCGTGCAACTGGTCGAGCACCGCCGCGCGCGCCGCCGGCGATGCGCCCCACGGATTCTCGTTGGATCCCAACTCGACCAGCGACGGCCCGAAGCGCCGACGCCAGGCCACCAGGTCGTGCCCCGGATCGTAGGCGCGCAAGCCTTGCAGCGCCGGCACCGCGAGGCGGTCGAAATTCACGGCACCGCCACCGGATACGAGCCCAGGACGGTCACGTTCTCCGCGAAGTCGGCCAGATCGTCCAGCACGTCGCGTAACGGGGCCTCGTCCACGTGGCCGCCCACGTCGATGAAGAAGGCGTATTGCCACAGGCCGGTGTGCGCGGGGCGCGATTCGATGCGGTTCATGCTCACGCCGCGACGCGAGAGCGGTTCGAGCACCTGGAACAGTGCGCCGGGTTGGTCGCGCACGAACACCATTAGCGAGGTGCGGTCGTTGCCCGAGGGCGGGAACATGCTCCGTCCGATCACGAGGAAGCGCGTCGTGTTGTCCGGACGATCTTCGATGGGGCCGGCGACTTTCTTCAAACCGTACACATGCGCCGCGTTCTCGCCGGCGATCGCCGCGGCGTCGTCGGCATTGCGCGCGCGACGCGCGGCTTCGGCGTTGCTCGCCACCGCCAGCTTCTCGGCCTGCGGCAGGTGTTGGCGCAACCACGCGCGGCACTGTGCCAGCGACAGCCCGTGCGAATACACCCGTTCGATGTCTTCGATGTGGCCCGTGCGCGAGAGCAGGTATTGATGCACGCGCAACTCGACTTCACCGCAGATCTTCAGCGGCGAGGTGAGGAACAGATCGAGCGTGGACTGGATCGTCCCCTGCCCCGAGTTCTCCACCGGCACCACGCCGAAATCGGCGTGGCCCGCGGCGACTTCGTCGAAGACTTCTTCCACGCTCGCCAGCGGCAGGCCTTTGGCCGAATGCCCGAAGTGCTTGTGCACGGCCTGCTGCGAGAACGTGCCTTCCGGCCCGAGGTAGCCGATCTTCAAGGGTTCCTGTTGCGCCAGGCACGCCGACATGATTTCGCGGAACAGGCGCACCAGCACGTCGTCGGCGAGCGGACCGTCGTTGCGATCCACCACGCCACGCAACACCATCGCTTCGCGTTCGGGACGGTAGTAATCCACCGCCGCCGCGAGTTTGCCCTTCGCCTTGCCCACCTGGCGCGCGAACTGCGCGCGTTCGGCGATCAGCGCCTGGATCTGCCGGTCGATGCCGTCGATCTGCGTGCGCACGGCCGCAAGATCGAGCGGCGCTGCATCGCCCGTCGCTTTCGGCGCTGGCGGCTGGGGCTTCCTAGCCATGGCGGCCGGCGAAGTCCCGCATGAAGTCCGCCAACGCTTGCACGCCGGCTTCCGGCATCGCGTTGTAGATCGACGCGCGCATCCCGCCGACGGCGCGATGCCCCTTCAGCGCGAGCAGGCCGGCGTCCTTCGATTCGGAGAGGAAGGCCTTTTCCAGCGCTTCGTCGCGCAGGAAGAAGGGCACGTTCATGCGCGAGCGCACCGCCGGGTCGACTTCGTTGCGATAGAAGCCGCCCGAGCCGTCGATCGCCGCGTACAACACCTGCGCCTTGCGCGCGTTGCGCTGCGCGAATTCGGCGACGCCGCCTTCGTCGAGCATCCACTGCACGTTGAGGCCGAGCATGTACCAGTTCCACGTCGGCGGCGTGTTGAGCATCGACTCGGCCTTGAGCTGCGAGCGATAGTCGAAGATGTCGGCGCGCGGCTGGCCGGCGCGTTCGAGCAGGTCGCGGCGCACGATGACCACGCCGATGCCGACCGGCCCGAGGTTCTTCTGCGCGCCGGCGTAGACGATGCCGAACTTCGCGATCTCCAGCGGCTCGCTGGCGATCGACGAACTGAAGTCGGCGACCAGCGGGATGTCGCCGGTGTCGGGGATGTCGCGGAACTCGACGCCGTGGATGGTCTCGTTCGCCGTGATGTGCACGTAGGCCGAATCGGCGGCGAACTGCCAGGCATCGCGCGCGGGGATCGAGCGGAAGCCGCCGGCTTCGCTGCTCGCCGAGACGTGCGTGGCGACGTAGGGCTGCGCCTGCTTCATCGCCGTCTTGCCCCAATGGCCGGTCAGCACGTAGTCGGCCGGCTGCCCGGGGGCGGCGAAGTTCAGCGGGATCAGCGCCTGTTGCACCGTCGCGCCGCCCTGGGTGAAGAGCACCGCGTAATCCTCGGGAATCGACAGCAGCGTGCGCAGCGCCTGTTCGGCGGCCGCGGCCACTTCCATGAACTCGGGCCCGCGGTGGCTGATCTCGACGATCGACGCCCCGGCATCGCGCCATTCCAGCATTTCCGACTGCGCCTTGCGCAGCACCGGTTCGGGAAGCGTGGCGGGACCGGCACTGAAGTTCCAGGCACGTGGCATGTTGGTCGTCGTCGATGAAGGTAGCCGGCAGTATGCAACACCGAAATTCGAGCCAACACTCGGCCATCGCATCCGCTCGACGCTTTCAGGCGTAACTGTCCCGTCACCCCCGAGGAAGCCGTCCATGTCCCTGCGCGACGCCCTGCGCATCCGATCTTCCGAAATCACCGATGAAGCGGTGTACGCCGATCGCCGTCGCCTGTTGGCCGCGTTCGCCGCGAGCCCGGCGCTGGCGCTGGCCGGTTGCACCGAAGCCGCGCCTCCTCCGCCGGCGTCGAAAGTCGCGATCACGCCCGAGCAGGCGAAGTCCGGTTTCCGCACCGACGAGCCGCTGACGCGTTACGAAGACGTGACTTCGTACAACAACTTCTACGAATTCGGCAGCGGAAAGGCCGATCCCTCGCAGGCGCGCAAGACCCTGCGCACCAAACCCTGGCGCGTCATCGTCGACGGCGCGTGCGAAAAACCCGGCACGCTCGAACTCGGCGATTTGCTCAAGGGCCTCAAGCCCGAGGAGCGCGTGTATCGCCTGCGCTGCGTGGAAGGCTGGTCGATGGTGATCCCGTGGCTCGGCGTGCCGCTGGCCTCGGTGCTCAAGCGATTCCAACCCACGTCGAAGGCGAAGTTCGTCGCCTTCGTCACCCTTGGCGACCCGGCGCAGATGCCCGGCCTGCGTGCACCGATCCTCGACTGGCCGTATCGCGAGGGCCTGCGCATCGATGAAGCGATGCATCCGCTCGCCTTCTTGGCCACGGGCTTGTACGGCAAGGCGCTGCCGCAGCAGAACGGCGCGCCGCTGCGCCTGGTCGTGCCGTGGAAGTACGGGTTCAAGAGCATCAAGTCGATCGTGCGCATCGCATTCGTCGAGACGATGCCGGAAACGGCGTGGCACGCCTTGCAGCCGGAAGAGTACGGATTCTTTTCCAACGTCAATCCCGCGGTCGACCATCCGCGCTGGAGCCAGAAGACCGAACGCAGGATCGCGGGAACGGCGAGCAAGTTGTTCGCCGATCGCATTCCGACTCGGCCGTTCAATGGTTATGCGGCGCAGGTGGCTTCCATGTACTCGGGAATGGATCTGCGGAAATGGTTTTGAACCGTGTCCCCGTCGCCAAGGGCGTCGTGCATGCCCTCGCGCTCCTGCCTGCCCTCTGGATCGGCCTGAAAATCTACGAAGTCGCGCAAACCGGCAACGGCCTGGGCGCCGATCCGGTCGCGGCGATCGAACATTTCCTCGGCCTGTGGGCGCTGCGCTTGTTGATGCTCACGCTGGCGATCACGCCGCTGCGGCAACTGACGAACCAGCCGGTGCTGGTGCGCTTCCGCCGCATGCTCGGGCTGTATGCGTTCTTCTACGCGAGCGTGCACTTCAGCGCCTACCTGGTGCTCGACCTGCGCGGTTACTGGACGACGATCTTCGCCGAGATCGCCAAGCGCCCCTACATCACGGTCGGGTTCACGGCGTGGTTGTTGCTCCTTCCGCTCGCGATCACTTCGACCAAGGGCTGGATCAGGCGCCTGGGCCGCAACTGGGCGCGCTTGCACAAGCTGGTCTACGCGATCGGCGTGCTGGCGGTGCTGCACTTCTGGTGGCTGGTGAAATCCGACATCCGCGAGCCGGCGCTGTACGCGGGTATCCTCGCGGCGCTGTTGGGTTGGCGCGCGTGGAAATGGTGGACGGGCAAGCGGCGCATCGCCGCCCCACCCCTCAACCAGGCGAGCCGGACAGCAGGATCGCGCTGAGGGCGGCGGCCAGCAGGAGCGCGGCGAGCAGCAGCCACGGCAGGCGGCGCGCATTGCGGGCCGGCCGCGGCGAACGGATCGGCGCGTCGGAATGTTCCAGGTCGATGTCGTCGGGCAAGGCCGGCGCCATCGCATCGTGCACGAGCGAAGGACGCCCCGGCGATTCGACGACGAAACGATGGTGCGCATCGAACACGATCTGGTCGCCGGTGCGCAGCACCGCATCGCGCGCTGCCTCGCCGTTGACCAGGCTGGGCTCGGCGCCATTCACCCCGCGCAGGACGACCAGGCCCTGCTGCACGTCGATGCGCGCATGGCGCTCGGGGAACGCCGGATCGTCGATGCGGATGTCGCATTCCACGCCGCGCCCGACCAGGCGCGGGCGGTCCAGCGTGAAGCTGCACCCGTGATACTGGCCGCCGACGCCGCGCAGGAGAACGCGCGGATCGCCGCCCTCGCCACCGGGCGCGGGCAAGGGCTGCGGTTCGCGCGGCGCGCCCAGGAGCACCGCTTGCCCGCCGTCGATGTAGATCGCATCGCCCACGCGCAGCATCGCCATGCGCTGCACCGGGCGCCCGTTCACGTGCACGGTGCGCGCGCCGTCGGTGAGTTTGAGCCACGTGCCGCGGCGATCCACGCACAGCTGCGCGAGCATGCGCCCGCCTTCGGCGACGAGCGCAAGCGCGCCATCGGCCGTGCGGCCGATGCCGTGCAGCCCGGGGCCGATCCCGGCGTCGGGCTGGTTCGAATCAGGGAAGCGCAATCGCAAGGTATCCACCGCGCGGGAATCTAGCAGACAATGCGGTCGGAACCCTACGACGAGTCTCGCGCCCCATGTCGAAAATCGATATCCGCCACCCGCATTCCCAGCCGATGGCCACGGCGCGCAAGTCGCTGGAACAAGTCGCCGCCAAGCTCGACGACCGTTTCGGCATGCAATCGCGCTGGGAAGGCGACACGCTGCACTTCACCCGCTCCGGTGTCGACGGGCACATCGCGCTGCAGCCCGATTCGCTGCATGTCACTGCGCAACTGGGGTTCCTGCTCTCGGCGATGAAGGGTCCGATCGAACAGGAAATCCGCCGCGTGCTCGACGAGAAGTTCGCCTAAGGCCTCTGTCGTGCGGGTGCGTCGCCGAAGGGATCCGGCGCGCCCGTCATCAATCGCGCGGCCACGGCGCGTTCGCCGCGCTGGATGTCCAGCAGGAAGGCATCGGCGTCGCCGAGTTGCTTGAAGGCCGCCACGCCGCGTTCCAGGAATCCCTGCAACTCCGCCAGGCCGGCCGCATGCGCGGGTCCGCGCGAGAGTTTCAGCAAGGTCGTGATGCCCGGCAGGCGCAAGGCGCTGCCCACGCCGTGGCCGACGTCGCGGATCAGGTCGATCTGCCGCGACCGCAGGCGCGGCAGCCCGACACGCCGATAGGCCTGCGCATAGCGTGCGTCGTCCAGTCGCCGCCCGTTGGGCGCGATCGTCCCGAGCGCCTGCGCCATCCGCAGGTCCAGCGCGTGCGTCAACGCCCCCAGGGCGATGCCGTCGGCGACGGCGGCCAGCAGCGAGGCCGGCAGCAGGCGTTGCATCGTCGGCAGCACGCGTGCGATGTCGGCGTCGCGCTTGGTGAAGTCGTGGTCGCCGTAGACGTCGGTCAGGAAGAAGCGCGCAGCCGCGGCGCGATGGGGGTCTTCGAGGAATCGCTGGAAGCTGCGCTGCAGCCGCGCGGCCTGCCAGCGCCGGAGTTCGGGCAGCCAGCGCAGCCCGTTGCGGGGTTCGCACGCCGGATCGTGCAGCGCCTGGTGGCAGGCCAGGGTGCGTTGCAGGCGATGGACGACGTCGGCGTGGCGCGACATGGGGGGAGGATAAGAGCGGGAATGGGGAATGGGGAATGGGGAATGGTTGTGGCGACGCTCCGCTTTTCACCTGCCCCGCCGCTACACTCGCCCGATGCTCTCCCTCCACACCGCGAAAGAACGCAACTCCGCACGCCCGCCCAGGATCGGCCTGGCGGTCGCCGGCGGCGGCCCCATCGGCGGGATGTACGAGCTCGGCGCGCTGCGCGCGATGGACGAGGCGATCGAAGGCCTGGACCTCACGCGCCTGGATTGCTACGTCGGGGTCAGCTCCGGCGCCTTCCTCGCCGCGGGCCTGGCCAACCGCATGGACACCGCGGAGATGTGCCGGATCTTCATCACCGGCGACAGCGACGACGTGCAGTTCCGCCCGGAAACCTTCCTGCGCCCGGCCTTCATCGAATACATGCGCCGCGCCGCCAGCGCCCCGCGCCTGGCGATGGAATGGTGGCGCGACGTCGTGTTCCGCCGCGGCGATTCGCGCTGGTCCGATGCGATCAACCGGTTCGGGGGCCTGGTGCCCACGGGCCTGTTCGACAGTGCGGAGATCGAACGCTTCCTGCGCGAAGTGTTCACGCGCCGCGGCCGCAGCAACGATTTCCGCGAACTGGCCGCGCCCCTGTATGTCGTGGCCGTCGAACTGGACAGCGGCAAGGCCGTGCGCTTCGGCGGCGAAGACTGGGACGACATTCCGATCTCGCTCGCCGTGCAGGCCAGCGCCGCGTTGCCGGGGCTGTATGCGCCGGTCGAAGTGCGCGGACGGCATTTCGTCGACGGTGCGCTGCGCCGCACGATGCACGCCTCGCTCTTGCTCGAACGCGGCGTGGACCTGCTGATCGGCATCAACCCGCTGGTGCCCTTCGACGCGAATGTCGCGCGTCGCACGCCCGATGGCATCGACTCGCGCCTGTCCGAAGGCGGCCTGCCCATGGTGTTGTCGCAAACCTTCCGCACGCTGCTGCAATCGCGCATGCAGGTCGGCTTGCAGCGCTATGCGCAGACCTACCCGAACATCGACCAGCTCGTGTTCGAACCCAACAGCGACGACGGCGAGTTGTTCTTCACCAACGTTTTCTCCTTCGCCGCGCGTCGCCGCGTGTGCGAGATCGCGTATCGCAACACGATGGACGATCTGCGCAAGCGCGCCGCCGAGTTGCGGCCCGTCCTGGAAGCGCACAGCCTGTCCCTGCGCGAAGAGGTCGTCAACGATCAGACGCGCTCGATCATCGACGGCCTCCCGCACCGCCCGCGCGCGACCGAAACCACCGCGCGGCTGCGCCGGGCGCTGGATGAAGTCGACCATCTGATCGCCTCGCGACGCTAGGCACACGCCTTGGTGTGAATGCTCTAGCGGAGCGCCGGATTCTCCGTCGTAATCCTCCGAAGGCATCCACGCCATGGCCAAGCTGAAGAAGACCGCAAAGACCGCGAAGACCGCCCGCAAATCGGCCGCCGACGCCGCAGCGCAGGCGCAGGCCGAACGCCTCTCCAAGTCCCTCAGCGAATCGGCGCAGCAGATCTGGCTCGCCGGCGTCGGCGCCTTCGGGCGCGCGCAGGCCGAAGGCACGCGCCTGTTCGAAGGCCTGGTGAAGGAAGGCCTCAACCTGGAACAGACCGCGCGCAAGCTCGCTGGCAATCGCGCCGATGTCGTGCGCGACGCCGTCGAGAGCCGCGTCGGCCAGGCGCGCGAACGCGCGGTGGACACGTGGGATCGCCTGGAAAAGGTGTTCGAGGAACGCGTGCAGCGCGCGCTGGTCAAGCTCGGCGTTCCCAATCGCGAAGACCTGGCCGCACTGGTCGATCGCGTCGATGCGCTGACCGCTGAGCTTCGCCGCGTTTCGCCGCGCCGCACCACGGCCTCCGCCGCGGCCGCCAAGGCCCCGGCCAAGCAGGCGCGCAAGAAGGCGACGAAGAAGCGCACCGTCGCCTGATCCAAACGCTCCAGCCCGCCAGTCCACGCGGTTCCGTCGCTCCCCTCCCCTGACGGTTTCGGACTGGCGGGCTTTTTTTTCGACCTGCGTTACACGGCATACAGCGGCCGCTGGCGTAAGATGCGCCACCCCGCATCCGCAGACCCCGCATGCCCTCAGCGACATCGCTCCTGGCCGCCCTCCTCGTGGTCGTGCTCATCGGCGCGCTCGGCACGCTCTACTTCTCGACCATCCGCCGCCGTCAGGACGAAGCGCTCAACGGCGTGCGCGCGCTCTCGGCGATGCGCTGGCGCGAGTTCTCGCACTTCGTCATCGATGCGATGCGTCACCGCGGTTACGACGTGCTGACGCCCGACGATGAATCCGAGCGCGGGCACCAGACCGAATTCCTGCTGACGCGCAACGGCGAGCGCGCGTTGCTCGGCTGCAAGCACGGCTCGGCCTACAAGTTGTCGAAGCAATCGGTGGCCGATTTCCTCGGCGCGATGAAGTTCCAGGGCGCGCGCAGCGGCCTGCTGGTCACGCCCGGTTCGATCGATCCCGATGCACGCAAGGCCGCGGAGGAAGCGCGCGTCGAACTCATCGACGGCAACGCGCTCTGGCCCGAAATCGCGCCGCTGCTGCCGCAGAGCCTGTCGGATGACGTGCGCAAGGATGCGAGCCAGCGCGCGCGTCGCGCCGTGTGGATCTCGTGGGCCGTCGCGCTGGTCGTGGGACTGGCCATCGGCGCGATGGTCGGCATGCAGGATGCGCCGCCGACGAACGACATCACGCCCATCGTCAAGCGGCCGATCAAGCCGGCCGCCGAGCTCGCGCAGGACACGCTCGCGGCGGCCGCCTCCACGCAACCGGCGGCGGCCATGCCCATGACGCCCGAAGAAGAAGACCTGCAGCGCGTGGAAGTCGTGCGCCGCGTCTCGTCGCTGCCCGGCGTGTTCCGCGCGGCGTGGTCGACGAAGTCCACCTTGCAGGTGCAGGTCGACGAAACCTCGACCGAACGTTTCGACGCGGTGTGCACGGTGCTGACGCGCTACGCGACCCTGCGGACCGCGCGCGTTTACCTGGAACCGCCGGAAAACAGCGAACAGGCGCCGCGCTTCAAGCAGTGCGCGACGCTGTGACGCGCGTCGCCTACCAATGCACGCCGCGCATCAGTGCGGCGAAGGCGATCTGCTCCCCGCTCGGTTCCATCTCGCCCTTGAGCGCCTTGCGGTCGCCCTTGGCGGCGGCCGAATCCGGGAACAATTCGAACGCGGTGTTCATCACCACTTCGTAGGCCTTCGGCGCGAGCGCGTTGAGGACCGAAGCGAAAATGCCCAGGCGCGTCGCGATGCGGCTCGGGCGTTCGATGATCGCCCGCACGCACAGGTCGGCCGCTTCTTCGGTGGTCAGGGTCGGCACGCTGTCGTACATCTTGGTCGGCGCGATCATCGGCGTCTTCACCAGCGGCATGTTGATCGTCGTGAACGCGATCCCCTTGCCCGACAGCTCGCCCTGCGCGCAGCGCGCCCACGCGTCCAACGCCGCCTTCGATGCGACATACGCCGAGAAGCGCGGCGAATTGGCCAGCACGCCGATCGAACTGATGTTGATGATGTGGCCCTTGCGGCGCTGGGTCATCGTCGGCAGGAAGCCCATGATCAGGCGCAGGCTGCCGAAATAATTCAGCTGCATCGTGCGTTCGAAATCGTGGAAGCGATCGTAGCTCAGCTCGATCGAACGCCGGATCGAACGCCCCGCGTTGTTGATCAGGATGTCGACGTGCCCGTGCTCCTTCAGCACGGTGGCCACGAGGCGGTCGCAGTCGGCCATGTCGGCCAGGTCGGCGGTGTAGGCGAACACCTTGCCGCCCTTGGCCTTCATCTCGTCGCGCGCCTTGAACAGTTCTTCTTCGCCGCGCGCCACGATCACCACGACCGCGCCGGCTTCGGCCACGCGCTGCGCGGTCGACAGGCCGATGCCCGACGAACCGCCGGTGATCACCACGACCTTGTTGCGCACCTTGCCCTTGAGCGAGCGGTCGACGAACAGATCCGGATCCAGGTGGCGTTCCCAGTAATCCCACAGGCGCCAGGCGTAGGCATCCAGGCGCGGCACCGCGATGCCGCTGCCCTTGAGCGCGCGCTCGGCTTCGCGATTGTCGAAACGCGTGGGATAGGTGATGAACTTCAGCACTTCCTTCGGGATGCGGAAGTCGCGCAGCAACATGCCGATGAAACGGCGCACCGGCGGGAGGTTGCCCACCGCCGCGCGCACGCCACCGGGCACGAAGGCGAACATGCGCGCATCGATGCGCATCGTCATTTCCGGCGCATGGCCCGCGCGCGCGAAAGCGTTGAGCACTTCGCCCACGCGCATGGGCTCGGGATCGGTGAGGTGGAAGGTGTGCCCGTCGAGCTTGGGCTTGTGCGCGATGTGGTCCATCGCATCGGCGACGAAATCCACCGGCACGATGTTGATGCGCCCGCCTTCCAGGCCGAGCATCGGCATCCACTGCGGCAGCATTTCGCGCAGCTTCTTGATGAAGGAGAAGAAGTAGTACGGGCCGTCGATCTTGTCCATCTCCCCGGTCTGCGAATGGCCGACCACCATGCCCGGGCGATAGATGCGCCACTTGATGCGCTTCTCGTTGCGGACCAGCCCTTCCGAATCGTGCTTGGTGCGCAGGTAGGGATCGTCGAGGCCTTCGGCTTCGTCGAACATGTCCTCGCGCCACACGCCCGGATACAGGCCGGCGGCGGCGATCGACGAAGTGTGGTGGAAGGTGCCCGCGCCGATGGCGGCGGCCAGGTCCAGCGCGTGCTGCGTGCCGTCGACGTTCGCCGCGCGCTGCACGTCGGCCTTGGCGGTGAGGTCGTAGACCGCGGCCAGGTGGAAGAAGTGCTTGACCTTGCCGTTGAGCGCGCGCACCTGCGCGGCGCTGACGCCGCACTTTGCAGCGGTCATGTCGCCCTCGACGGGCACGATGCGCTTCATGTCCCAGCCCATCTTCGCGCCGATGGCGTCGAGCTTCTTGCGCGAGTCCTTGCGCACGAGCACGTGGACGGGCCCCTTGCGCTTGAGCAGCGCGCTGACCAGGTGGCGGCCGACGAAGCCGGTGGCCCCGGTGACGAAGTAGCTCATGTCCTGCGTGCTCCCCGATGTCCTGCGCCTACGTTGCCACGCCCTGCACGGCGCCACAATTCCCCTGCGTATTGAAAACGTCGACACCGCATGCTGTGATGCCCGCCTGCCGACCGGGAGCCCGCGCACCATGTCCGACCTCAAAGCCCGCTTCGAACAGGCCGCCAAGGATGTCCAGGGGCTGTCCGAGCGCCCCGACAACGAAACGCTGCTGCGCCTGTACGCGCTCTACAAGCAAGGCTCCGAAGGCGACGTCTCCGGCCCCAAGCCGGGCTTCTTCGACTTCGTGGGCACCGCCAAGTACGAAGCCTGGGCCAAGTTGCAGGGCACCGGCCAGGACGAGGCGATGCAGAAGTACATCGACCTGGTGGGCAAGTTGACCGCCTGACGTGGCCCGACAAACCCGACAGCGCATCCTCGATGCGTCGCTCGCGATGTTCAACGCGCAGGGCGAACCCAACGTCACCACCAACCACATCGCCGACGAGCTGGAGATCAGCCCGGGCAACCTGTACTACCACTTCCGCAACAAGGACGACATCATCGAGCACCTCTTCGGGCGTTACGAAGAGCGCATCGATGCCGCGCTGAGCGCGCCCGAAGGCCGACTGCCGGGCCTGGAAGATATCTGGCTGCAGTTGCACCTGGTGTTCGAGTGCATCTGGGACTATCGCTTCCTGTATCGCGACCTGGCGAACATCCTCAGCCGCAACCGCCGCCTGCGCATCCGCTTCGCGCGCATCCTGCGCCGCGCGGACGAACAGGCGCACACGGTGATGCGCGGTCTGTCGCAAGGCGGCGTGATGCGTGCGAGCGCCGACGAACTCGACGCTGCGGCGACGAACGTGCTGGTGATCGCCACCTTCTGGTTGAACTACGCCTCCGCGCGCGGCGACAAGGACGAACAGGCCTCGATCCGCGCGGGCATCGTGCAAGTGATGATGTTGCTCGCGCCGTTCCTGCGCGATGCCGAGCGCGTGCATCTGAACACGCTGACGCGCGCTTACATCGATTGAAAGCGGGAATGGGGAATGGGGAATGGGGAATGAGGTGCGGCTCCATTCCCTATTCCCCATTCCCTATTCCCTGCTTTACCGCCCTTTCCCTGCGATCCGTCGCTGCGACTCCCGCTCGCCCGCCTTGCGCGAACCGGACGAATGCGTGCTGCGCTTGGCCACCTTCTGCGTGGTCGCGAACGGTGGCTCGGCCGGCGGCTCTTCCGCGATCGGAATGCGCCCGGCGATGCGGTCGGCGCTGCGGCGCAAGCGCGCGAGCACGCCCAGGCCGGCGAGCCAGAGATGACGGAGATTGGTTTCGCGTGACATGAGGCCTCCTGCGCAGACGGCACGTTGCCGCCTCATCCATGGAGCAATCACACCACGCCCGGCGCTCAGACCTTGCGAAGACGCGCACACGGCGCAATGCTGCCGCTTCCATCGAATCCAGGAAGGTCCGCATGGCCAAGTCGAAATGGGCGCCGTACCCGCATGACGCCAAAGCCTTCGCCTACGCCGGCGACGCGCTGAAGAAGGCCTGGCCGCAACTGCACGCGGGCGATGTCGAGCCCTTCCCCGACGCCAAACATGCGGCCAAGTTGTTGAAAGCCGCCGGAAAGGCGGCGCCGAAGCTCGACGCCGACGCGCTCGCCGCCGCGCTGCAGGACGCCTGGCGCGCCTTCCATCGCGGGGACTTCCAGGCCGCGTTCGAGGCCGGCGAAAAACTCGGCCCCGTCGGCGCATCGGTCGCCACCAAGGCTATCGGCATCCACGCCACCTATCTGGTCGACGATGATGCGGAAAAGCTCAAGCGCTTCGAACACGCGGCCAAGCTTGCCGAATCGGCCATCAAGGCCCTGCCCGACGAAGCGAACAGCCACTATCGCCATGCCTTCGCGCTGGGCCGCTACAGCCAGGGCCTGTCGATCGCCAAGGCGCTCAAGCAAGGGATCGCCGGCAAGGTGCGCGCCTCGCTCGACACCGCGTTGGCGCTCGCGCCCAAACACGCCGAAGCGCACACCGCGCTCGCCCTCTACCACGCCGAAATCATCGGCAAGATCGGCGCGATGATCGGCGGGCTGACCTACGGCGCGAAAGCCGCCGAGGCCGAATCCCACATCAAAACCGCGCTCAAGCTCACCCCCGACTCGCCCATCGCGCACGTCGAACACGCCAACGTTTTGTTGCTGCTCCACGGCGAGAAACAGGAAGACGCAGCGGCCGCCGCCTTCGAAAAAGCGGCGAAGGCCAAACCGAAGGATGCGATGGAAACGCTGGATGCGGCCCATGCCCGCGACCAGATCGAGTGAAACCCGTTGCCCGAACGGCCGCGCTTCCGTAGAATGCCGCGCCTGCCCCGCCCCGCGGCGGTCAAGCATCCGGGCGGTTAGCTCAGCGGTAGAGCATTGCCTTCACACGGCAAGGGTCGCAGGTTCGAACCCTGCACCGCCCACCATATGTCGACTCAGGCCACCTTCCGCAGGTGGCCTTTTTCGAGGGGCCTTTCGAAGACCCGGGGAAGTGCGCGCGCAATGACGATGCCATCGGGCCGCTCGGCCGCCTCCTACAGTCCGGGTGTCGACGGGCTGCGCGCGGTTGCTGTCCTGGGCGTTCTGCTCTACCACGCCGGGGTCCCGTTCATTTCCGGCGGTTTCGTCGGCGTCGACGTGTTCTTCGTGATCAGCGGTTACCTGATCACGCGCCTGCTCGCCACCGAGCTCCAGGCCAACAACCGCATCGACCTGCTGGCCTTCTATGGCCGCCGCGCCCGCCGCATCCTGCCCGCGCTGGTCGCGACGCTGGCGCTCACCGCCGTCGCCGCGGTTGTGCTGGACATGCCGCAGCGCCTGTCGGAGTTCGGCATCACGCTGCTCCACGCGATCGTCTCCACCAGCAACATCCACTTCTTCTTCCATAGCGGCTATTTCGACGCCGACGCGCACACCAATCCGCTGCTGCATACCTGGTCGCTGGGTGTCGAGGAACAGTTCTATCTCGTGTGGCCGTGGTTGCTGCCCTTGCTGGGCGTGGCGACCAACCGCATCCGCCTGAGCATCCTGGCCACCGGCATCGTGAGCCTGGTCGCGGCCGTACTCGTGATCGGGCGTGCGCCCGACGCGGTGTTCTATCTCACGCCCTTCCGCGCCTTCGAGTTCGCGATCGGCGGCCTGCTCGCGCTGTGGCCGCTGCATCTGTACAAGCGCAAGGCCGATCTCGCATTCGCGGTCGGCGTGGTGCTGATCGGCGTGTCGATGGTGTTGTTCACCGACAAGACCCTGTTCCCGGGCGCCGCGGCGCTGGTTCCCTGCATCGGCGCGGCGCTGTGCATCGGCACGGCCGACCACGCGCGGCTGGGCATCGTCCTGCGCAACCGGCCGATGGTGTACATCGGCCTGATCAGCTACGCGCTGTACCTGGCGCATTGGCCGCTGCTCGTGTTCTACAAGCAGGTCCGGCACATCGACCACCTGGGGGCGCCGGAGATCGTCGGCTTCCTCGTCGTGTCGATCCTGATCGCCGTCGTGCTCAATCGCACCATCGAAGTGCCGATGCGCAAGCCGGCGCTATGGAAGCCCACCGCGATCCGCGCTGCACTGGCGGGCGTGGCGACGGTCGTCGTCGCCGCCGGATGCATGTGGCGGCTCGAAGGCTTGCCGCAGCGCCCGTGGATCAACAACTCGATCAGCACGCAAACCATCGAAGCCGGCAAGCAAGCGCGTTTCGCCACGCGCCAGGCGCAGTGCACGATCAAGGGTTGGGCGCAGTGCGATTCGCTTGTGCCGGGCGTGCGCAACGTGCTGGTCATCGGCGACAGCCATGGCCCCGATGCGCTCAACGCGATGGCGTCCCTGTATCCGAAGGACAACTACGCGCTGTCCACGCTCGGCGGTTGCCCGCCGCATCGGGACATCGCGCAGCTGATGGGACGCGCCAACCCGACCCTGCCCGCGTGCGAGAAACTCAACAGGCAGCGGTTCGACGTCGGCTACCTCAAGCAGTTCGACTACGTCGTCGTCACCGTCCTGTTCGCCTGGTACAAACCCTCGGACCTGCAGCAGTACATCGAATTCCTGAAGCAGGCCGGCGTCAGGCGCGTCATCGTGATCGGCGGCTATCTCACGATGTCCGACGACCTGCCCGAGTTGATCAACCAGTACGGTTTCGACCAGGCCAAGCTGCAGCCCTTCATCCGCGGCCAGACGCACGACGATGCGCAGTTGCGCGCGGCGACCGAAGCCGCCGGCTACCTGTACGTCAGCAAGTTCGACGCGTTGTGCCACAAGGACGGCGCATGCGACTTGTTCGACGACGACCGGGTGCCGTTCACTTACGACAAGCACCATCTTTCGGTGCGGTTCGCGCAGAAGGTCGCCGCGGCCAACGCCGACCGGATCCGCGCCTACCTGGACAGCACGCCGCAGGTCGCGGCGCGCCGCTGAGTCGCAGCCGATGGTTTGCAGGAAAGGCCCGCGATTGCGGGCCCTTCCGTCTGCACCACGTTACGGCGTGAACACGAAATCCAGACGCCCGTACAGGCCGTGCGCCTCGTCGTCGGGCCCTGCCGCGAAGAACAGCGTATCGACCGGCTGGTTCTGCAGGCCATTGCCGAATTGCATGCCCCACAGCCCGTCGATGTGGACCGCCGACCCGTCGTATCGCCGCAAGGCGCCGAGCGGCGTGCCCGATGACGCACCGAACGCATTGATCCTTCCATCGCCGAAATTACCGACGAGCAAGGCGTTGTGGAACGTGCCGAATGCGCTGGGCGCAAGTGCGAGCCCCCACGGTGCGTTGAGCACGCCACGCGTCGCGATCCGCCGCGCGAACTTGCCGTTGGGCTTGAACACGCTCACGAAGCCGCAGCCGGCGCAGCGGACTTCATCGGACATGGCCGCATCCTGCCTGGCGTAGGTGACGTAGATGTCGCCGTTGATGGCCTGGATGCCGAACGGCGCATAGCCCTTGGGAATGCCCGGATCCTTGAACGCGCCCGGCGCGAGCATCACCGGCATGAAGTTGCTGTCGAAGACGTCGACGCGCGCGTGGAAGAAATCGGTCGCGTACAGCAACTGCGTCAAACCGTCGCCGCTGAGCGCGAGCCCCTTGTAGTTCGCGCCGGTGGAGGCGCGATTGATCTTGCGGATGGCGTGCGTGAAATCCACGTTCGGCGCCCAGGCGGCGATCACGCCCTGCTCGGTGGCGAACAGGAATCGCGCCGGCCCCGACGCCGCGCCGCGGGTGACGACGAAGGCATCCGATCCATTGAACACGATGCCGGTGGGGTTGCCGCCGGTGGCCATCGTCGGCGACGGAATCTGGACGACGAGCGATTGCACGACGCCGTTGCCGTCGTAGAGCGTCGAAACCGTGCCGTCGGCCGACGAGACCCAAACGAAGCCGAAGGGATTGAACGCGACGCCCCAGCCATTCACCAGGTTGGGATCGGTATGCGCCGCCGGCACGAAGCCATCGGAAACGAGATTGCGCTGCTTGTAGAAACCGTCTGCCCAAGCGGCCGGCGCCGCGAACGCGAGGGAGAGTGCGACCGCCAGTGCGGCGGGAACGGGGAAACGAAACGAGAACGCATGCATGGTGTGGTCTCCTGCGGATGACGAAGGCGACCAGCGACCGGCGCGGCGCACACCAGCGAAGGTCGCCTGCATGCATGCCGTCGCGGCAAGGAAAGGTTCAATCCACGCGATACTCGCTTTGCACCAACCCGCTCGCGTACTGCCGCGTGGCGACGTGCGTGAGGCGGATGTCGCGCTCCAGCGCGCCGAACAGCGGGATGCCCGTGCCGATGAGGACGGGCACGCGCGTGATGACCAGGCGTTGGATCAAACCGGCGCGCAGGAATTGCTGGATGGTGAGTCCACCATCGACATAAACATGGCGGAATCCCCGGTCCGCAAGCTGCGATGCGATCCGGCTCACCTCACCCGACAAGTGTTCGACCACGGCGCCGGCCGGTGCGTCGCGCAATGGCTTGCTGCTGAGCACGAACACCGGCTTTTCCGCATACGGCCATGCGTCGAACGCCAGCACGGTGTCGTAGGTCTTGCGACCGATCACCAGCGCATCCACCGACGCGATGAATTCGGCGTAGCCGTGCGGCTCGCCACCGCCGGGCGGCAGGAAGTCGAGCGCGCCATCCAGGCGCGCCATGAACCCGTCGACGCTGACGCCGACGAAGACAGACGCGCGGATGGCCGCGCGATCGCGAGCCCGGGAGGCCATGGCCCCCGAGCTTATCGCATCAAGGCTGCGCTTCGTACGGCTGCACGCTCCAGCCGATGCCCGTTGTCGACACCGCCTTCTGCGTCGCGTTGTTGGCGTTGCGCCACATCGTGTTCGCGCCGGTGGTGACATCGCGCCAGATCAGGTCGGCGCTGCCGTCGTTCTCGAAGTCGGCCGCAGCCACGACCTTCCAGTTGAGATTGGTCACACCGACGACGGCCTGGACCTTGGTGTTGTTCGCGGAACGCCAGATCGTGTTCGCACCCGAAGTGGAGTTGCGCCACAGGATGTCGGATGCACCGTCGCCGTTGAAATCCGCGACCGCCGCGATCTTCCACACCGGATTGACCGCGGCGATCGGACGCGGCGCTTGCGAGTTGGCGTTGCGCCAGATCGCATTGCCGCCGGTCACCGAATGGCGCCACAACAGATCGGACTTGCCGTCGCCGTCGAAGTCGCCGACGCCGGCAAAGATCCAGCGCATGTCGGCCAGCGTCGTCACGGCCAGGCGCGTCGTGAAGATGCCCGAGTACCACACCTGCTGCGCGCCGGTGCTCGTGTTGCGCCAGAACAGATCGGACTTGCCGTCGCCGTCGAAATCACCGACGCCCGCGACGGTCCAGGCCTGGTCGGCCAGCGTGGTCACCGCGATGCGCGTGTTGGTATTGCCGGCGCGCCAGATCGTGTTGGTGCCGTTGACCGTGTTGCGCCAGACCAGATCGGACTTGCCGTCGCCGTCGAAATCGCCCTGCCCGACGAGTTTCCATTCCGGCGGATTGGTCGCGATGGTTTGCGTCGTCGCCGAATCGGCGCCCAGCCACATCACGTTCGTGCCGGTGCTCGCACGCCAAATGAGGTCGGACTTGAAATCGCCGTTGAAATCGCTCTGCGTGATGCGCGGGAGTTGCGCGCGCAGGATGCGGCCGCTGTTGCTGGAGACATAAAGGAAGCGACCCTTGACCGCCAGGCCGAGCGCGCAGTTCGGAAACGCCTTCAGCGTTTCGACGATGCCATTCGGCCTGATGCGGCGCACCCCGCATTCGGAAGTGAAATACACGCCGCTGGAATGCGCGGCCAAGCCGGTCACCTTGCCGAGCAGCGCGCTGTAAGCCGACCCGCCTTCTCCCCAGAATCCACCCGGCGGGTTCGGGTCCTGTCCTGAATATTCCAGGACGCCCGCAAGACCATCGATGCGTCCGTCGGTGCCGAGCCTGCGGATGGCGTGCGTGCCTTCTTCGTAGAAGTACACGTTGCCCGCGGTGTCGACGGACACGTGCATGGGATTGACGACGGCGGCGTCGACCGCCGGGCCGCCTTCGCCGAGGTGGGGCGTGTTCGAACCGTTGCCGGCAATGGTGCTGACCACGCCGGTGGGATCGACCTTGCGGATACGCATGCCGATGTAGTCGGCGATGTAGAGATTGTCGTCCGCATCCGTCGCGATCGAACGCGGGTTGATCTTGACCTGCGTTGCGGGAACGGGAGCATCCTGGCTGCTGGACGCTCCACCGCCGGCGAACACCGACACGGTCCCGTTCTTGACGGACAGGACGCGGTTGAGGGTGCGATCGGCGATGAAGACATGGCCTGCCGTCGTGGCGGCGACGCCCGAGAGATTCGGGAGATAGAACGACAACGCGCTGCACGGCGCAGCGCACGTGGTCTTCCATCCATCGGCGCCGTTGCCGGCCAGGTTGTACAGCTTGCCTGCCGACAGCTTCCGCACCGCGTGTCCGCTGTAACGCTCGGAGATGAAGACGTTGCCCGCGTTGTCGACGGCCAGCGCGTTGGTGATCGACAAGGTGCCCGACAGTGCCGCGGTGCCATCGGCCTGTGCCAGCGGAACACCGGCATACGTCGAAATCAGGCCGCTGGCGGCCGTGATCTTCGCAACGCGCGCATTGTCCCCGTCGGCGAAGTAGATATCGCCGTTGGGCGTGACCGCGACGCCGTCGACGTACCCGAAGTCGGCTTGCGTCGCCAGCGTGCCGTCGGGAGACCGCCCGCACTCGCCGGTATTGCCGAACCGGATGCCCGTGGTTCCGACGAATCGGTACAGGTCGCAATCATCGCCGACATAGACCGCGCCGTTCGCATCCACTTCGACGTCATCGGGAATGCCGAACGGGCCCATGAACGTGGTGATCGTGCCGGCGGTCGACACGAATCGCACCGCGCCGTTGCCGGTATCGGCGATATAGAGATTGCCGGCGGCGTCGGTGGCGACGCCGCTCGGGCCCGACAATTGCGCGGCCTTGGCCGAACCGTTATCGCCCGAGTAACCGGCGACACCGGTGCCCGCATAGGTACTGATGACACCCGCCGGCGTGATCTTGCGCACGACATTGGCATAGATGTCGGACACGAACAGATTGCCCGACGCATCCACCGCCACCGAGCCCGGCAGCGCGAAACCGGCGTTGATCGCCTGCCCGCCGTCGCCGCTGCTGACGTAACTGCCGTTGCCGGCGACCGTGCTGATCGTGCCGTTGGTCGCGATGCGGCGCACGCGACGATTGCCCGCATCGGTGAAATAGAGATTGCCCGCTGCGTCGAACGCCAGACTTTGCGGACGGTCGATGAGCGCCTGGCTGGCAGGCCCGCCATCGCCGGCGAACCCCGTGTTGCCACCCGCCACGGTCGTGATGACACCCGCGGGCGTGATCTTGCGGATCCGGTTGCCCGTGAATTGGGCGACGTAAAGATTGCCGGCCTTGTCGAAGGCCACGTCGGCGGCGCCATGCAGGTTCGCCGCCGTCGCCGGGCCGCCGTCGCCGGTCCAACCGCCTGCGATCAACGCGAAGCCCGGTTGCGATTGCGCGAGGGCCGCACCGCTCATTCCCAGCGCAGCCAATGCCGCGCACAGCAGCAGGCGCCCGCGATTGCGCAGGCGCTTGTCTTGATTTCCGGTCACGCGTTTCCCCTGATATGCAGACTGCGTCTTCCCCGACGCGACTATAGCGGTCTCACGCGTCCGCAGACACGACACCGATCCTCACCCCGACAGCGCAAGAGGACATCAGCGTTGCGCGAGGCGTGCGCGTTCGAACCACCACAGCGCCCCGCTCGCCAACAGCCACGCCAACCACCAGGGCCAACGCGCGCCGGGATTACGCGGCGCATCGGCGGTGTTCACCGGCGTGGCCCGTGCATCGGCTGCAAGGCGCAACGTGGCTTCGCGCACGCGTTGGGCGTGCAGTCCCGCCGCCTGCGTCGCGGCACGCACGTTGAAAGACTGCGTGCGGCCTTGCGAAGACAAACGATGCCACCCCGCTTCACGGGGCCACCAGGCGGCGCAGGCGCGCGTCTGTGTCGCGGGATCGATCCATAGCCTCGTTTGCGTGCCACGCGGAGATGTGATGGTCGCGTCCCGCGAAATGCCGCACAGCGCGATGCGTTCGCCCACGCGCGGTTCACCGTCGATCGTGAAAGGCCGGTCGGGCCGCGCGCGCGCGAGTGTCGACACGGCATGGCTCCACAGTTCGGCATGCAGATCGTCGCGGCCGGCAAGCACCAGGCGATAGGTGTCGACCAGGGGCCACACGGCGATGCGGCCGCGGCCTTCCGCACGCCAGGTCGCAAGCGCCGTGTCGTCCTGGCCATCGAGTAACGCGATGCCGTCGATGGCCGCGATGCGCAGCGAGCGTCGTGTCAGCGCAGGTGTCTCGGGCACGGGTGTGATGGTGTTTCGCGCCTGGTCGGGGGTTCCAGGCCCGATGCGCGCACGCAGGGCTTCCTCGTCGCGACGCGGCTCGGGCAAACGCATCTCCGTTGCATCGCGGCCTGCGTCCACGCTGAAGCCGAGCGCGCGCAAGCGCCGCTGTTCCGCGTCCGACAACGGGGCCGTGACGCGCAGGAGCACGCCGAGTCCGCCGCGCAGCGCTTCGACCAGGGCCGCGCGCTGTCCTTCGCCGAGCGTCGACCACGCGCGCTCGTCCAGAATCACAAGGTCGAACCCCTTCAACGTCGCCGCATTCAACGCAACCGGTGCGTCACCCAGTTGCGCGCCACCGCCGACCGCCATCTGCGCTTGCATCGCGAGGCCTGCATCGTGCGCCCAGCGTCGCAGGTATTTGATCTCCGGGCCCGGCGCACCGGCGAGCAGCAGGACGCGCGGCGCCTTCGGCGCTTCGACGTCCAGCGGCAGCGCGACGTCTTCGACGATGCGCTGCCCCGCATCGCGCAGACGCAGGCTGAAGACCGCGGCGCCGGGGATACGTGTCGTCGCGTGCAGGGTGAAGCGCCCTTCTTCGGTCAGCGCAACACGATCGACGCGCACACCCGCGGGATCGCGCAGCTCCGCGCTGCCGCCCCCCAGTAAATGCGCGCGTCCGTGGAGGGCGAATGCACCGCCTGCGACGGCATGCGCGGGGGCTTGAAGTGCGATGAGCCCGCGGCCCGTTTCATTCGGCACGAATGTCACGGCGTATCCGCGCACGGCATCGCGATCGCGTGCTTCGAGCCCGTCGCCGAGGATGCGGAGGCGTTGCATGCCGGGATGGCGACGCAGTGCCGTCGCCAGATCCGGCGCGCGTTCGATACCCGCGCGCGCCGGTGCTTCGGGCAAGGCGACGATTGCGTCGCCACCCTGCTCTGTTCCGAGCACGGAAGCTGGCGTTCCCGCGGTCGCCACCACGAGCGTGCCCGCCTCTCCCGGCGTGGTCGGCGGCAGCAATGCGAAATACAACAACACCGCGCACACCGGCTGCGCAATCACCAGCACCGCAACGCGCCACGTGGCCGCGCGCGTTCCCACCGTGCGCAGGTGCCGAACCAGGAGCCGCGTCATCGCGAAAACCACGACGATCGCCAGCACGCAAGCCACCACGCGGGCCACATCGAAGGTGTGCGTTCCCAGAGTCAGCGCATTCACGGCGCGCGTTCCTCCCGCAATGCGTCGAGGTAGGCCCGTGCTGCAGCGTCGTCGCCTGCGCGCCGCGCCACGTTCGCAGCCGGCCGGCGCAGCAGCGGCCAGAGCAGTGCGCGTAGCTCCCGACGGCAGCGATCGCAAGCCGGTTGCGTCCGCAAGGCTTCGATGGCGGCGACGAACGCCAGGGGATCGGACAACTGCGATTGATGCGCGCCCAACCAGCGTTCCAGTGCGGCGAAGTCGACACGCGAGGCGCGCGGCCCGTCCTCCAGGGCGCGCCAGAGGGCCGCCAGTTCCGGATCCGGCGCTGCGCCCGCCGAAAGCGCGTCGCCGCGCGTGATCGCGCCGCGGTCGCCGCCCATGCGGCGCGATTCGTCGATCGGCGGCAACTCGGTGCCCACGCGCGCCAGGTAGATGCGCGTGGCCTGCTGCACCTGCTTGATGAAACCCAGTGCGCGATACGCGTACGGCAAGGCGTCCTGCGGCGTGCCCTGCCGCAGGTGCAGTTCGGATTGCCACATCTGGTCGAGGGCTTTCTTGAGTGTCGCGCGCGTATCCGGATCCAGCAGCGTCGCGGCTTCGGGTTGATCGTGCGTGTGGCCGAATTCCTCCACCACGGCGGCGTCCTGGCCGAAGGTGGGCGCCGTCGGCGCCGCGTCGTTCGTGGGCGGCGCTTGCGGCTCGCCTTCGGCTTCTTCGCCGAGGAACTGGCCATAGCGCAGCCGCAGGATGCGTTGGTCCACACCGATCTCGTCGCTGCGCTTGAGGAAACGTTCGTTGGCGAGCGTGCGTTTTTCCTTCAACAACGCTTCGGCGTCGATGATGATCTGGCGCTGGCTGCGGAAATACGCGGGCAGCACTTTCTTGACCATGCCGTCCACGCCCGTGGCTTCCGCGCCCAGGTCGGGCGGCCAGCGCAGGATGACGCTCGCGCTGCGCACGGTTTGCGCGCCGGGTGAGCGGTTGTCGTCCACCCGCAGTTGCGCCACCAGGTCGTCGCCCTCCGCGAGGCCCAACGCCCCCAGATCGAGTTGGCGCGCGTAGCGTTTCGTCGTGGCGGTGCCAGTGCCGCCGACGCCGAGCTGTTGTTCGCGGAATTCGATGGCCTCGCCGCTCCCGTGTGCGACGGTGATGTGCAGGCGCGCGTTCGGCGACAGCCCGTAGTCGTCGGTGCCTTCGAACGCGAGCGACCAGGTGCGCTGGCCGGTCTTCATCAGCGTCAATCCGCGATCGGGCGCGACCACGCGAAGTTCCGGCGGGCGATCGGCGATCGCATCGAGGCGATGGAGCGTGGTCTTCTGCAAGGGCGGTGCATCGAGCAGGACGATGCGATAGAGCGCCGAACGCGCGAGTGCATCGGTCGCGCGCCAGTCCTCGCCTTCGCGCGTGAGTGCAAGCGTGCGGCCATCGTGGAAGACCAGTTCGGCACGTTGCGGCTGGGGCGCGAACCGCAGCGTCCATTGCAGGCGAGTTCCCTGTGGGGCCTTCGCATCGAGCGTGGTCGTTTCGCGTGCAGGCAAGCGGGTATACGCCGGCGGCGCGATGGCCAGGGTTTGCGCGACGATGCGCGTGTGCGTCGGCTTCGCGGTGGAAACGCCGATGTTCGCGAGCACGTTGTCGAACGTGACCGGCTGTCGTTCCGGCCACGCGAGGATCGCGGCGATGGCGAGCGCTGCGAACACGCCGCCGAATGCGATGGTGCGCACGGACCAGCGCGGGCGAAGATCGGGCGCGGGCGTCGATTCCAGTCGCGCACCAAGCCGCGCAACCTGCAGGCGCTCGAGCGTCGTCAGCGTTTCGGTCTTTGCGAACAGCAGATCGGTGCTGTCCTCCAGGTCCGGGCGTCGCGCGTCGAGTTCGCGGATCAACCACGCCGTGTCGAGGCGATGCATGCGCCGGCGCGCGAACAGGAAGACCGCGGCGATCGCGAGTACGGCGACGAAGACCGCGCCGAGCGCGCCCCCGAGGCGCCATGACAACACAATCGCCAGCGCGACCCAGGGCAGGCAGGCGAGCGCGAGATCGATGCCGCATCGCACGCGCACGGCGTTCAACCACGTCTGCAGACGCGCGGCGATGCTCATGGCATCACCCCGCGACGCGGCCGCGTCGCCAGCCACCGCTCGAGGGCGAACACGAGCAGGACCAACAGCACCCACCACGGCGTCGCATCGCGCGGCGCGGGCGGGAACGCGGCCGCGCCGGTGGTCGGCGCATGATCGGCGGCGGCGACGCGGGCCGGCATCGCAGGCGCCGGATCGAGCGCCGCACGCAATTGTTGCGGGAAATCGCCTTCGAGCAGCACGGGCATCCGTGCGGGCACGAGCGGCGTGGTGAAACGCAGCACGCGCCCGCGCCCGAACGCCGCGCCTTCCACCAACACCGTGTCCGTGTCGTCGCGCCAAACGGGCACGAGCGGCGGCATGTCGGCGATCGTCGCCTGCGCATCGAGCAAAGCGGTCCCGCCTGCGCGCATCCACTCGATGATCTGCGCGGGAACCGCGCCAGGCACGAGCCAGGCCACGCGCGTGGATTTCGGGGTCAGCGGTTGGGTGGCGTTCGCGATGTCGGGCGACGCGCGCCAGGCGACGCTTGCTGCGCGCAAATAGCGCATCGCATCCTTGCGTTCGGGTGCATAGCGAATCGGGAGGGGGATCGGCGGGCCGGCCTTCTCTCCAACGCTGTTCGCGGCGGGCGCGGGGCTTTCCACGATGCGCCAATCGACGCGGCGACTGAGCTTCGGGATCTGCGCATCCACGCCATCCAGCTGCGCCGGCACCAGCACGGTCAACGCGACATCCGACGGCAAGACCGCATCGAGTTCACGCAACGCGCTGGTGATCGATGCCTCCGATGAAGGCGGCGCCGACGACAACGCCGGAAACCCCGGCGCCAACCAATGCCATCGCGCATCGCCGGGCACTGTCGTTTGTTTCGCGCGCGCCACGTCGATTCCGGGCGCCACCGCCACGTAGGGCGCATGACTCGCGGCGCCGAACAGCACCGGCTTCGCAAGCAACATGCCGACCAACGCCACGAGCAACACGCGCACGACCAACAACGGCCACTCGTCGAAACGGATCCGATGCCGCGGCTTCGGCTTCTGCCGCAGCCACTGCAACGCGGCGAACACCGTCGGGCGTTGTTCGCTGCGACGCGCGAGGTGGATGACCAGCGGCAGCAGCACGGCCGCCAGCGCCGCGAGCCCGGCGGGCAGCAGGAACACCAGGTTCACGTGTACTCCGCGGCATCGCGCGCGCCGAACAGGCGTCGCAGCGGCAGGTCGAGCGGCTGGTCGAGCACATAGTCGGCGTGGCGAATGCCCGCCGTATCCAGGCGCGCCTGCAACGCGCGCCGCGCCGCTGCGAAGCGCGCGAGGAAGTCGCCCTGCATCGCCGGCCCGTCGCCGAGCAGCTCTTCGCCGGTCTCCGGATCGCGGAAGCGATGCCCGCCTTCGAACGGAAAATCGCGCTCTTCGGCCGTCAGGATCTGGATCGCGAGCACTTCGCGCCGCGCCGCCGCCATGCGCGTGGCGACATCGACCGCGCCTTCGTCGAACAGATCGCTGAGCAACACGACGAGGTCGCCCGCACCGATGCGCTCCCACAAGGGCCGCAGTTGTTCGGCATTCGGCCAGCGACCATCGGCCGCCAGTCCGTGCAATTCGAGGAACAAGCGATCGCGTTGCCGCACCGACGAACCCGCCGGCACCAGGCGCACGCCATCGCCGCGCAACACCGCCATGCCGAAACGATCGCCCTGCCGCAACGCGAGTTCGGCGACGCAGGCCGCGAGCCCCTTGGCCGCCGACAAACGCGACCACCCCGGACGCGCGGCATCTTCCTGCGCCATCGAGGCGGTCGCATCGACAAGCAACCACACGGCCAGCGGGCTTTCGCGCTCGGCTTCGCGCACGAAGAAGCGGTCCGAACGCGCGTAGAGTTTCCAATCGACCTGGCGCAACTCATCGCCCGGCTCGTACGCACGATACTGCGCGAACTCCAGCCCCGCCCCGCGGCTGCGGCTGTGATGCAATCCGACGCCCTGCAGACCCACCGCGCGCCGCGACACCAGGCGCAAGTCCTTCAACCGCGCGCGCACTTGCGGCGGTATCAGTTCGGCGATCGTCGGGCCTGCACGCACGGATCGCGCTCGTCAGGCGGTGAACGGAACGCTGCGCAACAGCGCCGCGATCACGTCGTCCGCGCTCTTCTGCTCGGCTTCGGCGGCGAAGGACAGCAGCAGGCGATGGCGCATCACGGGCGCGGCGAGCGCGAGGATGTCCTCGCGCGTCGCCGACAGGCGGCCGTGCAACAAGGCACGCGCCTTCGCCGCCAGCACGAGCGACTGCCCCGCACGCGGGCCGGCGCCCCACTTCACCCATTGGCGGATTTCCGCGGGAGCGTTCTCGCCCGGCCGGCTGGCGCGCACCAGGCGCGTGATCCATGCGAGCAGATCCGGACCCAGGTGCACTTCGCGCACGCGCGCCTGCAAGGCGAGCACTTCTTCGCCGTGCATCACTTCGGGGACCTGCCCCGTCGCCGTGCCGGTCGTCTGGGCGAGGATGTCGTACTCCTCGCGCTCGCTCGGATAATCGACGCGGATGTGCAGCAGGAAGCGATCCAGCTGCGCCTCCGGCAAAGGATACGTACCGGCCTGTTCCAGCGGATTCTGTGTCGCGAGCACGAAGAACGGCGACGGCAACGCATGCGTCACGCCCGCATAGCTCACCGTGCGTTCCTGCATCGCTTCGAGTAAGGCAGCCTGCGTCTTCGGCGGCGTGCGGTTCAATTCATCGGCGAGCAGCAGGTTGGTGAAGATCGGGCCGGGCTGGAAACGGAAATGCCGATGGCCGGTGCCGTGGTCTTCCTCCAGCAACTCGGTGCCGAGGATGTCGCTGGGCATCAGGTCGGGCGTGAACTGCACGCGGCGGAACTGCAACGCGAGCGCTTGCCCGAGCGAACGCACGAGCAGCGTCTTGCCCAAGCCCGGCACGCCTTCGAGCAGGCAGTGCCCGCCGGCGAGCAAGCCGATGAGCAACTGTTCGACCACCGCTTCCTGGCCGACGATCGCCTGCGCGATCGCATTGCGCAGCGTGGCCAGGCGCGCGAGCTGCGCCTTGAGGTCGGCTTCGGAGAAATTGTCGTTCATGGGCATCCGTCAGCTGTTCAATGCATACATCACGATGTTGACCGCGAACTTGGTGTTGTCCTCGGCCAGGAAGCGCTTGTTGCGCCAGTCGTAGTCCCACTCGCAACCATAATCCTTGTTGCTGTAAAGCACGCCCAGGCGCCCGTCGATCTCGATCCCGCGCAGGTAATCGTGCACCAGGTCATCGCCCCACCCGTTCAGTTCGAAGCCGGTGGCCGGCGGGCCGTCGGGGAACTTGAAGAAGCTGCGATAGATCGGATGGTTGTTCGGCAACTTGCGCAGGGCCTTCGGCCCGAAAATCGACGCCATCTGCGCTTCGAAGGACTTGGCGAACAAGCCGTCGATGTCGTGGTTGCAATCGTCGACGAACACGAAGCCGCCGTTGCGCACGTAACGCTCGAAATTGCGCCGCTCCTGCGGGTTGAACTCCACCAGCTTGTGCCCGGCGAGGTAGCAGAACGGCGCGGTGAGCATCTTCGGATCGGCCAGCGCCAGCACGTGTTCGGTCGGGTCCACGCGCAGGTTGGTGTAGTCGATCAGGGACGTCACCAGGTTCGACGGCATGCGCTGGTCGACGTCCCAGTCGCCGGAGTCGTACTTCAGGCGCGTGAGCCAGAAGTCGTACGCCACGCGCGCCGCGTGCGCGCGCGGCGGCAATGCAGCTCCGACTGCCCCGAGCAGGAGCAGCCGGAGGAACTGCGCACGCGTCACACGCTTACACCGCGTCCGAAAGCGAGGTGAAGGTGAAGTCGCGCAACTTCATCGGCGGGATCATCATCAGCAGCGAGGATTCGTCGCCGGCGGTGCGCACCGGCTTGCCGAGTTCCTCGATGTTGTTGAGCATGATCACCGGCGATTCGTTGAAGCGGAAATTCTTCACCGGATACTTGATCTGCCCGTTCTCGATGTAGAAGGTGCCATCGCGCGTCAGGCCGGTGAGCAGCACCGTCTGCGGATCGACCATGCGGATGTACCAGGTGCGCGTGACGAGGATGCCCTTCTGCGTACCGGCCACCAGCTGCGCGGTGCTCTTGTCGCCACCGGACATGATGAGGTTGCCCGGGTCGCCGACGGCGCGCTTGCCCTGCTTCTTCGCCCAGTAGCGCGAGTACTGCAACGCCACCACCTTGCCGTCCTTCACGATCGGCATCGTCTCGCGCGGCAGGCCTTCGCCATCCCACGGCAGCACCGGTGCATTGGCATCCCACGGATCGGCGCTGAAGTTCACGCGCGGGTCGAACACCTGGTCGCCGAGCTTGTTGCCGCCGCCCTTCTTCGACAGGAAGCTGCGGCCTTCGTCGGCCTCGCGCGCACCGAAGAAATTGAACATGAAGGAGATCAGGCCCGCGGCCGCGGCCGGCTCCAGGATCACGGTGTACTTGCCCGGTTCCAGTGCCTTGGCTTCGGAGGATTCGGTGGCCTTGCGCATCGCCACGCGGATGTCGTCGTCGGCCTTGAACTCGCCGGCTTCCTTGACGTTGCGCCCCACCCAGCCCGAACCGCGGCCGTCTTCGGTGCGCACGGTGCAGGTGTAGTCGAAGCTGGTCGCGCGCTGGTAACCGAAGTTGCCCTTGCTGTTGGCGAAGGCCACGAAGCTCTGGCCGTCTTCCAGGAAGCCGGCGGCGATGAGCTTCTGGTTCTTGCACGGCGCGATCGAATCGGCGGCGACCTGGGCGCGATATTCCGGCGTGATCGCGGCGATCGATTCGCTGAAGGTCGGGCTCGGCTTGTAGGTCTGCTTCTCGATGGCCGGCATGAACTCCGGGTTTTCGGGCGCCAGGCGCGCGAGCTCTTCGGCACGGCGCACCACGCGTTCGAGCGAGGCGTCGTCGAACTCGTTGATCGTCGCCACGCCCACGCGCTTGCCGAAGGCGACTTCCACCGCCAATTCGGTGTCTTCGACGATGCCGCTGGTGGAAATGTTGTTGAGCGCGAACCGGATGTTGCCGTCGACGTTGCCGGTCAGTTGCGCGGTGCACTGGTCGGCCTTCGACAGTTTGACGACCTTGTCGAGGATGGCCTTGGCCTGCTCTTCGCTGAGGATGCTCATTTGATAGGTCTCCGAAGATCAGCCGAGGTTGCGGGCGGTGTTGATGACGTTGATGCCGTTGAAGCGCGCCGTGCTCGACCCGTGCGAGACCGCCGAAACCTGGCCCGGCTGGCCCTTGCCGTCGAAGAACGAACCGCCGAGGCGATAGTCGCTTTCGTCGCAGACGCCGACGCACGCGTTCCAGAATTCCGGCGTGCGGATCTGGTAGGCGACGTCTTCGATCTGCCTGGTGATCTGGCCGTTCTTGATTTCGAAGAACAGCTGGCCGCCGAACTGCGCGTTGTAGCGCTGCTGGTCGATGGAGAACGAGCCGTCGCCGATGATGTAGATGCCGTTCTCGACGTCCTTGATCATCTGCGCGACACCGAGCTTCTCCTTGCCCGGCTGCATCGACACGTTGGCCATGCGCTGGAACTGCACGCTCGACCAGGAATCGGCGTAGCAGCAACCGTCGGATTCGGTCTTGCCCAGGATGTGGGCCTGGTCGCGGATGGTCTGGTAATCGACCAGCACGCCGTCCTTGATCAGGTCCCAGCGCTTGGTCTTGACGCCTTCGTCGTCGTAACCCACCGCGCCCAGGCTGCCCTTCTGCAGCTTGTCGGCGACGATGTTCACCTTGTCGCTGCCGTACTGGAACTTGTTGGCGCGCTTGTCGAGCGTGGCGAAGCTGGTGCCGGCGTAGTTGGCTTCGTAGCCGAGCACGCGGTCCAGTTCGGTCGGGTGGCCGACCGATTCGTGGATCGTGAGCCAGGTGTGCGAGGGATCGAGCACCAGGTCGTACTTGCCCGGCTTGACCGACGGCGCGGTGAGCTTGGCGCGCGCGTGCTTCGCCGCGGCGATCGCGTCCTCCTTCATGTCGTAGGACAGGCCGTAGTTGGTCACGCCGTTGGGCGAGACGAACTTGCCCGACTGCGCGCCATCCAGGTATTCGAAGCCCATGCCCATCGGCGCGGACAAACCGTCGCGCTCGCGGAACTTGCCGCTGGCCTTGTCGATGGCGGTGACCGTCATCGGCGCCCAGATGCGGTGCACGTCCTGGTCGATGTAGCTGCCATCGGTGGACGCGAAGTACTTCTGCTCGTTGACCAGGAACAGCATCGAGTTGACGAAGTCGCCGCCGGCGGCCAGCGCCGCGGCGTTGACGCCGAGCAGCAGGTCCACCTTGTCCTTGATCGGCACTTCCATCGAGTTCTTGACGATGGGCGTCTTCCACGCAACCTCACCCACGCCCGGCGCCTTGGCCAGCTGCACGGGGGCGGTCTGCATCTTCGCGTTGGCCCTGGCGATGGCCGCCGCCTGCTGCGCGGCCTTCACCACGCCCTGCGTGTTCAGCGCGTTGGTGGCCGAGAAGCCCCAGGCGCCGTTGACCAGCACGCGCACGCCGATGCCGGTGGACTCGGTGTTGACCACGTTCTGGACCTTGTCCTCGCGCGTGATCACGAACTGGCGCAGGTAGCGCCCGATGCGCACGTCGCAATAGGTCGCGCCCGCGGAGGTCGCGGCCTGCAGCGCGGCATCGGCCAGCGCCTTCTTCTTGCCCACATCCATGATGTCCACCAGCGCTTCGGCGGCGATGACGCGGCCGAAAGGCACCATCAGGCCGGCCACGCCCAGGCCCGACATCGTGAGGAACGTGCGTCTGTCCATCTGTGACTCCCCGAGGCAATAGGATCCCGTAAACCCCGCCGACTGTGCGGAGCGGCGCGGGGAAAGACAAGATGACCAACGGGCTAGTCGGGGGTCGGTGCGGCGGACGGTCGAGCTGGGGGCGCGACGGGTGGTGCGTGTAAAGTTGTTTTCTCCCACTGCACCCGCTTTCCCATGACCGCATCGTCCTACCCCATCGGCACCCCCGGCCAAGCCTGGGGTGCCGCCGAAAAGCAGGCGTGGCTCGCCGGGCAGGTCCGCCATCGCAGCTATGCCGACGATGTCGTCGCGCGCGTGGATCGTTTGCGCGCGCGCTTCGACGTCAGTGAATACGGCCGTCTGGTCTACGGCGATGAAACCTTCCCGCAGCTGGCCATCCGTTCGCGCGACTGGAACCACGCGCTGCCGACGATCCTCGTCACCGGCGGCGTGCACGGGTACGAAACCAGCGGCGTGCATGGCGCGCTGCAATTCCTCGAACAGCATGGGCAGGAATACGCCGGGCGCGCGAACCTGCTCGTCGTTCCGTGCGTGAGCCCATGGGCGTACGAACGCATCCATCGCTGGAACCCGAACGCGATCGACCCCAATCGTTCGTTCCGCGAGAACAGCCCGTCGGAAGAATCGGCCGCGTTGCTGCGCCTGGTCGCGCCCATTCGCGACAAGGTGCTGGTGCACATCGACCTGCACGAAACCACGGACAGCGACGAATCCGAGTTCCGCCCCGCCCTCGCCGCGCGCGATGGCAAACCCTTCGAAGCCGAGGGCATCCCAGATGGGTTCTATCTCGTCGGCGATACCGAAGACCCGCAGCCCGAATTCCAGCAGGCGATCATCGCGGCGGTCGAGCAGGTCACGCACATCGCGCCGCCGGATGCGCACAACGAAATCATCGCTTCTCCCGTCGTCGCGCACGGGGTGATCAACTACCCGCTGCGCGCGTTGGGGCTGTGCCCGTCGATCACCAATGCGCGTTATCGCACGACGACCGAGGTGTATCCCGACAGCCCGCGCGCGACGCCCGAGCAGTGCAACGATGCGCAGGTGGCGGCGGTGCGGGCGGCGATTGCGTTTGCGTTGGAGCAGGTTGCGCGCTGAAGGTCCACGCGACGCGCCCATGTCCGAATTCGCCATCCACCTGCTGTTGCGAACGCCCACTGTCGCAGTGCGGGATGTCGTTTGCGCAGGAACCCATCGTCACTTGGGCGATGAAGAACGCTCGAGTACCACCGAGCTCGTCTTTCCGTATCGCGGCACGTACGTCGTGCATGTCGGCGAAGAAGAGGCCGTGGCCGATGCGAGCCAGGTCCTGATCTTCAATCGCGGGGAAAGCTATCGCGTGCGTCATCCGAACCCGGGTGGCGATGCCAGCCTGGCGATCGCAGTGGACGAAGCGCTGTTGCAGGAAATCGCGCCGAAGCACCTGTTGCGCGAGGGAGATGCGTTCGCGTTCCGCCTGCATCGGCTGCGCATCGACGCGCGCGCGCAGGTTCTCGTCGCCCTGCTCCGCCACAGCCTGCGCGAAGGGATCGCCGAACCGCTCGAAGGCGAAAGCCTCGCCCTGACGCTGGTGCAACGCGCGATCGGGCCGCGCACGACGCATGCCGCCGCCTCGAGTGTCGGCCGGCAACGCCTGGTCGATCGCGCCAAGCTCGTGTTGATGCGCGACCTCGCGCGACGCTGGACGCTGGCGGGGGTCGCCGCCGAAGTCGGCGTTTCGCCGGTGTATCTCACGCAGAGTTTCCAGCTGGTCGAGGGCATGCCCCTGTATCGCTATCAACTGCGGCTGCGCCTTGCGCGTGCGCTGGATCTGCTGAGTGAAGTCGAGGACCTGACGACGCTGGGCCTGACGCTCGGTTTCTCCAGCCACAGTCATTTCAGCGCGGCCTTCCAGCAGGTGTATGGACGCTCGCCGTCGGAGTTCCGGCAGACCGCGTTGCGTCGTCGCTAAAGATTCCGAAAGCGCGCCGATGCGCCCTGGCGGTTCAATGCACCTACCCGCTACGGGTACGCCCCCTGGAGAACCACCATGTCCCAGAAGACTTGCGCCGCCTGCGATTACCCGCTCGACGAGAACGCCATCGAGGTGAAAGTCGGCGGCCAGACCGTCGAAGTGTGTTGCGAAGAGTGCGCGACGAGATTGAAGGAAGCGCACGTTTCGGCCAGGCAGGAAGGCTGATCGTCGATTCGGGCGCGCTCCGCACGACGCGGGGCCGCCCTTACACTCCGGACATGATCGCGATCCTCGACGCCGCCTTCCCCGAAGACCTCGACACCGTGCGTGCTCTGTTTCGCGAATACGCAGCTGGCCTGGACGTGGACCTGGACTTCCAGGACTTCGACGCCGAACTTGCGGCGCTGCCCGGCAAATACGCGCGGCCCGAAGGCCGGCTGCTGCTCGCGAAGGAGAACGATCGGGTGCTTGCCTGCATCTGCATGCGCCCCTTGTCCGGGGCCGATTGTGAAATGAAACGCCTGTATGTCCGGCCGGACGCCAGAGGCCATCAATTGGGCCGCCGCCTCGTGCAACGCCTGTGCGACGAAGCGAAAAGCGCCGGCTACACGCGCATGTTCCTCGACACGCTGCCGACGATGGCGACCGCGCAACAGTTGTATGCGGACCTTGGCTTCGTACCGACCGAAGCCTACGTGTTCAACCCCGTGCCCGGGACGAAGTTCCTGGTGCGCGCTTTGTAACGCGTTGCGCGTGTCCCGCGGTTTCCGACAGCGAGAGCGCGGCTTCGATCAGCGGCTTTGCCCACGCGGGCGTGCGGATCAGATCGTCCAGGTCCATCGGCCATGCGATCTTGCCGTGTTCCATTTCGAGCACGCGCACCGGATCGGGAACCGCCTTGCCACGCGCGACATCGACGCTGTTGTCGAAGACGTGCAGCGCCGCGATATGGGGCATGAGCGCGATGAGGTTGGCGCGTGCGGCCGGCCAGCGTTCGCGGATCTTGCTTTCGGGAATCGGATGGCCGCCCGCCGACACGCGCAGTGCGACGCGCGCGATGTGTTGCTCCGGGGAGGCGAGCCCGACGAACCAGACGATGACATCGTGCGTCGCCGTGGCGAGCCGGATTTTCGCCGGCACGGTGTTGCCGCCCAGCGTGGTTTCGAACGCGAAGGAAGCGTTGCCTTCCAGGGCAAGATCGAAGCGACGCATGCCTTCTTCCCACGCTTGCGCGTTGGCATCGACCTGGTCGCACCCGGTGGCTTCGCGCAAGGCGCGCGCGAATGCATCGGGGTTGTACCAGTCCAGCCCTTGCGCCTTCAGCAGGTGGCCACCGATCGAACTCTTGCCTGCCCCGTTCACGCCTGCCAGGACGAACAAGACCGGCCGCGGCATCAGTCGGTCGCCCCCGACTTCACCTTGCCCGACAGCTTCGCGCCGCCGCGCGCCACCTTGCGCAGGCGATCGCCGGCGTCGGGCGCCTGCAGCGCGGCAAGGCGCGCATCGAATCGCGTGCGCAATGCATCGAGCGCGGCCTGGTCGCTTTGCGCGGCGGCGCGGAAGGCTTCGAGGATCGCGTCGTAGGCTTCCATCGAAAGGATCACCGCCTGCGGCTGGTTGTGGTTGGTCACCACCACCTTGCCCTTGCTGGCGATCGCCTGCATCAGCGCGCGCCAGCCGAACTTCTTGACGTCCGAGGCGGGCGTATGCGGCAGGTCTTCGATCGCATCGAGCTTCAGCGTCAGCGCCATGTCCGGCTCCTGGGGCGGGAATGGGCCGAATCTACCCCTTTTTGGACACAAAGGCCATTTTGGCCTTTTTCACCCCCGCCCGCGCCTCACGCCTTGCGCAGGAAGCAGGTCTTCAGCACCAGGCCCTTGATCTTGTCGGAGTGGCCTTCGATATGTTCGGCATCGTCGGGCACCAGGCGGATGTGCTTGATCACCGTGCCCTGCTTGAGCGGGATCGAACTGCCCTTGACCTTCAGGTCCTTGATCACGACGACCGTGTCGCCGTCGGCGAGCGTGTTGCCGTTGCTGTCGCGTACCACCAGCGCGGCGACCGCCGCGTCCTCACCCGCCACCGGCCATTCGAATCCGCAGTCGGCGCAGACGTGGTTGGCCCCGTCGACGTAGGTGTTCTGAAGCGTGCATTGCGGGCAAGGCGTGGACATCGGGCGGGCTCGTGCGCGGGCCCGCCATGATCGCATGGCTCACTCGGTGCGCTGGGCGTCCCGCCAGGCCTGCATGTCGCCTTCCAGCCGGCCCAGGACCGTGCCGTATTCCTCGCTGCGGCCGATGTCGCGCGTGCCGGCGAAGTATTCGTCGACGACCTTGTCGCAGGTCGCGCCGTCCTGCTTGCCTTCCGGGAACCAGCTTTCCATGGTGGCGATCGCATCGGCCTTGGCCTGCGCCATGACGCCGTCGCGATACTGCGTGGCCGCCGCTTCGCCCTGCTTGACCTGGACGATGGCGCGCTGCAACTGCACGTAGCCCTTGGCCGCGCCGACCGTGGTTTCGTTGTGCTGCCACCAGCGATTGCGGGCTTCGTCGGCGCGCAGCGCGTGGGCGACGTCGATTTCGCTGCAGTGTTTGGCGACCACGTTGGTCAGCATCGCGCGCGAAAGCGCGAAGCCGGCCGCGGCGTCGCGCGCGGCGTTGACCGCGGGCAGGAAGCCGGCGTCGCTGGAATAGCGGCTGTCGACCACGACCTGCGGCTCGGCCGCGTCGACGACCAGCGCCGTGCCGCATGCGCACAGCGCGATGGCAAGAATCAAACCCCGTTTCATTGCGTACATCCCCGACAGTCGGCTTCCCCAAGCCACGGACCGACGTTATCGCGGGAAGTTCATGCATTCAACGCGTTTTTGGTGCGTTGTGCGCATTCAGTGTGCAAGCGGCCGCAATTATTTTTTCGCGGGCCGGACCTACAATGCCGGCATGGACAAGTTCTTCCACAATCCGCGTTGTTCCAAGTCGCGCGGCGCGCTCGCGCTGCTGGCCGAACACGGGGTCGAACCGGACGTCGTCGCCTATCTGGACACGCCCCCCAGCAAAGCCGAGCTGCGCGCGATCGTCCGCAAGCTCGGCCTGCCGGCCCGCGCCCTCCTGCGCACCGGCGAGGACGCCTACAAGGACCTCGGGCTGGCCGACCCGTCGCTGGACGAGGCGGCGCTGATCGACGCCATGCACGCCCATCCCATCCTCATCGAG
This sequence comes from Lysobacter sp. 2RAF19, assembly GCF_052115395.1. Classification (NCBI taxonomy): domain Bacteria; kingdom Pseudomonadati; phylum Pseudomonadota; class Gammaproteobacteria; order Lysobacterales; family Lysobacteraceae; genus Lysobacter; species Lysobacter sp. 2RAF19. The sequence goes on along the minus strand of NZ_JBFRGO010000001.1, from coordinate 236,040 downwards.
CGCCCGATCTTCGTCCGCGGCGACCGCGCGGTCATCGGCCGCCCCATCGAGAACGTCCTGCAACTGCTCTGACCGGGAGTACATTGCGGCCATGTGGACGAGCCTGATCATCGCCGTGGGCTTCGTGCTGGTCGCCTTCTTCGCCGCCGTCCTGCCCGCGGCGTGGATGCGCCGGCACCACGGGCACGAGCACCCCGGCGAAACCCGCGATCTCGCGCGCGACATCACCATGCGCCTGGGCGTATTGCACGGCCTGATCCTCGGCCTGGTGTTCGGCCATGTCGTCTCGCAGGCCGGCGAGTTGCGCGCGGACCTGCGGACCGAGGCCGCGGCCGTCGAACACGCCTACTTCCTCGCCCGCGATTACCGCGCGCCCGCCGTGCAGGCCGCTGCCGCGCGCTACATCGATGCGGTCATCGACCAGGATTGGCCGGCGCAGGAAGCCACGGGCCAGGTCAGCGCCGCGGGCTGGGTCGCCGCCCGCGCGTTGCAAGGCAGCGTGCTCGCCCTTGCGCCGACCAGCCGCCGGGAGCAACTGCTCGCGCAGGCGCTCGAAACCGATCTGTGGACCATCCAGCGCCAGCGGCAGATCCGCGGTTACGAATCGGCGATGCACGTGCCCTTCGAATTCTGGTTCGCGGCCATCGTGGGGCTCGCGCTGATCGGCGCCCTGATGTTCATCTATTCGCCGTCGCGCAAACACCTGTTGATCGTCGGCACCTACGCGCTGTATTCGGGCCTGGTGCTGTACATGATCCACGACCTCTCGCGCCCCTTCGGTGGCTTGGTGCGCGTGGAACCGGACGCTTTCGAACAAGCGCGCGGCGCGATCGCCTCCGGACTCTGATCGCCATGGACGACCTCGACAACCCCATCCACGCCGCCTTGCGCACCTTGCACCACGGCATCGCGATGCAAGCGGGCGTGGCGCTGCGGTATCCGTCTGCGTATGCGCCGTTCTTCGCGGTGCCCGACGAATCCAGCGACGTCGACGATGCGCTGGACGCGTTGATCGCCCCGGTGGAAACCGTCTACCTGCTGGGCGTGGCCCCGAAGCAGATGCGCGACACGAAGATGCACGCCTACCCGCCGCTCGCGCAGATGGTGTGCGATGCGCCGCTGCCGGGCGTCGACGGACCGCCGATCATCCCGCTGGGCTTCGACCATCGCGATGATGTCCTCGCACTCACCGCATCGGTGTACCCGCACTACTTCCGCCCGCGCACGATGGAAATGGGCCGCTACTTCGGCATCTACGAAGGCGGCCAGCTCGCGGCGATGATCGGCGAACGCCTGGGTTCGACGACCACGCGCGAAGTCAGCGCCGTCTGCACGCACCCGGACTGCAACGGACGCGGTTATGCGCGGCGATTGATGGCCTTCCTGACCAACGACCTGATCGCGTCGAACGTCCAGCCCTTCCTCCACGTCAGCCACGAAAACGAGCGCGCGAAGGAAATGTACGAGCGCATCGGTTTCCGCCTGCGGCGCGACATCGGGTTCTGGTCGCTGCGCCACGAGCGCTAGACCCGCTTGGACTAGACCGATTTGCCGATCCGCATCGCGCTGACCTTCGCCGGCGCATCGAAAGTGTCGCTGCGCGCGTCGGCCCAGAACTGCTGGAATACGGCGTGGTCGGGCACCGTCGTCAACAATTCGCCCGGCGTGAGGAAGTTGTAGATCGCCGCGAGCGAGCGCACTTCGATCGGCGACACGCGACGCAGGATGTGTTCGGGCCCGAGTTGCCCCGGATGATCCAGCCCCGCTGCGCACAATAGATCGCGCAAGGCATGCACGGTGTTCTGGTGGAAGTTGTGGACGCGCGTGGCCTTGTCTTGCAGGTCGAGTTGTTTGAAGCGGCGCGGGTCCTGCGTCGCCACGCCCGTCGGGCATTTGTCGGTGTGGCACGAGAGCGACTGGATGCACCCCAGCGCGAACATGAAACCACGCCCGGCGTTGCACCAGTCCGCGCCCATCGCCATGGTCTTGGCCATGTCGAACGCGCTCACGATGCGCCCCGCCGCGCCGATGCGGATCTTGTCGCGCAGGTCCAGGCCCACCAGCGTGTTGTGCACGAGCATCAGCGCTTCGTGCATCGGCACGCCGACGTGGTCGATGAACTCCGAGGGCGCCGCGCCCGTGCCGCCTTCGGCCCCATCCACGACGATGAAGTCTGGCAGCAGGCCGGTTTCATGCATCGCCTTGGCGATGCCGAACCATTCCCACGGATGGCCGATCGCGAGTTTGAAACCGGTCGGCTTGCCGCCGGAGAGTTCGCGCAGTTTCGCGACGAATTGCAGCAAGCCCACGGGCGTGGAGAACGCCGAATGCTTGGCCGGCGACACGCAATCCACGCCGGGTGCGACGCCGCGCGTATCGGCGACTTCCTGCGTGACCTTCGCACCGGGCAACACGCCGCCATGGCCGGGCTTGGCGCCCTGCGAAAGTTTCACTTCGATCATGCGCACCGATTCGCGCTGCGCGGCGATCGCGAACTTGTCGGGATCGAACCCGCCCTTCGCATCGCGGCAACCGAAGTAACCCGAGCCGATCTCCCAGACCAGGTCGCCGCCATTTTCCAGGTGATACGGCGAGATCGAACCCTCGCCGGTGTCGTGGTAGAACTTGCCGCGCCGCGCGCCTTCGTTCAACGCGCGGATCGCGGCGGCCGACAACGCGCCCCAGCTCATCGCGGAAATGTTGAACACGCTGGCCGAATACGGCTTCGCGCAATTGGGGCCGATGTCGATGCGGAAATCGTCGGTGGGAATCGCCGCCGGCGAGAGCGAATGGTTGATCCATTCGTAGTCGACGCTGTAGACATCGTGCAGCGTGCCGAAGGGGCGGGTGTCGCGCACCGACTTGGAGCGTTGGTAGATCAACGCGCGCTGCTGGCGCGAGAACGGCGTTTCGGCGATGTCCGATTCGATGAAGTACTGCCGCATTTCCGGGCCGATGGATTCCAGGCCATAACGGAAGTGCGCGAGCACGGGGTAGTTGCGGCGCAGCGTGCTCTTCTTCTGGAACAGGTCGACCGTGCCGATGGCGGCCACGCCCGCGGCGACGACCAGGGCCCAGGCCCACGTGGGATCGCGAAACGCGACCCAGGCGAAGACGACGGTGAGGACCAGGCTCGCGATGTACAGGAAGTAGCGACTGAGGGACATGCGACCTTCTTCGTGGGGTCCACTGCGCGTAGGTCTAGAGCCGCGCGTCCACCGCATCCTTCGGGAACACGCCCTTGATGTCGTAGTACACGGTGCGTTCGTGGCCCAGGCGGCGCAGGCCCGCCACGCCCATCGCCTTGAAGTCATCATGCCCCACGGCGATCACGACCGCGTCATAGGCACCCGCAATGGGGTCCTCGACCAGGCGGATGCCGTATTCCTGCAGCGCCTCGCGCGGATCGGCCCACGGGTCATGGATATCCACGACCGCGCGGTACTCCTCGAGTTCCCCGGCCAGCTCCACCACGCGCGTGTTGCGCAGGTCGGGGCAGTTTTCCTTGAACGTCAGGCCCAGCAACAGGATGCGCGCGCCGGCCACCGTGAGCCCGCGCTGCACCATCAGCTTCACCACCTCGGCGGCGACCTGGTGGCCCATCGCATCGTTGATGCGGCGGCACGCCAGGAGGATGTCGGGGTAGTAGCCGTGCGCCTGCGCCTTCTGGATCAGGTAGTACGGGTCCACGCCGATGCAATGCCCGCCGACCAGGCCGGGCCGGAACGGCAGGAAGTTCCACTTGGTGGAGGCGGCCGCCAGCACTTCGGTCGTGTCGATCCCGAGGCGATGGAAGATCAGCGCGAACTCGTTCATCAACGCGATGTTGACGTCGCGCTGCGTGTTCTCGATCACCTTGGAGGCCTCGGCCACCTGGATGCTTGAAGCCTTGTGCGTGCCGGCGGTGATGATCGTCGCGTACAACGCGTCGACGAAATCCGCCGCCTCGGGCGTGGAGCCGGAGGTGACCTTCGGGATGTTGGTCAGGCGGCGCTCGCGGTCGCCCGGGTTGATGCGCTCGGGGCTGTAGCCCACGGTGAAGTCGTGGTTGAAGCGCAGGCCCGAGGCGCGTTCGAGCTCGGGGACGCAGATCTCTTCGGTCGCGCCCGGATACACCGTGGATTCGTAAACCACCACGTCGCCGCGCTTGAGCACCGCGCCGATCGTCCGGCTGGCGCTGATCAGCGGGCTGAAGTCGGGGCGCTTGTGTTCGTCGATCGGCGTCGGGACGGTGACGATGAAGACGTCGCAGTCGCGCAGGTCCGCCGGCGATGCGCTGAAGCGCAATCGCGCGGCGTGCGCGAGTTCGTCCGGCGTCACCTCGCGGTTGCGGTCGCCCTCCCCGCCCTGCAGCGAGGCCACGCGCGTGGCGTCGATGTCGAAGCCCAGGGTTTCATGCGCGCGCCCGAAGGCGACGGCGAGCGGCAAGCCGACGTAGCCCAGGCCGATGACGGCAATGCGTGCCGATGCGACGTCCCGCATTGGATCTCCCCCCAGCTCTGGCATTCGTGGCCGGCGGGAGTTTGGCACGCAGTCACTTTTCAGGGAAATGCTCAGGGAAACAGGCCGTCGGCGGCGCACGGCATGGGAGCGACCAAGTGCGGACCCTGGTTGCGTACGTTGCCGACCGCCGGGTCGACTTCATGGAACACCAGCGCAGGCTCGGGCACGGCATGCGCGATGGCCATCGCCTCGTCGGCGTCGCCGTGCAACCAGTCGTGCAGCACCTCGGGCGGGAGGATCAGCGGCATGCGGTCGTGCACGGGGCGGATCACCGGATCGGCCGCGCGCGTCACGATGCTGTAGGTCAGCAACGCGCCGCCGGCGCCATCGGGCCGCGTTTCCCAAACGCCACCGAACAACATCACCGGTGCGTCATCGAGGTGGACCCAGTGCGGGCGCTTCTTGCCGTCGATCACAGGCCACTCGTAGTACCCCGATGCGGGGACGAGTGCGCGACGTTGTTTCCATGCGCCGCGGAAGGCGGGTTTCTCGGCGATCGATTCCAGGCGCGCGTTGATCGTACTGAAGGCCAGCTTGGTGTCCCGCTGCCACGGCGGGAGCAGGCCCCAACGCATTTCCTGCACCAGCCCGCCATCGCCGTGCGCGACGATGACCGGATGCGGATCGGTGGGAGCGATGTTCCAGGCCGGCGTCGGGTCTTCGTCGGGCACGACCAAGTCCAGCATGTGCGAAAACGCGCGCACCTGCTGCCACGTGAAGTCACGGGTGAATCGGCCGCACATGCGGGGATGCTAGCGCAGGCGGCGGAGGAACTAGTGCTTGCGGTCGCCCCGGTCGCCCTGCCCCGGCTCGGCGTCGTGCTTGGCGTCCTGATGCTGGTCCTTCGCGAGCGAGCGCCCCAGGTCGTCGGATTCGGCGAACCGCCCCTTGTTGTCGCGCCGCTGCAGGCGCTTGTCGCCGGGGTTGGGTTGATTGAGTTCGCGTTTGTCCGCCATCACGATCTCCTTCGCATGCCTTGGATAGCGTCCTGATACCCCGCTTCGGCGTGCAGGATTCGTGACGAAATGAGCCTCACCGAATACCGCCGCAAGCGGCATTTCGAGAAGACGCGCGAACCGTCGCCCGAAGCGCGCGCACCGGCGAAGAAGGCCGCCAAACGCGCGACGCCCGTCGTCCACCGCCCGATCTTCGTCGTGCAACTGCACCACGCCTCGCGCCGGCATTACGACTTCCGCCTGCAGGTGGGCGACGCGCTCAAGAGCTGGGCCGTGCCCAAGGGCCCGAGTTACGACCCGAAGGTCAAGCGCATGGCCGTGGAAGTGGAGGATCACCCGCTGTCCTACGCGACCTTCGAAGGCGACATCCCGCAGGGCGAATACGGCGGCGGCCATGTCGCGCAATTCGACCACGGCGTGTGGACCACGCCCTTCGATCCCGAAGCGCAACTGGCCAAGGGCCACCTGCGGTTCGAATTGTTCGGCGACAAGCTCAAGGGCGAATGGCACCTGGTGCGTTCGGGCAAGCCCGCGCGCCAGCCGCAGTGGCTGTTGTTCAAGGAGGACGATGCGTATGCGGGCAAGGTGGAAGCCGATGACTTGCTGGGCGACGTGACGCCGCCGAAGGGCAAAAAGGTCGCGAAGAAAGCGGCGAAGAAGGTCACTCCGAAAACACGCCGCAAGGTCGACTGGGCCGCCAAAGCCGCGAAGCTGCCCGGCGCGAAAAAGGCCACGTTGCGCAACGAAGCCTTCGAACCGCAACTGGCGAAACTCGGCGAGACCGCGCCCAACGGCGCGCAATGGATCCACGAAGTGAAGTGGGATGGTTATCGCCTGGTCTCCACCATCGTCGACGGCAAGGTCCGCATCTGGTCGCGCAACGCGATCGAATGGACGGACAAGGTGCCCGAGTTGCGGGGTGCGCTCGAGCAACTGGGCTTGAAAAGCGCCGCACTCGACGGCGAGCTCATTGCCGGCCGCGGTACACAGGCCGATTTCAACCTGCTGCAGTCCACGCTGTCGGGCGACGAACAGGGCGGCCTGGCCTACGTGTTGTTCGATCTGTTGCACATCGATGGCATCGACATCCGCAAGGCGCCGCTGACCGAACGCAAGGCGCTGCTCGAAACCCTGCTCGCCACACCGATCCCGCACCTGTCGTACAGCTCGCACGTGCCCGGCGATCAAGGCGCGGAGGCGTTCGCGCTCGCATCGGAACAACAGTTCGAAGGCATCATTTCCAAGCGCGCCGATCGACCCTATACCGCCGGCCGCAGCGACGACTGGCGCAAGACCAAGCACCTGGATTCGGACGAGTTCGCGGTGGTCGGTACGACGAAAGGCCAGGGATCGCGCACGGGTTTCGGGTCGCTGCTCCTCGCGCGGCCCGACCCGACGCACGGCTGGGTGTATGCGGGCCGCGTGGGCACGGGGTTTTCGAGCACGCAGTTGCGCGAGTTGTCCAAACACATCGGGGACATCGGATCTTCGAAGCCGAGCGTGCACGTGCCGATTCCACTGGACGCCGAGCTCAAGCGCGCGACTTGGTTTCCGCCGCTGTTCGTCGTGGAGGTGTTCATTCGCGGGCTGGGCAACTCCGGCATCCTGCGGCAGCCCTCGTTGAAGACCGTGCGCCTGGACAAGGACGTCGGCGACCTGCTCGACTCCGATCGCGGGAAGCCGGCGAAGAAAGCCGCGAAGAAAACCGCCGCGCGCGAACGCGCCCCGGCCCCCGACGTGCGCCTGAGCAGCCCGACCAAGATCATCTTCCCCGATCGCAACATCACCAAGCAGCAGGTGGCCGATTACTACAAGGCCGTCGCGCCGCGGCTGTTGAAGGAAATCGCCGGCCGCCCGTTGTCGGTCATCCGCTGCCCCGATGGCGTGGGCAAGGCGTGCTTTTTCCAGAAGCACCATACGGCGGGGCTGGAGATCGTGCGCTTCGTGCGCCTGAAGGAAGAAGCCGGCATCAACGCGAATTACCTGGTCGTCGACGATGTCGCGGGCCTGATGGAACTGGTGCAGTTCAATTCGCTCGAGTTCCATCCGTGGGGCGCGCACGCCGATGATCCCGACCGCGCCGATCGCGTGATCTTCGATCTCGACCCCGGGCCGAACGTCCCCTTCGCCGAAGTCAAACGCGCCGCGACGCACGTGCGCGACTTGCTCGCACAGCTGAACCTCGAATCCTTCCTGCGCGCGACCGGCGGCAAGGGCTTGCACGTCGTCGTGCCGTTGCAGCCGGCGAACGATTGGAAGCTGGTCAAGAAGTTCGCGAAAGGTTTCGCCGAAGCGCTCGCAGGTTCCGATCCGGAGCGTTACCTCGCGACGGCGACCCTGAAATTGCGCCCCGGCAAGATCTTCGTCGACTACCTGCGCAACGGGCGCGGCGCGACGGCCGTGGCCTCGTATTCCTTGCGCGCGCGTCCCGGCGCGCCCGTCGCGGTGCCGCTGGCGTGGTCCGAACTCAAGGCGCTCAAGCGCGGCGATGCGTTCGACATCGACAAGACGCTCGCGCGCATCAAGCGGCAGCGCAAGGATCCGTGGGCAGGCATCGACACGTTGCGTCAGGATCTGTCGGCCTGGGGCTGAAGGCTGAACGCCGCGTTTGCGCGGATTGTGACGGCGGCTGCGGAGTCAGTTTCCGGGCGTTGACCTGTGGGGACGGCAGGCGGAAGGTCGGTCCGATTCGTCGCCCGAGTGATCGCCATGGCTGCCCGCGCCCTGCCCTTGTCCCTCATTCCGCTCGCACTGTGCCTGGCGGGCCTGGCGCACGCGCAATCCTGCCCCGCGGTCAACGCCCCCGTGCAGGGCGCGCCCATCGCTGCACCGCTGCCCGTGTTCTCCGCCGACAACTGGTGGAACACCGACATCTCGCAGGCGCCGGTGGATGCGAACTCCGCCAACTTCATCAACTTCATCGGCGCCACGCGCAGCCTGCATCCGGATTTCGGCGGCGAGGAATCGCCGGGAAGCCAGGCGGTGTACGGATTCCCGTACGTCGTGGTGAATGGCGCGACGGCGAAGTCGGCGGTGACTTTCGATTACTGGGACGAAAGCGACGGCGTCAACCTCTCGACCGGCCAGGGCGTTCCGTTCTATCCGATTCCCGCGAATGTCGTTTCGCAGGCGCACTGGATGGAAGGCGGCGCGCCGGGCAGCGTCGACCAGCGCAACGACAACGATCGCCACATCCTGATCGTCGATTGCACCAATCGCACCTTGTACGAGTTGTACAACGCCTGGTATTCGACGGCGCAGCAGCGCTGGTACGCAGGTTCCGGCGCATTCTTCGACCTCAAGCGCAGCGACCGCCGCCCGGAAGGCTGGACCTCGGCCGACGCCGCGGGGCTCGCGATCTTCCCCGGCCTGGTGCGCTACGACGAAGCGGCGAATGCGAACGTGCCGGACATCCGGCACGCCTTCCGCGTCACCGTACGTACCAGCAACGGCCACGTCTTTCCCGCGTCGCACACCGCGGGCAGCACGAGCGGCGCCTTGCCGATGGGTGCGCCTGCGCCTGAAGCGCAGCGTCAACGGCGCCGACCCCGCGTTGCGTACCACCGACCCCATCGCACGCAAGATCTTCCGCGCGATGCAGACCTACGGCCTGATCGTCGCCGACAACGGCTCGGACATGTACATCTCCGGCACCTTCGACGTGCGCTGGAACAACGGCACGCTCAATCCGGCCTTCGGGGGATTGAAGGCGAGCGATTTCGAAGTGGTCAAGCTGGGTTGGAAGCCGAGCGTGCCGGCACTGTCGATCGCCGATGCGGCGATCACCGAAGGCGATGTGGGCACGAAGGTGTTGCGATTCACCGTGCGCCTGTCGGCGGCCGCGACGTCGAATGTCACCGTCTCGCTGGCCACGCGCAACGGCACGGCGCTGTCCGGCAGCGATTACGTCGCCGCGACCGGTTCGCTGACCTTCGCGCCCGGGCAGACGGTGCGCACCTTCGACGTGCTCCTCAATGGCGATCGCACCCGCGAGGCGAACGAGACCTTCCAGGTCGTGCTTTCCAACGCGGTCGGCGCGTCGATCGCCGATGCGAGCGCGACGGGCACCGTTTCCAACGACGACGGGCTTCGCACGGGTGGGCCGGGGCAAATGACGCCGGCTGGATGAGCATTGATGAGGTGAGCATCGGTCACCTCGCCACCCATGGCGCGCTTCACCTAGTGACTTCTTGTCACCCTGACACCGCGCGTCATGTGTACTGACGCGCATTGACACCCCTTTCACAGCCATGAATAGGGTGTCTTGCTGAACAGAATGGGTACTTTTCTGTGACGTACGTCACAGTTTCGTGCACCAAGTGAGTACCAGTCGTGGTTTTCGTTGCGACCCAATTCGTCCTTCACTAGGTTTTAACCCCGGCGGCACCCCCTCGGTGACCGCAACGCCACAACCTTGGGGACTTCCAATGCGTACCGCTCTGCTTGCCTGCGCCGTCACCGGCGCGCTGTTTGCTTCCGCCTCCGCCCAGGCCGCTTCGTCGACCGGCAACCTCAACGTCTCGGCCACCGTGAACGCTTCGTGCGTCGTGGTCGGCGCGGGCACCATGGACTTCGGCAACTACGATCCGGCCGGCGCGAACAACGCCACGGCCAAGGACGTCGACGGTACCTTCAACGTGCGCTGCACCAAGGGCACCTCGGCCAAGATCTGGCTGCTCGAGGGCAACAACAAGACCGGCACCTCGAGCTGCACCACGCCCGAGCGCCAGATGGCCTCCGGCGCCAACCGCCTGGCCTACTTCCTGTACCAGAACACCGGCCGCACCACGCCGTGGGGCTGCCTGGACGCGTCCTCGCCGACCGCCTACGTCTCCGCCAGCTCGAACACCTCGGCGGCGCAGACGGTCTATGGCCGCATCCCGGCCGGCCAGGACGTCGCGGTTGCGGCGAACTACGCCGACGTCGTGACCATCCAGCTGAACTTCTGATCCACCCCGCCCCGCCGCAAGGCGGGGCTTTCGGTTGCACATCCGCATGATCAAGCTCCGCACGCGCGCACGCGCGGCCGCGTTGGCCGCGCTCGTTCCACTGGCCTGCTTCGGTGGCGTCGCCTCCGCGGCGCAATTCCGCATCAGCAACGTTCGCCTCCACCTGGACGCCGCCACGCCGGTGGACACGATCGTGCTCACCAGCGAAGACGCCAACGACGTCACCTTCGAGGTGCACGTCATGCGTTGGACGCAGGGCGCGGATGGCAAGTGGGACCAGTCGCCCTCGCAGGACCTGGTCGTGCATCCGCTGATCCTGAAGATGCCGTCGAAAGGCGAAGCCCGCCTGCGCGTGGGCAGCATCTCGCCCACCGTCACCGCCGAGCACGCCTATCGCGTGGAGCTGCAGGAACTTCCGGGCCCGCGCGCCCAGACCGCGAACGGCCAGGTGCGCATGCTGACGAAGATCAGCCTGCCGGTGTTCGTCGAACCGCCGGGCGCGAAGGCCAACCCGACGATCCAGGTCAAGGGATCTTCGCTCGTGCTGGGCAACACCGGCACCGCCTACCTGGCGCCCACCGACGGCATGCTGACCCTGCGCGATGCGAAGGGCCGCACGCTGCACACGCTCAAGATGGACACGAACTACGTGCTGCCCGGTGCGAGCCTGCCGTTCAAGGCCGAGCTTCCGGCGTCGGCCTGCGCGCATGCGGCCAGCGTCGAACTGGCGCTGCCCGACACCAAGCCGATCACGGCCGTGGTTTCCCCCGGTAGCTGGCGATGCGCGCCCTGAAGGCCTCCGCGCTGCGTCGCGGTCTGCTCGCGACCGCGCTCGGCTTCGCCATCGTCGGTCCCGTGCACGCGTTGCCGGGCGACGAGATCCTCCTGCTCGACCTTTGCATCAACGGCCGCTGCGTCGGCGTCGCGCCGGTCATCGCGCGCGGCGACGACATGCTGGTCGACATCGCCGCGCTGCAAGCCGGCGCGATCGACACCACGGGCGTCACGCCCGAAACCGTCGGCGAGCGCACCTTCGTCTCGCTGCACCAACTCAACCACGGCAGCACCTTCAAGGTCGACCGCACGCTGCTGCGCCTGGACCTGAAGCTGCGCGCCGATCGCCTGCCGCGCCAGCGCGTGTCGATGGCCACGCGCGCGCAGTCCGAAGGCGGCGCGCAACCGTGGAGCGCCTATCTGAATTACGCCGCGTCGGTGAACGACGACGGCGACGGCCTGCTGTTCGTCGACGGCGCCGTCGGCCGCGGCAATGCCGCGCTGCGCAGCACCGCGCAGTGGGATCCGCAGTTCTCGTGGCGCCGCGGACTCACGCGTTTCGAACTCGACCAACCCGACGCGTTGCGCCGCTGGACGGTGGGCGACCAATACGCGGTTCCGCGCGATGCCTTGGGCGGCGGGCGCCTGATCGGCGGCGTCGGTGTCGAACGCGCGTTCGATACCGACCCTTACCTGGTGACCTTCCCGCAGCCGTATTACACCGGCGTGCTCGAAAGCCCGGGCACGGTCGAGGTCTACGCCAACGGCGTGCTGGTCGGCAAACACGACGTCAATGCGGGCCCCTTCACGCTCGAACAGCTCGGCGTGCAACCCGGGCGCAACGACGTGCGCGTGATCGTGCGCGATCCATTCGGCAATCGCAGCGAACTGGCGACGCAAACCTATTACGGCGGCAGCCCGAGCCTGTTGGCCAAGGGCCTGGACGAATACCAGCTGCGCATCGGCGCGCCGCGCAACGGTGGCGGCCTGGGCGGTGGCTACGACGACGCGGCCGCGTGGCAGGGTTGGTATCGCCGCGGTCTGTCGGATTGGTTCACGCTCGGCGGCCGTGCCGAAGGCGACGAGAACGTGCGCAACGCCGGCGTCGACGCCGCGATCCGCACGCCGATCGGCGAGTTCGCGCTCGCGTGGGCCGGCAGCGATGCCGACGGCCAGGGCCGCGGCAGCGCGCACGCCATCAACTATTCGCTCGGCATGCGCAGCTGGTCTTTCGGCCTGGGTTCGCGCCGCGCCGATGCCGATTACCGCACGATCGCCGATCCGACCGCGTTCCTCCTGGGCGCGTTGCGCGAAGACGACTACGCCTCCCTCGCCTTTTCGCCGACCAACCGGATGTCGGTGCAATTCAACGCCGGCCGCCAGCGTCGCGACGTGCTGCCGGTGGAACGCACCGTCGGCGGCACCCTTTCCTACACCTTGTGGGATCGCGGCCAGTTGTTCCTCACCGCGCAGCGCCGAGAGTCCGACCTGTTCCGCGACACCTCCGTGCAGTTGAGCCTGAACATCGCCTTCGACCGCACCAGCGTCAACGTCACCGCGCGCCAGCGCGACGATGGCGATACCACGCGCCACGGGTACGGCCTCAACGTGCAGCGCTCGCGCCCGACCGGCACGGGCTTCGGCTACTACGCGAGCGTGAACCGCGATGGCGACATCGACTCCGCGTTCGGCCACGCCGAATACCAGAACCCCTACGGGCGCTTCGCGGTCGATGCGCAGTCCTTCGACGGCAAGACCAGCGGCAGCCTGCTCGCGACCGGTGCGCTGGTCGGCATCGGTGGCCGCATGTTCCTGACTCCGCCGGTGGAAAACGGCTTCGCGCTCGTGCGCGTGCCCGGCCTGGCCAACGCGCCGATCCTGCGCGAAAACCAGTACGTCGGGCGCACCGACGCGCACGGCGACCTGCTCGTGCGCGAACTGCTTCCCTTCCACGCCAACAGCGTGTCGATCGACGAAACCGGCGTGGATGCGGCCTGGTCGATGGATGCGCCCGCACGCGAATTGAGCGTGGCGCGCAACACCGGCACGGTGCTCGTGTTGCAGGCCGCTGCCGTGCACGCGGTCACCGGCCACTTCGCCTATGCAGGCGGCGCGCCGGGCGATGAAGTGCAGGTCGGCGGCGTGGCCTCGGTGATCGGCACCGACGGCATGTTCTACGTCGACAACGTGGGCGCCGGCGCGCAGCCCGTTCGCATCGACACCGCGTCGGGCACGATCCAGTGCACGCTCGACGTGCCCGCGGCCAAGAACCCGGGCGTCGTCGAACTGGGCACCATCGCGTGCGGGGATGCCCGATGACGGCGCGGATCGTGATGGTCGTGTTGCTCGGTGCGCTGGCGTGGTGCGCGCCGACGATCGCGCGCGCGCAGGCGTGCCTGGTCGTCGACACGTCGATCGCCTTCGGCGCGTTCGACCCGACCGCCGGCGCCGCGAAGACCGGCCAGGGCACCGTGCGCGTGGGCTGCCTGCTCCAGCGCGTGCCCGTGACCATTCGCCTGGGCACCGGCCAATCGCTTTCCTACGCAAGCCGCGTGATGAAATCGCCGGCCGGCGGTTCGATGACCTACAACCTGTACACCACCGCCACGCTCGGCACGATCTGGGGCGATGGGATCACCGGCGGCACCGGCACCGTCCAGTGCACCACCGGCGACGACAGCGCCAACGGTTGCGATGGCCAAACGGGTTTCATTTTCTACGTCACCTATCCCGTGTACGGGAAGATCGACGCCGCGCAGCCCAACGCCAGCGTCGGGTCGTACACCGACGATGTCGTCGTCACCATGATCTACTAGACCGATGCCGGCGCGAATCCTCCTTGTCCTGCTGCTGGGTGCGTTGGCGTGGTTCGCGCCTTCGATCGCGCGGGCGCAGACATGCGTGGTCTTCGATACGGCGATCGCCTTCGGCGCCTTCGATCCGACCGCGGGCGCGGCCAAGACGAGCCAGGGCACCGTACAAGTGGGCTGCCGCAGCACGCGCGTCGCGGTGACCATCACCCTGGGCACCGGGCAGTCGCTGTCGTATGCCAATCGCGTCATGACCTCGACCGGCGGCGGATCCCTGAATTACAACCTCTACACCGCCGCAACGCTCGGCACGGTGTGGGGCGACGGGATCGCGGCAGGCACCGGCTCGGTCCAATGCACGACGGGCAACGACGGTCCCGGTGAATGCACGGGGAAACCCGGCATGTATTTCACGGCGACCTACCCCGTGTACGGCCGGATCAACGCCACGCAACCCAACGCCGCCGTCGGGTCTTACACCGACGACGTCGTGGTCACGATGACCTTCTAGCGAGGGTCACGGACCCTCGTACCACGCCCCCGCTTCGGCGTAGCCCGCAGGCAGCGCCTTCAGCGCACGCGTGTTCGCATCGATCATGCGCAAGGCGAAGATCGGCTGCGTCAGGCTGTCGTCGGTATACGTCCGGCGATTGACCAGCACGTGCACGTTGTCGCGCGACCACTGCGCAGCGGTGTACGCATGGTCGGCCACGCGCGAATCGGTGATCCGGCGCACGCCCGAGCCGTCGGCATTCATCACGTACAACGGTTCGTAGTAGCGCGTCTGCGGGCCCACTTCGTAGATCTCGCCGGTGAAGGCGATGCGGCGGCCGTCGGGCGAGAACAAGGGCGCGTGGCCGCGCATCGGCAACGTCTTCGCCGCGCCGTTGCGGAAGTCCACCATCGTCATGTCGTTGGCGACGATGTCGGCATAGATGCCGCGATTGCCGTCCGGGGAAATCGTGAGATCCAGCGGCTGCTCCATCACGATGTCGCTGAGCAGCTTCGTCGATCCGGTCGCCACTTCGATGCGATAGGCCTGCGCGTGCCACACCGGTTCCAGGCGCCCTTCATACGCGCCTGCACCGACGAACAGGCGCGTGCCGTCCGACGACCACTTGGGCTGCGCGAATTCGGCCGGTGCCGAAACGCAGAACAGGTCGCGACGATTGCGCCCGGTGACATCGACGATCGACACGCACTGCCCGCTCGAGTTCTGCGAAACGAACGCGACGCGGTTGCCGGGCCCGTACGCGGGCTTGGAGAACTGCCCTACCCCGTGGATCAACGCGTGCGGACGCTGGTTGGTGGTGGTGGAAACCACTTGCAGAGTATGGCGCTGGCCGTCGCGCACCAGGTCCACGCCGCGCTCGAAGACCAGGGTCGAGCCGTCCGGCGACCACGTCACCGACATGTCGTACACGCGGTCGGTCGCCGTCGTGAGCGCGCGCACCTGCCCGCTGCCGACATCCAGCAGCCACAGGCTGCGGCTTGCGGGCGTGCTCGTCGGGGTCTGCGTCGAGCGCGAAAACACGATCTTGCCGGTGGGCGTGGCGGCCTGCGCCGACAAGGCCGACGCGACCGAAGCGGTGGCGACCACGGCGGCCACGGCCGCGCGGCGGATGGGTTGCGTATTCATTCGACCCCCTGATTTCGACGACTGCGGAATGCAACTTCACAGTGGGCGAACACTTCTCAAGGGCAGGTGAAAAACGCGCGCGTTCAGCCACGCCCACACGAACTGATCAATGCGCGTTGTCGCGGATGGCTTCGATCTCCGATTGCATCAGCTCGTGGCGCTCGGACAGGTTCAGCATTTCCAGCAGGAGTTCGGCACCGACCGATTGCGCGCGGACGAGCGAATCGCGCGCATGCGACATGCGCCGCGCGACCTCCGCGGGGCTCATTCGGTCGTTCTGCGCGAGGAGCACGTCGAGGTCGTCGACGGCGTCGGCGATGTGCTCCATCACGTCCAGTGCAGCGGGGGACGGTCGGGCCATGGTCGGGATTCCGTATGCGGCGTATGACCCGACCCTGCGCGTTGCGCGATCAACGTCAGGTCAACTCGCGCGCCGGCTGTTCATCTCCCGCCACGCGCCGGTCGCGAAATGAACGAGCAGCACGATCAGCCAACTGACCCAGATCGACCACAGCGTGTGCGACAGGAAATGCGCCCCGCGCATCTGCTGGACCCAGCCCAGGCCGAAGGCCCATGCCAGCGTGAACAGCCCGATGCCCACGCTCAGGCGCCGTCGCTCGGGAAACCAGAGCCAGGCGAAGGACAGCATCCACGAACCGCTCGCGACGAAGGCGGCGGGAAAGCAGCGCCCCGCGCGCATGTTCGGCGGCGCGGCCTGGAACAGATCGAAATAGGGCGCGTAACCACCGAAGTCGACCACGTCCCACGGACAGTGCATCGGACTGAAGCGACGCAGCGCCGCGATGATGATCGGCACGAACACGA
Source organism: Lysobacter sp. 2RAF19 (assembly GCF_052115395.1). NCBI lineage: Bacteria > Pseudomonadati > Pseudomonadota > Gammaproteobacteria > Lysobacterales > Lysobacteraceae > Lysobacter > Lysobacter sp. 2RAF19. The sequence continues at coordinate 219,584 of NZ_JBFRGO010000001.1, read as the reverse complement.
ACGACAGCGCCACGCACCACAGGCGCCGGCGATGCGTCGCGAAGAACCCGTTGCGCGCGCGCAATGCATACAACGCGGCCAGGCACATGCACACGCCCAGCACGATCTGCGCAACCTTCAGGTGGCGATGGATCGCGTACTTGGTGATCCACGCATAACGCCACGGGAAGGTGTGGTTGACCGAGTCGTACCACGGCGCGGCGAGCCGCAGGTCCAGCGTCGTGAAATGGAACAGCACGGCGAGCACGAGCGCGCTGAAAGCGAGCATCGCCAGGTGCGGTGCGTAAAGTCGGGCGGCGGGGTTCACGCCTTGGAGGTTAGCGTGCCGCGCGCTGGGGGAACAAGGCGACGCAGGCCGCGATCGCCACGCAGATCACCGCCGAGGCGACATAGCGGCTCAAGTTCAGGCCGCCGTGGTCGAAGGGTTTGTCGAGGAAATCGCCGACCACCGCGCCGAGCGGACGGGTGAGGATGAAGGCCGCCCAGAACAGCGCCACGTGCGAGACCCGCGACTTCCAGTACAGCAGGGCGATCAGGACCAACAGGCTGCCGAACACCGCGATGCCGCCCAGATACCCGATGCCCGCCGTATCGGCGACCCAATCGCCGAGCGCCGTGCCGAGGGTCTGCGACAGCATGATCGTGAGCCAATAGAAGCCTTCGGATTTCGCATCGCCCACGCTGTCCACGGCGATCGTGCCCAGCGTGCGGTACCAGGCATACAACGATGCGATCACCAGACAGGCGAGCAAGGTCGCGCCGCCGGTGTACCCGATCCCGAGCGAGCGGTCGGCGAAGTCGGCGAGCGTCGTGCCGACCGTGGTGCTCGCCACGATCGTGGTCCAGTAGACGGCCGGGTGGAACTTGCGGGCACGGATCTGCACGAGCACCATCGCGATGAAGATCGCCGCGAAGATCAGCGTGCCGGTCAGATAGCCCAGGCCCATCGACATCGTCACCGCATCGCCGCCGGTTTCGCCCAGCGTGGTGGCGAGGATCTTGATCAACCAGAACGATGCCGTCACCGCCGGCACCTTGCTCGACACGCGTCCGTTCATGCCTTGCGCCTGTGTTCGATGAAGAGCAGCGCGCCGTTCACGGCAGCCGCGACGAGAAGACCCGCGCACGCGGCCGCGAGCACGTCGGTCGGCCAGTGCACGCCGAGGACCAGGCGCGACAGCGCCACGGCCACCACCCACGCGATGGCCAGCGAAACAACGGCGGTGTGCCAAGCGGGCCGCACGCGCGCGACGATCAGGCACGCGGCGGTCGCGATCGCCGCCGCGCTCAGCGTGTGTCCGCTGGGAAAGCTCGAGCCCCAATACCACTGCGTGTCCCACAGATCCGGGCGCGCGCGGCCGAAGGCCGTCTTCGACCAATACACGACCAGCGAGGCCAGCCCCGCGGATACGGCGAGCAACAGGGCTTCATGGCGGCGCCGCGCCAACGCCAGCGCGATCGACACCAACGCGACTGCGGGCAACAACACCTTGACCGATGCGCTCAGCGTGGCCAGGTCGAACACGCGCACCCAACTCGACGGAACGCCATCGTGGATATCCACGAGCAAGGTGCGGTCGACCAGGGCACTTTCGTTGCCCAGGACTTCCTCGGTCACCTGCGCCAGGACGACCGCGGCCGCGAGGCACAGCCACGCGAATCGGCGGCGGATCATCCCGCCGCCCGCGGGCGTTGCTGCGGGTCGGGCACCTGCACGGTGGGGGTTGCGTCGTCGGGGCGTGCTTCGCGCGGCTCGGGTGCAGCGCGCTCGAGCTTGCGCATCGCGCCATCGCGGAATGCATGCGCCGCCGTCTCGTAGTAACTCACCGCCTGCAGGGTCGAACCCGGATCGTCGGCCATCTCCGGTTGCACGAGGTCGGCACGCATCGCCGGTTTCAGCGAGGCGACGCGACGATGCGGCGCAAGCTGCACGAGGCGATCGTCGCGCAGGTAGCCGAGCAACTGGTAGGTGCCGAGGAAGGCGCGGTTGGGCGCGTGCTCGAACACGTCGACGCCGTAGAAGCGACTGTCGTAATCCATGCCGAGCAGGCCGAGCACCGTCGGCGCGATGTCGATCTGCCCCATCAGCCCGTCGAAGGTGCCCGGTGCCACGTGCCCAGGCGCGTACACCCACAGGGGAATGCGATAGCGGAACGCCGGCAGCGCCGCCTTGCCCGCGCTCATCGCGCAATGGTCGGCGGTGAAGACGAACACCGTGTCCTTGAACCAGGCGTGCTTGCGCGCGCGCGCCAGGAAATCGCCGATGGCCCAGTCGGTGTACAGCACTGCGCTCTGGCGTTTCTTCTGCGGCCACGGCCCGCGGTTGGCCGGGAAGGTATACGGCCGATGGTTCGACGTGGTCATCAGGTGCGCGAAGAACGGCTTGCCCGCCGCGTGCGCACGGTCGAAACGATCCAGCGCGAGCGTGTACAGATCTTCGTCGGCCACGCCCCACACGTTTTCGTGGTGGATGTCCTTGGCGGCGATTTCGGTGCGGTCGTGCACGCCGTATCCGTTGCCGGCGAAGAAGGCGTTCATGTCGTCGAAGGCGCCGTAGCCGCCGTACAGGAACTCCGAGTCGTAACCCTTCGCGTTGAACACTTCGGCCAGGCTGAAAAGGCCGGTATTGCCCGGGCGCTTGACGATGGATTCACCCGGCGTCGGCGGCACCGACAGCGACAGGGCTTCGAGCCCGCGCACGGTGCGCGTGCCCGATGCGTACAGACGGGTAAAAACCAGGCTGTCCTTCGACAAGGCATCCAGCTGCGGCGTCAGCGACGGCCCTTGCGTATAGGTCCCGCTGTAATCGGCCGACAGGCTTTCCACGCTCACCAGCACGACGTTGAGCCGACGTTCCGGGCGCGCGTTGTGGATGTGGCGGTCGATGCCGGTCGCCGACAGGAAGGTGGCGTCGGGCGTGGCGAGCGAGCGACGCACCTGCGCCACCGCTTCCTCGGCCGGCACCGTGCGATAGAAACGGTCGTAGTCCAGCGAGGCGTTGCGATAGGCGGCGAAGAATTGATAGATGCCGTTGCCCGCCAGTTCGTCGGCGTAGGTGTTGGTCCCGCGATCCTTCATTTCGCTGTCGACGAACCACGTTCCCGCGAGCGTGAGCAGCAACCATCCGGCGACGAAAGCGCTGCGCCATGCGAAGGGCATCGCGTCGCCCGTCGCACGCCGGCCGCGCCGGGTGAACCACGCGATCGAAACCGCGACGACCGCCAGGCCCGCGAGGATCTTGCCGACCGGATAGGACTGCCGGATGTTGCCGAGGACTTCGGTGGTGTAGACCAGATAGTCGACCGCGATGAAGTTGAAGCGCGTCTGGAACTCGTCCCAGAACGTCCACTCGGCCACCGCGACGAACAGCAGTACGCAGAGCAACGCGAAGCACAGTGCTTCGACCGGCCAGCGCCCGCGCCGTTTCTCCAGCCAGCCCTTGGGGAACAGCCACAGCAACAACACCAGCGGCCAGGCGAAATACAGGAAGGTCAGCAGGTCGTAGCCCAGGCCGAGTGCGAAGACCCGCACCTCGCCCGGAACGCCGTCGAAGGCGGCCGCGCCGGCGTGCAGCCGCAACGCCAGCCGCGTCAGCGTGGAAACGAACAGGAAGCACGCACCGAGCCACGCAAGCGGCCGCAGGCGGGCGGGAATCGAAGACCGGAACGACAAGGCAGCTCCACGCGGGGCACGGACAGCCCGCAGGGTGCGGGGTCGAAATGTAATGGCTGCTCAGCCGTGGCTCAGCCATTCGTTAACCCACCGGCGCGCGCCCATGGCACGCTTCGCACATGCCTTCCCCACCCGCCGCCGGCATGCGCGTGCTCCTGATCGAGGACCAGCACGACATCGCGGCCAACATCTGGGATTTCCTGGAACGGCGCGGGCACGAAGTGGACCATTGCGGCGACGGTGCGACCGGCCTGGCACGCGCGCGGCAGGGCGGATTCGATGCGATCGTCCTGGACCTGGGCCTGCCGCGGCTCGACGGCCTGGACCTGTGCCGGATCCTGCGCGAAGCGGGCCACGGCGTGCCCGTGCTCATGCTCACCGCCCGCGACACGCTCGACGACATCGTGCGGGGCTTCCAACACGGTGCCGACGATTACATGGTCAAGCCCTTCGCCTTGCGCGAGCTCGAAGCCCGCCTGCGCGCCCTGCACCGACGCATCGCGCCCGCGGTGCAGAAGACCGGCGGCGCCCTGCTCGCCTACGACGCCGGCACGATGACGGCGACCCGGGGAGGCCAGCAGATCCCGCTGACCCGCTTGCAGGGTCGGTTGCTCGAAACCCTGTTGTCCGAATCCCCGCGCATCGTTCCGCACGATAAACTGCTGCGCGCCGCGTGGGGCAGCGACGCCACCGACATGGGCGCGCTGCACACGCAGATGTACGAGCTGCGCGCGCTGCTCGACAAACCCTTCGGCACGGCGCTGATCCGGTCGGTGCGCGGCGTGGGCTACCAGGTTCCCGCCGCATGAGCGCCTCGCCTGCCTCGCTGCGCCGACGCGTCACCTTCGCCTGCGCGATGCTCGGGCTGGTGATGACGCTGCTGTTCTCCGCCGCGGTGATCGCGATCACCGAGGATTACGAGCACATCATCGCCAAGGAGGTGCTCCGCGGCCAGGCCGAGGACTACAGCCTGCGCATCGCCAACCGGCTGCGTGTCGAATTGCCGCGCACGCAACGCCTGAGTGGTTACCTCACGCGGCCGCCGGCGGACCTGGCGCGCTTCGGCCCGGGCGTACACGAGGACGATCGCCACGAAGGCATCCACGTCGGCGTGTTCGACACCGCGGCCGGCCGCATGTGGTTCTCCATCGACCTGGGCGACATCGAAACGCTCGAAGTGCACCTGCGCATCCTCCTCGCCGGGATGGTGCTGGCCGGCGTGGCGCTCGGCGGCGGCCTGGGCTGGATCTTCGCCGGGCGCGCACTGGCGCCGGTCAAGGCTTTGTCCAACGCCGTCGATGCACTTCCTGTCGCACCCTCGCCCACGCGCCTGGGCGAAAGCGCGCCCAACGACGAACTGGGCCATCTGGCGCGTGCGATCGACGCCTACCAGGCGCGCCTGGTCGATGCCGACGCCCGCCAGCTCGCGTTCTTCGCCGATGCCAGCCATGCCTTGCGCACGCCGATCGCCGTCGTGCAGGGCGTCGCCGAAGTGCTGCTCGACGAACCGAACCAGGACCCGGCGAACATCGCGCGCCTGCAACGCCTGGACCGCGGCACGCAGGAATTGGCCGAGCTGATCGAATTGTTGTTCGGGGCCGCGCGGCGCGCGCCCGTGCAACGCGAAACGATGGAAACCGCCGCGTTGCTCGCCGAAAGCCTCGCGCCGTGGTCGGACATCACGACCATCGACGCCAGCGGTTCGTTCAACGTCGCGCGACGCGAAACCGCGCTGTTGCTGCGTGCACTCGTGCGCAAGCATCTGCGCGAGGCGACGCGCATCCTCGCCACGCGGAACAACGGGCAATTGAGCGTCGTCGATGCCGATGCCGTGCGTGATCCGTCGGCGCGACGCAGCGACGCAGGCGCGCTGTCACCGCTGCTCGCGCACGCCGCCGACCGCGCCGGCTGGATGCTGGAAGCCGAGCCCGGGCGCATCGTGCTCACGCATACGGATTGATCACCGGCGCGCCAGGCGCGCGAACTCGTCACGGGTGAGCAGTTCGATGCCGTCGGCGAGCCGCACTTCTTCCGCCGACAAGGTGCGCGCCGCATGCGCGAGCGTGTTGTACGCGTCCAGGTCGGCGGCATCGCGGAACACCGGGCCCCGCGCGTCGAAGGCCATCGCATCGGCATGCGACGACAGGAACACGACGATCTCGCCCAGGGCAACGGCCTGCGCACGCTGGTTTTCGCGCATGCGCTGCGCGTGCGCGTCGATGCGTTCGAGTGCTTCGCGCACGTCGTGCGTGGAGGCGCCGCCGCCGGGGATCGCATCGATCTGCTGCAACAGCGTCATGTCCGAGGCGTTGCGTGCGGCATCGAATTCGGCGCAGGCCAGGCGGAAGTGGTCGATCGCCTCGCGCGCCTGCGCCGCGCCGTCGGGCGCGATGATGCGCTCGGGATCCATCGCAGCCGAGTAGGCCGCGACCTTGCCGCGATAGGTCCGCAAGGCCTGGCGATCGCGTTCGGCCGCCGCCCACAACGCGGAGGCCACGCGCGAGGATGCGACGGCCTGCGCGGCTTCTTCGTTGCTGCGTGCCTCGCGCATCGAGGCCGACTTCGCCGCCAGGGCGAGGATCGCCAGCCCGACCACGAACACCATGACGCTCCAGGCCGCCTTGCGGGCGACCCCCGACTCACTCCCTGTCACCGCCATCCCTGCGCCCTCCCCCAAGGTCGTGCGGCGATCCTAAGCGGCCATTGGGCGAAAGGCCAATTGCCCGGTGCCGGGGCGGCTGGTCTGCTGCCCGCTCCCGGGCGAGTGGAGGCAGATCATGGCCGTGCAAGTGAAGACAATCGCGGTCCTCCTGGTCCTGGCGAGCGCGCCGCTGGCCGCCCAGCAGATCGCGACCACCGCCGCCGAGCGCTTCTCGCGCCTGGACGTGAACCACGATGGCGGGCTGAGCAAGTACGAAGTGGATGCGCAGGTCCTGATCGGCGCGCTCGACACCGACGGCGACCAACACCTGAGCGCCGCCGAACTCGCACCGCTGCTGGGCCCGAGCGTGACCCCCGACGATGCGCTCGACCGCGTGCGCGTGGCCGACCGCAACGCCGACGAACTATTGGACGCCGACGAACTCGATCGCGCCTCGGAGATGCGCTTCAAGTGGATGGACGTCAACGGCGACGGGAACATCGACCAGCAGGAGCTGACCGACCGTTTCGGCGTCAAGATGGTGCGTTGAACGCACGCCGCGCGCGGTCACGGACGTGAACATGGCGACGATTTGGCCTGTGCCAGACTTCCGCCGCATGCGCTACAAGAGCGGACAATCCGTCCTTCCCGGCGATCGCGTCGACGCCGATGGACTCAAGGGAAAAGTGGTCGCCGTCATCGACGACGGCCTCTACGCGCCCGATTACCCCGAAGCCGAGTGGTCCTACCTCGGCGCGGGCCTGGTCATCGAAACCGACGAAATCGGCGTGCTGCACCTGCCGACGATGGGCGAAGACATCGCGCTCATCGCGCGCCTGATGGAAGGCCCCTCAAGCGCCCGCTGATCGATCCAGGCGTTCGATCACGCGTTCCAGGGCTTCCACGCGCGCTTCGAGTTCGGCGACGCGCTCACCCAGCGATGCACCGCCACTCGCACTCTCCGCGCTGGCGGCAGGACGCAAGGCTTCGACATCGACCGGCCCGCACAGCAGATGCATGTAGCGATCTTCGCGCTGCCCGCCGGACCTGGGAACGCGCACGATCATCGGCGCGTCCTTCTGCTGCAGCCGATCCAGCGCGTGTTGCAAGTCGTCCTGGTCGGCGAAGGTCGCCATGCGATTGGTGCGCGTTCGGATTTCGCTCGGCGTCTGCGGCCCGCGCAACAACAGGATCGCGATGATCGCCAGTTGCTGCGGCGTCAGGCTGTAAACCTGCGCGGCCTTGTGTTCGAAACGCAATGCGCGCGCCGATTGCGTGTTGCGGACCAGACGGCGCTCTTCCATGCGCCGCACCGCATGCGCGACGTCGCCGGGCGAGACCTCCATGATCGGCTCGCGGTTGGTCTTCTGGTTGCACGCCAGCTGGATCGCGTTCTCGGTGAGCGGATATTGCTCGGGCGTGGTGGCCTGCTTTTCGATCAGGCAGCCGAGGATGCGCGCTTCGAGCGCATTGAGGACGGGGAACGGCGATGCCGAAGGTTCGGTGCTCATTGCATCCAGTCTAGCGCGGGTCTGGCTCATCCTCGCGCAGCCACAGGGGCACCAGGCCGACGACGAGCGCCGTGCCGATGCCCACCATCGTTTCCCATGCGCGGTCGAAAGCGTACAGCCACACATCGCCGCCGTGCGCGAACATCGTGATCGCGCAAACGTAGCCGGCCACGCGCGCGGCGGGCGTCTCGAAGCGACAGGCGTAGGCGGTCGCCATCGACACCAGGATCGCGAAGCCGAGCGCAATCGGGCCGCTGGGAAGGAAATGGACGAACAACGCACCGGCGCCTGCGCCGATCAGCGTGCCGGCCATGCGCTGGATCGCGAGCCGTCGTGTCGTCTTGGGAGACAAATCGGTGACGATCACCGCGCCGACCAACGCATAGATCGCGTAGTGCGCACCGAGCAGCGACGCGATCCAGAACGCGAGCCCCGCGGCGACCGCGGCGCGCAAGGACAGTTGAAGCGCGGTCGTGCGAAGGATCGGCATGTGGCCCCTTGCGCGTTGGTGCCCGGAGTGGGGATCGAACCCACATGACCTTGCGATCGAGGGATTTTAAGTCCCTTGCGTCTACCAGTTTCGCCATCCGGGCGGCGGCGCGGCGCAGCATAGCGTGAACTGCGATAACCTCGCCGCGGGCCGGCGGGGAGCCGGCGTGGAGACGTCAATGAACGAAACGATCGTTGCCCGCGCACCGAATACCGCGGGCAAGGCGGCATGGATTTGCCTGGGCATCGCGTGGCTCGCATTCCTCCTGCCCTTCCCCGGCCTGGGGCTGCTGGGCTGGTCGCTGAACCTGGTCGCCTTCATCCTCGCGATCGTCGCGATGTCCAAGCTCGGGGCGATGGCGGGGATCTTCCAATTGCTCTCGTCCCTGCTCATCTCGCCGTTCGTGTACGCGATCGGTTTGATCATCTTCTTCGGCTCGGTGAACGGCGCGCCGGATTGGGTGCAGTGGACGCACGGGCATGAAAGCTTCCAGCATTCGGGCAACGATCCGGCCGAAGAAGCCAACCAGGCCGCCGCCAACGACGCGCACATCGCGCGGATCGAAGCGCTGGCCGACGCCGCATCGGGCGCGCCGCCGGCGCAGGCATCGGTGGTCGCGCCCGCGGCGGCCTCCACGCGCTGAGCCGCGCTTGCTTCAACGGGCCCCTGACGCGGCCGTCCGCTAGAATGCGCGGCCGTTCCAGGGATTCACATGGAAGCCTTCCTCGTATCGACCGGCGTCGTCGCGCTTGCGGAAATCGGCGACAAGACGCAGTTGCTCGCCTTCGTCCTCGCTGCGCGCTTCCGCAAGCCGTGGCCGATCATCGCCGGCATCTTCGCCGCGACGATCTTCAACCACACCCTCGCCGGCGCGCTCGGCGCGTGGCTGATGCGCGTGGTCGGGCCCGAACCGCTGCGCTGGATCCTCGGCCTGTCGTTCCTCGCCATGGCCGCGTGGACATTGATCCCCGACAAGCTCGACGAGAAGGACGCCGATGCGAAGAAGCATTGGGGCGTCTTCGGCACCACGCTGGTCGCCTTCTTCCTTGCCGAGATGGGCGACAAGACGCAGTTCGCCACGATCGCCCTGGCCGCGAAGTACGCCGCGCCGGTGGAGGTCGTGCTCGGCACGACGCTGGGCATGATGATCGCCAACGTCCCGGCCGTGTTCCTCGGCGACAAGCTGCTCTCGCGCGTGCCGATGCGGCTGGTGCATCTCGTGGCGGCCGGGTTGTTCGCGGTGCTGGGCGCGTTGACGCTGTTCGGCGCGGGCGCACGCTTCGGGTTCTGAACACGCCGCCCGCCTGCGGCCGAGCTTGCCATCCGGCTCAGTAATTTTGCTGTCCCCCGTCGGTTGTTTTGCTGTGGCGCGGGCCGGGCATGGCGAACAGACTGCAAGCTCCCGTCGGGAGGCCTGCCATGTCGATGCGATGGATGCTGCCGGTCGTCGTTGTCCTCGCTTGCGCGTCGTGCAAGAAGGAGGAGGCGAAGGCGCCTGCTACACCGACACCCGCGACCGCAGCCGCCCCCGCGGCGCCTGCGCCCGCGGCCACCACCGCCGCGGCACCGGCCGCACCGGCTGCGCGCGATCGTGTGTTCACGCAGGAAGAGCTTGCGCAGATGCTCGCGCCCATCGCGCTGTATCCCGACCCCTTGCTCGCGCAGGTGCTGATGGCGGCGACCTACCCGGGCGATGTCGCCGATGCGGCCGCATGGTCGAAAGCCAATCCGACTGCCAAGGGCGACGCCGCGGTGCGGCAAGTCGCCGATCAACCCTGGGACCCGAGCGTGCAATCGCTCGTCGCATTCCCGCAGGCGCTGGCGACGCTCGGGCAGGATCCGGCATGGGTACAACGCCTGGGCGATGCCTTCCTCGCGCAGCCGGACAACGTGATGGATGCCGTGCAGCAGTTGCGCCACAAGGCGCAGGACGCGGGGAACCTGGCCAGCAACGAATACCAGAAGATCAGCACGCAACCCGCGCCCCCGCCTTCCGAGCCGGCGCCGGTCTATGACGAAAGCGGCAGCGGCGCAGTCACGACGGCCGCACCGGCTGCCTCGACCGATGTCATCGTCATCCAGTCCGCCGATCCGCAGACGGTCTACGTGCCCAGCTACAACCCGACCACCGCTTACGGCACGTGGGCCTATCCCTCGTATCCACCGCCCTACTATCCGCCGCCGTCGGCGTATTACCCGGTCGGCAGCGCGCTCGCGCGCGGCCTGGCGTGGGGCACGGGCGTGGCGATCGCCGATTCGCTGTGGGGCGACATGGATTGGGGCGGCAACGACGTGAACATCAACGTCAACCGCTACAACAGCATCAACACCAACCGGCAGATCAGCAACGGCAACTGGCAGCACAACAGCCTGCATCGCGACGGCGTGCCGTATCGCGACCAGGTCAACCGCGACAAGTTCTCCAATCGCCTGCCCGATTCGGCCTCGCGTGATCGCATGCGTGGCGATGATGCGCGGCGTGCGGAAGCGCGACAGTCGATGGAACGTCGCGGCATGGAGTCGCCGGCGCGCAACAATCGCGAAGCGCAGCAACGCGCGCAGACAGCGCGGCGCGATGTCGAGCAACGCGGTGGTGCCGATCGCGCGCGCGCCGATGCACGGGATCGCACGGCGGCGGGCGGAAATCGCGATGCGCAGCGCAATCGCGCGGCAGCCAGCGCGAATCGCGCAGGTGCCGGCGATCGTGCGAACGCAGGCAATCGCGCCAACGCAGGAAATCGACAGAACGCCGGCAACCGCCAGGCCGGTCAAAACCGGCAACCCACGCAACATCGCCAACAAGGCGCGAACAACCACGCCTCGCGCGATGCGGCGCGGCAACAGGCGAATCGCCAGCAACGCCCGCACAACGATGCCTTCTCGGGCGCGCGCCAACCACAGCAGTCGCACGCCGCCGCGCAACGCGGCCGCGCGAGCCAGAGCCAGTCGCGCCAGGGCGGTGGTCGACAACAAGCCTCCCACCAGGTCAACCGACAACCGCGCGGCGGTGGCGGCGGACAACAACGCCAGGCATCGCATCAACCGCAACGCGCCGCTTCCGGTGGCGCCCATGGTGGAGGACGTCGTCGATGAACAGGCTGCTTCCGATCGCAACGTTCGCCGCGCTCGCCTTCGCGATGCCCGCCTTCGCGCAGCAAGCCTTCCCGACGCCCGACGCCGCAGGCGACGCGCTCGTCAAGGCGCTCGGCACCACGCAGGCCGACGCGACGCAACTGGCCGCGTTGCTCGGCAAGGATTGGCGCACCTACATCCCGACCGGCAGCGTCGACCGCAGCGATGTCGATGCATTCCTGGCCAAGTATCGCGATCGCCATTCGTGGACCGACACCGGCACGGGCAGCAAGATGCTCGCGGTGGGCGCGGATGCGTGGACCCTTCCCGTGCCCCTGAAGAAGGACGCGAAAGGCTGGCACTACGACCTCGTCGCGGGCGCCGATGAAATCCGCGCACGCCGCATCGGCCGCAACGAGATCGACGTGATCGATGCCTTGCGCACCTACCACGACGCGCAGAACGACTACGCCGACGAAGATCGCGACGGCGACGGCGTGCTGGAATACGCGCGCAAGTTCATCAGCACCGACGGGCAACACGACGGCCTGTATTGGGCCGACGACGACAGCGGCGAAATCAGCCCGCTCGGCCCGCTGTTCGGCGACGACACGCCGAAGGGCGAATACCTCGGCTACCGCTACCGCATCCTCGAATCGCAAGGCCCTTCGGCGCCCGGCGGCGCGTACAAATACGTGCTCGGCGACAACATGAGCCGCGGGTTCGCCCTCATCGCCTGGCCGGCGAAATACGGCGATACCGGGTTGAAGTCCTTCATGATCAGCCACGACGGCGGCGTGTTCGAACGCGACCTGGGCAAGGACACCGATCGCGCGGTCGCGAAGATCAAGAGCTTCGATCCTGACAGCGGCTGGCAGGCGATCGACGAACCCAAGCCCTAGGCGGGCGCCGTGCAATGTCGGACGAATACGCGGTCAGCAAGGTGCTGCTCGATCGCCTCAATGCGCGCCTGCCGCGCATGCTGGAACTGCAGCAGCGCGTGGATGCCGGCACGAAGCTCGACGACGGCGAGTTCGAATTCCTCAAGGACCTGGTCGAAGACGCCAACCTGAGCCACCAGTACGTCGCGCGCCACCCGGAGCTGCAGCCGCTCGCGAGCCGCCTGGTGTCCCTGTACGGGCAGATCGTCGAGAAGGCGATGGAGAACGAATCCAGGGGGACATGACCCCAGCTTGTGGCACTGTCCGCGCCGCCCTGCCGATGGCCTGATCGCCCGTCCACCAGACGCCGACCCGGACCTTCGCATGCGCCTTCCGCTGACCCTGCTCCTCGCGCTCACCTGCGCGCCGGCCTTCGCCCAGACCGCGCCGCACGCCGAACCGCCGGCCAACCCGGTGGTCACGCCCATCCCGCCCGCGAAGGACGCCGACGTCGCCACGCTCGACGGCATCATCGCCGCGCTCTACGACGTGATCTCCGGCCCGCCCGGCCAGGCGCGCGACTGGAACCGCATGCGCTCGCTGTTCGTGCCCGGCGCGCGGATGATGCCGGTCGGCGGCAAGAGCAAAGACGCCATCGGCATCCGCCTGCTCAGCGTCAACGACTACATCGCCTCCTCCGGCCCCTTGCTGCTGGAGAAAGGTTTCCACGAACACGAACTGGCGCGGACCACCGATCAGTTCGGCAACATCGCCCACGTCTTCACGACCTACGAGGCGAAGATCGAAAAAGACGATCACACGATGCGCGGCATCAACACGCTGCAGCTGATGAACGACGGCAAGCGTTGGTGGATCGTGTCGTTGATGTGGCAGGGCGAATCGCCGGACTTGCCCTTGCCGAAGCAATTCCTGCCGAAGGGCAAGTAATCGCGAATCGCGCGCCGCCTCGCACGGAGGCGGCGCGTCGGTTATTTCGCTTTCTTTTTCGTGTTGTGCGCCGCCGCCGCGCGGATCAACGCACCCAGCGCCTTCTCATCGATCTGCTCGCCTTCCTGGAGGTCGATCGCGCGGCGCACGTTGCCCTCCAGGCTCGAGTTGAACAACCCTTTCGGATCGGCGATCGACGCGCCGTTGGCGAAAGTCAGCTTGACGTGTTTCTTGTACGCCTCGCCGGTGCAAATGATGCCGGCGTGCGACCACACGGGCACGCCCCACTTCCATTCCTCCACGACCTCCGGATCCGCGGCGAGGATGATCGAGCGCACCTGCGCGAGCGTCTTGCCGCGCCAGTCGTCCAACTCCGCGATGCGCGCGTCGATGTGGGCCGATGCGTCGCCGTTGCCTGCCTGCCGACTTGCCTTCTTCATGCACGCTCCTGTGCGCTCATTGCATCCATCCGGGCTGCTTGGCCGCCTGCGCGATCCATTGCGCGAGCCGGTGCTCGTCGAACGCATCGCCTTCGTGGATGTGGAAGTAACGCGTCTTCGGATCCTTCGAACCGATCGGCGGCTCGGGGTCCAGTGACGCGCCGTTGAAAAACGAAAGCTTGACGTACCGGGTGAAGCAGTGGACGCCGAGGAACCAGCCCTGCCCCTCCACGCCATACAGCGGCGAGTTCCACTTCACCGCCTTGCGCAGGTTGGGCACGGTGCGTTCGACCAGGGCATCGAGCCGGCGCCCGACCTCGCGTTTCCACTCGGGCATCGCGGCGATGTAAGCCTGCACGGGGCCGTCGCCATCGCCCTTGGCGATCTGCGGATTGCCGCCGGAAAGCAGGACGACCTGGGCTGCGGTCTTCGACAAGTCAGTGGGCCGATGCGTCGCGAAGCGCGAGCTTACGACGCCGCCCGCCGCGCAGTCGATCCGCTGCGATGCAGCACGCACGTCGGCCCACGGCGGTGACCAGCGTTCACCCGAGCGGGGGTTGCGCCATTCAGCGCGCGTGCGAACTCTGCGGTAATGCACGCGTGATTGCTTTGCACACCGTGCACACAGCGCCGAACGCAGTTTCCGCCCCCGCACTCACTCGAGTGCCGGGAGGGAGGAAGCCAATGTCCACGCAATCCATCGTGCGCGGGCTCGCGATCGCGGGCGCCGCGCTTTGCACGTTCGGCGTCTGGGCGCTGGGCACCGCGCAACGCGAGGCAACGCCGCGCACCGCACATGCATCGGTCGCGCCCCATGCGACAAGCGCGACGCACGCATCCAACGCCGAGCGCGCGCAACGCATCAACCTGTTCGCCGCTTCACTCCTGCCATCGGCGGCCGGCGCCGACCCGCTGCAGGTCGAACCCCGCGTGCCGCGCGCGTCGGGCACGCCGTGCGTGCAGACGATCTCCACCGAACGCGGGATTTTCCGCTTCGCCGAGACCGAACCCACGCTGATTCCCGCGACCACCTGTCCGGGCCCGTATTCGAAGATCACCCTGGTGGTCGAACTCACCGGCCCGCGCGAGAACGCCGATCCGGCCGGCAGCATCCAGTTGTATTACACCGACTTCGCGGGTCATGACGGCGGCACGCTGTGGGCGGGGTCGACGCAGATCTCCGACGACATCCCGGTGTGGCGTTTCGAACGCGACGTCACCGAGCTGCAGAATTACTTCACGCGCCCGGAGGGCTTCGTTTTCCCGGGCAGCTTCGACAACGACTATCTCGTTTTCGAAGGGCTGCAAGCACGCGTTTCAGCCGTGCGCCTGTTGTTCTATCGCGCCAACACCACCACGCCCGCGCAGCGCGTGGCCGATGCCGTCTTCCCGATCGCCTTCCCCGATGCCGCCGGCAACAACGCGTACTTCGAAGGCACGCTGCCGCGCAACACCATCCAGGCCTTCGTGGATGTGTATGCGCAGGTGCTCGGCACCGACCGTCGCATCTGGCCGCAATGCGCACCCGATGCCTCGTTCATTGCGTTCCCGTTGCTGCACACGCCCTTCGCGATGGGCGACAGCCATTCGATCTTCGGCGATCCGCCGCACGGTTGCCGCGGCGGCAGTTT
Organism: Lysobacter sp. 2RAF19; assembly: GCF_052115395.1. Taxonomy (NCBI): domain Bacteria; kingdom Pseudomonadati; phylum Pseudomonadota; class Gammaproteobacteria; order Lysobacterales; family Lysobacteraceae; genus Lysobacter; species Lysobacter sp. 2RAF19. Next base: position 204,298 of record NZ_JBFRGO010000001.1, on the reverse strand, counting down.
CCGCGAAGTGGAAGTGCTGATCGACGGCACGCGTGCGGGCTTGGCGCCGGTGTTCCCGTGGTTGCCCAGCAACATGACCAACGCGTTGCGCAACACGGTGAACCTGCCGGCACCCGGCGTGCAGGCGAACAACTTCATTCCCTTCCGCGTGGATCTGACGCCCTTCGCGGGCCGGCTCAACAACGGCGCGACGCACACGATCATCCTGCAGGTGCTCAACGAGCCCGATAACCAGGTCTTCGTGGGCGGACAGTTGATCCTCTACACCGACCATGGCCGCGCGATCGTGCCCGGTGCGGTGACCGCCAACACGTTGGGGCCGGCGAGCCCCACGGAAACCAACACGCTCGCGCAAACCGACTTCACGCCGCCGGGCATGGGCCTGACCCATCACCTCACCGGCACGGTGACCACGCGCGCGCGGCGCGACTTCCACATCGACGGCTATGTCGATACCTCGCGCGGGCGCATCCGCAGCACCGTGATCCAGAGCAATCGCTTCACCGACGCGGTGACCTGGGACGTGACCGCGCCGGAAGACCGGACCGACGACTATTTCGGTTCCTTCCTGCAGAAGGTGCGCCTGGCCAGCAACGTCGACCGCACCAGCCGCCGCACGCTGGGCACGACCTTGTTGAGCGAAGACAAGCTGGCGACGAGCTACCCGTTGCTCATCGATTACTTCCAGGACGGGGAGTGGCGGAGTGTCGACGAGCAATCGGGCATCGTCGCGAACAACATCCAGATGACCGTGCACCAGGCGCGCAGCATCCGCACCTCGCAATTCCATCGCGGCACGGCGCGCTACGAGACCAGGTTGGCCGATGTGTTCGATGCCACGCGGCAGTACGTCGGCGAACCGACGAACGCGGAAACCGAATGGAATTCGAGCCGCGACTACCTGTTCACCGACAACCGCGGTGGCTGCTACGGCGCGGGCCTGACGACCTCCTTCGGCGTGCTGCAGACGCGCACGCGTGGCGACGGTTGCCCGGGTGGCGTCAGCGGCCTGCGGTGGTGGTCGCACCCGGATGGGTCGCCGGATTCGATGGGTTGGGCGCCGGCGCCGTAGTTGCGCGCTGTGTGAAGGGCCCCGATGGGCGCGGTTGGAGGCCGCGCCCATCGCGCATGGGCCGTTGCCGCCGGGGGATGACGTAGTAAGCAAGACAACCCCGGGGAAAGCCGATGCCTGCGCCCCTCTTTGAAAAGGTTTGGCCGCGCATGCTGATCGACGTGTACGTGCGCGTCGGGCTGGTGGTGATCCTCGCTGTCTGCTGCTACACCGTCTTCCGGCCGTTCCTGAACCTGATGGTGTGGTCTGTGATCCTCGCGGTCACGCTCTATCCGCTGCAGAGCAGGTTGCAAGGCCGATTGCATTGGAAGGACGGTCATCTGTCGGCGGCGATCCTCCTCGTGCTCATCGCGGTGCTGCTCGTTCCGCTGTATCTGATGGCCGCGTCGATCGCCGATTCGGCGGCCTACGCATTGGAGATGGCGCGCAGCGGACGCTTCCAGATTCCGCCGCCCTCCGATTCGGTCAAGACCTGGCCGATCATCGGCGAGCGCCTGCATGCGGTCTGGATGCAAGCCTCGACGCACCTGACCGACCTGGCGATGAAATTCGCGCCGCAGTTGCGCACGTTCACCTTCGCCGTCCTGGGAAAGACGGCCGGCGCCGCGGTCGGCCTGTTGATGTTCCTCGCCGCGCTCGCGATCGCCGCTATCTGGATGGCGTATGCGCAAGCCGCAACAAACGCGTCGCATCGCATCGCCGCACGCCTGTTCGGCGAGCAACGCGGCCTTCGCTTCGCAGAACTGTGCACGGCCACCATCCGCGCGGTGGCGCAGGGCGTGGTGGGCATCGCCTTCATCCAGATGCTGCTGATCGGGCTGGGCTTCGTGCTGATGGGCGTGCCGGCCGCGGGCGTGCTTGCGCTGCTGGTGTTGATGCTGGGTATCGTGCAGATCCCCGTCAGCCTGGTCACGATTCCCGTGATCGTCTACGTGTTCTCGACGCGTGGCTTCGACGCGGCGACGATCGTCTTCGGCGTGTACGTCTTCCTTGCGGGTCTCGTCGACAACGTGCTCAAACCCCTGCTGCTCGGACGCGGCGTCTCGGTGCCGATGCCGGTGGTGCTCATCGGCGCGCTGGGCGGCATGGTGTCGATGGGCGTCGTCGGTTTGTTCATCGGGCCCGTGCTGCTCGCCGTCGGCTACCGGATCTTCTGGGCGTGGGTGGACTCACCGCCCGAACTGCCGATGCAGCCGGAGCCGGTACCGGAGAGTCCACCGCCCGAGGCGTGAGCTATCGCTCGTACGCGCCGATGTCCGCACGTCCGTTCACCACGCGCGGAAATCCTTTCGCTGAGCACTACGGCGTGGTGCGACAACTGACGATGGACACATGCCTGCCCTCGGCACGCCACGCCGGCGCGAGGACATGCGCGCGCTTCAACGCGAGCGCGCTCGCGTTCGCACGGCGCGCACCGACCGTCGTCCTCGGCGGCTTCTGGCTCGACCGCCTGCCGCGACAGGATGGCCGCGACGATTTCCGTTCCGTGCTCGCGGCGCGGCCGACGAAGTGGCGCAATGCAAGATGTCACGCGCCGAGTTCGAACGCCGCGCCGCACCCGTGCGCGCGTTCATGCGCGCTGAAATCGCGATGCACCCGAATGTTCAGTACATCGAACCCGCAGACTACTTCTGCACGCCTGCCGTGTGCCCGATGACGAAGGACGGGAACTCGCTGTATTTCGATGATGACCACATCACGGTGAGTGCGGCGCGCGGGTTTTCGGAGACCGTGTTCCGCAGGTGACGTCAGGTGATCGGCGGGCTTGTCAGCTTCAACGCACTGCGCCCCGTTTCATCGAACTGCACATGCTCGACCGGAATGCATCCGACTGCGGGGAGTGCTGTGGGATCGGCTGCATGCCGTTCGAAGCGCTCGGTCGCTTCAGCCAAAACGCGCCCGGCATCATGGATCGTGTAGATGGTGGCGTGCGCGTCGTCGAAACCTGCATCCAGGATCCAGAAGGCGTCTTCGGTGGCATTGGTCGCGAGCAGGAAGCGCGGAACATCGCGGACGTCCCGGTACGCCACGATGCGGTACCACTCAAGCCAGTTCATGGGGCGGCTCCTCAAAGAAAAAGGGCTGCGCTTTCGCGCAACCCTTTGTCGTGATCTGGAGGCCGAGGTCGGAATTGAACCGGCGTACGCGGATTTGCAGTCCGCTGCATAACCACTCTGCCACCCGGCCGGATGACGTATCGGATTCAACCACATCCGACTGAAACAACGAAGCCCCGCGAACGGGGCTTCGACCTGGACAATCGAGTCCAAAACTTGGAGCGGGAAACGAGACTCGAACTCGCGACCCCGACCTTGGCAAGGTCGTGCTCTACCAACTGAGCTATTCCCGCATTGAGCCCGCCATTTTACGGGCGAATCATGGACTGTCAACACCTGCATGCGCTTGCTCACGCAATGCCGGCCAGGCCGCACGCAGATACTCGAATCCGCTCCACAGCGTCAGCAGCGCCGCGGCCGCCAGCATCCATTCGCCGATCGTGAACACGCGGATCCCCAGCAGCGGCTCGTGGTACAGCAGCAGCGTCACCGCCACCATCTGCACGATGGTCTTGATCTTGCCGATGCTGGCCACGGCCACTTTCTTGCGCTGGCCGATTTCGGCCATCCATTCGCGCAGCGCGGAAACCGCGATCTCGCGGCCGACGATCACCGCCGCCCACAGGGCCATCCAGCGCGTGGGGTGGCTCTGCACGATGAGGAACAGGGCCGTGGCGACCATCAGCTTGTCGGCCACCGGGTCCAGGAACGCGCCGAAGGCCGAATACTGGTTCCAGCGGCGCGCGATCCAGCCGTCCAGCCAGTCGGTCAACGAGGCGAAGGCGAAGACGAAGGCCGCCGCGAAATTGGTCCACTTGTAAGGGAGGTAGAACACCAGGACCAGCACGGGGATCATCACGATCCGGGCGATGGTGAGCCAGGTCGGTACCGTCATCTTCATCCGTCGCGTCCTGCCTGTGTTCCCGCCGCCGGCATCGGCAGCCCGTGCAGCGTGGCATAGATTCGTTCGGCGAGCGCGGCATTGACCCCTTCCACGCGCGCGATCTCCTCGGCGCCGGCCTGCTTCAGTCCGCCCAGGCCACCGAAATGCTTGAGCAGGCTCGCGCGGCGGCGCGGGCCGATGCCGGGGATGTCCTCCAGCCGGCTGGTGCTGCGCGCCTTCTGGCGCTTGCCGCGATGGCCGGTGATGGCGAAGCGGTGGGCCTCGTCGCGCACTTGCTGGACCAGTTGCAGCGCGGGGGATTCGGGCCCGGGGCGCAGTTCGCGCCCGTCGGGAAGGATCAGCGTCTCGTGCCCCGGGCGGCGTTCCTCGCCTTTGGCGACGCCGACCACGTACACCGACGAGACGCCGAGATCCTTCAACACCGCATTGGCCTGCGCGAGCTGGCCCTTGCCGCCATCGATCAGCAGGACATCGGGCAGCACCCCGCCCTCCTCGATCGCGCGGCGGAAGCGGCGCTCGAGCGCCTGGTGCATCGCCGCGTAGTCGTCCCCGGGTTCGATGCCGGTGATGTTGTAGCGGCGGTATTGCGCGCGCACGGCGCCGTTTTCGTCGAAGACGACCTGCGAGGCCACCGTCGCCTCGCCCATCGTGTGGCTGATGTCGAAGCATTCGATGCGCTTTGGCGCTTCGGCCAGGCCGAACATCTCGCGCAAGGCTTCGGCACGCGCGCTCTGTGCGGCGTGGCTCGCCAGTTCCGTCGCCAGCGTGAGTTCGGCGTTGCGCTTGACCAGGTCGACATAACCGGCGCGTTCGCCGCGCACGTTGCACTTGAGCTGGATCTTGCGGCCGGCGGTTTCCCACAGCGCGACTTCGATCAGCTCGCGATCGGGCACGTCGCGATCGAGCACGATTTCGCGCGGCGGCGGTTGTTCGGCGTAGTACTGCGAGACGAATGCGGACAACACTTCGTCCGGCGGCGCGCCGTTGGTCTTGGGGAAGAACGCGCGCGTGCCGAGGTTGCGCCCGTCGCGGAAGGCGAGCAGCAACACGCACGCCGACGCGCCCTGCATCGCGACGGCCAGCACGTCCAGGTCGGCGGCCTGGCCGTCGACGTATTGGCGCGCCTGCATCTTGCGGATGGTGGCCACCAGGTCGCGCAGGCGCGCGGCCTCTTCGAAATCCAGACGCTGGCTCGCCGCTTCCATCGCCGAGGTCAATTCGTTGCCGAGTTCCTCGCTGCGGCCGTCGAGGAACAGCGAGGCGCGCCGCGTGGCGTCGGCGTAATCGCGCGCGGGCGCAAGCCCGACGCAGGGCGCGCTGCATCGCCCGATCTGGTATTGCAGGCACGGCCGCGAGCGGTTGCGGAAGACGCTGTCCTCGCAACTGCGCAACTTGAACAGCTTGTGCATCGAGTTGAGCGTTTCGCGCACGGCCGCGGCGCTCGGATATGGGCCGAAGTAACGCCCGGCGATCGCGCGCGGGCCGCGATGGAAGGCCAGGCGCGGCCACGGTTCCTGCGTGAGCAGGACGTAGGGATAGCTCTTGTCGTCGCGCAGCAGCACGTTGTAGCGCGGCTGCAGGGATTTGATCAGCTGGTTTTCGAGCAGCAACGCTTCGGCGTCGGTGCGCGTGACGGTGGTTTCCATGCGCACGACCTGCGCGAGCATGGCCATCGTGCGCGCCGCCTTGGGCGTGGCGTTGAAGTAACTGCCGACGCGGTTCTTCAGCGCGCGCGCCTTGCCGACGTACAGCACGGCATCGTCCTTGCCGTACATGCGGTACACGCCGGGCTGCGTGCCCAGCCCGCGGGCGAAGGCCTTGCCGTCGAAGGGTGCTTGTTGCGGGGCTTGCGTCGTCACCGGGACATTATCGGGGCGGCCGCGTCATTCCCCAATCGGCACATGCTGAACCGCACCGGTTTTCGGGTCCACGCGCAGCACCGCGTGCGCGTCGGTGTCGGCGATCCACACCGCGCCGGCGCCCACCGCCAGGCCCGAGGGGCCGTGCAGCGGTTGCGGGAGCATGTGCGTGGTCATCTCGCCGCCGCCCAGGCGCAGGCTGCGCAGGCGGTCGTTGCCGGAGTCGCAGATCCACAGCAGCGGCAGGTCGGGGTCGAGCGCGATCGCCTGCGGCTCCTGCAGCTGCGCGATGTTGCGCGGCCCATCGACATGCCCGAAGGCCCAGGGCCCCTGCCCCAGCAAGGTCTGCACCGAATGGTCGCCGAGCTTGAGCGCGCGGATCGCCGAGCCCGCGCTGTCGCACACGTAGAGGTTCTGCTGCACGGCCGCGAGCGCCACCGGTTGCGCGAAGGCCGCCGCCGAGCCGATGCCGTCCTTCACCGCAAGCTCGCCCGAGCCCGCTCGGAACGTGAGCAGGTCGCGGCCCAGGTCGTAGGTCCACAGCTTGTTGTCGCCGGTGAGCGCGATGTGCAACTGGTCGTTCGACACCGCGACCGCACGCGGCGCGTCGAGCCGCACGGAGGAAGATTCGCGCACGGGCCCTTCGGTCGGCGTGCCGCGCTTGCCGTTGCCGCACAGCGTTTTGGTGTCGCCGCTGCGCAGGTTGATCTGGCGCACCGCGTGGTTGCCCGTGTCGGCGACGTAGAGCATGTCGCGCTGCAAGGCCAGGCCGTGCGGGCAATGGAAGGACGCGTGGGCCGGGTCGCCGTCGATCAGGTTCGCGTCGCCCGTGCCGAACACGCGCAGGATGCGGCCGGCGTGGCTGCATTCGAGCACGCGGTTGTGGCCGCTGTCGGCGATGTAGATGTATTGCGGCGTGACCGCCAGGCCCGTGGGGAACATCAGCGGCATCGCGGGCTCGCGCACCTTGCGCGACTGCGTGTCGTCTTCGATCGTCGGCGTGCCCGCGAGGGCCTGCAGGCGTTTGTCGAGATCGCCGAGGGCATCGCCGCCTTCCAGCCGCCCCTGCACGTCGCCGTTGCCGTCGATCAGCACGACGGTCGGCCAGGAGCGCACGCCCCACTGTTGCCACGCGACCCAATCGGCATCCATCGCCAGCGGCAAGGTGATGCCGTGGCGGTTGGCGCGCTTGAGGGTGCGGCGCGGATCGCGTTCGTGGTCGAAGCGCGGCACGTGCACGGCGAAGGCACGCAGGCGACCGGGATGGCGAAGGCGCAGCGCCTGCAGGTCGTGCATCGCCTGGATCGACCAGGCCGAACCGATGTTGACGAAGGCCACCGCCGTCAGCCAGCCACGCAAATGCGCCGACGCCGGCGGTGCCGCGTTCAACCAATGCAACGACGAAGGAAACCCCGGCACCAGCGTACGTCCCATCCCCACCTGCTCCGAACTTCCGGCCATTCCCGTCGCGCCCGATTCTAGGGATGGGTGCGATGCAGCATGCGTGATTTGGGTCGAAGGTTCACGTGCCTGACGAAAGTCGCGCTTCGGCGCGCGCCAGGTCTTCGGGCGTGTCGACGCCGGGCGGGAACGGTTCGGGCGACAGCGCGACCGCGATGCGGAAGCCGGCTTCGAGCACGCGCAGTTGTTCCAGCGATTCGATGCGCTCCAGGCGCCCGGGCGGGAGCGCGGCGAAGCGTTGCAGGAAACCGGCGCGATACGCGTACAGGCCGATGTGGCGCAGCCAATGGCCGCCCTCGGGCAGCGTGCCGCGATCCGCGGCGAACGCATCGCGCGGCCACGGAATGGGCGCGCGGCTGAAATACAGCGCGTTGCCGTCGGCGCCGCGCACGAGCTTCACGGCGTTGGGATCGAACAACGTCTCGACGTCTTCGATCGGCGTGGCGAGCGTGGCCATCTCCGCATCGGACCCGGCCAGCGCCATGGCGGCGGCCTGGAGGCCGGCGGCCGGCGCGAAGGGTTCATCGCCCTGCAGGTTCACGACGATGGTGTCGGCCGACCAACCCGCGATGCGCGCGCATTCGGCGAGGCGATCGGTGCCCGAGGCGTGATCGGGCGAGGTCATCGCGATGCGCACGCCGCTGTTGGCGAGGGCGTCGGCGATGCGCTGGTCGTCGGCGGCGACCCACACTTCGCGCGCACCGGCGGCGAGCGCGCGGCGCGCGACGTGCAGCACGAGCGGTTCACCGGCGAGCGCGCGCAGCGGTTTGCCCGGCAGGCGCGAGGCGGCATAACGCGCGGGAATGGCGACGACGAATTCGCTGGATGGCGCGGCGATCATGCGGCGGCAGGCCCCTTCGGCGGCAGTTTGTCGAACAAGGCGATCCAGAACGCTTCCGGCAATTCGGCGCGCACCGGCACGGAGTAAAACGCACTGTCGGCGAAGGCGCGGCATTTCACCGCGTCCTTTTCGGTCATCAGCACCGGCAGGCGGCTGCCGAATTCGAAATCCGCCGGCACGTAGGCATGGTGGTCGGCGAAGGCATGCGGCACCACCGCGATGCCGTGCGCGCGCAGCATGTTGAAGAAGCGATCGGGATTGCCGATGCCGGCGACCGCATGCACGCGCTGGCCCGAGAACGCGGACAGCGGTTTCGGGCGCCCGCCTTCGATCGGCTGCACGCCGCCCGGCACCAGGCGCATCGGCCACTCGCCGAAACCGGCGGGCACGTCGTCGCCGCCCACGTTGACCACGCGGAAGTCGCATTGCTCGGCGCGCTGCACCGGTTCGCGCAAGGGGCCGGCGGGCAGCAGGCGATTGTTGCCGTGGCGGCGCAGGTCGACGACATCGATCTCGACATCGCGCGCGAGCCGGTAATGCTGCAGGCCGTCGTCGCACACGACGATGTCGCAGCCGGCCTGCGCGAGCGCGCGCGCGGCGGCGACGCGGTCGCGGTCCACGCGCACCTTCGCGCCGGTGCGCAATGCGATGAGCACGGGTTCATCGCCACCATCGGCCGGCGCGGTTTTCGCATCGACCCAACGCGCGGCCTTGGGATCGGCGCGACCGTAACCGCGGCTGGCGACACCGGGGTTCCAGCCGGCCTCGCGCAGGCGCTCGATCAGCGCGATGGACAGCGGCGTCTTGCCGGTACCGCCGACCGCGACATTGCCCACGACGATGACGGGCACGCCGGCCTTCTGTTGTTTCAGCCAACCGCGGCCGTACCATTTGCGGCGCATGCCGACGAGGCCGCCGTACACGCCGCTCAGCGCGCGGGCGCCCAGCGGCACCGGGCCATCGGAATACCACCAGCCCGGCGTGTCGCCCTTCTTCATGCCTCGGCCGGTTGCTCGCGGAACTGCATGCGATGCAGGTGCGCGTACACGCCGTCCTTCGCGATGAGTTGCGCATGCGTGCCCCGCTCCACCAGGCGGCCTTCGTCCAGGACGAGCACCTGGTCGGCGTGTTCGATGGTCGAGAGGCGATGCGCGATGACGATCGTCGTGCGATCGGGCATCAAATGATTGAGCGCATCCTGCACGAGGCGTTCGGATTCGTTGTCGAGCGCGGCGGTGGCTTCGTCGAGGATCAGCAGCGGCGCATCCTTCAACAGCGCGCGTGCGATCGCCAAGCGCTGGCGCTGGCCGCCGGACAGGCGCCCGCCGTGTTCGCCGATGCGCGTGTCCATGCCATCGGGCAGGCGTTCGACGAATTCCATCGCGTTGGCGCCGCGCACGGCCTGCGCGAGTTTCTGCGCATCGGCGCCTTCCATTTCGCCGTAGGCCACGTTGTTGCCGACGCTGGCGTCGAACAGGATCACGCGCTGGCTCACCATCGCGACCTGGCGGCGCAGGTCGGCCAGTGCGTAATCTTCGAGCGGGCGGCCGTCGAGCAGCACCTGGCCGGATTCGGGTTCGTAGAAACGTGGGATCAGCTTGATCAGCGTGCTCTTGCCGCTGCCCGAACGGCCGACGATCGCGGTCACCGTGCCGGGCTTGGCGATGAAACTGATGTCGTCGATCGCCGGGCGCACCTGGTTCGGATACCGCGCGGTGACGTGGCGGAATTCCAGTTCGCCCTTCGCCCGCTTGAGCGGTGCGTTGCCGGTGTCGCGCTCATCGGGCGCATCGAGCACGGAGAACAGGCGCTCGGCGGAATTCACGCCGCGCTGGAGCATCGCCTGCACGTTGGTGAGCTGGCGCAGCGGCGGGATGATCGCGACCATCGCCGTCATCAGCACGGTGAAGTCGCCAGCGGTCAGGCGGCCGGCGGCGGCTTCGCGCGCGGCGAGGAACAGCAGCACCGCCATGCCGATCGCGCCGAGCACCTGCACGAAGAAGGAAATCGAACCGCGCGTGACTTCCACCTTCAGGGCCAGGCGCAGGTTCTTGTTGGTCTGGTCGGCGTAACGCCCGATCTCGCTTTCCTGCGCGCCGTAGATCTTCACTTCCTGGTGGCCGTGCAGCGCCTGGTCGGCGGACTGCAGCATGTCGGCGGCGTTTTCCAGGATGCGGTGGTTGATGTTGCGATAGCGCCCGCCCACCTTGTTCATCGCCCACACCAGGAACGGCGCGAGCAACAACAGGGCGATGGTGACGCGCCAGCTGGTGGACAACATCGCCCACATCATCGCGACGGTGGTCAGGCTCGCGCTGATCATCACCTTCAACGCATCGACGGCGGCGCCGGCGACTTGTTCGGTGTCGCCGCCCAGGCGCGTGAGCATCGAGGCGACGGGCTCGGCGTCGAAGCGCTCGCCCGGCAGGCGGAAATACTTGCGCATCAGCATCAGGCGCAGGTCGCGCGCGACGCCGCGGCCCGAGCGGGCCATCGTGTAATCGCCCGCCAGGCCGAACAGGCCACGCGCGACGAACAGGCCGACCAGCGCGGCCGGCAACCACAGCTGGAAACTCTTCGGATCGGCGAGACCGTCGACGATGGGCTTGAGCAGGCGCGTGACGCCATAGCTGGTGAGGGCTTCGAGCGCCATCGCCAGCGCGGCGCCACCGAGCCAGGCGCGATACGGCTTGGCGAACCCGAGCAGGCGGCGGTAGGTCTGCGTCGGGGTCGCGGTGGCGGATTCGGTCATGGGGCCTTGGCCTGCGCTGTCTGCACCGGCGGCGCGGTGGCGATCGACACGCGCGAGAAGCCGAGCTGGGCGAGCGCGTCGAGCGCGGTGACCACGGCCTGGTGCGGCGTGCGGCCATCGGCGCGCAGCAACACCGGTCGCGTGCGGTCGGTGCCGGCGACGTCGACGAGGGTTTGCTTGAGGGATTCGACGTCGGTGCGCAGCGCTTCGCGATCGTCGATGAAGTAACGGCCGTCGGCGTTCACCAGCACGCTCAGCGCCTTGGACTGCGATTCGGCCGGCTGGCCGTTGGCCTGCGGCAATTGCAGCTTGAGCACCGAGCGCGCGTCGAAGGTGGTGGTGACGACGAAAAAGATGATCAGGCAGAGGACGACATCGATCAGCGGGATCAGGTTGATCTCGGGCGTGTCGTCTTCGCGATGGTCGCGGATGCGCATGGGTCAGTCGACGCTTGCGCTCGCGCGGGCGGGCGGCACGGCGGGCGCCTGGCCGGCGGCGGCGCGCTGCGCGGCGGCGGCGCGCGGGTCGAGCGCGTCCATCAGGCCGATGGCTTCGTGCTCCATGTCGACGATGTACGCGGCGATGCGGCCGCGGAAGTAACGATGGAAGCACAGCGCCGGGATGGCGACGATCATGCCGGCCGCGGTGCACACCAGTGCCTTGCCGATGCCGCCTGCGAGCTGGTTCACGTCGCCGATGCCCTGGTCGAGGATGCCGAGGAACATCTGGATCATGCCCACCACGGTGCCGAACAGGCCGAGCAGCGGGCCCGCGGCGGCGATGGTGCCGAGCGTGTTGAGGAAGCGCTCCATCTTGTGGACCTGGTGGCGGCCCACGTCTTCGGTGCGCTCGCGGATTTCCTCGCGCGTGCGATGGCGGACGTCGAGCACCGACGCCAGCAAGGCGCCGAGGGGCGAGTTGCGACGCAGCGAATCGATGTGGGTGGGGTCCAGCCGACCCTTGGCGGCCCAGGCCCGCACCTCGGGGCCGAGGCCCGGCGGCAGGACGACCTTGCGCCGCAAACTCCAGAAACGCTCGACGATGATCGCCAGGGCGATTACCGAGAGCAGCAACAACGGGATCATCGGCCAGCCGCCCGCGCGCACCAGTTCCAGCACGTCTCACTCCTCCGGGCCAGGCCCGTCATTCGGCCGATAGCATAGCCCAGCGCCGCGGGCGGACCGGGGCGTTGCGTCCCAAAGCCGTGCGTGGGTTTCGCGACGTGCGGCCGTTTTCACGCCCTCCGGGCCCACATCCACGCGCAGGGCGCCGCCGGCGGCGGTGTCCAGGACGCGGGCGCCCGCCCCGCACCAGCGTGCGACGACCTCCGCGCGTGGGTGCCCGAAGCGATTGTTCGCGCCGCTGGCGACAAGGGCGACGCGGGCGCCGGTCGCGCGGATGAACGCGGGATCGGACGACCCTTCGCTGCCGTGATGCGGAACCAGCACGACATCGGCGCGCAATCGCGCGGGATCGCGACGGGCGAGCGTGCGTTCGACGACCTCGCCGATGTCGCCGGTGATCAACGCGCTGCCGTGCGCGCCGTCGATGCGCAATACGCAACCGGCGTCGTTGCCGAGGTAGGGGAAGTGTTGCGTGGGATGGAGGTACGTGAAGCGGACACCGTCGCGTTGCCAGGCTCGACCGGCGGTGCAGCGCGATGCGACCGGCGTCGGGCTGCCCTCCGGCGCGTGGCTGTCGCGGATCGGCAGCGCACGCCGCACGGCTTGCCAACCGCCGGCGTGATCGCTGTCGGCGTGGCTGACGACGGCGACATCCAGTGCGCGCACGCCCAGCGCACGCAGCGCGGGGACCACGGCGCGTTCGCCGGCGTCGTAACCATCGTGCGACGCCGGGCCCATGTCGAACAGGAGCGTGTGCGATTGCGTGCGCACCAGGGCCGATAGCCCTTGCCCCACATCGAGCACGTCGATGCGGAACGCGCCGTGCGCCGGAAGCGCGCGCGACGGCCAGAGCAAGGGAAGCCACATGACCAAGGCCAGCGGCTTGCCCGGAACTCCGCGCGGCAGCAGGCACCAGAAGGCCGCGAACGCCGCCATCGGCAACGCGAACCAGCGTGCTTCGGGCAACCACGCGAACGCGAACGGACTTCCGCCGAGCGCTTCGAACGCGGGCCACGTCGCATCGAATGCAAACGCTGCCGCGCGCCACGCAAGCGTGCCCAGACCCGCGTGCATGGCCTCCAGGCCGATGCCCAGCAATGCGAGCGGAACGACGAGCAGACTCCACCAAGGGATCGCAACGAGGTTCGCGATAGGTCCGGCGAACGAGGCCTGCCCGAACAACGCCACCGTCAACGGCAACAACCCCACCGTCGCGACCGCCTGCGCGGCAGCGAAACTGCGCACCACGCCGCCCTCCCCGTTCGGCAGGCACCACAGCAACCACGCCACGCCACCGACGCTGAGCCAGAACCCCGCGCCGAGCAGGGACAAGGGATCGACCAGCACCATCGCGATGACCGCGAGCGACAATGCGTCGAACGAGGAATGGGCGCGACGTCCGCAGCGCACCGCAGCGACCACCGAGATCATCAGCGTGGTGCGCACGGTAGGCAACGCGAACCCGGCGACGGCGGTGTACAGCACGGCACCGGCCACTGCCGCGATGGCCATCGCGATCGGCCTGGGCACGCGGTGCGCCAGCACGGGAACGACCCGCCACGCGAGCGAAACCGCCAGCGCGAAGAAGCCCGCGACCAGGCCGACATGGAAACCGGAAATCGCGATCAGGTGCGTCAGGCCCGTGGCGCGCAGCGTCGCCCAATCGGCGTCGTCGAGGCCTCGCGTGTCGCCGAGGGCGAGTGCGCGGATGAAACGCGAGACCGGCGCCTGGATCGCGGCGTCGATGCGATCGGCCATGCGTGCGCGCCACGCGTGGAGGCCCGCCGGCGCGGCGATTTCGCGCGCGCTGGCCGCATTGCGAAGATAACCCGTCGCCGTGAGCCGATTGGCCAGCGTATGGCGTTCGGCATCGAACCACCCGGGATTGCGCAGCCCGCGCGGCGCACGCAGGCGCGCGTCGAACGCCCAGCGGCTGCCGGCGGTGACGGGTTTGGTCGGCGCCCCGGCGTCGTACCAGGCGATCCGCAGCAGCCGTCCCCGCAAGGCCTGCGCCTGCGATACATCGTCGTCGACGCGCAGCAGGAAATGCACGCGCCGCGCATCGCGATCGGGCAAGTCCACGACGTGGCCACGAACGCGGATGTCCTTGCGCTCGAGCGACGAGGGCAATCGAAGTTCGAAGGCATGGGCTGCATGCGCCGCGGCGAGGGCGAACCCGAACACCGCCATCGCCGACAGACGCCAGGGCCTGCGCGATCGAAGCGATGCGAAAACGATGTGGAACGCCACGGTCGCGACGCCGATCGCGGCCGAAGCCCACAACGGAAGGACGAACGGCATCCAGAGCGCAACGAAGGCGCCGCCGACGAAGGCTGCGGCCGTGGCCCACTTTCCGAGCGGGTGTTCGGATGATGGAAACAATGCGCTTTGCATCGTCGTATCTCGCCACGTTCGAAGCGTCGTGTGTAAGCGCGGCGCTCGGGGCGATCTTCACTAGGTGGCGAGGAATTGTCTCGCCTTGGGCGCTCAGGAAAATCCGACGCCCTCGTGCGGCATTCGATGACATACGACGGACAAGTGTCGCGTTAGGGTGCAGTCTCCACTGACGACACGGACGTCACCGATGCATTCCACGTCGCGCCGCGCTTCCCCGGGATGTCGCCTGACGTGGCGACCCTCCCGTTTCGTCGTCGCCGTGTTGTTTGCGCTGGGGCCGCTCGGTGCTTTGGCCATCCACGCGTCCGATGTGCCCGGCGCCTTACGCGCGCCCCTCGCTGTCGGCGCGTGCGTGATGGCCTTGTTCAGCGCATATCGGGAACATCGCCGTCCGCCGCGGGTCTTCCTCCTCCGGTCCGACGCAAGCGCCATCCTCGACGACATGCCCATCCCGAATCCTCACGTCCATTGGCGCGGCACGCTCGCATTCCTGCGTGCCCGGGACCACGAAGGCCGCGTCCATCGCCTTGCGTTCTGGCCCGACACCCTGGGCGCGAATGAACGACGGGCACTGCGCCTGGCCAGTCCTTCGCCCGCCCATCTCGCCGCGGCCCCCCACGGGATGCGAGGATAGGCGGCTTATGTTCAAACCCATCCCCGTCGCCATCGGCCTGCGCTACCTCCGCGCCAAGCGCCGCAATGGTTTCATCTCCTTCATTTCGCTGGCGTCGATCCTCGGGATCGCGCTCGGCGTGACCGCGCTGATCACCACGCTTGCGGTGATGAGCGGCTTCCAGCGCGAGATCCGCGATCGCATGTTGCAGATGGCCGCGCACGCGACCGTCAGCGGCTACGGCGACCCGCTGACCGACTGGCCGCACGCGGTCAAGCTTGCGATGCAGGACAAGCGCATCGCCGGCGCGGCGCCCTACATCGAAACTCAGGGCCTGCTGCGCGGTGCGCGCAACCAGCCCGCGATCGTGCGCGGCGTGGTGCCCGACCAGGAGCGCAACGTTTCGGTGCTCGGCGAGAAGATGGTCGTCGGCAAGCTCGATGCGCTGACGCCCGGCTGCTTCAACATCGTGCTGGGGCGCGAACTCGCGCTGTGGCTGGGCGTCAACGTCGGCGACTACGTCGTGCTGACCACCGACCTGCAGGCCACGCCGATGGGCGCGATGCCGCAGTTCAAGCGCTTCAAGGTGAGCGGCCTGTTCGAAGCCGGCTACAACGAATTCGACAAGGGCCTTGCGGTGGTGAATCTGCAGGACGCGCAACGCCTGATGCGCATGGGCAACGGCGTCACCGGCGTGCGCCTGCGCCTGTACGACATGGACAAGGCCTTCGATGTCGCACGCGACCTGGCGCTCAAGTTGCCCGGCCCCTACAGCGTCAGCGACTGGACGCGCGAGAACGCGAACATGTTCCGCGCGCTCAAGATGGAAAAGACGGTCATGGCGATCCTGCTCTCGCTGCTGATCGCGATGGGCGCGTTCAACCTGGTGTCCTCGCAGGTCATGCTGGTCACCGACAAGCAAGCTGACATCGCGATCCTGCGCACCCTGGGCCTCACGCCGCGCGGCGTGATGCAGGTGTTCATGGTCCAGGGCACCTTGATCGGCATCATCGGCACCGTGCTGGGCGTGGTCGGCGGTGTCCTGCTGACGCTCAACCTCGACCACATCCTCAATGGGCTCGAAGCGGTCCTCGGCGTGCAGTTGCTGCCCGAGGACGTCTACTACATCACCGGATTGCCGACCGAATTGAAAGCCGACGACGTCACGATCATCGCGCTGGTCGCCCTCGGCATGGCGTTCGTCGCCACGCTGTATCCCGCGTGGCGCGCCGCGCGCACGGCCCCGGCGGAGGCGCTGCGTTATGAGTGAAGTCCTGCGCGCCGAACGCCTGGCCAAGACCTACGCCGAAGGCAACCTCAAGACGCACGTCTTCCACGACCTGCAACTGCACGTGGTCGAAGGCGAGACCGTCGCGATCCTCGGCGCCTCGGGCGCCGGCAAGAGCACGTTGCTGCACCTGCTCGGCGGGCTCGATGTCCCGACCGCGGGCGAAGTCTGGGTCGCGGGCCAGCGCATGAGCGACCTGTCGGACGCCGAGCGCGGCAAGCTGCGCAACAAGGCGCTGGGCTTCGTGTACCAGTTCCATCACTTGTTGCCCGAATTCACCGCGCTCGAAAACGTGATGTTGCCCGTGCTGCTCAACGGCACGCACATCCCGGAGGCACGCCAGCGCGCCAGGGAATTGCTGGAATCGGTCGGCCTGGGCCATCGCCTGGAACACAAGCCCGGCGAACTCTCCGGCGGCGAACGCCAACGCACCGCCGTCGCGCGCGCGCTGGTCAACAAACCCGCGTGCGTGCTGGGCGACGAACCCACGGGCAATCTCGACGAAAAGACCGCGGCCCATGTCTTCGCGCAGATGCTCGATCTCAACCGCGCGCAACGCACGAGCCTGGTGCTGGTGACGCACGACCGGAGCCTGGCGCGTCGGCTGGATCGCGTACTTGAGTTGCACGAAGGCAAGCTCCGGGAGCTCGCGCCCAGCGAGGTGTGATTCCATTCCGGGCGGGCGCCGAGCACCCGCCCACCGCATACAATCGCCCGATGCCTCTCTCGCCCCGATGGCCGCAATATCTGCTCGGAACCTCCGCCCTGTTGATGGCGGCGCTCACGGCATTCGCCGCGCGCGTGTTGTTCGCGGCGCATCCGGAAACCGAAGGGGGCAGCACGCTGTTCGCGATCGCGATCTTCGCCTACCCGGCGACCTTGATCATGCAGGCCGTTGCGATCGTCGGCCTCGTCCGCCTGGCGAAGGCGGGTGCGGACGAACCCACCAAGCGGACGCAAGGCCTCATCGGACTGGCTTTCCTTTCGCTGGCCGGGCCGGTCCTGGTGTTTTTGGCCTTCGCCCTGATCAACCGCTGAAGTCGCTCAGCCCAGGCGCCACCACAGCCCGCCGAGCAACACGGCTGCCCAGAACAGCACGCCGGCCAAGGCCGCCTGCCCATCGGTGAATTTGCTGCGCGTGGGCACCAGCCAGCCGATCCCGTGGCCGATTCCGACGATCACGAGTTCGAAGAAGGCTTCGGCCAGGATTTCGAGCAGTGCGCCCATCACGCGCACCGAAGGCGGCGCGAGCGTCGCAGGGGCATCAATCGTTGCGGGAAACCACGTCCGTCACCATGGCCACCGTGGCCGCATGCGAGGCGCGCGACTGCAGGACGAAGCGGCGGGCGATCTCGATGCCAACGGTCACCAGCGTGTACAGCCCGGCGGCGACGCCCAGGAACAGTACGAATTGCAGCGTGCGGTCATCCATGGCGCGTCCCCCTTTCCCCTGATCGAGGCGCAAGCATCGCGCCAGCCCCGAATGTGAAAGTGAGCACAAAGTCACATTTTTGAAACGTGGGGCGCGTCCTGTCCACCGGGGGTCACCTGGGCACCCTCGGGTGTGAAGATGCCCTGCCCGAAGGCGATCAGGTCCCCATCGGGCACCTTCACGAGCAACTCCCGCTGGCCATAGGGCTTGTCGGCCGGCCCGTGGACATCTTCCTTCGGCAGGGTGTCGAGCCTGGGCTTGAGCTCGGCGTAGAGCCCGTCGACGTCGCGGACATCGACGTAATAACGAAAACGCCGGTTCCCGGCGATCAGCGGATTGCCCTCTCCCGCCTCCATGATCCGGATGCCGCAGCCCTCGCGCTCGATGTAGGCGTAGCCGGGCTGGCGATAGAGCGTCCTGAAGCCAAGGATGTCCGCGAAGAACCGCGTCGTGGCCTCCACGTCCGCCACGTGCATGAACGGGGTGATCTGGAGGAAGTTGGCCATGGGGGCGGAGTATGCGCCGGCCCCCGCATCGGGTCGCTACAGGTGGCTGAGACTGTCGCTGATGGCGTTGCCGCCCATGCCGATCGGCGCGTAGACGGTGTCGACGCCGGGAACGTGGATCTCGCCATGCGGCGAGTAAGGCACCATGCCGCCCACGATGCAGCAGGCGTAGTAGTTCGGGGGATCGGACCAGTCGGTGCGTTCGCCATTGAGCGGACCACCGAGGAACAGCACGACCATCAGGAATCGATCTCGACCGAAGTGTCGGGGTTCATCAGGCAGCATCCTCAAGGCAAAAAAAAGAAGGCCCGATCTCACGGACCTTTTTCAAGGGTCTGGAGGGGATCGAGCCTTCCGCTCGTCGTGGTCGTCTTCGAGTGCCATTCCCTCGAACCTTTCGTTCCTGGGTTGGCGGATTCTTGGACGTCCTCGACGGTTGCGAAGGTATCGGATGCACCGTCAACGTACTGTCAAACACAACGGCCGCTTCACGGCCACGGCCACCAGTCGCGGCCGGTCAATGCGTAACGATCGGCCGCGCGTTCGAAGCGATTGCGCACGCTGACGCCACCGCACGCCAGGTACAGCGGAAGGAAGAAGGGGCCGAGCGCCATGTATTGGAAGACATGCGCGCGCTCATGATCGGCGTAAGTGATCGACGCTTCCTGCGCATGCCCCGCGCGATGCGCATACGTCACGCATTGAGCATCCAGCGAATCCCCCGTATGGAGGATGGTGTTCCCGAGCGTGATCGCCCCGCCCGGCCCCCACGGGAAGCGATGGAACACGATCGCGCATTCGCGCACGCGGACGTGCGCATGCGCGCCGAAGGCCATGCCCGCGGCGCCTGCGATCAATCCGATCAAGGTATTCGGCACGGTCCACGCCATGCCGATGGCGCGCGCGACCGCAAGCGGAAGCGCGCGCATCATCGCCTCAGCGGGCGAGCAGCCAATCGTGGATGGTCTGCGGCACTTCCTTCTGCGCGCGGCCCGACACGTAGATGCCGATGTGGCCGCCCTTGAAGGAGAGCTCGGTGTAGTCCTTCGTACCGACCACGTTGCGCAAAGCCTTCGACGCGCCCGGCGGCACCAGGTGATCCTGCTCGGCGAAGATGTTCAGCACCGGCATTTCCACCATGCCCAGGTGCACTTCGCGATCGCCGATGGTGATGCCGCCGTTGATGAAGCCATTGGCCTGGTAGAACTGCTTCACGAACTGGCGGAACGCCTCGCCCGCCTGGTCCGGCGAATCGAAGATCCACTTTTCCATGCGCAGGAAATCCTCGATCGCCTTCTTGTCGTCGAGGATGTCGACCAGCCCGACGTACTTCTGCACGAACAGGCGCGCCGGCTTCAGCGTGAGGTAGCACCAGTTCATCAGGTCGGCCGGCACGTTGCCGAGCGTGTCGACGAACAGGTCGACGTCCATCGCGCGCGTCCAGCTCGACAGCATGTTGTCGTCGGTGTGGAAATCCACCGGCGTCACCATCGTGATGAGGTTGCGGATCTTTTCCGGATGCAGCGAGGCGTAGCACAGCGAGAACGCGCCGCCCTGGCAGATGCCGAGCAGGTTGATCGCAGCCAGGCCATGTTCGCGACGCAGATATTCCACCGCGCCGCCGAGGAAACGTTCGACGTAATCCTCGAGCGTGAGATAGCGATCCGAGCGATCCGGATAGCCCCAGTCGATGATGTACACGTCTTCGCCGCGCGCGAGCAGGCCGCGCACGATCGAGCGATCCGATTGCAGGTCGACCATGTAGGGGCGGTTGACCAGCGCGTAGCTGATCAGCAGCGGGACCTTCGCCGTCGGCGCCTGCTCGCCGCGATAGCGATACAGCACCACCTTGCCGTCGGACCACACCGCTTCCTTCTTCGTCGCGCCGTACTGCACGTCGTCGACTTCGCGCAGCGTGTTCAAGCCCGCGCCGAGTTTCTGCTGCATCCGCAGCGCTTCGTCGGCGAGCGCTTCGGGGCTGATGTCCAGCGGACCCTGGTTTCCGAGGCTCATGCGCGCTTCCCCTTGCCCTTGGTGCCGTTCTTGTTGGCGTTCTTGTTGGGGCTGTTCTTCGGCTTGTTGTCGCCGAGGATCTTGTCGCCCTGCACTTTCAGCGAAGCCTCGCCACTGCGTGCGGCGGCAGGTGCGGCCTGCGGCGAAGTGGGCTGCGGCGACGCGGGCTGCGGCGCTGCCTGCGGTTTCACCGACGCCATCGCCTGCATCGCATCGCGCAACTTGCGCACTTCGCGTTCCAGCTGCGTGATCTTGCGATGCGCGGCGTCGATCTCGGTGCGCGTGGGCATGCCGAGCTGGCCGGTCGCGTTTTCCACTTCGCGTTGCACGCCACCGCGCACGCGCATCTGCGCATCGACCAGGCGCCCGTACACCTTGCGGAATTCATCCGACAGCGCGATTTCGGCATACGCCTCTTCGGCCGAGTCGATCCACAGATCGAACATGGCGCGCGCGGATTTCAGCTGCTGGCCGTCGCTGGCGCGCGCGGCGAGCTTCTTTTCGAACACTTCGTACGCACGCTGACCCGACTTCACCATCAATGCGTTGTAGGCGCTGTTTTCCTGCTGCAGGTCCAGTTGCGCCTGCACGAGCTTCTGCCAACGCTCCTGGTGCTCGCGCGCGAAGCCGAAGGCCGGCATGCCGAGCCACGAGCTGGTTTCGCGACGCCAGGCATCCAGGAAGGGCGAGGCATCTTCGATCCACTGGTCCAGGCCCTGCTGGCCCTGGCCGCGCATGGAGCGGAACAATTCCGGGAACGGGTTTTCGCCGACCGCGCCGAGCGCCTGCTTCCACGCATTGGTGATGTCGCGCGCCGAGGCGTCCTGGCCGGCGAACTGCGCCGCCACCTGCTGCATCGAGCCATACCAGCTACGCGCCTGGCCGTTGAAACGGTCGACCGCCGCGTTGACCTCCGAGCGCTGGCCGTGCGCGAGCTGGGTCCACCAGTCCACGGCGTCGTGCCATTGCTTCATCGGGTCCGGGGTGGCGGGCTGGGCCGCCGGGACCGCCCCGCGGAGCATGTCGCCCCAGGCGCTCCAGTACTGCCGCGCCATCTTCTCGAAATCCTGCCCTGCGTCCATCCGTGCCTCCCACGCGAATCAAGGCGGCATCATATCGCCCGAATTGTTGCAGTGCCGCATTCCTCAGAATTTGGGGATCCTGAGGGTCTTGCTGATCATCAGCGAGCCCGACAGCGCGAAGACCAGCACCAGCGGATGGAGCTGCCACGGGCCGAGATGGACCACCCCGAACCACAGATTCGTCCCGATGCGGTCCTGGACGGCCGCTACCGCCAGCAGCACCACGATCAGCAGGCTCGTGGGAATCGGCGTGCCCTCGAAGAACTTCACCTTGTCGTCTTCGCCCGACAGGGCCTCGGCCGTCACGTTGTAACGCGCCAGGCGGCTGACGCCGCAGCCCACGAAATACGAGAGCACCACCCAGTCCCACCCGCCCTGCAGGCCGCAGGCATAGCCCAGCGCGGCGGGTGCGACGCCGAAAGAGATGACGTCGGCCAGTGAATCGAGTTCGCGGCCCAGGGTGGACGCCGACTTGCGCCACCGCGCCACGCGGCCATCCAGGGCATCGAAGATGAAGGCCAGCGGGATCAGCGCCATGCCGACCAGCAGGTCGCGCACGATGCCTTCCTGCAGGAAGCGCATGGCCGCGAAGACCGCGCCGGTCCCGCAGAAGGCGTTGGCCAGCGTGAACCAATCCGCCAGGTGGAAGTCGCGCAACATCGAGAAATGGCGGGGTCGCGACATCGCTGGACTCCTAATGCGAAGGCGCAGGGTGCCAAAGGGGGTGTGAACGTCGCAACCTCCCTCTTCGGAAGGACGCCTCGGCACGTGACGTGGTGTTCCAGGAGCGGCAGGGGAACCACAACACGTCACGTGCCGAGGCGTCCATCCGAAGCGACGCGCTTACTCTCGCCGCCAATCGTCACCGAACGCATCGCGCATCCGCTCATACGCTTCGCGCTGCTCGTTGGAATGCGCGCGCGGCGCGAGGATTTCCAACTCGACGATTTCATCGCCCGGCGGTTGACCCGGCAACCCACGCCCGCGCAAACGCAGCTTCCGACCCGATTCGGAATCCGCGGGAATCTTGAGTTCCACCGGACCGCCGAGCGTCGGCACGCTCACCGTCGCACCTAGGGCCGCTTCCCATGGCGCCAGCGGCAACACATGCAGGATGTTGCGCCCGTCGACTTCGAACTGCGGATGCGCGGCGTACTCGATCTCC
Source organism: Lysobacter sp. 2RAF19 (assembly GCF_052115395.1). NCBI lineage: Bacteria > Pseudomonadati > Pseudomonadota > Gammaproteobacteria > Lysobacterales > Lysobacteraceae > Lysobacter > Lysobacter sp. 2RAF19. The sequence continues at coordinate 181,732 of NZ_JBFRGO010000001.1, read as the reverse complement.
AGATACAGATCGCCGCCGTTGTTGCCCTGCCTGCCCAGGCGGATCGATTGCCCCGGCTTGATGCCCTTGGGCACCTTGATGTCGAGCGTGCGCCCGTTGACGCCGATGCGCACGTTGCCGCCGCTGTACACCGACTCCAACGGCACGGCGAGTTTCGCGCGCGTATCGCCACGCGCCTGCGGACGCGGGCCCGCGCCGCCGCCAGGGCCACCGCGCTGCCGGCCGAACAACGATTCGAAGAAATCGGAGAATCCGCCGCCCGCGCCGCCGCCGGCGAAGATCTCGTCGAAATCGAAATCGCCCTGCCCGCCATGGAAACCACCGGGCGGCGGTTGCACATCGTCGCCGGGCCGGTAACCGCGCGTGCGCAACTGATCGTAGGCGGCGCGCTTCTGCGGATCGCGCAGGGCTTCGTACGCCTCGTTGATCGACTTGAACTTGTCTTCGGCCCCCGCTTCCTTGCTCACGTCCGGGTGGTACTTGCGCGCGAGCCGGCGATAGGCCGTCTTGATCTCCGAGTCGCCGGCGCCGGGCTCGACGCCGAGGATCTGGTAGTAGTCCTTGAATTCCATGCGCGAAAGCCTACCGCAACACCGTGGAGGCCGGATCATCGCCTAAACTCGGCGGCCTGCCCCCCATCGAGGAGTCCCCCAATGTCGATCCAGTCCGGCGACCGCATTCCCGAAGTCAACCTCAAGCGCATCCGCGACGGGGGCGTGGAGACGGTCGACACGCGCACGCTGTTCGACGGCAAGAAGGTCCTGTTGTTCTCGGTGCCCGGTGCGTTCACGCCGACGTGTTCGGAGCGCCACCTGCCCGGCTTCGTGGAGCGTTATGCCGACTTCCGCGCGCGCGGCATCGAAGTGTTGTGCATGTCGGTCAACGATCCCTTCGTCATGAAGGCCTGGGGCGAAGCGCACCAGGTGCCGCAAGGATTCGAAATGCTGGCCGACGGCAACGGCGACTTCGCGCGCGCGCTCGGCCTGGAGATGGACGCGACCGCTTATGGCATGGGCACGCGCTCCAAGCGCTTCGCCCTGTACGCCGAGGATGGCGTGGTCAAGCAGTTGCACGTCGAAGCCCCGGGCGAGTTCCGCGTCTCGGCGGCCGACTACGTGCTCGAACAGTTGGGCTGAGCGCCCTACTCCATCACGCGGAATCCGATCGCCGCCCACGCACCGGTTTCGGCCAGCGCGGTGAGCGTGTGCGCGCCGGCGTCGGCGAAGGCGAAATCGAAGGGCGCCGCGCCGCGCGATTCACCGACCATGCGGCCATCGATGAGCCAACGGATGCGCGCTTCGCTGCCGAGCGCGCGCACGGAGAGTCGTAGCGGCGCGGTGCTGTTCGAAGGGCGCGCGAGCGTCGCGCGGTCGACGAGGCCGTCGATGCGCAGCGATTGCGTAGCGTCGCGGTTGTCGGGTTCGCAATCGGCGGCACGCGGAGGCAAGGTCGCCGCCGCGCGCGTTTCGGTGGAGAGCCACGGGGATGCGAGCGCGGGCCAGCGCGCGAGTTGCGCGGGTTTGCGATCGTGCGCGCCGCTGCATTCGGCGGTGAGGCGTTGCCCCGTGCGTGCATCCACGTCGAAGCGCTCGACGCCGGCGTTCCACAAACGCGCATCGCGTTCGGCGAAGGTCGGCGGCACGTTGCCGTCGAGTGTCCACGCCTCGCGCTTCTTGCGGCACAGCTCGGGCGCCGCGGGATCCGGCGGCAGGCCGAGCGGCCAGCACACCTCGATGGCTTCCACGCCGGCCGGCGGCGGACGCGGCGCGCTGTCGACCGCGGCGGTCGGCAAGCCGTCGATGGTTTCAAACAACAGGGGCAACGCCGTCATCGCGCCGTATTGCCCCGGCAAAGGCGTGCCATCGGGGCGCCCCACCCACACACCAACGGTGTAACGCCGCGTGCTGCCAAGCGCCCATGCGTCGCGATAGCCGTAGCTGGTTCCGGTTTTCCACGCCACGCGCATGCGCGAACGCGGATCGAAGGTGTCGGCGACGCTGCCCGGCCGCGGATGTGCTTCGAGGATCTCGCGCACGATCCACGCCGCACCCGGCGACAACAATCGCCGATCCACACGCGGCGCATCGGGGCGATAGCGCACGCGACCGGCGATGCCATCGCGATTGAGCGCCGCATACGCACCGACGAGATCCTCCAGGCGCGCACCGGTACCACCGAGGATCATCGCGAGATTCGGCGCGCCACCCTCCGGCCACTTCAGCGCGATGCCTGCATTTTCCAGGCGTGCGGCGAATCGCGCCGGCCCGACGCGATCGAGCAGGTCCACCGCGGGCACGTTCAAGGACAGGCGCAAGGCTTCGGACGCCGCGACCGGCCCGTTGAAGGCCATGTCGAAATTGCCGGGCCGATAATCGCCGAAGGATTGCGGCGCATCGACCAGCAGACTCTCCGAGTGGATCAAGCCATCGTCGAATGCCAGGCCGTAGAGAAACGGCTTGAGCGTCGAACCCGGCGAGCGCCAGGCCTTCACCATGTCGACGTGGCCCAGGCGTTGCGGGTCGCCGAACTCGACCGAACCGACATAAGCCCGCGCTTCCAGCGTCGCGTTGTCGACGACCAGCAAGGCGGCGGACGTGCGCGGCGGCAGATCGGAGAAGTACGCGGCAACGCGATCTTCGAGCATGCGCTGCAGGTCGGTGTCGATCGTCGAACGGATGCGCGCGGTGTCCGGCGTTTCATCGCGCAGGCGTTGTGCGAGCAGTTGTGCATGGCGCGGCGGCTCGAGCGCGCGTGCGACCACCGGTTCGATGCGCGCCTCGCGCACGTCGTCGGCCGACCACACGCCTTCGCTCGCCATGCGCGCCAGCACCTTGTCGCGTGCGACGCGCGCGCGTTCGGGTTCGCGATCCGGCCGCAAACGACTGGGCGATTGCGGCAACACGACGAGCAAGGCCGCTTCGGCATGCGACAAACGCGAGGCCGGCTTGCCGAGATAGGCCCAGCTCGCCGCTTCGACGCCTTCGATCGTGCCGCCGAACGGCGCGCGATCCAGATACAGCGCAAGGATCTGACGCTTCGACAGATGCACTTCCAGTTGCAGCGCGCGCGCCATCTGCCGCGCCTTGTCGAACACGCTGCGACGTCCGGGCTTGGGCGGATCGAGGATGCGCGCCACCTGCATCGTCAAGGTCGAACCGCCCGAGACCACGCGCCCATGTCGCGCCCACTGCCCCGCCGCGCGCGCCAGCGCGATGGGGTTGATGCCGGGATGCTTGTAGAACCAGCGATCTTCGTAGCCGATCAAGGCCTGCACGTACAAGGGCGACACGCCATCCACCGAGGCCGGATAGCGCCACACGCCATCGCGATCGGCGAAGGCGCGCAGCGGCGTTCCGTCGCGCGCGAGCACGACCGCCCCCGCACCGCGCCCATCGGGCAGCGGTACGGGGAACGCGAGATCCGCCAACAACGCGAGGACCAGCAGCACTTCCGCCGCCAACAGTCCCCGCCACCACCACCGCCTTCGACTGCGCACGGTCATTGGCCAGGTTGGGTCACCGTGATCGTCGCGGGCGTGCGCGCGCCCGTGCCGCGCAACTCGGGGCGATACATGTCCTCCGCCTGCGGCGGCGGCACCGCGTACGTGCCCGGCGTCACCGCGCGCACGAGGTAGAACAAACGCGCGGTGTCGTAGCGATCGAGCTTGAGCGCGGCGGCGTAGCGGTCGTCGCGGAACTCTTCGTGGCGAATCTCGCTCGCGCGGTCGCGGTTGGCGATTTCGATGCCGTCGATCACCACGCCCGCCCACTGCTTCGCATCGCCGAGGTTGAAGTTCTCGATTTCCAGGCCCGCGGGCAACAGATCGGTCACCAGCGCATCAGGCATCGGTTGCGAGGTCTTCACCGTGAGCAACACGATCAGGCTGTCGCCCTCGGCGAGTTTGTTGCCCTCCCAAGGTTTGCCGTCGGTGGTGTAGTAGGTGCGCACGATGTCGATCGCGGACTTGTCGACCGGCGGCGCTTCGCGCGGGATGCCGGCGACTTCCATGCTCACGTAGTACGGCGGCGGCGTGGTGGGCACGAAGTGCAGGTCGAGCGCGGCCGAATCGACGAGGCGGCCGGTCATCGGCACGTCCGCGACATCGCTGCGTTCCTTGGCGCCGATCCACTGGCCCGCGACCACCTTGCCCTTGCCGCGCATCAGCGCCTTGCCCATGCGGGCGATCGACACCTGTTCCTGCGTGCTGAGCCAGAACCAGCGTTCCTTGCGGCGCGCGTCGAGCTCGCGACCGAGCTTGATCGTGCGCGCGTCGTACTCCGGCTTCGCCAGGCCGCGTTCATGCACCAGCGCGATCATCATCGCATCGTCGCGGATGCGCGTGCCGTAGTCGCCGAGCCATTCGGGGCGCTGTGCATCGTCGAACGCGAAGCCCTCGGCGATCGCCTTCGCGCCACGACGTCGATCGCCCTGCAGCGACAGCGCGATACCCAGGCGAACCAGCGGCAACCCGGTTTCGGCCTTGCTGCGTTCATCGTCGTACAGCGCACGCAGCGTCCCGAGCGGTGCGCGATTGACGCGGGCCAGCGCGTAACCGGCGTGCGCGCGATACGCGAACATCAGGTGCGCGCGATGATCGTAGTTGTAGAACTGCGGCCCACCGGAGAGCAGGTCTTCGTTGAGCGCCTTCAGCGTTTTCTGCAGCATGGCCTCCGGCACGGCGAAACCGGCTTCACGCGCGTCGAGCAGAAACTCGGCGATGTAGGGCGTGAGCGAGGGATCGACCATGTCTTCGCCGCCCCACAACGAGAAGTGGCCCGAAGCGACCTGCATGCCCGCCAGGCGCGCGAGCGCACCGGCGATGCGATCGCGCCGTACGCGATCGCCGAGCGGCGGCACGCCGAGCAACCTCGCGGTGGCATCGTCGAGCACGAGCGTGGCGAAGCCCTTGCTCGTCGTCTGTTCGGCGCAGCCGTAGGGATACTTCAGGACGTCTTCGAGCGCAGCGGCGAAGGGAATCGGCGGGAATGCGCTGACGACCAGGCGCCCGCGCACCGAATCGGCCATCAGGCCCGCGGCCAGTTCGGGATCCAGCGCGATCGGGCCAGCGCCCTGCACGGTCACGCTGCGCGTGCGCATCACCTGCGGCCACGCCGCGCGCACCGGCAGATCGTATTTGCGATCGACCGAATGCCCGTTGCCATCGACGCGCACGCGCACCTGCGCGGTGGAGAAGCCTTCCTTCGCCTGCAGCGGAAAGGTGAGCGTCGTGCGTTCTTCCTTCGCGAGCTTCACCGTGCGCGCGCCGTTGGCGACCGACAGCGGACCGATGCCGTCGACCTGCACCTTGAACGTCCCCGGTTGACCCGAGAAGTTCTGCACGTCCAGCGTGACGTTGCTCTTGTCGCCCGGTGCGAGCACGCGCGGCATGCTCGCTTCGGCCAGCACCGGCGCGCGCACGAGCGTTTCGTTCGCGCGACTGCCGTACTTGCCGCCGGACCACACCAGCGCGGAGACGCGCAGCGTGCCGTTGAAGTCGGGGACGTCGAGCTTCACGCGCGCGATGCCCTTCGCATCCAATTGCACCGGACCACTGAACAGGTCGACCGTCTGCACGCGCGAGGTGGGCCTGCGCGCCTGCGGCAGGGCCAGGGGCGGTGCCATGTCGCCGCCGAAGCGGATCTTCGCGGTCTCGCCGTCGAAGCTTTCGATCACGCGCCCATAGAGGTCGTACGCATCCACGCCCAGGCGACGCTGCGCGAAGAAATGCTCGGCCGCATTCGGCACAGGGAAGCGCGTGATGTTGAGGATGCCGACGTCGACCGCCGACACGGACACGAAGGCCATCTGACCCGCAAGCTGCGGCGCGCTGACGACGACGGGCAATTTCTGCTGCGGGCGCATCGCCTTCGGAACGGCGACGCCGACGGCGACGGTGCGATCGCGGCGATCCATTTCCACATGCGCCACGCCGACGGCGCGCGCCGGCGTGATCTTGCTCTTCGCGCTGCCGCCGCGGAACACCAGCGCGGTGACATAAACGTCGTGGCGCTCGAACTCCTTCGTCACCGGAATTTCGAACGTGCTGCCCGCCTTCGCCGTGATGCCCTGGACGAAGAGCATGCGGTCGCTCTCGACCATCAGCAGGCCTTCGCCTTCGTGCGGCGGCGTCACCGTGACTTTCATCGTGTCGCCGGCGCGGTAATGCGTCTTGTCGAGCGCGAGCTTGACCTTGTCGGGCCGCGCATCGAGGCCGCGGTTTTCGTCGTCCCAACTCCAGCCGGCGGTGAAGGGATAGCGCGTGGTGAGTTTGGTCGTCGGGTCGTAGACCTCGACGCGATAGTTGCCCCACTCCACCGGGAAGGCCATGCGCACGGCGCTCGTGCCCAGGTCGACGTTGCGCGTTTCGATCGCCGACCAGCGGCTGCTGTAGTCGTAATCCCAGCCGCTCTCGTCGCCCCAGGCCCAGTGGTAGTCGCGCTGTTCGCGCAGCAACGTGACGCGCGCGCCCTGCACGGCACGCATCGTGCCGTCGGCGGAGTAACGCGCCAATTCGAAACCGGCGTTGGCGTTCGCGCCCGGCCCTTCCTTGTCGTCGAACAATGGGCGCACGCCGACCAACGTTTCGGCCGGCCACACCACGCGCGTGATCGAACGGTTGACGCTGCGCCCACCGGTTTCGAACACGCTGCCGGTGACGATGGCGGCGATCGGCGTGACGGGCCTGGCTTCCTTCGGCAGTTCGATCGGCTGCACGAGCGTGCCGTTCTCGCCGAACTGGGTGTCGACGATGTCCTTGGCTTCCTTCGGCAAGGGCAGCGTCGGGTCGCCGAAGAACCAGCCCTTCAGCGCTTCGATCGGATGTTGTTCGACGGCGACGGCAAGCTTGGCCGTGAAGCGGTTGCCCGACGCGGGCGCGCCGTACAGATACGCACCGGTGGCCTTCAATTGCAGCGGTTGCCCGAACGCGAGGCGCGCCGGCGCGTCGAGGTCGAGCTTCATGCGCTCGGGCAGGAATTCTTCGATGCGCAGCGTCATGCCCTGCACCGCTTCCTTGCTCGACGGATCGGTGCGGAATTCCACGCGCCAGCGGCCGGTCGCGGCATCGGCGGGGATCGCTTGCGCGTGGCGGACGTAGCCTTGCGCGTCGGGTTGCAGCGGCGTTTCGAGCAGCGCCTTGCCGTCGGGTTGTACGTAGCGCACGAAGATCGGTTGCGGCGCTTTGCCCTTGGTGTCGATCGGCTGGCCGTCCTGGTCGCGCAACAAGGCGGAGATGCGCACCGTTTCGCCGGGGCGATACAGATCGCGCCCCGACCAGGCGAACACATCGAACCACGCCTGTTCCCGGCCGGAGACCGCGAATTCCGACAGATCCAGCGCAGGCTGGTTGAACGGCAGCATCGACACATCGGTGCCGTGCGTGGCGACGAGCACGTGGCTCGCATCCAGCTTGTAGGGCAGCAGCGCGTTGCCGTTGCGGTCGGTACTTCCCTTCAGGATGGTCTCGCCGCCGGCGTCCAGGATCTTGAGTTCGACGGTCGCCTGCGCACTGCCGGTCTGCAGGGACGCGGCGTGCACGAACAAGCGATCCTTGTAGGCGCGCGTGTGCAGGCCCAGGTCGCTGACGGTGAAGAACGCGGTGTCGAACTGATCGCTGAACTGGCCGGCGCGCTTCATCACCGCGAAGTACAGGCCGGGCTTCTGCAGCTCGGTGATGTCCTGCAGCGGCAGGTAGGTCAGCACGCGTTCGTTGGTGCGCCCGCCGAGCGTGAAGCGATTGACGTAGACCGGTTCGGCGAGCTTCGACAGCGGCGTGCGGCTGTGCGTGTCGCCGGAATCGTCGTCCCAGGAATAGTCGCGCTCCAGGTCCCAGGTCCCGCGGCGCCCGCCGCGCTGGAATTGCGCGAAGAAACGCGGGAGTTCGCTGTCCTTGATGCGCAGGAATTCGACGTCGACTTCCGGCACGTTGATCGACACCACCGGCAGGCCGCGGCTCTCGCGCGCCGGCAGCACGCTGCCCTGCGAAGCGAACCCGACCACCGGATCGAGCGGACCGGTGTGCACCGTGCGGCGAATGTCTTCTTTCAGCGTGCGGCCGTCGGCGGCCGTGAGTTTGGCGGGAATCGAGACGATGTAATCGCGCCCGGCGTCCACGTGCGGGAAGCGCAGTACGCGGCCTTCGTCGTCGCCCTTGTCGTCGAGGACCCAACCGCCCTTCACGGGCGCGCCGTCCTTGTCGGTCACCGACAGCAGGTCTTCGAAATCCTGGGTGCCCACCAGCGGCTTGCTGAATTCCAATGCCAGCGCGAGCGTGTCTCCCTGCTGGTCGGGATACGCGGCGACCAGGCCGAAGCCGGCGACCTGCGCCTTCTTCGCGGCGATCTTCTCGCCGCTGACTTCCGGCAATTCGCCGGTCGGCCGCGGTTTGCACCCGGCCGCCAACCCCAACGCCAAAGCGGCGACCGCCGCCCACCCCACCGCCTTCCGGAACGCACCCCCGACTCCGTTCGGACGCGCAGACGACTGCATGATCGACCCCTGGTTGTGTTGTGCGGCGACAGGCTGTCGCCTTGCGATTCACGAATCATGCGCCGGATACGACGACGCCGCCCGGAGGCGGCGTCGTCGAATGCGTTTGCGCACTCGCGCGATCACTCCGGAATACGGCCCTCGGCGTCGCCGGCGGACACGTCGGCAGTCGTGTCGACCCCCTCCGTTGTCGCGCCTTCAGCTTCCGACACCACGGCCTCGTCGTCCAGCGACGCGTCCACGCGTTCGACCGCCTGCAAGGTCTCGTCCGCCGCCAGGCGGATCAGCGTCACGCCCTGCGTGTTGCGGCCGACCTGCGAGATCTCCGCCGCGCGCGTGCGCACCAGCGTGCCGCCATCGGAGATCAGCAACACCTCGTGGTGGTCGCTGAGCTGGATGGCGCCGACCAGCTTGCCGTTGCGGGCGGTGGTCTGCAGCGCGATGACGCCCTGCGTGCCGCGGCCCTTGCGCGGGTAGTCCGCCGCCGGGGTGCGCTTGCCGTAGCCGCGTTCGCTGGCGGTCAGGATGTCGCCGTCGCCTTCGATCACGATCAGGCTGCGCACCTCTTCGCCTTCGGCCAGGCGCATGCCGCGCACGCCGGTGGCGGTGCGGCCCATCGAACGCACTTCGCCCTCGGCGAAGCGCACGGCCTTGCCGTTGGACGCGAACAGCATGACTTCGCTCTCGCCGCAGGTCAGCGCGACGCCGATCAGCGCGTCGTCGTCGTCGAGGTTGATCGCGATCTTGCCGCGCTGCAGGCGGAAGGCGAACTCGGTCAGCGGGGTCTTCTTCACCGTGCCGTGCCGGGTGGCGAAGAACACGAAGCGATCCTCGCGGTACTCGCGCACCGGGAGGACGGCCTGGACCTGTTCGCCCGGTTCCAGCGGGATCCAGTTGACGATCGGACGGCCGCGCGCGTGCGGGCCGGCGTCGGGCAACTGGTACACCGGCAGCCAGAACACGCGGCCGGAGCTGGTGAAGGTGAGCAGCGTGTCGTGCGTGTTCACCAACCACAGCTGGTCGATGAAGTCCTCGTCCTTGGTCATCGCCGCGTTGCGGCCACGGCCGCCGCGGCGCTGCGCGCGATACGAATTGGCCGGCTGGCGCTTGGCGTAACCCGAATGCGACAACGTCACCACCACGTCTTCCGGCGCGATGAGGTCGAGGATGTCGAGGTCTTCTTCGCTGGCGCGGATTTCCGAACGACGCGCGTCGCCGAATTCTTCCTTGAGGTTGCGCAGCTCGGTGCGGATGACGTCGAGCAGCACGTCGGGGTTTTCGAGGATGCGGATCAGGCCGGCGATCGTCTCGAGCAACTGCTTGTATTCGTCGGTGAGCTTTTCCTGCTCCAGCCCGGTCAGGCGGTGCAGGCGCATCTCGAGGATCTGCTGCGCCTGGACTTCGGTGAGCTGGTAGCCCTCGTCGGACAAGCCCACGCCCGCCGGCAGGTCTTCCGGACGCGAGGCATCGGCGCCGGCCGCGGCCAGCAGCGCGCCCACCAGGCCCGGCTGCCAACGGCGCGCGAGCATGCGCTCGCGGGCTTCGTTCGGGTTGGCCGAGGTCTTGATCAGCTCGATCATCTCGTCGATGTTGGCGAGCGCGACGGTGAGGCCTTCGAGCACGTGGGCGCGTTGGCGGGCCTTGCGCAGTTCGAAGATGGTGCGGCGGGTGACGACTTCGCGGCGGTGGCGCACGAAGGCTTCCAGCATCTGCTTGAGATTGAGCAGCTGCGGGCGCCCGTCGACCAGCGCGACCATGTTGATCGCGAACACCGACTCCATCTGCGTCTGCGCGTAGAGGTTGTTCAGCACGACCTCGGCCGACTCGCCGCGCTTGACCTCGATGTAGATGCGCATGCCGTCCTTGTCGGACTCGTCGCGCAGCTCGCTGATGCCTTCGAGGCGTTTTTCCTTCACCAGCTCGGCGATCTTCTCGATCAGCCGCGCCTTGTTCACCTGGTACGGGATTTCCGACACCGCGATCGCTTCGCGGCCGTTGTCTTCGTTGACTTCGATCTCGGCGCGCGCGCGCATGCGCACGCGGCCGCGGCCGGTGCGGTAGGCGAGCTGGATGCCGGCGGTGCCGTTGATGATGCCCGCGGTCGGGAAATCCGGGCCGGGGATGTACTGCATCAGGCCTTCGACGTCGAGCAGCGGATCGTCGATCAGCGCGATCGTCGCATCGATGACTTCGTTGAGGTTGTGCGGCGGGATGTTCGTCGCCATGCCGACCGCGATGCCCGCCGAACCGTTGACCAGCAGGTTCGGCACACGCGTCGGCATGACGGTGGGCTCGAGTTCCTTTTCGTCGTAGTTGGGCTGGAAGTCGACGGTTTCCTTGTCGATGTCCGCCATCAACTCATGCGCCAGGCGCGACATGCGCGCCTCGGTGTATCGCATGGCCGCCGGGGAGTCGCCGTCGATCGAACCGAAGTTGCCCTGCCCGTCGACGAGCATGTAACGCAGCGAGAAGGGCTGCGCCATGCGCACCAGCGTGTCGTACACCGCGGTGTCGCCATGCGGGTGGTACTTACCGATGACGTCACCGACGATGCGCGCCGACTTGTAGTACGGCTTGTTGCTGTGGGCGCCGAGCTCGTTCATCGCGAACAGCACGCGGCGATGCACCGGCTTGAGGCCATCCCGGACGTCGGGGAGCGCGCGCCCCACGATCACGCTCATCGCGTAATCGAGGTAGCTGCGGCGCATCTCGTCTTCGAGGTTGACCGGGATGATTTCCTTGGCGAGTTCTGCCATTCGGTGGGCTTTTTCTAAGGAGTGCGCAAGACGGGAATTCTAGCACGGAAACGGCCCCGTCGAGGGGCCGATTCTTGGGTAAAAACAGGAACTTAGGGGCGCTTCACGGCACCCCGAAGGCATCGCGCATCGAAGCCGCGTCGGGATGGCGGATCACCCCCCGCTCCGTGACGATGGCATCGATCAGATCGTGGGGCGTGACATCGAAGACCGGATTCCACGCGCCGATGCCCTCGGCCACGGTGCGGCTGCCGCCGACGACGTGCAATTCGGCCGCGTCGCGCTCCTCGATTTCGATCATCTCGCCGCTGGGCGTGGCCATGTCGACGGTCGAGGACGGCGCCACCACCATGAATCCGACGCCGTGGTGGCGGGCGGCGATGGCGAGCTGGTAGGTGCCGATCTTGTTGGCGGTATCGCCGTTGGCGCAGATGCGGTCGGCGCCGACCACCACCCACTGCACCTTGCCGGTCTTCATCAGGTGCGAGGCGGCCGAATCGGCGATGAGCGTGGCGTCGATCCCGTCCTGCTGCAATTCCCACACGGTCAGGCGCGCGCCCTGCAACCACGGGCGCGTTTCGCCGGCGAAGACCTGGTCGATGCGGCCCTGCGCGACGCCGGCGCGGATCACGCCGAGCGCGGTGCCGAAACCGGCGGTCGCGAGCGAACCGGTGTTGCAATGCGTGAGCACGCCGCTGCCTGGTTCGATGAGCGAAGCGCCGAGCGCGCCCATGCGACGGTTGGCGGCGAGGTCTTCGGTATCGATGGCCTGCGCCTCGCGTTCGAGCGCGCCACGCCAATCGTGGTCGGCGCGCGCGAGCGCGGCGCGCATGCGGGCCAGGGCCCAGGCGAGATTCACCGCGGTCGGGCGTGCGGCGTTGAGGCGTTGCAATGCCGGTTCGAGCTTGGCGGCGGCGTCGCGCGCATCGGTCGCTTCGACGGCCCGTTCGGCCAGCACGACGCCCCAGGCGGCCGCGATGCCGATCGCCGGCGCGCCGCGCACGGCAAGTGCGTGGATCGCGGCGGCGACGTCGTCGCTGGTGCGGCAGGTCAGGTATTCGGTGTCGAAGGGAAGCTTGCGTTGGTCGAGCAGTTCCAGCGCCTCGCCGGTCCAGCGGATGGGGCGGATGCGGTCGTAGCGGGCGTAGTCGAAATCGTCCATCCCGGTAGTTTAAGGCACTACCAGACGGTGAATTCGGCCCTGCAGCCGCGGCTGACCCACACGCCGCGCTGGTCCCAACCCCAGCTGTGGTTCTGCACGCACGGCGACTTCGACAACTGTCGGGTCAGGCGCGCGCCCTGCCAAACACCGACTTCGCAACGACGCTCGCGCCCGCGGTCGGACTCGCAACGCACCTGTTGCGGGCCGAGCTTTTCCGCCGCCGCATGCCCCTCGCCGATCTGGAACTCCGCGCGACAGCCCTGCGACACCCACACGCTGTTGCGGTCGTAGCCCCAGGTGCTGTGCTGGATGCATTGCGACTTCGACAACTGCCGGATCAACTGCACGCCGCCGATCGTCAGGGCCGGGCAATGCCGGCGCGACACGGTGTTGGACGCTTCGCACTTGAGGAATTGCGGGCCCGGCGCGACCGCCTTCGTATCGCCGAGGCCGAAGTCGGCGCGGCATCCGGCCCGCACCCAGATCTCGCCCTCGCGCACGCCCCAGGTTTCGCCCTCGACGCACGGACTGCGCGACAACTGCCGCACCAGGCGCGCGCCACCGCGGACATCGGCCTGGCAGGACGTGGATCGGCCCTTCGCCGATTCGCAACGCACGATGTCGGGCCGGTTGCCCGGATACGGTTCGGCGGTGCGGAATTGTTGCGCCCACGCAGGCGCGACGACCATCAGGCCGGCGAGCAGAACACGGGAGGCGCTGGTTGGCATCGACGAAGTCCTCGATTTCCTTCGCGCACTGTCCCGGATCGCTGAATGCGGGGTCAAGACGCACGTTGAACTCAGGCGCGTCACGCCCGCGCGAAATCGAAAGCCAGCACGTGTGCGATCCGGTCGGTCCCCAACAGGGCCATCATCAAGCGGTCCACGCCCAACGCCACGCCCGCACAGGGCGGCAAACCGCGCTCCAGCGCGGCCAGCAGCGCTTCATCGATGGGCGGCGCGGCCTGTCCGCGCGCCCTGCGCACGGCCTGGTCGCGTTCGAAACGCGCCCGTTGTTCGCCCGCATCCAGCAGCTCGTGATACCCGTTGGCGAGTTCCAGGGGACCGAGGAACACTTCGAAGCGTTCGGCGACCGGCGGATCGCCGGGGCGGATCTTCGCCAGCGCGCATTGCGACGCCGGGTAGTCGCGCACGATGTGGATGGTGTCGGCATCGAAGGCCGGCTGCAGCCGATGCGTTATCAGCAAATCGAGCCAGTCGTCGTGCACCAGGCCTTCGGGATCGATGACGACATCGCCCAGTGCGTTGCGCAAATGCGCCGCGTCCTCGGTGAAGGGATCGATGTCCAGGCGATCGCGGAACAGATCGCGATACGCGATGTCGACCACGCGCACTTCGCGACCGACCAGAGCGAGCGCCGCGCGGATCACTTCGACCGTTTCGTTCGCCAGCCAACGATGATCGCGCCCGACGCGATACCACTCGAGCATCGTGAATTCGGGATTGTGGCGCCCGCCGGCTTCGCCATCGCGAAACACGCGCCCGAGCTCGTAGCAATCGCCGATCCCGTCGGCCAGCAAGCGCTTGAGCGGGAATTCCGGGGACGTGCGCAACCAGCGCGTGCGCGGGTCGCCGTCGGTGCGCCCCGAGAATTCCAGCGAGAACGAGGCGATGTTCGGGTCGGTGTTGCCCGCGCGCGAGAGCACCGGCGTCTCGACTTCGAGCACGCCGCGCTCCGCGAAGAACGCGCGCAAGGTGGCGTACAAGCGGGCTCGGAGGCGGAGCGCGTCGTGGGTCATCGCGAGGGGCTCAAGCCTGCTGCGCGAGGTAGGCGAGCAGCCGCCCTTCGTCCCACACCTCGACGCCGAGCTCCTGCGCCTTGGCCAGCTTGCTGCCGGCCGCCTCGCCTGCGACGACGAAACTGGTCTTCTTCGAGACGCTGCCGGACACCTTCGCGCCCAGGGCTTCGAGCTTTGCGCCGGCTTCGTCGCGCGACATCGAAGACAGACCGCCGGTCAGCACCACCGTCTGCCCCGCGAGCGGGCCGTCGGCCGCGCGTTGCGGCGCGCCTTCCGGCCAGTGCACGCCGTTGGCGCGCAAGGCAGCGATGACCTCGCGGTTGTGCGATTCGGCGAAGAAGTGCGCGATCCGCGCGGCGACCACGGGGCCGATGTCGGGGACCTGGCGCAGGGTTTCTTCGTCGGCCGCGAGGATCGGATCGAGCGCACCGAAATGCCGTGCCAGCGTGCGCGCCGTGCTTTCGCCGACATCGCGCACGCCGAGGGCGTAGAGCACGCGTTCGAGTGTCGTCGTGCGGCTGGCATCGATCGCGGCCACCAGATTCTCGGCCCACTTGGTCGCGACCTTGCCCGACTTCACGGTCTCGGGCACCGCATCGGCGAGTTCGTCCGCGCGTTGCTTCATCGCGACGAAATCTTCGACCGTCAGCTTGTACAGGTCGGCCACGCTGCGCACCATGTCGAACTCGACCAGCGCGGTGATGAAGCGTTCGCCCAGACCGTCGATGTCCATCGCGCGGCGGGAGGCGAAGTGGAACAGCGCCTGCACGCGTTGCGCCGGGCAGAACAGCCCGCCGGTGCAGCGCGCGACGACTTCGTTTTCTTCGCGTTCGATCGCCGAGCCGCACACCGGACACTGCGTGGGCAACTGATACGCGGGGAATTTCGGCTTGCCCTTCGCATCGACCGGGCGTTTTTCCTCGACCACGCGCACGACTTCGGGAATCACGTCGCCCGCGCGACGCACGATCACCGTGTCGCCGACGCGCACGTCCAACCGTGCGATCTGGTCGGCGTTGTGCAACGTGGCGCGCGTGACCGTCACGCCGCCGACCTGCACCGGGGTCATCAGCACCCACGGCGTGACTGCGCCGGTCCGGCCGACGTTGACCTCGATCGACTCGACGACGGTCGGCATTTCCTGCGCCGGATACTTGTGCGCGATGGCCCAGCGCGGCGCGCGCGAAACGAAGCCCATCGCGCGCTGCTGGTCGTAGCGGTCGAGCTTGTAGACCACGCCGTCGATGTCGTATGGCAGCGCGTTGCGCTTGTCGCCGATGCGCCGGTAATACGCGAGCAGCCCGTCGGCGCCGGTGGCGACGTCGACTTCCGCGCTCACCGGCAGGCCGAGTTCGCGCAGCCATTGCAGGGTGCGCGAATGCGTCGCGGGGAGCGTGGCGCCTTCCACTTCGCCCAGCGCATACGCATAGAACGCGAGCGGGCGTTGCGCCGTCATGCGCGGATCGAGCTGGCGCAGCGAACCGGCCGCGCCGTTGCGTGGATTGGCGAGCGTCTTCTCGCCGTGTTCCCGCGCCCACGCGTTGTACTTTTCGAACGCGGCTTTCGGCATGTACACCTCGCCGCGCACTTCCAGCACCTTCGGTGCCTTGCCGCGCAAGCGCAGGGGCACGCTGCGCACGGTGCGCAAGTTGGCGGTGACGTCTTCGCCTGTCGCGCCATCGCCGCGCGTCGCGCCGCGCACGAACACGCCGTCTTCGTAGCGCAGGCTGATCGCCAGGCCGTCGAGTTTGGGCTCGACCGAGAAATCGGGCGTCGCGTCGCCGGTTTCCTTCGCGATGCGCGCGACGAACTCGGCGACCTCGGCGTCTTCGAACGCGTTGGCCAGCGATAGCATCGGCACCGCGTGCCTGACCTCGGCGAACTTGCCCGAGGGCGCGGTGCCCACGCGCATGGTCGGCGAATTGGGGTCGGCGAGTTCGGGGTGTTCGCGTTCTAGCGCTTCGAGCTCGCGCAGGAAGGTGTCGTACTCGGCGTCGGCGAGCCTGGGATCGTCTAGGACGTAGTAGCGGTAATTGGCGTCGTCTAGCAGGCGGCGCAGTTCGACGACGCGCGCCGCGGTCGCAGCGGCCTTCCCCATTACCAGCGCGCCGGCTTCGTCAGCGGCGGCGCTTCGTGTTGGCGGTCGTAGCCGCGCAGTTCATCGCGGATATGCGCGATGCGCTGGCGGCCCAGGGCATTGCGCGATTCGTCGAGCACCACGCCATCGAGCAACTCGGCCATGCGCTGCGCGGTCGGCAACATCTTTTCCCACGCATCCAGCGCGGTCATCGGCGCGGGCAGCGTGAGGAAGAAGGCGATCGCGGGAGTTTCGAGTTCCTGGATCGTGGCCATCTCGAAACTGCCGGGCTTCATGATGTTGGCGACGGAGAACACCGGGCCGCGCTCGGGGTGGCCTTCGACCAGGCGGTGGAAGATCTGCATGTGGCCATAGGTCAGGCCCGCCTTTTCGGCCGCGACGACGATGTCGCTGCCGCGCAGTTTCGCGCCTTCGCGTGCGGCGACATACAGCGTGACGATCTTTTCGAACGAGGCGTCGCCGCGCTTGCCCAGGTCGCTGTTCTCGTTGCGGGCGCCCAGCTCGAGTTCGGACTGCGACTGCTCGCCGGTGGCGAACTCGTCGGAAATCTGTTCGCCCAGCGTGGGTTCGATGCGGTCGGCATCGCCACGATTGGCGGCGTCGGCGAACCCGCCACCGACACGACGCCCCTGCCCCGGCTTGCGCGGGCGGCCGAAGATGTAGATCGCGGCGATCAACAGCACGCCTGCGATCGCGATGCCTATGCGCAGTACCGTCGAATCCATCGCGTGCTCCCTGTGATGAGACTGCGTGAGGTCAGGCGGCGCCGGCCAGGCGCGCGGCCTCGGCGAGGTCGACGGACACCAGGCGGCTGACGCCCGGCTCGCGCATCGTGACGCCGGACAACTGCTGCGCGGCTTCCATCGTCGCCTTGTTGTGCGTGACGAACAGGAACTGTACCGCTTCGCTCATCTCGCTGACCATCGCCGTGAAACGGCCGACGTTGGCTTCGTCGAGCGGCGCGTCCACCTCGTCGAGCAGGCAGAACGGCGCGGGATTGAGGCGGAAGATCGCGAACACCAATGCGACCGCGGTCATCGCCTTTTCACCGCCCGACAGCAGCGAGATGTTCGACACGCGCTTGCCCGGCGGGCGCGCCATGATCGCAACGCCGGTGTCGAGCAGATCTTCGCCCGTGAGTTCCAGGTACGCATGGCCGCCGCCGAACAGGCGCGGATACAGCTCCTGCACGCCCGAGTTCACGCGGTCGAAGGTGTCCTTGAAACGGCCGCGGGTTTCGCGGTCGATCTTGCGGATCGCTTCTTCCAGCGTTTCCAGCGCGGTGGTCAGGTCGGTGTCCTGCGCATCGAGGTATTCCTTGCGCTGCGCGGCTTCGGCGTGTTCCTGGATCGCGGCCAGGTTCACCGGCTCCAGGCGGCGCAGCTTGGCGTCGAAATCGGTGACCGTCTTTTCCCACGCATTGACGTCGGCATCCGGCGCCAGGGTGTCGATCACTTCCTGCAACACGAAGCCGGCTTCGACGACCGCGGCCGACAACTGATCGGCCTTGATGACGAGCGCCTGCTGGTCGAGCTTGCGCTGGCCGATCTTTTCGCGCTGGGCGATGGCCTGTTCGTCGCGCTGGTGGCGCGTCTGTTCGTTGCCGCGCAGTTCGGCGTCGATGCCTTCGAGCGTCGAGCGCGCTTCGCCCAGCGCCTTTTCGGCGCGCACGCGTTCTTCCAGCGCGTTCTGGCGTTCGCTTTCCAGCGCGGTCACCGGGGCATCGCCGTCGGTGAGCTGCGAGGCGAGTTCGCCCAGGCGCGAGTCGAGCTGCCCGCGCTGGCTGCCCATGCGTTCGAGCGACTGCGCGAGCGCGACGATCTGCGCGCGCTGCGATTCCACCGTCAGCGCGAGCGCGTGCGCGGTGTCGCGCGATTCGCGCGCGGAAACGCGGGCGTTGTCGCGGGCTTCGGCGAAGCGGCGGCGTTCGGCGTCGAGCGCCTGGCGCGTCTGTTCGAGTTCGGCCATGCGGCCGACGGCGTCTTCCTGCCTCGAACGCGCTTCGCGGGCCTGGTCGCGGTTGGCGTCGAGCGTGGCGATCAACTGCGACAGCTCGGTGTCGATGCGTTCGATGCGGTTGCGCGCCGAATCCAGCTTGCCCTGCTGGCTCTGCAACTGGCCGGCGAGTTCCGACACGCCGCGATGCGCCAGGTACAGCGCCCGCTGCGCGTCTTCGCGCTGCTGTTCGGCGGACAGGGCCTGGTCGCGCAGGCGCGTCAGCGTTTCGTTGAGGACCGCTTCGCGCTTCTGGAGATCTTCGATCTCCGCGCGCAGCGACTGGATTTCCTTCTCGCGCAGCAGCGCGCCCTGCTTGGCCGCACCGGAGCGCACCACGCGCACCCAGCCGGCGCCGAGGCGTTCGCCCGCGCGCGTGATCACCGATTCGCCATCGCCCAGCTGCGGCACGAGGGCGCGCGCTTCGGCCAGCGTTTCGGCGCCGTGCAGTTTGGAGAGCAGGCGACGGATCGCGGCCGGGCCCTTCACCTTCGCGGCAAGCGAGGTCGGGGCGACCGGGAAATCGGCGCCCGCCGGGTCAACGAGCGTCAGGCGGCCTTCGCCGAGATCACCGAGCGCTTCGACGAGGGCTTCGGGCGCTTCGACCAACACGCCTTCGATCAACTGGCCGAGCGCGCCTTCGACGGCGTTTTCCCAGCCCGATTCGACCTGGAGTTTTTCGCCGACGCGCGCGGCGCTGTCCAGGCCACGCGCCTTGAGCCACGCGGTCGCGGCGCCCTGTTCCTGGCCGAGTGCGGCGTGTTGCAGGGCTTCGAGCGACGAGAGGCGACCGCGCGAGGCCTGCGCGTTCTTGCGCACGTCCGCGATTTCGCTCTGCGCGCTGCGCTGCTGGTCCTGCATGGCGGTGACGGCCGCCTTGCGTTCTTCGACCTGCGCGGTGAGGCCTTCGAGCGATGCCTTCTGCGTGTCGTGTTGCTGCTGCGTACCGGCGAAGACTTCGGACAGGGACGACAGATCGAGGCTGGCGCGTTCGGCGTTGAGCTGCTCGCGACGGCGGTCGGCGTCGAGCGTCTGGCGATCCAGGTGCTCGATGCGCGTGCGTTCGACATCGCCCGCGCGCGCGGCTTCGGATTGCGCCTTGGTGTGCGCGTCCCAGCGTTGTTGCCAGTCGGCGAGCGCGGTTTCGGCATCGCGAAGGGCGTCCTGGCGCGCGGCGTCGTCGGCGCGCAGGCGTTCGAGTTCGGGTTCGGCCTGCGCGATCGCCTCGCGCAGGCTGTCCAGCCGCGCTTGGTCGCCGCTGATGTGCGAGCCCAGTTCGCTGAGCTGGCTCTGCGCTTCATCGCGCGCGCGTTGCAGGCGCTGCGCCATTTCGCGCTGGTGCGCGATCTGCTGTTCGATGCGCGCCAGCGTGCCGCCGACCTGGTAGACGTTGGCCTGCGCCTTGTTCAGCGCATTGCTCGCTTCTTCGCGGCGCACGCGATCGGTTTCGATCTTGCTTTCGGCCGCGCGCTGCTCGGCGATGAGCTGCTGCAGGCGGGTTTCTTCGTTGCCGAGCTTTTCCTTCAGCGCCTGCACGCGCGCGTCCAGGCCGCGATATTCCAGCGCCTTCCACTCGGCGTCCTTGATGCGGCGCTCGGCCTGGATCGACTGGTACTGCTCGGCCTGGCGCGCCTGGCGGCGCAGGTGTTCGAGCTGCTTGCCGACTTCTTCGCGCAGGTCGTTGAGGCGGTCGAGGTTTTCGCGCGTATGGCGGATGCGGGTTTCGGTTTCCTTGCGGCGCTCCTTGTACTTGGAGATGCCCGCGGCCTCTTCCAGGTACACGCGCAGTTCTTCCGGGCGCGCCTCGATGATCTGGCTGATCATCCCCTGCTCGATGATCGAGTAGCTGCGCGGGCCCAGGCCCGTGCCGAGGAACAGATCGGTGATGTCGCGGCGGCGGCACTTGGTGCCGTTGAGCGCGTAGGTGCTCTGCCCGTCGCGGCTCACCGTGCGCTTGACCGAGATCTCGTTGAACGCGGCGTATTCGCCGGTGATCGTGTGGTCGCTGTTGTCGAAGATCAGCTCTACCGTCGCCTGCGAGACCGGCTTGCGCGCGGTGCTGCCGGAGAAGATGACGTCGGTGAGCGAATCGCCGCGCAAACGGCTGGCCGAGCTTTCGCCCATGACCCAACGCACGGCGTCGATGATGTTGGACTTGCCGCAGCCGTTCGGCCCCACCACGCCGGTCATGTTGGTCGGCAGGTGCAGCGTGGTCGGATCGACGAAGGATTTGAAACCGGAGAGCTTGATCGTGGACAGGCGCATGCGGCGGTCGTTCGGCCCCTGCAGCACGCAGCCTTGCAGGCCCGTGCCGCCGTATGTGAGAGATTCGCTTCGAAACGTCACCTAAGCCATTGATCCGGCAGGCGGCGCACGACGGCGTCATCGTGATTACGCGCGAGTATAGCGAGGCCTTGGAAGCCGTGGGCGCCTGCGCCGTGCGAATCGCTCAGCCCGTTGGGGCAAGGCGCTGCCCGGTGGCCGCATCGAAGGCGTGCCAGCGGCGGGGGGCGATCGCCAGCGACAGCGCCTGGCCCGGGGGCGGCAACGTACGCGGGGCCATGCGCGAGACCAGCGACTGCGTGCCCACGCGCGCATTGACGAGGGTTTCGTTGCCCAGGGCTTCGATCATTTCGATCGTCGCGTCGAAGGCGCCTGCCTCGCCGTTGGCCGGCAGGAGGCTTTCGGGGCGCACGCCGATGGCGATCTCGCGCTGGAGCCAGGCTTCGGGGACGTCGGCCCCCTCGCCCATCGGAATGCGCAGGCCATCGCCGATCTCCAGTGCGAGGCCATCGCTGCGGACCAGCCGCCCGCGCAACACATTCATCGCCGGGCTGCCGAGGAAGGTCGCGACGAACAGGTTCGCCGGCCGCTCGTACAAGGCCATCGGCGTGTCGATCTGCTGCACGTGGCCGTCCTTCAACACGACGATGCGCTGGCCGAGGGTCATCGCTTCGACCTGATCGTGCGTGACATAGATCATCGTCGCGCCTACCTGGCGGTGCAGCCGCGCGATTTCCACGCGCATGCCGGCGCGCAGCTTGGCATCGAGGTTGGAGAGCGGCTCGTCGAGCAGGAAAACCTGCGGATGCCGCACGAGCGCGCGGCCGAGCGCGACGCGCTGCCGCTGCCCGCCCGAAAGCGCGGCGGGCTTGCGGTCGAGCAATGTGCCGAGTTCGAGCACGCGGGCGGCTTCATCGACGCGCGCGGCGATGTCCGCCTTCGACGCACCGCGAAGCTTGAGCCCGAAGCCGAGGTTCTCGGCGACGCTCATGTGCGGATACAGCGCGTAGCTCTGGAAGACCATCGCGATGTCGCGGTCCTTCGGCGCGACGTCGTTCACCACGCGCTCGCCGATGCGCAGCGTGCCCGAGGAGATGTCCTCCAGGCCCGCGATCATCCGCAGCAGCGTGGATTTGCCGCAGCCCGAGGGCCCGACGAGGACCAGCAGCTCGCCATCGGCCACATCGAAGGTGGCGCCCTCGACGGCGACGAAGCCGATGCCGCCCTTGGTGGGTGCGTAGACCTTGCGGACCTGCTCGAGGCTGACCTGGGCCATCGGTTCCCGATTCGGCGAAGGGAAAGTGCAATGCGCGGCGTGTTGGCGGTATCCTGCCATGTAACCGTTTACACGAACAAACAATGGCCGCCAACCCGAACGCCCGCCGCTTCCCCGAAGGTTTCCTCTGGGGCGCCGCCACCGCCGCGCACCAGATCGAAGGCTCCCCCCTGGCCGACGGCGCAGGCCCGAGCATCTGGACGCGCTTCGCCCACACGCCCGGCATGACCGTGAACGGCGATACCGGCGATGTGGCCTGCGACCACTACAACCGCATGAAGGACGACGTCGCGCTGATGGCCTCGCTGGGCCTGAAGGCGTATCGCTTCAGCGTCTCGTGGTCGCGCATCCTCCCCGACGGTACGGGTCGCGTGAATCAGAAGGGCGTGGACTTCTACTCGCGCCTGGTCGACGAGCTGTTGTCCAAGGGCATCGAACCCCTGCTCACGCTTTATCACTGGGATCTGCCTGCGGCGCTCGACGACCGCGGCGGCTGGCTCAACCGCGACATCGCCGACTGGTTCGCCGAATACGGCAGCGTGCTGTATCGCGCGCTCGATGGCCGCGTGAAGAAGTGGGTGACGCTCAACGAGCCGTGGGTCGTCACCGACGGCGGTTATCTCCATGGCGCGCTCGCCCCGGGCCATCGCAGCAAGTACGAAACCCCGATCGCCACGCACAACCTGATGCGCGCGCACGGCGCGGCGGTGAAGGCGTACCGCGAAATCGGCAAGCACGAGATCGGCCTGGTGGTGAACATCGAGCCGAAGTACCCGAACACGCAGTCGCCCGAAGACCTCGCGGCGACCAAGCGCGCGCACGCGTACATGAACGAGCAGTACCTCGACGCCGCGCTGCTGGGCAAGTATCCGCCGGAGCTGAAGAACGAAATCTTCGGCGACGCGTGGCCCGAATGGGCCGACGAGGATTACGCGCTGATCAAGCAGAAGCTCGACTTCATCGGCATCAACTACTACACGCGCAGCGTCACGCAGGCCACCGACAGCTATCCGCTGAAGGCCGGCGCCGTGCGCCAACCGCTGGGCACGTACACCGAAACCGGTTGGGAAGTCTTCCCGCAGGGCCTGACCGATCTGCTGGTGTGGGCGAAGGACCGCTACGGCAACCTGCCGACCTACATCACCGAGAACGGTGCGGCGTTCTTCGATCCGCCGGTCGCCGAAGAAGGCCGCGTGCGCGATCCGCTGCGCATGGGCTATCTGAAGAAGCACCTGACGGCGATCCGCGACGCGATCGACCAGGGCTGCGACATCCGCGGTTACATGGTGTGGTCGCTGCTCGACAACCTCGAGTGGTCGCTGGGCTTCTCCAAGCGCTTCGGCATCGTGCACGTGAACTACGGCACGCAGGAACGCACGCCGAAGGACAGTGCGCGTTGGTATTCGCAGGCCATCGCGACGCACGGCGCGTCGATCGACGATCCGCTGCCTTACTGAATCGGAATCTCGACTGTCGCAGGAACCCGCGTCACGCGGGTTTCCTTGCCGTTCCACGGTAGAACCAGCCCGCCCTTCGGCAACTGGATGCCGCCGGCGACATCCAGCACGAGCTTGTCGCCGACCTCGCGCAACGAATACGACAGCGCCCCACCCGGCGTTCGCAATCCTTCGATCGCGATGCCCTCGCCTTTCAACCACTCGGCGGGGATGCCCGCGGCGATGACGATGGCCTCGTCCTGCGGCCGCTCGTAGGCGAACAGATCCAGCGCCGAGCGCACGTAATCGCTCGCGACCCAGGCGTGCGGCAGGTCGCCGAGGAAGAAGGGTTTGCGCGGCGTATGCGAGACGACTTCCGCCCATTGATTCCACGCGCGCGGTTGCTGGTCGGCGAAGAAGAAGTCGAGCGCCGACTGCGCACGATCGCGCCAACCCAGGCGAACGAAGGTGCCGACGGTACGCAACTCGTAGGGTGTGTAGTCCTTCCACGCACGCTCGCCCTTGCGGCGCTGTTCGAATTCGCGCCAATAGCGCTCGAACGTCGTTTCCAACGCACCCGGCGGAAGGACCGCGTCGGCCGCGCCCGGTGCGAGCGCGATCGTCGTCGACGTCGCATCGAAGTCGCCCAGTTCCGCCGAGCCCGGGATGAAGTCGATCTTCTGTTGCGCCATCGCGGTGCGCAGCGAGGCCTGGAGATCGTCGGAGAATTGATCGCGCGATGCCGCGAAACGTTGCGCGTCCGCGTCCTTCCCGAGCCACTGCGCGATCTGCACCGCATCCTTGTACCCGCGCAACGCCCAGAAATCGTCCCAGTACGAATGCATTGGCTTGGCCGAATAGCCTTCGTGGCTGATCGACGCGGGCATCAGGCCGTAGAACGCGGCATTCTTCGCGCGATTGGCTTCGGTGCGTTCACTCGCGCGCAGTGCGTCCATGTATTTCACGGCGCCAGCGACGTGCGGCCACATCTGTTCCAACAGCTTGCGGTCGCGCGTATGGCGATAAACCTCGGCGACCAGATAGATCAACTCGCCGTGGCTGTCGTTCTCCGGCACCGGATCGGCGCCGCGATCGTCGACGCAACACGGCACCTTGCCGCTGTCGAACTGATACGGCGCGTACCAGCGCAGGAAGTCCTTCGCGATGTCCTCGCGACCCAAGCGCAACAGGCCTTCGCCGATCATCGCGCCGTCGCGGATCCACGCCCGCGCATACGAACGCGTCCCCGGTTGCAGGCGCGGGCCCACGCGGCTGATGGCCATGTGCGCGAGCGCGGTGCGGATCGTGTTGGCGATGTGCTCGCCCTGCTTGGGCAGTTTGAATTTCACGCGATCCAGTTTGTCGTGCCACTCCTTAGCGGCCTGCGCCTGCAGGCGCGCGGCTTCCGCGTTGGTGATGGGCGTGGATTCCACGTGACCGATGGGCGAACTCAGCGCGAGTTCGAACGACTCACCCGGGGCCAGGGTGCGCATGTACGGCAGATCGACGAACACCATGCCATCGGGATCGTGCGCTTCGACGTTGCGCGCCGGATGCCTTCCCGACCAGTTTCGCGACGCGAACGGATAGGTGTTGGTGAGCATCGGCTCGCTCGCGTCCGACAGCGCCACGCGCGGCCAGCCGTTGACGTAGACCAGTTTCGGTTCGAGGCGCACGTCGCGCACGGCACTGAAGCCGCCACTGGTGTTGAGGAACTGCGTCGGCGGATTGACCTGCCAGGGCCGCAATTCCAGCGTGAGGCTGAAGGCGCCGGGCTTTGAACTCGCGTTCGTGAGTCGATAGCGCACGATCAGGCGCGCGTCGTTCGGCTTGCCGACCGCGAAGGCCGTGACCTCGAGCCGCGCATCCTCGCGCACGAAATGCACGGACGGAATCGGCAGATAGCCGTCCTGCAGTGACTGCGTCGCCGGCGTCGTCGCCCAATCGATGCGTCCGGCCGGACCGCTGCCGACCGGCCTGACACTGAAGCTGCCGGGCGTGAACTCCACCGCGCCGTCTTCGCCCAGCAACCCTTGTTGCGTGCCGCCATCGATGCCGACGATGGTCCAGTACGATTGCTCGCCGACGAAGCCGCGCGGGAAATCGCCCTTCGGCATGTGCGCGGCGATGGCCTTCAGGAAATCGTTCTTCGTGACGGCGAACGCGAGCGGTTGCACCTGGACCGATTCGAGTCCGGCGAGGCGCGGCCCGAAGAACTGGACGGACTTGACGTCGATCCGCAGGTAGCGCGCTTCTTCCTCGGGCAAGGCGATGAAGTCTTCGCCGCCGTCGTTGGATTGGACTTCGTAGACCTGCCGCCACGCCCGCCCATCATTGGACAAGGACAGCGTGTACCAATCCCCGGCGGCGTCCGTCTTCCATCGCAGGATCGCCCCGCCGATCTCGCGCGACTTCCCGAGGTCGTAGGTGAACACATTGTCCTTGCGCGTCAACGTGCCGGTGAGCGGCGAGTTATCCGGCGGCGCCAAGGCCTCGAACGTCAACGCATCGAAACACGCACTGCCCTTCCCGCCCTCGCCGCTCGCCAGGGTGAACTCGAGTTTTGCGCTGTGCCTGAGGTTTTTGTCTTCCGACGGGCCCCATGCCTTCGAGATGTGGCGCTTCTTGAAACGCATCGGCGTCCATGCGGACGGCAACTCGAACTTGGGCTTCGTCGCCCACCAGACGTTGTCGCCGCTGGCATCGACGAGCTTGAACTGGAAGTCGTTCCTCGGGCCCGTGCCGCGCAGCTTGAACGCGAATGCGTAGTTGTCGGGATAGTCGATCGCCACCTCGCGCTGCAGGCCGACGTAGCCGGAGACCCCGTGGAAGTCGTAGTCCAGGCACAGGCCGCCATCGGCGTTGCGCAATATGCCGGTCACCTGGTCGGACTGGATGACCTTCCAAGCTTTCGACGATTCGAAGTCGTCGAGCACACGCGCCTGCACGCCGAAGGCCACCAGGCACAACAGGCCCGCGATCCACTTCGTCATCCCTTCACGCTCCCGACCAGCAGGCCCTGTAGGTAGTACCGCTGCAGGGCCAGGAACAACACCAGTACCGGGATCACGGTGACCACCGCGCCGGCCATCATCAATTCGTTGTCCTGCACGTGTTCGCGCGAGAGATTCGCCAGCGCGACCGGCAGGGTCTGCATCGTCTGGTCGCTCAACACGATCAACGGCCACATGAAGTCGTTCCATGCGCCGAGGAAGGCGAAGATCGCCAGCGTCACGAGGATCGGGCGCAAGGCCGGCAAGACGATCTGGAAAAAGATGCGCGCCTCGCCGGCGCCGTCGATGCGCGCGGCTTCCAGCAATTCGTCCGGCAGTGAGCGCGCGTACTGGCGCACCAGGAAGATGCCGAACACGCTCGCCAGGCCCGTCACCATCGCGCCGAAGTAGGTGTTCACCAGGCCCATCTGCTTGAGCAGCAGGAACAGCGGCATCATCGCCACCTGTGCGGGAATCACCAATGCGGCAAGCAACGCACGGAAGGTGCGTTCGCGACCCTTGAACCGGAGCTTTGCGAACGCGTATCCGGCGAGTGTGTTGAGCAGCACGGAAATCAACATCACGCCGGCGGAAATGAGGAAGCTGTTCAACAGGTAGCGGCCCATGCCGGCGCGCACGAACAATTCGCGATAATTGTGGAGCGTCGGCTCCGACGGCCACCACGGCGGCGGGAAGTGACTCGCCTCGCCCGGCCGCATGAACGACACCAGCAGCATCCACACCAGCGGCGCGAGCGCGGCCGCGGCGAACACGACCAGCGCACCGTTGACTGCCATGGAAGCCCACAATCGTTGGCGTGCGACGCCGCTCACTCGGCCCCCTTCCTGCGCGCGAACCACAACAGCCCGCTGGTCACCGTCGTCATCAGCACGAACAACAGGAAGGCCACGGCCGATGCGTTGCCGAGGTTCCACCACTTGAAGCCTTCCTCGTACATCAGGTACAGCACGCTCACGGTGCTCTGCAGCGGCCCGCCCTGCGTGATCACGTAGGGCTCGGCGAACAACTGGAAGTAGCCGGCCATCGTCAGGATCGACACGAGCAGCAACACCGGACCGAGCATCGGCAAGGTCACGTGCAACAGTTGTCGCCACCAGGTCGCGCCGTCGATGCGCGCGGCTTCATAAAGATCTTCGGGGATCGCCTGCAGCCCGGCCAGGAAGATGATCATGTTGTAGCCGAAGTTCTTCCACACCGCGAACAGGATGATGGTCGGCATCGACCAATGCGGATCGCCGAGCCAATCGATCGCGTCGATGCCCGCGAGACCAAGCGCCCAGTTCACCATGCCGTAGCGCGTATGGAAGAAATACCGCCAGATCACCGCCACCGCGACCACCGTGGTCACCACCGGTGCGAACAGCGAGGTGCGGAACAAGGGCTTGAAACGCGCGAGTTTGGAGTGCAGCAGCAAGGCCGCCGCCAGCGAGGCGACGATCGACAGCGGCACGCCGACCAGCACGAAATACAGCGTGTTGCCCAACGCCTTCCAGAACAGCGGATTGGTGAGCAGCCCGAGGTAGTTGTCGAGCCCGACGAAGCGCAGGTTGCGCAGGTCCGACAGCGCGTAGATGTCGAAGTCGGTGACCGACAGCGCGAAGGCCGCCAGCACCGGCAGGATGAAGAACAGGAGGATCACCGACAGCGCCGGCGCCGTGAATGCCCAACCCGCGAGCGAGGCCTTCATTGCGCACCGCCGGGCAAGGTGTGGTGGTCGAGCATCCAGCGGCGTTTTTCGAGGATGCGGTCGGCGCGGCGGTCCATTTCGGCGGCGGCTTCGTCGACGCTCAATTTGTCGTTGGCGACCAGTTCACCCACGAAGCGCATCTCCTGCGCGATGCGCTCCCACTCCGGCACCTTCGGCGCGGACACCGCGCGCTCGAGTTGGTCGCGGAAGGCCTGGATGTAAGGATCGTTCGCCAACGCGGGCGCCGACCACGGCGCGCGGCGCGGCGGCGGGTTGCCGGTGATCGCGTGCAATCGGATCTGTTGTTCCGGTTCGGCCAACCACGCGATCAATTGCCAGGCCGCCTCTTTGTGCCTGGACTTCTTGAACAACACGAAGCTCGTGCCGCCGGCCACAGACGCACCCGGTCCGTTCGGCCCGGGCAATGGCATCGTGCCCCAGGTGCCCGCGACATCCGCGGGCAAGCGCTTGCGGAATTCGGCGATGTTCCAGGGCCCGTTGACGTAGTAGCTGAAATAGCCGCGCCCCAGTTCCTGCCATACATTCGAAATGCGCGTGTTGTCCACGCGGGGTGCGAGGCCTTCGTCGAAGGTGTCCTTGTAGAACTGCAGCGTGCGCTTGAACCCCGCGCTGCGGAAGTTCCCGTAACGCCCGCCATCGCGCAGCAGCGGATCGGGCTGTTGCACCGCGAGGTTGAGCAACGGTTCGTATTCGTTGAGCGGCAGCAGGATCGCATAGCGGTCCGGCCCGACATGCTTTTTCACCGCGCGCATCGCCGCGCGCCATTCGGGCCAACTGCGCGGCACCGCCTTCACGCCGGCGGCGGCGGCGATGTCCTTGCGATAGAACGGCAGCCGCGTTTCCACGTACCACGGAATCGCCAAGGTCTTTCCGTCGATGACGCCGGTATCCCACGCGCCCGGGAAATAATCGGAGACCACGATGCCCGGCGTGCGTGCGATCCACGGATCCAGCGGTTCGATCGCACCGAGCGTGGCGAATTCGGAAATCCAGGTGTTGCCGAGCGGCGAGACGTCGGGCAGCGAGTCGCCGGCGAAGGCCGTGAGCAACTTCTCGTGCGCGGCGGTGACCGGCAACTGTTGCAACTGCACCTTGATGCCCGGGTACGTGCGTTCGAAGTCGGGCAGCATCTGGGCGACCATGTCGCCCTCGTACCCCATCACCCAGAAGCGGATGGTCGTGGTCTTTGTGTCTTCATGCTCGCGCGAACATCCCGCAAGCATCGCCACGCACGCGACACAGGCCCACAGCCACGTGCGCGGCCTGCGTGTCATTTCGCCTCGTCGAGCCACCCGCCGGTGAAGCCCGCGCGTTCCAGGCCCTTCCGGATATAGGCGTTGCGACGCATCACCGACCAGACGAAATCGCTGCGATGGTTTTCGATCATCAGCACGATGGGCCCCTGGTCGATGCCCAGATAGTCCTTGTCGACCCAACCCACGCCCTCGACGAGCTGCCCGTGGTGCAGCTTCGCGTCCTTGAAGGTGAAGCTCGGGTTGAACGCGTCGAGGAAGCCGTATTGTTGATAGATGGCCTTGCCGTAGCGATCGTGCATCGCCTGGATCGCGGCAATCGACGCCTCGGGCGTGAACGCGATCGACGCCGCCGCGGCGGTCGGCACGATGGTGCCGTCGTCGACGGTGTACTGCGTGCCGACACCGCGCGCAGTGTAGGTCTGGAATTTGCGTGGTTTTCCGTTGAAGGCGATCGTCGCATCGGTCGGGCCGTCGGATGCGGTCCAACCCCAGACGTTTTCGTCGTAGCCCGTCCAGCCCTGCGGATTCTGTTTGCCGTAAGCCTGCTGCGACAAGGCCGCGCGGCGGCTGTTCTCGAAGTAATCGATGCCGCGCCGCTTCATGTAATCGTCGGTGATGCCGCGGAAATCGACCCACACGTGCGAATACTGGTGGCCGAACATCGGTGGGAAGGTCAGGTGTTCCTGCCCACCGTTGAACGAGCCCCACGAGCGATCGTAAGTCGAGGTCCACGCGTCATACGCATCGCGCCCGACCGGATGCGTCGGCGAGGCGAGCGCGAGGATGTAGACCAGCAGCGCTTCGTTGTAACCATTCCAGTCGTAGGCGATGAAGCCGTCTTCGGGCTTCCATCCCATCGAGATCAGCGACTTGCGCACTTGCGCGAACGGCCACTCCACCGCGCGATACAGGGCATCGGCGGTGGCGCGGATTTCGGCTTCGCGCGGATCGTCGTGATCGTAATAGGTCTGCGCGAACAGCACGCCGCCCATCAGCAACGTCGTGTCGACCGTCGAGAGTTCGTTGGTCTGGAAGCGATGCCCCGACTGCATGTCGAGGAAGTGGTAGTAGAAGCCCTTGTAGCCGGACGTGCCCGTCGCCTCCGGCCCCTGCTTCGCGTTCTTGAGGAAGCGCAGCGTGGCCAGGGTGCGTTCGATGGCCTGGTCGCGCGTGATCCAACCGCGTTCGACACCGACACCGTACGTGGTGAGTCCGAAGCCCACCGCCGCGATCGAAGAGAACGACGGCGTGGGCCAACGATCGGGCACCAACCCGTTCTTCGGGTTGGTGGTTTCCCAGAAATAATCGAACGTGCGCTTTTCGAGATCGTCGACCAGCGGCGGTACCGCACGCTCCACGTGCGCATGCGGCACGGCCGCCTGCGGCTTCGCGGTATGCGTGGGCTCGGGTTTCGCGGCGTCGCGCTGGCACGAAGCCAGCGCGACGGTTGCGAGCGCGGTGAGGACGAATTTCGAAAGCGTGTGCTGCATTACTTCACCATCAAATCAGAAATCGAAACCGAACGAGAGCTTGTAGGTGCGCGGCACTTCGCGGTGGTTGAAACCATTCACTTCGCCGAAGTTCGTGTTGATGTCCGGCGCCGGGCCGCCACGCCAGGTGTCGTAGTCCGTCCAGCTGCGCCAGTTGAACACGTTGAGCACATCCACGCGGATCCACGGACGCAGGCTGGTGCCCGTCTCCACCGACTTCTTGATCGCCAGGTCCAGTTCCTTGTAACCGTAGTCGGTATCCGGAATGAACGAATCGAAGAAGCAGTTGTTGAAGCTCGTGGTGTCGTGGCAGTTCGTCGAATCCTTCGGATACGAACTGGCCAGCGTCAGCTTTCCGGAGAACTGCATGTCCCAGATGATGTCGGCGAAGCCGCTCACCACCAGGCGGTTCTTCGGCACGCCCACCGAGGTCTGGAACGGCTGGTTGTCGAGATTCGGATAATCGAACAGGTAGTGTTCGTCCGAATCGGCGGCGTTGAAGCGGTTTTCCGTGGCGTCGCTGTAGGTGTAGGCGATCGACACCGACCACGGCGAATCCGTGCTGTATCCCTTCTCCAGCCCGAGCAGGAACTGGTTCAGGCGCGTCTCGATGCCGTTGTCGGCCTTGATGAGCGTGCCATAGCCCGGAATCGGGAAGCCCCACGGCTGGTTGCCCCACGTCGCGCCCGGAACCGACGGATCGCGGAAGCTGCCGTCCGGCCAGCGATTGCCGAGCGAGAACACGATGCCATCGTGGCTGCGGATGTGCACGACCGTCGTCGACAGTGTCCAGTCCTGGCCCAGGATGCCGAAGGTGTTGCGCATGCCGAGGCTGAACTGGTCGGAGTACGGCGTCTTCAGGTCGTTGTTGATCAGGTTGACCTCGGCGCCGAGGTTCGGGTTGTTCGCGACGAACGCATCGAGTGTCGCCGGGTTGAGATACGAGTCATCCCAGGCCACGCAGTTGCCATCGCCCACGGTGCACGGATGCAGCGGTGTGTTGAAGCGGATCTCGTAGGTCGGGAAGCTGCTCTTGGACTGTTCGAGTTGCAGGTAGTCCCACAGGTTGCGGTCGTAGGTGCGGCCCGCGCCACCGAACAGCACGTGGCGCTCATCGCCGCCGAAGTCGTAGGAGAAGCCCAGGCGCGGCGCCCAGTTGTTCGTATCGGGGTCGCGGTTGTTGCCGGTGCTGATGTAGTTCTCGATGTTGTAGTCGACGTTCGGGCCGTGGATGTTCGGCCACGCACGCAATGCGGCGGCGATGCCGGCTGGCGTGACGTAGTCTTCCCAACCCGGGTTCTTTTCGTAATCCCAACGCAGGCCGAGGTTCAACAGCAGCTTGTCGGTGACTTGCCAGTCATCCTGGAAGTAGATGCCGAACTGCTTGGCGTCGGTGGTGATGTTGCGGTCGCCGTAACCGGGCACGAGCGCGCCGAACTGCGTGCGCCACGGTGTCATCTCGGCCAGGTCGTCGTTGCCCAGTGCGAGCTGTTCGCCGAGGTCGATCGAATATTGCGGGTTGTAGGGCTGCTGTTCGAAGGCCTGGATCTCCACGGCCTTGAACTTCACGCCCGCCTTGACGGTGTGGTTCTCCCAACCGAACCAGCTGAAGTCGTCCTGGATCGACCAACCCTTCTGGCCCTTTTGCTGGAAATCGCGGCCGCCGCCGATGTTGAGGATCGCGCCGTCGAACGGCGTCTGGACCGTGCCGGTGAAGCGATAGCCCGGGCCCGAATTGGTGGCGATCGGCGCCCAGCTCTCGTCTTCGTAGGTCAGGTGCGCATCGTTCAACCAGTTGTCCTGGTTGTACTGCCAGCGCAAGTCGCCACGCGTGCTGTCGTTGTCCTTCGTCGTCGAGTAATCGTAAGTGTCCGCGCCGCCGATGCCGGTGATTTCCGATTCGTTGCGCTTCTTCAGCGAGAGCTCGACCAGGTTGTCGCCGGTCGGCTGCCACGTCACCTTGCCGAACCAGAGGTCTTCGCTGAAGGGCGAGGCAGACGGCGCGGTGTACGGAATCAGGAAGCCGGGCAACGGAAAGGCGGTCTGGCCCGGCGTGATCGTGCGCGGACTGTCGATCGACTTGCCTTCGTAGGCCACGAAGTAGAACAGGCGATCCTTGAGGATCGGGCCGCCAAGCGACATGCCGTACTGGTCGGTCGCCGTATCCGATTCAACGCCCGCTTCTTCCTCGGCCTTGGTCATCGAACGCCAATGGTCGGACGTGCGGTCGTAGAACACCGAACCGCCGAATTCGTTCGTGCCCGACTTGGTCACCGCGGTGATCGCCGCGCTGCTGATCTGGTCGTACTCGGCCTTGTAGTTGGAGGTGATGACCTTGTACTCGCCGATGGCCACCTGCGGGAAGGGATTGCCGCGCGAGGAATCCTGGCCGCTGATGCCGCCCTTGAGCACGTAGTTCTTCTGGCCCACGCCGTCGATGAAGACGTTGATGCCGTTGGAGTTCTGCGCGCCGCTGCGCAGCTTCGTGGAGTCGTCGGCGCCGCGTTCGAACGTCACGCCCGGCACGGTGTCGGCGAAGGACAGGAAGTTGCGGCTGGATTGCGGCAACGCTTCGATCTGCTGCTGCGTCACGTTCGTCGCGACTTCCGAGGTGCGCACTTCCGGCAACGGCGCGCCGACGACTTCGACGGCTTCCAGTTGTGTGGGGCCTGCGGGCGCGGCACCGACGTTGAGATAGGCATTCTGCGCGACAGCCAGCGTCACAGTGCGCGTGGTACCGCCTTGCGAAGTCACGCTGTACGTGCCCGGCGGCAGGCCCGCGAGTGTGTATCTGCCGCTGGCGTCGGCTTGCACCGTGCGCACCAGGCCAGTCTTGGTGTTGGTCGCGGTGACCGGTGCGGAGGCGACGGCCTGGCCGCGCAACGTGGCCGAGGTGCTCTGCGCATAAACCGCGGGCGCGCCGACGGCGAGCGCCGCGGCGAGCGCGCATGCGAGCAGTCGCGGCGTGGGGCGATGTTGGATACGAGGCTTCATTGGATTCTCTCCCTGCAGAGTGCGTTGGTTCGACATTCGAAAACGGGGCGACGCGTTGGGGGAGCGCAATCTCAGGAACTGTCGCGGCGATGCGCGGCGCCGCGGCGTTGGGTGGATTGCCGCGCGGTCAGGTGCGGAGCAATGAGCGTGGCTTGTTCGGTCGGTTGCGCGGGAACTTCGCGGCCCGCAAGCAGCGTGCGCAGCGCGCGGCCGCCGAGTTGTGCGATGTCGACGGAGATCGTCGTCAGCGAGGGATGGACGTAGCGTGCGAGCGGGATGTCGTCGAAGCCGGCGACGGCGATGTCGTCGGGCACGGTCAAGCCCGCCTGGTGGAACGCGAACAACACGCCGAGCGCGGTCATGTCGTTGGCCGCGAACACCGCATCGGGGCGCGGATCCATCTTGAGGACTGCATGGCCCGCGGCATGGCCGGAGGATTCGTCGAACACGCCCTGCAACACGATCGGTTGCGCATCGGGCAGCAGCTGAGCCAATGCATCGGTGTAACCGCGCAGGCGTTCGTCGGCGTCGAAGTTGTCCTTCGGCCCGGTGACGAAGGCAATGCGGCGATACCCGTTGTCGACCAGGTGCGCGACCATCTCGCGCGCGCCGCCGTAGTTGTCGATGCGCAAGGTGCCCAGCCCCACGCCGGTGAGATGCGAGTTGATCAGCACCGCGGGCTGCGACTGGCCCAGTTCGCTGGCCAGCGCCTGGCTGTCGAGGAAAGGCGAAAGCACGAGCAATCCATCGACGCGTCCGCGCATCGCGCGCAGTGCCGTGCCTTGTTCGTCGGGATGGCCGTGGTAACTGGAGACGAGCAGATGCAGGTCGTGCTCGCGCGCGACGACGTCGATGCCGCGCATCAATTCGGAGAAGAACTCGCCGTGCAGATCGGGAAGGACGACACCGATGGTGCGCGTGCGGCGACTACTGAGGCTGCGCGCGGCGTGGTGCGGGACGTACTTGAGCTCCTTCGCGGCGTCCAGGACGCGCTCGCGCACGGTGCTGGCCACGTTCTGCTGGCCGTTGAGCGCGCGCGAGACGGTGGCCACCGATACCTGGGCCAGCCGCGCTACGTCGCGAATCGTGACAACGTCTCCCATCGCCGCCCCGCAAGTTCGTCCGTGGCTGGAATGTAAACGTTTTCACAAGGGACTGTAAACGTCGTGTAAAGAGGCGAGGACTTGCTGCATTGCAGCAAGCTCAGCCGTTGTCTTCGCCCGGCGTGCGCGCGCGAATCGACAGCGCGTGGATATCGGTCTCCATCATCTGGCCCAGCGCCGCATACACCTTTCTATGGCGTGCCAGGGGAAGCAGGCCGGCGAAGGCGTCGCTCACGATGTCGACATCGAAGTGCCCGCGCCCGTCGCGTGCGCCGGCATGGCCTGCGTGGCGGGCGCTGTCGTCGACGACCTGAAGCGACTGCGGCGACAGCGCGGCCTCGAGCAGACTCCGGATGCGTTCGACCCGGGTCACGGCAGCGTGGGCTTGAACGGGCGCACGTCGACGCGGTGGTAGACGCCGGCTTCGACGTAAGGATCGGTATCGGCCCAGGCGCGCGCGGCTTCCAGGGACTCGAACTCGGCCACGATGATGCTGCCGCTGTAACCGGCCGGGCCCGGGTCTTCGGCATCGATCGCCGGGCACGGGCCGGCGAGCAGCAACCGCCCCTCGTCCCGCAGCGCCAGCAGCCGCGCGACGTGCGCGGGGCGGGCCTGGAGGCGGCGTTCCAGCACGCCGGGGCCGTCATGTCCTTCGATCGCGTACCACATCCGGATGCTCCTGCCGTTGGTGCGTTTGGTGAAAAGGGGATTGTAAGTGGTGGACAGCCCTCGCCCGCCCCCGTAACCTTGGGGTCAATGATTCGGTGCCGCGCGCGACGCGGCCCGCGCGACCCCGGCACCCGACCGCAAATCGACCGACAGTCGACCGACAGTCAAACGGGGTCCCCCCAGCAAGCGACTTTGAGTTCCGCGGCTGCGCACGGCCCCGCCGTCCGC
The DNA here is from genome assembly GCF_052115395.1 of Lysobacter sp. 2RAF19. Lineage (NCBI taxonomy): Bacteria > Pseudomonadati > Pseudomonadota > Gammaproteobacteria > Lysobacterales > Lysobacteraceae > Lysobacter > Lysobacter sp. 2RAF19. Next base: position 146,018 of record NZ_JBFRGO010000001.1, on the reverse strand, counting down.
GCTGCATTGCTCCACCCGGTGGCCTCGAGGGGGCCGCATAACGCATGTCCGACGAACCGAGCGTGCCCGCGCCCGAAGGCGAACCCGCCAACGGCGCGCACCCGCAAACACACAATCCGACGCACCCGCAGCAGCAGGAAATGCCGCTGGCGATGGTGCTCGGCCAGCCGGTCCTGCAGATTCCGCAGGACCTGTACATCCCGCCGGATGCGCTCGAGGTCATCCTCGATGCCTTCGAAGGGCCGCTGGACCTGTTGCTGTACCTGATCCGCCGCCAGAACCTGGACATCCTCGACATCCCGGTCGCCTCGATCACGCGCCAGTACGTCGACTACATCCAGGCGATGCACGAGATGCGCTTCGAGCTCGCCGCCGAATACCTGGTGATGGCCGCGATCCTGGCCGAGATCAAGTCGCGCATGCTCCTTCCGCGCCCGCCGAGCGAGGAAGGCCTGGAAGACGACCCGCGCGCCGACCTCGTGCGCCGCCTGCAGGAATACGAACGCTTCAAGCAGGCCGCCGAAGACCTCGACGCCCTGCCCCGCCAGGACCGCGACACCGTCCCGGTGGCGGCCTTCGTGCCGGACCGTGCGTCGGTGAAGCTGCCGCCGCCGGTGGACCTGCGCGAAATGCTGCTGGCGCTGGGCGACGTGCTCAAGCGCGCCGAGTTGTTCACGCAGCATGCGATCAAGCGCGACGCACTCAGCGTGCGCCAGCGCATGGGCGAGTTGCTCGAGCGCATGGACGATGGCCAGTTCCACCGCTTCGAAACCTTGTTCACCGTGCAGGAAGGCAAGCTCGGGGTGGTGGTCACCTTCCTCGCGCTGCTCACCCTGGCCAAGGAACAATTGGTCGAGATCGTGCAGGAATACACCGACACCAGCCGTCCGAGCGACGCGCACGGCGACACGCCGGCCCGCGCCCTCGCCCCGATCTACGTCAAGTCCCTCGCCGTGGGCGAAGGCACGCCCGATGCCCTCCAACTGACGAGCGAGTTCGACGAAGAACCCGCCGCCGCGAACGATTCCCGCGCATGACTCCAATGGACCAGAGCTTCATCACCCGCATCGTCGAAGCCGCGCTGATGGCGGCCAACCAGCCGCTGACGCTCGCGCAGTTGCACGCGCTGTTCTCGCTGGACGATCCGGCGCCCGACGGCGCGGTCGAACAGGCGCTGGAAACGCTGCGCGAAGCCTGCGCCGACCGCGGCGTCGAACTGGTCGAGCTGGCTTCCGGCTTCCGCTTCCAGGTCAAGGCCGACGTGCACCCGTGGGTCGCGCGCCTGTGGACCGAACGCCAGACGCGCTACACCCGCGCCACGCTGGAAACCCTCGCGCTGATCGCCTATCGCCAGCCGATCACGCGCGGCGAAATCGAACAGGTCCGCGGCGTGGCCGTGAACAGCAACATCATCAAGGCGCTCGAGGAACGCGAATGGATCCGCGTCGTCGGCCATCGCGACGTCCCGGGCAAGCCGGCCCTGTTCGGCACGACCAAGGGCTTCCTCGACTACTTCGGCCTCAAGCGCCTCGACGAACTCCCGCCGCTGTCCGAACTCAAGGACCTCGGCGAGCTCGAACCGCAATTCCAGTTCGAACCCGAAGCCGGCCCGCAGGCCGCACTCCCCCCCGAACAGGTCGCTTCCGAACCGGATGCCCCTGTCCCCCACGACGAAGCGGAAACTGAAGAAGACACCGCGGACGTCACCGAAGATGACGACGCCCAGATGGCCTCGTCGGAGCAGACACAATGAGTGATCAAGAACGCCGCAAGCTTTCCCTCAAGCGCGGCGCCTCCCCCGAACAACCCGCCGACGCCCCGCGCATCGAGGAACGCCTGCACAAGGTTCTCGCGCAGGCCGGCCTCGGCTCGCGCCGCGCGCTCGAACAGCGCATCGCCGATGGCCTGGTCAAGGTCAACGGCGCCATCGCCCAGGTGGGCATGAGCATCACCGGCGGCGACAAGATCGAAATCGACGGACGCACCTTCGTCGCCACCGCGCTCACCGAACCGGCGCGCGTGCTGATCTACAACAAGCCCGAAGGCGAAGTCACCACCCGCGAAGACCCCGAAGGCCGCCCGACGATCTTCGAATCGCTGCCCTCGCTCAAGGGCGCGCGCTGGATCGCGATCGGCCGCCTGGACATCAACACCACCGGCCTGCTGCTGCTCACCACCGACGGCGAGCTGGCCAACGCGATGATGCATCCCTCCTACGAGATCGAACGCGAGTACGTCTGCCGCGTGCGTCCGCCGGAAGGCGAAGAGGAAGTGTCGGAGAAGCTGGTCGACCGCCTGCGTCGCGGCGTCGCGCTGGAAGACGGCCCGGCGAAGTTCGACGAAATCACCAAGGTCAGCGGCGGCGAAGACCAGTCGCACGATTGGTATCGCGTGCTGCTGAAGGAAGGCCGCAATCGCGAAGTGCGCCGCCTGTGGGAATCGCAGGGCTGCCAGGTGTCGCGCCTCAAGCGCATCCGCTACGGCGATGTCTCGCTGCCGCAGCCGCTGCTGCGCGGCCAGTCGCAGGAACTGGCGCCCGACAAGGTCGCCACCTTGCGCGGCAAGCTCGGCCTGGAAGACGGCACGCCCTCTTCGCTGACGCTGATGCCGGTCATCGGCCAGCGCAAGGCGGCGAAGTCGACGCTGCATTTCGGCGGCGCGCGCACCGCGGGCTACGTCAGCGGGCACAACACCGCCGATGAAGGTCGCGAGCTGCGTCGTTTCGACCACGTGCGCGAAGATCGCCGCGGTGGCCGCGGCGGCAAGAAGCCGCACGGTGGCCTGACGGTCAGCGGCGAAGCAGCCGCCAACGCCGGCAACAAGGCGTTCAAGCCCAAGGGCCCGCGCCAGCAGGGCCAGCGCATGCGTCCGGGCGAACAACGCGATGCGGGCAACCCCGCCGCGTTCCGCACCTGGTACGTGCCCGAAGGCGTCGACACCGGTCCGACCGGCCACAAGAATCCCGACGGCGCGCGCGGTCCGCGCAAGCCGTACGGCCCGAAGCCCGGCGGCGCAGGCAAGCCCGGTGGTGGTGGCAGGCCCGGTGGCGGCGGCGGCAACAAGTTCGGTGGTCCGAATGCGAATCGCGGCGGTGGGCAGCCGCGTCCGTTCGGCGATCGCGACGGCAATCGCGCGGGCCCCGCGCGTCCGTTCGGCGAGCGCGATGGCAATCGTCCGAATCGCAGCGGCGGCGCCGGTGCGCGTCCTTACGGGCATCCGGGCAATGCGCCCTCGTTCCCGTCGGATCACGCCAATCCCGGCAGCTTCAACCCGTACGGCGACAAGCCGCGCGCGCCGCGTCCGGGCGGTCCCCGTCCTGGCGGCCCGCGTCCGGCTGGCCCGGGTGGTCCGCGTCCCGGTGGCGCGCGTCCGGGTGGTCAGCGCCCCGGTGGCCCGCGTCCGGGCGGTCCGCGCCCCGGTGGTCCGCGTGGTGGTGGTCGCCCCGGCGGCGGTCGTCACAGCGGCGGTTGATCCGACGCGTTGAATGAAAAAGAAGGGCGCGCAGGCGCCCTTCTTCGTTTTCGCTTCACATGCGTTTCGTCGTCACTTCGCGCAGCGCGCGAACACTGCGCGCATGGACCATGACCTCATCGTCGTCGGCGCGAGTTTCGCCGGCGCAGCCTGCGCACTCGCCGCCGCGCAATCGGGTTTGCGCGTGTGCGTACTCGAACGCAAGGCCGACCCCGGCGACAAGCTGCGCACCACCGGCATCATCGTGAAGGAGGCCGCCGAGCGCACGCTGCTCGGCGAGTTGCCATCGCATCTCACGCGACGCGTCGAACGCGTGCAGTTGTACGCGCCGAACCTCAAACAAGTCGCGCTCGCCGCGCCCGGCAGTTATTTCCTCACCACCGATACGCCCGGCGTCATGCGCTGGCTCGCCGATCAGTTGCGCGCGAATGGCGTCGACCTGCGCCTTGCCACCAGCTTCCGCGACGCTACGCGCGTCGGCGATCGATGGCACGTCGAAGGCGCGGGCCGCGCGCGCTTCCTCGTCGGCGCCGATGGTGCGCGTTCGCGCGTCGCCGAGACTTGCGGACTCGGGCGCGTGCGCGGTTTCCTCTACGGAATCGAATACGAATTCCCGCACGCGCGTCTCGCCGATCCCGATGCGTTGCATTGCTTCATCAGCAAACGCCACGCGCCCGGTTACATCGGTTGGATCGCGCAAAACCCCGGCGGCGTGCAAGCGGGCCTGGCCTTGCGACACGATCCGGCGAACGTGCGCGTGCCCGACCTCGATACATTTCTGTTGCGCGTCGGCCAGGCCGGCGGCCTGCCCTTGCGATTGACGCCCGGCCCCACGCGCGCAGGACTGATTCCATGCAGCGGCCCGGTGTGGCCGCTCGCGCGCGACGGTGCCATCCTGACCGGCGATGCTGCGGGGATCGTCTCGCCCGTGACTGCCGGCGGCATCCGCGCATCCTGGGAACATGCATGGACCGTCGGCCGCGCGATCGCCGCGCATTTGCGCCAAGGCGGGCCTGCGCCGGAAGCCGTCGCGATCGACGCCGCGCCGCGCTTCCGCACCAAGCGCGCCTTGCGTTGGGCCTACGACCGCATGCCCCTCGACTGGCCCTTCGACCTGCTGCTCTCCGCGCCGCCCGTCCGATGGGCCGCCGAACGCGTGTATTTCGGCTGACGCGCCGAAAAATCGCGGGCGTATGATCCGGCCCATGGCCGCACACGCGCCATCGGAGCTGCAGTCGGCACTCGCCGCGATCGCACGCGCGATCGCCGATTCGCTGGAAGTGCGCGCGGTGTGGGACGCCGTCGCCGATGCCTGCCGCGCGGTCGTGCCTTTCGACGCGATGGGCATCGTGAAGCTCGAACCGGGCGGCACGGTGCGCGCCGTCGCCGCCGCCGGCGAAGACGACGTCAAACAACTCGAAGGCGCGGTGTTCCCGCGCGCCGGGTTTTCGCCCGCCCTGTGGCCCGATGCCGACCGCTTCCTCGTCGTCATCCAGGACGCGCAATCCGAACTGGACCTGGCCTATCCGCTCGACCGGCTCACGCTCGAGCGCGGCTATCGCGCGATCCTGCGCGCGCCGCTGCAACACCGCGATCGGCGCCTGGGCTCGGTGCTGTTGGTGTCGCGCACGCCCGGGCGATTCACGCAATCGCACGGGGAAGCGCTGCTGGTGATCGCCGAACTCGCGTCGCTTGCATTGGCGCACGAAGGCCTTGCGCGCACGCTCGCCGACGAAACGCGCCGCAGCGCCGCCGCGCGCGAACACGCATCGCAACTCGAACGCCGAGTACAAGCCCTCGCCGAAGAACTCGATGCACGCAGCGCGCACCGCACCCTGGGTCGTTCGCGGCGTTGGCGCGAAGTGCTCGAACTCGCGACCAAAGTCGCGCCCACCGAAACGACGGTGCTGCTCTCCGGCGAATCCGGTACGGGCAAGGAAGTCATCGCGCGTTTCATCCATCGCGAATCCACGCGTCGCAAAGGCCCGTTCATCGCGCTCAATTGCGCGGCGCTGCCGGAACAACTGTTGGAGTCGGAACTGTTCGGCCACGACCGCGGCGCCTTCACCGGCGCGCAGTCCGCGCACCCGGGCAAGCTCGAACAGGCGGCCGGCGGCGTGCTGTTCCTCGACGAAGTGGCCGAGATGAGCCCGACCGTGCAGGCCAAATTCCTGCGCGTGCTGCAGGAGCGCGAATATCAGCGCCTTGGCGGAACGCGCACCCTGCGCGCCGATGTGCGCGTGCTCGCCGCCACCCATCGCGACCTGCAATCGGCGATCGCCAACGGCACCTTCCGCGAAGACCTCTTCTATCGCCTGGCGGTGTTCGACATCGCGCTGCCGCCCTTGCGCGAACGCCGCGAAGACATTCCGCTGCTGGTCGAAGCCTTCCTGCACGAAGTGGGCCAGAGCATCGGCCGCCCTGCGGCGGGCGTGAGCGATGAAGCCGTCGCCGCGCTGACCGGTTACGCCTGGCCCGGCAACGTGCGCGAATTACGCAACGCGATCGAACGCGCGGTGATCCTCAGCGAAGGCGGGATGATCACCGCCGAGCACTTGCCGATCGGCATCGCCGCCGCGAAACCCGCCGTGCCCATCGTGCGCATCGCCCCGTCGCAATCGCTGGGCGATACGGAGCGCCTGATGATCGAAGAGGCGCTCGAACGCGCGGGACGCAACAAGTCGGAGGCCGCGCGCCTGCTCGGGATCACGCGCGCGCAACTGCGTTCGCGCATCGAGAAGCACGGACTGGCCTGAGCGTTGGCGCGAAATCGCCAACTGGCGATCGACAGCCACCATCGCGCGCCACGTGGGACGCAAGACTCCTGCGACATCAACGACTTGCGCGTTGGCACGCCGCGTGCGTGGACACAGGCATTCCCCCATGGAGTGCCGATGTGCCCCGCCCCCGTTCCCTCGCCTTGCTGGCCGCTGCGTTGTTGCTGCCGTCCGCCGCGTTCGCGCAGGACCGCTTCGACGATCCCTCCGATGCCTGGCAATTCCGCGCCAGCCTGTACGCCTTCGTGCCGAAGGTCGGCGGCGACGCACGCCTGCCCAGCGGCGGCGAACGCGCGTTGTACCTCAGCGCCGACGATCTGATTTCGCATACCGATGCCGCCGGCATGGCGACCTTCGAAGTCCGCAAGGGCCGTTGGGGCGCATTCGGCGATGTTGTCGCGATGGACCTCGGGCAGCACGTCAACGGCACGCGCAGTCTCCTCGCCGGCCGCATGCCACTGCCGCCAGGCACATATGCGAATGCGTCGCTCGACATCGAAGCCGTCGCCTTCACCGTCGCCGGCACCTATCGCGTGCTCGAACGCGAGAACGCGAACATCGATCTGCTCGCCGGTGGCCGCTTGCTCGATGCGACGGTGAAGCTCGATTGGGATTTCAACAGCGATGTCGTCGGCACGCTGCGCACCGGATCGAGCGAAGTCGGTCATTCAAGTTGGGACGGCATCTTCGGCGCGAAGGGCCGCATGTCCTTCGGTGAACGCAAGCAATGGTTCGTGCCCTGGTACGTCGACGCCGGCACCGGCGCCAGCGACCTGACCTGGAATGCGAGCGCGGGCATCGGCTACGCCGCGCATTGGGGCGAGGTGTTCGTCACCTATCGCCGCCTGGACTACGACTTCGGCAACGACCGGCATATCGCCGACCTGGCTTTCTCCGGCCCGACGCTCGGCGTCGCGTTCGATTGGTAAACACAGGAGCCACCACGATGAACAAGCAACGCATCGACGTCCACCATCACTTCATGCCGCCCGAATTCCTCGCGTACCTGGCCAAACAGGGCGCGCACTGGACGGGTGGCCCGCCGATCCCCGACTGGAGCGTGCAGATCGCCAAGGACACGATGGCGCGCAATGGCATCGCGCAGGCGGTCGGTTCGGTCGTGCCGAGCGTCTCGCTCTACGACACCGCGGCCGCCGTGCATTGGGCACGCCATTGCAACGAATTCATGGCGCGCATCGTGCAGGACGACCCGCAGATGTTCGGCGCCTTCGCCACGATGCCATTGCCCGACACAAACGCCGCGCTGCAGGAACTGGCGTACGCGATGGACGTGCTCAAGCTCGATGGCGTGCAGCTCTTCAGCAGCTTCGGCAACCGTTATCCCGGCAATCCGGAGTTCGAAGAATTCTTCCAGGAACTCGACCGCCGCAAGGCCACCGTGCACATCCACCCGAACACCGTCGTGCCCGGCGCGATCGTGCCGAAACTCACGATGCCCTGGGGCATCGTCGAATTCCTGCTCGACACGTCGCGTGCGGTCGCCAACCTGATCTTCAGCGGCACGATGGATCGCTACCCGAACATCAAGTACATCCTCTCGCATGCGGGCGGCACGATCCCCTATCTGCCCTTCCGCCTGGAAATGAGCCGCATCGAGCTGCCAGGCCTTTCCGCGCGCGCCACGCAACCGATCGAGCATTACCTGCGTGCGCTGTACTACGACACCGCCCTGTCCACGCACCCGGCGACACTGTCGGCGCTCACGCGCGTGGCAGGCCCCGGCCATGTGTTGTACGGCAGCGATTGGCCGATGGTGCCGGAGACGGCGGTGATCGCGGAGAACACATTGCTCGACGCCAGCCCGATTCTCGATGCGGCAACGAGCCATGCCATCGAACGCGGCAACGCCGAAGCGTTGTTCCCGCGGTTCGCGAAGACCAGCGCCGCCGCTGCCTGATGTGTCGAATGCCCTACTTCAGCGCGAACGCATCGGCATCCAGCATCGCCGGGAACCGCTCGCGATGCGCCAGCAATTCACGCGCAGGCAAACGCGTCGTCACCACCACCTCTTCGTCCGCCGCTTCGCTCAAGGGTTGCCCGAGGAAATCCAGCACCGCGCTCTCGCCGTCGTATTTCAGTCCATTGCCGTCCACGCCGACGCGGTTGAGGCCCGCGACGAAGCACAGGTTCTCGATCGCCCGCGCCCGCAGCAACGTGCGCCATGCATAGCTGCGGGCGGCCGGCCAATTCGCCACGTACACCAGCAAGTCGTAATCCAGGCCCTGCGGACGTTCGACATCGAAGCGATTGCGCGAGAACACCGGGAAGCGCAGGTCGTAGCAAACCAAGGGACAGATGCGCCAACCCTTGAACTCGATCGTCATGCGATCGTGGCCGGCGGCGTAACGTTCGTGTTCCTTCGCATAGCGGAACAGGTGGCGCTTGTCGTACGTCGACAGCGCGCCATCGGGCGTGACGAAGCACAAACGGTTGTAGACGCCGTCGCCGTCGCGGATCTGCACGCTGCCGCAGATCGCCGCGTCGATCTTCGCCGCCTGCTCGCGCAGCCAATCGATCGTCGGCCCGTCCATCGTTTCGGCCTGCGTGATCGCGTCGTTGCTGAAACCACTGGTGAAGGTTTCCGGCAACAGGACCAGGTCGGTCGTGCCGTGCAGCGGCGCGACCAGATGGCCGTAGTACGTGCGGTTGGCCGCCGGATCGTGCCAGCGGGTATCGCCCTGGACGAGGGAAACGCGGAGATCTTGCATGGAAGTCACGTTACAAGCCCCTTGCGTTAAAGCTTGCGAAGACGTTCGAGCGCCGCATCCAGCGTCGCGTCGTTCTTGGCGAAACACAAGCGCGCCAGGCGTTGGCCCGCCGGCGGCGATTCGTAAAACGGCGACAGCGGAATCGCGGCCACGCCGTGCTCGGTCGTGAGCCAACGGCAGAACGCGAGGTCGTCGAGATCGCTCACCGCCGAATAGTCGACGAGCTGGAAGTAACCACCCGGCACCGGCAGCGGCTTCAACCGAGTCTCGCGCAACTGCGCGGCGAAGCGATCGCGCTTGGCCTGATAGAACGCGCCCAGTTCCAGGTAATGCGCGGGGTCCTGCTCGATCATCTCGGCGAAGGCATGCTGCGCCGGGGCGAAGGTGCAGAACGTGTTGTATTGATGCACCTTGCGGAATTCGGCCGTCAGGGCCGGCGGCGCGATGCAGTAGCCGACCTTCCAGCCCGTGCAGTGATAGGTCTTGCCGAAGCTCGACACGATGAAGGCACGCGCGCGGATGTCGGGATAACGCAGCGCCGATTCATGGCGCGCGCCGTCGAACACGATGTGTTCGTAGACTTCGTCCGACAACAGATACAGGTCGGGGTTGTCGCGCAGGATCGACGCCACTTCCTCCATGTCGGCCTGCGACAGCATCGCGCCCGAGGGATTGTGCGGGCTGTTGATCATCAGCATGCGCGTGCGCGGGGTGATCGCGGCGCGCACCTTCTGCCAATCGGGCGCGAAGGTCTGCGGGTCGAGCGCGACGTGCACCGCCTTGGCTTCGGCGAGTTCGATCGCCGGCTCGTAGCAGTCGTAGCACGGGTCCAAGACGACGACTTCTTCGCCGGCATGCACGAGCGCATGGATCGCATCGAAGATCGCTTCGGTCGCACCCGAGGTGACGGTGATTTCAGTGTCGGCGTCCGGGCGCCAGCCGTACACGCGCTCGGTCTTGTTCGCGATGGCCTGGCGCAGCGCCGGAATGCCCGTCATCGGCGCGTATTGGTTGTGGCCGGCGCGCATCGCGCGGTCCAGGCTTTCGACCAGCAGGACTGGCACGGGGAAATCGGGGAAGCCCTGCCCGAGGTTCACCGCCTTGTGTTCCATGGCGAGCTGGGACATCACCGTAAAGATGGTGGTGCCGACCTTCGGCAGCTTGGTCTTGGGGTGCATGGGCCTTCCGTGTGACGAGAATGTGAGGAATCCGACGAACGGCGGGCCGCTGGCGGGGATTTGAGTTTACGGAAGCGCGCCCCTGCGTTAAATCTGATCGTCCAATGTCGCTCCAGACCGACCTCCGCATCGCCACCCTCCTCGACGCCTACTACGCGGCCGAATACCGCTGGGAGCTCGACGGGGAATGGCGCCAGATCCGCATCGGCCAGAAGGCGCCCGAGCTCGAGGCGTTCTTCCCGCACAGCCAGCGCTTCGGGCTGCTGTCGGCCTGGGATCCCCAATCGATCCCGCGCGCCGAGGCGGTCAACCGTCGCGCCGACGAAGAACTGCACGCCGCGCTGCTGACCAGCGACCTGCCCTTCCGCCCCGGCTTCTCCTCCGCGCCCAACCGCAGTTGGCGCGAGCCAAGCTGGGTGGTGATGGACATGCCCGACCACGCGTTCGACCGCCTGGCCCTGCGCTACGGGCAACTCGGCACCCTGGTGTGGGACCGCGGGCAGCCGGTGGGCTTGCGCATGTACGCCTCGCAGCCGCTGATGGCGAAGGACCGCGCGCACGTAGAGTGGGCGCCGCTGCACGTCAAGCCGCCGCGCGAGCGCCGTTCGACCCCGCGCACGCCAACGCCCTAGGCGGCCTGCAGGATTCGCAGCAACACAACGGCGCCGAGCGGCCATGCGGCGAATCGCAGCCATGCATCGCCGAACCGTTCGCGCGCTTCGGCGATCAGGCGACACACCACGATCATCAACACCGCGCACATCGCCAGACGCGTGCGTTCGCCCGAGGCGTAGACCGTCGGCGAAAACGCGAGCGCCGCGAGCGATGCGTAGCCGAGCATCAATGTCCACGCCATCCAGCCCGCGGCGCGCAGCGAGCGATCGCGCAAGGCGATGAACGTCCCGACGACCAGACAGGTGGCACCGAACACCGACAACCCAAGCGTCACCATGCGCGACGAAGTGACGTTCGCTGCCGTCACCGTCCACACCGACAACCGGTGCAACAGTCCGTCGCCCGGCGACAGGACCATCGGCGCGAGCGATGCCAGCAACAGGAAACCGAGCCCCGCGACCACCGGAATGCGAACGCGCCGCGCGGCCGGCGCCGTCCACACCAGAATCATCGCGAGCAACACCGCCGCCGTCGCAAGCAGGTTGTCGGCGCGCGTGAGCGTCGTGCCGATCGAACCCAGCCCGATATTCACCTTGTCGAGCAAGCCGACGGTGCCGTAATCGGCATACCAGTTCGCGATTTCCTGCGCGAAGCGCACCCGCGGGCCCGGCGCGGCGGCGTTGATGATCGAATTGATCACGAGCGCGGCACCAAGCACGGCATCGCCGCGCGTGTACCGGCCTTCGCGATACAACTGGATCCAGCGCGGCACGCCGACGCCCAGCAACACGAGCCCGATCTGTTCGTTGTAGGCGGCGTAACTGCCCGCCGCGACGATCAATGCCCATTCCCACGCGCTGCGCTCGCGCCGTTCGAACAGCGCGCGCATCGCATACAAACCGAAGGTCACCGGCCACAGGTAATAGAACGAGCCGGTCACCCACCACGCCGCGTCCTGCAACAACGTGGACGGCAGCAACCACAGCAGCGCGAACACCGCCGCGATCGCCGCCGGCGCGCGTCCGCGTTCGCCGAAGCCCAGGCGCGCGACGTTGACGCAGAACGCGAACACCACGGCGATGTTCGCCAGTCGCCACAGCCAGAGGTTCGGCACGAGCAGCGAGCCGACGATCTCCATCGGCCAGCGGCCCGTCCATGTCAGGTAACGCTCGCGCATGAAGGACCAGAGCGACCCCTTTTCGAGCACGAGGGAGAAGATCAGGTCGTCGGATTCGCCGCGACGGTCGAAGACGGCGAAATGCAGGTACGCGAGGATCGCCAGCATGCCCAGCAGCCACCCGGCGCCGGGCTTGCGCCACACCTTCCAGTCCCTCATGCGCCGTCCATCCGGCAGGCCACGCGCACGAGTTGGTATCGCCGGCCTGACGTGCCCTGGTCGTAGGCGATGAACACCTGGCCCGCGGCGATGCGCGGTTTCGCGCGACGCAGGTCGAGCGAGGCGGCGTAACCGGAGGTGGTGTAATCGGCGCCCGCGAAGCCGGCGCGGTTCAGCTGCACGTTCACGTCGCTGCGGGGCGGCAACTCGGTCGGCAACTGCCAGAGGCGGCCGTCGCGGTCGTCGCGCAGGAGCACGCGCGTGACATGCGGGCCCCGGGCCACGCCCGGTTGCGCCATCCAGCCGGAGACTTCGAAGCGACGCGGAGACACCGCGCAGCGCTCGACCCGGCCCAGCAGCGCCGTGGCCGGCACCCCGTCCACGACCTGCCCGGCGAAGGGCACGACCCGTGTGAGCGATCGAAAACGGGCGACCGACAGCCCGGCCAGGACCACGGCGGCGACCACGAGCGTGGCGAGAATCCAGGCATCCAGGGTGCGCCAGCGCTGCATCGGGCCACACCCGGGAAGGAAGGGGGCGCATTGTAGACGACCTGTAAAGGACCCTTCCGCGCGAGCGACCCGCTAAAATGCCGGCTCCGCATCCGACCGACCCCGAATGAGCGACGTCCCGCCGCTGCTCGCCGCACGCGGCCTGCGCTTCGCGCGCAACGAACAACCGGTCTTCGGTCCCCTCGCGTTTTCCGTCGACGCAGGCGAGGCCCTGCTTGTGCAGGGCGACAACGGCGCGGGCAAGACCACCTTGTTGCGCGTGCTCGCAGGCCTGTTGCGCCCCGACGAGGGCGAGATCGACATCGACGGGCGCCCCGCCTCTCCCTTGCTGCGCGCACGCGCCATCGCCTACCTCGGCCATCTGCCCGCGCTGAAGGCCGACCTCACCGCTTTGGAAAACCTGCGCTTCCTGTGCGGCCTGCATGGTCGCCGCCGCGGCCAGGTGCCGGAAACGGCGATGCGCATCGTCGGCCTGTCCGGTTACGAAGACACGCTCGCGCGGCAACTCTCGGCCGGGCAGAAGAAGCGGCTCTCGCTGGCGCGCCTGTGGCTCTCGCCCGCGCCGCTGTGGTTGCTCGACGAGCCCTACGCCAACCTGGACCTGGAAGGCATCAACCTGGTCAACCGCATGGTGCAGGCGCACCTGCGCGAAGGCGGCGCCTCGTTGCTGACCACGCACGGCGCCTACGCCGCGCCGCCGGTGCGCACGCGCATGCTCGCCCTGGAGCGCGCCGCATGATGCGTTCGGCGGCCTTTGCCCTGCTCACGCGCGATGCGCGGATGTTGTGGCGTCGTCGCGGCGATGCGCTGCAGCCGGCCTTGTTCGCGCTGCTCGTCGTCGTGTTGTTCGCGCTCGCGCTCGGCGCCGAAGGCAAGTCGCTCGCGCGCGTGGCAGCGCCGGTGCTGTGGCTGGCAGTCCTGCTCGCCGGCCTGCTCGCCCTCGATACCCTGTTCCGCGGCGATGCCGAAGACGGCTCGCTCGAACAATGGATGCTGGCGCCGGTGCCGCTGTCGTGGCTCGTGCTCGTGCGCACCTTCATGCACTGGGCCTCGACCGCGCTGCCGCTGCTGATCGCCACCCCGATCCTCGGCGAATTGCTCCACCTGCCCCGCGCGGAATTGCCCGTGCTGATGGCCTCGCTCGCGCTGGGCACGCCGCTGTTAAGCCTGATCGGCGCCGTGGTGGCCGCATTGACCGTCGGCATGCGCCGCTCCGGTATCCTTGTCGCGCTGCTTGCGCTGCCGCTGTACGTACCGGTGCTGGTGTTCGGCGCCGGTGCGGTCGCGCTCGCGGGACAAGGCCTGGATGCCGCCGCGCCACTGCTCTACCTCGGCGCGGGCCTGGTGCTCGCGCTGGTCCTGGCGCCGCTCGCCGCGGCGGCCGCGATCCGCATTTCATTGAGCTGACCCCCCATGCATCCGCTCGTCCGCTGGTTCCACCAACTCGGCTCGCCGCCCTACTTCGATCGCTTCGCCGCGCGCTGGTCGCCGGTGTCCTACGTGCTCGCCGTGCTCGTGATGGCGTACGGCCTGTGGGGCGCGCTGTTCCAGGTGCCGGCCGATTACCAACAGGGCGACAGCTTCCGCATCCTCTACATCCACGTGCCTTGTGCGTGGATGAGCCTGTTCGTGTTCGGGCTGATGGCCTTCTACGCCGCGATCGCGCAGATCTGGCGCATCAAGCTGTGCGAAATCCTCGCGATGGCCTGCGCGCCGACAGGCGCTGCATTCACCTTGATCACGCTGGCCACCGGTTCGATCTGGGGCAAGCCGATGTGGGGCACGTGGTGGGATTGGGATCCACGCCTGACCAGTGAACTCGTGCTGCTGTTCCTGTATCTGGGCATCATGGGTCTCTATCACGCGATCGACGATCGTCGGCAAGCCGCACGCGCCGCGGGCTTGCTCGCGATCGTCGGCGTCGCCCTGCTGCCGGTGATCCGCTACTCGGTGTACTGGTGGAATTCGCTGCACCAGGGCCAGACGATCAGCCTCCTCGGCGGTTCGAAGATGGATGCGAGCATGCTGCCGCCGCTGTTCGCGATGATCATCGCCACCAAGTTGTGGTTCGTCGGCTCGCTGCTGGCGCGTGCGCGCGCCGACAACCTGCGCCGCGAAGCGGGCAAGGATTGGGTCGTGCGCATGGCCGCCGGCACCGCGGAGCGTGCGCGATGAGTTACCTGAACTACGTCATCGGCGCCTACGCCGTGTTCTTCGTCGTGCTGCTGTGGGATTTCATCGCCCCGCGCATCGACATCGCGCGTCAGTTGCGCGCCGCCCGCCTGCGTGCATCGCGCAAGGCGCCGCGCCCCGACATCGACACTTTGAGCAGGACCGAAACCGAATGAACCCCACCCGCCAGCGCCGCCTCTGGTACGTGATCGCGCTGCTGGTCGCCGCGGCGATCGCCGTCACGCTGGTCGTGACCGCCCTGGGCCGCAACGTCACCTACCTCTACACGCCGGCGGAAATCCTCGATGGCCGCGCAGGCGATGCGGTGTCCTCGGGCCAGGCACGCATCCGCCTCGGCGGCATGGTCGCCGCGAACTCGTTCAAGCGCGCACCCGGTTCGATGGAAGCGCATTTCTCCGTCGACGACGGCGACGCGATGATGCCCGTGGTCTACACGGGCATCCTGCCCGACCTGTTCCGCGAGAAGCAGGCGGTGGTCGCCACGGGGCGCATGCGCAACGGCACCTTCGTCGCCGAAGAAGTGCTGGCCAAGCACGACGAGGCCTACATGCCGAAGGAAGTCGCCGACAAGATGGGCAAGGCGCACAGGAAACACGACGTCGACACCGACCCGTCCGACACCGCCATGCCGACGGAAGGCAGCAACTAGTGCTGCCCGAACTCGGACAACTCGCGCTCGTCCTCGCCCTGCTCGTCGCCGCGCTTCAGGCGGTGTTGCCGCTGGCCGGCGCGCACAACGGCCGCGCCTCGTGGATGGCCGTCGCGCGGCCTGCGGCGTACCTGCAGTTCGCCCTCGTGCTGTTCGCCTTCGGGCTGCTGTCGCACGCCTTCGTGGCGCAGGATTTCTCGCTGCGCTACGTCGCGCAGAACAGCAACACGCTGCTGCCGATGGTGTATCGCTACACCGCGGTGTGGGGCGCGCACGAAGGCTCGCTGCTGCTGTGGGCGCTGATCCTCGCGTTGTGGACGGCCGCGGTCGCGCGCTTCTCGCAACGCTTGCCGAGCGAAGTGATCGCGCGCGTACTCGGCGTGATGGGCCTGGTCGCCGTCGGCTTCCTCGCCTTCCTGATCTTCACCAGCAATCCCTTCGAACGCCTGCTGCCCGCCGCCGTCGAAGGCCGCGATCTCAATCCCCTGCTGCAAGACCCGGGGATGATCATCCATCCGCCGATGTTGTACCTGGGCTACGTCGGTTTCTCCGTTCCCTTCGCCTTCGCCATCGCCGCGCTGCTGGGCGGTGAAGTCGACGCACGCTGGCTGCGCTGGACGCGCCCGTGGACGAACGTGGCCTGGGGCTTCCTCACCTGCGGCATCGCGCTGGGTTCGTGGTGGGCGTATTACGAACTGGGCTGGGGCGGCTGGTGGTTCTGGGACCCGGTGGAGAACGCGAGCTTCATGCCGTGGCTCGCCGGCGCGGCGTTGCTGCATTCGCAAGCCGTGACCGAAAAGCGCGGCAGCTTCCGCGGCTGGACCTTGCTGCTCGCCATCGCGACCTTCTCGCTTTCGCTGCTCGGCACCTTCCTCGTGCGATCGGGCGTGTTGACCAGCGTGCATGCCTTCGCGGCCGATCCCACGCGCGGACTGTTCATCCTGCTGTTCCTCGGAACGGTCGTCGGCGGCTCGCTGCTGCTGTACGCGATGAAGGCGCCGAGCGAAAACGACGGCGCGCCCTTCGCCGCGTCCTCGCGCGAAACGCTGCTGCTCGCCAACAATCTGCTTCTGTCGACTGCGTGCGCGATGGTGCTGATCGGCACGCTGTATCCGCTGCTCGCCGATGCGCTCGACCTGGGCAAGATTTCCGTCGGCCCGCCCTACTTCGCGTTGCTGTTCACGCTGCTGATGGCACCGCTGGTCCTGTTGCTGCCTTTCGGCCCGCTGACGAAGTGGCAGCGCGAACAGGCCTCGCGCCCGATCGCCATGCTCGTGCCCTGGGCCGGGCTCGCGCTCGGCGTCGGCGTCGCGTCGTTCTTCCTCGCCAAACAAGGGCCGTGGAAAGTCGCCGCGGGCCTGGCCGGCGCGACGTGGGTTGCGACGGGCACGCTGCGTTTCCTGTGGACGCGCTTCAACGCCTCGGGCCGCCGCATGACGGCCGAAATGCTCGGCATGACCTTCGCGCACGCGGGCATCGCGGTGTTCCTCGTCGGCGCCCTGCTCGTCGAAGGACTCGCGCAACAACGCGAGCTGGCACTGGCGCCCGGCCAGTCGGTGAACATCGAAGGTCGCCAGTTCCTCTTCGAAGGCGTCGAGCATCGCGAAGGCCCCAACTACGTCGCCGACCGCGGCACCGTGCGCGTGTACGACGGCGATCGTGAACTGACGACGCTGCATCCGGAAAAGCGCAAATACGCCAGCGGCGGCCAGGTCATGACCGAAGCGGCGATCGCCCCCGGCGTGCGCGGCGATCTGTACGTCGCCCTCGGCGAACCGCTCGGCGGCGACGCCTGGGCCGTGCGCGTGCACGCCAAGCCCTTCGTGCGGTGGATCTGGTTCGGCGCATTGCTGATGGCGATCGGTGGCTTCATCGCCGCGACCGACAAACGCTTCCGTCGCGCGGAGGCCCCCGCATGACCGGCCGTGCATCGCGCTTCCTTCCGCTGGCCGTCTTCGCCGCACTCGCCCTGCTGTTGGCCGCCGGCGTCTGGTTGAGCCGCAATCCCGATCGCGAAGCCCTGCCCTCGCCGCTGATCGACAAGCCCGCGCCGCAGTTCACGCTGCCCGTGCTGCACGAACCCGACCGCACGGTCACGCTCGCCGATCTCAAGGGCGCGCCCTTCCTGCTCAACGTGTGGGGCAGCTGGTGCCCCTCGTGTCGCGACGAACACCCGGTGCTGACGCGCTTCGCCGAAACCAAGCGCGTGCGCATCGTCGGCTTCAACTGGAAGGACGATCGCGACGACGCGTTGCGCTGGCTCGACCAATTCGGCAATCCGTATTGGCTGGTGATCACCGACGTCGAAGGCAAGTCGGCGATCGACTGGGGCATCTACGGCGCGCCGGAAACTTTCCTCGTCGACGCGGACGGCACCATTCGCTGGAAGCACGTCGGCCCGCTCACCGATGCGCTGATCCAGGGCGAACTGATCCCCGCGCTCGACAGCATCGACCCGCAGGGCAAGGTCCGCCGATGAAATTCGTCCTCGCGCTGCTGCTCGCACTCTCGGCCTTGTTCGCAACGCCGCATGCGTCCGCGCAAGTCGGCACCGACGTCGCGCCCCTGCACTTCCAGGACGCCGCCGAAGAAAAGCGCTTCCACGCGCTGGTTTCCGAACTGCGCTGCGTGATGTGCCAGAACCAGTCGCTGGCCGACTCCAACGCGCAGATCGCCTTCGACCTGCGCAAGGAAGTACTCGACCTGATGCGCGAAGGCCGCTCCGACGCGCAGATCAAGGACTTCCTTGTCGCGCGTTACGGCGAATTCGTCTTGTATCGCCCGCGCATGGAACGCACGACGTGGCTGCTGTGGCTCGGCCCGGCGCTGCTGTTGTTCGCGGGCGGCCTCGTGATCGCACGCATCGTGCGCAAGCGCGCGGCGACCACGCCCGTCGCCGACGACCCCAACCAGGAGTGGTGATGTCGCCCACGTTGACGTTCGCCATCGCGGGCGGCTTGCTCGTCATGTTCGTCGCCGCTTTGTTGCTGCGGCCCCTGTGGCGAGATTCGCGCGCCCTGGTCATCGGCATCGCGCTGTTCATCGGCCTGGGCAGCACGGCGCTGTATCGCATCGTCGGCACGCCGGCCGCGCTGGAAGCACAGCCCGCCGTGGCGATGCCGCAGACGATGGACGATGCGATCAAGGAATTGCAGGCGGAGTTGGCCAAGCATCCGGACGAGGCCGAAGGTTGGCGCTTGCTCGGGCAGGCGCTCGGCAACAGCCAGCGCTTCACCGAATCGCGCGATGCCATGGCGCACGCCGCGAAGCTCGCGCCGCGCGATGCCGATGTGCTGACTGAAGCAGCGCAGTCGCGTGCGCTCGCCGACCCGGAGCATCGTTTCGACACGGTGGCGGTCACGCTGCTGAAGCAGGCGATGGAGGTGCAGCCGCAGCATCAGCGTGCGCGGTGGTTCCTCGGAATTGCGCAGCGGCAGGCGGGCGAGAATGCGGAGGCGGCGAAGACGTGGGAGCCGTTGCTGTCGATGGTCGATGCGGGTACGGCGCCGTCGTTGCGGGTGCAGATCGACGAGGCGCGCAAGGCGGCGGGGATGAAGCCGTTGCCGCCGGCCGCGCCGGTGGCGTCGCAGGGTGGTGGTTTGCGGGTTCGGGTTGCGTTGGATCCGGCGTTGGCTGCGCGTGTGCGGTTGCGTGGGGATGCGACGGTGTTCGTCATTGCGCGTGCTGTTGGTGGGCCGCCGATGCCGGTGGCTGTGGAGCGTCATTGGCTGCAGGAGTTGCCGCTCGAGATCACGCTCGATGATGGGGATAGTCCTATGCCGACGCAGAAGCTTTCGGCCATGCGGGATATCGAGGTGTTGGCTCGGGTTTCGGCCAGTGGGGATGCGATTCCGCAGGCTGGGGATCTTGAGTCTGTTCCCGCGCGTGTGACGCTGCCTGCGGGTGGGCCTGTCGATCTGACGATTGGGTCGGTTCGGTAGTAGCGCTCGCTCGAAACCGATTGGCGCGCCGCCCGAACGTGTGAAGTTCCAAATTTTTTTGGGAAAAAAATTTGAAACTCCCCACGCTGGGGCATCACCTTGCGGGTCGCTTCGATCAGGGGCATCCGCCCGAGCCGGAAATGGGGGCTGCAAAGCGAGCTTTGCAGGGAGCCGATCGTTTTCGAGAGCTCGCTCCACCTCCCCTTCGGGGAGGTCAAAAAGAAGCCCGCCGAATGGCGGGTTTCTTTTTGGGTGGGGTGCGCTGGGGAAGCGCGCTACTCCAGCATTGGCGCGCCGCCCGAACGTGTGAAGTTCCAAATTTTTTTGGGAAAAAAATTTGAAACTCCCCACGCTGGGGCATCACCTTGCGGGTCGCTTCGATCAAGGGGCTTTCGCCCGAGCCGTCATTGGGGGCTGCAAAGCGTCGCTTTGCAGGGAGCCGATCTTTTTCGTGACAGCACAGCGCGCGCCGGGTGTTTTGGATTTTCCAAACCGAAGAGGCAGCCCGCCAATCTCAGGTGAGGCGTGACGCGTGGCGTGGTGTGGTTCACCAGAGCAAGGCCATGGATGGCCTTGCGCCCGCGACTTGGTGGCCATGGATGGCGTTCCAGGAGCGGCAGGGGAACCACACCACGTCACGTGGCGCGCCGTCCTGCCGAAGCTACGCGGGCGGCCCGTGGGAGCGTAAGATTCCGTGCGCATCGGCGATGGAGATCTCGCATGTTCGCAAGGCTGCTTGCACTTGTTTTCGCGCTGCTCGCCGCCGGCGATGCCATGGCCCAGGAATCACCCGCGCCGACGCAGGTCATGATCGTCGGCACCTTCCACCTGGATAACCCGGGGAAGGACATCTTCAATGTCCAGGTCGACGACGTTCTTGCCAAGAAGCGCCAGGCGGAAATCGCCGACGTCGCCAAGTCGCTCGCGCGGTTCGCGCCGACGCAAGTCATGGTGGAGTGGCCGGCGGCGACGACGAATGAGCAGTACGCCAGTTATCGCGCCGGGAAGCTCGCGCCTTCGCGGAATGAAGTCGTGCAGTTGGGGT
The DNA here is from genome assembly GCF_052115395.1 of Lysobacter sp. 2RAF19. Lineage (NCBI taxonomy): Bacteria > Pseudomonadati > Pseudomonadota > Gammaproteobacteria > Lysobacterales > Lysobacteraceae > Lysobacter > Lysobacter sp. 2RAF19. The sequence continues at coordinate 125,572 of NZ_JBFRGO010000001.1, read as the reverse complement.
TCCGGTTGGCGGCGTTGCGCGATCTCGAGCATGTCCAGGGCATCGACGCGCAGGGCGAGTTTCCTTTCGATGCCGTCAAAGAGTACGCAAGCAGCCATGGCATGGCGCCGCGGTTGGAGGCTGCGCTGGCGGATGCGGGGAAGGAAGTGCAGGTGCTGAGCCAACGGGTCGCCGGTGGCAGCATCGGGTCGGTGCTTCGTTACATGAACCAGCCGGCGCGTGCGTTCAAGAACCACGGGTTCTACATGGACCTGCTGCGTTACGGCGATGGCGACACGCAGCCAGGCGCCCGCCTGGTGGGCGCCTGGTATGCGCGCAATCTCGCGATCTGCGCGAGGCTCCTGCAATCCGTGCCGGCCGGTGGTCGCGCGGTCGTGTTCTTCGGTGAAGGGCACGCCTATCTGTTGCGTCAGTGCGTCATCGATGCGCCGGGTGTCGAGCTGGTGGAGGCGAACGACTACCTGCCGAAGTAATGGATCAGCTGCTCGGGCCGCACTGGCAGGGTTTCGCGTCCTGGCAACCGCACTGGCAGGCGCCCTTGGCGGCGGCGGGGGTCTGGCAGCCGCAGGTGCAGGCGGCGCCGATGCAAGCGGTACAGGTGCAGGCGGCTTTGGTTTCGGTGTTCATGGTCGTCTCCGGGGGTCGGGTCAGGCCGTGATTGGCCTGCGGGTAATCTTGGGGCCCTCTCCCGCCAGGCTCTTGAACGAAGGGGCTGTTCGCAACGATGGGTTCCGACGCGCAGGTTTCAAGCAAACGGCCGGTCGCGGGCATCGGCCGGATCATCGGCTGGCCCGGGGGGTCGCTGTGGATCGGCGTGCATCTGGGCGCGGTGCAGACGCACGCGCATCACGCGATCCAGATTTCGCTGGCGATGGATGGCGATTTCCAGATTCGCGCTGGCGCTTGGCCTGCGGCGCGGACGGCGCGCGGGATGGTCGTGATGCCGGATCGGCCGCACAGTTTCGATGGGCGCGGGGCGTCGATCGCGACCTTGTTCGTCGAGCCGAATTCGCGCAGTGGGGCTGCGTTGCGGGAGCGGTTCGCGGGGTTCGATGTTGCGTTGTTGTCCGACGACGAAGCCAACGCGGCGGTGAAGCATTTGCAGGCGCAGTACGTGGGTGGCGCGGACGATGTGTTGTTGTCGCAGTATGCGAAGGGGGCGATTTGTCGAGTCGCGGGGGATCCGGTGTTGGCGGCCGCCGATGATCCGCGGATCACGGCGGCATTGGCTTGGTTGCGTGGGCGTTTGGGGTCGCAGGTTCGGTTGGAAGACGTGGCAGCTGCGGTGCATTTGTCGCCGGGGCGGTTTCGGCATTTGTTCGTGGAGCAGACGGGGACGTCGTTGCGGGCTTGGTTGTTGTGGGCGCGGGTGGATCGTGCGGTGCAGGCTGCGTTTTCGGGGCGCTCTTTGACCGAGGCGGCGCATGAGGCGGGGTTTTCGGATGCGGCGCATTTGACTCGGACTTGTCGGCGGGTGTTCGGGTTGGCGCCTTCGATGTTGGTTGCTGAGGGGTCTGCGCGCGGTTGATTGGTCCTCCAGCATTGGCGCGCCGCTCCAGCACCTTGCGGGTCGCTTCGATCAGGGGCGCTACTTCGGGTGCGGCAATCGCGCTCGCAATCCCCAGGTGTAGGCCAGTGCATAACCGAGGAAGACGCCGGCGACGCCGGTCCATGCGCCTGCATCGATCCAGTCGGTGAGTGTGTCGACGGCGCCACTCGTCGCGTGTCGCCAAGTCATCCACAACCCGGCAGCGATTCGTAACGCCACCAGTGCGGTGAGTGCCACGATGATCCAGCGATTGGGCGTATAGACGAGGCCTTTGGCGTCGCGTTCGAATTTCGTCAGCCACAGGCCCACGATGCCGACGAGGACGCCGAGTAGCAGGCCGAGCAAGCCGTCGCGCAGGGCGGCGTGCATCCAGTGTGAGGCGAGCCAGGCGGTGAGCAGGAAGATGGGGAGGGAGATGGCGAGTAGCCATGCGTTGCCGCGGATGATCCATTGCTGCGCGCGTCGGCGTGCGGTGCCGGCGTTGTAGCGGGCCCACAGCGAGATCGGGAGCAGGACGACCCAGAGTGCGAACAGGGCGAGGACTGCGATCGGGAGGAGTAACAACAGCGGCATATCGGGCAACGCGTGTCGGCGAAGCGGTTAGCTCGCCATGCGCGGTGCGAATGCGGGGTGACGCTGGTTACGAAGCCAAGGGGCCTGTCGAAGGCGACTTCACCAGGTGCGCGGTTTCGATTTGGCGCAAGCGTGTCACGGCCACCGTCGCGTCCCATTCGGCGCGGACGCGTGCTTCGACTTCGGGCCAGCTGGCGTCGGCGCGGTTGGCGGCCGACCAGGCGTCTGCGGCGTAGTAGCTCACGGCTTCCCAGCCGGCGCCTCGGAAGCAGCGGCGCAGGGTGCCGGTGAAGGATTTGATCTCCAGGTCCAACGCGGTGTCGGGTTGCAGTAGCACGAACCACCCCCTGGGTATTGATCGGTCGGCAAGAACACCCTGCACTATGGACCTTATCTCCGGGGCGCGCGGAATATCAGCGGGTTTCGGATGGGCGGTGGGTTGTGGGACTTCGGCGGCTTGGCTCTGGCTTGGGTCCCATGTGAAGGGCGTTCCTCCAGCATTGGCGCGCCGCCCGAACGTTGTGAGTTCCAAATTTTTTTTGGGAAAAAAATTTGAAACTCCCAACGCTGGGGCATCACCTTGCGGGTCGCTTCGATCAGGGGCTTTTCGCCCGAGCCTTCTTTGGGGGCTGCAAAGCAGGCTTTGCAGGTAACCGATCGTTTCCATGAAAGGGCGCGGCGCGCCGTCCCTCCGAAGAGGACGACGCTCCCAGTAAACTTCCCCCCATGACCGAATTCATCCCGCAAGGCACGCGCTTCCACCCCCTGCCCTCGCCCTTCCCGATGAAACGCGGCGGCGAACTCCGCAACGCCCGCATGGCCTACGAAACCTGGGGCACCCTCAATGCTGCACGCGACAACGCGGTGTTGATCCTCACCGGGCTGTCGCCGAACGCGCACGCGGCGAAGAATGCAGGCAACGCCGAGCCGGGTTGGTGGGAAGACATGGTCGGGCCGGGCAAGCCCATCGACACGGAGCGATGGTTCGTCATCTGCACCAATTCGCTCGGCAGTTGCAAAGGGTCCACGGGGCCTGCGTCGGTGAACCCGGAGACGAACGAACGGTATGGACTCACGTTCCCGGATCTGAGCGTGGAGGACGGCGCGAATGCCGCCCATGAAGTCGTGAAAGCCTTCGGCATCGACACACTCGCGTGCGTGATCGGCAACTCGATGGGCGGCATGGTCGCCCTCGCCTATCTGCTGCTGCATCCGAATTCCGCGCGCACGCACATCAACATCTCGGGCAGCGCGCGTGCGCTTCCGTTTTCGATCGCCATTCGCTCTTTGCAGCGCGAGGCGATCCGCCTGGATCCGAAATGGAATCACGGCGATTACTCCGAGGACGTTTACCCCGAGGCCGGGATGCGCATGGCGCGCAAGCTCGGGGTGATTACCTATCGCTCGGCGCTGGAATGGGATGGGCGGTTCGGTCGCGTGCGGTTGGATTCGGACAGTCGCGACGACGACGAGCCCTTCGGCCTGGAGTTCCAGGTGGAGAGCTATCTGGAGGGCCACGCGCGCCGATTCGTGCGGAGCTTCGACCCCAACTGCTACCTCTACCTCAGCCGTTCGATGGATTGGTTCGATCTCGCCGAATACGGAGACGGCGACGTGGATGCCGGCCTGGGCCGGATCAGGGTGGATCGCGCGTTGGCCATCGGCGTGGAAACGGACATCCTCTTCCCCCTCCAGCAACAGCAACAGGTGGCCGAAGGGCTGCGGGCCGCGGGCGCCGACTCGGCCTTCCTGCCCCTGCCGTCCCCCCAGGGCCACGACGCCTTCCTCGTGGACATTGCCCGTTTTGGGCCCGCGGTTAGCGATTTCCTTGCAAGCGTCTAAGTACAATTTCGTCCTGTTGCCGACCCTCGTCGCCCCTTCCGGTACAAGCCCATGAACGCGTCGCCCGCCGCCACCGATAGCGCCTGTTGCCCGGATGTCGATTTCCCCGGCCGCGACAAGCTGGTCGCCGCGATCGACGAGGCCGTGGCGCAGGACGACGAGCACAAGGTCACCGCCGCACTGCGCGACGCCCTGTGCCGCCTGATCCGCGACCGCGACGTGCGCCTGCCCGATTGCGTGCACGAGCCGATCACCGACCACTACGCCCGCCGCGAGCTCTATCGCAGCCCCGAGCACGGCTACAGCATCGTCTGCATGACCTGGGGCCCCGGCCAGGGCACGCCGCTGCACGACCACTCCGGCCTGTGGTGCGTGGAAGGCGTGTGGGACGGCCAGCTGGAAATCGTGCAGTACGAGTTGCTGGGCCGCGAAGGCGAGCGTTTCCGCTTCCGCGCCGCCGGCGGCATGCACGCCGGCCCCGGCAGCGCCGGCAGCCTGATCCCGCCGCACGAGTACCACACCATCCGCAACGCCAGTCCCGACCGCATCGCCATCTCGCTGCACATCTACAAGGCGCCGATGGAATGCTGCTCGAAGTTCGCGAACGTGAAGGACGAATGGTTCGTGCGCGAAAGCGCGATCCTGGAAACCGACGAAGCCGCCTGAGGCGGGTTCTGAAGCGCGAACAGCCGGGCTATACTGCCCGCCCGCGCCGGAATGGCGGAATCGGTAGACGCAGCGGACTCAAAATCCGCCGCCCTTAAAAGCGTGTGGGTTCGAGTCCCACTTCCGGCACCAAACAAAGCCCCGCCGACAACGCGGGGCTTTTTTGTGTCCGACGTTCGATCAAGGCGACTGATACCAATCCGACGCCGCCCCGTTCGGCAGCGACGTGTACGCGCTGGTTGCGACGTTGAAGATCCGCATCGCCGGCGTGCCCGTGTACGTCCCGCTGCCCGGCGAGCTCGGCGCGAACACCGTACGGTTGGTCAGGATGCGCGTGCCGTCGCGCGACCACTTGACGGCGTCGTACTCGATATTGTCCACGATGGGCATCGTGACTTCGGTGTCGGTGCTGCCGTCGGCGGACATGACCCAGACGTGGTCGTAGGAATTGAAATCCGGCGCGCCCGTCGAACCCGACTTGGTATAGGCGAAGCGCGTGCCGGTGCGGTTCCACTTCGGCCCGTAGCCGGTCGTGCGCGGCACCAGCACGTCGGTCGCGAAGTTGACCGCGTCGATGGGCCGGTTCTGGTAGGTGCTCGCATACAGCCCCGAGGTGCCATTCGGATTGAAATACACCGAACGCGGCTCATCCAGCGTTTGCTCGGTAAGCAGGGTCGCTGCACCGGAAGTTGCGTTCACGCTCCAAGCGCGCGAGTGATACGGCGGCTCCAGGCCCGGGCCGTAGAAACCGGTCGAGATGAAGATGCGCGTGCCGTCGGTCGACCACTGCGGCGTGTTGTCGATGTAGGCCGGGCCCGGCGGGCAGAACAGATTGCGCTGCCCGCTTCCGTCGGGCGCCACGATGCCCAGGCACGCACCGGAGGCGCCTTCGGCGATGAACGCGATGCGCGTGCCGCCTGGACTCCACACCGGCTGCGTGTGCCGCGCCGAGCCGAGCGTGACGCGGTGGCGGCTGCCGCCGGTGCTGGTCATGACGTAGACATTCAGGGCCGGCGATGCGCTCGTGCCGTAGACGTACGCGATCGACGCGCCGTTGGGCGACCACATCGGAGAGAAGCGATAGATACCCGTGGTCAAGGCCCCCAGGTTCATGAGCCCGGACCCGTCGGCGTTGATGCGATAGATCGTCGAGGCGCGCAGGGTGAAATCGTCGTTGTAGGTCGAGCGCGTGAAACTGATCCGGCTGACCTGGGCGGCGCACGTGGCGCTGGCGGCCAACAGGATCAGGCCGGTGACGATGGCGAGGGGACGATGCATGACGTACTCCGTGTGGTTGCGCCCCTATCGCTTACGCAGCCCTTGCGTGCGATCGGACAGCACGCGCGACCGCGCCGGACGCACGTTGCCGGATTTGCTGATCGAGCTGATGCATCGCCACGCCGGCATAACGTGCGTGCCCGCTAGCAGTAACCGAGGTGAATCGCGTTCGCTGGAAGGGTGAACGCTTCAGGCTTGATCACCGCGCGAAAGCAGCGCGCGTTGACTCGCGAGGGGAGCGCGACTTTGAATTTTCGTGGATGGGTGGCCGCGTTCTTGCTGGGCTGCAGTTTGGGCGCGTCGGCGCAGACCCCGATTGCGGAAGCTTCCACGTCCGGGATTACTTTCGCCTCCACCGAAGCGGCACTCGAGGCGCTGCGCGGAAAACCCGGCGTCACCGAGTGGTCCAAAAACGATTGGATCATCATCGACGATCAGGCGGAGCATGTGCTCTGGTCCATCACGACGCCAAAAAACGTGCTGCACCCGTCGATGGTGAAGCGCGTCTTCGTCGAGAAGGAAGGCGTGGTCACCGTCGAGATGTCGATCAAGTGCGGGGTTTCGAAGGAAGCTTGCGACGGTCTCGTGCGTGCGTTTCGGGATCTCAACGATCGTCTCCGTGACAACATCAGAGCGCGAGGGGAAGGCCTTGCGCATTGAGTACGCGTCACCAACGCGAGCATGCGGCACAAGGAAATCCCTCGTCACCGATCCGCTATCGTCCCCGCCGAAAAGGTTCGCGCCGATGCCGGCTCATGGAACGCTCGACCAGCAAGTCGAGCGCGCTCGCTGACTTTCTGGCACGATCCGGCCGGCATGCAGATTGCTGATAACCAATTTGATGAAGCCTCCCTGGCGGCGCTAGGCGTCGAGGCGCTTTCGCTCCTCACGACCGGCAACGTTCAAGTCTTGGCGAAACGCTTCGGTTACGCGATGGCACGTGTCCGAGACCTGGCGACGGCGATTCAAGCAGACCTGGCATCGGCGCTCGTTTCAGTGGGTGCAACATCGCTTGTCCATGCAGATGGACACCCCCCGAACATCGGCTACTACACGTCCAACAAGACTGGGTTGCTCGCCCTCATCGAGGTGCGCGCGTCAACCAATAATGGCAAGGCGATCCTCGTTGAATTGGTTGTGACAGGCCGGGGAGACGAGAAGTTCATCACCTTGGAGGACATCAGTGACAAGGCTTGACGGACGAGGCGTTTCCGCAGTTCTCGTTCGAGGAGCAAGCCATTGCGGTCAGCGAAGAACATCCAGGCTCAGCCGATTGGAGCAACCTAAATCATGTTGATGAAATCGCGGTTTTGCTCGGACTCGCTGTTGTGTGGGCAGTCTTGGTGACGCGGAAGCCTCGCAACTGGTCCCGGCAGCGAGTGATTGCCGCACTTGCCAATGCGCTGGACCTCGACGACACCGGCTATCACGACGAGTTCGACATGTTCCTGGCTGGGCCGCTTGGCGATCCGCAGCTTGAGGCATTGCGATTGGAAATCCTCTCGATTGTTCAAAGCGAACAGCGGATGCCGGGGTGCGACTTCGGCCCGAACGCGGAAGGCTGGTTGCGCCGAACCTACGAACACCTGTCCCAAGGTAGTGACTGATCAATCGTCTGTGCCCAAGGGCACGCTCCTCATCGTGGATGGCGTGGTCGCCGACCCCAACGTTCTGGAGTGATGTAGAACCAGGTGCGTGTGACTGGTTCTGGCCGAAAGCGGACTTGCAATCCGCCGCCCTGTCAATCCTTACGCGACGCCCGAGGCATTGCCACAATCGGCCCAGCACTCCCGTAGCACGCAGACCGCCGCAATGCCTCAGATGTCCCCGCAGCTCGCCCGCCAGATCGCGTCCACCATCGCCGTCGAGATCGGTGCCCAGGCCACCCAGGCGCTGGCCGCCATCGCCCTGCTCGACGAGGGCGCGACGGTGCCCTTCATCGCGCGCTATCGCAAGGAAGTGACCGGGGGGCTGGACGACACGCAACTGCGCAACCTCGAAACGCGCCTGGGCTATCTGCGCGAACTCGAGGATCGCCGCGCCGCGGTGCTCGCCAGCATCGCCGAGCAGGGCCAGCTCACCGATGCCCTGCGGGCGGACATCGAGGCCGCGGACTCGAAGTCGCGCCTGGAAGATCTGTACCTGCCCTACAAGCCCAAGCGGCGGACCAAGGCGCAGATTGCGCGCGAGGCGGGGCTGGAGCCGTTGGCCGATGCGCTCCTCGGCGATCCGACGCAGGTGCCAGAGGACTGTGCGGCGCGCTTCGTGGATGCCGACAAGGGCGTCGCCGACGCGAAGGCCGCGCTGGACGGCGCGCGCTGGATCCTGATGGAACGCTGGGGCGAGGATGCTGCGCTCGTGGGCGAGCTGCGCGCATGGCTGCACGAGGTGGGCGTGATCCGCTCGCGCGTGGCCGAAGGGAAGCAAGCCGAAGGCGCGAAGTACCGCGATTACTTCGATCATCGCGAATCGCTCGCCCGCATTCCGTCGCACCGTTTGCTTGCGCTGTTCCGCGGGCGCCGCGAAGAGATCCTGTTCATCGACCTCGACCCCGGCCCCGATGCAGAGGCCGGACATCTGCTGGCGGAAGGACGTGTTGCGCATCATGTCGGCGTCAAGGCGCAGGGCCGGCCCGCGGACAAGTGGCTGCAGGATACCTGCCGGCTGACGTGGAAAGCGAAACTGCACCTGCACTTGCTGTTGGATCTGTTCTCGCAGGCACGCGAGAAGGCCGAAGCCGAGGCGATCCAGGTCTTCGGCGACAACCTCAAGGATTTGTTGCTCTCCGCGCCCGCCGGCCCGAAGGCCGTGCTCGGTCTCGATCCGGGCCTGCGCACGGGCGTGAAAGTCGCCGTGGTGGATCGCACCGGCAAGGTCGTCGAGACGGCGACGATCTATCCGCACGAACCCAGGCGCCAATGGGATCAGTCGCTCGCGGTGCTGCATGCGCTGTGTGCGCGGCACGGGGTCGAGCTGATCGCCATCGGCAACGGCACCGCGTCGCGCGAGACCGACAAGCTCGCCGGCGAGCTGATCCAGCGCGCGCCGGTGGCCGGACTGCAGAAGCTCGTGGTCAGCGAAGCCGGCGCGTCGGTGTATTCGGCCTCCGAACTCGCGGCCAGGGAATTTCCGAACCTCGACGTCACGCTGCGCGGCGCCGTGTCGATCGCGCGGCGCCTGCAGGACCCGCTTGCCGAGCTTGTGAAAATCGAACCCAAGGCGATCGGCGTCGGCCAGTATCAGCACGATGTCGATCAATATCGCCTCGCCCGTGCGCTGGATGCGCGCGTGGAGGATTGCGTGAACGCCGTGGGCGTGGACGTCAACACGGCGTCTGCCGCGCTGCTGACGCGTGTATCGGGTTTGTCGTCGACGGTGGCCGAGAACATCGTCGAGTATCGCGACGCCAATGGCGCCTTCCAGAACCGCAAGGCCCTGCTGAAGGTGCCGCGCCTGGGCGAGAAAACCTTCGAGCAGTGCGCGGGCTTCCTGCGCATCGCCGATGGCGACCAGCCGCTCGACGCGTCGTCCGTCCACCCCGAAGCGTACCCGGTGGTCGCGCGCATCCTCGAAAAGTGCGGGTGCGAAGTGAAGCAGCTGATCGGCGATGCCGCGTTGTTGCGTGGCCTGAAGGCGGCGCAGTTCACCGACGCGCAATTCGGTGAGCCGACCGTGCGCGACATTCTCAAGGAGCTGGAGAAGCCGGGCCGCGATCCGCGCCCCGAGTTCAAGGCGGCGCGTTTCGCCGACGGCGTGGAGGACATCAAGGATCTCAAGGTCGGCATGATCCTCGAGGGGGTCATCAGCAATGTCGCGGCGTTCGGTGCGTTCGTCGACATCGGCGTGCACCAGGATGGGTTGATCCACATCTCGGCGTTGGCGGACAAGTTCGTCAAGGATCCGCGCGAGGTGGTCAAGTCGGGGGACATCGTCAAGGTGCGCGTGTTGGAGGTCGATGTGCAGCGCAAGCGCATCGCGCTCACGCGGCGGCTCGACGACACGCCGCCGGCCGTGCGTGAGCCGAAGCGTGATGCGCCGGACAGGGGCAAGCGGGACGATGGGCGTGGCGCCCGTGTTCCGGGGGCTGTGCAGGCGCCGGCGAATAACGCGCTTGCTGCCGCGTTTGCTCGCGCGAAGCGGGATTGATGGTGGGAAGGCGGGAGAGCGCGCTTCAATTGCCTCGCCGCAAACGACCGCTTTCGACCCAAAGCGGACATTCGCTATCCTTCGCGACAACCCATTCGGCCAAGCCAATGTCCAATCGTGACGTCCGCGTCGATTCCTACTTTTCGCTTCCGACGGATTTGGCCGCGGAGCTAGGTGCCTTACGCCGTGACCCGAACGACCTCAATTCTTGTTTGCTTTTCAGAACGTGCGTTTTTCTCTCACGCAATGCATCGATTCGACCCTCCACATCTAGCGCGTAGATGCACGCTCCCCAGTCAACTTCGTCGGCGCCTCGCGTAGCCCGTAGAGCCCCAATGTGCCTGCTTGGCGTTCAGTCGGCGATTCCCTCAGGCAGAGGCAGGCCAGATGCACCCGCGACGACCTTGCGGATACTCAGGACCGCAGCCGATGAAAGCGAGTGGTCTGCGAGGAAAACCGGAACGTTGCCGCCGATATCCGTGAGTGATACGTAGGTCAACCGTGTCTTCGCATTCGTCGGCGTCATGATCCATTCGCCGCGCGAGTGCAGCGCGATGCAGTCGGGCATCGGCTTCTTGCCGATGAAGTCGAGGGAGGCGAATGTCACCCGGATTTCGCCATTGGCAAAGTTGTGTCGCTCGAAGCGTACGGAGTAGCAGCGGGCGCGCATCATCGATAACCTGAGAACGTCCGACCAAATGGTCACGTCCCGGCCGCGTCGAATGAAAGTGCGCGTCACGTTTTTGTTGCTCTGATCGAGAAAGTTTCCGAACAGATAGCCAGCGATCGCCTTCGGCGAAGCATTCAGCGAGGTGCTGAGGCGAAGTTCGTCGTACCGCTCGCCCGGAATACTCCGGCGCTCAATTCGGATATCGTCCTTGTCGCTGACAGTCCGCCACTGCTGGGCCTGGGCGCCGAACGGCATCGACAACGCCGCTTGCAGGAAGACGCACACCAGTGAGGTTTCGAATCTGTGTGGAATGCTGGGCACTTCCGGATTCGATGCCAAAGCAATGGCAAGGTCAAGCCATGAACGCTTGCATGCGTCGCACCCAGTCTGAGTTCCTCAAGCTCTGCAGACGCGCGATCGCGTGTCCGTCGACAAACATGCGCGCCGTTGGACTTGCGTGGTGGCGCCATCCGCCACAGATGACTTGGTTGCGAATGAAGAGCTTGCATGGCTGGTGGCTCGCCGCCGCGGTCGTGTCGGCAGCGCTCGCAGGCTGCGCGTCCACGGCTGCGGCGGTCCGCGATGTCGCCGATTACAAGCAGCGGGCGGTGACGCGCGTCGACGGGCGGGTGCGTGTCTCCACCGCGGCATTGTCGTCCGAGGAGAGCGCAGCGGTCTACGGCGTGCCTTTGGCGAAGAAATCCATCCAGCCGGTCTGGATCGAAGTGGAGAACCATGACGACCGCGCCTACTACCTGATGTCGCCGGGACTGGACCCGAATTTCTTTCCTGCTTCGGAGACGGCCGAAACCTTCGCATCGGGCGATTCGCGTGAGCAGGTCGCAGCGCTCGACCGGCGATTCGGTGAGCTCGCATTCCACAATCCCGTTCGTCCGGGGACGACGGTCTCCGGGTTCGTGCTGACGCACCTCGACGAGGGCGGGAAGCTTGTCCAGATCGATCTGGTCGCCAGCCAGCGCACCAAATCCTTCTCGATCCTCACGATCATTCCCGGGTTCCGCGCGGACTACCATGTCAGCGGAATCTTCAGGCACGAGATGCCCGGTCAGGGCGAGGTCGTGGATTTCGGCGACGATGCCGCGTTCCTGCAGGCAGTCGCGCGCCTGCCGTGCTGCGTCACGAACAAGCAGGGCGACCGGAACGGGGATCCCCTCAATCTGGTCGTCGTGGGTGGGTTCGACGATGTGCTCCCCGCTTTCGTGCGTCGCGGCTGGCGTCCGACCGAGCAGAAATGGACGGGCTCGATCGCGAAGATGGTCACGTCCGCCCTCTCGGGCGAACCCTATGCCTATGCGCCGATCAGCGATCTGTATTTCTTTGGACGCGCCCAGGACTTCGCGTTGCAGAAGGCGCGAGACAACATCCACCAGCGCAATCACCTGCGGCTGTGGCTGAGTGCGATGCGTTACCAGGGCAAGCCGGTCTGGGTGGGCCAGATCAGCCGCGACATCGGCAGTCGACTCACGATCCATTCGCCAACGCTCACCACGCACAAGATCGATCCGGACGTCGACGAGGCGCGTGGTGCGCTGGGCGAGGACATGGCGTACTCGGAAGGCTTGGTGAAGATCGGATATGCCCGTGGCGTCGTCGCCGCGCCGCGCGCCGCACCGCGCGAGAACCTCACGACCGATCCGTATTACACCGACGGATTGCGTCTCGTCATGGTGTTCGACAATGCGCCGACCTCCCTGGAGCAGATCGAGTTCTTCGCGGACGACATCCTCGGTGTGACGCACGCGAAAGGCGCGCGGTGATGGCTTTGTCGCTGCTGCTTCGCGCGATCGCACAGGGGGCGCTGTCTCTCGCGCTGGTCGGCTGCGCGATGTGGCAAGCGCCGCCTGGGGTCGACGATGCTGCGCTGCGCGCCCGCGCCACGACGGCGACGGCGAGGGAAAACGTGCGCGTCAGTGCCGTAGTCGTGGGCGCGCAGACCAGTCGGCAGATGTTCGGCCCCGACATCGAAAAGGCCAACGTCGAACCCATCTGGATCGAAGTCGAAAATCGTTCGGCCCAACCGCTGTGGTTGCTGCGGTCGGGCACCGACCCGGATTACTTCTCGCCGCTGGAAGTGGCGTGGTCGATGCACCGGGCATTTGCGGGAGGAACAAACGCGCGCATCGACCAGATCGTCCAGGACGCCGCGTTCGTGAATCCCGTCCCGCCCGGCGCGACGCACGCGGGCATCATCTTCATCAATCCGCAACGTGGGACGACACTGGTCAACATCGATCTGTTCGGCAGGAAAACGCTGATTCCCTTCTCTCTGTTCCTGCATCCGGACGACCATGTCGGGCCCGCGCCGCTCACATTCGAATATCCGCAGGCGCAGGTCGTCGACTACACCGACCTCGATGCGCTTCGATGGGCGCTCGAGCGGTTGCCGTGCTGTGCGACCGATGCCGGCGGGTCGGCGCAGGGCGATCCTCTGAACGCGGTCTTCATCGGCTCGATGGCCGACATCGGCGCCGCAACCATCCGGCGCGACTACCGGCGCGATGCACGTGCGTCCGACCAGGCCCAGCGCGTATTCGCACGGGCGCCGGATATCGTCGGACGCAAACAGGCGCAGACCGGCTCGTCGGCCACCTGGATACGTGCGTGGGCCACGCCGCTGCTGTTCGACGGCAAGCCCGTCTTCGTCGCGCAGGTCGGGCGGCCGGTCGGCGGCCGCTTCGCGTCCGGCGAAGCACGCAGCCCCCTCCTGCACCATGCTGTCGACGAGGCCAGGAACTTCATGGTGCAGGACATGATGTATTCGGGTGGGTTGGAAAAGCTCGGGTTCATCACCGGCGCCGGCCAAGCCGGCGCGTCGAAGGCGACGTTCGATGGCGCGCACTACGACACCGATGGCCTTCGCGCAGTGTTGTTCTTCGGCACGCGTCCGCTCAGTCTGGGCGACATCGAGATCCTTGACTGGGTGCCGTTACTGGAGCGAGGCGAAGGCACCAGAAGCAAGCGAGGCAACGATGCACACGAATGACTCCGGCATCGCCCGCGCGATCATCGTTGCGGCATGCCTGGTGCTTGGCGCATGCGCCACGACCGGGGTGCCTTATTCCACCGAGATCGCACCGACGATCCACGCGGGCCTGCAAGACAAGCGCGCGCGTTTTCGCGAGACCTACTGCGCGGTGTTGGAGGCGCACGGCCGGTCGCTTCCGGACTATCGACCCTGCGAAGAAGCACTGACCCGCGTCGGCGTTGAGTCTGTCGGCACGGGTCGGCCCGTTGATTTGGGGATGTCGAAACGGCACCTGGTTGCGGCGCTGGTCCCGGGCATCGGATACGAGTGCTTCGAGAAATGGCTCGAAGCGCCCGGCACCACGGCCGAGCACGTGCGTCGCTTCGGATACGACCTGACCTTGCTGAAGGTCGACGCGTTGTCGGGCACCGCCACGAATGCGCGCCAGATCCGCGACGCGATCATGGCCATGCCGTTCGATGCGACGGCGCCGCCGCGCTTGGTGCTGATCGGCTATTCGAAGGGCGCGCCCGATATCCTTGAAGCGATCGTGACGTATCCGGAGATCCGCAGCCGGGTGGCGGCGGTCCTCAGCGCGGCAGGTTCAATCGGTGGTTCTGCACTGGCGGATGATGCCGAGCAATACCAGGCGGACCTATTACGGCATTTCCCGGGCGCCACCTGCGGCTCGGGCGATGGCGGCGGCGTGGCGAGCCTGCGGCCCGCGACGCGCCACGCCTGGCTCGCGGAACATCCCTTGCCGGTCGACGTGCACTACTACTCGCTCGCCACGTTCCCGCAACCGGAGCGCATTTCGTCGATCCTCAAATCGAGTTACAGGAAGCTGGCGCGCATCGACGCGCGCAACGACAGTCAGGTGATTTTCTACGACCAGCTCGTGCCGGGCAGCGCGCTCGTCGGCTATCTCAATGCCGACCACTGGGCGGTCGCAGTGCCGATTTCCCGCACGCACCCGCTGATCGGTTCGATGTTCGTGACGCAGAACGCGTATCCCCGCGAGGCGCTTCTGGAGGCACTGCTGCGCTTCCTGGAAGAGGACCTGGCAACCCCCGGCGATGGTCGATGACCAGCGCATGCCGTTCGCAAGTTGGCTCAGCCATGACAGCGGCGAGCGGGTCGCATCCGACACCTGATCGGGGGGATTGGTCCAACGGCCAATTCAGGCGCCGGCGTCGAGATGAGACCATCGCGATTCGGCGGCCCGGAGGAAATCCGATGCAAGTCGACCAGTCCACCCTTCGCAAGCTGGTGACCCACGACCTGACGGACACGTTGCTCCGGGTCGTGCTGATCGTTCTGTTGGTGTACTTGAGCGTGCGGGTGTTCTCCCCGTTCGCCCGCCTGTTGACGCTGGCCATGATCCTGGCCATCGCGCTGTATCCCCTTTACCTGCGCGTAGTCCGATGGTTCGGCGGAAGGCGTGGGTGGTCCGCCACCGCGCTCGTGCTGTCGAGCCTGTTGTTGCTCGGCACGCCGATCGCGTTGCTGGGTGGGGCCATCACCACCGAGTTGAGCGAGGTCTACGACCGGGTGGAAAGCGACACGCTGGCCCTCAAGTCCCCCGATCCAAAGGTCGCGCAGTGGCCGATCATCGGTTCTCGTGTGTTCGCCACCTGGAATGCCGCGTCGAACAACTTGCCGAAATTCCTGAAACAGAATCGCGAAGTGATCAAGGGCTACGCGAAGAAGGTGCTGTCGATGGCCGCCGGCGGTGCGAAGACGGCGGGCATGTTCCTCCTCGCCATCGTCGTGGCCGGCATCCTGATGGTTTACGCGGACGCGGCAGGCAACGTATTCCGACGCATCCTCATACGTTTGACCAGTGTCGAGCAGGGACCGCAATTGCAGGTCCTCTGCATCGCCACGATCCGTTCGGTCGCGACCGGCGTGGTGGGCGTCGCCTTCATCCAGGCCATCCTGCTGGGTGTGGGTTTCGTGCTCGCCGGCGTTCCGGGGGCGGGCGTGCTCGCGCTGATCGCAATGTTCCTCGGCATTCTCCAACTGCCCGCGCTGCTCGTCTCGATTCCGGCGGTGGCGTATCTGTGGATGGCGGAGGATGGAAGCTCGACCATCTTCAAGGTCCTCTTCAGCACGTGGTTCATCGTGGCCGGCCTGGCCGACAACGTGCTCAAGCCGATGTTGCTCGGACGCGGCGTGGATGCGCCGATGCTGGTGATCCTCATCGGCGCCATCGGCGGCATGGTGACCGGCGGCATGGCCGGCCTGTTCCTGGGTGCGGTGCTGCTGGCCGTGGGCTATCAGATCTTCATACAGTGGGTCGATCGTGGGGTGCCCGAGGCGGGCGCGACGGCGCCCGCTGCGATCGCGCACACCGACGACACTCCCGGGTAATCGCAGCATGCGACGCGTCGGCACCGCGTTGATCCTTGCGTCTGTCGTGTTGCTCGAAGGCTGCGTCACGCTTGGGCCGGACTACCAGGAGCCGGAAGTCGGCTGGTTGAAGACCTGGCAGTCCGACCTCTACGGCCAGCTCGGAAACGCCGACCAGCAGATGCAGGTCGACCTGCGTTTCTGGTGGCAGGCCTTCAACGACCCGGTGCTGAACGGGCTGATCGAAACCGCGCGTCGCGAGAATCCATCGCTGCGCATCGCAGGCTTGCGGATCCTGGAGAGCCGCGCCGCACTCGGCATCGCCGGCAGCAACCAGTTCCCGCAAGTGCAGCAACTCAGCGGAGCAGCCACCTACGTCGACGATCGCCAGAGCGGAGGAACAGGTTCAGGCAAGCACGAGCACTTCACCGCGTACGGCGCCGGCTTCGACCTGGCGTGGGAGCTGGATTTCTGGGGGCGTTTCCGGCGCGGCGTCGAATCGGCGGAAGCGGGGTTCTTCGCATCGATCACCAACCAGCAGGACGTACAGGTGCTGCTGAGCGCGCAGGTGGCCATGCTGTATTACGGCTATCGCACGACCTTGCTGCGCATCGAGATCGCGAAGAACAACGCCGCCATCCAGAAGCGCAGCCTGGACATCACCGAGCGCCTGTACCTTGAGGGTCAGGAATCGGAGCTGGACCTGCAGCAGGCCAAAGCGCAATACCTCGGGACCTTCGCGACCATCCCGGAGCAGGAAGCCGATCTGGTCAGGTTGCGCAACGCACTGTGCGCCGTGCTTGGGCGGCCGCCGGGCGAACTGCCGGAACTGGCATCGGTTGGCGGCCCACTGCCGGTCGTCGAGAAGGCGGTGATCGGGCAGTTTCCGGCACAACTGCTGCTGCGTCGCCGGGATGTCCGCACGGCCGCATGGCAGGTCGCCGCGCAGTCGGCGCAGATCGGCATCGCGAAGGCCGATTACTTCCCGGCCATCACGCTGCTGGGGAGCATCGGATGGTCCTCCGATACGCTGGACGGGACGCCAGATATCACGCGCATCACCGCCGGCCCCGCGCTGACCTGGAATCTGTTCGACCACGGCCGCATTCGCAACAACGTGCGCCTGCAGGATGCGCGCCTGCAGGCATCGATCGCGCTGTTCCAGAACAGCGCGCTGCTCGCGGCGCAGGAGATGGACGATGCGGCAATCAGCGTGGTCAAGAGCGGCGAACAGCAGATGCCGCTGCACGATGCGGCGCGCGCGGCGGAGCGTTCGCTCGAACTTGCGAACACGCTTTACCGGGAAGGCTATGCGGGATTCGATCGCGTCCTGGACGCGCAGCGGGTCCTGTTCTCCCAGGACGAACGCGAACTGCTCAACGACAGCGCGCACATCAGCGCCGTGATCACGATGTACAAGGCGGTCGGCGGTGGATGGGTGGACATGCCGATGGACGACATCGTGCCCGGGCAAACGCGCACGACGATGGAAAACAGGACGCATTGGGGCGATCTGTTGCGCGCCCCGCTACCGACGGACGACGCGAAATGAGCGAAGCACAGCCAGCCCCCGGGGATGCCAGGGCGACCGTCGGGAAAGGCGGGCGCATCATCGCCGTGGTGATCGCCTTCAGCCTCGTGTTGTATCTGTTCGCCGATCGCTACACGCCGTACACCTCGCAGGCCAGGATCGAAGGCTTCGTCGTCGGCGTCGCGCCGACCGTCCCCGGTGCGGTGACGAAAATCGCGGTCGCCAACAACCAGGCGGTGAAGGCCGGGCAAGTGTTGTTCGAAGTCGACCCTTCCCAATACCGCATCGCGCTGGCCAAGGCGCGCTCGGATCTGGCCAATGCGCACAAGCAGGTCGGCGCCGGCACTGCGACGGTGGAAGCATCCCGCGCCAAGCTCCGCGCCGCACGCGCGGGCGAGCTGGCCGCGCGACAGGATGCGATGCGCCTGCGTCGCCTGCGGGAAGAGGACGAAGGCACCGTCTCCGTGCGCCGCCAGGAAATCGCCGATGCGGGCCTGCAACAGGCCACCGCGCAAGTGGCTGCGGCCGAAGCCGACATCCGCCGCGCCATCGAACAGATGGGCGGCGACGACGTCGACGAGAACACGGTGCTCGAAACCGCAGTCACCGCGGTCGACAAAGCGGAGCTGGACCTGGCAAGCACAGTGGTCAAGGCGCCCTCGGCTGGTGTCATCACCGATCTGCGCACCGACGTGGGCCTGTATGCCGGCACGGGCAGTCCCGTGCTGACGCTGGTCGCGATCGGCGACGTGTGGATCAACGCCGAGTTCACTGAAAACAACCTCGGCCACATGCGCGTGGGCACTGCGGTGGACATCGTGTTCGATGCGCTCCCCGGGCGCGTGTTCAAGGGCCGCGTGCGCAGCATCGGCCTGGGCGTCAGCGCCGGCAATGCGCCGCCGCCGGGCACCTTGCCTTCGATCGACAACAGTCGCGATTGGCTGCGGCAATCGCAGCGATTTCCCGTCATCGTCGGCTTCGACGCGCGACAGGATCCAGCGCTGCGCGGTGCGCTGCGCGTCGGCGGACAAGCCTCCGTCATCGCCTACGGAGAGGGCAGCGGGATCCTGCGCCTGCTCGGCAAGCTCTACATCCGCGCGGCGAGCCTGCTGTCCTACGCGTACTGACGACCGTGATGCCATTGGCCGCCAGGCGGACGTTCCGGATCGCAGCCGTGATGGGGTTGTCGCTGGCGCTGGCCTATGGCTTCGGCATGCCGTTGCCGTTCCTCGCGCCGTTGTTCGCGATCTTCCTCACTGCAACGCCCGCACCGCCGATGGGGCCGAAAAGCCTGTTGGGATTGTTGGTCGTCGTGTCGATCACGCTGGGCATCGGGCTGGTGCTGGCCCCCATGCTTCGCTACTACCCATGGACCGGCGTGATGCTGATCGCCGCGGGGCTCTTCGTGAGCACCTACCTGGGCGTGGGGATGGGAAAGGGCTTGGTGTCGACCTTGCTGACGATCGGCCTGACGATGATCCCCGCCGCCGCGCTCGTCGAACACGCGCTGGCCAGATCCGTCGTGCAGGCACTGCTGATCGGCATTGCGATCGCCATCGCGTGCCAGTGGATCGTCTATTCGTTCGTTCCCGAAGACCGGATCGTCGCGCCGCGCGCCAAGGCGTCGGAGACGAACGCGCAAGCCGCCGCATGGATCGCCTTGCGTACGATGATCATCGTCCTGCCGCCCGTGCTGATGGCCTTCACCAATCCTTCGTTGTACATGGCCATCATCATGAAGGCGGTCATGCTCGGTCGGCAGGGCTCCGCAGTCGGTGCACGCGCGGCCGGAAAGGAGCTCCTCGGTTCCACTTTCCTGGCCGGTGTCTTCGCGATGGCATTCTGGTTCGCGTTGCAGGCGTGGCCGAGCCTGTGGATGTTCTTCCTCTGGATGTTGCTGTTCGGCGTTTACCTGGGCGCGAAGCTGTATGGCGTTTCCGCGACGCGCTACCCGCCATCGTTCTGGGTCAACGTGGGTGCGACGATGCTGATCCTGATCGGCCCCGCCGTGGAGGACAGCACCGGCGGCGATGTCCGCACCGCCTTCGTCGAGCGCTTCGTCCTGTTCGTCGCGGTCACGGTGTATGCGTGGTTCGCGATCGTGGTGCTCGAACGCTTGCGTGCGGGCCATGCAGCACGGCGATTGCGGGTGGCATAACGCGGGAGGTGCGAGATGTTGCTGAATGTCGTGATCGGGTTGTCGACGATGGCTGCATGCCTCTTGCTGCAGTCGGTGCTGATCGTGGTGGCCATGCGCCATTATCTGCGACGCAATTACCTCGGCACCTCACCTTCCGCGTGGCGCACGCTGGTAACGCTGAATGCGGTGATGTCGTTGCTGGTCATCGGCAACCTGGCGCAGGTGGTGATATGGGCGCTGGTGTTTCGCCTCCTCGGCGAATTCGATGCGCTGGATCCGGCCGTGTACCACTCGGCCGTGAACTTCGCGAGCCTGGGCTATGGCGACATCGTGATGTCCGAACGTTTCCGGCTGCTGGGCCCGCTGGAAGCAATCAACGGCGTGCTGATGATCGGCGTGTCGACAGCGGCGTTGATGACGACGCTGCAAGACGCGTACGGCAAGACTCGGGCCGCAACGAACGAGACGTTGCGCCGGAACTGATGCGCGTACGATAAGGGGTGAGCGTCGCCTCAGGCACTTGAACTGCGGGCGTTCGCCATGACCGTTCTCCAGCGAACGGTTGTGGAAGGCGTGGCCGGGCACCTCCAGTACCCGGCCGCGCCGCTTTCCGGGTCTGGCTTGACATCCTCCGATGCCCCACCAGCGCACCCAGAGTGTGCGGTTTTTTGCGCGCGCTGACCCATTCGGGGCACAACATCCTTGCGCCACCATAAAGCCGAGCTCGCCAACCTAAAAGAGGTGGCGCTCGGCGGTTCGCGCGAGCGACGGCCGCACTCCTGGCGCAAAAAAATTAGGTGAACGAAAGCCTTGAATACTGGGACGTCCGACGTGCGGTGACCGACCGTAACGATCCTTGCGTAGCATGCAAAGCCACTCTCAAGGTGAGGACACATCGATGAAAAGCGGTTTGCTCAACATTGTGGTCCTTGCATCCTTGACGCTCTTGTCGACGCCGGGTGCAATGGCAAAAGACCAATGGTTCTCGCTGGGCCAACAGACCATCCAGGCCGCCGATCCGAGCGTGGAGATCAAGAGCCAAGGCGGGCGCTGGGACAAGGATGTCAAGCAGGTCAAAATCGGCGTCGATGGTGCGGATGTCACGATCAGTAAGCTCGTGCTGCATTGGGACAACCGGCCCGATGCCACGATGGATAACGTCGGCACGCTGAAATCCGGCGGCGAAACCGCACCGTACAACGCGCCGGGGCTCAAGGCACGCCTGACGTCGACGACGATCTACTACACGATCGGCGGCGGCAAGACGAGCGCGACGATCAAGGTGATGGGATACGACTGATCCGAGTCGGTCACACGCGACCGCGATCTTCGACGATCGCAAAGCAAGCCCGGCGGGTGAACGAGCGGCGGCTGAGAACTCGCTACGCTCACGCCGGACAAGGAGTTAAACATGAAGCGTCTAACACGGCTGTCAATGGGCATCCTTTCGGGGGTTTTGTTTGGTGTATTCGCCCAGTCGTCGTTGGCGATCGAAGTGCTCACCAAGGATGATTTCGTCAACAACGTCGTGAAGAAGGAACAGCTGGTCAAGGTCGCGGACAACGCGATCTTCCTTCTCGACACATCGTCGTCGATGAACGAAAAGTTCGCGGGAACGGAAAAGCCGAAGATCCAGGTAATGAAGGACGTGCTGGAACAGCGCAATACGTGGTTCCCGGACATCGGGCACCACATCGGCATCTATACGTACACGAACTGGCAGGACAACTATCCGGTGCAGCCGTACAACCGCGAAAAGGTCGCCGCCGCGCTCGCGTCGGTGCGCGACAAGGGCCAAGGCCCTACGGCGTTGAATAGCGGGCTGCAGAAACTCGAGCCGATTCTGAAGCAGTTGCAGGGACGCACTGCGGTTTTCGTGTTCTCGGATGGCGAGTACACGGGCGCAGATCCCGGCGGAACCGCCAAGCGCCTGGCGAAAAACCATGACATCTGCTTCTACGTGATCAGCACCGCCACGCCCAAGCGCGAAGCCGCGTTACGCGACGACATCGCATCGCTCAACAACTGCTCGCGCCTGATTCCGCTCGCCGACTTCGTCAATCGCCCCGAGTACACGACGGGTGCCCTTTACGACGTCAAGGTCACCGAACAAGTCGTTACGACCACCCAGCAACGCATCACCGGCTTGAAGACCGACGACATCAACTTCGCCACCAACAAATCGGAACTGGCCGCCGAGGACAAGGCGGAACTGGACAAGATCGCGGAGTTCATGAGTATGAAGCCAGATGCGTTTGCGGTCATCGCTGGCTACACCGACGACGTCGGCGGCCGCGACCACAACGAAGGTCTCTCGCGCCGCCGCGCGGAAATG
Source organism: Lysobacter sp. 2RAF19 (assembly GCF_052115395.1). Taxonomy (NCBI): domain Bacteria; kingdom Pseudomonadati; phylum Pseudomonadota; class Gammaproteobacteria; order Lysobacterales; family Lysobacteraceae; genus Lysobacter; species Lysobacter sp. 2RAF19. The sequence continues at coordinate 103,504 of NZ_JBFRGO010000001.1, read as the reverse complement.
GTCGGGCGCTATCTGCAGGAAGCCCACGGCATTGCCAGCGACCGCATCGCGCTGTTCTGGTACGGCCCGAACAACCCGCTCGTGCCAAATGATTCGGCGGAGAACCAGGCGAAGAACCGGCGTGTGGAGATCCGGGTGGGTTTGCGAGGGGCGACCTGATCGGCCTGCGCCAAGAACGGGGCGTAAGCGAGAAGGCCACCTTGGATGGGTGGCCTTTTTGTTTTACGGGAATGAGGAGCCGCCTCGTGAATGGCGGGATTCGAGCTTCCGTTTCCGACGGCCGTTGTTGGCTGGCCGACCAATCCCGGCCCTCTTGTCGTCAGGGTGCAACCCCCTTGCGCGCTGGCCAGGTCAAGGCTCTCTGATAGAACGATCACAACGTATTCGCTTCTTCGTCGCTCCGGGAGGCAGGGCCATATTGCTCCGGTCTTTTCGTTGACAGTCATGCCGCGACTAGGCGGCAATCTGGGGAGGCCCCCGATGAAGCTCGACGATACCCAAGCCCTACAGCAAACGATCGCATGCGCACTGATTGCGCTATTTCGCACGCATCACGCCCCACGCACGTTGGAGCGAACCTTCCGGAACGTGCGGAGCGAAGTAGCGACAAACGTTGATCAAGAAATGCTCAGCGAATTGCCTGGCGCAAAGCCCCTTCTAGATGCGTTTGAGGCGGCGCTTCGGGAGAACAAGAAAGAAAAGCGGTCCCACGCGTAATGGCGTGTGGAGTCTAGGGCGCCGGGTCCGCCTTTCAACAAAGATGACTCGAAGTCGTTAATGTTCGACGGGGGTGCGTCGCCCATGCCATCTCTCCCAAGAGGGAACATGGCTTTACGGGGCAACGGTTGAGACGCCTGTCGACGTCGTCGCCTTGGACTACGACTGGTGGCATTGCCTGGATCAGGCTGATGATCAACTGGATGCAGGCCAATTGCCGACACCCATGGGTCCAGATGGTTGCCTGTATTACGTCCGTTTCAGGCGAGCGCTAGAGCTTTCAGAGCCTACGTGGCCAGACTCATCTGGCTATCCGCTGTTGCAGGATGCTATGCGGTACGCGGAATCCAAAGTCGTCGGTGGCATTCGCTGGGAAGCAATCTAACGAATGTCCGCTTCTGGCCGAAAGCGGCCATTGGTCCGTGAACAGGGGAAGTCATGCACTACGGGATCACGACGATAGCGACTGATTTCACCGAAGGAGAAATGACGGATTGGCGCGTCCGAGTGATCAAGGCGATCCTCTTCTTCGTACCTCGCGCCAATCCGGACAATGAATGCCTGTATCCCCAGGTCAGGTTCTGGGCGTTGGAGTTGGACGAGGACGGATGGCCGCAGCGGGAAGTCGGCCTCGACGCCTCAAGGATGCCGCTGTTTCGCGCGCCAGATGAGCGCAACACTGGATTCTGGCCAGACATGGCGCACACGCAATTCACGAAGGCGGAACTCGAGGCGATCTCCGAGAATACCTTTGAGGAATTCTGGTCTGGTGCGCCAGGTGTCGGATGACATTTGCGGGGAGGTTCGAGGATGTCCGCTTTCGACCCAAAGCGGCGGACGTGCGGTTGGCCACTCGCGCGGATGGCTGGGGGTTCGTTAGCCTTCGGGGTTCCAGGTTTCGACGTCGAGTGGAGGTGGCTACGTCGTTGCCGGGGCCGTCGCCCCGCCCTCGCCGCCCGACGCGTCCGTTCCATCCTCGGGCGGGTCCTCCGAATAAAACGTGTACCCCCGCGGTTTGCGCTTCAACAGGGCGCGCCAAACAGGAACCAACACCACCGACTCCACCGTCAACGTCGGGAGGCCGCCCGACGCGAATTCGCCGCCGGCGCGCCAGTCGCCCAGCACTTCCGCAGTTGCGAATTCCTGCGCCAACCGCGGATCACTCGCGAAGACACGCTTCGTCGCATAGAAACCGACAATCGGTCGCGACGCCCCATGGGTTACAAGCCGCAGGTCGCTGCCGTGGATCATGATTTGGTAAAAGGGCATGCAGGCAGGATAGCGGACCTTGAGTGCTCGGCTTGTTGGCCTGCCCCATCCTGCCTAAGCTTGGGGCGAAGGGTGAAGGTATGCGCGGATTGCGAATGGCGTTGGCGATGCTCGTGGGAGCGTGCATCGGTCTGAGTGTGGTCGTGGTGTTGTTCGGCCATCGATTCGGTTGGCGGCCGTCGCGGGCGTGGGTGGCGGTCGTGCTGTGCGGGGTGGTCGCGAGCGCCGCGATCTGGAAGTGGCGCAGCCTCGACGTGGACATCGCCGCCGAGGTCGAACGTAAGCTTGAAGCGCTGTCGCGGTGCTACCGCTTCGAAGCCTCCCTCCGCAAGTCGGTGATGTTCGCCCTCCTCGTCGGCGCAGTCTTGTGGCCGGCGATGGCGTTGCTGGCGACGCGCGAGCCGACGATCATGCGCCTCGCACTTGGCGCTGTGGGGCTGTTGACGCTCGCGGCCTTGATCATGACCTTCGGCTACGCGGTGAAGCCGGGCCCGACCCTCGTGATGGATGCGCGTGGCCTGTACCACGCCGGATTCGGCCGCATTCCGTGGGATGCGATCGTGGGCCTGCAGTACGGGGAGACCGAAATAGCGGCGGCCGCGAACGCTTCGTCGTCCGAACGCTCAGGATCGCCGTCGCGTCGCCGCATCGCTTCGCACGCCGGTTCCCGTGGCTGGCGCTGCGCCTGCGGCCGTGGCTTGCCTCCCCCGCCACCGCCTTCGGCGACGTGTTGATTTCCCTCGACACGCTCGACGAGGCGGCGGAAGTGATCGTCGCCGCCGCGTACGAGTTCCGCGGGCGAAACGAAGCGCCATTCGTGGATGCCTGGGAAGTGGGCATGCCCTCGCGCGAAATCGCCGAGCGGCTCGCCGAGCAAACTGCCGCGGCTACGTCAACGTAGTCCGGAGGCGGGGACAATCTGCGGAAACGTTTGATTCCGGTGTCCGCTTTCGACCCAAAGCGGACATTCGGCTAGCGGCTAAACTGCGTCAGGTATCGACCGTTGACTGGGGTGGTTGTGGACTCGTTGCTCTGGAACATCCTCCACGATGGAGGCATCAAGCGCATTGACGGTTCCGTACCCGGCACAGTTGCTCTGCACATCTCCATTCGGTACTTGCGCAGTCGCTTTGCCGGAAACGGCACCGGTTTTGTCGTGCGCCTGTCGGGCTGCACACATCTCACGTTCCAGCCCTATGACGAACCTCCGGTGTCTGACTTGAAGGCAATCGTCGCCTTGGCGCCCGAGATTCTTGGCGCAGAGCCGAGCGATCCGTTGGAGGTGGCATGCGTGATGGGAACGCTGTTCCTTCGTTACGAAGCCGCTGCCATTTCCTTGGACACAGGCGACCAGGTAACGCTTTCGGAGCTGGACGCAGCTTCCAAGTCATATTGGGATGAGTGGTCCGCCCGGAACCGGGCGCGCTGACGCATGTCTGCTAATGGCCGAAAGCGGACACCCTGGTTGGCTAGGCCGGATCTCTCAAACCGGGTAATTTGCGTGCATGAAAAACATCCGTATCGGCGTTCTCGTGTTCGCTTCGCGCGCGCTCCTTCTTGGCGCGATATTGGCTTCAACGGGTTGCGCGTCGGTCAACGGATTCAGCTGGACCTATGAGCCCTCATCGTTTGCCGACCGAATGGGGATGCATGGCTGTGCGATATCGGTCCCCTTGACCTCGGACCAAGTCATCGAAGGCGCCAAGCTCATGGGCAATCCCTCCCCGGAAACGCACGGCGCTTGGATCAACATGAAGGCCGAATTTCGGGAAGGAGATCAATTGCGGTTTGTAAATTGCTCCGAGGTCAAGGGTACGACGGGCACGGATTTTTATGCATTAGTTCGAAACAACGTGGTGATTCTCAAGTTTGCCCCAATGCTCTACTAGACGCGAAAAAGGTGGCTGCTCGTGCGTGTTCTGACTTCAATCTGGAGCCAGCTCGCGGTTCGGGCGACATGGATTGGCGAATGTCCGCTTTTGGCTTTGGCCAAAAGCGGACAACGAGCCTGGGCGTCGTGGCGATCTACTTCTCTGGGCCAAAGGATCTGGAAGCCCTGGCGGAATTCTGGACGCATCATTTGTACTTCGACCTCATCTCTTGTGCAGACCCGCGAAACGCCTTGGAGCTTTTCAACGGTCCAGTGTTCCGAGCAAGCAGCGACGAACAGAAGCGATTCCTTCAGCATGAGAACTCGGCGTTCGTGGCGTTGTATAAGGTCTACGTTCCACTCGACCCGAGACGCCTCTCTTCCGGTGACAACTCAAGTGAGGAATCGGAGATGCCGGCTTACCGGCAATCTGCGCGACTCAGCGGAGTCTGCCTCCGTATTGGAGGCGGCAACATGAGCGGTTTCGGTCTCAGGTCTAATGTCGTGAAGACTCCGTTGGCCTTCGAAGACAACGGCAAACTGACGATCTCGATCAGTCGCTGACGTCCGCTTCCGGCCGATAGCGGTCATTTGACCATCAACGACGTCGACCCAAAGCGGACACACCCGGTCAGGCGGGCGATGGCCTGCATTTTTGAAAGGCAGTTATCGATGGCGATCGGCAGAATGTACGTGGCAGGCATGTGTGGCTTGGCGTTAGCCACCTTGGCGCCAGTTGCGCTTGCCGAGACGCCGACAATGGTGAGTGCATTCCGAACGGCGGCATTGTCGGGTGTCGGCCCCATCGTCAGCGCGGCGGAGGTCGGATCTGGCCTTCGGACGGTGTTCGTCTACGAGGTGACGTACGGGACTAAGCTCGCGAAGAGGGTGAAATTCTGCACCGCAAGTTCTTTGCGAGTTGGAACTCCCGTTCTCTTCGCGATCGAGAAGCCGCAAAAGCATGCGCTCTGTCCGAAGGACACTTGGTTCGTACCGGATGACGACCGCATGTCGACCTACTTGCTCGATGGCTTCGTGGATGCGTACAGCGGTCGCTTGGTCTTCCACTTCGACTACCCCCAATCAGTGCTGCCGGGCTGCGAGATGTCCCTGACGACTGTCGATGCGACCTTCAGTCGGAATGGAAAGGGGGTCGATGAGTTCGGGCCCCTTGTCGAGACGTCGGGGAGCTACTTTTTCTGGGACGACTTTCTGCGTTGTTTGAAGTCGAAGTAAGAACCTCTGTTCAGGCGGGGTCCAATGTCCGCTTCTGGCCGATGGCGGACATCTGCGACGTCTTCGGGCCGCACGTGACAGCTAGTCACGTAGTGACCGCTTTCGACCCAAGGCGAACGTTTGGCCAGCGACTCGCTTTGATTCTCTGCGTTGGGTAGCCTGCGGGCATGTCGACTTCAATTTCGTACCCAGGAAAGTTCCAGCTTTGGAGCTACTCCGTGAGCCACGGGCAGCTCCTCATCCGCAGTTCCAAGACCAAAGATCGTCCGACCCAGATCGACATCCTTTTCAAGAACGTTGCCGCCATCTGCATTCCGACGATGTTTGATGGAATCAGCATCGTGAGTAACGCAGTGCCTGAAGGCCTTCCCAGGTTCGACGTTTTGACGTCGAGTGGATCGGGCTACATCGTTGCCGGCGCGGTTGTCGTAGACGAAAGCGACCTTGATTACCACAACGCAAGCCCGCTACTGAATCGATGAGTCATGCTGAGGAGCGAATGTCCGCTTATGGCCGAAAGCGGACGGCTCAGTGTCGCTTCAGGGCGCAACGTTTCCGGTAATCACTGGGGCCGCTTTCTCTCCAAGGCGGTCATCGCTTAATCTCCGGCTATGACCGACATGGCACATGATCCTTCCAGGGAAGACGTTTCAGCGAAACTCGCGCCCGACCACATCCTTTCGCTGCTACGCGCCCTGCCCGCAGTGTTCGAGGCACTGGCGGGCGACGCGAAACTCATCGCGCGTTACGGCGCCGGCAGCAGGCTTCACGGCGACCTTTGGGGAAATCCGATGCGTGTCGGTACCGCTTGGCTGGATCGGTTCTTGCAGCAAACGATAGAGCAACAGATTTTCGCTCCCGGCGACTCCGATCTCGTCATCGCGCTCGAGAACGGCGACCTCAGGATTTCTTCTGCAACGAGGCGCACCTGCACGTGGGTGGCAATAGCGCGCAGTTGAGACGCGCGTTGCTCGCGAGCGAGCCGTTCAACGCCGTCAAGATGGTCGGCTGGATTGAAGCGCACAGCTAAAAATGCGCCGCGTGGGTTACACGTCGGGCTTTGCGAATGTCCGCTTCTGGCCGAAAACGGACATCGAGCATGGGTGTCCGCTTTCGACCCAAAGCGCACATTCGCTACGATGCTGTCGCACAAGGAAGCCATCGGGGAGCTTGGGTGAGCAGACTAGGAACGATATTCATGGGCTGCTTCGTGGTGGCGGCTTTGTCTTGCGCGCTGGTCTTTTACTTTCAAAGCCAAAGTGCGGAGCACCCCGCCATCTTCGCGTTCTATTCGGGTGCTGCAGCGGTATTGGTCGGTTGCGTAATTGGCGCCGCGATGTTCATCCGGAACGTCGGCTTGATCTACCGGAAGGCCAGGCGACTCGATGGGCCAGACAGTTAGCTCCGAATATCCGCTTCTGGCCGAAAGCGGACGCCGCCCACCGCTCGTCAGGGTGTGACCGCTTGCGACCCAAAGCGGACATTGCGCGGTTCATCGCTGTCCCAAGTCCGCCGCCAAGGCGTCTCATGGTTGAGCATGCATAATCGAGCTCAACCCCTTGGCTCACGCTGACGATGAAAAGACTCGTTTTCGCTATCGCGTTGTTGCTCCCCACCGGAATAGCAAATGCGTGCTCAATCGTGGTGCTGTCTGACTTTCGAGATTCGCTCCGAGATGCCAAGAGCGTTTTCGTGTTTCATGTAACGTCGCTCGAAGTTTACAAAGCGACCGAAAATGACTGGCCAAGCTTTAGAGGTTCAATTGAAGTCGTAGAAACGCTTCACGGCCCGAAGCCTGGATTTACCGCCGTCAACGTGGACGGAGTCTGCAACGACACCCGCCTCGATGTGGATGGATACTATGTTTCAGCCACGTCGGACGACGGTCGGACGCTGCAAATCGAGGCGGGCGACACTTCCTTAATCAACATTTCCGACGAACTCTATTTCGGAACCGAAATGATGGAGCCTTCCTTTAGCTTGAAAGCACTGCGCGACTATTTTCGCGGCGTGCCACTCCCCGAACAATTTCCCTCCGCTGAGTCAGTGCAAAGCGTGCAGGGCCGTTGAGGGCACTTGAGCGAGTGTCCGCTTCTGGCCGATAGCGGACATCGAAGCCAGTGTCCGCTTTCGACCCAAAGCGGACCTTCGATCAGGCCCAGCCGAACGCTCGCGCTGACGCCTGCAACCGCATGTTGATCTGGTAAGTTGGACCCATGACCCGACTTTTTCTGGCAGTTCTGCTAACGCCACTGGCACTGCATCTGCCGTTTCTGATCCCACCGTATGAAACGTTCACGTTCTGGTGGTTTCGACTGTTGCTGTCCTTCAGCTACGCGGCGATGTTCTTATTCGGTGTCCCGCTACTTTGGCTGTTCGTGCGGAAGCGTTGGACTTCCTGGTGGCAGTGCATTGTGGCAGCCCTCGCAGCGGCCACACTTTTTCTGCTCCTTTGGTTCTTCGTCCTGACGAACTGGGAGCACTTCCTGCTCAATGGCCTTCGCGTATCGCTCTATGCTTGGGCCGTGGCGGTGGTGGCCGGGGGATTGTTCTGGCTTATAGCCTTCTGGCGAAACCCACGCTTCACCGGCTCCGAGACAGCGAAGGCGCTTAGCGGTTCGCTCTGATTACAGGCTTGGGGAGTGTCCGCTTTTGGCCGATAGCGGACATTCGGGCGAACCGTGAGGCGTCGGGTGACGACTGGTCACGGAGTGACCGCTTTCGACCCAAAGCGGACACTCGGCAGCGGCTTGGGTATAACCACCGACTCGTCGATTCGTAGCCACCGTTCGTGCCGACTGACAAGTCAATCCGCCACCTCCACTCAGCCCTTTGCATCGACCTGGGCTTCAGCCTTGGTCACGCGACTGTCGCCGAATTGGCGCAGGAGCACGCGCTAGACGCTGTGGAATTCACCCACGCCATTTTTCGGGCGGAGGGCATGGACCCTGAGCTTGTTGATCGGAACCTCTATCGAAGGGTTCGTGATCTGATTCGCGAAGCCGAGGCTAACTCCCAGTTTGAATAAGCGGGCCCAATGTCCGCTCTTGGCCGAAAGCGGACATCGGCGACCTCGTCTGGCCGCAAGTGACAGCTAGTCACGGAGTGACCGCTTTCGACCCAAAGCGGACATATGCCTGCAGCGTTTTACAGCCGCATCCCGCGCCGATAAGCTCGAAATCGATTGGATGGTCTCGGCCGTCCGGGTGCGTGCCCGCGTGACCCATGGATTTGTTTGAGGTGTATGCCGACTCATGATGGAAGTTGACTGCACAGCCGAGGCCCTCGGGACAGAAACTTCCTCGCCGTGCCCATGCTGCGGAAGGCCAGTGCACCAAGGCTCCGGCTGGCTGCTGCGTGGTGACGAAGAGATAGCCTTCTACTCCTACCGCTGGACGGATGGACACGAAATACGCTTCTTCTTGGCCGTTGCGGGCACAGCGTCTGGCCACATGCGTCAAGGTTTTGCCGTCGTATCCTGTCAACGTCTGGGCGATGACCTTTACTACACCGCAGTCGATTCGGAAGCGTCGCCTTGGGAGGATTCAGAGATGATGGGGCGGGTGCTCTCTCGCGAGGAAGCACTAGACCCACATGGCCTCTATCCGGACTTATGGAGCCTCACCGACGCTATTGCGCAGCACGAGCCCCGTTTGGCGCAGCGCATTCTTGCGGCCTACGGAATGTAAGCAATCAGGCATTGCCGAATGTCCGCTTTTGGCCGATAGCGGACACTCGGGTGAGTTCTGGTTGCGGGGTGACGAGCCGGCGCTGCAATGTCCGCTTCCGACCCAAAGCGGACATTGGAGCGCGCGGCCCTCAGTTCGACCAGCGCGGCTGGGTCGTGTTGGATAATCTCGTCGGATGGAAACTGACCGCGTCTACCGCGCCGACTTCGGAAGCTACGCGCTTTGGCTAACGCTGCTCGGCATTCCGCTCGTGCCGGCTGCCGCTGTGCTCGCGAAGTTCGGTTGGGTGGAGTTTCAGGCCAAAGGCATGGTGATGCCCGTTGTGTTTTGCCTCGCGGCCATGGCAACAGCGTTTCTTTGGCTATCTCGCTATCGGCTGACCTTCTCATCGTCCGGCATCGCGTATCGCTCGTGGCGCCGGGCCTGGGACGTGCCGTATAGCGACATCGGCGCGATTTTCCCGTCGCGTGTGGCGCCCATTTCAGGAGTTCCAATTGGCGTCTACGTGCAGATCAAAGGCGGGCGCAGAGAGCTTGTGTACACCAAGGCACTCTCGATGGCCGCCATCAATGAGCTGCTTGCTCTCGCCGCAGCCAGTAACGAATAACCGCTCCTGGCCGATAGCGGACATGACGTCGCATCCGATTCGCTTGCTCAGCCGCCACTCGGTAGCGCACCAGGTTCTTCTTGATTCTCACCGAAGCTCAGGCCGACGTTGGGTGGCAGCACGCACGTCCAATTCAGTGCCATGAACGTGTCGAGGCCTTCGTCCAACGCGACCCAATGGAGGCTCAGGGTGCTGAGCGGATCCATGGTCGCTGACCTGGTCAAGGGGACGTACGTGTAGTAGACGGCAGACACCGGGGTGAGCGTGCATCTGACGTTCGCCGGGAAATTGTTGAAGTTGATCAGACCGAGGACTGCGTGCGCGGACTTTCGGGCTGTTGCCATTGAGCAGATGACTTCGGCATTGGGGTGCTTTTTGTTGTTGCTGATGTTGGTCAGGGCCAATGGGCGGGCTTCCAGTTGCTCCCGATCCTGTGCGGTGGCGCCTTGGCAGAACCCGGCGGCGTTCTGTAGGTTGTCGGCCGCCTTGGCATGTCCTGCGATCGCGACCAGACAAAAAACGGCCAGGAGAATGGTCATGAGGCGCATGGGTACATCCACCGTCGATGTGGGCTCGTGAATGGAACACGCACTCCGCCTGCGCGCTCGGCCATCACCTGGAAGGAAGGTCTGTCCGCTTCTGGCCGACAGCTGCCACCGCAAGTTGATCTGGTAAGTTGGACCCATGACCCGGCTTTTTCTGGCAGTTCACCCCGGGGGCGAAAATTGGACAGGGAGAAGTTCGCCATGAAATTGCGCTGCATGATCGTCATGCTCGGCTTGTTGACCGCACTGTCGTCGACGGCACAGGACGCCGGCGATGCTGCATTGGTCGCAGCTTGCCCAGCGCTCGCTGCTTGGTCCGAAACTCATCCTCGTCATTCGGCGAGCGCCCCGGATGAAGCGATGCCCATCGATTCACCAGCCTTGCGCGCCGAACTCTCCAAGCGAGCAACAACCGATCAGCGCGCCCGCGAATTCATGACGAATGGCAATGCGCCGAGTCAGGCGCAAGTTGCAAACCTGCAAGCGGTTGATTCCGGAAACCTGCAGTGGCTCAAGGCGTTGATCGCGCGACAGGGATTCCCGACCGCCAGGGAGGTCGGCAACAAGGGCGTTTCCGATGCTTGGCTGCTGGTCCAGCATGCAGACATGGACCCTTCGTTTCAGCGCGCCGTGCTTGACGCATTGATGGCGGACATTGCCACTCGCGGAGACTTGAAACCCGAGATCGCCATGCTTTACGACCGCGTTCAACTCGCTGAGGGCAAGGCACAACGCTATGGCACGCAGTTCGAGCGAAATGAAAACGGCGATTTTGTGCCGAAGCAACCAGTGGACGACCTGCCGAACATCGATATCCAACGCGCCGCGGTCGGCCTGATGCCCTTGGATCTTTATCGGTGCGTGTTGCGCAACGTGTATGGCCCGCCGGCACACCGCGCATAGCACGGGGCCTTCAGCGGCTACATGCCCCTGGTGGCGTCCAATCAGACGCCTGGCCTCGGGCCTGTTCCGAATCGTGGATGACGAGAGCAAAGGCGCGACGGATTGTCGTCCCTGTTACGTTCAATTCCATGGGAACGTTCGGCGCCACCGTCATGGTCTCTCCGGCGCGCGCACGCGTGGCGCCCGCTGGCGTTTCCAGGCACTGCGCGCCCGCCAGCACGTACCAGCCTTCGGGGCCTGGGTGCGTATGCACCCTGGAACTGTCACCAGGCCGCATGACGGCATAGGAAAGCACCGCGGTGTAATTGTTTGCGGGGGGAAGCTGCAGCGGCCCGATGCGCGCGACGAACTCCCCACCTGCGGTTGCCATGCTTCGAGGACCAAACTCGGAGAGCCAGGTGCGTCCGGCTTCCTCCACGACGATGTCTCCCGCGCGCCTGGCGGCTTCGGCTGTCGCCCTGTTCGGAAACGCGCGCAAATGCCAATACACCGAGGTCTGGCTGAAATGCAGTCCCGTGACCGTACCGACGTTGAAGCAACCGAACGGCGGTCGCGCCTCGCCCGGAGGGACATCGACACAGGCCACCTCGCCCAAATGTGCGTGTCCGCGCGTGCCGGGCGCCTGTTGCGCCATCAGGCTCCCCGTCGACATGAGGATCGTCATGGCGGACAACACGCGAAGGCGGATGATCGAATCTTGCGCCATGGCTGAGTGTGTCTCAGGAGCTTTTCGGGGAGGGGCATCGGGTCTCTTGCAGTTGAACGCAACTGGTGAAAAGAAACCGGTCAGGCTGCCGTTCGCTCGGCAGGTCTGCGTTGATTGAGCCGGCGGCTGCTATTAGGCTGGCGCACACCCGTCGCCCACGAGTTTCCGATGATCAAGCCCGTTCCCCTCCTGGCCCTGCTCCTTTTCGCCGGAACGGCGCACGCTGGGGACGATTTTGGTGATCGCATCGCCCGTGCGGAGAAGATCGAACGCTCGTCGCCCGTCGGGCGCGACTACCTGATGCGATTCACACCTGAGACACACTCAGCGTTCGAGGACGTCGTGAGCGATTGTTTCGCCGACGGGAAGAAGGGAGATACGGAATCCTTCATTGTGGTGTTCGATGTCGACGTCGCAGGTAACATCACGAATGTCGCCGTCTCGGAATCGAGCGACCACGCACTGTGCTATGCGAAAGGCATTGCGCGCATCAAGGCCCCGGCGCCGCCGGAGTCGTTTGCGGAAAAGGGGTTCCCGGTCGCGATTGAGCTTACGAACTCGATGAAGTGAGCCTGCTCAGCAGTCTCCGCTTCCGACCCAAAACGGACATTCGACAACCTGTCGCAAGTCGCCTTGATCGTGCCTGCATAATCGAGGGACAAATCAGGGCAGACCATGAACATCGAGAAGGCGTCGCTTTCGGTTGCGTCCATGTGGGCGATTACGTTCTTGGCGCTGCTTTCAATCGGACCGCTCGTCACGGGGTTAGACCTGCTGCTTAACTTTCTGCCGCAAGTCCCCGCCATCCAGAGCCTGCATGCGGCCAGCTCCATAGGGCAAGCCTTGTGGGTCGGTTCTGGCGTTCTGGGCGCCGCGACAATCCTCTTGATGCTTCGTCGGTCTGTCCTCGGCGTGGTGGCCTGTCTCGTCTTTGCGGCCTCCTATATTTCCGGCGCGAAGGCGGTCTGGCTGTACTTCACTCCCGGATGCTGGCTCGCGATCGCTGCCGTCGTCCTTTCAGTGATTGGTACTCGTTTGGCGTCGACCGCCTTCGGCAGGTTCCGCGCCCCTGAGTGACCGCTTTCGACCCAAAGCGGACATTCGCTAGCGCGATCGCCGCCGGCTCCGATAATCTTCAAACCCGCCAGAATTACCGCACGCGAAGAGCACATGTCCGAAGACTCCACTACCGTTCAAGCGCTTCGCCAGATCGCGGGGAAGGACAACTTCGCGGGGGAACTCGGAGCGCTTTACACAGGCGTGCAAGACCCCATCGCGCGAAGCGAGCTGAACTCCAGGTTCGATCACGCCGTTGAATTGCTCATATCCGCCGCGAGCGCAGGGGCGCAGACTCCCGAGTACCTGGCAATCATTGAAAAGCAGATCAACGGATTTGACCGGGACTCCTTGGATACCGAAGACGCCGAACAGGTCGCATCCAACTTTGAGAAGGTCCTGGACTGTCTCGGAATCGAGAGTTCTGGCGACATACTCAATGACTGGATGTACGGCTTTGATATCTCCTGAAAGCTAGCCACTTCATCGGGCACTCCATGAGAAGCCGTGGAGGCCTGACCTTCACCAACTGGAATGTCCGCTTTTGGCCGATAGCTGAGATTTGAACTTCTGACCGCTTTCGACCCATAGCGGACACTTGATCAATCGGGCCTACTCCGGGTGCGACTATCTCGCGGGGAAATCGTCATGGTGTCCGACTGGAAGGCGTGCTTGGCCGCGTCGATGATCGTTGCATCCACCTTGGCCGGGTGCGCGGCAGAGAGGTTCCGCGTGTCACCAGGCAAAGTAGGCGTCGAGGTCGAATCACCGGACGTGTCATGCGGCGAACGTCATCGCGAAATTCCGGTCAAGGTGCACGTGCATAACGACAGTGCCGGCATCCTGCAGATCTGGATCGATGATCCGGTTGGACCGCCTTACGAGTTGAGTTGGTTGTCCTACCAAGTGCTCAACGAAGCCGGGAAAGCCGATTGGCGACACGGCCCGGGCGGTCACGGTCCCATGCCACCACCCACGTTGAAGATCGGACCGGGGGATCGCACGGAACTGTGGGCCGTGCTGTTCGACGTCGGTGAGGCCGACTACGGGCGCAGCTTCCGCATCCGGTTCGAAGATGCAGAAAAACACACTTGGACGACCGATGCATTCCGGCCGTGCGTGCAGCGCGGATGATGCGAGTGACCGCTATTGGCCGATAGCGGACACTCGGGTGAGTTCTGGTTGCGGGGTGACGAGCCGGCGCTGCAATGTCCGCTTCCGACCCAAAGCGGACATTGGAGCGCGCGGCCCTCAGTTCGACCAGCGCGGCTGGCGTCGTGTCGGATAATCTCGCCGGATGGAAACTGACCGCGTCTACCGCGCCGACTTCGGAAGCTACGCGCTTTGGCTAATGCTGCTCGGCATTCCGCTCGTGCCGGCTGCCGCTGTGCTCGCGAAGTTCGGTTGGGTGGAGTTTCAGGCCAAAGGCATGGTGATGCCCGTTGTGTTTTGCCTCGCGGCCATGGCAATAGCGTTTCTTTGGCTATCTCGCTATCGGCTGACCTTCTCATCGTCCGGCATCGCGTATCGCTCGTGGCGCCGGGTCTGGGACGTGCCGTATAGCGGCATCGGCGCGATTTTCCCGTCGCGTGTGGCGCCCATTTCAGGAATTCCAATTGGCGTCTACGTGCAGATCAAAGGCGGGCGCAAAGAGCTTGTGTACACCAAGGCATTCTCGATGGCCGCCATCAATGAGCTGCTTGCTCTCGCCGCAGCCAGTAACGAATAACCGCATATGTTTGCGGCCTGTTCCCTGCTTCTGGCCGAAAGCAGACATTCGACCACGACCGCTTCGACACCAAGCAGACAATCTTCACGCTCCATCGACGTACTCCAACGTCATCTGAATGCGGGCAATGGCCCCGGCGAAAAGGCCGCTATATTCGATGTCCCCCGACGAAGGAGTTTGGAAATGGCGATGACCAATCAATCTCTCGCGATGGCGCGTACGCTGGGCGTGGCGCTCGTCGCCGCGCTGAGTCTTGCGGGCTGCAAAACCTACGACACCGAGTTCGCGACGATCAACTCGCGCCTGGATCAACTCGACACGAAGGTGCAAGGTGCGGCCCAGAGCGCCGAGTCCGCCAATCAGGCTGCGCAGCAGGCCAACCAACGGCTGGATCAGTTGGAAGGTCGCGTCCAGAAGCTCGAAACGGCACCGCCCCGCAAGCCGCGCGGTTGATCGCGTGCAGTGACGCGATGTGAACCCGGGACCCGTTGGCCTTCGCTGGCCACGGGTCTGTTTGCTTGACCCGATCTTCGTCCCAAGGAACCGTCCCCTCCGCATGTGCATACACCCTGCGATCCGGGCCGCTTGTGGCCCGCTGGTGTTGGCGTTGGCGTTCGCAAGCGTCGGCGTGGCCCACGCCCAGGAGGCCGCCGCGCAACCCGTGGCCGCCGTCGACCAGCTTCCCGAAGGCCAGAAGGTCTCCGACACCGTGATCGCGCTCGCGGGCTGGGTGGTCGCGACCAAGGACAGCCAGGGCTATCCGTTCGCGGTCATCGACAAGGCCGCCGCACAGATCCTGGTGTTCGGCGGCGACGGCCGGCTTCGCGGCGCGGCACCGGGGCTCTTCGGTTCGGCGATCGGCGATCATTCGGCCCCCGGCGTCGCCGGTCTCGCGCTTCGCGAAATTCCCGGCGAGGATCGCACGACGCCCGCGGGTCGCTTCGTGGGCGCTTTCGGGCCATCCATCGACGCCGGGCGCGTCCTGTGGGTCGACTACGATTCGGCGATCTCCATGCACCCGACGGCGACTGGCGTCCCGTCCGAAAAACGCGCCGAGCGTCTTGCATCGCCTTCGCCGGACGACAACCGCGTCACGCATGGCTGCATCAACGTCTCGCCAGAGTTTTACGAGCAGATCATCCGCCCGATGTTCGAACGCGGTGGCGTGTTCTACATCCTGCCGGACAAGGCGCCGCTGGCCGAGGTATTCCCGGAGTTCGCGCACAGCCGCGAGACCGCGCAAGGCGGCGACCTGCCCGTGAACTGAAGGACCCGGTCGAGCCCCTATTGCTTCGACGCAGTACACGCCCCCGGAACCCCGGCCTCGCAATCGCGCTTGCGCTTCAGGCTCTTCGCGCGGGCGGCTTCCAGCTTGGCCGCGCCTTCGGCCCTGGAACGCGCGGCGTCGGCATCCCGGCGCGCTTGCTCGGCGGAGCGTTTCATCGCGTTGAGTTCCTCCAGCGTGGGCAGATTGAGGCCGCCTTCGATCGATTCACTCTCCAGCGCCGGCCACAGCACGCGGCGCGGCACCGGGTCCTGCTGTTGCGCTTGCCGGTATCCGTAATCGGCGGAATCGCGCGAGCCATATGTCTGGCAGTTCACGCCGATGATGCCGCCCTGCGGCACCAGGCCGGAGGTCTGCATCGCGTTGGTGAAGCGCGCTTCGACGTCGCTGCCGCGGTTGGGCCCCTCGTAGGCGTCGTATTCCTCGCTGGGGCCGTCATAGGGCTTGTAGATGCGCTGGTGGATGAGTTGGGTGATGAAGGAATCCCCGTCCTGCACGCCGTAGGCGCAGAACGACCACCAGTCGCGGTTGTCGGCGCCCTGCACCCACGGCCGCGGCTTGGGCTTGGGTGGATTGGCCAAGGCCGCGAGCGCTTGCGCTTGTTCGACCTGGTCCTGCGCCGCAGCCGCGCTCGCATCCGCATCGCGCGCTGCCTGTTCCAGACGCGCGATCTCGGCCTGCGCGGCGACGGCTTGCTCCTGCTCGGCGGCATCGGCTTGCGTGCGCCGTAGCACCGCGGCCTGTTCCTGCAACGCGGCGGCTGCGGCTTCGAGTTCTTCGGCCGTGCGCGGTTGCGACGGTGCCGGGGGAGCCGGCGGAACCGTCGCGTTTGTCGAAGCCGACGCCGATGCCGATGCCGATGCCGATGCCGATGCCGATGCGACCGCACCATCGATCGGCGTGAACCGGTTGTAGGCGGACGCAGGCGATTCGGATACCACCTGCCCTGCCCGCAACTTCACCAACCGGATTTCCATGGCGCCGTCGTCGGTGAGCACCATGCGATGCGGGGCCTTCAACAGCCCGCGGCCCACGAAGACCACGCTGCCATCGGCCTGGACGGTGCCGTCCCATTCCTTGCCGGCGAGATAGGAGCCCTTGACGTGCAAGGTGCCCGGGCCCGGCCCCGGTGTGATCGTGTTGGTATGCAGCACCTTGCCGGTGTTCGGGCTGCTGAACTCCTGCACCAGCACGGCGCCGGGGACCTCCCAGCGCCAGTGCAATCGATACCCGTCGGCGCCTGCCTGCTTGTCGGTTCCCGCCAGCCGGGCGAACAGCCCCCAGACCGCAGGATCGGCCGGCACCGTCGACTGGGCGCGGGCCGACGGCGCGCACACGATGACGCAACACAACGCAGCCGCGGCCGCGAGACGGATGAAGGTATTCATCGGACGTATCCCCCTGGATGGGGAAACGATAGCCGAACCCCGCAGCCGGATATAGTCGGGTTAGCAGTCACCCGCGTTTCCACGGCGCTCGTGATTGCCGGGAAACCAATCGGTTTTTCGTTCGCCCAAATCGGCTTGTTCTTCCTGTTCCTCCTTGGCGTGGCCTTGTGCTGCGGAAAGCAAAGGCGGAAATGCAAAACGCCATTCGAAACTCGTCAACTTTCAGTCGTTGACGAAGTCGTGCGTTGTTCCGTGACTTGCAGCCGACGCACGACGAGGTGGTCGATCTCCAGTCGCTTGATGCGTGCCCGCCCGATGACCACGCGACCGATGACCAAAGCACCGATCGCCACCGCGCCGAGCGCAATCGCGCCGAGGGTCATCCCACCCACCGCCAAAGCGCCCATCGACTGCGCGCCGACTGCTTTTGCGGGAACGGCGCTTGAGCGTGCGAGTTCCCGTCTCATGGGGAGCGCCCGTGAAGCCGCCCGCTCAGGCCTTCTTCGCCCACGCCGAGCACCAACCTTGGGACGACACCGAGAACTGCGGGAAGATCTGACACGGGCCGGAGGCGTCGCCCTTCGCTCCCTTGAAGAAGTTGCAGTTGTCGCAGCGGCTGCCGGCCTTGAACGAGGGGTGTTTCACCTTCGTCGCGTCTTCGGTGTAGGACAAGGCTTTGGCTTGCGCGTTGTCCGGGGGAAGCTTCGGTAGCTTGGCGGCAGCGGGCGCCGCTGGGGCGGATGTTGCGTCCAGCGCCAGAGTCGCGATGGCGGTTGCCGTGACGGCCCGGGCGAGGAAGCGGCGACGTGAAGGGTCGTGCGTGTGCATGGCTCACCTCCGAGCGCCGGATTATGCGCCCGCGTTCAACCGTGGGTGATGTCGCCCATATGGGGGGCGCGTGCAGCTTGTTCGCCGAAAGGCACCCAGCTGAAGGCTTCAGGCACGCCGGTAGTGCTGCCGAGGGGCGGACGTTACATTTGCCGGAAGGCGCAAACCGCATGGGCGAGACGATCCCCACCGTGAATTCGACCCTCCACGACCTCCACGCCATCACCTTCGAACAGTTGCGGCTCTCCGCGGCGGTGCGTGTCACCGACGGCACGGTTTCGACGCTGTTGTGGGTCAACCCGGATCGCTCCAGAACGAAGGATTTGTTCATCCGGGTTCCCGACATCACCGCCGAACATGTCGATCCGGTAAGACGCCAGGTGCTCCTGCTTCTGGCGACCTAGCCAGCGGCGCCGGACGTGCGTTGTCAGCCTTGCGGCGGCAGGTCCGGCATCATCGGGATCGAGCGGTCGATCAACGGTGTGTTGTAGCGGTCGCCGCCCTGCTTGAGCCTGCGCTGCTTCTCGGCCTGGCGCCTCGCGTACTCGGTGGGCTTGAAGCGCTTGATGTTGAACGACTCGACCGTGTTGTCGGACCAGCGTACGTGCACGGTCGTCGGGTCGAGCGTGTAGCAGCCCGCGCGCTGTTCGACCCCTGCGGCGGTGTGCCGGATCGCGCTCTCGCCTTTCGCGCAGAAGCCCTGTTCGTCGGTCAGTGTGTATTGACCGCCCTCCTGCTTCAGGACCGCGAGGTCGTTCGCGCGGGCGGCCGGCGCGGCGAGCATCGCCGCCAGCACGAGGCATTCAAGCATTCGTCGCATGCAGGTCTCCTGGGTCTGGGCAGTGGGGTGGCGTTGGGCGGCCGGGCAATCATGCCATCCCCTTTGGACGTCCGGCTCGCCAACCGGATAGTCTTCCCGCTGGCGCGCAGGGGCTGAAGGGAACGTAGCCATGAAGAAGTCGCTAGTGTTCTCGATCCTCCTGCTTGCTGCGCAATCGGCGTCTGCAAAGTGCATGCCCGCCTACCACGTGTTCTCGGGCGTCGCAGTCGACGACAACGGCAAGCCCATCTCCGGCGCATCGATTGGCATCTCGTGGTTCGAGGTCGACGGACCCGCTGGCCCGGCACTCGCAATGACCGATGCCAGCGGGCGTTACAGCATCCCTGCATTTTTCGATACGTACTCCGGGAAAGGCGCCGTTGTAGAGGACGCATGCAATTGGCGCGTCAGGTTCGTCTCGGTATCTGCATTCAAGGCGGGCCGTCGTTCGCCCTACACCAGGGTGCGCGTTGGTAGCTCGGAAGCGGTCCGCGTCCCGGCGGCAGTGATCTCGTTGAAGGTGGAAGTAAAGGAGGACACTTTGCTTCCGTTCCTCAAGGGGCCGAAGCGCTGATGGCGCTCCACGCATTTCAGGCGATGGGTTGACTGACACCATGCGCAACGAAAAGCATCGTCGTTTTCGAACAGCCCATTGGCTAAGGCTGACCTGCATCAATGCCGCGGCTCTTGCCCTCTGTGCCGTTGTGAGCACCTTTGTCGTTACCGCCCAACTCCCCAGGCTCTACATCACGCTGCTCGCGATCTCCATCGGCATAGCAATGGGGACGCTTCAATACCGCTGCGATCTCACCCTAGCGGTGAAGGACAGCCTGATTCCGTGGATTCTCTGCGCGGCCTCGTCGTCTGCCTTGCTGTTTTGGTCGTTCTCCCCCGACGGCATATTTGCACCGGCGATCGGTGCCAGGGCTGCGTGGGCAACCGGGTTCGGCATGGGGACATCCCTGCTGTGCCTGATGCCTTTGCGTTGGTTATCTCAACGTTCGGGGTGAGCCCTGAGTGACCCCATTGTTGCCAGAGGAAAAGATGCTCGTGTTTGAAGTGCTACCAGGGCTTCCCCCTTACGGAGATCTGCCCAGGCTAATTGGTGCCACGGGCTCGACCGTTTACAGGGAGGGCTACGTGATCCGCTTCCTTGCGGGCACGCCGGAAGAGTGGGTTGGCAACTTCCAGCGCGACATGACTTCCTTCGACCAGGCGGTCGCGCTTTCCGACACGAAGCATGTCCTCGTAATCGCAGGTGGCGCAGCGTACGTCGTCGACCCGGCGACCCAATCCATCGTCGAGTCCTTCGGAGGGCACATCGAATCGTGCACGCCAACTGCGGACGCGAGTGGCTTCCTCCTATCAGACTCGACGGACATTGAACTGATCAACGGTTCCGGCCGCGTGTGGCGGAGCCGTCGGCTTGCGTGGGATGGCTTGCGCATTCTCGAGGTAACGCTCCACGAGATCCGCGGCGAGGCCAGGCACTTTGAGGACTCGTGGCATCCCTTTCGGGTCAATCTCTCGAATGGCCAGGCGACGGGCGGCGCATTTCCTGGACCCGGGCCCAAACAATCAAGCCTACGCCGTCGCATTCCAACCTGGGTTTTCGGAGCCGCGTCAGTCGCCAGTGCGCTTGTTACGGCCTACGTCTTTCTTTCCGCGATAGCGACCGCGTCCCTTCGGTTTGGCGTCTGCGGCCCCTCGTGGCTCGACGCCCCCGACCAGTTCTGTCGCATCGGCACACAACGCCTGTTGCTCTCGTACACGCTTGGCGCGGTGACGCTGCTACTGGTTGGCGTTACAGCCTGGTTGTTCTGGCGACGTCGCATCGGCCCCATGGAAGACGGATGGCCAGCGTCAGACGCGAAGGTCGCTGAAGAAATCCTTGCGGGGCTCCGTGATCCGGATGGGACGGCGAAACCACCGCGCGACTGATGTTGCTTGAAAGCCGATTCGACTCAACGCGATCACTCCGACGGAACGCAAACCGCGAGGATGTATTTCGCCCCCGGCTGCGTCAGCGGGTCGAGCTCGCCCCATTCCTCTTCGGTCATCGCTTTGAGGCTGGTCCCTTGCAGGGCGAGTTGCTCATCGATTTGGTTCGCCAATGAAGGCTCCGCGCCGAGGACGGTCGCATCGGCATCGGCGAGCAAGGCCCATCGGCCATCAGCGTCGTACATCACGAACTCGAGTGACCAGGTTTCCTCCGCGCGCGTGTATGCCTTGTAGACGTCCCAGTCCGGCGCGATGCGATCAGGCCCCAGATGGTCCGGTGCGTAACGCTCGATCAGCAGTTCGCCAGGTGCAGCAAGGGCGAGCAGGACATCGAATAGTTGTCTTGGCATCCGCGTCGAGTCGAAGGTGCCACGATCCAGGACACAGCCCCGCCACCCGCGCGCTCGAAACGGCGGAAGCATGTTGCCTTCTTCATTGAAGAATCGAGCACGGGCGGAGCCAGGCGGGATGTCGTATTGCATATGGTTCGACCGCCTACTTGCTCGCGCGCTCAAGGTTGAGCCGTTCGCGCGACTTGGCATCGCCAAGCGCCGCGCCGCGTTCGAGCAGTGCGAGCGCGGCGTCGCGGTCTCCGTCGGCCCCGCGTTCCAGGCGCATGAGCGCCGCGTTGTATGCGGCAATCGCGCTGCCTTTCGACGCGGCGTTCTCGAAGCCTGCGAGCGCCTTGTCCGGGCAGAGGAAGAAGACATCCCAGCCGGCGGCGGCGCGCATCAACATGTCGGCGTCGTCTTCGGGAATCTGGTCCTGCACATTGGCGGGCCAGCCAGCCACCAGGGAAGCGAACACTTCGGACCCGCTTGGCACGAAGTAAGAGCCCGCTCCCTCGCGCGTGGTGAATGCCTGGCGCGTGGTGCGGCGCGTTCCATCCTTCGCGATCCAGAGGAACCCGTCCTCTCCCTTGACCGGAAATCCGCCAAGCGCCTTCGACACGCGATCGGCGAGCGACGGCACGCCGGGTTGCGGCGAGACGCCTGTCCATGAGCCGATCAGCTCCACGCGCTCCAATTTGCCATCGAGTTGGGGCCTCACGGCGTCGGCGATATCGTCGGCGGTGAGGATGCGCATCTCCCCGTCGTACATGCGCCAAGGGCTCGCCTGCAAGCCGATCGTGAACAACGCATCGCTGTCCGGCACGGCCTCCAGATAGTCGGACAGCGCCTGTCCGGCGTAAACGCAGTCCGTTGCACCCTGCTTCGGCGAGCAGGTTGTCACGCTGACCGAGCCGGACAGGGCCAGGTGCGACGTGTCGCATGCCAGCGCGGCGGGACTGAGGAGGCAGAGAGCGAGCAGGAGCTGCTTCATGTGGCGACTGCGAAAGTGGGTTCGGCGTGCACTTTAGCTTGCCTCGGGCTCCAGCCGAATCTTGACGCTACAGCCAGCAACGCCTGAACATCCCACGCAACAGGCCCGCATGTGGAAACGGGTCTATCAACGGGGGTCGTCATGAAGCACGTTTGGAAAGCATTTGCGGCAGTTCTGTGCTTGGCGACTTCGTCGGCTTTTGCGCAAACGTCCATCGCCGAGCAACAGGACGCCCGGGTCATCGAGAACCTGCGTGCCGCTGGCGCCGACCTCTCGAAGTTGCATGACATCGACTTCTTTCTCATGTTCGACACCAAGTCCCAAGCCGAAAGCGCTGCGGCGGAAATCGAACGCCTTGGCTATCGCATCGCCGAAATAGAATCCTCGCCAGACGGAACGCAGTGGCAGATACACGCAACGCGCCAGATGGTTCCTGCATTGGATGCAATGACAGCCATTACGCGCAGCTTTGAAGCCTTGGCGCAGAAACATGGTGGCTATTACGATGGTTGGGGCACTTCCGCGGTTCAATAGCGTGAAGGTCTCGGTCGTCCGCACACCGGGCGGCCCCACCCCGCTGGCCGATCTCCAGCGCGCAGTCGCGTTCCCTCTCTGTACAAGGAGGAACGACCATGCCCCACTCCCAGCCGTTGGACGACGTCGCCCAGGCGCTCGTCGAGGCGATTTCCGCAGTCGCGGCGTACGCAGTGCCTTCCACGGCGGTGCCCGCCTTCCTGCAGCACCTGGCCGCATTGGCTGAGTCCCATCCCGAGGGATCCCCGCGGAGGCAGGTCCTGCACCTGATCCACTCGCGCATGGGGCCGTTGATGGAGGAGTGACATGAGCGCACCCCGCAAGCACGCGAAATACGATCAGCTCATCGAGAGCTGCAGTGCGCTGCCGCCCATGACCACGGCCGTCGCGCATCCATGCGACGCCTCCTCGCTCTCGGCCGCGATCGATGCCACACGCCTCGGGCTCATCGCGCCGATCCTCGTCGGCCCGCAGGCGCGCATCCACGGCGCAGCGAAGGCGGCCGGCCTGGACCTGGGCGACATCGAAATCGTCGACAGCCCGCACAGCGTGGAATCGGCGGTGCTCGCCGTCGCGCTGGTGCGCGAGGGACGCGCCGAGGCGCTGATGAAGGGCAGCCTCCACACCGACGAACTGCTGGGCGCGGTGGTCAAGCGCGAAACCGGGCTGCGCACCGCGCGGCGCATCAGCCACTGCTTCGTCATGGACGTACCGGGGCACGAGGACACGCTGATCGTGACCGATGCGGCGGTGAACATCGCGCCGACGCTCGCCGAGAAAGTGGACATCGTGCAGAACGCCATCGATCTCGCCCATGCGCTCGGCGTCGTCGAGGTGCGGGTGGCGATCCTCTCGGCCATGGAGACCGTGAACCCTGGCGTGCCGTCGACATTGGAAGCGGCGGCGCTGTGCAAGATGGCCGACCGCCGCCAGATCACCGGCGCGATCCTCGACGGTCCGCTCGCGCTCGACAATGCGATCGACCTCGAAGCGGCCAAGCTCAAGAATCTCGACTCCCCGGTGGCCGGCCGCGCGAACGTGTTGGTCGTGCCCGACCTGGAGGCCGGCAACATGCTCGCCAAGAGCCTGACCTTCCTGGCCGGCGCCGACGCCGCCGGCATCGTGCTGGGCGCGCGCGTGCCGATCATCCTCACCAGCCGCGCCGACTCGGTCACCGCGCGCCTGGCCTCCTGCGCGGTGGCCGTCCGTGTCGCGCATGCGCGACGCCTGGACGCCGCGCAGGCGGTGCGCTGATGGCCGGCGCCATCGCCGTCATCAATGCGGGCTCCTCGAGCCTCAAGTTCTGCGTCTACTTCCATCGTGCGCACGGCCTGGCGCCTGCGCTGCGGGGGCAAATCGAGTCGATCCACACGCAGCCGCGTTTCAAGGCGCGCGATGCCGCGGGTGCGGAGCGCGGGACGAAGGCATGGCCCGAAGGCACGACGCTCGGGCACGAAGGGGCGCTGCACCACGTCGTCGATCTCGTGCGCGCCGAACTGCCGCACGAGCCTTTGCTCGCGGTGGGCCATCGCGTGGTGCACGGCGGAATGGAATTCGCCGCGCCCGTGCGCATCGACGCCGACGTGCTCGCGCGCCTGGAAGCCTTCATCCCGCTCGCACCACTGCACCAGCCACACAACCTGGCGGCCATTCGCTCACTGCTCGCGGCGCGACCCGAGCTGACGCAAGTCGCCTGCTTCGACACCGCCTTCCACCGCGCCATCCCCGAGATCGCGCAGATGTTCGCGCTGCCGCACGCGCTGCACGTCGAGGGCGTGCGCCGTTTCGGCTTCCACGGTTTGTCGTACGAATTCATCGCTTCGCGCTTGCCGCAGTTCGATCCGGTCGCCGCGGCGGGCCGTACCATCGTGCTGCACCTGGGCAACGGCGCGAGCATGTGCGCGATGCGCGCCGGGCGCAGCGTCGCGAGCACGATGGGCTTCACCGCGGTCGACGGCCTGCCGATGGGCACGCGCTGCGGTTCCATCGACCCGGGCGTGATCCTCTACCTCATGGACGAGCGCGGCCTGGACGCGCGCGCCATCGAGAAGATGATCTACAACCAGTCGGGGCTGCTCGGGGTGTCGGGCATTTCGAGCGACATGCGAACGCTGCTCGCCTCCGGCGAACCGGGCGCGAAGCGCGCGGTCGACCTGTACGTCTATCGCATCGGCCGCGAGCTGGGCTCGCTGGCCGCCGCGCTCGGAGGGCTCGATGCGATCGTCTTCACCGGCGGCATCGGCGAGAACGCGGCCGTGATCCGCGAGCGCGTTTGCCGCGACGCGCAATGGCTGGGCGTGGCGTTGGATCCCGAAGCCAATGAAGCCGGTGGTCCGTGCATTTCGGCCGCCGGTTCGCGAACGCGGGTGTGGACCGTGCCCACCGACGAAGAACTGATGATCGCGCAGCACACCCTTTCGGCCCTGGAAGCTTGAACAACGCCGCGCGGTACGACGCTATGCCGCCATGTCGAGGACGATGCGGCCCTCGATCTCTCCCTTGTGCATGCGGGCGAAGATATCGTTGATGTTCTCCAGCTTCTCGGCGGCGACGGTCGCGGCGACCTTGCCCTGCGCGGCGAACTCCAGCGACTCCTGCAGATCCAGCCGCGTGCCGACGATCGAGCCGCGCACCGTAATGCCGTTGAGCACCATGCCGAAGATGTCCAGCGGGAAGCTGCCCGGCGGCAGGCCCACCAGCGACACCGTGCCGCGACGCCGCATCATTCCCAATGCCTGCTCGAATGCTTTCGGCGACACCGCGGTGACCAGCGCGCCATGCGCGCCGCCGATTTCCTGCTTCAGGAACGCGGCCGGATCGGTGTTGCGCGCATTGACCGTGACAGTCGCGCCCAGGCGCCGCGCCAGTGCGAGTTTCTCGTCGTCGACGTCCACCGCGGCCACGTTCAGGCCCATCGCCTTCGCATACTGCACAGCCATGTGCCCCAGCCCGCCGATGCCGGAAATCACGACCCAATCGCCGGGCCGCGTATCGGTCATCTTCAAGCCTTTGTAGACAGTGACGCCGGCACACAACACCGGCGCGATCTCGACGAAACCGATCTCCTTCGGCAGATGCCCGACGTAGCCTGCGTTGGCGAGCGCGTACTGCGCGAAGCTGCCGTTGACCGAATAGCCGGTGTTCTGCTGCTGCTCGCACAGCGTCTCCCAGCCGCCGAGGCAGTGTTCGCAGTAACCGCAGGCCGAATGGAGCCACGGAATACCGACGCGGTCGCCTTCCCTGACGTGTGCGACGCCACCGCCGACCGCGACCACGGTGCCCACGCCCTCGTGGCCGGGGATGAAAGGCGGCTGCGGCTTCACCGGCCAATCGCCTTGCGCCGCGTGCAGATCGGTATGGCACACGCCGCAGGCCGCGATCTGCACCAGCACCTCGCCGGGCCCGGGCCGCGGCACGGGGACCTCATCAATCACCAGCGGCTGGCCGAACGCACGCACCACCGCGGCCTTCATGGTCCTGTCCATCGCGATCTCCACGGGAGGAAGGTGGGACCCAACGTTACGCCGGTCTTGCGGGGCGTGCATGGGCGCACATGGCGGACATCGGGACCGCCGACATGCTTAACTCTGCTGGCCGCGTTCTCGTCCACAACGCTTGAGAGGTGATCGTCATGCACCCACGCCGCGAATCTTTTCGAGTCGTCTTCGTTCTTGCCGCATTCGGTCTCCTGAGCCTTTTCAGCATGCTCGCCCGCCCGAGCCTCGCCAACATTCGGGCGGTGGACTTCGTGCATCTCATCGGCACGGGCATGTGTTTCGGCGGCGCCATCGTGGCATTTGCCTGGGCACGTTCGCAGTAGCGCAAGGCGCGGGAATGTTGGCTCCAGCTTCCGGGGTGGAGCGGCGGATCGTCCCGTGACCATCGGTCAACGAGTGTCGGCTTTCGACCCGAAGCAGACATTCCCCTCGACTTGTTTATGCTTGCACTAGGTCCTCTTTAGTCGGGTTCTTGGCAGTCCATGATGTGCATCCGCGTAAACCTCGTATCCGGCACCCATGAGCGTTTTCCGCCCGGGACGTCGGTGGCGGCTCTACTGTTTGTCGATGCCAAGGATTTGGACGTGGCCGAGGAAATCGCGGGCAGGACACTCGCCGAGCATGGCTGGGCCAGGATGGAGACCGAGCGCGTCAAGACGATCGCTGACTACTCGCAGTTCGATTACCGCGATGACGTCGTAGGCCAAGCATTCCGCGATGCAAAGGAGTCAGGCTTTGGTCACGTCATCTACCCAGAAACCGACGCCTGACGCTCCATGTCTGCTTCTGGCCCTTAGCGGACATCGAGCACCCGAGCGTCCGCTTTCGACCCAAAGCGGACATTCGGTCTGTGTTCGTTGCGGCGCGGTCGGACCTGTAATGTGTCAGCCAGTTGGGTCACTGACCCGCAGGCGATACTCCCGAATGGTCACAGCCGCTGACTTCCGAGATTCATACCTCAGTTCGTTTCTTGTCGGCTTCGACTGGGACAAATCGGAGCACTTCGCACAGCTCACGCTTCGGCAACACGGGCGCGTCGAACGCATCTATCGGGTCGAAGGGTTGACGTCTTGGTCTGCCTTTGAGGATTTCCGGGCGCAGCACATCGAGCAATGCACTCTCTTGACCGAGCCAGGGGACGTCTATCTGTGCCTCGATCCGTACCGCGAAGGTGAGCGATCACAACAGGACAACTACTGGTTCGTTGGCTCCCGCATATTTGACGACTCGGCAAGCGGCGCCGCCAGCTAGCCATTTGCGACTGTCCGCTTCTGGCCGATAGCGGACATCGAGCTTGGGTGTCCGCTTTCGACCCAAAGCGGACATTCAAATCGTCGAATAGCATGCGAAAACGTAATTCGGGCAGGGCGAGATGATCGAGCAGAAGAACCACGAGGAATACGTACTTGCAGCGCGCCGACGGGCCGCCGAGATTGCCGCTGGCATCCTCTCGGGCGATGTTGCGGTTCTCGAGGGTAGTCGTCTCCTCGACCTCATCCGATGGGAGCTGGAGGTAGACGAACGCGATCCAGACTTCGATGTCTTTACCGCGATAGCCTCCGAAACGGATGCGCTGCCGATTGGGCCTGTGCGGCAGCACTGGTCTCCCGAGGCGTTAGCAAAGCTGGAGTCGGAAATACAAAGTGCTATCGCATGGGCCGCACCGCTGGCTGCACCGGCTTGTCAAGCGATCGTGGAACGGTTCGGTATGCCCGCAACAACCTGATTGCTCGTGCAGGATTAATGTCCGCTTTTGGCCGATAGCGGACACTCGACCCTGACCGCTTACGACCCATGGCGAATATCCCTGTGGGTCCGATTTTTAATGCATTTTTG
Organism: Lysobacter sp. 2RAF19; assembly: GCF_052115395.1. Lineage (NCBI taxonomy): Bacteria > Pseudomonadati > Pseudomonadota > Gammaproteobacteria > Lysobacterales > Lysobacteraceae > Lysobacter > Lysobacter sp. 2RAF19. The sequence goes on along the minus strand of NZ_JBFRGO010000001.1, from coordinate 75,665 downwards.
ACAGGCATTAAGAATCGCCAACGGACCGGTGCACCCTGCTTGAAAAGACGCGTCGGCGCGCTATTTTGCGCGCCGGTGGGACCTACCACCATCCTCAGATCAACGCTTGAATTGGAGAGATGCGATGAACCAGATGGCTCGCTTTCCGCAGTGGGGCGGACAGGGAACCACAGACCCGGTCCGCCAAATCATCGACCGCCTTTTTGAAGGTAACTTTTTCCAAGCCGGCTCCAGGGACGAATCGTCAGTCGTGACCAGCCAATGGATTCCATTGGTGGACATCAAGGAAGAGCAGGACCGCTTCATCCTCTATGCCGATATTCCCGGCGTGGATCCCAAGAACATCGAAGTGCAGATGGATAAGGGATTGCTCACCATCAAGGGAGAGCGCACGAGCGAGATCGACGAAAGCGAGCGCTTCTCCCGCATCGAGCGCCGACACGGCAGCTTCCATCGCCGTTTTGCGCTCCCCGATAGCGCCGACCCTGAAGGGATTACGGCGACCGGTCACAACGGCGTGTTGCAGATCCTGATCCCGAAGCGCCCCGAGACCACCCCCCGCCGCATCCAGGTGGGATCGACCTTCAACAATTGAGCTAGTGGCGCCCCGCAAAAGTGGCGGGGCGCTTTCTTACTTCAAGGTGCGTGGGAGCTATGGACCGACTGACGGAGGAAGCGCTTTGCGATTTGCAGGCTCAGGTTCTTGTTCTCCGGATGGCACTACGGGCTTTGATTCGTACGCATCCCGATCCTGACGCCTGCCTGGCTGCATGGCGTACGACGGTTTCGGATATTGGGTCCGGTCCTGCCGTGTTGCCCGTGTACGCTCGTGGCAGCGAATACGTCACCGACAGGTGTCATGCGTTTGCCGAGGATTGGACAGCCGAGTTGGTCGAGCACGCGGTTGCAAACAGGGGCAACCAGGATTCGAAAACCGGAATTAAGCATCAGGCCGGCGGGGCGTGGCACGCCCCGAAGTAGCAAAACTCATCATTGCCGTCCCGGTGATTTCGTCGGCCTGACCGCTGTCCCCGACCCAGCGTGGCTGCCTGTGGCGGCGGGCGATTTCGATGGGGACGGCAAGGCCGATGTGTTGTGGCGCAGTCTTGGTAACGCCAACGGCCCTGGTACGGGCGAAAACACGATCTGGAAATCCGGCAACGGCGCCACGCAGCAGGCGGTGCACACAGTGGGCGACTACGAATGGCAAGTGATGCCAACGGAAGGAACCATAGGCATATTTTTCTAAGTCGACTGGATTGGCGAGCTTGGCGAATGGCCACAAACGCGAAATCCGTAACTGCCCACAGCGCGCGCGGCCTCACCCATCGTCAGGCGCTAATCCCCCGTCGGCGCCACGCCCGCCCGCTCGATCATCAACACCACGGTTCGGCCGCGCGCATGGGGGAAGTGCATCACGCCCCTGGGCACGGTGAAGGCCTGGCCGGGTTGCAGCGTGACCATGCGATCTTCCAGTTCGATGTCGAGTTGGCCTTCCATGACCAGGAAGAACTCGTCGGTGTCGTCGTGTTTGTGCCAGTGGAAATCGCCGTCCAACACGCCCAGGCGCACCCAGGCATCGTTGACGGCGCAGAGCGTGCGGTTCCACCAGGGCGACTGCGCGGCACCGATGGCGGTGATGTCGAAGTCGGTGCCGACGTCGTGGAGGATGGTGTCGGTGTCGATGTCGTAGGGGCGATTCATGATGGGATTCCTGCAAGGTGCGTCAGGTACAGGCGCAAGTCGAACTCGAGCTGGTGGTAGTCCGGTTCCATGTGCGTGCACAACTGGTAGAACGCCTTGTTGTGCTCGGCTTCCTTCAAATGCGCCAGCTCGTGCACGGCGATCATCTTCAGGAAGTCAGCAGGCGCATCGCGGAACACGGTGGCGATGCGAATCTCGCGACTGGCCTTGAGCCGATCCCCCTGCACCCGCGAGATCGCGGTGTGCGTGCCGAGCGCCTGCTTCATCACCTGCAGCTTGCTGTCGTAGAGCACTTTGCCCAGCGGCACCGCCCTGCGCAGATGCGCGTCCTTGAGGGCCTGGACGTAATCGTACAGTTGGCTGTCGCTGCGCACGGCGTGCGGCTGGGCGTACTTTTCCGCCAGCATCGGGCCGAGCCGACCCTGTGCGATCAACGCGCGCACCCGCTCGTGCACATGCGGCGGGTAGCCTGCGAGGTACTTCAGCGGTTCCATCGGAAGGCGACGACGGCGAGCGGCGGGGACGGCAAGTATCATGGTCCGAAAACCCCCGGCAAGACACTCCGACATGGCGAAGGGCAATCCCCTCCAGGAACAACTGCTCAAGGCCGGCCTGGTCAAGAAGTCCAAGCTGGCCGAGGTGGCGCGCGAACAGAACAAAGCCCGGCATGCCAAAGCGCCACCCGAGCCCAGCGAAATCCAGCGCGAAGCCGACCGCGCGCGGGCGCAAAAGGTCGAAGCAGACCGCGCCCTTGCCGCCGAACGCAAAGCACAGTCCCGCATCACTGAACTCCGCGCCCAGGCACGGCAGATCATCGAGGACAGGAAAGTGCCGCGCACCGGCGAGAGCGAATACCGCTTCACCGCCGACGGCGCCATCCGCACCCTGCTCGTCAACGACGACCTGCGCAAGAAACTGTCCACCGGCGCACTGGTGATCGCCCGCCTGGGCGACCGCTACGAACTCTTGCCGCGCGCGGCCGGCGACAAGGTCCGCGAACGCGACGCCAGCATGATCGTGCTCGATCACGGCGAGAAAGCAGGCGCCGAGCCCTCCGCCGAAAACTCCGACGATGATGCGTACTACGCGCAATTCCAGATCCCTGACGACCTGATTTGGTGACGCCGCTCTTGATCGTAGAAAACGATCGCCTCCCTGCAAAGCTTGCTTTGCAGCCAACAATGAAAGCTCGGGCGAAGGCCCCCTGATCGAAGCGACCCCGCAAGGTGATGCCCCAGCGTGGGGAGTTTCAAATTTTTTTCCCAAAAAAATTTGGAACTTCACACGTTCGGGCGGCGCGCCAATGATGGAGTGGCGCTCTTGGCTCGCGTGCCCGCCGACAAGTGGTCTGCCCGCAGTACTTCCGGCACGCTCCCCGCCCAAATATTCGGCTCAGCGTTACGGCACATTGACCATCGTCAGGACCAACATGCCGACCCTGGACCGTCGACAGTTCCTGAAACTCGCCACCGCCCTGGGCGCGACCGTGGCCTTCGGCTGCGCACCCGTGCGCCCCTCGACGAACGCCTGGCGCGAACGACGCGACCTGTTTCCCCAAGGCGTCGCCTCCGGCGACCCCGACGACAACAGCGTACTGCTGTGGACACGACGCCCCTATGCCGACCCCCGCGAACGCGCCACGCTGATCGTCGAACTCGCGGAAGACCCGGCATTCACCCGCGTCATCGCCACCACCTCGGCGCCCGTACTCGCCGCAGCCGACTGGACCTGTCGCGTCCTCGTCGGCAACCTGCCCCCGGCCGGCGAATACTGGTATCGCTTCATCGACGAAGAAGGCAACGGCAGCCGCATCGGCCGCACATTGACCGCGCCCGCGCCTGACGATGCGCGTCCGACGAAGTTCGCCTTCGTCAGTTGCCAGACCATCTGCGAAGGCGCGCAGAACGCCTATCGCAAGATGCTCTACGAAGACGAACGCGCGGCACCGGACGAACGCCTCGGCTTCGTACTGCACCTGGGCGACTTCATCTACGAAGTCGTGCAATACCCCGACCAGGTCAAGGATGGCAAACGCTACGACCGCATCATCAAATTCCCGGTCAAGTTCCAACACGGCAAGAAAGTCGCCAACAACCGCTTCACCGTGCCCGGCTCGCTGGACGACTATCACGCGCTCTACCACGCCTACCTGCTCGACCCCGACATCCAGGACGCGCGCGCCCGCTTTCCGTTCGTGGCGATGTGGGACAACCACGAATTCTCATGGCAAGGCTGGCAGTCGAATGCGGGACACGGCGCGGGCCCGGTGCCGGCGCAGACACTGAAGGTCGCGGCGAACCAGGCCTGGTTCGAATACCAGCCGGCGCGCGTCGTGCAGCCGGGCCGCTCGCTGGCCAGCTTCGATGCGCCGCACGTGGTCGACACGCCGGTGACCGATTTCGACGACGACGGCCTGGGGCATGAACCCAACAACCTCGCGGCGATCGACAGCCTGATCGCCTATCGCGCATTGCGCTGGGGCCGGCACATCGACCTGATCATCACCGACCAACGCAGCTTCCGTTCGCCCGATCCGTCGAATCGCGACGAGCTCGCGCCGCTGTTCGCGGACACGCCCTTCAGCTTCTTTCCCGAAGCGCTGGCGATGCACATCGACAGTGGCCGCGACTTCGCCGACGGCCACCCGCCGGCGAAGCTGGTGTTCGGCGAGAAGTCCATCGCCAACTTCCGCGCCAAAGAACCACCGCAGTCGATGCTCGGTGCGAAGCAGAAAGCCTGGTTCCTCGAACGCCTGCGCACTGCGCAAGGCACGTGGAAGATCTGGGGCAATTCGCTGGGCACGCCCGACTGGCGCCTCGATCCGCAACAGCTGCCGGCCGCGATGGGGAAATGGACCGACGGGTATGCCGTCCTGGCCAACGGCGACTGGGGCGGCATGTACCACGAGCGCGCGCAGATCTTCGATGCGGTGCGCGATGCCGGCATCACCGGCTTCGCCATCCTGTCGGGCGATCGCCACAGCTTCTGGGCGGGCCTGGCCGCCAAGGCCTTGCCGCCCGCGCAGTTCGAACCGGTGGGCGTCACCTTCGTCACCGGTTCGATCTCGGCGCCGGGCACGGCGGAAGCCAACGAGCACAACCTCAAGATGGACGATCCATTGCGCCCGCTGTTCGTCGCCAATCCCGGCGGCGGGCCGCCGCAGCCCACGGTGAACCTGCTGTTGCACCACGGCGTCCACTCGGCGCTGGAATACGCACGCAGTGGCGACCTGGGCAAAGCGCGCGCCGTGCGCAATCCGGAGATGGCGCCGCATCTGTCGTTCGTCGACATGGGCGGGCATGGTTACGCCACGGTCCGCGTCGACGGCACCACGATGGCGACCGACTTCGTCTGCATCCCGCGCCCCATCGCGCGCAGCCCCGGCGACGACGGCGGGCCGTTGCGCTATCGCGTTCGACACGAGGTGAACCTCTGGCGGGCGGGCGAACACCCGCAGATGCGGCAGACTGTGTTGGAAGGCGATGCGGGACTGGCGGTGTGACGCTGGATGTTGCGATGGGGAGATCGCGGTAAATGCCGAATCTGAAAGCGCTGTTGTTGTCAGCGACGTTGATCTGCCTGTCCACGCTTGCCGCTTGTGCGGCGACGCCCGCACGCCCGCTGGTCGACGTGCTGCCCGGCTGCTACAGAGCCAGCGACGAATCGCGCTACGACGCAAAGCAAGTGCAGCTGAAGGCCGATCACACGTATTACGCCGAACACCAGGGCGACATCACCCTGTGGGGTTCCGGCACGGGCGAATGGCGCGTTGAAGGCCACACGGTCCTGTTCTCGCCGGACCATGTGGACGGCGAGCCTCCGGTGCCCGAGCGCCTGATCGTCGAGCGCGGCTGGCATCGCGTCGCGTTGCGCATTCCCGACGGCGGCATCCTCTGGAAGGCCCCCTTGTCACCCATGTCCTGCGATGCGGCGAGCTGGGAGGGAACTGCGCTCAATCGAAAGGGCGCACCACCCCCGATCCCCGACGGCGAGTACACGTTCCATCATCGCTTCGCCGAACACCCGTCGATGCCCAGCGCCGACATGCGCGTACGATTCGGCGCCGGCCGCATCGTCGTGACCAACACGACGCCGGGCACGCCCTTCCCGATCGGTGTCGTCGCCGAAGGTCAGTTGCTGTGGAACGGTTACGTCGGCAAATGGATCATCGCCCGCACGCCGGCCGACCAGAAGGCGACCGAGGTGGGTGGATGTTCCGACGGGCCTGAAGTCGTCGACCTCGAGAAGCGGGTGTACTGGACATGCTGATCGCCCTCGCCAAGTCCTTGATGACCGTTGCGTTCGCAGTTCTTCTGACAAAACTCCTGCTCGACCAGAATTTCGTTTCAGCCGCAATCTTCGCCCTGATCTACGCCGCCGGATTCTGGTTCCGGTTCAAGGAGGTCTTCTGGAAGGCATCCTTTCTGTTTTGTTCGCTGATGGCGATCATGCTTTTGTTCCCCGTATTCGGTGGACTGGAACCGAACACCCCGGGTGCGATCGATACCGGAGAGTGGGCCAGCTTCGAAGTTGCACTCTTCGTTCTGTTCGTCGCCTGCTCGCTGATGGCCTTCGTCGCGGGTTTGACCGTGGCCGCAGCGAACAGGCGTCGGCGATACGGAGATCGAAAACATGCTTGAGCGCACTTTGGTCGGGCTATTGATGTTCGCTCTGGTCGGGCCCGCAGTCGGTGGACTCGCGATCGGGCTTAAAGCATTCCTGACGGACCCTGTACGGGACTGGGCACTCCTGCTCCTGTTTCCGTTCGCCGCTTATTTCGTCGGCCTGATCCCGGCGGCAGTGACGGGTGCGATTGCAGGAGCGCTACATCCCTCGCGCGCGCAAGCGATAGGCCACTTCGTCGCTGTGTGCGTGCTGGGCTCGGTGATCTCCGCGGTGACCGTCTATGTCTTGGGTCAAGGGGACGAGAAAGTGTTCGCGTTGTGTGGGTTCGTTGCGTCGTTGGTTTGCGAACCGCTGCGGAGGCGGTTTCATGCCACGCAATTCGCAAAGGCGCGTAGCGGAGCGGACGTCGGTCGATCGTAATCGCGCGCGCTACTCGCGGAGGCGCTTGATGGCGCTCAGCGCGAGGTAGCTCCCCGCGAACAGGCTGATTGCGACCAAGGCCAGCGCCAGATTGCCGGAGACAAACGATTGGCTTCGGTATCGAAAGACCCAAGTGCCCGATCGGATGGATTCGAGCAACGAGCTGCCACCGAGGAGCAGCATGACAACGCCAGCCAGCAATGCGGAGGCTTGGCCGTGCGCTTGTTTGTTGACGTCGGTCATCCTGGCCCTTTCCCCCAATCGATCAGGCTTGCCGAATTGTGCCTTGGAACCCGAGTGCGCACTACCATGATGGCCAGGGCCAGAGGACTCGAACGTCGCAATGAACATTGTCATCACCGTGATCGCGATCGTCATCGCGGTCGCTGCCCTGGTCGGCCAACGCGCAATGCAGCGCGACGCGCTGCGGAATTCCTTCCAGGCGCAGACATTCGACACGCCCGAAGGCAAGGTCGACGGCCGCAGCCTGCAGGTGGTGAAAATCGCGTCGCTCGCCGCGACGACACCCAACAGCGTCGAAGGCTTCGATACCCAGACGCGCGATGAGTTCTGGTACTGCGTTGGCCCGGGCCCCAGTTACTTCCTCGCCATCCCGACGATCGGCGTGCGCTACGGTTCGGTGGCGTTCGTGCGCTGGGTCGTGCGCCCGCTGTCGGAGGAGCGCATGCGCGGCGCCTTGCGTGGCGATCGGCGCGCCACCAAACTCGCGTTCGGAGAGGCAATCGACGCGTGACGTCGTGCGTGCATCAGACGCCCGGCTGCGGCGCTCGGCGCGAGTCCGGGCGGCACCAACATGCATCGAGGAACGCGCGAAGAATATGGCGCTGAATGAAGACCAGGTTCTTCCTTAGTCGTTGGCCGCCCTGCGAAGACTCACCGGCGCCGCGCTTCCCTGCCGGCCAACGTTGCCGCCCTGCTGCAGACGAAACGCAGCAACGGTATCCACCAGTTCCGAGGCCTGCTGTTCCAGGCTACGCGCGGCAGCCGAGGCTTCCTCCACCAGCGCTGCGTTCTGCTGCGTGCCTTCGTCCATTTGCGTGATGGCTTGGTTGACCTGCTCGATGCCGGCGCTCTGTTCCTGCGAGGCGGCGGAGATGTCGGCGATGAAGTCGGTCATGCGCTGCACGCTGGTCACGATTTCCTGCATCGTCTGGCCGGCGCGGTCGACCAGCGCCGAGCCCTCGCCCACCTGCCCCACCGATTCGGCGATGAGCTGCTTGATCTCCTTGGCCGCGCCGGCCGAGCGCTGCGCCAACGAGCGCACTTCGGAGGCGACGACCGCGAATCCGCGGCCCTGTTCGCCGGCACGCGCCGCTTCGACCGCGGCGTTCAACGCCAGGATGTTGGTCTGGAAGGCGATGCCGTCGATCACGCCGATGATGTCGGCGACCTTGCTGGAGGAGGCGCGGATCGCGCTCATCGTCGTGACCACCTGGCCGACCACCTGCCCGCCCTGCTGGGCGATCTGCGTGGCGCCCAGCGCGAGCTGGTTGGCCTGGCGTGCGTTGTCCGCGTTCTGCCGCACGGTGGAGGTGAGTTCTTCCATCGAGGAGGCGGTTTCCTCGAGCGAGGCGGCCTGCTGTTCGGTGCGTCGCGACAGGTCGTCGTTGCCGGCGGCGATCTCCATCGCCGCGGTGTTGATCGCATCGCTGCCCGAACGAATCCGGCCGACGATGTCGGTCAGCTGCGTGGCCGTGCGGTTCGCGTCGCCTGCCAACTGGCCGAAGCGACCGGGCAAGGTGGCATCGATGCGGCGCGTGAGGTCGCCTTCGGCCATCGCCGCGAGGACGGCGCCCACTTCCGCCAGGCCGTCTTCGGCGGTGGCCATCAGTGCATTGAGGCTGTCGACCAACTCGCGATAGAAGAAGGCGAAGCGTGCGGCATCGCCGCGCTGGGTGAAGTCGCCGGCCGTCGCGGCGTCGACCAGATGCTTGATCTCCGCGTTGACCGCCTGCATGCCGGCCTTGACCGCATCCACTGCGGCAGCGGCTTCGCCCTTCTTGCCGGGCATGCGGTCCACGTCACGCGACAGGTCGCCGCGTCCGTACGCAGCCACCACGTCGAGAATGTGCGCGGTGGCGTCGATGTGCGAAGCCACCAGCGTATTGGTCTGTTCGGCCATGCGTGCATAGGCGCCGGGAAAACGATCCACCGCGATGCGATGGTCGATTGCGCCCAGTTCGTGCTGGTCGAACATCGCTTCCTGCGCGGCGGCGTAGCTTCGCAGTACGTCCACCATGTCGCGCATGGCGCCGGCGAGGCGGCCGGTTTCGCTGCGGTCCGCCGCGGGAATGCGCCCTTCCAGCTCGCCGCGCGCGACCGATTGCGCGACGCCCACCACCTGCGCCAGCGGCCCGACGATGGAGCGCGTGATCAGCGCCGCGAGCACGACCGCCAATCCGAGCGCGATCACCAGCATCACGCCGATGGCCCAGAGATTGAAGCGATATTCGGCTTCCTGCGCCGCGACGGCCTTGTTGAGCAGCACGAGGTTGTAGTCGAGCAACGCCGCGACGGCATCGGCGGTGGCCTGGCGCAGGTCGCCTGCCGCCTTGACGGCGGTCATGTCGCCCGTCTTCAGGCCTTCGACCAGCTTGCGGCTGTTTTCGAAGTAGCGCGCCCCCTTTGCGCGGACGTCTTCGTACAGCTTGCGCTCGTTCGCGTCGGCGATCTTCGCCTCGTGCGCGGAGGCCAGTGCTTCGAACTGCTTCACGCCGGCCTTGAGCTCGTCGGTGTATTCGGCCGCCTTCGCGGCGTCTTCGTAACTGGCGACGAGACCGCGTTCGCTGACGCGATACTCGGCGAGCATGGTCGCGAGCTGGCCGAGGTTGCGGATCGATGGCACCGATTCCTGCGTCACCGTGCGCACCATCCGCTGGGCCGCCCCCATGCGCTGCGCCGCGAACGCGCCCATCACGAGGATCAGGATCGCGAGGGCGCCGAAGCCGAACGCCAGTCGCTTGCCGATATTGAGATTCTGCAACATGTCGTCTTCCGAAAAGTGGCGTTAGTAGGTGAGCTGCAGGCGTGCGCCGACCACCAGCGGGTCGTCGTGCACACCGCGGCGCGCGGCATCGACGCGAAGCACGTTCGCCATCAGCCGCACGTGCGCATTGAGGGACACGCTGGTTGCGAACCCGACGCTTTCGGCATGGCCGCCCGCGACGGCGCCGTCATCCAGATCGATGGCGCTCCAGCGCAGCGCCACTTCCCACGCGGGGCCGTCGTCGGCCGCAGGTGCGTTCGTCACGCCGCGTTTGTAGGTGCGTGCATTCCCGGTCGGCGACCAGGTGAACAACACGCTGCTGGCATTGCCATGGAAATCGGCGAAGCCATCGCGGTGCGCGACGAGCTGCGCCGCCTCGCCCTGCAGCGACCACGCGCCGCGCACCCACAGGCCTTCCACGGCGCCACGATCGATGCGATCCACGTCGCGCAGCGAGCCGGTCGATGCGGCCTTCAGCGTGGTGAGGAAGGTGCCGGGCGTGGCGCTGAAGGACCCCTTCTCGCTGCGCGGCGAATCGCTGGCCACGCTGAAACCGACATGCGCCGCGCCGGTGTCGTCCTTGTGCAGCAACCAGGTGCCGCGGGCGCTCGCGCCCGGCGCGTCGTTGGTGCCATCAAGGCGCTGGCCGAACACGGCGACGTTGAGCGTGCCGTGCGTGCCGAAGCGCGCGTACTCGGCACCGATGCGGCGGCTGATCGCGAAGGCGCCGACGAAGGACGGTTCGAGGAACGCCGCTTGCTTGTCGCTGATCGCGTCTTCCAGCGTGAAGGGCTGCTTGTACTGCCCGATGCGATACGCATCGCCCTCGCGTGGCGTGAGCTCCAGGTAGGCGTCGGCCGGCGTGCGATCGGCGAAGTCGTGCTCGGCGACGAACTGCCAGCGCTTGCCCGGATCCTTGATGCGGAAGCCGAGCCGCGCGCGGCGGAAGCCGTCCTCGTTTTCCGTCGTGGCGTGGTCGGAGTCCACCCGCGCGAAGTCGTACTGCACGTTCGCGGTGGGGGAAAGATCGAAGGGCAGCGAGGCCGCGGCAGCGGCGGTCGGTGCGCACGCGCAGGCGACGAGGCATGCGGTGCGAAGCGAAGTGGAAGGCATTCGGAAGTCCGGGGGAGGAAGGGAGCCTTCGGCCCACTGCGTTTGCAATGGGCCGCGAGGGCTACATCGACCGGGCGCCGCGTTTCTTGAACTCCGCTGAAGGCAGATCGGTGAATGGTTCAGCCTGCCATTTCGCCTTATAGTCGCGCGGGGACTCGGGGGAGCAAGGGAATGTCGAAGGATTGCCGCCAGGCGAGCCGCCGGAAGGTGCGCGCGCTGTTGTTCGGAATCGTGCTGTTCGCGGCCTGGGTGCCGGCGCAGCTTTTCGCGGCGGAGACGACGCCGCTGGTCACGACGTACGCTGGCGGTGGCGACAACCCCGGCAGCGGCATCGATGCGCGCCAGGCCAAGCTCGACGGGGTCGTCGACCTGGCGTTCGGCGGCGGCTCGCTCTACATCGTGGAGACGCAGGTCACGCAGCAGCGCGTGGTGCGCGTGGATGCCAACGGCATGCTCTGGACCTTCGCCACCCGTGCCCAGATCGGGGACGAATTGTTCTTTGCGGTTGCGGCGGCCGCCGATGGCACGGTTTATCTGTCCAGCAATTCGCGGGTGTGGCGCGTTCCCCCCGGCGGTGTCCCGGAGGTCTTCGCCGGCAACGGCGACTACACGCCGATCGTCGAGGGCCCTGCGCTCGCGACGCCGTTCGCCGGCGTGACCGCCCTGGCGGTCGATGCACGGGGCGCGGTGTACGCGGCGACGGGTAACCGGATCTACCGGATCGATCCCGATCGCACCGTGCGCCGCATCGCGGGGACCGGAAGCCCGACGACCACGGGCGATGGTGGCTACGCCCTGCAGGCGGGGATGCAGGTCAGGGCACTGGCCGTCGACCCACGCGGCTACGTGTTCTTCGTCGACCAACAGACGGTACGGCGCATCACGCCCGGCGGTGGCATCGACCACGTCACCGGCACGCGCTACGACAACGATCCGCTCGCCGGCGACTTCCGGGTGGACACGCCGCGCGGCGTCGCCATCGACGCGTCCGGGAATCTCGTCGTCGCCGGTCTGTTCAGCGCATATCTGGTCGACCCGCGCGGCGTGCTGAAGAATTTCGCGAACAGCTACACCGCCGACGGCTTCCCCGGAGACCCCGGCGAAAACGTGCCTGCCCTGTACGCGAACTACGGGAGCATCGCGCGCATCGCAACCGACCCGGCGGGCAATACCTATGTCCTCGACGACGGCAACGTGCGCGTGCGCAAGATCACGCCCGTGAGCGCGCCCGGCGCCTTTCCGCCGAGCGCGAGGGCGTTCGCCCCCGCGCGGCAGATGCGCCCGTCCAACCTGCCGATGGACGCGGCGATCGCCGACGTCAATGGCGACGGCCGCAACGACGTGCTCATTGTTTCCGGGTGGAGCGGGAACCAACCGGTCCCGCCGCTCGATTTCTGCGTGCTCGTGTACCTGCAGCAGTCGAACCGGAACTTCGCCACGCCCACGTGTTCCCGTTATCCCCCCTCGTCGAACGGCAGCGGCAGCAGCATCGCCACGACGGACCTCAACAAGGACGGCAAGCAGGACGCCGTCGTCGGCACGCATCGCGGACTGATGGTCTTCCTCGGCAACGCCAACGGCCTCGCCGCCGGCGTGGAAGTCGTCGGACCGGCGGGCCAGGGCCTGCATGTGCAACTGGCGGCGATGGATTTCGACCGGGATGGCCGCACGGACATCGTCGCGCGCACCGCGCCGGTCGTATCGGCCGACGATGCCGGCGGGTTGGTCGTGTATTACGGCAACGGCACCGGCGGGATCGCGCGCCAACGGGTGTTGTACGCCACCGGGGTGACGTTGCCGTTCGTGGTGGTCGACGCCGATCGGGACGGCCTGCCCGACATCGCTCGCCTCTATCGCCATTTCGATGCCGTCGCCGGCACGATGGAGCAAGGCGTCGAGATCGATTACAGCAACGGCAGCGACGGCTTCCGGTCGCAGCCGCGCTTCCCCGCATCGGACGCTCCGCAGAAACTGGCCGCGGGGGATTTCGACGGCGATGGCCGCATCGACTTCGCGACGGTCGGCGTGTCGTCGTACACAGCGTTCCTGATGCGCGACGCCAGTGGTGGATACGTCGAACTCCCTCCCGTCGCCGCCCCGCGTGCTCCGCAGTACGACCGGGTTTACGCCAGCGACTTCGATGGCGACGGCGACGACGACGTGTTGCTGTCGACGGACCTGGTCGAGAGCGCGAGCTTCGCCTACCGCGCACAGGACGCAGGCGTGCTCGCCGCACCCGCGCATTACGCCGTGCCCTACGATGCATCGTCGCGGTATCCCGTCATGGCGATCGGCGATGTGGACGGAGACGGTTGCAACGACATCGTGACCGCGGGCGCACAGGCAGGATGGGCGCTGTACCGCGGCATCCGCTGTGGGCCGCGCACGCTGACCGGAACGACGCCGCACTTCGGCGCGCGCGGCGCCGACTCGCCCCTGCCGCCGCACGCCAGGTCCCCTGCCCTGCAGGCGCAGCAGGCCTCGCCCGCGGACAACGCGGTGTGGCGCGCGACGCAATCCTTCCTGAAGGTGGCGCAGCGGCAGTTCCAGCTTTCCGTTGTTACGTTGCGCTTGGCTTGGCGCGCCTTTGTTTCGTGGTTTTGAGGCGTGCCATTGGAGCGCTCGACATGATGCAGCCCCTGCATGCGGCATGCTTGCGGCATGGACGCCAAGCCCTTCGCGCCCGCCTGCGAGCGCAATCGTGATCCAATCCTCGGGGTGCTGCGCACGCAGTTCGCCGATCGCCGCAACGTGCTCGAGGTGGGTAGCGGCACCGGGCAGCACGCGGTGTATTTCGCCGCCGCGATGCCGTGGTTGTCCTGGCAATGCGCCGATCTGCCGGCACAACTGCCCGGCATCCGGCAGTGGCTGGACGAAGCCGGCCTGCCCAACACGCCGCCGCCGCTCGCGCTCGACGTGTGCGGGCCATGGCCGACCGGCCCGTACGACGCGGTGTTCAGCGCCAACATCCTGCACATCGTCGGCTGGGCGGGCGTCGAAGCCTTCTTCGCTGGTGTCGGGCGCGTGCTCGCCGCGGGCGGCACGCTCGTCGTGTACGGGCCTTTCAACGCGGGCGGCACCTACACGAGTGAGAGCAACCGCGAGTTCGATGGCTGGCTGAAAGCGCGCGATCCCCGCTCCGGCATCCGCGATCTCGAAGCGGTGCAGGCGCTCGCCGCGCAGGCGGGCCTGCACGCTGTCGATGACGTGGCCATGCCGGCGAACAACCGCTGCCTTGTGTGGCAAGCTCGCCGGCCGTTGTGATCGCGAGTCTGCTCATGGCGTTGTTCGCCATTCTGCATTTCGCCGCGAGTGGCGCGATGTTCTAGTGGAACCGGGGCTTGCGGTAGTCTGCAAACCGGGGATGGCGTGTTGTCGCCTCCGCTTGAATGCGGGACGTCGGGTTCGCCCTACCCCGCCGGCATCAACCAAGCCAACGCCGACGCTTCATCCTCGAAACTCCGCACGCGCATGTTGCGCACCACGCCCGCGAGTTCGGCGGCGCGCGCGTGCTCCGGCGGCAATCCGATCAGCGCGACGTCGGCTTCCTTCAGGGTCGCGGCGGTGATGGCCTTCGACAGGTAGTCCTGCCGGCCGGCGCTGTCGCCCGCGTCGCCGAAGGTCGCACGGGTGTAATCGGCCAGGATGCGGCGGACGCCGCTCTCGCCGACCATCGTGGCGACAGCATCGAGTGCGGCCATGCGCGCGGCGTAATCCACCACGCCGGTGTAGCGCAGTTCGATCCAGCCCTCGCGCATCGTGACGATATGGGTCACGGCCCTGCCCCTTCTGCGTGTCCCCACACGCGTCGGGCGATCATGCCTCCTGGCGGGTGGGTGCGGTAGTCCCCGTCGGCTTGGCAAACTGTGGCGATAGTCCAAAGCGAAGGCCATCGTTGGCCTTGGCCTGAAACCCCGGAAGCAGGATCGGCCTTGTTCAAAAACATTCTCTTCATCTGCACGCAAAACCGCCTTCGCAGCCCGACGGCCGAGCAGGTCTTTTCCGACTGGCCCGGCATCGAGACGCAGTCGGCCGGCCTTGGAAACGAGGCCGGCAATCCCGTCACCCCGGAGCTGCTTGCGTGGTCGGACATGATCTTCGTCATGGAGAAGACCCACCGCATCAAGCTCTCCACGAAGTTCCGCCCGCACCTGGGCGGAAAGCGCGTCATCTGCCTGGATATCCCGGACGAGTACGACTACATGGATCCCGAGCTGGTCCAGGTGCTTCGGCAGAAGGTGACGCGGTTTTTGCCATCGAACCAGGGATAGGCTCCCTTGTTCGCCGCACTTGCCTTGCATAAGCTCGAAAGCTGACGGGGAGATGCCATGCAGATTTTGCTGACGTGGGCCCGCTGCACAAGACCTACGGTGAAACCGCGTGGCTCGTTTACGCATGCAATGACGCTCGTTCCGTCGTCATCGTTTCGGACGAAGGCAGTCCGGCCTTTCCTTTCGTTTTCATGTTGTACGTAAAGCCCGGGGAAGACGTGCAGGTGCACGGTGAGGGGACCGGCAAGGAGTCGGCCACCCGGGCCGCATACGACGAGATCAAAGCGTCGACGCAATCGGACGTTGCCGGACTCGTGGAGCAAGCACAGTCCGTTCAAGCCAAGAGTCAATCGGAATGAGCTCCACTCTGCTCCCCTTGCTCACGCTGATGGCTTTCGTACTTTCAGCCAACGCCGCCGAACAGCGCATCGGTTCTTCAGGCTACGGACCGGCGCGCATCGGCATGACGCGCGCAAGCTTGCAGGAGGCGATGGGCGCCAGGCTGGTCGATCAAATCCCTGGCGCCGAAAGCGATGGATGCACCTACGTGCTTCCCGAAGGGACTTCGCAGGGCGTCGCATACATGATCATCGATGGCCGCCTTGCACGAATCGATGTCGACACCCAGACGGTCGCAACCATTTCCGGCGCGCATGTCGGCACCACGGAGTCCGAACTGCGCGCCCTGTATCCGGGTATCGAGACATCGCCGCATTTCTACAACGGGCCCGACTGGCACTACATGGTGCTGACGTCCCCCGACGGCCGCCTCGCTATCCGCTTTGAGACCGACGGCGCGCGTGTCGTACGCTGGTATGCAGGCAAGCGCGAGGCGATCGAGTACGTCGATGGTTGCGCCTAGGGGCACTTATGAAATCTCGGATTCCTGCGCTTGGTGCAGTCGCGTTGGCGCTGGGAATGCTCTATTTCCCGGCCCGGTTCGCGCTCGCGTTCGAACTGCGTCGGAGACCATGACGAATGTCCGCTTCCGGCCGAACGCTGCCATAAGTCACCGGGTGACCACGCGCCCCGTTTGCGTTCCATCTGCCGGAACGCTAAAAGGTCGGCAGCTTAGCCGCACGCCACCACCAATCCATCCCAGGTCGTTTCGTACCGAATGAGAGTTGCAATCCTTCTTGTCCTTTCCGCCGCGTTGCTTGGATGTACGGTCCAGTTCAACACGGGCACGGGCGAACAGACACAACCGCGAAGCGGCACAAAATCGGAGCAGGCTGCCGTTCGCGCTGCTGCGTCGGCGGTCCTTGCGCACGTCGATGCAGAAGAATGGAACAGCGTCTGGGACGCTGGTGGAACATCACTCAAGAAGTCGGCCACATTCTCAGGATTCACCATGGGGGTCCGTACATCCCGGGCCATGTTCGGTGTGCCGAAATCCCGAACCATCAAGGGCTATGCGTTCCCGCAGTCCCTCGAAGGCGCTCCGCCTGGGCAATATGGCGTCGTGTTCTATGGAACCGATTTTTCGAGGGTAGCGGGCGTCGAAGAGCAGGTCGTGCTCACCTTCGAGCGCGGCGAGTGGCGTCTGGCCGGCTACTGGGCTTTGAAGAACCAGAAGTTGCTCTAGGCATGAAATACCACGATGGTTCGGAAGTACGCCTCGGTGACATCGTTACCGTCCCGACACCGCGAGGGGACGAGCGAGCCAGAGTCGTCATGCTCGGTGACACGCAGGAACACCTCGATATCGACCCTGAGTTTGTTCAGTGGGTCGTCAGGGACAACATACTGGCTGCCACATCGGTTTTCGTGGAATGGATAGATTCCAATCCGTTCGCGCATTCCGATCCAAAGTACGCGCCAGTGGGCAACCACATGTCTACTGTCGTCGACGAGCACGTTCGGCTTGAGTCTCCAAGGAACGGTCCAGCGCGCTGACCAACATCCCACCGCGACCTATATCCACGTGTCGCCGCCGCCCTCGCGTCTGCGCTTGACGGCCATCGCGGCGCTAACCAGCACATACCAACACGCTGAGAAGATCGCGAGATTCAGGGCATACGTCAAAACCAAGAAAGCCAGGGGCGAATCGGAATGGGTGCCGTCCGGCCACGCCAGGGACGACAGTGCCGCGCCAGGAAGTGACATCGCCTCCCCTGCCGCCGAAGCCCACTGCGTGGGTGGCAGGAGGGAGACGCCGACGATCGTCGCGATCCCGAGTACGAGACAGACCAAGAGTCTTTTCATTGGATAGGATGGGATTGGCTGCGCGCAGTGAGCCCAGAGGTTACTTAAACTCGGAACCAGTCCGGCGATTGGATCACACACAGATGGGGACAATCTCGAATCTGATGGCGCGATTCTCCAGGCGGTCAGAACCTGGGCTTCCTCCGATCGCAGTCAATGCTTCCGCGTTCACCGTCGGCCCGACCTCTGTCGCCTGGCAAACCGTTTCAGAAATCTGGGCTTACAAGATCGATCTCCTCACCACGGACGAGGCGTTCCTGGAGTTCTCGTTCAACGGCCAAACCATTTCGGTCAGTGAGGAGCAGCCCGGATTCGACCTGCTGGAGTCGGAGATGATCGCCGCGTTTCCGGCAACAGCAGACTGGCGTCAACATGTGCTGCTACCTGTGTTCGAGTCCTGCCGCACGCTGCTGTACACGAACGTTTCCGGTCTCCAAGCTGAGTGCCCATGATCAAACTCCTCTGATGCGGACGACCTGTATTTCTACGATCGCCGAGGCAGGTTCACTGGCGCCCTTCGAGGGCATTAGGTTCGCTGCAAAGCGCCCGCTCCAATCCATTGCGGTTGTCGGAATTTCTCGGCATTCTCTGCCGATGAAAATGCATCAATGGTTCATTTGCATCGGCTTGGCTTTGGCCGCAACGCCCGCATTCGCAGCGCCTTCCGAATGCGGCCTGCCGGAAATCACGGGCGCGCGCGAACTGAATCGATTCCTGAGCCTTCGTGCGGTTGAAGTCGTCAAGCGAGCGGCAAACCCGGACGACGGGCTCGCGGCGATGGTCGCCCCATCCGCAATATTCAATCTTGGCGCAGGCGACGTGGGCCGTCCCTTGGGAACGGGAGTCGACGGCGCCCGCGCGCTTGCGCGAGAGATGAAGGCAGACACGTATCGCTTTCTCGGATGGGACTACATGGACATGCCGGCAGGTGCCTGCTCGAAGCGCAAGGTCGAAGTCGAGTTCATCGATGGCAAGGGCAAACAGCTGTCCCGCCTGGAGTTCACGTTCGAAGCGGGTCGCGTGGTGAGCGCCATTGGCTGGGTGCGCTCGTTCGAAACGGGTCGTTTGTAGGTCTCAAGTTCGCAAAGCAACAACCAGCATTGGAGCGGACGCGTACCGCTTATGGCCGTTTGCGAATGCAGTCGCTTGTGCCCCCAGCAGGCGATGGATGCCGCGCCTCAGAAAGTGGATCGTTCCTGTTTGACGTCCCTTCGCCCCATTGGTCGTGGCCGTCTTTCTCAGACAGGAGAGCGGCCATGCAACAACAAGCCAACCCCACCGGGGCCGACAACACCATTCGCCCGTTTCGTTACCAGGCCTCGGATACCGAACTGGCCGACATGAAGCGTCGCATCAATGCGACACGGTGGCCGGAGAACGAAACCGTCGCCGACACCTCGCAGGGCGTGCCGCTCGCACCGCTGCAGGAGCTGGCGCGCTATTGGGCAAACAGCTACGACTGGCGTAAGTGCGAAGCCAAGCTCAACGCGCTGCCTCAGTTCATGACGCAGATCGATGGGCTCGATATCCATTTCATCCACGTGCGCTCGAAGCACAAGGGTGCCCTGCCCGTCATCATTTCGCATGGCTGGCCCGGCTCGATCCTCGAACAGATCAAGCTCATCGGGCCGCTCACCGATCCCACGGCCTTCGGCGGTAACGCGGAAGACGCGTTCGACGTCGTGATTCCTTCGATCCCCGGTTACGGCTTTTCGGGCAAACCGTCCGCGATCGGCTGGGACCATGCCCGCATGGCGCGTGCGTGGATCGCGTTGATGCGGCGCCTGGGGTACACGCGCTTCGTGGCGCAGGGCGGCGACGTCGGCGGGCAGATCACCGACGCCATGGCGGTGGAGGCGCCCAAGGAACTCGTGGGCATCCACACCAACTTCCTGTTCGCGCTTCCGGAGAACGTGTCGAACACGATCCAGGCCGGCGCACCGCCGCCATCGGATATCACCGACCAGGAACGCGGCGCGCTCGCCAAGCTGCAAGGCTTCTTCGTCAAGAACGCCGCCTACGCGATCGAAATGGCCACGCGCCCGCAGACGCTGTATGGAAACGCGGATTCGCCCGTCTCCCTCGCGGCCTGGCTGATCGACCATGGCGACGGCGACGACCAACCGGCGGCCACGGTGCTCGCCGCGATGCGCACGCCGACCGAAGGACAGCCGGCCGAACGCCTGACGCGCGATGACGTGCTCGACAACATCACCCTCTACTGGCTGACGAACACCGGCGTTTCCTCTGCGCGCAGTTACTGGGAGAACAAACCCCCGTATTTCGGCCCGAAGAAATTCACGATTCCGACCGGCTTCACCGTCTTTCCCGGCGAGATCTACCAACCCTCGCGGCGCTGGGCGGAGGGCGGCTATCCGAACCTGACTTATTTCAATGAAGCGAAAAAGGGCGGGCACTTCGCAGCATGGGAGGAACCGTTGGTTTTCGCGTCGGAGATGCGGGCGGCGTTCAAGACCTTGCATTAGCCGTGCCGACCGACGCCCGCCCGCCGATGCAACAGGGCCAGGCCTGCTGCAAGTAGCTTCCCCGCCCGCCTGGCGCGCAGAAGCGGCCGGAGTACACTCCCGCGAAAAACCGGGGGCCGGGGCATGGACAAGGAACGCGTCGACGAGCGCCTTGGAAAGGCGGTCAACCAGTATTTGAACCACTACGTGTTGGTCATCGACACGAAGGCGGCCGCGATCGCCGCGGCGTCGCTGGTGATCGTCGGCTTCGTCACCTCCCCTGCTGCAAGCCACCTGGGCGCCCCTTGGCATCTGGTCGGCGGTGCGCTGTCCGTCGTGGCAGCCATCGTCGCGGGGAGCGTGCTTTATCCCCGGACGCCGCGCTTCAGCAACGGCCATCTGTTCTGGTTCGATATCCGCAACTTCGCCTCACCGACGGAGTACTGGAAATCGGTCGCCGCTTTGGACGACGACGCCGTCGGCCTCGAATACGCGCGGCAGAACTTCAACCTGAGCGGTGTGCTCGTGGAGAAGACGCGGCGGGTGCAAATGGCGCTGTGGTTGCTCTCGTTTTCCTGCGTCGTGCTTGCCATCGCCTATCTGGCGAAGTGACGCGGTTCCGCTCCCCCCGCTGAACCGCATAGCCCAAGGGCCAATGGAATCCCCCCAAGGCAGGTGCTGAGATTCCCCTGCCGAGCGTCACCGGAGGATTTGGCCATGAACCGCAGACTCCCCGCGTATACCACCGCAGCGCTCTGCCTCCTGCTTCTCGCCGCCTGCGCCAGCAGCAAGCCCGTCGTGCAGACCGACAAGGCCGCCGGCGTGGACTTCGCGCGCTATCGCACCTACACCTGGGTCGAGGAACCCGAGACGCAATCGCCGCTCGTGCGCGACAAGCTCGTGCGCGCGATCGATGCGCAACTCGCGGCGAAGGGCTGGCAACGCACGGCCGATGGCGATGTGGCGTTGTTGGGCAAGTGGGACGCGCGTGAGGAAGTCAGCTACAGCAACACGTCCTTCGGCTTCGGGCTCGGCAGTTGGGGCGGCAGCAGTGGTGGCGGCATCGGAACGAGCACCGGGACATCACGCCCGCATTCGAAGATCGTGGGCGCGCTGGCCATCGACATGTTCGATGCCAAGACCAAGCAGGCGATCTGGCGCGCGACGGCCTCGGGCGATGTGCCGAACTCGCCGGAAGGCATCGATGCGGCGATCGCGACGGTCATTCCGCAGATGTTCGCGAAGTTCCCGCCGCCCTGAGCGAGCCAGGCTTCACCCTGGAAACGCGAGCTCGCCGAGTTCCCATGCGCTCCTGAAGCGTTCCATCCCGTGCGAGCCACCGTTGACGCATTTGCGCGCCGTCCGCAGGTCGCCCGCTGCAAGCGCCGCACGCACGCGCGATTCGTTGTTCTTGAGGAATTGCGCGAGGATGCGCCCCGCAAGCGGGCCGTCGTTCGCGCGTTCGGGATCGCTCAACAGATCCACGCCCACCTGTCGACCGATCTTGCCGTAGTTCTCGCGCCCGGTCAGTTGCACGAAACCGCGGCCCTTGAAGCGCGCACCGTCGCCGGCGTGCGTGTTGCCGACGCGATTGCCGGCGCTGGTGCCCGGTTCGTAGCGATCGAAGGGTTGATGGTTCGTGTTGAAGCCGCTGATGCCTTCCGAAATCGGGCGGAAGCCTTCGGATTCGGCGCGGATCGTCGACAAGGCCATCAGCACCATCTGGCGATCGCCGAGTCCGCAGTCGCGCAAGCCGGCGAGGATCGACGGCAGGTGTTCCTCGATGTTCGCCTTGCGTGTCTGCGGGAACATCGTCGCGACCCGATCGACTGTCACGCTGCCGGTGATGTCGCCCACCGCGTGCGCGATCCCCACGCCCCGCTCCGCCATTTCCCTCGCGTGCGATGCCTCGCCGACGGGCCGCAGGAACGCGGCGCTCATGAAGCCGTCGGCAAGGCTGTCGCCGAGGAAATCGACCAGGGCCCAACCGTCCTGGCGCGCCAGCACGTTTACTTGCGTGCCGGCCGGCACGACGCGAATGACGTCGCTGTCCGCCGAGGGTCCACTGCGTAATCGCAGGCCACTGCGCGCGATCACTTCCTGGCGGTCGAGGATCGCCGGTTGCGCCGGTGCAACGCTCGCCGGTGTGTCGAATGCAGGCAGGTGCAGACTCGCCAGATACTCGGCCAGGCCCACCACCGAATCCGGATCCAGGCCGACCGCCAGTTCTTCCGGCGAGACATCCATCTCGAAGTGCATGCAATCCTTGCGATCGCTCCAACTGCCGCCCCATTCGAAGACCGCCACGCCCGCGCGCGTGCGGATCTTGCGGACGTCGTCGATCATCGCCTTGGTCATGTCGGTATCGGCCACGCCGTGGCGGACATCGAGCGCGCGCAGCGCCTGCGTTTCCTTGTTGGAATAACGCACCTGCCGGGTGCCGGGGTGGTTGTTGTAGGGATTGGTTTCCCAGTTCACGTCGAGCGCGATGCCGTAGCTGTGCAGGCTCTTGCCGGTGCCGCCGGTGATCGCGCGGCAGTTGTAGCTGTCGGTGTCCTGCGTGCGCACCGTGTAACCGTGGTGGTGCAACACGGCGGCGAGCGCTTCGAATGCCTGCGTCGTCGGGGGTGCCACGCGGATTTTGTCGGGGCCGAACGGGATCAGCACCATGTCGCCTTCTTCGCATTCGAAGGCTTTCCAGGCGCGACGCAGTTGCGCGGTGTTCTTGGGCATCTTCGTTTTCCTAGGTGAAGGAGTTGATCGAACGCACGATGTCCAGCAACCAGCGCCAGATATCCGGCATCACCAGTGGCACCAGCACCACGCCCATCGCGAGGAACTTCGGCCACAGGGCCCGCAGACTGCCGCCGAAGGACAGGTGGTCGCCGCTGCGCGTGAACATCGGGCCGAGCATCAGGTCCTGCTCCAGGCACAGCACCAGGTACACGCCGTAACCGAAGCTGGCAACCAGCTGCACGATCGCGATCATCGTCATGCGCGGTTCCAGCAGCGGCGGATAGGTGGACATCGCCATGAGCACGGCGATCGGCGCCAACATCGCGCACCACACGCAGGTCCGCATTGCGACGACGTAGAGCTTGAGTTCCGCCACCAGTTGGGCCTGCCATTTTTCGAACCGCCTGGGCGGAAGGTGCCCGTCGCGCCCCATCGATTTCGCGCTGCGATCCACGAGCTGGCACGTCAGGACAGCCCAGGCGTCCGGCGCGGCGTACGACAGCGCGTCGACGTCGCTCACCCGATTGAGGCTAAGGTTGAACGGCGTCTGCGGCACCTGGTGGATGACTTGCGGTGCGGGCCAATCCTTCTCGCCGAGGTAGGCGCGAATTCCCGGCGTCGCCCCGGACACGAACAGCGTGATGCGGCAAAGCAGGCGCGCCAGCCGCGCGGCATTGACGAGGAATGCGACGCCGAAGGCGAGCACCAGCAGCGCGACCAACCAGGGCAGGCCCGAATCGACGCTCAGGGGCAGGCTGCTCGAATTGAGTTCGAACAACAGGAAGATGTTCTGGCGGAAGGCGACGAGCAGGACGATGACGGCGATGATGACGGGCAGGAACCACGCGAGCGTGGGGTGCTTGTAGGGGTCGGGCCGCGAGATGGACTTCACGAACTGGGCCACGTATTTACCGAGCCGATGGTCGGCGACCTTGAGCCGCGCGAAGCCCAGGATGCACACGCACATGTAGAGCAGCCAGATGGCGACCAGTGCATGGAGGTCGCGTCCATGCGCCAGTTGTTTGTCGCCGTCGATCACCTCGATGAGCCGCTTGAGCGAGATGCTCAGCGCGGTGCACGAAACCAGCCACAACAGCAGCATCAGCACCCGCACCCGGTCCGGCGACAGGAATGCAGTCGCCGCGTTGTTCGTCGCCTGCACTGCGGGTTGCGCCGGCGACTGCGATTTCATGCCGGTCCCCGGGCGCAGCCGATCCCACGCCCCCTTGAGCCACCGGCCATCGAGGACCACGTAGCGCATCGCAGACAGGAACACCCTGCCGCGGCCGCCGTCGGCGAGGATCCAGAGCGACACCAACATGAAGTACGCCGACAACAAGGCCAGGGCGACGAACGCCGGCATTTGCGCGGCCACGCGCGTTTCGGCCGCAGCCATCGCACTTCGCGGGAATTCGCCCGCGCTTACCTGGTTGCGGCATCGCAGCGTCGCACCTTCCAGCGGTGGGAAATCCAGTTCCTGGAAACCCGCGAGCGTCGCGACGTACAGGCAAGGGGCGCTGCGCGAGGTCAACCACAGCTCCGGCGCGGCGAAGCGGAAGAAGCCCGCGTTGGGCGTGCTGCCTGCCTCGTGCCAACGCAGCAGGACCGAGGTGGAGCGGAACACATTGGCGGCATAGTCGGTCGCGAACGAGTACGTGCGCGGCCAACCTTTCGCGCGCTTGCAGGCGGCCAGCCTCGCCGCTGCGTCCGTGCAGACGATGGCGTCGCCGGCCGGAACGAAGACCGCACCGCGGCTGCTCCTGCGGTAGTCGGGATGGATCGCGAGGAAATCCAGTTCCATCATCACCGGCAGTGCGTCCGGCAGTCCTTGCCGCACGTGGCTGAGGAGGAACAGGCGATCGCGCACATCGGTGGCGACGATGACCACGACGTCCGGGTGCACGTGGTTGCGGAGCGTATCGAACATGCTGAACAGCAAGAGTTCGTCGGAGCGCGATGTCAGGCTTGGTTCGTAGACAGTCGGGCGATCCATCCCTTCGCGCGCCGACGTCATGTCCAGCTCGAGCAGGCGCCCGCGCGCATTCGACATGCCCGGCACCTTCGACTCCTCCGCGTCGCGCTGCAGGGAGTGCTCGGCGCGGATCGAGGCAATGTTCGGCGGAAACGAGCGAACACTGACGCTGAAGGCCCCCGAGCGCTCATCCTCCGAGCACCGGCGTTTCAGGCCGGCGACTTGCTCGGCATCGCGCCCGAACGACGACTCCTCGGCGAGGATGATCACCTTCCGCTCGTGCGCGCGCACCGGCAAGCTGCACAGATAGCTGCGCAGGGCCTTGTACTGTTCCTTGATCGGCCATGCGACCGGGACGTAGGTGGTGGTGCCCTGCGCGTGCGGCTGTCGGGGATCGGTCGTGTCGAGGTTGTCGATCAACAGATTCGAGGAGACCGTGGCCGATGGGCTCAACAGCAGCACGTCGAGGCTGGAGAAATCGTTGCCGTTGCGAAGCGCCTGGATCGCCAGGGACAGCGATTGCATCGATCCGGAGAACGAGGGGCCGAGTACGTCGAGCATCGCCGTGCGCCGCTGCGTCGGCGCGGTGTCGCATCGCTCGTTGATGCGGAGCGTCGCGACGGGTACCGATCCGAACGTGTTGAGGTTGATGGCACACCGCGCCGCCACGCCGAACGCGCCGCGCTGCACGCCATAGCTGGGCGACTCTCCCACCAGGAACACGATTGCATAGCGCGGGACCGCGCCGTGGGCATTCGCAGAACGCCAGACATCGCGGCGGAACCGGAGCACGCCGGGGGTCCTGCGATACGCGCGCGCGTCGTCGGGTTCGTCCTGCTCCTGCGCGCCCGGTTTGAGTGGCGCGAGGGGCCGCCAGGGAAAGGCGTAACCATCCAGCACATAGCCTTGGGACTGGAACGCGCTGATCGAAGCCGCAAGCGCCATGTCGAACGAACGCCCCAGGTGCGTTTCCGTCGGGTCGGGGATCGTGGCCACGAGTGCGCGCACATTGGCGTATCCGCTCGACAGGCTCGCCAGCGGACGCAGCGGATCGGCCAATTGCGGCGTCGTTGCGAAGTAGTCTTTCCCCGTGCTGTCCTGGGGTCCCGCGACCTTGGCTGTCGCCGGCGCCGAGACACTGATCGGTACTGCCACTTTCGCCGCACTGCGCGCGTCGCCGCACCACCCCAGCAACGCCAACACGCTGCACACCGCAACTGAGCAGTGAAACCACCCGCGCATGACACGAACGCTTCCTCTGCATTGCGCACCTGCTGGCAAACGACGCGTCCGGATGCGGCCAGCGGCCACGAAATTGGACCAACGGTAGTGACGCGCGGTCTCTCCAGAGACGCGTGGTATCGCCGTTGCACCCCGCGCCTCAGCGCGCGAATGCCTTCGCCAGGCGATTTCGGATGGCCTTCGGCACGTTGGGGTGGCTCGTGATTTGTTTCACGAAGGCCTTGTCGTCGACCGCAGTCAGCTTGTCGAGCGTCATCGGCGCGAGCACTTCGGAAAGCACGACGTTGCCCAACGCTTCGATGCCCAGCGCGCGTTTGGGCATCGCAACGCCCTGCCCTTCGTCGAAAAAGCGCGGACGCAGCGAGGTGCCCGCGGGCTCCTCTTCCTCGAGCTCGAGCGTCCACTCCGGTTGCACCTGCGCCAGTGCGCGCACCGATCGTGGATGTTCGAGTTGTTCGGCGAGCTTCACCAGGTCGCGTAACCCGGTTTGCAAGGTTTTCGTCGCAGCCTTCAACAACACCGGCTTCAAGGGCGCGGTCGTGACGCCGGACAAATCCAGCAGGCGCGGGCTACCCCCGACCTTGCACGTTTCCCCTTTCGCGGCACTGCCCATGAGGCGACGCAGGCCGTAACGACGCACACCATCGATGAGGACCAGCACGATGTCGGTTTCGTTGGCGTCCAGCAGTTGCAGGTAAGGCGGCTTATCGTGCCCGCGCACGACGATCAGGTCGGCGCGCTTGCCGGCTTCCAGGCTGCCCACGCGCGTGTCCCAGGCGATGATGCCGGCGGCGTTGCTGGTCGCCATCGCGACGATGTCGGCATCGGAAAACACGTTGCCGGCGTGCCTGGCGACCTGGTAGGCCACCTTCATTTCGCCGAGCAGGTTCTTGCTGCCGCTGGGCGCCCAGTCCGCGCCCAGCCCCATGCGCACGCCCGCTTTCTTCGCGGCTGCGATATCGGCGGTTTGTCCGTAGAGCAACAGGTTGCTCAGCGGAGACCACACCATGGAGGCGCCCTTGGCTTTCATCCGCCGGAAATCCGTGGCCTTGAGCGCGACGCAATGGATGCCCGCGAGCGACGGCGCCAGCGCGGGTTCGACACCCTTGGGACACAGCGATTCGAAATGCGCGCGGGCGCGGGCATCCGTGCCTTCGCTCAAGTGCAGCAACACCGAAGACGAATGCTTCAGCAGCGTCAGGAAGGTTTCCCGATCGTGCGCCGCGACATCGGCGATGCGCGCATGCGCCGCGGGGAACCCCTCGCCATCGGAGACTTCCGGATTGCGCAGGAAGCCCTTGTAGAACGTGCTCATGCCGCTGTTGCTCGCGAGCTTGATGCCCTGCGATGTGGTCACGCCGCCCAGCAGGCATTTGCATTCGGTGTAACGCGCGATGGCTTCCGGATAACCCTTCGTGCGGCCCAGCACGCTCAGCGGCCCGCTGATCAGGCGTCGATAGTCGGGGTGGTCGCCCCACTGATCGCGGTTGGTGTACAGCTTCGGCACGTCCCACAGGGTGAGGATGTTGTAGGCCAGGTGGTTGTGCAGGTCGATCAGCCCGGGGTACACGGTGCCGTTCGTCTTTTGCGGCGTCACTTTCGCGAAGTCGTCCGGTGGCGGCGCGCTCGCCGGCACGACGGCGGCGATGGAATCCCCGCGCACGTAAACCACGCCGTCGGCCAGGACCGTGCGCTTGCGATCCATCGTGACGATGCGGCCGCGCAATGCATGAAGCTTGGTCGCGGCCACGACGTCAGGCGCCTGTCGGTGCGATCCAGATCAGCGTGTGCCGATCGTCCGGACTCGGGCGCGACACGCTGGATCGGTGCGCGGGCGTGGACGTGCGGCCCGCGGCATCGTCGCCGAGGAACGCGGGCACGCCATAGGGCAAGTCGCGGCGCGGAATCGGCGTGTAGTCGCTCTCGCCCAGGGCCGCGCCGTAATTGGCGACGCCGGTTTCGCCGTCGTCGTCGGGCGTCACGATGCCGCGCAGGTCGATCACCGCCTGCCGCCATTGCGTGGCCAGTTTGGTTTCGTCGTGGCTGCTGGGATGAGGCAGTTCGAACACCGGCGTGGTGCCCTTGCCTGTCCACAGAGCGACCGCGCGCTGCGCCTGCTCGCCGAAGGCGACGATCGCCTGGGTCTTGGGCGTGTGCGCCGCGGTGAAGACGCGATTGCGCCACTTCTTGTGCACCGGGTCGTCGAGGAGCGCATCGCCCGCGCTCGCCTGCGAAGGAATCAACGCATAGGAATAGGCGTTGAGGCACAGATACGAACGCGTCAAACCCAGCTTGCGCAGGAAGCCCTGCACGCGTTGTCCGGCATCGCCGACCAGCGTGCGCGCCGCGATGCGTTCGGTGGCGCCCGGGTCGGAGGCGATGCACAACACACGCGCCGAGCCATCCAGCCGACCGCGGTAGAACACCGGCCCCCAGTCGTACCAGAAGTGCGGCTTCAACGCGCCGTAATCCGGACATGCCGCGAACAGCTTCGCGAAGCGTTGCGTCGGACCCTTGTCGAACTCGATCATGCGGTGGCCTCAGGTGCTTGCGAGCATCTTCACCAGGTTCGGAATGCCCTTGCCCTGCGCGTAGGGATCGCGCCCCAGGTCGGTGCACTGCTCCATCAGGATCTGCTTCACGCGATCGGGATAGCCGATGAACTCCCGACGCTGCGACAGGAACGCGGCAAGCACGCCCGAGACGTGCGGCGAGGCCATGCTCGTTCCGGATTCGGCGACGTAGAGCTGTTCGGCGGTCAGCTTCTTCAGCTGGGCCGGCGTGAGACTTCCGGGCGTCATGCCCTTCGGGAGCAGATCCCTGAAGTCCGCGCGCGCCGACAGGATCTTTTCGCCGGGCGCTACGACGTCGGGTTTGAGCCGTCCATCGGCGGTCGGCCCGCGCGAAGAAAAATAACTCACGCCATACGTGTGGGGATTGGTGCGATGCACCGAGCCCACCGCGATGGATTCCTCGAGATTGGCCGGGTCGCCGATCGACAGATCCAGGTTCGCTTGCCATGGGCCGTCGTTCAAGGTCTGCAACACGGTGAAACCTTCGTTGCCGGCGGCCAGCACGATCAACACGCCCTGGCGCCACAAACGGCGCAACTCCATGCACAAGGGCGTATGCCCGCATCCGAAGACACTCGGGTCGAAGTTGCCGCCCAGGCTCAGGTTGACGCCGTGGATACGAAGCTCCTGCGATTGCTCGTTGATCTGCGCGATCTTGTCCAGCGCGATCAGGATCCACGCATCCTCGCCCTCGCCGCTGTTGTTCAGGACCTTGAACGAATGCAACTTCGCGCGCGGCGCCATGCCGGCGAACGTGAGGAGTTCCTTTTCGTCTTCAAGCGGGTGCGGAAACTCGCCGGCGATGATGCCGGCCACGTGCGTGCCGTGGCCGAAGGCATCGATGAAGCCGTCCGCACCTGCCGGCAGCGTCGGTTTTCCCTTGTCGTAGGTGACGAACCCCCCCACCGGTTGATTGACGCCGTTGCCCGACCGCTTGCTGTCCGTGCAATCCCACAGGCTCGCGATGTTCTCGTGCATCGCGAAGTGCGGATGCAGGTGGTTGATGCCGGTGTCGAGCAACGCCCATTCGATGCCGTGGCCATGCGCGGAATACGCCTGGTGCGCCGGCGCGGCCTGCACCATCTGCGCGGAACGACAGATCAGCGCCTTCTTCTGCGCGTTCTGCCAGACGCGGTTGATCTGCAGGCCGTTGAACTCGGTGCGCAGGACCTCGATCTCCGAGCGGTTCAACTTGGCCGACAGAAAACGCATGTGATGCTGGATCTGCAGCAGGTCGATGTTGGTCTTGCTGCGCTTGGCGAAGGCGCGCAGCCGCGCGTCGATCGCAAGGCGGCCGGCTTCGATGGTGCTCTCGCCTTTGTCCTTGAGGTCCATCACCTCGATCATGACCGGGTGGCGGTAGGCCTCGTCCTTGGTTTCGATGCGCTCGACCAGGTCGGACATGATCCGTTGGTTCGCCATGCTGCTGGCGAAGTCGCGGCCGACGGCGGCGTACACGGTTTGCCGCACGATGGGCGTGGACAGGTAGCCCATCGCCGAATGCGCGTTGCCGGTGAACAGCGGATTGGCGTCGCGCTCGGCGCGGGTGATCTGGTGATTCTCGAACGAGGCACCAGCCGGCACGGGCCCGATGTCGTCGGTCAGGTTCGGGTCGAACGCGACGACATCCCCGGTGTTCGCAACATTGACCCACTTGGTGACGCAGGGCGGGAACGGCAACTTCTTCTGCTTCGTCCATTTCTCGAAGACCGTTCGCACGGGCGGCAGCCCGAGCGGCGAGCCGATCGTCACGAACAGGCGCACGTCCGCCTGGGCCTTGCTGAGTTGGCGCAGCACGTCGTAGGCGATCATCGTGCCCTGGCTGTGCGCGACCACGATGAAGGGCGCGCCACCGCTGGCCAGGCGCTGCAGGAAGATGTCTTCCATCTGCTTGCGGTGATCCCATTCGAACAGGAAATCCTGCACGTCGGGCAGCGCCATGCCGGTGATCAGGTCGGTCAACTTGCGCAACAGCGCATCGCCGAAGCCCTTGGTCTGCAGGCCGTAGACGCCCTTGCTTCCGCCGACCGCTTCGAAGGTCAACGCATTGCCCCTGGATTGCGAGGCCGCCTCTTCTTCGGCGCGATCCAGCATCTGCGAACCGATCTGGCGCAGGAATTCCTGCTGCGCGGGATCGGAGGTGATCGCCTTCACCGCTTCATCGAGTTCGTGCTGCGGATCGGGCGTGCCGACGGCGAGCACCTTTTTCGTGCGGAAGGCTTCTTCCGGATCGTGGCAGGCGCACTTGGGGTCGATGCAATCGCAACTGGACGGTTGCGGATACCGCGCGCGATTGACCCAATAGGCCATGCGCGTGCGATCGCCCATGTCTTTCCCGAACAGCGCGCGATCCCATCGGATGACGAGCACCTGTTCCTCGGGATGATTGCCGATGCCGTGGATGTAGACCGCGGTGCGGGCCTTGGTCGGATCGGCGCCGACTTCCTTGACGGCCTTGCTCGCCCTGCCCGCATCGAACAGCGGCTCGAACTCGATGACATTCGGTGGACCGAAGTCCGGAAGCGGCATCGCTTTCGCGCGTTGCGTCTTCTTCGCCGGCCGTGCCGTGCGCGCCTGCTTCCGCGCCGTTTTGTTCGCCCGCTTCTTCGCAGCCATCGTGATCCTCGCTTCTCCGCGCGGTGGCGCGGCTCGTGCTTGGTTCACTCAGGCCGAACGCGTAACACCGGCGAACGCCGGCCATGCTTGCGCGACCGTTGGGCGGATGAATGCCGGGGGATACCGGCATCGCATGCGTGACCGGAATTCAACAGTGCGCGCGACAACGCGCGCACGGCACGCATTGCGCGAGGATCACGCCTGCGCGGCGCCTTCCTCGGGCGGCGGCGCCAATTGCACGGCGAGCTCTTCCAGATCGGTGATCGCAGCTTCAACTGCGTCGTAGAACTCGCCCTGCCGCGTCATCAGGTCTTCGAAACGCGACGCACGCTTGAGCTTGGACAGCTCGCCATCGAACAACAGCCACTGCGTCGTCAGCATCTCGACGTTGTTCTTGGCGTAGTGCCGCATCTCCTTGAGTTGCAGCACCGTGTCGTGCACGTGGTCCAGCGCGGTCTTGGTATCCGACGTCATGGCGGTCTCCCTTCGCGAACGAACCCGTCGAAGGTACCGACGCGGGGCGCGTCGTGCGGTGAACGCCGCTCAGGCCCCGGCGAGCGCAGTGAAGACTGTTTCGATCCGCTCGGCGTCGCGCGATTTGTCGTGCACCCATTCGCCGCGCTTGACGAAGAAGTTGCCGTGGTTGTGAATCAGCTCCCGGCACGCGCACAGGGAAGCAGACTCGGCCGGGTACGTGCAGACGGCCATGATCTTGGCGTCCTGGATCGCGACGTTGACGCGGGTTTCGTAAGCCATGAAGCGCGACATGCTCGCCGCGTCCTTCACCCACGCCACGCTGCCCGACGCGCGCAGCCCTTGGTAACCGTCGCTCTTGGCGGCCGCACCGAGCGCGGCGAACTGGTAGCTCAGCTGTTCGGGCGCCTTCACCGTGCCGTTGGGATCGGTGTAGAACTCGGCGTAGTGCACGATCTGCATCTGCCCCTTGGCCATGCGATCGGCGAGATCGGGCACGGCGGCGGCGAGCGCATTGCGCGCTTCATCGACCGTCAGGTCGCCGACCAGCCAGGCGCAGGCTTCGTTTCGTTCCAGCCCCTGCTTGAAGTACGGCACCAGCATGTCGAGCTGGTCCTGCTTGGTTTCGTAGAACTGGCAGACGTGCGAGCCCCACGGCAGGTCGAGCAGCGCCTTGCCGCTTTCCTTGGGCACGGAAACCATGCCCTTGGAGATCAGATACAGCAGCAGTTCGGCGGTCATGTCGGCGGACAGCCCATGCAACAGCGGCGCGTCGAGCTCCGAGAGCCGCGTCAGCAGCGACTCCAGGGCGTGCTCCGACTCCGGGATACCCGCGACCGACAACTTCTGGCGGAGGGTCGGGTTCGGGTATTGGTCGATTTTCATCGGCCCAGTGTAGGCCCGATTCGGTTCGGTATCAGGCTTTGACACCCTCAACCGCACGATCCAGGGCGGCGATGTCGATCTTCCTCATCGTCATCATCGCTTCGAAGGCGCGCTTGGCCGTTTCGCCGCCTTCGCTCATCAAGTCGGTCAGGCGCCGCGGCGTGATCTGCCACGACAGGCCGAAGCGATCCTTGCACCACCCGCACTCGCTCTCCTGCCCGCCGTTGTTCACGATGGCGTTCCAATAGCGATCGGTTTCGGCCTGGTCGTCGGTGGCGACCTGGAAGCTCACGGCTTCATCGAATTTGAACTGCGGCCCGCCGTTCAACAGCATGAAAGGCATCTTGAAGATGGTCATGTTGATGACCAGCGCGTCACCGGCCTTGCCGGAGGGATAGTCGCCCGGCGCGCGCGCGATGTTGTCGATCTTCGTGTCGGGGAAGGTGTCGGCATAAAAGCGCGCGGCTTCTTCGCCGTTCTTGTCGAACCACAGGCAGGGCTGGATCTTGGGGGTCATGGCTTGCCTTCCGGGGGAGTGGACGAAACGCCGAACCTACTGTGAGCGCGATAAGGAAACGGTTAAAGGTCCGCATCCGCCGGCGGACCCTTCAAGAAAAGGAGCCAACGCGCACCGCGCGAATCGGGCTCGTGCTTGACGCCGCTTATCACTTCCATAATATTGGAATTGTGGAAATGCCCTCCTCCCTCGCCTGCCTGGCCGCGCTCGGCCACGAATCGCGACTGCGTGCCTTCCGGCGGCTTGTCGAAGCCGGGCCGGACGGACTGCCCGTGGGAGAACTGCGCGAACACCTCGACCTGCCGCCCGCCACGCTCACCGCGCACCTCAACGTGCTGCGCTCGGCCGGCCTGGTGCTCGACCAGCGCGAAGGCCGCGTCATCCGCGTGCGTGCGAACTACGAGCGCATGAACCATCTCATCGCCTACCTCACCGAAAACTGCTGCGCCGGATCGGGCGCGTGCGATCCGGTGTCTTCCGCCTGCAAGCCACGCAAGAGCACTCGCAAGCCATGAAGCGCGTTTTGTTCGTCTGCGTCGAGAATTCCAACCGCAGCCAGATGGCGGAAGCGTTCGCGCATATGCTCGGCGGTGCCGACGTCGATGCGCAGAGTGCAGGGTCGCGTCCCTCGGGCGTCGTGAATCCGAAAGCGGTGCGCTTCATGTCTGAAGTCGGCTATGACCTCTCCACGCATCGTTCGAAATCCCTGGACGACATCGAGGGCGCGTTCGATGCAGTAGTAACGATGGGTTGCGGCGACGAATGCCCCTGGGTGCCGGCGAAGCGGCGCGAAGACTGGGCGCTGGCCGATCCCAAGCACATGGATGACGCCGGCTATCGCGCGGTGCGCGACGACATCGCGGCGCGCGTGCGTGCATTGCTGGCGTCGCTGTGAACCACTTGCCTCGTGCGCTGCTGGCAGAAGGTCTCGGCACGGCCGCGTTGCTGGCGACGGTCGTCGGCTCCGGGATCATGGGCGTGGCGCTGTCGCGGGGAAACGATGGCATTGCGTTGCTCGCCAACGCCAGCGCGACCGCCGCGATCCTCTACGTCCTCATCGTGATTCTCGGCCCGATCTCCGGCGCGCATTTCAATCCGGCAGTGACGCTCGCGATGCGCCTGCGCGGTGCGATCGACACGCGAACCACGCTCGCCTACATCGCCGTGCAAGTCATCGCGGCCATCCTCGGCGTCGTGCTCGCGCATGCGATGTTCGACCAGGCCTTGCTGCAACCGGGGACGCATGTGCGCACCGGCACGGGGCAATGGCTGAGCGAAGGCGTCGCGACGTTCGGTCTGTTGCTCACGATCCTGCTCGGCATGGCGCATCGGCCTGCGGCCGTGCCCGCGCTGGTCGGCGCTTACATCTTCGCGGCCTACTGGTTCACGGGCAGTACGTCGTTCGCCAATCCTGCGGTGACGGTGGCGCGCGGGTTGACGCAATCGTTCGCGGGGATCCGGATGATGGACGTGCCGGGGTTCGTGGTGGCGCAGGTGATCGGGATGGGGGTGGCGGTTGGGGTCGCGGCGAGCTTGATCCCCCTCAATCGCGCTTTGCGCGATTGATCCCCCTTGGGAAGGGAGATGAGGGCCAGTGGTACTTGAATCGACGCGTCGATCCCCGCAGCATCCTTGAATTCCCCCAGGAGCGCGCTCGATGAACTACACCGGTAGCTGCCAATGCGGCAAGGTCGCCTTCGACGTCGAAGGACAGATCGACAGCGGGCTGGCCTGCAATTGCTCGATGTGCGCCAAGCGCGCGTCGCTGTTGTGGTTCGTACCGCGCGAGAAGCTTGTGTTGCGCACGCCGGAATCGGACATGGCGACGTACACCTTCAACAAGCACCACATCCAGCATCGCTTCTGCGACACCTGCGGCATCCACGTGTTCGGCGAAGCGAACGATCCGAAGGGCAATCCCGTCGCGGCGGTCAACCTGCGCGTGCTCGACGACGTGGATCTGTCGGCGATTCCCGTGCACAACTACGACGGGCGCGCGCTCTGAGGTCTCCCGAACGCGCTCAGCGGAAGGTTTTCAGCGGACCGCCGAAGACGACGTAGAGCCCGTTCGCGGCGATCTGCAGCGCGAACCACAGGCACGTGGTCAGGGCCAAGGGCTGCGGCAGTATCCAGAACGCCGCCGCCAGCGAGCCAACGAAGCTCACGAACAACCACCAGGACGCGAGCGTGACCCGCACCTGGCAGGCAGAACAGTGCAGGTCCGCCGGGTGCGCCACGCGCGACTGGATCGGCAGCAGGCCGAGCAGCCCGAAGTCGATGCGGCGGCTGCAGTTGGGACAACGGGCGGGGATCATGCGTGCGGCAGGTTGCGGATGCGTTCGATGAGCGCCTGCAGCTCCGCATCGGGCGCGGTTTCGTGCCCGAGGAACCATTTCCACAAGCGGTCGTCTTCGCTGTCGAGCACGCGCAGGAAAGTCGCGCGATCGGCGTCGTTGGATTGGCGCCACGAAGTCTCGAGCCAACGCTCGAGCAGTTGGTCGAGTTCGCGCATGCCGCGGCGGCAGCGCCACTTGAGCTTGCGGATTTCGGCGTCGTCGTTCACCACGCCTGCCCCGTTGCCAGATACGCCCACCAGGTGAACAAGACCAGTGCGCCCGCGACATACAGGAGGAAGCGGTGCATGACGCGGTTGTAGGTGCAGTGCACGGCGCTATGCAGCACGCGCAGGACGACGAAGATCCACGCCAGTGCGATCGAGATCGGCGTGACCAGGTGCGTGGACATCGCGACGAACACCGCGGCGTAGAACAGGACCGGGAGTTCGAAGAGGTTGCGGAAGTTGTCGGAGGCGCGCGTGTCGGTCAGCAGGCGCGCCATTTCCGACGAGGTGGCGACCGCCTGCGCATCGATGCGCCCACGCCCGAGCTCGGCCAGACGCAACCAGTACATGCGAACGAAGACGACGGCCGTCAGGCCGACCAGGGCGAACGCGGGCTTGAGGATCTCCGCGTCGGCCACGGGATCAGCCGCGCCTTGCCAGCATCAACTTCTTGATCTCGCCGATCGCCTTCGCCGGGTTCAGGCCCTTCGGGCAGGTCCGCGCGCAGTTCATGATCGTGTGGCAGCGGTAGAGCTTGAACGGGTCTTCCAGGTCGTCCAGGCGCGCGCCGGTGTCTTCGTCGCGCGAGTCGACGATCCAGCGGTAGGCCTGCAGCAGGATCGCCGGGCCCAGGTAACGGTCGCCGTTCCACCAATAGCTCGGGCAGCTGGTCGAGCAGCACGCGCACAGGATGCATTCGTACAGGCCGTCGAGCAGCGCGCGATCTTCCTTCGACTGCAGGCGTTCGCGATCCGGCGCCGGCGTCTGCGTGCGGATCCACGGCTTGATCGACGCGTACTGCGCGTAGAAGTGCGTCATGTCCGGCACCAGATCCTTCACCACCGCCATGTGCGGCAGCGGGTAGATCGGCACTTCGGCCTTGGTGCAGTCGGAGATCGCGCGCGTGCACGCCAGCGTGTTCGTGCCGTCGATGTTCATCGCGCACGAGCCGCAGATGCCTTCCCGGCAAGAGCGGCGGAAGGTCAGCGTCGGGTCGATCTCGTTCTTGATCTTGATCAGCGCGTCGAGAACCATCGGGCCGCAGGTGGCCAGGTCGACATCGTAGGTGTCGACGCTCGGATTCTTGCCGTCGTCCGGGTTCCAGCGATACACCTTGAAGGTGCGCACTTTCTTCGCGCCGGCGGGCGCGGGGAAGTGCCGGCCCTTGCCGATCTTCGAATTCTTCGGGAGCGTGAATTCAGCCATGGTTTCTCGTTCCCTGGGTCAGTAGACGCGCGGCTTGGGCGGCACGACTTCGACGTCGTTGCTGAGCGTGTACATGTGTACCGGGCGGTAGTCGATGCGCGTGTTGCCCGCATCGTCGACCCAGCACACGCTGTGCTTGTGCCAGTTCGCGTCGTCGCGTTCCGGGAAGTCCTCGCGCGCATGCGCGCCGCGCGATTCGGTGCGGTTCTCGGCGGACACGATCGTGGTCAGTGCCTGGCCCAGCAGGTTCTGCAGTTCCAGGGTTTCGATCAGGTCGGAGTTCCAGACCAGCGAGCGATCGCTGACCTTCACGTCGGCGAAGGACGCATTGATCTCACGGACCTTCGCCACGCCTTCGGCCAGCGTTTCGCCGGTACGGAACACCGCGGCGTCGGCCTGCATCGCACGCTGCATGTTGTTGCGGATCTCGGCCGTGGGCAGCGAGCCCTTGGCGTTGCGCAGGCGGTCGAAGTTGGCGAGCGACTGGTCGCATGCCGTGGTCTTCAGATCCTTGTGCGGCATGCCGGGCTTGATGGTCTCGGCGCAACGGTTGGCGACCGCGCGGCCGAACACCACCAGGTCGAGCAGCGAGTTGGAGCCCAGGCGGTTCGCGCCGTGCACCGACACGCACGCCGCTTCGCCGATCGCGTACAGGCCCTGCACCACCGCATCGGGATTGCCGTTGCGCAGTTGCACGACTTCGCCGTGATAATTGGTGGGGATGCCGCCCATGTTGTAGTGGACGGTCGGTAGCACGGGGATCGGTTCCTTCTCCACGTCCACGCCCGCGAAGATCTTCGCGCTCTCGGCGATGCCGGGGAGCTTTTCGTGGATGTCCTTCGGGTCCAGGTGCGTCAGGTCGAGGTTGATGTGGTCCTTCAGCGGGCCCACGCCGCGGCCTTCGCGGATCTCGATGGTCATCGAACGCGAGACGACGTCGCGCGAAGCGAGGTCCTTCGCGTTCGGCGCGTAGCGCTCCATGAAGCGCTCGCCGTTGCTGTTGCGCAGGATGCCGCCTTCGCCGCGCACGCCTTCGGTGATCAGGCAGCCCGCGCCGTAGATGCCGGTGGGATGGAACTGCACGAACTCCATATCCTGCAGGCCCAAGCCGGCGCGCAGCGCCATGCCGCCGCCGTCGCCGGTGCAGGTGTGCGCGGAGGTCGCCGAGAAGTACGCGCGGCCGTAGCCGCCGGTGGCGAGCACCACGCCGTGCGAACGGAACAGGTGCAGCGTGCCTTCGGCCATGTCCAGTGCGAGCACGCCGCGGCAGGCGCCCTCCTCGTCCATGATCAGGTCGAGCGCGAAGTATTCGATGAAGAACTGCGCTTTATGCGCGAGCGACTGCTGGTACAGCGTGTGCAGGATCGCGTGGCCGGTGCGGTCGGCGGCCGCGCACGTGCGCTGCGCGATGCCCTTGCCGTAATGCGTGGTCATGCCGCCGAAGGGACGCTGGTAGATGCGGCCGTCTTCGGTGCGCGAGAACGGCACGCCCTGGTGCTCGAGTTCGATGATCGCGGGGATGGCCTCGCGGCACATGTACTCGATCGCGTCCTGGTCGCCCAGCCAATCCGACCCCTTGATGGTGTCGTAGAAGTGGAAGCGCCAGTCGTCTTCGCCCATGTTGCCGAGCGCGGCGGAAATACCGCCCTGCGCGGCGACGGTGTGCGAGCGCGTCGGGAAGACCTTCGTCAGGCACGCGGTCTTCAGGCCTTTTTGCGCAAGGCCGAAGGTGGCGCGCAGGCCGGCGCCACCGGCGCCGACGACGATCATGTCGTACTTGTGTTCCTGGATCTTGTAGGCGGTCATTTGGGCTCAGGCCAGCAGCGCGATGCGGACGATCGCGAACAACGACGCGATCGCGCCGAGGGTGCACAGGAACAGGTTCAGCAGTTGGAGCGTGACTTCCCAGGCGCGCGTGTGCACGTAGTCTTCGATGACCACCTGGATGCCGAGCTTGGCGTGCCAGAACATCGCGACGAGGAAGGCGCCCATCAGGATCGCGTTCCAGGGACGGTGCAGCACGTCGATGGCGTGCTGGTAATCGCCGCCCACCATCGAAAGCAGCACCCACACCAGCCAGGGCACGAGCAGCGCGAGCGCGACGGCGGTGACGCGTTGCACCCAGAAGTGGCCGGTGCCGGTCTTGCCGGAGCCCAGGCCGCGGGCGCGTGCGAGCGGAGTACGCAGGTCGGTCATGGCTCAGGCGACTCCCAGTGCGAAGAACCACAGTGCGGCGGTGACGACCACCGTGAGCGCGAAGACGGTCCAGCCGGTCTTGTAGACGGAGGGAATGTCGTAGCCGTGGCCCGTATCCCACAGCAGGTGCCGCAGGCCATTGAACAGGTGGTAGACCAGGCACAGCGAGAAGGCGAAGGTGAACAACAGTCCGATCGGCGATCCCACGCAGGCCATCGCGCGCGCGCCGGACTCCGGGCCCATCGAGAGCATCACCAGGAACCAGGCCAACGCGAAGGCACCGACGACCAGGCCGATGCCGGTGGCGCGATGCAGGATCGACATCGTCATCGTGATCTGCCAGCGATACACCTGCAGATGCGGTGACAGGGGGCGTTGCGTCGCCATCGGGTCGTCTTCCTTACGTGATGTCAATCGGGTGCGGCGTCAGAAATCGATGCAGCGGCCGTTCTTTTCCCAGTCGCCGTAACGGACCGGGTCCAATCCCTTGCGCCCGCCGATCTCGACCGGTGGGCGAACGGGGTCCACGTCGTCGGCCGGGACAACCTGCGTGCCTTCGTGCGGCGCGACTGCACCATCGGGCAGCGCTCCGGCGTCGGTGTCGGGTTCGGATTGACCTATGATTCGCGGCGTCACAACCCCCGAAGTTTAAGTCCGCACCGGATGTCCCACAACCTAGCGCCCCCGCCCGCCCCGGCTTTCGCCCTTCCCGGCCACCGCGTGATCGCGCTCGAAGGGCGCGATGCCATCGCCTTCGCGCAAGCGCAGTGCATGAACGACGTGGAGGCAGCACGCGTCGGGCGATGGCAATGGAACGGGTGGCTGACCCCGAAAGGCCGCGTCATCGCGCTCTTCGCCCTGGCCCGCGTGGCCCAGGACACCGCGTGGCTCATCGTGCCCGACGTCGATGCGCACGCCCTTGCCGCGCAATTGCAGCGCTTCGTGCTGCGCCGCCAGTTGCAGGTGACGGTGCGCGACGATCTTCACGCGAGCGGCACCTTCGACGCGCCTTCGACGGCCGCCGGCGCCAGTTTCGCGGGCACGCCGGAGGACGGGATCGAATTCGACTTCGGTGGATTCGGGCTCAAGCGCACGCTGCGCATCGCGCCGGGCGGTGCATCGCCGGGCGATGGCGACGCCGAAACGCGCTGGCGCGCGGCCGATTTGCGCCTGGGCTTTCCGCGTTTGCCGCCTTCGCAAGCCGAGCAGTGGACGCCGCAAATGCTCTCGCTCGACCGCCTGCATGCCTTCAGCGTGAAGAAGGGGTGCTATCCGGGGCAGGAGATCGTGGCGCGCACGCACTTCCTCGGCCAGGTCAAACGCGGGCTGACGCTGTTCGAATGCCAGAGCGAGCCCGAAGCCGGCGCGAACGTCGACGTGGGCGCCGCGACGCTGGGCCAGGTCGTGAGCACCGCGCGCAATGGCGAAGGCTGGGTGGCGCTCGCGGTGTTGCCCGTCGAGCGCCCCGATGTGCCGGTGACGAGCAACGGCGTGACCTTGCGCGAACGCGCGTTGCTCGCCGGCCTCGCCCGCTAGCGGATCACGCCTTCGCGGCGAGCCGGTCGGCCGCCGCGACGATGTCCTCGTCCGACGGAATCACCAGGAAGGCGGCACCCGCGAGCGGCGTGAACGTATCGGCGCCGACCACGCGCTGGAACGGGCGCGCGCCGAACCCGCCTTCCACGATCGCGGTGACCACGCCCTCGCCCACGCCCGCGCTCTTGCGGCCTTCGTCGACGATGAGGATGC
Organism: Lysobacter sp. 2RAF19; assembly: GCF_052115395.1. NCBI lineage: Bacteria > Pseudomonadati > Pseudomonadota > Gammaproteobacteria > Lysobacterales > Lysobacteraceae > Lysobacter > Lysobacter sp. 2RAF19. The sequence goes on along the minus strand of NZ_JBFRGO010000001.1, from coordinate 35,128 downwards.
GCTTGGCGGACTTCGCCTGTGCGCGGATGAAGGTTTCGTTGAGCGGCACCAGCCAGCGCAGGTCGACCACGCGCGTCTTCCAGCCGTGCTTGCCTTCGATCTGCTTCGCCGCACGCAGCGACATCGGGACGCCGTTGCCGAAGGTGAAGATCACCAGGTCGTCGCCCTCGCCGTAAACGCGGCCTTCGCCGAGCTCCATCGCCTCGTTCGGCGCCGGGTATTCGGTGAGCCAGCCGCCGTCGCCGGGCTCGTGCAAATCCTTCGTCATGTACAGCGCGATCGGTTCGAGCAGCGCGCACACGCGCCCGTCGACCTGCGCGAGCGCGGCCAGCGTGCGCAGCATCGTCGCCGCATCGTCGCCGCGCGAAGGGCAGCCGACGACGAGACCCGGGATGTCGCGCAAGGCGGTGATCGAATTGTCGTTGTGGAAGTGCCCGCCGAACCCGCGCTGATACCCGAGCGACGCGATGCGCATCACCATCGGATTGCGGTACTGGCCGTTGCTGAAGAACTGCAGGCTCGCCGCTTCGCCGCGGATCTGGTCGCAGGCGTTGTGGAAATACGCCAGGTACTGGATTTCGGGGAACGGCAGCATCCCCATGTTCGCGTAACCCTGCGCAAGGCCCAGGATGATCGTCTCGTCGAGCAGCGTGTTGAACACGCGCTTTCCGGAAAACGCCTTCTGCAAGCCCTTGGTTACCGTGTACACGCCGCCCTTGAGCGCGACGTCTTCGCCGAACAGCAAAGCCTGCGGATACTTGGCGAACAGATCGTGCAACGCGTTGTTGATCTGGATCGCGAGATGGCGCGGCGCTTGTTTCTCCGGCAGCTTCGCTTCACCGCCGAAGGCCTGCTCGCGACGTGCGGCATCCGGCACGCGCGCGGCTTCCTTGCGCACGGCGTCGGGCGTGTACGGCGCGAGCGGCTTCATCACGTCGGCCAGGTCGGTCAGTCGCGGACGGCTGTCGGCGTCGTGGGCCGCGGCGAAACACTTCTTCCGCGTGTCTTCGTACAGCGCGAGGATGTCTTCCTTCGACATCAGGCCCGATTCGAGCGCGATCGCGGCCGAACGCAGCAACGGATCGGTCGCCTCCACCGCGCACAGTTCTTCGATCGAACGCCATTCGATTTCGAAGTCGGTGCCCGCGTGGCCCATGATGCGCGTGGTGCGCAGGTGCAGGAAGGTCGGGCGGCGCGTGCGGCGGCAATGTTCGACGGCGGCTTGCACCTGGCCATAGCCTTCGGCGAGGTCCAGGCCATCGGCGTAGAAGTAATCCAGGTCCGGGCGCTGCTGGAAGTTGCGCGCGACCCAGCCGCTCGGCGTCTTCACCGAAATGCCGATGCCGTTGTCTTCGCACACGAACAACACCGGCGCGGGGAGCTTCTGGTACGCGGTCCACGCCGCGGCATTGAACGCGGTCTGCGCGGTGGCGTGGTTGCTCGAGGCATCGCCGAAGGAACAGATCGCGATGCTGTCCTTCGGGATCGGAAGTTCATGCCCGATGCGCGGACCTTGTTCGATCGCGAGCGCGGTGCCCAGCGCCTTGGGCAGGTGCGAGGCGATCGTCGAAGTCTGCGGCAACACCCACAAGGGCTTGCTGCCCCACACCTTGTGGCGGCCGCCGCTCGCCGGATCGTCCTTGCTGGCCGCGAAGGACAGCGCCGAATCCATGATCGGGTCCATTCCCGGCAGCTTGCGGAAGCGCTCGGCCATGAAGCCGCCCGAACGGTAATGCAGGAACGCCGGATCGGTGTGGCGCGTCAGGCGCGCGACCATCGCGTTGCCTTCGTGGCCACTGGAACCGATCGTGTAGAAGACCTTGTTCTGCACGCGCAACACGCGCGCCATCAAGTCCAGATGGCGCGAAATCAACTGCGATTCGAAGATCTCGCGGAAGCCCTGCGCATCCAGCGCGCTGCCTTCGAGGATGGCTTCGTGCGGCGCGGGCGCGACATCGCGGTGGCCGTTCCAATCGCGCACGTATTCCTGGAAGTTGACGTCGCAGATTTCGGCGCGGTTGAGGCCCTTCATGCGGGCGGGGATCGGCTTGGCGGCGTTCATGGGGCGGCGTCTCTCGAGCGATTCTGGGGGGCGGTCCACGACGAGCGCAGACGACGCAACTGGGATTCCTGCTTGAACGCGAGCCCTGCGAAGAACAGCAGCAGGCCTGCGAGCACGGCGGCGATCATGCGCCACTGATTCACCGAGGCGTCCTGCGCCCTGGCGGCGGTGTCGTCGGCGTCATCGCCGATCGCCACGCTGTATTCCATGAGTTCGCGCACGCGGCGGACGTCGGCACGGACCTTCGCGTAATCGCGCGCGGGCACCTGGTCGGCCAGGCGGCGCCATTCGCCGACGATCTCCAGCTTGTCGCCGACCACGCGCACGACGCGATGGAAACGGAAATAGGCATTGGCGATGGTGGTGTCGTCGGGCGCGATGTCCCATCCACCCGCGAGGTGCGTGCGGACGGTTTGCCGCGCGTAGGCTGGACCCTCGAGCGCCATCGGCGTGCTGCGCTTGTCGAGGTCGAAGGCCGGCATCCAGTCGAGCAACTGGAACAGCACGATGTCGAAGCCGTTGCCCTCCTTCGCCGGCCAACGCATCACGTAGCGTTCGATCGCGCGCGCCGCGCCGGCGCCGCGGTCGTGCAGGCTCGGCGTGCGCGTGCTCTGCAAGTCGTCGTAGTACTTGCGCATGTAGCTGACGTACTGCTCGCCCAACTCGTCCTCGCCATCGGCGAAGGTGTCGCGGATGCCGTCGGCCTTCTCGTTGCGATAGTCGGTGACGATGGTGAAATCGGCGCGGAAGCCGTCGTGCGTCGTCGCAAGGTCGACGCGCTGGCCGACATCCACCAGCGGCGTGCGCGGTGCGGGCTGCGGGATGTCGACGAGGCGGTCGCAGGTGTCGCAGATCGGCAGGCCCAGGCGGAAGGGCAGCGGCGAGCGATCTTCGAGCGCACCGGTTTCGATATCGCGCGTGGGGTCGATCCAGACCGGCTTGCCGTCCAGGTGCGCGCGCACGACCACGTGGTCGAACGCGACTGCACTCGGCTGGCGGCTGGCGAGCGACTCGCGGCCTTCGGTGTCGACGAGCACGGGCTCGGCGACGATGCCGGCTTCGTGCAACAGCGCCGAGAGCAGCACGGCCTTGTCCTTGCAGTCGCCGAAGCGGCGCGCGACGACGGTTTCGGGCAGGTTCGGCTCGTGCGAATTCTTGCCCATGTCCAGCGCGGTGTAGCGGATCTCGCCTTCGACGAAGGCGATCGCGCGCAACATCGCCGCGCGTTTGTCGGTGTCGTGCAGCTGCAGGCGTTCCACCAGTTCGGCGGCGAGCGCGCGGTCGCGCAGGCGCGGGTTGTACATCGGCAGCGCCCATCGCACGACGTCGGACCAGCTGGAGGCGGTCGAAAGTTCGATGTCGCCGTAGGGGTCGAAGCTCGACGGCGTGTCGGGCTCGGTGCGCGTGCGCGGCAGGCGGCGCGCGGAGAATTCGACGAAACGCGCATCGCCGATCGCGCCGTCCTGTCGCAGGAAATCCGCCGGCGCACGCACGTGCAAGGGCCGCGCGGCCGGATATAGCGCGCGCACGCGGCGATAGGCGAGCGCCGAGTCGAAGCGCGCGGTGTAACTGCCGTGGTAATCGCCACCGAACACCGGGTTGTCGCCCACCACGCTGTAGCTGTAGTCGACGATGTCGCCCACGCGCAGGTCGGGCAAGGTGATGCTCAGCGTGTGCTCGCCGTCGTACATGGCCTGGTCGAGGTCTTCCTCGCGGCGCAGCACTTCGATGCGGGCCGAATTGCGACGGTCGCTGACCTGGCCACCGCGACGCACTTCGATCGCATGGATTTCGACGCGCTGGTATTCGGGCTGGTACCAGATTTCGATCTGGCCGCCGTCGGACAGCGCGCGCGCGTTGTCCAGGCGCGTGGCGATGCGGCGATAGGCGACGCGCTGCGGGCCGCGCACGTCGACCTGGTCGTCGAGCAGCAGGTAACGCGTGCCGTCGCCGGTGGGTTGCGCGTCGCCGGCATCGGGCAACGGGGCGTCCTTCACCCAGGCCGGCGCGGGCGCGAAGCGGTAATCGGCGGCCAGCGCGGGCAGCGCCAGGCAACACAGCAGCAACGCGAGCAGGAGGCGGCGCAACATCACGTCATCGCCGCCAGGCGCTCGCGCACGTCCGCGTCGTTCTCGGGCAGCGCCACGAAGTTTTCGGTGGCGCGCACGCGATCGAGCCAACCGCGCAGCACCGGATAGGGGTCGAGCGCGACGCCGCCCTCGCCCGCCACGGCCGTGTACGCGAACAAGGCGATATCGGCCACGCCGTACTGCGCGCCGGTGAACCAGGGGTGTTCGACCAGATGCCGTTCCATCACGCGCAGCGCATCGTGCGCACGTTCGCGCAAGCGCGGCAGATCCGCGCGACGCGGGGAATCCAGCGGCGTCCATCCGCAGATGAAGCGCGCGACCGCGACGTAGGGTTCGTGGCTGTATTGCTCGAAGAACATCCAGCGCAGCGCCTGCGCACGCTCCCACGCATCGGCCGGCAGGAAGGGCGTGCCGTCGGCGAGCCAGCACAGCATCGCGTTGGATTCGGTCAGCACCGCGCCGTCTTCGCGCACGAGCACGGGGACCTTGGCATTCGGATTGAGCGCGAGGAATTCGGGCGTGTGGGTCGCGCCCTGGTCGCTGCGCGTTTCCACCCACGTATACGGGCGGCGCAGTTGTTCGAGGAGCAACCGCACCTTGTGGCAGTTGCCCGAAGGCGAGAAGCCGTGGACGGTGAGCATGGCCATCAGCGGTTGCGCGCGCGCCATTGTTCGCGCGTCTGGCCCCAGATATCGATCACGACATCCTCGAACGGCGCCGGCAATTGCCCGCGCCCGAGATTGCGCGAGCCCAGGCGCTTGGCGAGTTCCTGCGAACCGACGTTGTCCAGGTCGATGGAATGGATCACGTCGGTCCAGCCGAGTTCGTCGAAGGCCCAGTCGATCGCGGCGACCGCCGCCTCGTACGCATAGCCCTTGCCCCACGCGGCGCGGCGCAAGGCCCAGCCCACTTCGGTGCCGGGCCAGCCTTCGGGATGCCATGGACCGATGTTGCCGATCCATTGGTTCGAGGATTTCTCGATCACGGCGAACATGCCGAAGCCCTGCACCGCCCATGCGCCGGGCATCTGCAGGAACTTGCGCCAGGCCGCCGCGCGCGGCGAGGTGCCGCCGATGTAACGGCACGCTTCTTCGTCCTGCTGCAACTCCGCGAAATATTCGAAGTCTTCCGCGCGTTGCACGCGCAGCACCAGGCGATCGGTCTCGATGCGGGTGTCCAGGCGCGACACGGGCGTCAGAACGCGCTGATGCCCGTGAGTTCGCGGCCGATCACCAGCTGGTGCACGGTCTCCGTGCCTTCATAGGTGATCACCGACTCGAGGTTGAGCGCGTGGCGGATCGCGCCGTGCTCGGTGGTGATGCCGGCGCCGCCGAGCAGGTCGCGGCATTCGCGCGCGATGTCGATGGCCATGCGGCAGTTGTTCCACTTCGCCAGCGAAACCTGCGCGGGCTGCATCTTGCCGGCGTCCTTCAGGCGACCGAGCTGCAGCACGAGCATCTGCGCCAGCGTGATGCGGCGGGCCATTTCGGCCATCTTGATCTGCGCGCTCTGCGTAGCGGCGACGGGGCGGCCGAAGAGCATGCGTTCCTTGGTGTAGTGCAGCACTTCGTCCAGGCACGCGATGGCCGCGCCGATCGGGCCCCAGGTGATGCCGTAGCGCGCCTGCGTCAGGCAGCCGAGCGGACCCTTCAGGCCCTTCACGTTCGGCAGGCGGTTGGCTTCGGGCACGCGCACGTTGTCGAAGAACAGCGCGCTGGTCACCGAAGCGCGCAGCGACATCTTGTGCTTGATCTCCTGCGCGGCGAAGCCGGCCATGCCCTTCTCGACGATGAAGCCCTGGATGCCGTCGTCGGTCTGCGCCCACACGATCGCGATGTCGGCGAGGTTGCCATTGGTGATCCACATCTTCGAACCGTTGAGGACCCAGTCCTCGCCGTCGCGGCGCGCATTGGTCTTCATGTTGGCCGGGTCGGAGCCGCCCTGCGGTTCGGTCAGGCCGAAGCAGCCGATCACCTTGCCCGCGGCCATGTCCGGGAGCCAGCGCGTGCGCTGCTCTTCGGTGCCGTAGGCGAAGATCGGATACATGCACAGCGAGGACTGCACGCTGACGAAGCTGCGGATGCCGCTGTCGCCGCGTTCGAGTTCCTGGCAGATCAGGCCGTAGCTGACGGCGTTGAGGCCGGCGCAGCCGTACTTTTCGGGCAGCGAGGAACCGAGCAGGCCGAGTTCGGCGATTTCGCCCACCAGCTCGCGCGGGAAGCGGCCCTGGTCGAAGGCATCGCCGATGATCGGGATGACGCGTTCGTCGGTGAAACGCGCGACCGTGTCCTGGACGGCGCGCTCCTCTTCGCTGAGCAGGGAGCGGACGTCGTACAGATCGTAGGGATGCAGGGCCATGGGGGGCTTGGGTGCGGACGGAAGCCCGACATTGTAGGTAAAAAAATGGGGCCGGATCGCTCCGGCCCCATCTGGTAACGGTTTCCGCTTGTCCGGCCTTAGCCGTTGTCGTTGCTGCCCGCGGCCGAGGCGACCTGCGTCATGACCTGCCCGTCCACCACCGGCAGGCGCTGGCCGGGCTTCTCGTCCATGCGGACGGTGTGTTCCTGGCCTTCATAGCGGTAGGTCACGTCGTAACCGACGGTCCGGGACTCGCTGCCCAGCGAGATGCGGCTGCCCGGCTTGTCGCCGGTCCGCATGGTGCCGGTGGTGCCGTCCGGGTTGCGGTAGGTCACGTTCCACGCCACGGTCCGCGAGGACTGCGAGGTCGAGGTCTCGGTGTGGCACTGGCGCTCGGTCTTGTCGACCACCTTGCCGCCCACGTGGCGCTTGTCGATCTCGCGACCGGCGAAGCCACCGGCCACCGCACCGGCGACGGTCGCGGCCTTCTTGCCGTTGCCGCTGCCGACCTGGTTGCCCAGCAGGCCGCCCACCACCGCGCCGACGACCGTACCGCCGACGTTGCCGTCGCGTTCCGGGGCGCGTTCCTGCACGACGACGTCCTGGCAGACCTCGTGCGGCGAGGAGGTGGTGCTGGTTTCCTTGATCGGCTCGGTGCCGATGACCTGCGCGTAGAGCTTTTCCGACTTCTTGATCGGCTGCACGCCGATCACGTCGGCGTATTCGACCTTCGGGTTGGCCTGCACGCCGGTCTCGTCGAGCGGCTGGTCGGCCGCCGCGTCGGCCGGGTTGGCGGCCAGCGACGGCGCGGGCTGCACGTCGGCGGCGACGTCGGCCTTGCCGCGGTTGTTCATGAAGGCTGCGGTGGCCACGCCACCCACGAGCAGCGCAGCGAGGGCAATGGCGAGAGTGTTGTTCTTCAACATGGCGGTAGGCCTCCTTCGGCCTTCTTCGTACTTGCTTCGGCGGCACGAGCGCCGGCGTCGGAAAAGATTCCAACACTTCCTTCCTGAACGGCCACCCCGCAATTTGACAACTTCTTAACCGAATCGTGAAGCACGGCACGATCGCTGCAGGCTGCATGCTAGCGTTGGATGAACGCAGCATTCAGGAGCGCCCCGTCGATGCCCAACCCCATCACCAACCGGTTGCTCGGGTTTCTGTCGAAACTGAGTTTCCCGCGCCTGTTCCTCATCACCGCGGCCTTGTTCGTGCTCGACACGGCGATCCCCGACTTCATTCCCTTCGCCGACGAAATCCTCCTCGGCCTGGGCACCTTGTTGCTCGCAGGCCTGCGCAAGCGCAAGGCACCGGACGTCATCGAGACGCCCCGCCGCTGATGTACGCGCTGGTCGATACGCACTGTCATCTCGACGTTGCGGAGTTCGACGCCGACCGCGACGCCGTCGTCGCGCGTGCGCGAGAAGTCGGCGTCACGCGTCAGATCGTTCCGGCCATTCAAGCGAACACTTGGCCGGCATTACGCGACGCATGTGCCCGGGACGCGGGCTTGTTTCCGGCCTACGGGCTGCATCCGATGATGATCGCTGCGCATCGCGAAGCCCATTTGCGCGAGCTGCGCGATTGGATCGAACGCGAGCGTCCAGTCGCCATCGGGGAATGCGGGCTGGATTTCTGGGTCGAAGATCTGGATCGCGATGTCCAGGCGACGTTCTTCGATGCGCAATTGGTGTTGGCGCGCGAGTTCGACCTGCCCGTCATCGTGCATGCGCGACGTGCCGTGGATGCGGTGATGGCGGCGATCAAGCGCGTCGGCAACTTGCGCGGTGTGATCCACAGTTACGCCGGCAGCGAGGAGCAGGCGCGGCAGCTCGCGGATCTGGGGTTCCTTATCGGTATCGGGGGGCCGGTGACGTATGCGCGTGCCAATCGCGTGCGGCGCGTGGCGGCCAGCGTACCGTTGGAAACGCTGCTATTGGAAACCGATGCGCCGGATCAACCCGATTGCGGGCATCGCGGGCAGCGGAACGAGCCTGCGCGCATGGTGCGGGTGTTGGAGACGGTCGCAGAGTTGCGCGGGGAAGATCCGGGGGTCATTGCGAAAGCGACGACTTGGAACGCAGAGAGGTTGTTTGGGTTGGGTTGATGCAGCCTCCAGAGCGGCGCAGCGGCGCGCCGTATCGAAGGCCATATTGCTCCGCAAGGGCGCACGCTCCGCAATGTGGCCTTCAATACGACGTCCACTGCGCACCACGCTTCGGGTTGCGCGACAGCATCGGATGATTCGGTTCGTCGCGATTTGATCGGGCCCGTGTACAGCCAGCACACCAGACGGGCGGCGCCTCGCGCCTCGAGGACATCTCGGAGCCGAGCTCCAGTCGCGCGTTCTCCTCGATGTCCTCTCTGGCGCATCGGCGCCTTCGCGGCGATCTGTATTTTGTCTTTCGCTAGATGAAGACTAGGGGGCCTTGACCTTCAACAAAACTTCCATCGCCTTTCCCACCGCCGCGAACGCAAACGCGCCGGTGACATGCGTGGCGGCACCCAGGCCTGCACCGCAATCCAGTTTCAACGCCGCATCGGCCTCCATCTGCGGTCGTATGCCGCACACGCTGCCGTCGGCTTGCGGATATTTCACGTTTTCCAGCGAGTAGACCGCCGAAATTCCGAAGTACCGGTCCTTGCTGCGCGGGAAGTTGAACTCGCCGCGCAGCTTCTTGCGGATCAGCGAGAGCATCGCATCGTGTTCGGTGCGCGAGAGGTCGCGGACGCGGATTTGCGTGGGGTCGGTGCGGCCGCCGGCCGAGCCGACGGTGATCATCGGCAACTTGCGGCGCCGGCACCAGGCGATCGAGGTCACCTTCGTCCGGAAGCTGTCGCAGGCATCCAACACCAGGTCGAAGTTGCGATCGAGCAAGGTGTCGAGGTTGCTCGCCGTCAGGAAGTGCTGCACGGGATCGACGTCGATCTGCGGGTGGATCGCCCGCACGCGTTCGGCCATGACTTCGGCCTTGTTGCGGCCGTAGTTCCCGGCCAGCGCGGGCAGCTGGCGATTGGTGTTCGACACGCACAGGTCATCCGCGTCGACCAGCGTCAGGTGCCCGACGCCCGAACGTGCCAACGCCTCGGCCGCCCACGCGCCCACGCCGCCCAGGCCGATGACGGCCACGCGCCGCGTGTCCAGGCGCTCCACCGCGCCGCGCCCATAGAGCCGGTCGATGCCGGCGAAACGATCCCGCAAGTCCTGTCGCATACCGCGCATTCTACTGAAGCCACGCCTGCGGCCCCGGCCCTCTGCTACCCTCGCCGCCACACCATCCACGCAGGAGCACGGACATGGCAGGCACCGGGGCGCGTTACTTCTTCCTCTTCCTTGTCGGCCTGGTGGTGGGCGCCATCCTCACCGTGATGGGCATTCGCACGTGGCAGGCGCGGCAGGATCCTTTCCCCGATGCGCTGATGCACGTGCAGCAATGGCATGCGGTGCAACTGAAGAACAACCTCGAGGCCAACCGCTGCAACGCGACCGACACGCTGCCGCACTTCAATGCGTTGCGGCTGACCGCCGACGACATCGAAGCTGCCTTCCCCGACCTGCGCGACGACGCGCGATTCACCAAGGCCGCCGGCGGTTTCCGCGCCGCACTGGATGCCGCGCGCGCGAATCCGCCGCTCACCTGCCCCGCCCTGGCCAAGACGATGGAGTCCATCGGCAACGCGTGCAAGGCGTGCCACCAGGATTTCCGCGGTTGATATTGCAAGCCTGATCGCGTCGCTGATTGCGTTGCTGAAGATCCGGCAACTGAACATGCGCTGATGCGCGCGCGGCGAAACCCGCGCGCTTGATGCCCTGTTCACCGCGCGACTCACAGCATCGGTGCCGGACAAACACCGACAGGAGAGTCGCATGAAGATGCACATGCTTGCTGCAGCCGCCGTCGCCACCCTCGCGCTCGCGGGCTGCGCATCGACGTCGCCGTCGTACAACGGCACGTCTGGTTACAACACGCCGCCGCCTGCGCAGAGCTGCTACGACTGCGGCACGGTCACGCGCATCGACGCGGTGGGTTCGCAGCAGACCAGTGGCACCACGGGCGCGGTCCTGGGTGGCGTGGTCGGTGCGGTCGCGGGCCATGAGCTGGCGAAGAACACGAGCAACGGCAAGCAGAATGCCGCCACGGTCGCCGGCGCGGTCGGCGGCGCGGTCGCCGGCTCGGCGATCCAGAAGAACATGAACAAGGCGCAGAGCTACAACGTCTATGTGCGCATGGACAACGGCAACACGGTCACGCTCAACCAGACCGATGTCGGCGGAATCCGCGAAGGCGCGTATGTGCGCGTCTACAACGGCCGCGCCTGGGCGAACTGATCAGCGAACCAGCCCCAAGTTCGTCCTTGTTCGAGGCCGCCTGCGGGCGGCCTCTTTTTTGCATTTTCTTCACGCGCGCTTCGCGCATATGCCGCCGGCAGGGTTCCAACCACCCAAGGGGTTCCGATCGCATGAAACTGTCCGTCAGCCAGACCGTCGTCGCATCCGCCCTCCTCGCCGGTTCGATCGCAGCGGTCTCCACCGCCGCACCGCCCACCGCGCGCAGCAATCCGCTGCAGGTCAGCATGGTCGCCGCCACCGGCAAGGCCAGCGACTTCCTCGGCGCCGTCGAAGTGCGCATCACCAATACCAGCCGCAATACGGTGCGCGTGCCGAAGTGGCAGCTGCCGTCGGATTTCCTCGAAGCCCGCCTGTTCCAGGTGAGCCGTGACGGCAAGCCCGTGCAGTACGAAGGTCCGCTGGTGAAGCGCGGCCTGCCGACCGCGGCGGACTTCGCGATCATTCGCCCGGGCCAAACCTACATCGCGAAAGTGGATCTGTCCGCTGCCTACGATCTGGCGCAGACCGGCCAGTACACGGTGACCTTCGCCTCGCCGCTGCAACACGCCTCTCTCTCGGGTGGCGCGATGCTGCGCCAGGCCTCCGGCGCGCCGATGATCGCGCGCTCGGCGCCCCTGCGCCTGTGGGTCGACGGCCGCGACCAGTTGCTCGGCAAGGCTGGCGGCAATGGTGCGAAGAAGCCGCCGACCGGTGGTGGCGGCACCGTCGTCAACGGCGTGAGCTACGTCGGTTGCACGACCTCGCAGATCAGCACCGCGGGCAGCGCGGTCAACAGCGCGCGCACGTACACCGAAAACGCGAAGGGCTATCTCAACGCCGGCACGGCGGGCCCGCGCTACACGACGTGGTTCGGGACCTACACGTCCACGCGCTACAACACGGCCAAGTCGCACTTCACCTCGATCGACGCAGCGATGGACCAGAGCGCCGGCCAGGTGAAGATCAACTGCGGCTGCAACCAGAGCTACTACGCCTACGTGTATCCGACGCGCCCCTACGAAATCTTCGTCTGCCGCGCGTTCTGGAGTGCGCCGCTGACGGGCACCGATTCCAAGGCCGGCACGCTCGTGCACGAGATGAGCCACTTCAACGTCACCGCCAGCACCGACGACCACGTCTACGGCCAGGCCGGCGCGAAGAACCTGGCGATCACCGATCCGGCCTCGGCGCTGGACAACGCCGACAGCCACGAATACTTCGCGGAGAACAACCCGTTCCAGAACTGAGGCAAGATGCGGGAAACCGAACCCGGCCGAAAGGCCGGGTTTTTCGTGCAACCAGAGAACCCAGATGACCCAGCAAGCGTTGCTCTACGCCATCGCCGCCCTGCTCGTCCTCGTCGGCCTGGCCGGCGTGATCCTGCCGGCCCTGCCCGGATTGCCCCTGGTCTTCGCCGGCATGTTGCTCGCCGCATGGGCGGGCAATTTCCAGGAAATCGGATGGGTCACGCTCGTCGTGCTCGGCCTGATGACCGCGGTGTCGTTCGTGATCGACTTCTGGGCCACCGCGCATGGGGCCAAGCGTGTCGGCGCGAGCAAGCAGGCCATCTGGGGCGCGATCCTGGGCACCTTCGCGGGCCTGTTCGTGATGCCGCCGCTGGGCTTGTTCATCGGTCCGTTCGTGGGCGCGCTCATCGGCGAGTTGATCCACGGCCGGGAAATCCGGCAAGCCGCGAAGGTCGGCTTCGGCACGTGGCTGGGCATCGTGCTGGGCATCGTGCTGAAGCTGGGGCTGGCTTTCGCGATGCTCGGGGTGTTCGCGTTCGCCTGGTTCTTCTAGAACGCCGCGTCCAATTCACGCGGGGGCTGCGGCCGCTTCTTTACCGTCATCCGCTCCCATGGACCCGGGGCGCGCGATGCGCTGGAGCAAGACCCGCATGCTGACCGTTGTCATCGTCACCATCCTCGTGACCGGTTTGGCCGTCATCCTCGGCCTGAACTTCGTCAAGCCGGAAAAACAGATCCAACGCAAGGTCGAACACCGGTACGCGGTGGCCGACCCGCAGTTCCGTCGCGAGATGGGGGTGCTGCTCGGCCCGGCGATCCTGTCGCACAACGTGATCAAGGACCTGCAGAACGGCGACGAAATCTTCCCCGCGATGCTCGAAGGCATCCGCGGCGCGAAGAAGACGATCAGCTTCGAAACCTACATCTACTGGGAAGGCCAGATCGGCCGCGATTTCGCCGCCGCGCTGTGCGAGCGCGCCAAGGCCGGCGTGCAGGTCCACGTCACCATCGACTGGGCCGGCAGCTACAACATGGAAGAATCGCTGCTCGACCAGATGAAGCAGGCCGGCGTGCACGTCGTGCGCTATCGCCCGCTGCATTGGTACAACCTGGCGCGCATGAACAATCGCACCCATCGCAAGCTGCTGATCATCGACGGGCGCGTGGGCTTCACCGGCGGCGTGGGCATCGGTGATCCGTGGAAGGGCCATGGACAGGACAAGGACCACTGGCGCGACATGCATTTCCGCGTCGAAGGCCCGGTCGTCGCGCAGTTCCAGGCGGCGTTCAACGACAACTGGATCAAGACCACGGGCGAAGTGCTCAACGGCCCCGACAACTTCCCGGCGCTGGAAAGCGCCGACGGCATGGACGCGCACCTGTTCATCAGCTCGCCCAACGGCGGCAGCGAAAGCATGCACCTGATGTACCTGATGGCGATCGCGGCGGCCGAACATTCCATCGACCTGGAAGCGGCGTACTTCATTCCCGACGAATTGATCACCAACGCCTTGCTCGCGGCACGCAAGCGCGGCGTGCGCGTCCGCGTGATCGTGCCGGGCAAGAACACCGATTCGGACGCCGCGCGCCATGCCTCGCGCATGGATTGGGGCCCATTGTTGCAGGCCGGCATCGCGATCAGCGAATTCGAACCGACCATGTTCCACAACAAGATGATGATCGTGGACAAGGAGATGACGTCGGTGGGTTCGACCAACTTCGACCTGCGCAGCTTCCGCCTCAACGACGAGGCGAGCCTCAACGTCTATGACACTGCGTTCGCCGAGCACATGACGCAGATCTTCGAGCAGGACCTGACCAAATCGAAGGGCTATACCTACGAGATGTGGGAGAAGCGACCGCTGAAGGAGAAGTTCATCGAGCGCGTGATCCTGCCGATCCGCTCGCAGCTGTAGACTGGCGGGGCCTTTCCGACGCCACGACGGTTGCGAATGACCCGATCGATCGCCGCGCGCCTTGCGCCCCTGCTGTTGCTGTTGTCCCTGGGTGTCCATGCCCGCACGCCGGCCCCGGTGCTGCCCTCGGCCGCCACGTCGGTCCCCGGCGCCGTCGACGCGACCGACCGCGCGCTCGACAAGCGCGTGGAAGCGCGCCTGGCCTCGCAACCGCAACTGGCCGACGTGGAAGTCAGCGTGATCAATCGCGTCGCGATGCTGCATGGCGAAGCGGTGACCAAGGCCGACATCGACATGGCGGGCGCCATCGCCGCGGAGACCGCCGGCGTGACGGGCGTGGAGAACCGCGTCGTGCTGAGCACGAAGTTGTCCGATCGCTTCCAGGTGGCGGTGCGGGCGGTGGGCGACAAACTCGTGCGCCTGGTGGCGGCCACGCCCCTGCTCGTCATCGCGATGGCGATCGTGTTGCTCGCCGCGTGGATCGGCCGCGGCCTCTCGCGCCGCATGCGCTGGATGGCGCGCGTGCACAGCAACAACCCCTACATGGAAGCCCTGCTCCGTCGCCTGGTGCAGGGCGCGATCACGCTGGTCGGCATCCTGGTCGCGCTGGACCTGCTGGGCGCGTCCTCGCTCGTCGGCGCGGTCCTCGGCTCGGCGGGCGTCATCGGCCTGGTGCTCGGTTTCGCGTTCAAGGACATCGCGGAGAACTACATCGCCGGCATCCTGCTCAGCCTGCGCCGGCCCTTCGCGCCGGGCGACCACGTGGTCGTGGATCGCGTGCACGAAGGCAAGGTCGTCGCGCTGACCTCGCGCACCACCCTGCTGATGACGCTCGACGGCAACCAGGTCGCGCTGCCCAACGCGCTGGTGTTTCGTTCGGTGGTCCTCAACTACACGGAAAATCCGAAGCGCCGCTTCGACTTCATCGTGCCGCTGGATCCGAATGCATCGGTGGGTGATGCGCTCCGGCTCGGCCTGGAGCGTTTGCGCGGGATCAAGGGCGTGCTCGAGGATCCCAAGCCCAACGCGCTGATCGTCGAATACCTGCACGACCAGTTGAAGGCGCAGTTCCTGGGCTGGGTCGACCAGCGCGAAAACAGCGTGCCGCGCGTGCGCAGCGAAGCGATGCGTGCGGTCAAGTCCGCGCTCGACAAAGGCGGCGTGCGCCGCGCCGGCACGCCGGCGCCCGCGGTGGCGCCGTCCGCGCCGACGGTGGAACACGCGATGCACGTCGACACCTCGAAGGACAAGGAAATCGACGCGCAACTGGCCGAAGCGCAGCGCAAGTCCGAAGACGTGAACCTGCTCGACGACAAGAACCCCGCGTCGCCGGAGTGAGGCGCTACTCCCCGTACATCAGCCAGTGGCGCGCGACGAACTCGTCGTTGGTCACGTAGACCTGCACGCCGCGTTCGCTGGCGAGGATCGAACCGTGCTCGCTGCCCTGCAGGTCGTCCTGCAGTTCGACGAAGGCGGTGCGGATCGCGCCGAAGCCGGCGTCGGCCATCGCGGCGATGACATCGTCGACCTGCTCCAGCGGCACGGTGCCGTCGAGGTCTTCGACCACCAGCAGCCGCGTGGCGCCGTGCGCGCGGCAATACGCGCCGAGCATCTGCCACATGGCGATGGAGACCTCCAGGCTGTCGCGGCCTTCGTGCACGTAGGCGCGCACGTAGCCGTGGTGCTGTTCGAATCGCACCTTGAAGGGCTGGCCGGCGGCGGCGTGTTCGACGAGCGTCGGGGCGATCAAGCGACCACCACCGGGATTTTCCCGATGCGCGCCTGCCATTCCTTCGGGCCGGTCGCGTGGACCGACGTCCCGCTGGCATCCACCGCCACCGTGACCGGCATGTCCTGCACGGTGAATTCGTAGATCGCTTCCATGCCGAGGTCTTCGAAGGCGACGACCTTCGCGGCCTTGATCGCCTTGGAGACCAGGTAGGCCGCGCCGCCGACCGCCATCAGGTAGGCCGAGCCGTGCTTGCGGATCGCCTCGATCGCGACCGGGCCGCGTTCGGCCTTGCCGACCATGCCCAGCAGGCCGGTCTGCGCGAGCACCTGTTCGGTGAACTTGTCCATGCGCGTGGCGGTGGTCGGGCCGGCGGGGCCGACGACTTCGTCGCGCACCGGATCGACGGGACCGACGTAGTAGATGAAACGGCCGCGCAGGTCGACCGGCAAGGACTCGCCGCGATTCAACATTTCGACGATGCGCTTGTGCGCGGCATCGCGACCGGTGAGCAGCTTGCCGTTGAGCAGCAGCACTTCGCCCGGTTGCCAGGTCGCGAGGTCGTCCTTCGTCAGCGTATCCAGGTCGACGCGGCGGCCCTTGGAGGCGTCGTAGGTGAGCTTCGGCCAATCTTCCAGCGAAGGCGGCTGAAGCATCACCGGCCCGCTGCCGTCGAGTACGAAGTGCGCGTGGCGCGTGGCGGCGCAGTTGGGGATCAATGCGATCGGCAGGTTCGCCGCGTGCGTCGGGTAATCCTTCACCTTGATGTCGAGCACGGTGGTCAGGCCACCCAGGCCCTGCGCGCCGATGCCCAGCGCGTTGACCTTGTCGTAGAGCTCCAGGCGCAATTCCTCGGCGCGGTTGGATGCGCCGCGCGCCTGCAGCTCGACGATGTCGATCGGCTCCATCAGCGCTTCCTTCGCCAGCAGCATCGCCTTCTCGGCGGTGCCGCCGATGCCGATGCCGAGCATGCCCGGCGGGCACCAGCCGGCGCCCATCGTCGGCACGGTCTTGAGCACCCAATCGACGATGGAATCGGAGGGATTGAGCATCGCGAACTTCGACTTGGCTTCCGACCCGCCGCCCTTGGCCGCGACGATCACCTCGACCGTGTTGCCCGGCACGACGCGGACGTTGACCACGCCGGGCGTGTTGTCCTTCGTGTTGGTGCGCTTGCCGGCCGGATCGGCGAGCACGCTGGCGCGCAGCTTGTTGTCGGGATGGTTGTAGGCGCGGCGCACGCCTTCGTGGACCATCTCCTCCACGCCCATCGTGGCGTCGTCCCAGCGGATGTCCATGCCGATGGTGAGGAAGACCGTGACGATGCCGGTGTCCTGGCAGATCGGGCGGTGGCCTTCGGCGCACATGCGCGAATTGATCAGGATCTGGGCGATCGCGTCCTTCGCGGCCGCGCTCTGCTCGCGCTCGTAGGCGGCCGACAGGTTCCGGATGTAGTCGACGGGGTGGTAGTAGGAGATGTACTGCAGGGCGTCGGCGACCGACTGGATCAGGTCTTCCTGGCGGATCGAAACGGGGCCTGCGGGACGGACGGAAGGCGAAACTTGGGTCACGGGACAACCGGGGGGGCGTGCGAAGGGGGCGATTCTAGCCCGCCGCGGCCCCCACAAGCGGCTCTAAACCTTGCCGGCTGACCGTGCATCGGAGTGAGTATGCTGACCTCCGCCGTGACCGCATGGACACCACAAGCCACCGCAGCACCTCCGTCCGCCGAGCCCGGCGAGGACGCCGATGGCGCGTTGGTGCGTGCGGCGGGGCGTGGCGACGCGAGCGCTTTCGAGGCGATCTACCGGCGCCATAACGCACGGGTCCACGGCGTGATCATGCGCTTGGTCGGCGGCCACGCCGGCCGCGCCGAAGACCTCACGCAGGAAGCCTTCGTGCGGTGCTGGCAAGCCCTGCCGGGCTATCGCTTCGAAAGCGCGTTCACGACCTGGCTGCATCGCCTGGCCGTGAACACCGCCCTGATGGAATTGCGCGCGCGCCGCAGCCGGCCGCAGGCCAGCGACGACGAGGACGCGCTCGACCAGCTCGGCACGCCCGATTCGGCCGGCCACGGCACGGCGCTGACGATGGACCTGGAGCGCGCCGTGGCCACCCTGCCCCCGCGGGCGCGCGCGGTGTTGGTCTTGCACGACGTGGAAGGTTGGAAGCATGAAGAGATCGCCGCCGAACTCGGCATGGCGGTCGGCAGTTCGAAGGCCCAGTTGCATCGCGCGCGCGGATTGCTGCGCACGCGCCTCGGAGGTTCCCATGACGCATGACATCGACAAACAAGACGGCCCGCTCCCGGACGGCATGCTCCCTGACGCGCTGCGATGGGAACTGCGCGCCCTTCGCACGGACGTCGCGCCCGCCGCCGACCTGTGGCCCGCGATCGCCTCGCGCATCGCCGCGACGCCGCAGGTCGCGTCCGCGCCGGTCCGCAAGTCCTGGCGTCCGCTCATTCCACTGGCCACGGCCGCCTCGCTCGCGCTGGCGCTGGGCATCGCCTGGCAGATTCGCCCGGTGACGCCCGATGTCGCGGCGCCCGCGCCCGGCGTGCACGGCCGCATCATCGCCGTCGAAGCCGAAGCGATGACGCGCGAATACCAGGCGGCGCTCAAGGAAATCGACGCCTACACGCCGCCGCCGGCCAAGGGCGACGCGCAACTGAAGGTGCTCGACCGCAGCGCCGCGCAGATCCGCACCGCGCTGGCGCGCGACCCGGACGCGCGCTTCCTGCTCGGCCGACTGCAACGGACTTACACGCGGCGCCTGGAACTGACCCAGCGTTTGGCCCGCACTTCGCTCGCCAGCTGACCGCTCGCACCATTTTTTCGGAGACACCTCGATGACCCGCTCCCTGATCGCACTCACTCTCCTGGCCTGCGTGGCCGCACCCTCGGCGTGGGCCGCCACGCCGATCAACGAAACCCGTCCGCTCGACGCGCGCGGCCACATCGAGATCGAAAACCTCAAGGGCCGCATCCAGGTGCGCGTGTGGGACAAGAAGGAAGTCCACATCGGCGGCAGCCTCGGCAAGGGCGTCGAGAAGCTGGTGATCGATGGCGACGAAAACGACCTGGTCGTGCGCGTGGAATATCCGCGCGGCCGCAGCGGCTGGCGCAGCAACGACAACACCGAGCCGACCGACCTGATCCTCAACGTGCCGGTGCTGGCCGAGCTGGAGATCGATTCGGTCTCGGCGACCGTCGATGTGGTCGGTACCGCGGGCGCCTCGCTGCAGATCGACAGCGTGAGCGGCGATGTGGTGGTCGCCGGCGCGCCGCGCGAAGCGGACATCGAAAGCGTCAGCGGCGATCTCACGCTCACCTTGAACACGCGCGACGTCAAAGCCTCGTCGGTCAGCGGCGATCTCAACCTGCGCGGCAAGCTCGACGGCGAGATGTCGGTGGAAACCGTCTCGGGCAACATCGAAGCCGACTCCAACGGCAAGCTGCTGCGCCACATCTCGGTCTCGACGGTCTCCGGCGACGCCAAGGTCCGCGCCGGCCTGCAGAACGGCGGCGAGTTCAAGTCCGAATCGGTCAGCGGCGACCTGCACCTGATCCTGCCGAAGAACACCTCGGCGCAGGCCTCGGGCGAAACCTTCAGCGGCGATCTCACCGCGCCCGACGCGAAGATCGAACGGCCCAAGTACGGCCCGGGCGCGAGCTTCGAGCACCGCTACGGCTCGGGCAACGGCCTGATCCGCATCGAAACGTTCTCCGGCGACGCGGAACTTGTCTTCGAGTAAGCGGTCAGAACCATTACGCAGCCGGGTCTCCCCTCCCCGGTTTCGTCCCTCGGGGGCGCGGTGCAGGCCGCGCCCCTTTCTTTTTTCCTCCATCACCCGCCGACCGCGACACTGGCGGGAATGGCCGACAACCCCACGCTCCGCGAACGCGTCGGCGCCCTGCGCAACCTGCCGCCGTTCCTGCGCGAGATCTGGGCGACCTCCCGCCCGCTGACGCTCACCAGCCTCGGCCTGCGCCTGGTGCGCGCGCTGCTGCCGATCGCCACGCTTTACGTCGGCAAGCTGATCATCGACGAAGCGGTGCGCCTGGTCGGCCTGGGCCTGGCGTTCGACTCGCTCCCCGCCGCGTGGCACGGCGGTGCGATCGATCACCTGCTGACGCTGCTGCTGCTCGAATTCGCCCTGGCCATCGCCTCCGACCTGCTCGCCCGCCTGGTGAGCTACGCCGATTCGGTGCTCTCGGAGATGTTCACCAACGCCACCAGCGTGCGCCTGATGGAACACGCCGCGACGCTCGACCTGGAAGATTTCGAAGATCCCGAATTGCAGGATCGCCTGGACCGCGCGCGTCGCCAGACGATGGGACGCATGAACCTGCTGAGCCAGTTGTTCGGCCAGGTGCAGGACGCGGTGACGGTGGTGAGTTTCATCGCGGGCCTGGTGGTGTATGCGCCGTGGCTGATCGTGCTGCTGGGCGTGGCCTTGATTCCGGCCTTCGTCGGCGAGTCGCACTTCAACGCGCTCAATTACCAACTCAACTTCCAGTGGACGCCCGAACGCAGGCAGCTCGAATACCTGCGCCAGATGGGCGCGAGCGTCGAAACGGCGAAGGAAGTGAAGATCTTCAACCTGCACCGTTATTTCATCGCGCGGTATCGCGCGTTGTCGGCGCAGTTTTTGATCGCCAACCGCAGCCTCGCACGGCGCCGCGCGCTCTGGGGCACGCTGCTTGCGGCCTTCGGCACGCTGGGTTACTACCTCGCCTACGGCTACATCGCCTGGCGCACGGTGAAGGGCGATTTCAGCATCGGCGACCTGACCTTCCTCGCCGGCAGTTTCCGCAGGTTGCGGCAATTGCTCGAAGGTTTGCTAGTCGGCTTCTCGCAGGTCGCGGGGCAAGCCTTGTATCTCGACGATCTGTATTCGTTCTTCGAGATCCAACCGGAAATCCGTTCCCGCCCCGGCGCGATCGCGATCCCGCGCCCCATCGTGCGCGGCTTCGCCTTCGAAGGCGTCGGCTTCCGCTATCCCGATGCCGAGCGTTGGGCCCTGCGCGAGTTGCACTTCGAATTGCGCGCCGGCGAAGTGCTCGCGCTGGTCGGCGAAAACGGCGCGGGCAAGACCACGCTCGTCAAACTGCTCGCGCGTCTGTACGACCCGGACGAAGGCCGCATCCTGCTCGACGGCCGCGACCTGCGCGACTACGACCTCGAAGACCTGCGCGCGAACATCGGCGTGATCTTCCAGGATTTCGTGCGCTATCACCTGACCGCGGCGGAAAACATCGGCGTCGGCCAGATCGACGCGATGGACGACCGCGCGCGCATCGAAGCCGCGGCGCGGCGCGCCTACGCCGACGAAGTCGTCGCGGGATTGCCGAACGGCTACGACCAGGTGATCGGCCGACGTTTCCGCACCGGCGTGGACCTCTCCGGCGGACAATGGCAGAAGATCGCCATCGCGCGCGCCTACATGCGCGATGCGCAGGTCATGATCCTCGACGAACCCACCGCGGCGCTGGATGCGCGCAGCGAGTTCGAAGTCTTCCAACGCTTCAAGGAACTCTCGCACGGGCGGACCGCGGTGCTGATCTCGCATCGCTTCTCCAGCGTGCGCATGGCCGACCGCATCCTCGTGCTCGACGAAGGGCGCCTGGAGGCCAGCGGCACGCACGCAGAACTGCTCGCGCAGGGCGGGCGCTACGCGGAACTGTTCGAACTGCAGGCGGCGGGGTACCGTTGAAGGCCGGGACCCGGGACCGGGACCCGGAACGGGATGGCGAGGAGGTCGGCATGATTCGGATGACGCTTGGATTCGTGGCATTGGTTTGCGCCACCGCGTGCGGTGCGCAGCAGTCGTCGTCGAGCGGCGGAACCGCGAGCGCTCCGGCCACGACCGCCGCCAACGGCATGCGCGTGGAAACGATCGCGCATGGCCTTGAACATCCTTGGTCGGTCGCGCTGTTGCCCGACGGCAACTTCCTGGTCACCGAACGTCCGGGCCGCCTGCGCCGCGTGGCGCCCGACGGCACGCTGGGCGAGCCGATCGCCAACGTGCCGGCGGTGTACGCGCAAGGCCAGGGCGGATTGCTGGATGTCGCACTCGCGCCGGATTTCGCGACGTCCAAGACCCTCTATCTCAGCTTCGCCGAACCGGGCGAGAACGACACGGCCGGGACTGCGGTCGCGATCGCGACCCTGGTCGACACCGCGCTCCACGACGTGCGCGTGATCTATCGGCAGCAACCCAAACTCACCGGCACGAACCATTTCGGTTCGCGCATCGCCTTCGATGGGCACGGCCATGTCTTCATCACCCAGGGCGAACGCCAGGACCGCATGAAGGCGCAGCAACTGGACATGCTGCAGGGCAAGCTCGTGCGCCTGAACCTCGACGGCAGCGTGCCGCGCGACAACCCCTTCGTCGGCCGCAAGGACGCGCGCCCGGAAATCTGGAGCTATGGCCATCGCAACATGCAGGGCCTGGCGATCGATCCACGCACCGGCACATTGTGGGAAAGCGAGCACGGCCCGCGCGGCGGCGACGAAATCAACCTGCCGCAGGCCGGCAAGAATTACGGTTGGCCGATCATCACCTACGGCATCGATTACCCGGGCTACAAGATCGCCGAATCCATCGGCACCTCGGCGCCCAACATGGAACAACCGCACCACTACTGGGCGAAATCGCCGGGCCTGAGCGGCATGGCGTTCTACACCGGGCGACCGGGCAGCGCATGGAACGACAGCCTGTTCCTCGGTTCGCTTGCCGAATCCAACCTGATCCGCCTGTCGCTGAAGGGCAACAAGATCGTCGGCGAAGAACGCCTGTTGCAGGACCTGGGTGCGCGCATCCGCGATGTGCGCGTCGGCAACGATGGCAAGGTGTATGTGCTGACCGACGAACAGGACGGCAAGTTGTTGCGTCTTACGCCGCCGACGCACCCATGATCGAAGGCGGCTGCCACTGCGGCAACATCCGTCTGTCGCTGGACTGGCCGGCCGATGCACCGCGCATTCCTGCGCGCGCCTGCAGCTGCACGTTTTGCCGCAAGCATGGCGCGACGTGGACTTCGCATCCGCAAGCGGCGCTGACATTGCGTATTGCCGATGCAGGTCGCGTCGAACGCTACGCCTTCGGCACGCGCACGGCGGATTTCCATGTGTGCACCGGATGCGGCGTGGTGGTCGCATCGACGTGCCGCATCGACGGCCGCGATTACGCGGTGGTGAACATCAACACCTTCGAAGGCGTGGATCCCGCACGCTTCGACCGCAGCGACAGCGACGTCGAAGGCGAAACCGTCGAAGCCAGGCTCGCGCGCCGGCGATCGCGCTGGATCGCCGACGTGCGGATTCAAGCCGCCAGCTAGGCCTCGACGCCCTCTTCGGCGTCGACGGTCTTCGCCGCAGGCGCGTCGTCGGCCACCTTGCGCAGCGCAAGGCGATACGCATTGGCGATCGTCGCCGGCTTCTTGCCCACTTCGGTGCAGCTCGATCCGGGGCACACGCCCTGCATCATGCCGGCGTCGAAATCCAGGCGCTCGACGAGGAAGTCGACGAACGCGCGCACCTTGGGCGACTGCACGCGACCGCGCGGGAACACCGCGTTCATTTCGTACTCCGGCCCGTTCCACGCCGGCAGCACGCGCCGCACGTAACCGGCTTCGACGTAGGGCCGCATCATGATGTCGGTGCCGAGCATCAAGCCTTCGCCGGTGATCAGGGCGCCGCGCAAGCCGGCCGGATCATTGGCGACGAAGACCGGATCGATGCGGAACTCGGTGCTCTTGGTGCCGTCGTGGAGCGGCCAGCTGAAGCCCGCGCCGTTCTTGCGCTGCTTGTTCATCGCCAGCGTGCGGTGGTGCTGCAGGTCGTCGGGATGCAGCGGTTCGCCGTGGCGTTCCAGGTAACGCTGGCTCGCGTACACCTGCGTGCGCAGCGTCGCCAGGCGGCGCGCGACGAGGTTGGAATCGGGCAGGTTGCCCACGCGCAGCGCAACGTCGAGTTCCTTGTCGATGATGTCCAGCGGCTCGTTGTTGAGCACCAGTTCCACGCGGACTTCGGGATTGCGCTGGTGGAATTCGCCCAGCAGCGGCGCGATCCACTCGATGCCCATCGAATACGGAGTGGTAATGCGCAACCAACCGCGAGGACCGCCCTGCAACTGGCCCACCGCGCTTTCGGCTTCGTCCAGTTCGCGCGCGATGCGCTGGCAGTGTTCGTAATACACGTTGCCCGCTTCGGTCAGCCCGAGCTTGCGCGTGGTGCGATGGAGCAACTGCGCGCCCAACCGCGTTTCCAGGTCCTGCACCTTGCGGCTGACCGTGGTCTTGGGAAGCCGCAACGCGCGCGCCGCGGAAATGAAACTGCCGTGTTCGACCACCTTGACGAAGATCAGGGTGTCGTTGAGATCGCGGGCCATGCGTGGCTCCTGTGGGCCGGGGTCGCTAAGGGGGGAGGAACATTGGACCGGGGCCGGGACAATTATTCCCCGTTTTGCCAGCTAATCAAGTGCCGATCCGGGGCGTACCTTTCACGCCATTCCCGCCGAACCCCCTACGGCCATGTCGACCCAGCAACGCACCCGCCTCGCTCTCCTGCCGCTTCTGCCGATCGGACTGATCGTGCTGGTGGCCTTGGGATTCCTTGCGATCGGTGAAGCGACGGCACATGGCGCCGGTCCGGCCTGGCTGATGGTCGTGGTGGTCGCCTTCCTCGTCGGCATGCCGCTGCTCGTCCTTGGCCTCGCCGTGGCCGGCGCGATGCAGCGCCACGACCTGATCCGCGCTTTCGTCCCACATTCGGGAGAAACTATCCCGGGAGCGGGGCAATGAAGTCCACCTCCCGTAACAATCAGGGCGGCCCCTCCGCCGCCCTCCTGGTCCTCGGCGCGACCGGCGCCATCGGGCGCGGCGTGGTCCGCGCTGCGCTCGACGCCGGTCGGCCCGTCATCGCCGTCTCCCCCGACACCGACGGGTTGCGCGCATTGCAGGGATCGCATGCGCACGCCGATCTTTCCATCGTTCCCGCCATGCTCGGCAGCGAACGCGATGCCGCGGCGCTGGAACGCACGCTGCGCAAACTCGACCGTCCGCTGCACGGCGTGGTCGTGGCCCTGTGCAGCGATCGCGAACGCGGCCGCTTGCTGGATGCCTCGGCCGGTGAACTGCGCGAATCGATCGACCAGAACGTCGTCGCGCATCTCGCGCTCGCCCGCCATCTGTTGCCGCTGCTCGCACAAGGCGGCCGCGCCGGTGGTTGGGTGATCGTCGACGGCCCCGGCGGCGAAAACCCCTGGGCCGGTTACGGCCATCGTTCGGTCGGCGCCGCCGCGTTGCGCATGCTCGCGCGCGTGCTGCACGAAGAAGCCCGTCCGCGCGGCGTGCGCGTGCAACTGCTGTCGCTGGATTGGCCGGTGAAGACCGAAGCCAATGCCAGGCACGCCTGCGACCAGTGGCCCGATGCCGTCGGCGTCGGCCACCGCGCGCTCGCCTTGCTCGATCGCAACGACGGCACCGCCATCGACCCGATCGTCCATTGCAAGGGCCCGTGCCAGGCGCAGGCGAAGTCGCAAACACAAGGATCGGATGGCGACGAGGCTGCGCTCGCCGCACGCTGCCATGCAGATGCGCGCCGCCTGCTCGGCGCGCTCTCTCCCTCGAACAAGAACAACAACGATCTGCCCTCTCCCCTCCCCTCCAAGGAAGACGCTCATGACCCGCCAACCCGCCGATAACCGATTGCCTGTCGTCAACCGCGTGGTGCTCGGAACGCTGGCGCTCGCCGCGCTGTTGCCGATCGCGCTGTCCGCTTGCACGAGCGAAGCCGCGCCCGCGGCCCCGCCGCCGCCGGAAGTCAGCGTCGCCACCGTGCTGAGCAAGGACGTCGCGGAGTGGGACGAATTCACCGGCCGCGTGCAGGCGGTGGAAACGGTCGACCTGCGTCCGCGCGTGAGCGGCTACGTGCAGGACGTGGCGTATCACGAAGGGCAGGACGTCAGGAAAGGCGACCTGTTGTTCGTGATCGACCCGCGCCCCTACCAGGCCGCGCTCGACCAGGCGCTGGCCAACCTCGAGAAGGCGCGCGCCGAACAATCGCTCGCGCAGATGCAGGACAAGCGCGCGCAGACCCTGATCGACGCCAAGGCGATCTCGCGCGAAGAGTTCGAGATCCGCAAGGCCGCCTCCTCGCAGGGCAATGCCGGCGTCCGCGCCGCCGAAGCCGCGGTGGCCGCCGCGCGCCTGGACCTGCAGTTCACGCAGGTACGTTCGCCGATCGACGGCCGCGCCGGCCGCGCGCTGGTGACCGTCGGCAACCTGGCGCAGACCGATTCGACGCTGCTGACCACGCTGGTCTCGCAGGACCCGATGTACATCTACTTCGAAAGCGACGAACAGGCGTTCCTGCGTTACGCGGCGCTCGCGCGCAAGGGCGAACGCGACGGCGTGCGCAACCCGGTCCGCATCGGCCTGGCCGATGAAGACGGATATCCGCACGACGGCACGGTGGATTTCATCGATAACCAGGTCGATGCCAAGACCGGCACGATCCGTGCGCGCGCCGTGGTCGCCAATCCCGATCGCGTGTTCACGCCCGGCCTGTTCGCGCGCGTGCAGTTGAAGGGCACGGGCAAGTTCAAGGCGATGCTCGTCGACGACAAGGCCGTGCTCACCGACCAGGACCGCAAGTACGTCTACGTGCTCGGCCCGCACAACACCGCCGCGCGCAAGGACATCGTGCCCGGCCCGATGATCGATGGCCTGCGCGTGGTGCGCTCGGGCCTGGCGCCGACCGACCAGGTCATCGTCCACGGCGTGCAGAAGGTCTTCATGCCGGGCATGCCGGTTTCGCCGAAGGCGATTGCGATGGGTGCGCAGCCGGCTGGCGAGAAGGTTGCGATGAAGTAGCGAGGGAATCGGGAATGGGGAATGGGGAATTGTTGTTCCCCCGCTCCTCCAGCTCCCCGACACCAGATGCCTGATGTGTGGCCGCTCCGCCGGCCGCCACGGACAACTATTCCCTATTCCCTGTTCCCCATTCCCTGCTCCCCCCGAGGTTGCCATGGACTTCTCCAAATTCTTCATCGACCGGCCGATCTTCGCCGCGGTGCTGTCGATCGTGATCTTCGCAGCGGGCCTGATCGCCATCCCGCTGCTGCCCATCAGCGAATATCCCGAAGTGGTGCCGCCGTCGGTGATCGTGCGCACCGTGTATCCGGGCGCGAACCCGAAGGTGATCTCCGAAACCGTGGCCACGCCGCTGGAGGAAGCGATCAACGGCGTGGAGGACATGATGTATTTCAAGTCCGTCGCCGGTTCCGACGGCGTGCTGCAGATGACCATCACCTTCAAACCCGGCACCGATGCCGACGATGCGGCGGTGAAGGTGCAGAACCGCGTGGCGCAAGCACTCGCGCGCCTGCCCGAGGATGTGCGGCGCCAGGGCGTGACGACGCAGAAGCAGTCGCCGACCTTCCTGATGGTCGTGCACCTGGTTTCCACCGACGGCAAGTACGACACGCTGTACCTGCGCAATTACATGCGCCTGCACGTCAAGGATGAACTGTCGAAGATCCCGGGCGTGGGCGAAGCGCACCAGTTCGGCGGCGGCGATTACGCGATGCGCCTGTGGCTGGACCCGGACAAGATCGCCGCGCGCGGCATGACCGCCGGCGACGTGCTGCGCGCCGTGCGCGAGCAGAACATCCAGGTTTCCGCGGGCCAGCTCGGCGCCGAGCCGATGGCCAACGGCAGCGATTTCCTCACGCCGATCAATGCGCAGGGTCGCCTGCGCTCGGTCGAAGAGTTCAAGGATGTGGTGCTGAAGTCGGGCGACGACGGTGAAGTCGTGCGCCTGGGCGATGTCGCGCGCGTCGAACTCGCCGCCGGCGATTACACGCTGCGCTCGCGCCTGGACGGCCAGAACGCGGCCGCCATCGGCGTGTTCCAGGCGCCGGGCGCCAATGCGCTGGCGATCCGCGACCAGGTGGTCGCGAAGATGGACCAGTTGCAGTCGCGCTTCCCGCCGGGCGTGGAATACCGCACGGTCTACGACACGACGATCTTCGTGCGCGATTCGATCAAGGCCGTCGTCAGCACGCTGCTGGAAGCCACCCTGCTCGTGGTGTTGGTGGTGATCCTGTTCCTGCAGACCTGGCGCGCATCGATCATCCCCCTGATCGCGGTGCCGGTGTCGGTGGTGGGTACCTTCGCTGCACTGCACCTGCTCGGGTTCTCGATCAACACGCTGACATTGTTCGGGCTCGTGCTCGCCATCGGCATCGTGGTCGACGATGCGATCGTGGTCGTGGAAAACGTCGAACGCCACATCGAGGAAGGCGCAACGCCCCTGCAGGCCGCGCACCTGGCGATGAAGGAAGTCTCCGGCCCGATCATCGCGATCGCGCTGGTGCTGTGCGCGGTGTTCGTGCCGATGGCGTTCCTCTCGGGCGTGACCGGCCAGTTCTACAAGCAGTTCGCCGTCACCATCGCGATCTCCACCGTGATCTCGGCGATCAACTCGCTGACGCTCTCGCCGGCGCTGGCCGCCAAGCTGCTGCGCCCGCACGGCGCGAAGCAGGACCTGCTCTCGCGTTTCATCGAGCGTGGCTTCGGCTGGATCTTCCGTCCGTTCAACCGCTTCTTCAACAAGAACTCCTCGCGCTACCAGACCGGCGTGGGCCGCATGCTCGGCCATCGTGGCCGCGTGTTCGGCGTCTATGCGGTGCTGCTCATCGCCGCGGGCTTCGTGTTCCAGTGGGTGCCGGCGGGTTTCATTCCGACGCAGGACAAGCTGTACCTGATCGCCGGCGTGAAGTTGCCCGAAGGCGCGTCGATCGAACGCACGGACGCGGCGTTGAAGAAAGTCGCCGAAGCTGCGCGCAGCATCGACGGCGTCGCGCATGAAGTCGCCTTCCCCGGCCTGAACCCGTTGCAGTTCACCAACACCCCGAACAGCGGCGTGGTGTTCTTCCCGCTCAAGCCCTTCAACGAGCGCCACAAGTCGGCCAAGGAAATCAACGACGAGCTCAACGCGAAGATCTCGCACATCCAGGAAGGCTTCGCCTTCGCGCTGATGCCGCCGCCGATCCTCGGCTTGGGCAACGGCCAGGGCTATTCGTTGTTCGTCGAAGACCGCGCCAACCTCGGCTACGGTGCGCTGCAGAGCGCGGTGCAGGCCTTGCAGGGCACCGCCGCGCAGACGCCGGGCATGGGCTATCCGATCACCAGCTACCAGGCCAACGTGCCGCAGCTGGATGCGGAAGTCGATCGCGTGAAGGCCAAGGCGCAGGGCGTGCCGCTGACGGAGCTGTTCGACACGCTGCAAACCTACCTGGGTTCGGCCTACGTCAACGACTTCAACATGTTCGGCCGCACCTGGCAGGTCGTCGCGCAAGCCGACGGTCCCTTCCGCGACAACGTGGAAGACATCGCGAAGCTGCGCACGCGCAACGTCGACGGCCAGATGGTGCCGATCGGTTCGATGGTCACCATCAAGCAGTCCTACGGCCCCGACCCGGTGCTGCGCTTCAACGGTTATCCGGCGGCCGACCTGCTCGGCGGCTACGACCCGAAGCAGATGTCCTCGGGCGAGGCGATGGAGAAGGTCACGGAAATCGCCGGCCAGGTGTTGCCGAACGGCATGGGCTTCGACTGGAGCGATCTAAGCTACCAGCAGGCCACGCAGGGCAAGGCCGCGCTGGTGGTGTTCCCGCTGGCCGTGTTGCTCGCCTTCCTCGTGCTCGCGGCGCTGTATGAAAGCTGGACGCTGCCGCTGGCCGTGATCCTGATCGTGCCGATGACGCTGCTCTCCGCGCTGGTCGGCGTGAAGCTCACCGGCGGCGACAACAACGTGTTCGTGCAGGTCGGCCTGGTCGTGCTGATGGGCCTGGCGTGCAAGAACGCGATCCTGATCGTCGAGTTCGCTCGCGAGCTGGAACTCCAAGGCAAGGGCATCGTGGAAGCGGCGCTGGAAGCCTGCCGTTTGCGCCTGCGCCCGATCGTCATGACCTCGATCGCGTTCATCGCCGGCACGGTGCCGCTGGTGCTTTCGCACGGCGCGGGCGCGGAAGTGCGCTCGGTCACCGGCATCACGGTGTTCTCCGGGATGCTCGGCGTCACGCTGTTCGGCCTGTTCCTCACGCCGGTCTTCTACGTCGCGCTGCGCAAGCTCGTGACCCGCAAGGCCGATCCCGCCGCCGCGCTCGCGACGACGCAAGCCTGATTCATCGGAGACATACACATGACCGCCATTGCCCCCACTCTCCGCAACACCGACAAGGTCGCGCTGGTCACCGGCGCCACGCGCGGCATCGGCCTGGAAACCGTCCGCCAACTCGCCAACGCCGGCATCCACGTGCTGCTCGGCGGCCGCGATCGCGAAAAGGCCGTCGCGGCGGCGCTGAAACTGCAAGCCGAGGGCCTGCAGGTCGAAGCGATCGCGATCGACGTCGCCAACGACGACAGCATCGCGCAGGCCGCGCAGGAAGTGACGCGGCGCCACGGACGCCTCGACATCCTGGTGAACAACGCCGGCGTGCTGGTCGACGATTGGCAGCGCAAGCCTTCGGAACAGTCGCTGGCCACGTGGCGCGAGACCTTCGATACGAACGTGTTCGGCGTGGTCGCCACGACGCAGGCCTTCCTGCCGCTGTTGAAGCAGGCGCCGGCCGCGCGCATCGTCAATGTCTCCAGCCTCCTGGGCTCGGTCGGTGCGAACAACGACCCGGCCTCGCCGATCTACGACATCAAGATTCCCGCCTACAACGTCTCCAAGAGCGCGGTGAACGCGTGGACCGTGCAACTGGCGCACGAGTTGAAGGACACGGGGATCAAGGTCAACGCGGTGCATCCGGGTTCGGTGAAGACCGACATGAATTCGGCGGGCGATCTCGACGTCGCCGACGGAGCGCGCACCAGCGTGCGCATGGCCCTGCTCGGCGCCGATGGCCCGACCGGCGGGTTCGTGCATTTCGAGGAGACGCTCCCATGGTGAGTGCGCGCCTTGCGATGACCGTGCTGGCCACGGCGTTGTTGGCGGCCTGCGCGGTCGGCCCGGATTACGTCCGGCCGACCGCCGTCGAACCGGCGAGCTTCGCGCGCGCCGATTCGACCGCCGTCGCCGCGCCCGCCGACGATGCGTTCTGGGAACGCTTCGGCGATGCGCAACTCACCGCGCTCGTCGAGGAAGCCCTCTCCGCCAACCACGACCTGCGCATCGCCCTCTCGCGCTACGACCAGGCCAATGCGCTGCTGCGTAACGCGAAGTTCGACCAGATCCCGACCATCACCGCGCAGGGCAACGCCAGCCGTTCCCGTCTGAGCGCGGACCAGGCGCCGGGTGTGTCGCGCGAAGGCCGCGACGACGTGGATTCCTACGATGTCGGCGTCGTCGCCGGTTGGGAACTCGACCTGTGGGGCCGCGTGCGCCGCAATGTCGAAGCCAATCGTGCGGGCGTGGAAGCCGGCGCGAACGACCTGGCGGCGATGCAGGTCGCGATCGTCGGCGACGTGGCCCGCAGTTATTTCGAACTGCGTGGCCTGCAGGAACGCCTGCGCGTCGCTCGTGAGAACGCGGAAAACCAGCAAGGCACGCTGCGGATCGTGCAGGCACGCATGGATGCCGGCCGCGGCACCGAGTTCGACACCTCGCGTGCGCGATCGCAGTTGGAAAGCACGCTCGCGATCGTTCCGCAGCTCGAGGCGCAGGTTGCATTCGCAGAACATCGCATCGCGGTGCTCACCGGCCGCGTACCGGAGGCGCTGATCGCGCAACTCGACCAGCCCGCGCCCCTGCCCGCTTTGCCGGAGCAGATCGACGCCGGGACGCCGGGCGAAATCGTGCGTCGCCGTCCCGATGTCGCTGCCGCGGAAGAACGCCTGCATGCCTCGACCGCACGCGTCGGCGTGGCGACCGCGGACCTGTTTCCGCGCTTCACCCTCGGCGGTTTGATCGGCAGCCAGTCGATCGACGCGGGCAATCTGTTCCAGCGCGACAGCGAAACGCGCGTGGTGGCGCTCGGCATCGATTGGTCGTTCCTGGATGTCGGGCGTGTGCGGGCGCACATCGCTGCGGCGGATGCGAATGCCGAAGGCGAGCTCGCGCGTTATCGACAGACGGTGTTGCTGGCGTTGGAGGACACCGAGAACGCGTTGATTCGCCAGAATCGGGCGCGTGTCGAAGATGGACATCGTGAGCAGGCGGCGTTGGACAGCGCGAATGCCGCGCGTCTTGCTCGCGTGCGATATGAGGCCGGTGCGGTCGATTTGTTCGAGGTCTTGGACGCCGAGCGCGTGCAGTTGCAGGCGCAGGATGCGTTTGCGGATGCGCGGACGCGCAGTGCGGTGAGTGTGGTCGCGTTGTATCGCGCGCTGGCCGGTGGTTGGCCCGGGCGGATGCCGATGCGGGAGAAGATTGCGCGGGAGTAAGCGCTTTCCGCGGTGGGGTGCTCGCGAAGAGCGCCCCTCCATCCTTAGCGTCGATCTACTTGTTTAGGCGTCAACATAAGTGCTACGAAAGCCCCCCCCCTGAAGAGCACTTCCGCAGATCAACTCCTACTCGCATATTCCGGCTTCACGCCCATCGCTCAACGCTGCTCCGGAGCAAGCTGCGTCTGGATAGCTTGAACTTTCATTTGAACCCTTTCGGCAAATCGTGGCTCACTCCGATTCGAAACGTCTTCTCATTTCCGCGAACACGACCATCGCATCGTCTTCGTGATCGAAGATGTCCTCCGACAGATACGGGTTCTCCAGGAATTCGACGGGATCCATTGAGAGCGTCAGGCCTTGATATCTGATCACCCAGAACCTGGAGGGTCGGGAGTCCGTGATTTCGAACAGGCAGGACGGCACGGGGATGAGCCGGTCGTTGCGTAATCACCCCCGTCAAGCGGACAAATCGAAAGTAGAGCTCTCTTCGCGGTGATGGCGGTATTCGACGGGCGTCATGCCGCCGAGGGAACTGTGGGGTAGGTGCTCGTTGTAATCGATGAGAAAGTGCCAGGTGGCTTCGCGTACGTCCTCAAGTCGGGCGAACAGGAACTGATCCAGCACGTCCTCCCGGTAGGTGCGGTTGAAACGTTCGATATAGGCGTTCTGGTTCGGCTTACCGGGTTGGATGTACTGGATGGCCATGCGGTTGGCCTTGGCCCATTGCACGAAAACCTCGCCCAGGAATTCGGGGCCGTTGTCGGTGCGCAGCACCTGCGGCAAGGGCCGTTCCTGGCGGATTTGTTCGAAGATGCGCACCAGCCGATGCGAGGTGATCGAGGTGTCGACCTCGATATGGATCGCTTCGCGGTTGAAGTCGTCGACAAGGTTGAAGGTGCGGAAGCTGCGGCCGCAAGCCAGCGCATCGAGCATGAAATCGGCGGACCAGACCGAATCGGGACGCTCGGGCACATACAACGGCACGCGCTCACGCTTGGGCAAGCGCCGTCTGGCTGCGCGGCGCAAATTGAGTTTCATGGCGCAGTACACCCGATAGATCCGCTTGTGGTTCCACTGTGGATGGGATTTGTTGAGGATCTGGCAGCACTTCCCGTAGCCGCGCGCCGGCTTGGCTTCGACCAGGCGTGCCAGTGCGGCGATCAGCGCAGCATCGCGCACTGTCCAATCCGCGGGCGGGGCGTACCAGGCCGAACGCGACAGGCCGACGCAGTCGCAGGCGCGGCGAAGCGGACGTCCCTGGGTTTCAAGCAGGAAACGAACCGCTTCGCGCTTCCGCGCCGGCCCTACAATTTTTTCAATCAGCTCCTTCATCGCCGCGTTGTCGAGCGCCAGCTCGGCGTACATGCGCTTGAGCTTGGCGTTCTCCGCTTCCAAATCCTTAACCCGCCTCAGGTCCGATGCCTCCATGCCGCCGTACTTCGACTTCCATTGGTAGTACGTCGCCGGGCTGATCCCGGCCTGGCGGCACAGATCCTTCACCGGCACCCCGGCGTCGCTCTGCTTGAGGATCGAAACAATCTGGGTCTCACTGAACTTCGACTTCTTCATGGAACCTCCTGGCCGAAAAGATGCCAGAAAGCTCTACTTCTCAGGTGTGCATGGTTAGGGGGAGATTACGACAAGGCCCGCAATGCGGGCCTTGTGCGGATGAACGATCAGGACGTGGTCTTAGACCTGTTCATTAGTCTTCCGAAGGAATATCCAGAAGGCATCAGATGCCGGAAGGCTAGCCTGCCTTGAATTTACGACCTTGTGCGAGATCTCAAAATTACTCGGGAAGTCAGCGATAACTTCCGTTTCAATGCAAGAAATGTCTTCCACCTTAAAAGCAGGAAGCTCGGAGTCCACAAAAAAGGTCAACTCAAATTTTCTTTCATCCTCAACTTCGCAGGAGACCGCAACAAGCTCTGGAAATACCTCTCCGAGTAGCGCCCGATTCACGCTTAGGACTATATCGGATCGCAAATTTTCGTTCATGGATCAGGCCTCGATGGGACGATGTGAATACTATCCTTCCCATAATGGATTATTCCGTTCGTCGTCGGTGCCGCATTGCCAGCCTGGTCAACATAGTTGCCGATCTGCTGGCCGAAATTCACGCGCTCCTTAGACCCAGGAAGTCCGACATCAATCTTTCCTACCTGCTGCCCGGTTCCCGCATGCCTTCCAAGTTCAGCCGGATTTCCAGTAAGAACACTTCTTCCTGGAATTAATTGTTATGTCCAGTCTGATGCTTTCCTTGCTGACCCAAATTGATTTTCGGAGAAGGGCCATGCATGGGGCCGGCACCTGATTTCCCATGCGTGAGCGCACCGACCACTACAACAGTCGCAAGAGTCGCAACGGCTTGCTTAGAAATTGTTCCTGTATCAACAACATTTCCAACAGCCTGGCCAATCGCAGCACCTTCTTCAGCACCACTTCCTGCTGTTCCTGCCGCCGCTTCACCAGCAGCCCATACGCGCATCTTCTCTGCGCATCATGAATCCAACCGCAGCGCCGTAAGACATTTCGCATGAGCGGCATTCCTGCCTGCCATCCGGATCTTTGAAGCTGTATGGATTATTCGCGGCGTATTTGTAGCGATTGAAGTTCCCGCCCGTGTTGCCATCAGCCGTAACCGGGTCGACCGACAAGAACCGTCCGATGGCGGGATCGTAATAGCGCTGCTGCATATGCGTCAGCCCGGTCGCCGCATCCTCTACATGCCCGGTGAATCCGGGCCCGTCATGAATCGGCCGATTCAGCACCTTGCCGTAAGGCTCATACTCGGTAGCCTCCAGCAGGGCGCGATTCGCATCCGTGACCTTGACTGGGCTTCCCAGCGCATCGGTGTGCTGGTACTTGACGACATGGTTGCTCGCCCCAATCGGCGTCTCGCGAATCGCCACAAGTCTGCTGCCCAGATAGAAATAGGCGTGAAGCTTGTTTTTACGTGAATCGTGCTGGTAACGCAGCACGCCGCC